>NZ_JBVHRF010000008.1:0-432217 GCF_055567035.1 Streptomyces sp. NPDC027185 | reverse complement strand
GCGCCGATGGTACTGCAGAGGGGACTCTGTGGGAGAGTAGGACGCCGCCGAACAATTTTTAGCTCCGGTCTCCGGTAGCCAGTGATGGTTGCCGGAGAACGGAGCATTTTTGCGTTCCGGGGGAGCTGCCGGAGCCCCAGGGCACGGTGTGCTTGGGCCGGAAGGTAGGGTCAGGGGGCATTGTCGGCACATTTCCCACAGGAGGCCCCCGCGTGGAGGTCCAGGAGACGCGGGTCCAGACGGATCGCGTCCTCACCATCCCCAACATTCTGAGCATGGCACGCCTGGTAGGCGTACCGGTGTTCCTGTGGTTGATTCTGTGGCCGGAATTCGGCGGGCCCAAGGCCGATGGCTGGGCACTGCTCGTCCTGGCCCTGAGCGGAGTCAGCGACTATCTCGACGGTAAACTCGCCCGCCGCTGGAACCAGATCAGCAGTCTGGGACGCATCCTCGATCCGGCTGCGGACCGGTTGTACATTCTTTCCACTCTCGTGGGACTGACATGGCGGGAGATCCTGCCGCTGTGGCTCACCGCGGCGTTGGTGGCACGGGAACTCATGCTCCTGATCGCCGTCGGATTCCTTGGCCGGCACGGATACGGCCCGCCCCAGGTGAACTTCCTCGGCAAGGCGGCGACGTTCAACCTCATGTACGCCTTCCCGCTGCTCCTTCTCAGTGACGGGCATGGCTGGCTTCATACCCTCGCTGCTGTTTTCGGATGGGCTTTCGCCGGATGGGGTACGGCGCTCTACTGGTGGGCAGGAATCCTCTACGTGGTTCAGGTCCGCAGGATCATCAGGGCGGACGCCACAGCCGACTGAGCTCGCCGAACAGGTAATACCAGTGCCACCTGGCGCCCGTACGTGAGAACAGTGGGCGATCCAGACGGGTGAAGTCGGCAAGACCGTCGTCTCTTGGAGGAGGACGCTTCCGACATGAAGGCCGTTGTGATGGCCGGTGGTGAAGGCACACGCCTTCGCCCCATGACGTCCAGCATGCCCAAACCACTGCTCCCCGTGGCCAATAGGCCGATCATGGAGCATGTACTGCGGCTGCTGAAGCGGCACGGTCTCACCGAGACCGTGGTAACCGTGCAATTCCTCGCCTCGCTCGTCCGGAACTACTTCGGCGACGGCGAAGAACTCGGCATGGAACTCACCTATGCCAATGAGGAAAAGCCTCTCGGCACCGCGGGCAGTGTGAAGAACGCGGAAGAGGCCCTGCGGGACGATGCTTTCCTCGTCATTTCCGGTGACGCCCTCACCGACTTCGACCTGACCGACCTCATCCGCTTCCACAAGGAGAAGGGGGCCCTCGTCACCGTCTGTCTGACGAGGGTTCCCAACCCCCTCGAGTTCGGCATCACCATCGTCGACGAGGCCGGCAAGGTCGAGCGGTTCCTGGAAAAGCCCACCTGGGGCCAGGTCTTCTCGGACACCGTCAACACCGGCATCTACGTCATGGAGCCCGAGGTCTTCGACTACGTCCAGTCCGACGTCTCCGTCGACTGGTCGGGCGATGTCTTCCCGCAGCTGATGAAGGAAGGCAAGCCGATCTACGGCTATGTCGCGGAGGGCTACTGGGAGGATGTCGGCACCCACGAAAGCTACGTGAAGGCACAGGCCGACGTTCTCGACGGCAAGGTCGATGTCGAGATCGACGGCTTCGAGATCTCGCCAGGTGTCTGGGTGGCCGAAGGTGCCGACGTCCATCCCGACGCCGTACTGCGCGGCCCGCTGTACATCGGGGACTACGCCAAGGTCGAGGCGGATGTGGAGATCCGCGAGCACACGGTCATCGGCTCCAACGTCGTGGTGAAGAGCGGTGCGTTCCTCCATAAGGCGGTCGTGCACGACAACGTCTTCATCGGGCCCCGGACCAATCTCCGGGGCTGTGTGATCGGGAAGAACACCGACATCATGAGTGCCGCCCGGATCGAGGACGGAGCGGTCATCGGGGATGAATGCCTGGTCGGTGAGGAATCGATCGTCCAGGGCAATGTACGGGTCTACCCGTTCAAGACGATCGAGGCCGGCGCCTTCGTCAACACGTCGGTGATCTGGGAATCGAAGGGGCAGGCACATCTTTTCGGCGCCCGCGGGGTCTCCGGAATCCTCAACGTCGAAATCACACCGGAACTCGCCGTACGGCTCGCCGGTGCCTATGCCACCACCCTCAAGAAAGGCGCCACGGTCACCACGGCACGCGACCATTCCCGGGGCGCCCGAGCGCTCAAACGCGCTGTGATCTCCGCGCTCCAGGCCAGCGCCATAGACGTACGGGACCTGGAGAACGTGCCGCTGCCGGTGGCCCGGCAGCAGACCGCACGGGGCAGCGCCGGCGGCATCATGGTCCGCACCACGCCGGGCGTGCCCGACTCCGTCGACATCATGTTCTTCGACGCGCGCGGCGCCGACCTTTCCCAGGCCGGGCAGCGAAAACTCGACCGTGTCTACGCCCGCCAGGAATACCGCCGCGCCTTTCCCGGCGAAATCGGGGATCTGCGTTTCCCGTCCAGCGTCTTCGATTCGTACACCGGATCCCTGCTGCGGGCGGTGGACACCGAAGGGCTCGCGGAATCCGGGCTGAAGGTCGTCGTCGACGCGTCCAACGGCAGTGCCGGGCTGGTCCTGCCGAGCCTGCTGGGCCGCCTCGGCGTGGACGCCCTCACCATCAACCCCGGCCTGAACGAAGCGCGGCCGACCGAGACGGGCGACGCCCGTCGCAAGGGACTCGTCCGCCTCGGCGAGATCGTCGCGTCGGCGCGGGCGGCGTTCGGCGTGCGCTTCGACCCGGTCGGCGAGCGGCTGTCGCTGGTGGACGAGCGGGGCCGGATCATCGAGGACGACCGTGCGCTGCTGGTGATGCTCGATCTGATCGCCGCGGAGCGCCGCAGCGGCCGGGTGGCGCTGCCGGTGACGACGACCCGTATCGCCGAACAGGTCGCGGCGTACCACGGTACGCAGGTCGAGTGGACGACGACGTCGCCGGACGATCTGACGCGGGTCGGGCGGGAGGACGGCACGGTCTTCGGCGGTGACGGGCGCGGCGGCTTCATCATCCCGGAGTTCAGCAGCGTCTTCGACGGCTCCGCCGCGTTCGTGCGGCTGCTCGGGCTGATCGCGCGGTCGCAGATCACGCTCAGCCAGATCGACGCACGGATCCCGCGGGCCCATGTGCGGCGCCGGGACGTCGCGACGCCGTGGGCGGTCAAGGGCCTGGTCATGCGGAACGTCGTCGAGGCCGCGGGGGACCGGTCCGTGGACACCACCGACGGCGTCCGCGTCGTGGAGGCGGACGGTCGGTGGGTGCTCGTGCTCCCCGATCCCGCGGAGGCGGTCACGCACCTGTGGGCGGAAGGCCCCGACGAGGCGTCCGCGGACCAGCTGCTGGACGAGTGGTCAACGGTGGTTGACGGCGCGGGGCGCTGACCTGGGCCCCACCGGCGCGCCGCGATTCGGCGCGCCGGTGGGGCCATTGGGTGACCGCGCGGGCGACGTGCGACGATGTGCGGCATGTCGCAGCAGCGCCCCGATCGGAGCAGTCCCCGGAGACCGGCCGCGCGCCCCGACGCGTCCATGTCGCTGCTGACCAACGTGATGGATCACAGCCTCGACGACGGATACGCGGAGGCCGCCGAACGGAAGGCCGCCGCGGGCGTCGGCGGAGGGCTGCCGCGTACGCTGCGTGCGAAGTTGGGGCTCGCCGCCGGCCTGGTGCTCGCCGCGGTGGTGGTGACGGTGGGCGCCGCGCAGGCGCGGATATCCGCGCCGACGCTGGCGAAGGAGCGTGAAGAGCTGATCAACCGCATCCAGAAGGGCACCGACGAGGCCGACGCGCGGCAGCACCGGGTCGACGCCCTGCGCGACTCCGTCGGCGCCATGCAGCGTGAGGCGCTGCGGCGGCACGGCGGGGACAAGGCGGAACTGCTGGCGCTGCTGGCCGGTTCGACGCAGGTCACCGGCCCCGGCGTGAAGCTCGTCATCGACGATGCCAAGGACGCGGAGTCCGGGAACGGCGGCGGCCCCCGGGAGAGCAACGGTTTCTCCGACACCGGACGGGTACGCGACCGGGACATGCAGCGTGTGGTCAACGGCCTGTGGCAGTCCGGAGCGGAGGCGATCTCCGTCAACGGGCAGCGGCTGACGTCCCTCTCGGCGATCAGGGCGGCGGGAGACGCCATACTGGTCGACAACAAACCGCTGGTACCGCCGTACACGGTGCTGGCGGTGGGGGACGGGCAGCGGCTCAGCACCGCGTTCCAGGACAGCGTCGACGGCCGGTATCTGCATGTGTTGCAGGAGAACTACGGCGTGCGCACCCGGATTTCCGTGGAGGGTGAGGTCACCCTGCCGCCCGCGCCCAGTTTGATCGTACGCACCGCAAAGCCGCAGACGGGCGCCGCGAAGGCGGACGGCGCCGACATAGGGAAGGGCACATCGTGATCGCCGTATTGGGGCTCATCGTGGGGGTCGTGGTCGGGCTCGTGGTCCGGCCCGTGGTGCCGACGGTGGTCGAGCCCTACCTCCCCATCGCTGTGGTGGCCGCGCTCGACGCCGTGTTCGGCGGCCTGCGCGCGATGCTGGACGGCATCTTCGACGACAAGGTCTTCGTCGTGTCGTTCCTGTCGAACGTCGTGGTCGCCGCGCTGATCGTGTTCCTCGGGGACAAGCTCGGCGTCGGCGCCCAGCTCTCCACGGGCGTGGTCGTGGTGCTCGGCATCCGGATCTTCTCCAACGCCGCCGCGATCCGCCGGCACATCTTCCGGGCGTGAGGCGGATGGCGAACGACGAGACCCCCGAGCCGGAACGCCCGGCGGACGACACATCCGCCGACGGAACGCCCCGCTCCCGCGAGGACCGGCCCTCGCAGGGCACACCGGATCACAAGCCGGGCGGCGAGATCGCGCGACGGCCGCGGCCCGAGGCCCCGGTGCGCCGCCCGGAGGCGGACCTCCCGGCGCGCCGCCACCAGGCCGAAGCCCCGGCGCGCCGTGCGCTCCCCGATGCCGACGAGGTTTCCGTACGGCGCGAGCTTCCCCAGGCCGAGGGCGGGGCGCGGGCGGCGGCGGACCGGCGGCCGATGCCGCCCGAGAACCGGGCGCGGCCGGACGGCGGAACGGCAGGCGCAGGTCAGGACGGTGCGGGCGGTACCTACGATCCGGGCGACGCAAGCGTCGCGTCCGGGGGTGCCTCCGGCGGCGGTGACGGCGCCGGAGGGCGGCCGAACGGAGCCGCGGCGGGCGGCGACGGCGGGGAGCCGCCGCTGACCGGGCGCCGGCGGCTGCGCGCCGCTCTGTGGCCGCCGCGGCTGACCCGTGCTCAACTGATCGTCGCCGTGCTGCTGTTCATTCTCGGTCTCGGCCTGGCGATTCAGGTACGTTCCACCAGTGACAGCAGCGCGCTACGGGGCGCGCGCCAGGAGGACCTGGTGCGCATCCTGGACGAACTGGACAACCGCTCGCAGCGGTTGACGGACGAACAGCGGCGCCTGGAGGGGCAGAAAACCGAGCTGGAGAACAGTTCGGACCAGGCCGAGGAGGCGCGTAAGCAGACCGTGGAGAAGGAACAGCAGCTGGGCGTGCTGGCCGGGACCGTCGCGGCCCAGGGGCCCGGCATCCACCTGACCATCGACGACCCGACGCACTCCGTGGAGGCGGACAAGCTGCTCGACACGATCCAGGAGCTGCGCGCCGCGGGTGCCGAGGCGATCCAGGTGAACGCCGTCCGTATCGTTGCGAACAGTTACCTCTCGGATGTCCGTGGCGGGGTGGAGATCGACGGCAAGAGGGTCGTGCAGCCGTACCGTTTCAAGGTCATCGGGAAGCCGCAGGATCTGGAGCCGGCGCTCAACATCCCCGGTGGCGTGGTGCAGACTCTGGAAAAGGAGCAGGCCACGGTGGCTGTCACGGATGAGCAGAAGATCATTGTGGATGCCTTGCGAGAGGCGAAGCGGCCTGACTACGCTCGGTCGTCATCGCAGTGAGAGAGACGCGTATGGGGATGGCCCGGGAAGGGCATGAGGTAGCGGGGGGTCGACGCACCGTGTATGGGGCGTGTGAGGGAAACTGTCGGAAGGCCGCGGACGTTCACAGGATGTCCGGATCGGCCGGTGTGTGCATCGAGGGTTCGTCCTGCCCCACGGGCGGGTCTGTTTCGTACAAGGGGAATCGCCCGTGAAGTTGTTTGGAAAGCTGTTCGGCAAGAGTGCACGTCAGGAGGGCGGCAGCGGCACGGCGCGGCACCGTGCCCCGAGCCGGCCCGAGGAGAGCGACGCCGAGCGTCCGCTCTTCCGCGACGAGGTCGCGGGTGCCGCCGGGGCGGGTGCCGGTGATCCGTCCGGTGCCGGCCGCATAGGTGCCCAGGGCGCGGCGGCCTTGGCCTGCCCGCGGTGCGGTCACCGGAACGCCGAGGCGGGCAAGTTCTGTTCGCAGTGCGGTGCGCCGCTGCGTGCGGGCGGACAGCCCGAGCGTCCGTCCGAGACGACGTCGACGATCTCGATCTCGGGTATCGAGGCGTACGACGGCGAGACCACGGGGCAGAACCTCAGCCCCGCCCTGTCGCCCGAGGCGCAGGCGGCGGTCGACGCCCTGCCGCTGGGCTCCGCGCTGCTGATCGTCCGCCGGGGGCCCAACTCCGGCAGCCGCTTCCTGCTGGACGGGGAGCTGACGACGGCGGGCCGTCATCCGCAGAGCGACATCTTCCTCGACGATGTGACGGTCTCCCGCAGCCATGTGGAGTTCCGCCGCGGTCAGGACGGTGTCTTCACCGTCGCCGACGTCGGCAGCCTCAACGGCACCTACGTCAACCGCGAGCGGATCGACTCCGTGGCCCTCGCCGGTGGTGACGAGGTGCAGATCGGTAAGTACCGCCTGGTCTTCTACCCGAGCCAGCGGGGCGCGGGGATCTGACCGGCCAGGGAAGGCATATGCGTCATACACCGACAGGTGGTGCCGGTACGTCCGGCACCACCTCCTCGGACGGCAAGCCGGTGAGCATCGGTGCGGTGCTCGGCCTGCTGCGCGAGGAATTCCCCGAGGTCACGATCTCCAAGATCCGCTTCTTGGAGGCCGAGGGACTCGTCGAGCCGACGCGTACGCCTTCCGGGTACCGCAAATTCACCACCGCCGACGTCCAGCGGCTCGCGAGCGTGCTGCGGATGCAGCGCGACCACTACCTTCCGCTGAAGGTCATCCGCGAGCACCTCGACGCCCAGGAGCGCGGTGAGGAGCCGCCGCTGCCCGCCCCCGCGCCCTCCCGGGACCTGCTGGAGGGCGCCCCCGAGATGGAGGAGGAGCGGCCCGCGACGGCCCGCATCGGCCGCGCCGAGCTGCTCGCCGCCGCCGAGGTGGACGAGTCCGAGCTGGCCGAGTGGGAGTCGTACGGCCTGCTCACCGCCGACGCGGACGGCGGCTACGGCAGCGACGCCGTCGGGATCGCCCGGCTCGTCGCCGACCTCGGCCGTTTCGGGCTCGAACCACGCCATCTGCGGGCCGTGAAGGCGGCCGCGGAGCGTGAGGCGGGCCTGGTGGAACAGGTCGTCGCGCCGCTGCGGCGGCACCGTAATCCGCAGACCAGGGCGCACGCGGAGGCCACGGCCAGAGAGCTGGCCACGCTTTCCGTGCGGCTGCACGCCGCGCTCGTCCAGAGCGCGCTGCGGACCCCTCTGCCATGAGCAAATATCTGCCCGACTACCCAAACCTGCCGGGCACGTCCTAGGGTTGCTGTGTGAACGAGCTCGACGTCGTGGGTGTCCGGGTGGAAATGCCTTCCAGCCAACCGATCGTGCTCCTGCGGGAGGTGGGAGGCGATCGTTACCTGCCCATTTGGATCGGGCCGGGGGAGGCCACCGCCATCGCCTTCGCCCAGCAGGGCATGGTCCCTGCCAGGCCGCTGACGCACGACCTTTTCAAGGACGTGCTGGAAGCGGTGGGCCAGGAGCTGACGCAGGTCCGCATCACGGATCTGCGCGAGGGGGTGTTCTACGCCGAATTGGTCTTCGCCAGCGGGGTGGAGGTCAGTGCGCGGCCGTCCGACGCCATAGCGCTGGCGCTGCGCACCGGTACGCCGATCTTCGGTACGGACGGTGTGCTGGACGATGCCGGTATCGCCATCCCGGACGAGCAGGAGGACGAGGTGGAGAAGTTCCGCGAGTTCCTCGATCAGATCTCGCCCGAGGACTTCGGCACCAACAGTCAGTGACAGCGGCCGGTGGCGGTGGCTCGCGGTACTCCGCGGGAAACTCGCCACCGGCTGATTCTTTTCGGCCAATCCATCACGCCTTCCCCGTCCGGAGTCACGGGAAACCACTCGTGGGGTGATTATCACTCGGCGTGGCGAGCGCGGCGATCGTTGACGCACCCCGAGTGACTGCATACCGTCGAGATGGCAGGTCCCGTCCGGGACGTGGAGGACGGAGGGCGGCGTGGCAATCACCGGCGACGGTACGGCGGAAGGGGCGTTGCCGCTCCCCTCGAACGTGACGGCGGACCGCACCCCGGTACAGGCCGCCGCGGTCCCGGCGGAGCGCGCGACGGCGATCATCGGCTACCGCGGCCCGACCGCGTGTGCGGCCGCCGGCATCACCTACCGGCAGCTCGACTACTGGGCCCGTACGGGGCTGGTCGAGCCGAGTGTCCGCCCGGCGTACGGCTCGGGCACCCAGCGGCTCTACAGCTTCCGCGACGTCGTCGTCCTGAAGATCGTCAAGCGGCTGCTGGACACGGGTGTGTCGCTCCAGAACATCCGCACCGCGGTCCAGCACCTGCGTTCCCGGCAGCCGGCCGATCTGACGCGTATGACGTTGATGAGCGACGGCGCGACGGTCTACGAGTGCACCTCCCCGGACCAGGTGGTCGATCTGCTGCAGGGTGGGCAGGGCGTCTTCGGTATCGCCATCGGTGTGGTGTGGCGGGACGTGGAGAGTGCGCTGTCCCAGCTGCACGGTGAGCGGGTGGACACGGGGGAGACCCTGGCCGGGCAGAACCCGCACGACGAGCTGGCCCGGCGGCGCAACCGCGCGGGCTGAGCCCCGGCCGCTGCCGAGCCGGCCTCCGCCGGGCGCTCCGGCCCTGCTCGGGGCCGATTGTCAGTGGTATGCGGCAGCATCGGTCGTGTGAGACGTGCGCCGACGATTCTGCATCTCGACATGGATGCGTTCTTCGCGGCCGCCGAGCAGGCGGCCAAGCCCAGCCTGCGCGGTAAGCCGGTGGTCGTGGGCGGGATCGGGCCGCGCGGCGTTGTCTCGACCGCGTCGTACGAGGCGCGGGTCTTCGGGGTGCGGTCGGCGATGCCGACGGCCCAGGCGCGCCGGCTGTGTCCCAACGCGGCGTATCTCAGTCCGCGCTTCTCCGTCTACCGCCGGGTCAGCGACAGCGTGATGGAGCTGCTGCACGCGCTGTCGCCGCTGGTCGAGCCGTTGAGCCTGGACGAGGCGTTCGTCGATCTGGAGGCGGGCGGTGTCGCGGACGACTCCGGGTCGGCCCGCGCGGTCGGTGAGCGGCTGCGGCGCGACATCCGGGAGGTCACAGGGCTGACGGGTTCGGTGGGGCTGGCCGGGGCCAAGATGCTGGCCAAGATCGCGTCGGAGGCGGCCAAGCCGGACGGCCTGCGGATCATCGAGCCGGGCACCGAACGGGAGCTGCTGGGGCCGATGACCGTCCGTACCCTGCCGGGCGTCGGACCGGCGACGGCCGAGGCGTTGCGCCGGGCCGGGATCACGACCGTCGCGGAGACCGCCGAGGCGGGGGAGGCGGAGCTGGTACGGCTGCTGGGCAGGGCGCACGGGACGGGGCTGTACGCGATGGCGCTGGGCCGCGACGACCGGCCGGTCGTCGCCGAGCGGGACGCGAAGTCGGTGTCGGTGGAGGACACCTTCGAGGTCGACCTCACCGACCGCACCCGGGTGCGCAACGAGCTGGTGCGGCTGGCGGAGCGGTGTGTGGAGCGGTTGCGGGCCGCCGGCCGTTCCGGCCGTACGGTCGTGATCAAGGTGCGGAACTACGACTTCTCGACGCTGACGCGGTCGGAGACGCTGCGCGGGCCCACCGATGATCCCGCGGTGGTGCGGGAGGCGGCGATCCGGCTGCTGGATCTGGTCGACACCACGGGCGGGGTGCGGCTGCTGGGCGTGGGGGTGAGCGGGCTGGCCGACTTCACCCAGGAGGACCTCTTCGCCCAGCTGGCCACGGAGCAGGAGGCCGTCGAAGCAGCGCACGCCCTGGAAGCGGCGGCGAGCGGGGAGGCGAGGGGCGAGGCGGAGCCCGAGGAGGAGCGGCCGCGCCGCTGGCATCCCGGGCTGGACGTCGTCCATGACGACTACGGCGCGGGGTGGGTGCAGGGCAGCGGGGTGGGGCGGGTGACGGTGCGGTTCGAGCAGCCGTGGTCGGCGCCGGGGCGGGTGAGGACCTTCGCCGTGGACGATCCGGCGCTACGGCCCGGGGAGCCGTTGCCGCTGGTCGGCGGCGGGCCGACGACGGGCTCCGCAGCGGGCGGGGCGGGCGCGGGAGCGGCGCCGGTCAGGAGCAAAGGGGGCGGGCCGGACGGTGTGTCCGGCCGCTCGATATCCGGTCGGCCGGAGCGGGCGCCGGCGGAAGAGCCGGTGTCGGCGCCGGGGCCGGCCCCGGCGCCGGAGGATCGAGGCGCGGACCGCCGGTGAGCGGGCCAGCTCCGCTCCCGGGATTCAGTCGTCCGCTCCCGCGATGTTGCCGAAGTTCTTGTCGGCGGGAGGCCGCTCGACGTCCGCGGGGGAGGTGATGTCCAGCCGGTAGTGGTGGTACAGCTGGAGTTCCTGCTCGGGGGAGAGGTGGCGGCCGACGCCGAAGTCCGGGGCGCCCTTGATCAGCTTGCGGTCGTAGGGGATGTGCAGGGCGTCGTCGACCAGGCGGCTCGGCTCCAGGGGGACGAAGGCGTCGCGGCTGAAAAGTCCGGTGCGCACTGCCGCCCATTCGGGTTCGCCGGTCGCGTCGTCGAGGTAGACCTCGTCCACGGTACCGATCTTGGCACCTTGGCGGTCGTACGCCTTGCGGCCGATCAGGCTCCGCGGGTCGATATCGGTTTGCACGGCCCCTCCAACTGGTCGCAACTGCCTGGTCACACCTACCAAACGGCACATTTCTCATGTCGGCCACTCGAAGGATCCCCCGGATGACGCGCTGGTAGG
Organism: Streptomyces sp. NPDC027185; assembly: GCF_055567035.1. Taxonomy (NCBI): domain Bacteria; kingdom Bacillati; phylum Actinomycetota; class Actinomycetes; order Kitasatosporales; family Streptomycetaceae; genus Streptomyces; species Streptomyces sp. NPDC027185. The sequence goes on along the minus strand of NZ_JBVHRF010000008.1, from coordinate 421,057 downwards.
CTGGCAAATGGCCGCTGACCCCGTGCGGGAGAGTCCACGTCGTTCGCGGCGCGGACGCCGAAGGAGCAAATCCTCCCCGGAAACTCTCAGGCACACGTACCGCTCGGACGAGGTCACTCTGGAAAGCAGGGCGGGCCACGGACGACGCAGCGCCGGAAACCCCTCCTCACCGACGGTGAAAGCCGGGTCGCGGTCGCGGGCCGGTGAAGCTCTCAGGTTGAGATGACAGAGGGGGAGGCCGTCCGGGCACCAGCGCCGTGGTGCCCCTCGTAGGTCGTTGAGACCAGGAGGCCCCCGCAGATGACCACCAATCGCATCCCCCTGACCGAGCTGGAGCGCGGTACGCCCTTCGAGCACCGGCACATCGGTCCGGACCACGAGGCGCAGGCGAAGATGCTCGCGCAGGTCGGATTCGGTTCGCTGGACGAGCTGACCGCCGCCGCGGTGCCCGACGTGATCAAGAGCGCCGAGGCGCTGGGGCTGCCGCAGGGCCGTTCGGAGGCGGAGGTCCTCGCCGAACTGCGCGGTCTCGCCCAGCGCAACCAGGTCCTGTCCTCGATGATCGGCCTCGGTTACCACGGCACGTTCACCCCGCCGGTGATCCTGCGCAACGTCATGGAGAACCCCGCCTGGTACACGGCGTACACCCCCTACCAGCCGGAGATCTCGCAGGGCCGGCTGGAGGCGCTGCTGAACTTCCAGACGATGGTCGCCGACCTCACCGGCCTGCCGACCTCCGGTGCGTCGCTCCTGGACGAGGGCACCGCCGCCGCCGAGGCCATGGCGCTCTCCCGGCGGGTGGGCAAGGTCAAGCAGGGCGTCTTCCTCGTCGACGCCGACTGCCTGCCGCAGACCGTCGCCGTCATCCGGACGCGCGCCGAACCCACCGGTGTCGAGGTCGTCGTCGCCGACCTGAGTGACGGCATCCCCGCCGAGATCGCCGAGCGGGGCGTCTTCGGTGTGCTGCTGCAGTACCCGGGGGCGTCCGGCGCGGTCCGCGACCCGCGTGCCGTCATCGCGCAGGCCCAGGAGCTGGGCGCCGTCGTCACCGTCGCCGCCGATCTGCTGGCCCTGACCCTCCTCACCTCGCCGGGTGAGCTGGGCGCCGACATCGCGGTGGGCACCACCCAGCGTTTCGGTGTGCCGATGGGCTTCGGCGGTCCGCACGCCGGCTTCATGGCCGTACGGGAGAAGTTCGCCCGGAGCTTGCCCGGCCGCCTGGTGGGCGTCTCCGTCGACGCCGACGGCACCAAGGCGTACCGCCTCGCCCTGCAGACCCGCGAGCAGCACATCCGCCGTGAGAAGGCCACCAGCAACATCTGTACCGCGCAGGTGCTGCTCGCCGTCATGGCCGGGATGTACGCGGTCTACCACGGCCCGGACGGGCTGGCCGCCATCGCCCGCCGCACCCACCGTTACGCCACGGTCCTCGCCGAGGGCCTGACGGCCGGTGGCGTGGAGCTGGTGCACGGCGCGTACTTCGACACCCTCACCGCCCGGGTGCCGGGACGGGCCGCCGACGTCGTCGCGGCCGCCCGGGAGGCCGGTGTCAACCTCCGTCTGACCGACGCGGACCATGTCGGCATCGCCTGCGACGAGACCACCGGCCGGACGCAGCTCGCCGCCGTCTGGCGCGCCTTCGGCGTCTCCGGTGACGTCGAGCAGCTGGACGCGGCGGCCGCCGACGCGCTGCCCGAGGGGTTGCTGCGGACCGACGGCTACCTCACCCACCCGGTCTTCCACCAGCACCGTTCCGAGACCGCGATGCTGCGCTACCTGCGCCGGCTGTCCGACAAGGACTACGCGCTCGACCGCGGCATGATCCCGCTCGGCTCCTGCACGATGAAGCTGAACGCGACGACGGAGATGGAGCCGGTCACCTGGCCGGAGTTCGGGCAGCTGCACCCCTTCGCCCCCGCCGAGCAGGCGCAGGGCTACCTCAGCCTCATCCAGGAACTGGAGGAGCGGCTGGCCGCCGTCACCGGCTACGACAAGGTCTCCATCCAGCCGAACGCCGGCTCCCAGGGTGAGCTGGCCGGTCTGCTGGCGGTGCGCGCGTACCACCGCGCCAACGGCGATGAGCAGCGCACCGTCTGCCTCATCCCGTCCTCGGCGCACGGCACCAACGCCGCGAGCGCCGTGATGGCCGGGATGAAGGTCGTCGTCGTCAAGACCGGCGAGGACGGCGAGGTCGACACCGACGACCTCCACGCCAAGATCGACAAGCACCGTGACGAGCTGGCCGTCCTGATGGTCACCTACCCCTCGACACACGGCGTCTTCGAGGAGCACATCACCGAGATCTGCGCCGCGGTGCACGACGCGGGCGGTCAGGTCTACGTGGACGGCGCCAACCTGAACGCGCTGGTCGGACTCGCCGAGCCGGGGAAGTTCGGCGGCGACGTCTCGCACCTGAACCTCCACAAGACCTTCTGCATCCCGCACGGCGGGGGCGGCCCCGGTGTCGGCCCGGTCGGCGTCCGCGCGCACCTCGCGCCGTACCTCCCCAACCACCCGCTCCAGCCCACCGCGGGCCCGGAGACCGGCGTCGGCCCGATCTCCGCCGCCCCCTGGGGCTCGGCCGGCATCCTGCCGATCTCCTGGGCGTACGTCCGGCTCATGGGCGGCGAGGGTCTCAAGCGCGCCACCCAGGTGGCGGTGCTCTCCGCCAACTACATCGCCAAGCGCCTGGAGCCGCACTACCCGGTGCTCTACACCGGGCCCGGCGGGCTCGTCGCGCACGAGTGCATCATCGACGTCCGGCCGCTCACCAAGGCCACGGGCGTGAGCATCGACGACGTCGCCAAGCGGCTCATCGACTACGGCTTCCACGCCCCGACGATGTCGTTCCCGGTGGCCGGCACGCTGATGATCGAGCCGACCGAGAGCGAGGACCTCACCGAGCTGGACCGCTTCTGCGACGCGATGATCGCCATCCGCGCGGAGATCGAGAAGGTCGGCAACGGCGAGTGGGACAAGGACGACAACCCGCTGCGCAACGCCCCGCACACCGCGGACGCGCTCGGCGGTGAGTGGGCGCACCCGTACACCCGCGAGGAGGCCGTCTTCCCGGCGGGTGTCGTGGCGGCGGAGAAGTACTGGCCGCCGGTCCGCCGCATCGACGGCGCCTTCGGCGACCGTAACCTCGTCTGCTCCTGCCCGCCGCTGACGGAGTACGACGGCTGACGTCCGCGCAACGATGAGGGCCCTCGGCGATGTCGCCGGGGGCCCTTTGACGTGCGACGGGTCAGACGGTGGTGGCGACCCGGGAGGCGCAGTCCGGACGGTGCGGGGCGATGACCTGACCGTCCGGCAGAAGCTCACCGGTGTCCTCGAAGAGGAGAACGCCGTTGCACAACAGGCTCCAGCCCTGCTCCGGATGGTGCGCCACCGGATGTGCGGCTTCCCGGTCGGTGGAGTCGGCGGTCGGGCAGGGCGGCTGGTGCTGACACATGGGCACTGTCTTTCGCTGCGGATGGGTGAACGTCGTCGTGCGGCTCGATGAACTCGAAGTGGTCATGGCCGCTTCCCCCGTTTCCTTCGGTTGGGCTCAAGTGTTGCCCTGCGGACGGATTTCCGCAGGGATTTCGCAGCAGTGGTACGCACTCGATACGGACGTGTCACCCGTGCGGGCGGTTGCTCCCAAATGCGCCGCTGGTCACGGAGGTTGGGGGAGAGGCGGCGGACGGGCGCACGGGGGGCGTACGGCCGAACGCCCCGCGGCCGTCGGGGGCTCGCGGGGCGCTCGGTGAGCGGGTGCGTACGCCGTGCCGGACGCGTCGGTCGGACGGTCGGTCCCCGCCCGCCGGTGTGTCCGGATGTCCTCAGGCGGTGGAGCCGAGGAGCGGCGGCGGGGCGAGGCGGTCGCTGAGCCGGGGCAGGAGGTCGGCCACCCGCTGCGGGAGGTGCGCGGCGATCCCGGGCGGGGCGGGAGCGAGCGGCACCAGGAGATCGCCGGGCGCCGGCTCCCCCGAGACGCCGTCGGAGGCGGTGTCGTGGTGCAGCCACAGCGTCAGCATGTACAGCTCCGGTACGGACAGCAGCCGCGGCTGGTACCCGGCGGTGAGCGATTCGGCCTGGTGCAGGGCCTGTTCGGTCGCCGTGACGTACGGGCCGCCGCAGAAGTGGGCGAACGCCCAGCCGTCCGCCGTCAGCCGCGCCTCGGCCGCCGCGACCGGCCGCTCACCGCCGAGCACCAGGAACCGCCACCCGGCCAGGCGGGTGCGGGGCGGGACGCCGGTGTGGCCGATGCCGTCCAGGATGTGGACCGGGAGCGGATGGTCGGCGCTCAGCGGGCCCTGGTGCGCGCGGAGCGCGGCGGGGCGGGCCTCACGGACGGCGGTGGGCGAGCCGAGAGCGGTGAGGACGCTGCGCAGGGCGGGCGCGGGGGCAGCGGGTACGTGCAGCGGCATGGTGAGTCGCCTCTCACTCGGGAGACACGGTGGTGCAGGTGGACGCCGACGGCATTGTCAGCGTGCGGGGTCGGAGCCGGCCCCGGCGCGTATCTCCGCGCAGGGGCGCGCAACGCGACACGGGGCCCAAGTCTCCGCCTCGTGAACGGAGTTTATACGACGTATGTTCCAGCGGTGTTTCCGCTAAGCGCGCCCGTGATTTCCGGCAAGGGGTAATCCGGACCGGCTATAGAGGCGTTTTCTCCTTCTTTGCGGGGAGGATGGGTAAACCGCCTCGATATTCTGTCGCGGTACGGTAGGCCGAATCTTTCCGGTGTTTTTCCGGGTAATTGCTGACGGGGGGTGTCCGGGCAATATGCCAACGGTACGTGCCGGACTCCGGGCCGCTTCGAGCCTATCGGCGGCCGAACGCCCTTGAGGCGTTATGGATCAGATCACCGGGGCATCATCGACCGTGACGCGTGCCCCGGTGGTGCCGGGGACGGCCCCGGACGGCCCGTGGCTGCGGGCCGTCCACTGGAGGAAGGACCCTTCGATGGGGGAGAAGGTCGCCGCGGACGGCATCGGCCTGGCGGACCGGGAGCGTTATCGAAGAAAGCTTCAGGAGTGTCTTGAGGGGCTGGCGAGGCTGCTGGGGGAGAAACGGTTCGACCGGCCGAAAAACCTGGTGGGTCTGGAGATCGAACTCAATCTCGCCGGGGCCGACGGACTGCCCAGGATGATGAACTCCCAGGTGCTGGAACGTATCGCGAGCCAGGATTTCCAGACCGAACTCGCCCGTTGCAATCTGGAAGTGAACATCACCCCGCACCGGCTGCACGGCCAGGTCTTCGAGCAGCTCGCCGAAGAACTCCGTACCGCGCTCGCCTATGCCGATCGCAAAGCCCGTGAAGTGGCCTCCCGGGTCATGATGATCGGTATTCTGCCCACGTTGGACACCACCGATCTCACCGCCGCCAGCCTCTCCGAGAACGACCGCTATTTCCTGCTCAACGATGAAATGCGGGCGGCGCGCGGTGAGGACTTCGCACTCGACATCCAGGGTGTGGAGCGGCTCGTCGCCCGGTCGCCGTCGATCGCGCCGGAGGCCGCGTGCACCTCCGTGCAGCTGCATCTGCAGGTGACGCCCGGCCGGTTCGCCGCGGTGTGGAACGCGGCGCAGGCGCTCGCCGCCGTCCAGGTGGCCGTCGGCGCCAACTCGCCGTTCTTCTTCGGGCGTGAGCTGTGGCGCGAGTCGCGGCCGCCGGTCTTCCAGCAGGCCACCGACACCCGGCCGCCGGAACTCCAGGCCCAGGGGGTGCGCCCGCGTACCTGGTTCGGGGAGCGCTGGATCGATTCGGCGTACGACCTCTTCGAGGAGAACGTGCGGTACTTCCCGCCGTTGTTGCCGCTCTGCGGGGAGCAGCATCCGCTGCGCGTCCTCGACGCGGGCGGCGTACCGGACCTCGCGGAACTGGTGCTGCACAACGGCACCGTCTACCGCTGGAACCGGCCGGTGTACGGGATCGCCGACGGCGTCCCGCATCTGCGGGTCGAGAACCGTGTGCTCCCGGCCGGCCCGACGGTCGCCGACGTCCTCGCCAACACCGCCTTCTACTACGGGCTGGTGCGCGCGCTCGCACAGGCGCCGCGTCCGGTGTGGACCCGGCTGCCGTTCGCCGCCGCAGCGGAGAACTTCACCGCCGCCTGCCGCCACGGCATCGATGCCACGCTGCGCTGGCCGCGTCCGGGGCGGGGCGGTGTCGTGGAGACGCCGGTGACCCGGCTGGTCCTCCAGGAACTGCTGCCGCTGGCCGCCGCCGGGCTGGACGCCTGGGGCGTCGAACCGGCCGACCGGGACCGCTACCTCGGCATCATCGAGGAGCGCTGCGCCCGCCGCACCAACGGCGCCTCCTGGCAGACCGCCGCCTACCACCACGCACGGGAGCAGGGCCTGGACCGCGGGGCGGCGCTGGCCGGGATGACCCGCCGCTACGGCGAGCTGATGCGGACCGGTGAGCCGGTGCACACCTGGCCCGTCGCCTGGCCCGCGGTCCGGCGGGCGGTCCCGCCGCCGCGCCGCCCGGCAACGGGCGAATGGCAGAACCGGGAGACGGCGGGGCCGGACGGGGGCTGAGGCGGCGGGGTGGCGCGTCCGGGCGCCCCCGCAGCGGTGCCGGGCGGGAGGGCGCCGTCACCCGTCCGGCCGGGAGGGTGCTCCCCGACGCCGACGGCCGGGGTCCCGCCGCTGCCCCGCGCGAGCCCGTCCTCCGGCTACCCCTGTTCCCCGCTGCCCGTGGTGACGATGGCCTCCCGGATCGCCTCGTCGAGATGTGACGGGTCCTCGACCTCGTGGACGGAGCCGCCGGTGGGGGCGGTCATGCGGTCCAGCGCGGACCGGTCGGCCTCCGGGCCGACGGCGAGGACGATCAGCGGTATCGGCCGCCCCGGGTCCGTCAGCTTCTTGATCCCGGCCACCACGCCGTCCAGTCCGACGGTGGCGGCGTCGTCGTCCGCGCCGTCGGTGACCACCACGACGGTGTTGAACTTGCCCTCCACGTACGACGAACGGGCCTCGCGGTACGCGGCGAGCGTGGTGTCGTACAGGCCCGTGCCGCCGCCGGGGACAGGGGTGAGCGCGCCCAGGGCGGCCGTGAGGGCGTCGCGGTGGGTGGTGGCGCCGGGGCCCCGGTCGCCGAGCCGGGTGGTGGGGGACAGCTCCAGGTGGTCGCGGGAGCCGTCGAGTCCGGTGGCGAACTTCCACAGCCCGATCTCGTCGTCGGGCGTGAACGTCGCCAGTTCCCGGAGCAGCGCGTCCCTGGTCAGCGACATCCGTGACCGGCCGCCGCTCGCCGGCACCGCGAGCCCCATGGACGAGGAGGCGTCGACCACCGTGGTGATCCGGGCCTTCTGCACCGTGACCGCCCAGATGCCGAGCAGCGCCCGGATCTCCTTGGCGGACGGCGGTACGGCGGTGTCCTGGGTGTACGGCTGGGGTGCGCGGCCGCCCGCCGCGCGGGTCACCTTCTCGTCCGCCCTGCCGTGCCCCGCCCGGAAGCCGTGGGCCCGCAGCACCTGCTGGCCCGGGGGCGCGGAGAGCAACGTCATGAAACGGCCGGCGGCGCGCGAGGTGTCGGCGTCGAGTTGGTTCTCGTCGACGAGGGTGTACGGGTAGTCGAGCTGGGCGGTGCCGTCCTGGGGGTAGAAGAGTTCCAGTCCGGGGCCGGTGCCGGCGCGGTTGTGCGCGAACGCGGCCTGTTCGGAGAGGAGCACCGCGGGGTTGCGGTGGTCCTCCGCGGCCTCGGAGGCATCACGCGGCAGTGTCGCGGCGAGTTCCTCGTCACCGTCGGCCATCCGCTGGTGGAGCACCTCGGCGGCGGCCGCCGTACGGGTCCGCGCGGTGCCGGCGCCCTCGTCCTTCTCCGCCTTCCGGTAGGCGGCGTCGATGCGGGAGAGGGCGAGGACTCCGGTGGCGCTGCGGGTGGGATCGGCCACCCCGAGCGGCAGCGTGCCGTCGTCGGCGGCCTTCAGCAGCGCCGACCAGTCGTACGTCTTCTCCGGCCAGCCCAGTTTCCCGGCGGTGGCCGGGACGGCGCCCAGGGCGAGGGGGGAGGCCGCGATCGTCCCGCTGGTGGTCAGCGGTGTGCCGCTGGCCGCGTCCACGCGGTCGCTCCAGAGGGTGGAGTCCGGTATCCAGACCTGGAATTCGGAGTGTGCCGGGCGCTGCGCGAGGGAGTCGGCGACCTCCGCCCCGGAGCGCGCCGTCACCTTGACGTCCAGGCATTTCCCGTCGGTGCGGGTCTCCTCGCGCCGTGCCCGGTCCGCGACGTCGTCGAGCGCGGGGGCGATGTCGGGCGAGGCGACGACGTCGAGCCGGACGAGGTCGCCGCCGCACGGTTGGCCGAACGGCAGCAGATCGCTGCGGAGCGCCGCCACCGTGCCCGCCGCGAGCGCGAGGGCGAGGACGGTGGCGAGTACGACGGTGCGGCGGCGGGCGCCGGGCCGGGCCCCCGCGTCCCGCGGTGCGGAGCTGTCGGGCAAGCTGTGACGTCCCATCGCGGTAGCGCCTCTCCTGCGTCTCGGAGCTCGATCGGGACACGGCGGAGGCGGTCACACCACGTGGACGGCGTCTGCCCCGGCCTGTCGCGCGATCTTCGTACCTGCTGCGGCGACCCTAGCCGGGCAGGCCCGGCACGGGTGGCGGTATCGCGGAAGTGGTGGAAGTGATGGACGCGCAGGCGGGGGCGGGAGCGGAGAAAGCGGTGGAAGTGGAGAAAACTGTGGGGTCGGACGCGCACGCCCGTGGCGGCGTCGGGACCTCCGGCGCCTGGGAGCCGGGGGAGCACCTGTCCCGCAGGATGCTGCGGAACGAGACGCTCCTGGTGCTCGCCCTGTCGCTGGGGGCCAGCGGGGTGTCCGCGCTGATCAGTTTCCTCGGCGCGGTGACCCGGCCCGGCGGTCTCAAGGACCAGGCGGCGACGTTGAACGGCTCCCACGCCCCCGGCCGTCCGTGGCTGGACCTCGCCTGGCAGCTCTTCGGCATCGCCACGGCGCTGGTGCCGGTCGCGCTGGTGGCGCACCTGTTGCTGAGGGAGCGGGCGGGCGGGCTGCGCGCGCTGGGGTTCGACCGGCGCAGGCCCGGCGCGGACCTGGGGCGCGGTACGGCGCTCGCCGCGGTGATCGGGGGCAGCGGGCTGCTGCTCTACCTGGGTGCGCGGGTGGCGGGCTTCAACCTCACGGTGGTGCCCGAGGCGCTGCCGGACGTGTGGTGGAAGGTCCCGGTGCTGATCGCCTCCGCGGTGCAGAACGCCGTCCTGGAGGAGGTCATCGTCGTCGGCTATCTGCTGCGCCGTCTGGGGCAGCTGGGGTGGACGCCGGTGGCCGCGCTCGCCGCCGGCGCCGTGCTGCGCGGCTCGTACCACCTCTACCAGGGCATCGGGGGCTTCCTCGGCAACATGGTGATGGGCGTCGTCTTCGTCCTGCTCTACCGCAGGTGGGGCCGGGTCGGCCCGCTGATCGCCGCGCACGCCCTGATCGACATCGTGGCCTTCCTGGGCTACGCGCTGCTCGCGGGCCGGGTGGACTGGTTGCCGACGCCGTAGACGCGGGGGCGGCGGCGATGCCGTACGGGCCGTTCCGCCGGCGTGGGCGGGAGCGGCCCGGGGCGTGCGGCCGGTGTCCGCCGCCGGACGTCCCGCGGAGCGGGCCCGGTGGCGGTTGCCCATACCGGGTGAACCGGGCCGTGAGCCGTGTGGCGCGGTCCCCGGGTCCGCTGCCCGGCCACGATCCTGAGGGCGCCGCCGGCCCGTCAGGGGGCGGGCCGGGTGGGACGAGACAGGGAAGCGGTGACCGGGGTGAGCAAGCGCGACGTGGTGGTTGTCGGCGCGGGATTCGCGGGCCTCAGCGCCGCGCAGGAACTCCACGGGGCGGGCTGCGACGTCCTCGTCCTGGAGGCCCGTGGCCGGGTCGGCGGGCGGGCCCTGACCCGCTTCCTGCCCGACGGCACCCAACTCGACCTGGGCGGACAGTGGATCTCCGCGGCCCAGCACCGGATCACCGGACTGGCCGACCGCTACGGCATCGCCACCTACCCCACCCCGGAGTACGGCTCGGCGGTGATCGACCACGACGGGGAGCACCGCACCGCGCTCCCCGACGAGGTGACCGCGCTCCTCCACGAGCTGGACACCCTGTGCCGGCAGGTCCCCGTGAGAAGCCCGTGGACCGCCGCCGACGCGGTGCCCTGGGACCGGCAGACCTTCGCCACCTGGCTCGACGGGACCGGCGCCCCGGACGCCGCGAAGCGCTACGTCGGCCGGATCGTCTCCGGTGGACTCCTCGCCGGGAGCCCCGCGGAGACCTCGCTGCTCGAAACGCTCTTCTACCTGGCCAGCGGCGGCGGGACCGGGGCGCTGCTGGGCTTCCGGGGCGGTGCGCAGGAGAGCCGTGTCGTCGGCGGGGCCCAGCGGATCGCCGAGCGGATGGCCGCCGACCTGCCCGACGGCACCGTCCGGCTGTCCGAACCGGTCCTCGGCATCGCCCAGGACCGCACCGGGGTCCGCGTCACCACGGCACTGGGCGCGCACCACGCCGCGCGGGCCGTGATCGCGCTGCCGCCCGTACTCGCCGGGGCGCTCCGCCACGACCCGCCGCTGAGCGCCCTGCGGGCGGGCGTCTTCCAGCGCATGACGGCCGGTACCGCGCTGAAGGTCCACGCCGTGTACGCCGAACCCTTCTGGCGGGACGAGGGCCTGTCGGGGGTGTCGACGTCGTCGGCGGGCGTCCTCACGGAGACCGTCGACAACACGCCGCCGGCGGCCCCGAGAGCGGTGCTGACCGCGTTCGTCTACGGCGATGAAGCGGTCCGCCTGCGGACCCGGCCGCCCGGGGAGCGCCGGGAGAGCGTCACCCGCCGTCTCGGCGAACTCTTCACCGGCCGGGCGGCGGAACCGCAGGAGTACGTCGAGTTCGACTGGCTCGCGCAGGAGTGGACCCGGGGCTGCTTCTCCGGGCATTTCACCCCCGGCGGATGGACGGCCTTCGGCAGCGCCCTGCGGCAGCCGGAGGGGGCGCTCCACTGGGCGGGCACGGAGACCGCCGTGCACGGCAACGGCTACTTCGAGGGCGCTGTGGAATCCGGCCGCCGCGCGGCGGGGGAGGTGCTGCACGCCCTCGGCTCCCGCTGACCGCGCCGGGCGGCACGCGGGCCCGTGCGGCGTTCCGGGGCACGGGGCGGCCGGGCATCCGACCGCCCCGGCCGTCCGGTCAGGCCCCGGCGAGGAGTTCCCCGTCCAGCACGGTGACCGCGGATCCGGTCAGCAGGGTACGGTCGCCGCGCAGCCGGGTGCGGACGAGGCCGGTACGGGCGCCTCCTTGCAGGCTGGTGAGGGTGTCCCGGCCGAGCCGGGGCGCCCAGAACGGTGCGAGCGCGGTGTGCGCGCTCCCCGTCACCGGGTCCTCGCCGACTCCGACCTGGGGGAAGAAACAGCGCACCCGGACGTCGTAGCCGCAGTCCGCCGCAGCGGCGCGTGCGGTGGTGATGACGCCCCGGCCGCTGTGCCCGCTCAGCGCCCGGAGGTCCGGCGCCAGGCGCTCCACGGCCGCTTCGTCGGCCAGTTCGACCAGCAGATCACCGACCTGCGGCCCGGTCTCGTACGCGCCCCGGATCGAGGCGTCACCCAGTCCGTCGGCCAGCGCCTGCGGCACCTCCACCGGGGTGAGCGGGGCGGTCGGGAAGTCCATGGTGAACGAGGCGTCGTCGTGCGCGGTGGTGCTCAGGACACCGCTGCGGGTGGCGAAGCGGACCGTCCCGGTGGCCGTGCCGGTCGTGTGCAGCACGTGCGCGGTGGCCAGCGTGGCGTGTCCGCACATGGCGACCTCGGTGGCCGGGGTGAACCACCGGAGCGCCCAGTCCGCCTCGCCGCCGGGCGGCAGGGGATGGGCGAACGCGGTCTCCGACTGGTTCATCTCCCGCGCGACGTCCTGCATCCACCGGACGGAGGGGAAGTCCCCCGCTTCCAGAAGGACGACCCCTGCCGGGTTGCCGGTGAACGGGCCGGTACTGAACGCGTCGACGATGCGAATCCTCATGCCGAGGACCTTAAGCCCCCGCTGCGCCGCAGGTCAGAGCCGTTGGTGAGGAGTTGGCCCTCCTCGGGGAGCCGCCGGGGAGTCGTAAAGCCTTGCCGAACGAACACTACCGATATATCGTTGACGCATCGCGATCGGTCAGCGAAAGGTCTGATCGACGACCGGTGCCCCCTCGGGCCACCGGCTGACGGAAGGAACCCCTCATGCGACCCCACGGACATGGACACGGATACGGGCACGGCCAGGAAGGCGGCTTCGGTCGCGGACCCTGGGGCGCCGGACGGCACGGCGGTCCCGGTGGCGGCGGCCCCGGTGGGCCGGGCGGATTCGCCGGCTTCGGCGACCGGTTCGAGGGCCGCCGCGCCTTCGGCCCCTTCGGGCCGCCCTTCGGCGGACCGCAATTCGGCGGTGGCCGGGGGCGCGGCGGGCCACGCGGCCGCGCCCGCCGCGGTGATGTGCGCGCCTCGATCCTCGCCCTGCTCAAGGACCGCCCGATGCACGGCTACGAGATGATCCAGGAAATCGCCGAGCGCAGCGGCGGCGCCTGGAAGCCCAGCCCCGGCTCGGTCTACCCGACCCTTCAGCTTCTGGAGGACGAAGGTCTGATCGCCAGCGCCTCCGAAGGGGGCAAGAAGCTCTTCTCCCTGACCGAGGACGGACGCACGGAGGCCGACGGCGGACCTGACGCCCCCTGGGAGGAAGCGGGGCGCGGCGTCGACTGGGAGGCCATGAACGAGATCCGCAAGGCCGGCGGCGGACTCGTCGACGCCTTCCGGCAGGTCTGGGCCACCGGCACCCCTGAGCAGCGGGAGAAGGCGATGGCCGTGGTCAACAAGGCGCGCAAGGAGCTGTACCTGATCCTCGCCGAGGAGGACTGAGGGCGGACGGGGTGCCCCTGTGGCCCCGGCGCGCGCACGACCCCGCCCGGCGCGTGCGGTCGGCCGCGCGCCGGGCGCTGCCGGAGAGCGGTACGGCGCCCTTACGGTCGCGCGGCCGACCGCGGTGGCCGTACGTCAGGCGACGAGCGCCGCGAGGTCACGCAGTGACGCCTCCAGCGCCGCGCCCGCGGAATCCTTGAGCTTCCCGGCCATCAGGGACACCGCGGCGCCGGTGAACTCGCCGTCGATGCGTACCGTCGTCGCCCCGCCGTCCGGCTCCAGCGCGTACCGCATCGCCAGCGTCACGCCCATCGGGCCCTTGCCCCGGAGGTCCAGCAGCCGCTCCGACCGGAGTTCCCGCACCGTCCAGCGGACCTCGGCGGGGAAGCCCATCAGCTTCATGTTCTCCAGGTACTCCGCGCCCGCTTCCAGCGGATCCGGCCCGCCCCGGGGGAAGCCGGTGTGCGTGGCGTTCCACCGGCCGTGGCCTCCGAAGTCGGTGAGCCGTTCCCAGATCCGTCCGGCCGGCGCCCCGATGCGGGCCTGTGCGGTGACTGCGGCCATGGGGCCACCCCTTAGGTGAGGACATGCCTGGCGGGTCCGTGGAACGTATCCGCGCCCACGGCAACCTTCAAGGCTGACGGCCCGTCATTTTCGGTGCCACGGCCGTCCGCCCGGACACCTTCAGGGGGCCCGCGGCGCCCGTGCGGCGCTCCACCGGAACACCCGGGGCGGGGCGCCGCCCCCGGTGGCGCCCGCGCGAAGGGTCTCCCGGAGGAGAAAAGCCGGGGCCGACGGGCCGGCCTGGGGGAAACCCTGAGCATTCCGTCTCCGCCACGCACCCTTCTCCTCCGTAAGGAGGAGAAGGGGCGAGCTTCTCCCCAACCGTGGTGGGATGCGCAAATGCTCCCCGTCGGGGATGCCCCGGCCTTCCGTGGCTGGTGGGGTGGTAGATGTGCAAAACCGTACTGCGTACAGCGGCGGGGAGGTCCCCGCGCGGGTGGATATGGACGCACAGCTCACCGTCGAGCTGGCGTCGGTGATATCCGCTGCCCGCCGACGGGCCACGCGGGACGGCGATCGTCACGTCGACACCGCGCACCTCCTGCACGGTCTCCTGGAGTGGGACCCGGCGGTACGGGACGTTTTCGACGGCGGGCAGCCCCAGATCGCCCGGCTCCTCGGCTATCTCGTCCAGCGCAGCATCGGCTACGGACTCCAGTGGCACGGCACCGTCGAGGATTCCGGCGCGGTGCCCGTGGTCACCGAAGGCGGCGTACCGGGGTGGTCGCCGGCCGCGGCCGCCGCCCTGGACGGCGCCCTGGACCGTGCGCACGCCCGCTACGCCCTCCAGGCCGGGTGCCTGGATCTGCTGGCCGCCTTGGTGGACGATCCCGAGTCCCGCGCCGTCGAGGTGCTGCGCCGCGCCTCCGTCGACACCGTACGACTCGCGGCCCGGCTGGACGGGGACCCCGCCGACCTGGGGTGATGGCCTTCCGGCGGACCGGAGGACGGGATGCCGGTAAGGGGTGACTCTCCAGGTGGCGCCTGTCATGATGACCCGATGCATGCGTCTTCGGGGAGCCCTGCCGCTACGAACGCCCGGCCGGGTCAGGGTACTCACGGCGCCGGGGGCTCCTCCGGGCCCCCTTCCGCCCCCGGGCCGGAAGGCGCCACGGCCACGTCCGGCCGAGGGGTGAGCCTCGCCCTCGCGCTGCTCTCCGCCGTCGCCTTCGGCGGCTCCGGAGTCGCCGCGAAGCCCCTGATCGAGGCGGGACTGGATCCCCTGCACGTCACCTGGCTCCGCGTCGCGGGCGCCACCTTGGTGATGCTGCCCGTGGCCTGGCGCCATCGCTCCCTGGTACGGCGGCGCCCGGCGCTCCTCGCCGGATTCGGGCTGCTCGCCGTCGCGGGCGTCCAGGCGTGCTACTTCGCCGCGCTCTCCCGCATCCCGGTCGGCGTCGCACTCCTCATCGAGTATCTGGCGCCCGCCCTGGTGCTCGGATGGGTCCGCTTCGTCCAGAAACGGCCGGTCACCCGCGCCGCCGCGATCGGCGTGGTACTCGCCGTCGGCGGCCTGGCCTGCGTCGTCGAGGTGTGGTCCGGGCTCAGCGTCGACGTGCTCGGACTCGCCCTCGCCCTCGGCGCGGCCTGCTGCCAGGTCGGCTACTTCGTCCTCTCCGACCACGGCACCGGCGGCGAGGACAGTGCCGCCCCGCTCGGCGTCGTCGCCTACGGACTGCTGGTCGGCACCGTAGTCCTCACCGTCATCGCCCGCCCCTGGGGCATGGACTGGCCGGTGCTCGGCGGGATGGCCACGATGAACGGCACCCGCGTCCCCGCCGCCCTGCTGCTCGTCTGGATCGTGCTGGTCGCGACCGTCCTCGCCTATCTCACCGGCGTGGTGTCGATCCGCCGGCTCTCCCCCCAGGTGGCCGGCGTCGTGGCCTGCCTGGAAGCAGTGATCGCGACGGTCCTGGCCTGGGTACTGCTCGGCGAACACCTCTCCCCACCGCAGATCGTCGGCGGCCTCGTCGTCCTGATCGGCGCCTTCATCGCCCAGTCCGCCACCCCGGCGTCCGGCGACAAGGAGAAGACCACTGTGGTCGCCGCCTCGCCCGGAGCCACCGTGACGGCCGGAGGGACGGATGCGGCGGGTGGGCCCGGACGTGGGGAGCGACTGTCCGGAGGCGGGGGCGCGGGGGAGCGACGGGGGTAGGGGCGGGGAGACCGTGGGGTCGGCCGGCGTCCCGGGCGGCCGGTCGTGCCGCACTCGGGAAGCTCGGTGCCGCCGCATCCGGGGAGCGTGCGCCCTGGCCTTCGCGGGCGGTGCGGCGCTGCTGAGCAGGGAGTTGCCGGTCAGCGGGCGGCGGGGGCCGCGGGTTCCCCCGGGGCCCGCCCAGTCTGGCCGCTGCCACAGGGGAGTTGGGGCGCCCTTCGGCGAACCGCCGTACCCGACCGGGCTTTACAGGGGAGCGGTGGGACTCAGGGGCGGGTATGCGATCAGTTCTGGCGGCACCCCAAACCGGGGTTCGTCCCCCCGCCACTGGACGGGCCGCCCCGTGAACCGGGTCCGGCACGGTCACCTGCCGTGCCGGACCCAGCGGGGTCAGCCATGCATGGCCGCCCAGAACTCCTCGAAGGACATCTTGCGGTCGCCGTCGGTGTCGAGGGAGTCGATCAGCTCCTGCGCCTGCGCCTCGGTGATCTCGGAACCCTCCAACTCCGCGATGACCTTCCGGTATTCCTCCGCGGTGACCTGGCCGTCCTTGTCGATGTCGTAGCGCTCGAAGACCTTCCGCGCCGCCGTCTCCATGATGTCTGCCATGTGTTCCGCCTTTCTGTGATCTTTGCCGACGGAGCCAGGCTATCGGCCGGCCGGACGCCCCCTGGAGACGCCCACCGCCCGCCCGCCGCGTGCCTGCCCAGCTCCGAACTCCTGCTCCGGCGGGGACAGGAGCCCTCTCCGAAAGGCGGCTCGCCGCCGACGGGCCGGGCGTGGGCCGCGGCGCGACTGCCCGATGCCGTGGCCCCCCGCTGCCGCTACGGGCGAGGCCGGGAGCCGGGCCTCGCTACGGGCGAGGCCGGGAGCCGGGCCGCCCCGGGCTCCGCCGATGCCGCGGGTTCCTCGACCGGAGTCCGCCGCATCGGTGCCGGCAGCGCGTTGCCTATGATCTCGGTCATGTGCTGCTTCTCCTGAGTGGGACGTGACGGTCCACAGACATCCGCCCGGCAGGCGCCGGGCTCCGTCGGCGTGCCCGTACGCCCACACTTCAGGAGACCTACCGCACATGTCCGTTCACTCCGCCTGTTCCGCCCTGGACGACCGCATCGCACGCCTGCGGCGGCTCGCCCACGCCGACCCCCGACTGGAGGGCGTACTGCTCTACGGATCGTGGACGGTGGGCGAGGCCGACGCCCATTCGGATATCGAGGCGTACCTCTACATCCAGGACGACCGTCTCGCCGAATTCGACGGTCCCGCCTTCCTCGCGCAGCTCGCTCCCCTCCAACTCGCCTACACCAACATGTACGGCGTCCTCGCCGTCGTCTTCGACGACCTCATGCGCGGCGAGTTCCATCTCACCGCGGCCGGGCCCGGCATCGACGAAGTCCCGGCTTGGCGGGGGATGGTGCACCTGCCCCGCCCCGAGCGGGCCGTGCTGCTGGACCGCACCGGCCGGCTCACCCGGGCCGCCGGGCAACTGGCCACCTTCCAGCCGCCCGAGGCGCCGACCACCGCCCAGCAGCTCACCGACGAGCTGACGAACTGGACGCTCATGCTCGCCCACGTCCTGGCCCGCGGCGAGATCGCCCGCACCCACGCCCTGTTGCACACCGTCATCGCCCCCCAGCAACTCCAGCTCTGCCGCCTGCTGCGGGACAGCACGTCCCACTGGCTCACCCCCAGCCGCGCTCTCGAACAGGACCTGCCCGCCGCCGACCGGCACCGCTACGTCGCGACCACGGCCGCCGCCCGGGACCAGGACGTACGCACGGCCGCACGCAACAGCTGGCGCTGGAGCCGTGACCTGGCCACCGAGGCAGCCGCTCGGTGGTCGATCCGTCTGCCGCACACGCTCCACGAACAGATCGCCGGCCTTCTCAACAACCCACGCTGACGTGACGTGCTGAGGCCGCCGCGCCCATCCGGTGATCCGGCGGCCTCAGCACGAGGCCCCGGCCCTGCGTATCGCCGAAGGGGAAGTACTTCTCACCCCCGAGCGGCGTGACCGGCCTGCGTGCAAGGCGCCGTCGCGGAAGGGCCCTTCCCCTTCACGAGGGCGATCCGTGCGGTCACTTCGTTCTCGGCTTTGACCCCGACGACGAGATCACCAGCTGCGGCTTCATCGACTGGTTTACGCTGCAGCATCATGGCCGAGCCGACGGGAAGTACGCCCCGCCGATCGCGGTGGCGGATATCGAAACGCTCATCAAGGGTCCCTTTCGACGTCCTTGAGTCGGGGCGGCGCCATGGGCGACGCTCGCCGGGGCAGATCCTGCTCATCACACTGATCGTCGTCCCGGCGCTGCTCCTGGTCTGGCGGGTCGTCGTCCTCGGCGTCCTGGACGCGCATTTCGGCAGCGGGTACGACGACCGACGGTTCGACGCGCTGGAGTCGCGGTTCGACCACCGGCAGGCGGCCTTCACCGAGGCCGACGCCCGGATGCGGGAGATGCTGGCCGCCCACCCGCGGGCCGAACGGATCGGCTGGAGCCAGGCGTTGATCTGCGTACGCGACGCCGGGCGAGCCGACTCCTGCAAGCCGACGACTCCGCAGGACCGAGCGGTGTACGGGGCTCTCCGTGATGTCGACGTGATCACGCGTCAGTCGAGGGACGAGGGACGCACCTTCTTCCGCTTCTACGGCGACGACCCGCCGCGCTACACGATCGTGCACGCGCCCGACGGCGCGGACATGGCGGCGTACGCGGAGGACCGGGGCTTCCGGAGCACCCGCCCACTGAAGCCGGGGTGGAGGATCCTCGGGCCGATCCCCGACGTGGAACGCGAGGATGATCAGTGGGAGTAGGCGGGCGGAGCCGTACGGCACTCTCCTCATCGGGCGGTGAGATAAGCCGGCTCGGGAACGCCGAGGGCCTGGGATTCCGACGGTATCGGTGTGCCGCGGACGGAGGTCACGGGCAGGACGCCGGCCCAGTGGGGGAGTGCCAGGTCCTCGGGCTCGTCGTTCGGGCCGCCGGTGCGGATCTTCGCCGAGACCTCCCGCAGATCGAGGCGGATGACAGCGGTGGCGGCCAGCTCCTTGGCGTTGGCCGGCCGGGAGTCGGCGGACCTGCCGGGGAGCACGTGGTCGACGAGGGCGTCCAGAGCCGCGGTCTTCTCCTGGAGGTCGGTGACCGGATGGGCGGTGCCGTGCACGACCACGCTGCGGTAGTTGATGGAGTGGTGGAACGCGGACTTCGCCAGCACCAGCCCGTCCACATGCGTCACCGTGACGCAGACCGCGAGGCCGGGGTCCGGCTCCCCGGCCGCCCGCAGCGGTCGCGAACCGGTCGAACCGTGCAGGTAGAGGCGGTCACCGACCCTGCCGTAGAGCGTGGGCAGGACGACCGGCGCGCCGTCCCGTACGAATCCCAGGTGGCAGACGTATCCCTCGTCGAGGATCGCGTGGACCGTTTCCCGGTCGTAGGCGGCACGGTTCGCGGAGCGGGTGGGAACGGTCCGCTCGGTCGGTGCGTACTCCTGAGAGGCGCTGTCGGCAAGGGGGGCGTCCGTACCGGGCGAAGGGATCGGGGGCCGGTGGCGGGACGAGGTCTGGGACATTGCCGACTCCTTTGAACTAGTGCATAATCAACTTTGTGCTAGAAGAGTATCTGATCGAGGGGCGGCGCGCATCGGAAATTGCCGCCAGTGTTGAGCGGGCCGTCGGCGCAGGCGCGCTCCAGCCGGGCGAAGTGCTGCCCCCGCTCCGGGAGTTGGCCGTCTACTTGAAGGTGAATCCGAATACGGTCGCCGCCGCGTACCGCACGCTGCGGGATCGCGGGGTGATCGAGACGGCCGGGCGGCGCGGCAGCCGTGTGCGCCCACGACCGGCGAGCACGGCGCGTGACGCGATCCGGGTCGAGGTGCCCCCGGACGTCCGGAACGCCTCCGCCGGAAACCCCGACACGGCGCTCCTTCCGTCATGGTGGGAAGCGGTGACGGCCGCCGCGGCGCGCAGAGCCGGGCAGCCGGTGCTCTACGGCGCGCCGCCGGTCGACAGCGAACTCGAGACGATGGCGCGCGCCGCGCTGGCCGAGGACGGTGTTCCGGCCGGGCCGATAGCGGTGACCAGCGGTTCGCTCGACGCCATCGAGCGGACGCTCGCCGTGCATCTGCGTCCGGGGGACACGGTGGCGGTCGAGGATCCCGGTTGGGGCAGCCTGCTGGACCTGATCCCCGCACTCGGTCTCCGCGTCGCCCCGGTGGCCGTCGACGACGAGGGGCCGCTGGTGGCGGAGTTGGCACGGGCTCTCGACCAGGGGGTACGCGCCGTCGTCGTCACCGACCGGGCGCAGAATCCCACAGGAGCTGCCGTGAGCGGAGCGCGCGCCACCGAATTGCGGAGCCTGCTGGCGACGCACCCCGGAGTCCTGTTGATCGAGGACGACCACGGCCACGGCATCGTCGATCTCCCTCTCCATCCGCTCGCAGGCGGCACCGACCACTGGATGCTGGTGCGCTCGACGGCGAAGGCGTACGGCCCGGACCTGCGGCTGGCGGTGATGACCGGCGATGCGGAGACCGTGGACCGGGTCCGTGGCAGGCAGCGTCTGGGGCCGGGGTGGGTGAGCCATCTCCTCCAGGACACCGTCGTCCACCTGTGGCGCAGTTCGGCCGTCGACCCGGTGGTGGTGGCTGCCGCGTACGCCGAGCGGCGGGATGCCCTGATACGCGCACTGGCCGCGCGCGGGGTGCCCGCTCGGGGCCGGAGCGGCATGAATGTCTGGGTGCCGGTCCCCGATGAGACGGGGGCGGTCTCCCGTCTGCTGCACGCCGGATGGGCGGTGGCGCCCGGTGCCCGTTTCCGTGTGCAGTCATCGCCCGCGATCCGCATCACGGTCTCTGACCTCACCCCCGCCGATATCGAGCCGCTGGCGGAGGCGGTCACGGCGGCCATCGGCTCCGGGGAGGCGCGGCGCTACGAATGATCGTGGGGGCCGCCGGAAGGCGGCCCCCACGGGAGTGGGCGGACGACCGGGCGGGCGTCAGCCGGCCGTCGAAGCGCAGGTCACCGTCGGCCTGGCGCCTCGTCGGCCAGAGCGATGTCGGGAGTGGACGTGACCGCGCCGGTATGCGGTGCGGCGGCGGGGGAGCCGTCGAGGTGCGGGGCGGACCCGGGCTGTTCCGTGGGCCGCGGGAGTGCTCCGGAACGGCCCGGACCCGAGGCCACGACGGATGAGCGGGCCGCGCGGCGCGGGCGGCTCTGGGTGAGGGCGGCGCCGGCGAGCACGATGAGCGCGCCGACCGGGGTGTTCCAGCTGAGCTGCTCGCCCAGCAGTGCCACCCCCGCGGCCGTGGCGATCACGGGGATGAAGTACGTGACCATCTGCGCGGTGGTGGGACCGATCTCCGCGACCAGCCCGTACTGCAGCAGGAACGCGATACCGGTGCCGAGCGCGCCGAGGGCGACGACGGAGAGGACGGGCCAGAGCGGGAAGGCGGTCGGCGCACTGGTGAACAGGGGGGTGATGACCGCGAGTTGCGCGGTCGCCAGCAGCAGTTGCGCACTGGAGGCGGAGAGAGGGGAGTCCTGGGAGCCGCCCAGTGTGCGGCGTACGTAGATCCAGCCGATCGGGTAGCAGAGAGAGGCGCCGAGCGCCATGACGGTGCCGGTCAGGTCCGTTCCCGCGAACCCTTGCCAGGCACCCAGCACGGTCAGAACGCCCAGGAAACCCACGCCCAGCCCGGCCACCCGGCGGCGGGTGGGGCGGTCCTCGGACAGGGCGACCACCGACAGCGCCATGCCCCACAGCGGCGAGGTGGCGTTGCAGATGCCGGCCAGTGTGGACGGAATGGTCAACTCCGCGAAGGCGAAGAGCGAGAAGGGGAGCGCGTTCAGGAAGAGCGCCGCCACCGCCAGATGACCCCAGGTGCGCGCCGAACGCGGGAGCCGCTGACGCTTCACGGCGAGTACGGCCAGCAGCACCACGGCACCGCACGCGACCCTGCCGAGCGTCACCTGCAAGGGGGCGAACCCTTCTGTGCCGACCTTGATGAAAAGAAAGCTGAAGCCCCAGATCAGGGCCAGTACGGCGAAACGCAGCCGCCAGCCGGCGGCCGGATGCGGGCCGGGAGTGGAAGCGGCCGTGGGGCGAGGGGCGGCGACGCGCGCCGCGCGGGAGGCGGTGGTGCTCATGGCCACCACGATGAGGCGCCCAACGTCGTAGCACAAGCGAGAATGTATGGGAGGTATCGCTTAGCATTGCTTACATGTTGAACCTTGATCGCCTTCGGACGCTGAACGCGGTGGCACGGCACGGTTCGGTGAGTGCGGCGGCCGACGGACTGCATGTGACGACATCGGCCGTCTCTCAGCAGATCGCCAAACTGGAGCGGGAGACCGGCCAGCAACTGCTGGCGAAGAACGGCCGCGGAGTCCGCCTCACCGACGCGGGGCGTCTCCTCGCCGACCACGCCGCCCGGATCCTCTCCCAGGTCGAGCTGGCGGAGGCCGAACTGGAGGCGCGTCGCGGACAGGCGGTCGGGGAGCTCCGGCTCGGCGCCTTTCCCACCGCGGCCCGGGGACTCTTCCCCTCCGCGCTCGTGGCGCTCGGTCGGGCGCATCCGCAGCTCCGCTCCCGCCTGACGGAGCTGGAGCCGGACGAATCGGTACGCGGTGTGGTGCGGGGCGACATCGATCTGGCGGTCGTACTCGACTGGTACAACCGCCCGCTCTCCCTCCCCGACGGTCTGGCGAAGGCTCCCCTGCTGGACGATCCGGCGGATGTGGCCATGCCCTCGGATCATGCGCTGGCCCGTCGCCGCACCGTTGAACTGGAGGATTTCTCCGACGACGCCTGGATCTCCTGGCCGCAGGGGGAGTTCTGCCACGACTGGTTGATGTTCACCCTGCGCAGCAAGGGCATCGAACCCCGCATCGCGCACATGGCGGAGGAGCACCACACCCAGCTCGCCCTCATCGCCGCCGGTCTGGGGGTCGCGGTCGCCCCGCGTCTGGGGCGCGGCCCGGTGCCGGACGGGGTGAGCGTGGTGCCGGTGGGGCACCCCATGCGACGTCATGTCTACGCGATCTGGCGTGCGGACGCGGACCGGCGGCCCTCCATCCGTGCCGCCGTCGACGCCCTGCGGACGGCCGGCAAGGAAGTGGCAGGCGCGGCGAGCAGCGTCTCGGCGCCTCGCCGGAGCGGCGCGGCCGGGTGAACGGCCGGGGCATCGCATGTCCCCCGCTCCGCGTCGCGGCGCAGGGAGCGGGGGAGGGCCGGATTCTCAGGCCCCCAGCCGGCGCTTGAGGATCTTTCCCATGTCGTTGCGTGGCAGTGCGTCCAGGAAGTGCACGGTGCGCGGGCGTTTGTGCGGTGCCAGCAGGCGGGCGACGTGGTCGGACAACTCATCGGCGGAAGGGTGCGGGGGCTCGGGTGCCATGACCACCCAGGCGACGATGCGTTCGCCGAGGTCGTCGTCCGGCTCGCCGGTCACGGCCGCCTCGGACACCGCCGGGTGTGCCAGCAGAGCGTTCTCGATCTCACCGGCACCGATCTTGTATCCGCCGCTCTTGATCAGGTCGGTCGCCTTCCGGCCCACGATGCGGTAGTTGCCGTGGGCATCCCGTACGGCCATGTCGCCCGTACGGAACCACCCGCCGTCGAATGCCTCCGCGGTCGCGTCCGGTCGGTTGAGGTACTCGACGAAGAGGTTCGGACCGCGTACCTGAATCTCGCCCACCGTCTCGCCGTCGTCGCTGTCGAGGACCCGGCCCGCGTCGTCCACCAGACGGAGATACACACCGGGCAGCGGCACGCCGACCGAACCGGTGGCGGGCGGACCGTCCGCCCGCACGCTGGTGTTCATCAGCGTTTCCGACATGCCGTACCGCTCGATCACCCGGCGGCCGCACGCCGCGGTGATGCGCTCATGGTCGGTGAGCGGCAGCGCCGCCGATCCGGAGACCAGCAGCCGGGCGCCGCTCAGGGCGGCGGCGAGCGCCGGATCGTCCGCCACGGCCATGGCGAGACGGTGGTACATCGTCGGGACGCCGAAGAGCATCGTCCCGCCCTCGGACAGGCCGCGGATCACACCCTCCGTGGTGAACCGGCCCAGATGGTGGACGCTGCCGCCGCGCCGCAGCGGCCCCAGGACGCCGAGGATGAGGCCGTGGACGTGGAAGAGAGGCAGGGCGTGGACGAGGACGTCGTCAGCCGTCCACTGCCAGGCGTCCTCCAGGGCGTCGAGAGTGTGGGCGAGGGCCCGGCGGGGGAGGACGACGCCCTTGGGCGGCCCCGTGGTGCCGGAGGTGTAGACGATCAGGGCAGGCGCCTCCTCCCCCGGCTCGTGGGGTAGTGACGGAACGTCCTGAGCCGCTGACACCTCCGGTTCCGGAGCGCCGTCCGAGGCATCCGCCGGTCCGCCTGCCGTGGAGCCCTGGCCGGCCCCCTCGGAGGCAGTGGTCTGCTCGGCGGGGCCGGTCCTGACGTCCAGACGGGGGAGGGCGGCGAGTGCGTCGGGCAGTACGGCACCCGGTTCGCTGAGGACGAGGTCGGGAGAGCTGTCGGCCACGATGTGCGCCAACTCGCTCGCCCCGATCTTGGGGTTCACCGGGATCGCGGGCACGCCGGCCAGCATCGCCGCGACCACGGCCACCGAGGTCTCCAGGGTCGGGGTGGCCCATACCGCGACGCGGGTCCGGCCGCCGAGGCGTTCGGCGAGCGGCACCGTGGCGGTGGCGAGTTGCCGATAACTCAGCGAGCGGTCGCCGAAGCGCAGTGCGGGTGCGGGTGCGGACGAACCCTCACGCAGCGCGGGGAAGAACACATTCACGGCAACTCCTCCATCCTCGTCGGCATCCGGCCGCACGGGCCGCAGCCGCCCGCCGGTACGGTCGCGGACCGGTCCTGTCGAACTGGCCTCCACTCTCGCAGAGGCCACTGACATCGCCCGCGTGAACCGGCATCCGAGCCCGCCCGGCCGGGGCTGCCCCCATGCCTTCTCAGGGACGAGTCGGGGTGAACCCTGAGCCGGATAGGGGATTTCCCTGATCCCGGACGGCAGCGCGCGAACCTAGCGTCAAGGCATGACAGCAGACGAGAAGCGATCGACGACATGCTTGTCCGTGCGGGGGGAAGGAGCCGGAGGGGGCGGGGTGCGGCGTATGCCGGGCACGACCGTTCCTCCGATCTCCCGCGGAGTGGGTGCCTCGTGCGGTGGGCCGGTCCGCCTTCGTGGTTCCCGCCGTCCACCTCCCCGGCCACTTCTCGCCGCCCTGGGGCCTGGACGTGGGTGTGGCGCCGCGCCCGTCCGGTCCGTCGCTGCTCAGGTGGCCGGAGCGGGACCGGTGAGGTCAGCTCTGCGGCATCTTCCGGAAGTCCCAGGAGACGACGGAGTCCGGGACGAGACGCAGCCACGCGTGCCGGCCGTCGTGCGGCATGCTCTCCAGGCCGAAGTATTTGGAGGCGAACATCCTCTCCGGCACGTCGAGTTCGGGACACGCGTCACCGGTGCGCGGTACCTCCCCGACGGCCACGGCCCGGCCGGAAAGCTCGACGCCGCGCAGCTCTCCGTACGCCTCGCCGTCGTCGACCACCACTGCGAGCCGGGGGTTGTTCCGCAGGTGCTTCCAGCGCTTGCTGCGGGTGAGCGAATACAGCCAGAGCGCCGTGCCGTCCCAGGCGAACCACAGCGCGCCGACATGCGGAGCGCCGTCCCCGCTCACGGTTGCGGCACGGCAGGTGCGCTGCGCGGTGAGGAAGGCGTCACGTTCGCCTGTCGTCATCATGATGCGGCGCCCGCGGCGCTGGGTGTCGGCCGTCTCGCTGTCTTTCGTGGTCTCCGTCATGGGTGGTCACTTCCGTCGTCGCCGTCTGTCTGAGGTGCGCCGTGCCGCCGAAGGGGGTGGTCGGGGAGTTCGTGCTCTGTGTGTGTGATCCCGGCTCGAAGACGCGGAGCTGGGCCGGGTGCGGGCAGAACGTGGCCCGAGGACGTTGAGCCTCTGATCCTTGTCAATTGAAAACTGATGAAGCGTCAGGAATGATGCGGGCGCGCGAGACCGGATGCAAGACATGCGGTGGGCCTCCGAATGCCGGAGTGGTCGCTGAGTGGGGTGGGAGGCCGCGCGGAAAAGGGATGGGCGCTGTGGCGCCGCAGCCCATCCCCGCAGGTCGGCGGAGGTGGCCGGTCGGCGGCGCCGGCCCAATGGACGCCGAGTGGGTGGAGGACGGGATGAGCGTGGACGCGAGGCTCATGGCGCAGGTGGCCCCGGCGACGACGGTGTTGCTCACGGTGGAATGCCAGCAGGGCGTGGTGGGGACGGACGGCGCACTGCCGGAACTCGCCGCTGCCGCAAGGGAATCGGGGGCGCTGGACAACGTGGCCAGGCTGGTCGGCGCGGCGCACGGGGCAGGCGTCCAGGTGGTGCACGCGCTCGCGGTGCGTCGCCCGGACGGCCGGGGTGCCAGCCGTAACGCCCGGCTGTTCCGGGTTGCCGAGCGATTGCCCGTACAGCAGGTTCTCGGCACGCCCGCGGCTCAGGTCGCCGCGCCGGTAGCGGTGTCGGAGGAAGATCTCGTGGTCCGGCGGCTGCACGGACTGTCGCCGATGGCGGGGACGGAGGTCGACGCCCTGCTGCGGAATCTCGGCTGCCGCACGGTGGTGATCGTCGGGGTGTCGGCGAACGTGGCGATCCCGAACACCGTGTTCGACGCGGTCAATGCCGGATACATGGCGGTGGTGCCCGAGGACGCGATCGCGGGTGTGCCCGCCTCGTACGTCCCCGCGGTGGTGCGCCACTCCCTGGCTCTGGTGGCCACGGTGACCCGGACCGACGAGGTGATGGCGTGCTGGGAAGGCCCGGAGTAGCCGACAGAGCGCATAGGCGTAGACCTTCCGGGCGGCTGGCATGGGCCTCTTCGGTGAACTCGTAGCGCCTGGGGCGGTGTTCGGGCGGCGATGGAGCGAGGGAGGGGGCGGAAGGCGGCGGGGGAAGGGGGAGGAGTGAGGTTGGTTCTGCGGGGGATGAGGCGTCCGGCAGGCGGAGAGGGGCGAGGGGCGGGATCAGCGAGGGGAGGGGGGAGCCGGTCGTGGGGTATGACAACCGGCCAAGATAGGGGGCTTCACCCCGCTCGGGTGCATGGGGACAGGACACTGCAGGGACTGTCCGGCAGGCGCGGACCGTGACGCGGCCTGCCCCATAGACCCGGGGAGACTGATGGCTGCACCGGCACGACGGCGTTCCTCCGTCCGTAACCGCAGGGCCGGTGGTGCCCGTAGGCCCTCCGCCGTGCGACGGGGGCCGGTTAAGCGGAGCAGGCGGGGTCCTGTGCGGCGGCGGAGGCGTGAGGTCACGCCGGGGCAGGTCGTTGTGGGAGCGGGGGTGTTCATCGGTGTGGTCGCGGTGGTCCGGGCGCATCCCGTCGTCTGCGGTCTCCTCGCCGTTCTGGTGCTCGGCGGGGTGGTGGCCGTTCGCCGGCTGCGGGGTGGCCGGCCCGGCGTACCGAGGGCGGGGGCCGGCACCCATCAGGGTGTGACGCACAGCATCGCCGAATATCAGCACATGAGCGGCAGTCAGTTCGAGCATGCCGTCGCGGATCTGGCGCGTCGTGACCCCGGCGTCCGGACGGCCACGGTGTCCGGGGGCGCCAACGACCGGGCGCTCGATGTCCTCGTGCGGCTCACCGATGGTCGCCGGGTCGCGATCCAGTGCAAGCGGTTCGCGGCGGGTAACCGGGTCGGCGCACCCGTCGTCTACGCCGTCAACGGGACCTACCGGGCCTACCACCGCTGCGATACCGCGATCATCGTCACGACCAGCGACTTCACCCAGGACGCGCGCCGGGCCAACGCGGAACTCGACCAGCCGCTGTGCCTCGTCGACGGCCGGGCGCTGGGCAGATGGGCGGCGGGTGGGCGCCCACCCTGGTACCCGTAGGTGAGGAATGCCTCTGCCGCTGTTTCCGGGTGGGCGGTGACACCCCGGGCGGAGGGTGAAGTGCCGGAGGGTGTCACCGCTCCCCGGGTTCGGGGGTCGGGTCCGGGTGTGGTGCGACCGTCTTGTGCGGCTGTGAGGTGCCGGGGGAGGGGCTCACGCGTAGCCCCGGAGAGTTCTTCTGAGATGCGGGACGGCCCCTTGCCCCTCAGCCTTTGGGCTGCCCTGTTCCGGCCAAGCCCTCCGCCCCCGGGCCTGCTACCGGCCCTGAGGCGAAGGCCCTGCCCCTGCCCCTGCCCTGCCCCGGCCCCTGCCCCCTTCCCTGGTTCTGCCCCGGCCCGGAACCGGGGCTCCGCCGGCTCGTTCGTATCGGGCCAGGCCGGCTTCCGCCCCGGTCGGCCGTCTTCAGCGTCTGGTTCGGCCCCGGAGCGCCTGACTCCGTCCGGTGGCTGCTGTCGGCTTCACCGTTGCCGTTTCCGTCATGTGAGGGTGTCGGCCACCACCGAAGCGGCTTCGGCGATGAGTTCGTCCTCGGGGGTGGCGTCGGCCTCGGGCTTGCTCGACAGGATGGCGACGACGATGGGGGAGGAGTGTTCGGGCCAGAGGACGGCGATGTCGTTGCGGGTCCCGTAGTTGCTGCCCATGCCGGTCTTGTCGCCGACCGTCCAGCTCTTCGGTACGCCGGCCCGGATGAGGGTGTCGCCCGTGGTGTTGGTCCGCAGCCAGGTGGTGAGCTGTCCGCGCTCCTCGGGGCGGAGCGCACGGCCGAGGGCGTAGGCGCGCAGATCCTTGGCGAGGGCCCGGGGCGTGGTGGTGTCGCGGGTGGACTTCGGGTCCCAGGTGCTGAGCAGGGGTTCGGGGCGTTCCATCCGCGTCACATGGTCGCCGAGCTTCTTCAGCGACGCGTTGAGGCCCTTGGGGCCGCCGAGCTTGTCGAAGAGCAGGTTCGCGGCGGTGTTGTCGCTGTAGCGGACGGCGGCGTCGCACAGTGCCCGTAGCGTCATACCGGTCCCGACGTGCTGCTGGGTGACGGGGGAGTTGGGGACCAGATCGTCCTTGGAGTAGGTGACCACTTCGTCCAGCCCGTTCAGGGTGCGCTGCTTCAGGATCTCTCCTGCGGCCAGTGCCTTGAACGTCGAGTTGAAGGGGAAGCGTTCGCCGTCGCGGTAGGCGACCTCGCGGCCGGTGCCGGTGTCGATGGCGTAGACGCCCAGCCGTGCGGAGAACTTCTGCTCCAGCTGCCGCAGGTCGTCGGCGAACGGGCGGGCTGCGGACGGAGTGGCCCGCGGGGACGGCGCCGACGCCTCCGTTTCCGCGTTGGCGGTGCCGCAGGCGACGAGCGGGACGAGGAGAAGCGTGGCGAGCGCGCCGCGAACGGCACCCCGGGCACGGAACGGCTGCATGGTCGGACCTCCTGGCGCCTTGCGGGCAGGGCGCATCGGGGACGGGCGGGCCCGTCCCGGTGGGCGATCGGGATGACGCGACCACTCTTGCCGCCGCCCGTCATGCGGTCCAATACGCCGACGCGCGGTTCCATGCGGATCTGGCATAGAGTCCCGGGGTGGATCTGGTGGGGGCGTGCAGTGCGTTTGTCAGTGTCAGTGAGCGCGGAAGTTTCACCGTGGGGGCGGCCGCCGCGCGGATGTCCCAGTCGGTGGCGAGCCGCCGGGTGGCCGCGTTGGAGGAGCGGCTCGGGGGGAAGCTGTTCGAGCGCACCGCGCGGCGGGCCGTACTGACCGCGTTCGGGCGCGAGATGCTTCCCGTCGCCCGGCAGCTCGTCCACGCCGCCGAGGTGTTGCTGCACGAGGCGGAGTCCGCCCGCCGTCGGCCGTGGCGGCTCGCCGTGCCCGCCGTCTGCCCGACCGCCGACCTGGCGCGCCTGGTCGCCGAGGCGCGTGGGTACGGTGTCACCCTCGACCTGCGCCCCGAGGGTCCGGCGCGGCGCCAGGAACTCCTCCACGCGCACCAGGTACGTGCCGGAGTGCTCGCCGTGCCGCTGGACGGCGCGAAATGGACGGTGCCGCTCGGTCTCGCCGCCGCCGGTGATGGCGGCCCGCGACGCGTCCATCTCGAAACGCTGCGGGTGGGCCGTGCCGCCACCGGCCCGGCCCGGCGTGTCTGGATCCAGCCGGAGGACGATGTCCCGCACATCCGTGATCCGCTCACCCGGTTGCGGGACGCGGTGGGGCTGCGGCCGACGCAGCTCGTCACCGCGACCGACCTGACGGCCGCGGCCGCGGAGGTCCTGACCAGCCATGACCTGCTGCTCTGTTCCCCGGCGCAGGCCACCGAACTGGCGCTGCACTGGCGGCCGCTCGGCGGGATCGCCCTCGCCCGCGGCTATGCGCTCGCCGCCGCGGAGGGCACCGGCCGGCACATGGAGGAACGCTTGGGAGAAGCGCTCGCCCGCTGCCTCGGCGCCGACCATGTCGGCCGGACCGGTCACGCGGGACGTACTGATCGCCCAGGTGGCGCCGATCGCGAAGATCACGCAGGCGTCACCCATACCGCCGGCGCCGGGACGGACCAGTCCGACGAGACCGACCGGACGGATGGGGCGGGCCGGAAAGGCCGGACAGCCGGGGCGTCCGGGACGCACAGGGCACCCGGGCCGGACGGTACGGACCTGTGAGGCCGGGCTGCGAACTCCTCCGTACCGCCGTACGCAACCGGAATCCCTCGCCGCGCCCCGGCCTGACCGCCACCGCACCGTCCACACCACTCGGAAGCAAGCCGCCCCCGGACCGCCCGCCACAGCACCGTTCACCGCGCCGACGGAACATGACCACCCGCCACTGTCCGCCATCACCCGCCACCACCCGCCCGCCGCGACACCACCCGCGGTCTTCGCCCTCCGCCCCCATCCCTCGTACCGGACCGTCCGGCCTCTCCTCCGGCCGGAGCCGCCGGTCCACGCCCGCGCCGGCCCAGTCCTGCGTCCGCGACCGCGTCCCGCACCCCCGACCGCCCCGGAGCCGTCCATGAATACCGAAGCGTTGCTGCGTGAACTCCGCCGTGAGCTGCGGGACGGCGGGTTGCACGGTTGTCTTCTCGTCCGGGGGAGGAGCTGGGGATCGAGCCGGATGCTCAGTTGCCCGTCGCCTCGCTGGTCAAGGTGCCGTTGGCGCTGGCGACGGTCGAGCGCATCCGGCGGGGCGAACTCGACGGCGCGACGATGCTGGACGTGGCGCCGGGCCGGATCACCACGGCCGGGCCGACCGGTCTGAGCCGGTTCCGGCACCCCGTACGGATCGCCCTCGACGATCTGCTCTACCTGAGTACGTGTGTGAGCGACGGGACGGCCGCCGACGCGTTGTTCGGCCTGACGCCGCCCGCGGAGGTCGCCGCGATCCTCCAGGAGTTCGGTCTCGTCGGGATCACCGTCCGGCACGGGATGCGGGAGCTGTCCGAGACGCCCGAGGAGCGGTTCGACGCCGGGCAGGCCCATCTGGCACACGCCCTCGCCATCGACGCGGGCACCAGCGGTCGCGGCCACCGCGTACCGCAGCTCGACACGACCCGCGCCAACACCGGCAGCGCCCGCGCCTACGTCGATCTGCTCCAGGCGCTCTGGACGCCCTCGGCGATTCCGGCGGAGGTCGCCGGGCGGGTCCGGGAGCTGATGAGCCATCATCTGCTCCGCCATCGCCTCGCCCCGGACTTCAGCTCCGACGCGACCACCTGGTCGTCCAAGACCGGTACCTTGCTCAACCTGCGGCACGAGGCGGGTGTGGTGGAGCACGCCGACGGCCAGATGTTCGCGGTCGCGGTGCTCACCGAGTCGCTGGTCCCGGCGAGTGCTCAGCCCGGGGCCGAGGCCCTCATGGGGCAGGTGGCGCGCCGGCTCCGCGACCACCTGCGGCAGTTCTGAGACGGGAGACCCTCCGAGGGGCCCCGCCGGGCGGCCCGACTGCCCGGCAGGGCCCGTATCGACGTATCGGCGCAGGTCGGCCGGTGGGGTCAGCCGGCGGTGACGGGGCCGCCCGCCAGGTCGCCGAGGAGCTGCCAGGTGCGGCGGCGGTCGGCGTCACCGGCGCTGTCCGTACCGGCGAGGACCACCTCCGTGGCGCCCGCGTCGCGGTAGCGCCGGATCTCCTCGGCGACGGCGCGTTCGTCGCCGACCACCGCGACATCGGCGGCCCGGCGACCGCCCGAGAGGCCGATGACGCGGGCGTACGAGGGGATCTGCTCGTAGAACGCGAGGTTTTCCGTGAGCTTCGCGCGGACGGTGTCGACGTCGTCGGTCACCACGCCGTGCACCAGGGCCACGATCCGTGGCGCGGGGCGGCCGGCCGCCTCCGCCGCGGCGGTCACCGCCGGAACGATGTGCTCCGCCAGGGCCCGGGGGCCGGCCAGGTAGGGCAGGATACCGTCCGCCAGTTCGCCGCTGACCCGTAGGGCGCGCGGTCCCATCGCCGCGACCAGCAGCGGGACGCCTGCCTCGGCGCCCGGCACCCGCGCCGGTACGGGGGTGCTCGCGGTCAGCAGTTCGCCGTGGAAGTCGGCTTTCCCGGTGGCGGTCAGCGCGCGGAGGGCGATCAGGAACTCCCGCAGCCGGGCGACGGGCCGTTCGAAGGGGATGCCGAAACCGCCCTCGGTCAGCAGTTTGGTGCCGAGGGCGAGACCGAGGTGGTACCGGCCGTGGGTCGCCGCCTGCGCGGTCTGTGCCTGGCTGGAGACGGTCAGGGGGTGGCGCCCGAAGACGGGGACCGCGGACGTCCCCACCTGGAGTCCGGGCACCTCGCGGCCGACGATCGCCGCGAGTTGCGGGGAGTCGGCTCCGAAGGTCTGGCCGAACCACGCGGACCGCAGGCCGGCGGCGGCGGCCTCGGCGGCGAGCCGTACGGTCGCGTCGATCTGGTGGGTGTGGCCGCTTGCGTCGAGTGCTACTCCAAGGCTCATGTTCCGCCGAACACAAGGGAGTTGTGCGTCATTCCGTGGCGTATGACGGGGGTGTGACAGTTCCGTTGCGGCCTGGGGAGAGCGGCCCGCCGGGACGGCCGCCGTGGCCCGGTCGGCCCGTGGCGTACGCCCTCACCCGTACCGGACTCGCCGAACCGCCCGGATCCTCGGGCCGCCCCGGGCGGGACGCGCAGCGCGGCCGGCCCGGGGTGCGCGGCCTCGTCCCGTCGCGTCCTCGTCGCTGCGGTGCGCTGCGTGGCTCTTCGCCGGACACCCCGGCCGCACCTGGCGGAGGGCGTTCCGCGAGCCCTCGCGTACCCCCTGTGAGCTGCGCGGATGGACGGCAGCAAAGCATCAGCGCCACGTCAGCGGAACAGCAGAGGCTGCCCTCAAGCTGGTGTCGACCAGGTGCCCGCGCCTGGCGTCAAGACCATGAAAACGGGAGTCCCCATGCGTACCATCAGCCGTCGCCCCGCAGCCCTCGCCGCTGCCGCCGTCGCCGCCCTCAGCCTCACCCTCACCGCTTGCGGTGGCGACGGCGACAGCGCGAAGGACAAGGCGGACGCGGCGTCCGCCTCCGCCCCGCAGGCCGCCACCCAGGCGGAGAAGGCGGACGGCGCGGGCACGGATGCCGGTTCGCAGGACGCCTCCGCCCCGACCGAGGCCAAGAAGCCCGCCGAGGCGAAGAAGTCCACCGCGGTGAAGAAGCCGTCCGGCGGCAAGGTGCCCGCCTGCACCTACGAGGACATGAAGGTCACCGCCGAGAAGCAGGAGGGCGTGCCCACCACGCACATCACGCTGACCGCGACCAACACCTCCAGCCATGCCTGCACGCTGCTCAAGTACCCGCTGCTCGCCTTCGGTGACATCCACACCGCCAAGGACGTCCCGGCCGTGGCCAAGAGCAAGCCGCCCGTCGCCGTCGTCCTGAACGCCGGGGAGCCCGCCTACGCCGCCGTGCGGCTCAACACCGGCGGTGTCGACGAGGAGAACCACGCGGTCACCTCCTTCGGCGTGAACTTCTTCGCCCCCGAGGGCCCCGCCGAGGGCACCAAGGTCGTCAAGGCTCCCAAGGGCGGTATCGCCGTCGACGACGCGGTCGCGAAGACCGGCTACTGGACGAAGGAGCTGCGCAACGGCGCTGACGACTTCTGAGCCCGCACCGCACGGCGCTCCACCTCCGCAGGCCCCGGCTCCGGCCGGGGCCTGCGGCGCGGCGGCGCCCGGCGCGCCCCCGCCCGCCCTCGTTCCCCGCCCGTGCCCCCGCACGCTCCGCCGGGCCCGCGGGCCGGAACATGTCTCCCCGCGGCCCCCTCGCCCCGTGCTCACACGGGCCCGAAGGGGAAACCACCACGGACGGGACGGGGAACACCGTGAAGACGCGCCTCCTGGCGCCGGCCTGGGCCACGCTCATCACCCTGCTGCCGCTCGCCGCGCCCACCACCGCCCACGCGGCCACGAGGTGCCCGAAGAACGACATCCGCGGTTGGTCCCGGCCGGACCTCAAGGGCAAGCGGGTCACGCAGAACACCGCCGGGGACCACGGCTGTTGCCCGCTGACCGCCCGGTCGGTGTCCCACCGGAGCAGGCTCCGGGCGACCTTCTGCAGCGGTGTGCTGCTACGGCGCGACCTTCGACCTCAAGCCGGGCCCTTCTCGGCCAGGCCCCCTGGAAAGTGATCAGCGCCAGTTACTGGCGCCGTGCGCCACCACTCCGTCCGGCCGGTCCTCCGGAGCGGCCGGGGTGTCCGCCGGGCGGGCGCCCACCCGGCCCCGGCCCGGGAAACATCCCCGACCTCACGGTATGCCGCTTTCACGGCTTTTCCGCGGGCGCAGTAGGTTACCCACCGTCATCGGTCGCGTACCACCCGCTCATCCGCCCCGCGCAGGAAGGCCGACGCCCATGGAGACGGAGCACCACCCCCTCGCGTACCCCTTCGAGCCGGGGGCCGGGCTCGCGCTCCACCCCCACTACGCGGAACTGCGCGAACGGCCCCTCGCGCGGGTGCGGATGCCTTACGGGGACGACGCCTGGCTGGCCACCCGGTACGCCGATGTGAAGACGGTGCTGTCGGATCCGCGGTTCAGCCTCGCCGCGACCGGGGGCCGTGACCACCCGCGGGTGGACGCGGCGGCCGGGCCGCACGGCGGGCTGATGTCCCTGGACCCGCCCGAGCACACGAGGCTGCGCTCCGTGCTGGCCAAGGAGTTCGCCGCGCGCCGCATCGAGGGGCTGCGGCCGCGGGCGCGGCGGCTCGCCGGGGAGATGCTGGACCGGATCGTCGCGTCCGGACCGGCCGCCGATCTCGTCGCGGACTTCGCCGTTCCCTTTCCCTCGGAGCTCACCTGCGAACTGCTCGGACTGCCCCGTGAGTACGCCCGTTTCTGGGAATGGGCGGAGAACCTGCAGGCCGGCATCGAGGACGCGGACGGCGCCGACGAGGCGATCGCCGACTTCACCTCCCGCCTCGCCGACGTGGTCGCGCGCCGCCGGGAGCGTCCGGGCGACGCGCTGCTCGACGTCCTCCTGCGCGCCTGCGACGCGGACGGCCGGATCACCGAGAGCGAGCTGTACGCCGTGGTCGGGGACCTGCTCATGGCGGGGTTCGCCCCGGTCTGCGGTCAGATCGCGGTCTCCTTGCACCATGTGCTGACCCGCCCGGGGGCTCTGGAGCGGTTGCGCGCCCACCCGGAGGACGTTCCCGCCGCGGCCGGGGAACTGCTGCGGTATGTCCAGCTCATCGAGTTCACGGTGCCGCGCTACGCCGTCGAGGACGTCACGCTGGGCGGTGTCCGGGTCCGCGCCGAGGAGCCCGTGCTCGCCGCGCCGGCGGCGGCCAACCGGGACCCGGAGGCCTTCCCCGACCCCGACACCCTCGCCCTCGACCGGACCGGCGCCGCCTCCCTCGCCTTCGGGCACGGCCCGCACCACTGCCTCGGGGCGCATCTGGCGCGGCTGGAGCTGGAGGTGGCACTGGAAGCCGTGGCGCACCGGCTGCCCGGACTGCGGCTCGCCGTCCCCGAGCGGACGCTGCGCTGGAAGAGGGGCGGCATCGCCAACGGACTCCACGCGTTGCCCGTCACCTTCGACGCCCCTACCGCGGCGGACGGGCGGTCGGACGCCGGACCGACGGCGTCCGGCGCGGCGGCGGAGGGAGCGGCCACCGCCGCGCAGGCGGGAGCGGGCGACGCCACGCCGGAGGGGACGGCCGACGGCCCCCGGTGCCCGTCGGTCGCCTGACAGCCGGGCCCGCGCCCGTACGGCTCAGTCCGCGGGCGCCACCCGGCGGCCCGAGTCCGCGTCGAGGACGGCGATCGCCTCCACGGGGCACATCGCGGCGGCCTCGGCCAGGGCCCCGGGGGAGTGCCCGGCGGTGCGCCGGGGCCGGGCGCGGCCACCGCCGTCGACCTCGAACTCCTCGGGCGCGACCCCGGCGCACATCCCCGCACCCACACACCGCAGGCGGTCCACCCGGACCCGGAACCCGCCGCCGCTCACCACACCACCGGCAGACGCTCCGGGCTGCGGGTGGTGGAGCCCCGGCGCCAGTCGATGGCCTCCACGGGCCCGGCCAGCCGCAGGTCCGGGAAGCGGGCGGCGAGCCGGTGCAGCGCCAACTGCATGACGAGGCGGACCAGCGGAGCGCCCAGGCAGTAGTGCGGCCCGGCGCCGAAGGTCAGACCGGGCGCCTCCAGCGGGGCGAAGAGCGGGAACGGCTCGTCCGGTACGGTCCGGAAGACGGCGGGGTCGTGACCGCCGCCGATGGCCACGATCGCCCCGGCGGGCACGGTCACACCGCCGACCTCGGCGTCCTGGAGCGCGTACCGGGTGACCACCTCACCGTCGCCCAGCGGGATGTGGTGGATCAGCCGCTCGGTCGCCAGCGCCGCCGCCTCGGCCGAGGCGCCCAGCCGGGGCCAGGCGTCGCGCCGCTCGTCCAGCAGGTGGACCAGACTGTTGCCGAGGGCGCTGGCCGTACTGTCGGCGGCGGCCGTGGGAAGGCTGCCGACCAGATGGACCAGTTGCGCCTCGGGGATGTCCCCGATCCGGTCCGCGGCCCCCACCAGCGCGCTCACCACGTCGTCGCCGGGCCGGCGCCGCCGCTCGGCGATCAGCGTGGCCATCACCTCCCCGTACTCCGTCCGGGCCCGCCCCACCTCCTCGGCGGGCACCGACCCGTCGGCCAGCATGTACCGCGCGATACGGGCGAGACCGTGCCGGTCGAGGACCCCGTCCAGCCGCATGACCCGGCAGATCACCTCGGCGGGCAGGGCGTGGACGAAGAGGCCGATCAGATCCGCCGGCGGGCCGGACGCGGCCAGCGCGTCGAGCAACTCCTCGGCGAGCTCCGCGATCCAGGGCCGCCACCGTGCCACCGCGCGCGGGGCGAAGGTCTCCTGCACGACGCGGCGCAGCCGCTGATGGCCCGGCCCGTCCTGGTTGACGATCGCGTCCGGGTCGTTGACGGCGTTCATTTCGTTGCCGGGCCGCAGGGCGTCCGCCGCGGACCGCCGCGCGCCGCTGAACCGGGGATCGGTGAGCACCTGCCGCACGTCGTGGTACCGCGTCACCAGCCACCCGGAGGTGCCGTCCGGCAAGGTGGTGAAACGCGGCGGGCCCACGGGGAGGAGCGTGCGGCGGTACGGGGGCGGCAGGGGCCGGTCGAGGACCGCCGGGGGGCCGGGTTCGGACGACATCACCACTCCTGTTCCGCCGCCACGGCGGCAGGAAGCCATTCCTTGCCGGGCACTTTAGGCAACCCTTGGCAGTCCTGTACGCGGTGACCCGCCGTATTCACCCTCCTCCTTTTCGGCCGCTATTCCCTATCGGGCCGGCGAAGGAAATCATTCTCCCTGCGCCATGTCGCGTGATCGTGGTGGAGACTTCTTGGTTAGCATGCGATCCGTTCACGACATACCAGGTCGGAGCGGCTCCACGCAGGAGGGTGATGGTGTGCGACGGGGGTGGGACAAGGAATTCCCGGCCGCCCGCACACCCGGCCCGCCCCGGCGAGAACCGGTCGCGGCAATGTTCTGGAACAACGGACCTCATATTCCCGCTGCTTTGCCCGGCCGGATACCGCGGCTTCCTTCTCCGCCCGGCCCGCCGATTCCTCCGGCCCCTTTCCGCCACGGGGATCACACCCTCGGACACCGCTTCTTCGTCCGCGCCGGCCGCACGGCGCACACCGGCCGTGCCCGCACCGCCGCGCCGCCCCCGCAGTGACCGCGCCCCGCCTCCTCCCCGCACGGATAGGACCATGACGGACTCCCGCCACCCCGCCTCCGCCGACCGGATCGCCCTCATCGGCATGGGCTGCCGCCTGCCCGGAGGCGCCTGCGACTCCCGGACCTTCTGGCGCAATCTGACCGAGGGCCGCGACTGCCTGGTTCCGACCCCGCCCGACCGGTACGACGTCACGACGCTGGGCAGCCGGGACCCGGCCAAACCGGGCCGGCTCACCGGCGCCCGGGGCGGATACATCGACGGATTCGACGAGTTCGACCCGGAGTTCTTCGGCATCAGCCCGCGCGAGGCGGCGCACATGGACCCGCAGCAGCGCAAACTCCTGGAGGTGGTCTGGGAGACGCTGGAGGACGGCGGGCAGGACCCCGCGAAGCTGGCGGGCGGTCAGGTCGGCGTCTACATCGGGGCGTTCACCCTGGACTACAAGATCCTGCAATTCGCCGACCTCGGCTTCGGCACCCTCGCCGCGCACACCCCCACCGGCACCATGATGACGATGGTGTCGAACCGCATCTCGCACTGTTTCGACTTCCGCGGTCCCAGCGTCTCGCTCGACACCGCGTGCAGCTCCTCGCTGGTGGCACTGCACCTGGCCCGGCAGAGCCTGCTGCGCGGCGAGAGCGATCTGGCGCTGGCCGGCGGCACCCTGCTGCACATGGCGCCGCAGTACACCGTCTCCGAGACCAAGGGCGGTTTCCTCTCCGCCGACGGCACCTCACGGGCGTTCGACGCGTCGGCCGACGGCTACGTCCGGTCCGAGGGCGTCGCGGTCGTGGCGCTCAAACGCCTCGACGACGCGCTGCGCGACGGCGACCCGGTCCACGCGGTGCTGCTCGGCAGCGGCGTCAACCAGGACGGCCGGACCAGCGGCATCACCGTGCCCAGCCAGGACGCGCAGATCTCCCTCGTCCGGCAGGTGTGCGCCGAGGCGGGAATCACCCCCGGCGGCCTCCAGTACGTCGAGGCGCACGGCACCTCCACCCCGGTCGGGGACCCCGTCGAGGCGCAGGCGCTCGGCCGGGTGCTGGCCGAGGGCCGCCGTCCGGGCGACGCCTGCTACGTCGGCTCGGTCAAGACCAACATCGGGCACACCGAGGCCGCGGCCGGCCTCGCCGGGCTGATCAAGACGGTGCTGTGCCTGAAGCACCGGCGCATCCCGCCGCACCTCCACCTGGAACGGCTCAACCCGGCGATCGACGCGTCCGCACTGCCGTACACCATCCCGACCCGGACGGTGGACTGGCCCGCGCACACCGGCCCCGCGCGCGCCGGCGTCAACTCCTTCGGCTTCGGCGGCACCAACGCCCATGCCGTACTGGAGGAGGCCCCGGCCGCCCCGGCCCCCCGGCGGGCGGGGCAGCGGCCGGAGTACGCCGTACTGCCGCTCAGCGCCCGCGCCCCGGAGGCGCTGACCGAGGTGGCGGCCGGGATCCGCCGGGAACTGGCCGGCGACCACGGCGAACCGGTGGCCCCCGACGACCTCGGCCACACCCTGGCCCACCGGCGCCACCACCACGAGCACCGGCTGTCGGTGGTGTACCCGACGCGGGACGCGCGGCGATCGCTGACCCGGGCGCTGGCCGCGTACGAGCGGGGCGAGCCGCACCCCCGGGTCGTGACCGGCCGGGCACGCGAGCGCGGACAGCGGCGGCTGGCCTGGGTGTTCACCGGCATGGGCCCGCAGTGGTGGGCGATGGGCCAGCAGCTCTTCGCCGCCGAACCGGTCTACCGCGAGGCGGTCGAACGCTGCCACGAGGAGATCCGCCGCCTCGCGGGCTGGTCGCTGATCGACGAACTCCACGCCGACGAGGGCGCGTCACGGATGGCCGAGACCTGGCTCGCCCAGCCCGCCAACTTCGCCGTGCAGACCGGCCTGGCCGCCCTCTGGCGCAGCTACGGCGTCCGGCCGGACATGATCGTCGGGCACAGCACCGGTGAGGCGGCGGCCTTCCACGAGGCCGGGGTCTACAGCCTCCAGGACGCGGTCGCGGTCGTGGTGCACCGCAGCCGCCTGCAACAACGTCTCGCCGGCACCGGCACGATGCTCGCGGTCGGCCTGCCGGAGGCGGAGGCCGAGCGGCGCATCCGCCCGCTGCGGGGCCGGGCCTGTGTCGCCGCGGCCAACAGCCCGACGTCGACCACCCTCGCCGGGGACGCGGCGGCGCTGCGGCAACTCGCCGACACGCTGCGGACGGAGGACGTCTTCTGCAGACCCCTCGCCGTCGAGGTCCCGTACCACAGCGACCGGATGGCGCCCATCCGGGACGAACTCCTCGCCTCCCTCGCGGGCCTCAAACCGGGCCGGGCCCAGGTGCCGCTCCACCTCACGGCCCGGGAGGGGGCGGCCGCCGGCACCGAACTGGACGCCGACTACTGGTGGGAGAACGTCCGGCGGCCGGTCCGCTTCCGCGCCGCCGTCGAGCGGCTGGCCGAGGACGGCGCCTCGGTCTTCCTGGAGATCGGCCCGCACCCCGTCCTCGGCCACGCCATCCGTGAGTGCCTGGCCGGTACGGGGACGGAAGCGGTGACGCTGCCCTCGCTCCGGCGCGAGGAGGACGAACCGGAAGGCATCGCGCGGACCCTGGCGGCGCTGCACACCCTCGGCACCGAGGTGGCCTGGGACGTCCTCCAGCCCGCCGGGCGCCCGGTGCCGCTGCCGCGCTACCCGTGGCGCCGCGACCGGTACTGGACCGAGCCCGAGCCCGTCGCCCGCGTACGGCTGGGCCGGCTCGACCATCCGCTGCTGGGCCGTCGCACCGCCACCGCCCAGCCCACCTGGGAGAACCGGATCGACACCGAACGGCTGCCGTACCTGGCCGACCACCGCATCCAGGACCACCCGGTCTTCCCGGCGGCCGGCTACCTGGAGATGGCGGCACAGGCGGTACGCGCCCTGACCGGCGGCACCGACGTCGTCCTGTCCGGCGTCGAGTTCCCGAAGGCGCTGTTCCTGAACGAGGCCGTACCGAGCCCGGTGGAGCTGGCCTTCACCCCCGGCGACGCCCGCTTCACCATCGCGACGGCGGGCCCGGACGGCGCCGTGCACGCCACCGGCACCGTCCGCTCCGGCCAGCCGCTCCGCGCCGGTGCCCCGCTCGACCCCGCGGCGGTCCGCGCCCGCACCCCGCACCGGCTCGGCCACGACGACGCCTACGCGGCCCTCGCCGCACTCGGCTACCACTACGGCCCGGCCTTCCGGGGCATCGAGGAGGTCTGGACCGGCCCCGGTGAGGCGCTCGCCCGGATCCGGCCGCCCGCCGACGGCACGGACGCCGACCACGCCCACCCCACCGTCCTCGACGCCTGCTTCCAGACCCTGCTGACCACGCTGCTCCCGGCCGGCCGGGAAGGCGGCGGCATCCGGCTCCCCCTGGCCGCCGGAGAGGTACGGCTGGCGCCGCTCGGGAACGGCCCGCTCTGGGCCCACGCCACGGTCACCCGGCGACGCGACGGCGAGCTGACCGGCGACCTCGCCCTCCACGCGGACGACGGCACCCCGCTCGGCCGGATCACCGGCTTTCGCGCGGGGGACGTCGAGGCTGCCCCCGCCCCCGTCGCCCTGTCCACCCTCGACAGCTGGCTGGCCGAACCGGTCTGGACCGACGGCCCGCCGCTCCCGGACACCGAGGGAACACCGCCCGACCTGCTGATCCTCGCCGACGCCGGGGGAGTCGGCGAGGAACTGGCCGCCCTGGCACGCTCCCGCGGCGGCCGGTGCCGCCTCGTCCGGCCGGGCGGGAGCTACCGCCACGACGGCGACACCGCCACCGTCCGCCCCGACCGCGCGGCCGACCTGGCCCGGCTGCTCGCCGAACCGGACACCCCGGCGGGCGCCGTCGTCCACCTCTGGAACCTCGACCTGCCCGCCGTCGACGACAGTACGGGCGACGACCTCGACCGGCTCGCCGGACTCGGCTCCTACTCCCTCGTGGGGCTCGCCCAGGCGCTGCCCGGCTCCCGCCCCGCTGCGCGGCTGTTCATCGTCACCCGCGCCACCCAGCCGGTCCGCCCCGGCGACCCGGTGGAACCGCTGGGCGCACCCGCCTGGGGCGTCGGCCGCGTCCTGTGGCAGCAGGAACTCACCGCACACCGCGGCCGGCTGATCGACCTCGGGCCGGACGGGGCTGCGGACGCGGCGGGCCGCCGGGCCGAGGCGGCGGCGCTGCTGGCCGAGGTCATGGCCACCGCGACGGAGACGGAGGGGAGCGCGGACGAGGTCGCGTACCGCGGCGCGCGGCGCTGCGTCAGCCGGCTGCGGGCGGCCACCGGACTGACCCGCCCGCTGCCGCTGCGGCTGCGCGCCGACGGCAGCTACCTGGTGACCGGCGCGTTCGGCGCCCTCGGCCGGCTGCTCTGCCGCACCCTGGTGCGCCGGGGCGCCCGCCGCCTGATCCTCGCCGGCCGCACCCGGCTCCCCGACCGCGAACGGTGGCCGTCGACAGACCCCGCGTCCCCGGCCGGATCCTGCGTGGCGTTCCTGCGGGAGCTGGAGGCACTCGGCGCCCAGGCGGAACCCGTCCCGCTGGACGTCACCGACGAAGCGGCGCTGACCGCCTGGCTCGACAGCCACCGCCGGCGCGGACTGCCGCCGCTGCGCGGAGTGTTCCACCTCGCCGGCAGCGTCCGCGACACACTCGTGCCGGAGATGGACCGGACGGCGTTCGACGCCGGATACCGGCCGAAGGCGATCGGCGCCCAGCTGCTCCACCGCCACCTGCGCGACGAGCCGCTGGACCACTTCGTCCTCTTCGCCTCCATCGCCTCCGTCCTGACCACCGCCGGACAGACCAACTACGCCGCCGGCAACGCCTTCCTCGACGCCCTCGCCCACCACCGGCGGGCGGCCGGACTCCCGGCCCTCAGCCTCGACTGGGGCCCCTGGGCCACCGGGATGATCGAGGAACTGGGCCTCATCGAGCACTACCGCCACGCCCGCGGCATGACCTCGCTCCGCCCGGACACCGGCATGGCCGTCCTGGAGCGGGCGATCGGACAGGACCGCGCACAACTGCTGGTCGCCACCGTCGCCGACTGGCCGCTCTTCCGGTCCTGGTACCCCGTACCGCCCCCGCTGCTGGCCGACCTTCCGGCCACC
Source organism: Streptomyces sp. NPDC027185 (assembly GCF_055567035.1). Taxonomy (NCBI): domain Bacteria; kingdom Bacillati; phylum Actinomycetota; class Actinomycetes; order Kitasatosporales; family Streptomycetaceae; genus Streptomyces; species Streptomyces sp. NPDC027185. The sequence goes on along the minus strand of NZ_JBVHRF010000008.1, from coordinate 378,351 downwards.
GCCGAGACGCCGCCGCCCACCACCGGCGGGCTGCCGGAGACGTTCCGCGCCGCCGGCGAGGAGGAGCGCCGCGCCCTGGTCACCGAGCACTTCACGGCGCTGGTCGCGGGAGTCCTCGGCGTACGTCCCGAACGGATCGACGCCGACGCCGACCTCGGCGCCCTCGGGCTCGACTCCCTGCTGGCCATGGAGGTACGGGCGCGGATCCACACCGAGTTCGGGGTGGCGCTCCCGGTGGTGGCGCTGCTGAGCGGCCGCCCCGCCGGAGAACTGGCCGGTCAGGTGCACGAGGCCCTGACCGAACTGGCCGCGGGCGGCGACGCCGGAGCGGACACCGCGGTCGCACTCCACACCGACGAGCGGCGCTACCCCCTCACCCACAACCAGCAGGCCCTGTGGTTCCTGCGCCAGCTCCACCCGGACGCCTACGCGTACAACATCGGCGGCGCGGTCGAGGTGCGCACCGCACTCGACCCGGAGCTGATGTTCACCGCCTTCCGCACCCTCCTCGCACGCCACCCCCAGCTGCGCACCAACTTCGTCCTTCAGAACGGCCGGCCCGTCCAGGTGGTCGCGGACGACCCGGCGCCGGACACCGGACTCTTCGACGTCGAGGGCGAGGAGTGGCCCGAGATCCACCGGAAGATCGTCGAGGAGTACCGCAGGCCCTACGACCTGGCGCACGACCCGCTGGTACGGCTGCGGCTGTTCCGGCGCGGACCGGACCGCTGGGTGCTGATGAAGGCCGTCCACCACATCGTCTCCGACGCGATCTCCACCTTCACCTTCATCGAGGAACTGTTCGCCCTCTACGAGGCGCTGCGCCACGGCCGGCCCGCCTCCCTGCCGCCGCTGACCGCCCGGTACCTCGACTTCCTCAACCGGCAGAACACCTTCCTCGCCGGCCCCGACGCCCGGCGGATGCTGGCGTACTGGCGCGAACGGCTCCCCGCCGACCTGCCGGTCCTCGCCCTGCCCACCGACCGGCCCCGCCCGGCTGTGCTGACCCACAACGGCGCGTCCGAGTTCTTCGTCCTGGACGCCGAACTCTCCGCCCGCGTCCGTGAACTGGCCCGCACACACCACGTCACCGTGTTCATGGTCCTGCTGAGCGCCTACCACCTGCTGCTGCACCGCTACTCGGGCCAGGACGACATCGTCGTCGGCAGCCCGGTCAGCGGCCGCACCGAGGAGGACTTCGCCGGGGTCTACGGCTACTTCGTCAACCCGCTGCCGCTGCGTGTCGGCTTCGACGGCGACCCGTCCGTCGCCGAACTGCTGGACCGGGTCCGTACGGCGGTGCTCGGCGGACTGGACAACCAGGAGTACCCCTTCGGCCTGCTGGTCGAGAAGCTGGGCCTGGAACACGACCCGAGCCGCTCGGCCGTCTTCCAGGCGATGTTCGTCCTGCTCCACCACAAGGTGGCCACGGAACGGTACGGCTACCGCCTGGAGTACATCGAACTCCCTGAGGAAGAAGGCCAGTTCGACCTGGCGCTCTCCGCCTACGAGGAGCGGGCCGACGGCTGCTTCCACTGCGTGGTGAAGTACAACACCGACCTCTTCCGCCCCGGCACCGTCCGGCGGATGGCCGGGCACTACCGCACCCTCCTCGACTCCCTGACCCGGGCGCCCGCCGACGCGCCCGCCGACGGGCTGGAGATGCTCGGCGCCGGGGAACGCGAGCGCATCCTGGGGGAGTGGAGCGGCGCCGCCCGGCAGGCGCCGGCCCCCGACCTGCCGGTCCACGAACTCTTCGCCCGCGCGGCGGCCGCACACCCCGAGACGGTGGCGGTCGTGGACCCCGCGGGCGACCGGCTCACCTACGCCGCACTCGACCGCCGCTCCCGCGCGGTGGCCGCCCGGCTGCGGGAGCTGGGCGCCGGTGAGGGCACCGTCGTCGCGCTCCACCTGGACAAGACGCCCGAGCTGATCGCCGTCCTCCTCGGCGTGCTCCGGGCCGGCGGCGCCTACCTCCCGCTCGACCCCGCCCACCCGGCCGAACGCCTCGCCGATCTGACGGCCCGAGCCGGGGTCGCCCTCCTCGTCACCGACCGGGACCGCCCCGACCTGGCCCGCCTGGCACCCCGGACGGTCCGCGCGGCGGAGCTGGACGGCGACCCGGCGGCGCCGCTCGCACCCGTCGGGCCCGACGCGCCCGCGTACGTCCTCGGCACCTCCGGCTCCACCGGCCGCCCCAAGGCCGTCGAGGTCAGCCACCGCAACCTCGCCTCGGCGTACGCCGCCTGGCAGCGGGAGTACCGCCTCGGCCGGGACGTCCGCGTCCACCTCCAGATGGCGTCACCGGCGTTCGACGTCTTCACCGGCGACGTGGTGCGGGCCCTGTGCTCGGGCGGCACCCTCGTCCTCGCCGGCCGTGAGCTGCTGTTCGACACGGCGGGGCTGTACCGGACGATGACGGCCGAGCGCGTCGACTGTGCGGAGTTCGTCCCCGCCGTCGTCCGCGGACTGCTGAGCCACTGCGAGCGGAGCGGCCTGCGCCTGGACTTCCTGCGCCTGCTGATCGTCGGCTCCGACGTCTGGAAGGCGGCGGAACACCGCAGGCTGGCGGCGCTCTGCGGCCCCGCCACCCGGCTGGTCAACTCCTACGGCCTGACCGAGGCGACCATCGACAGCGCCTGCTACGACGGACCGGTGGACGGCCTGGAGCCGGGCCGGACCGTCCCGATCGGCCGCCCGCTCGCCCACAGCACGCTGTACCTCCTCGACCGGTACGGCGCGCCGGTGCCGCCCGGCGTCACGGGCGAGCTGTGGGTCGGCGGCGCGGGCGTCGCCCGCGGCTACGTCAACGACCCCGAACAGACCGCGCGGTCCTTCACCACCCGCCGGCTGGGCGGCGCGCCGGTCCGCCTCTACCGGACCGGCGACCTGGCCCGCTGGGACGCCGACGGGGTCCTGCACCTCCTCGGCCGGGCCGACGCCCAGATCAAGGTCCGCGGCCACCGCGTCGAGCCCGGCGAGATCGAGGCATGGCTGACCGGCCGGCCCGACGTGGCCCAGGCGTGCGTCACCGTCCGCCCCCACCGGGGCGACGACACGCTGTGCGCCTACTACGTCCCCGCGGCCGACCCGGCGCCCACCACCGCCGAACTCCGCCGCCACCTGACCGAACACCTCCCGCCGTCCATGGTCCCGGCCCACCTCACCGCGGTGCCCGCCCTGCCGCTCACCCCCAACGGCAAGATCGACACCGCGGCCCTCCCCGAGCCCCGGCCGGACACGGACCCGCTGCCGTACGCGCCGCCGGTGACGCTCTACGAACGGCGGATGGCCGATCACTGGCGGGAACTGCTGGGCCTGACCGAAGCCGGTCTCGACCACGACTTCTTCGCGTCCGGCGGCAGCTCCGTCGGACTCATCGAACTGATCGCCCGCCTCCAGGCCGAGTTCGCCGTCACGCTCCCGGTCGGCCTGCTGTTCCAGGCCACCACCGTGCGGGGCATGGCACGGGCGCTGGAATCCGTCGTCACCGGCCGGATCTCGGGAGCCCACCCCTACCTGCGCTTCAACGACGGCGCCGACGCGGACCGTACGGTGTTCTGCTTCCCGCCCGCCGGCGGCCACGGACTGGTCTACCGCGGACTTGCCGCGCTCCTCCCCGACCACCCGCTCCTCGCCTTCAACTACCTGCCCGGCGAGGACAAGACGGCCCGCTACGCCGACCTCGTCGCGTCCGTACGGCCCGACGGCCCCTGCACCCTCTTCGGCTACTCGCTCGGCGGCAACCTCGCCTTCGAGGTGGCCAAGGAGCTGGAGCGGCGCGGCCGGGAGGTGACTGACCTCGTCCTCATGGACGCGCACCGCGTCACCGAACCCTTCGACCTCGGCCCGGACCACCTCGCCGCCTTCGAGGAGGAGCTCCGCGGCCATCTGCGCGAGCACACCGGCTCCGACACCGTCGCCCGGCACACGCTGGAGCAGGCCCGCGAGTTCATCGCCTTCTGCGGCCGGACCCCCAACCTCGGGACCGTCCGCGCCCGGATCAGTGTGATCACCGACCGGGAGAAGCTGCCCCTCCACACCTCGCGGGGGCCCGGCGCCTGGCACGGCTCCTCCACCACCGGCACCACCGTCGTCCCCGGCCACGGCCGCCACGCCGACATGCTCACCGAGCGGTTCCTGACCGGTAACGCGGAGCTGACCCGCCGCATCCTGACGGAAGGCACCGGCCATGACGGCGCGTAACGCACCACGGGTGATCATCATCGGCGCGGGCGTCAGCGGTATGGCCGCCGGCTGCTACGCCCGGATGAGCGGCCTGGACACCCTCATCCTCGAAAAACACGTCCTGCCCGGCGGCTGCTGCACCGCCTGGTCCCGCGACGGCTACCTCTTCGACTACTGCATCGAATGGCTGAGCGGCACCGCCCCGGGCACCGCCGCCCACCAGGTGTGGCAGGAACTGGGCGCGCTCGACGGCAAGACCGTCACCCACTTCGACCGCTTCAACCACGTGGTCGACGAGGACGGCCGCGGCGTCAGCTTCTACAACGACCCCGACCGGCTGGAGCGCCACCTGCTCGCGCTCTCCCCGGCCGACGCCCGGCCGATCCGCGCCTTCTGCCGCGACCTGCGCCGCTTCGCCACCCTCGACCTGCACCCGCTCACCCCGCCACCGCTGCGCACCCTCCGCGAGAAGGCCCACCTGGCACGCACCGTGCTGCCCGCCTTCCGCCTGCTGTGGCGCACCGCCGCGACACCGATGGACCGCTTCGCCGACCGGTTTCAGGACCCGCTGCTGCGCCGGGCGTTCCGCCACATCTTCTTCCAGGACACCGGCTTCCCGATGCTGCCCTACCTGTTCGGGATGGCCGCCGCCCACACGGGCAACGGCGGCTTCCCGCAGGGCGGCTCCCTGGGCCTGTCCCGGTCGATCGAGCGGCGCTACACCTCGCTGGGCGGCGAGATCCGCTACCGCTCCCGCGTCGAACGCGTCCTGGTCGAGGACGGCCGCGCCACCGGCGTCCAGCTCAAGGACGGCACCCGCCACGAGGCGGACCACGTCATCGCCGCCTGCGACGGCCTGACCACCGTCCACCGCCTCCTCGGCGGCCGCTACACCGGCCCCCGGATCGACCGGCTCTACAAGGACGTCCTGCACCGCCCCGGCACGGTCTTCCCCGCGATGGTCTCCGTCTTCCTCGGCGTCGACGGCGAGTTCTGCGCCCGCGAACCGCACAGCACCACCCACCTGCTCCCCGCCGACCAGGCCGCCCGCCTGCCCGGCGCGCTCCAGAACAGCCTGGTGGTCCAGGTACGGTCCCGCTACTCGGACGGTTTCGCCCCACCGGGCAGGACGGTCCTGCACTGCACCTACTTCAGCGACTACGACTCCTGGAAGAGCCTGCGCCGCACCGACCGCCGCGCCTACCGCGCCCGCAAGGAGCGGGCCGCCGCCTTCGTCCGCGACTTCCTCGAACGCCGCCACCCGGGCATCGGCGCCCGTACCGACGTGGTGGAGGTGGCCACCCCCGTCACCACCGAGCGCTACACCGGCAACCGGCATGGCAGCGTCCTGGGCTGGACGGCCTTCTCCGAGGCCGACGACCTGGTGGCGGAAGTGGTCAACCGGGACCGGCTGCGCCTGCCCGGACTGCGCGGCTTCTCCCTGGCCGGCCAGTGGGCCGGGATGGGCGGCCTGATCCGCGCCGCCACGACCGGCCGCTACGCCGTCCAGTACCTCTGCGACGAACTCGGCACCGCGTTCCGCGCCACCCCGAGCGGCGGCGGACCACCCTGGCACCCCTCGATGCTGGGCCGGCTGCCGCAGCTCGACCCGCGTCCCCGGCGGACCACCGCGCGGAGGCCGGTATGAGCACCGGACGGCGGTCGATGGTCGTCATCGGCGGCGGGCTCGGCGGCCTGTCCACCGGCTGCTACGCGCAGATGAACGGCTACCGCACCACCATCGTCGAGATGCACGAACTCCCCGGCGGCTGCTGCACCTCCTGGGACCGCGGCGACTTCACCTTCGACTGCTGCGTCAGCTGGCTGCTGGGCAGCGGCCCCGGCTCCGAGATGCACCGGATCTGGCTCGAACTCGGCGCGCTCCAGGGCAAACAGATGCGGCACTTCGACGTCTTCAACATCGTCCGCGGCCGCGACGGCCGCTCGGTCCGCTTCTACTCCGACCCCGACACGCTCCAGGCCCACCTCCTGGACCTCGCACCGCAGGACGCCCGGCCGATCCGGCAGTTCTGCTCCGGTCTGCGCGCCTTCCGCTCCCTTCTGGCCCGCTACCCGTTCCTCAAACCGGTGGGCCTGATGGGCACGGTGGAGCGCTGGCGGATGCTCGCCGGCTTCCTGCCGTACCTCAACGTCGTCCGCCGGTCCCTCACCACCTTGATGACGGACTTCTCCGCACGTTTCACCGACCCGCTGCTGCGCGAGGCGTTCAACTTCATCCTCTACGAGAAGCACCCGGCCTTCCCGGTACTGCCGTTCTACTTCCAGCTGGCCTCGCACGCGAACCGCTCCGCCGGGGTCCCCGAAGGCGGCTCGCTCGGCCTCGCCCGCTCCGTCGAACGCCGCTTCCGCACCCTGGGCGGCGAGATCCGCTACAACGCCAAGGTGACGGAGATCCTGGTCGAGGACGACCGGGCGCGAGGCGTGCGGCTGAGCGACGGCCGCGAGATCCGGGCCGACATCACCGTCTCCGCCTGCGACGGCCACACCACCTTGATGCGGCTGCTCAAGGGCCGCTACCTCACCCCCGCCTACCGCGACCTCTACACCCGCACCATCGACGAGCCGGGCATGCTCTTCCCCGGCTACGTCACGGTCTTCCTCGGCCTGCGGCGCCCCTTCCCCGAGGGCGACCCCTGCACCACCCACCTCCTCGACACCGCCGACGCCGCACGCCTGCGGGGCATCCGGCACCCGAGCCTCAACGTCCAGTTCCGCTCCCGCCACTACCCGGAACTGGCCCCGCCCGGCTCGGACATCGTCTACGCCAGCTACTTCTGCGACATCGCCCCCTGGCGCGCCGTGAGCACCGGGGCCGAACACGGCAGCCGGGTGCGCCGGGGCGAGGAGATCCACACCCTCCCGGTACGCCGCGGCCGTGCCTACCAGACGGCCAAGCGCCAGGTCCGCGACACCGTCGTGGACCTCCTCGACCGGCACCACCCCGGCCTGCGGGACCAGATCGCGGTCTGGGACGTGTCCACCCCGCTCACCCAGGTCCGTTACACCGGCAACTACGACGGCACCGTCCTCGGCTGGCAGCCGTTCGTGGCCGGCGGGGAGACGGTGGAGAAGGAGATCGAACGGCACGGCCCCGCCCTGCCGGGGCTCCGGGACTTCTACCTCTCCGGCGTCTGGGCCACCACCGGCGGCCTGATCCGCGCGGCGGCGGCGGGCCGCCACGTCCTCCAGTTCATCTGCCGCGACGACGCCAGACCCTTCATCGCCACCGTCGACGAGAGTGCCCCGCCCCCGACCCACGTCCTCACCCGCGTCGGCCCCCCGGCGGAAGCGGCCCGCCCCGCCCCCTGACGACCGGCACCGCCTCCGGGGCCCGGCACCCCGGTCAGCCGGGAGCGCCCGCGCCCTGCCGCCCGCCCCGGCCCGGCGCGCGTCCCTCCCCGCCGGGAAAGACCGGCTTCGTGCGCCCGCGGCGATTCCCGGCATACTGCTCCACCGGAGGCGCCGGCCACTCCCGGGAAGAGGCACGCCGCGCCCGCCGGACGTACGTGCCCGAGCAGTGACCGGCCGCCGGAGGATCTCTCCGCGCCGCCGGCTGGACCACCGAGGAGCAGGGATGACCGAGGCGACCGGCGGACGCGTGAGGGCGGACCGAACGCCCTCGGCGGGCCGGCCACGCAGGCCGGGGCTGGACGAGGACGTGCTCCGGGCGACCGTCCGGCACCTCGTACGGGACGGCTACGCGGGCATGTCGGTGGCGCGGATCGCGGCCGACGCCGGGACCACCCGGCCCACGGTCTACCTGCGGTGGCCGACGAAGCAGGCGCTGGTCGTCGAGGCCGTCCGCCACACCCTGGGGCAGCCGCCGCGGGCGGTCCCGCGGAGCTGGCGGGCGCTGCCTCCCGAGGAGCGGCTGCTGCGCCTGCTGCGGGAGATGCGGCCGACGGGCGGCGGCGAACAGCGGCTGCTGTACGCGACGTTGTCGGCCGAGTGCGGACGGGTCCCGGACCTGCTCACGCTGCTCGGTGAGGAGATCGTGGAGCCGCGGGTGCGCCTCGTCGGCATGTTGCTGGAGGAGATGAAGGAGCGCGGGGAGGTCCGCGCCGACGTCGACACCGGGCACGCGGCGGCGATGCTCTTCGGCGTCCGCTTCGTCGACTCGCTGCGGGCCGGCCCCGGGGAGGGCGACGCCGACCGGGAGGACGACCCCGACCGGAAGAGCGTCGCCCTGCTGTGGCGGGCCGTCGCCGCCGATCCGGTGTGAGACCTTTGCGCGGACCTGCCCGCCGGGGACGTATCGGGCCGGTGTCCGCGCCGCCCGGTGCCCGCGACCGGCGGGCGGGCGCGTTACGGAAGCCGGTCCCGCGCGGCGCCGTCGACAGGCCGCCCCGGCATTCACCAAATCCCGGCGCCGTCCACTGACGGCCCATCAAAAACACCTGTCACGGCTTGTGCTGATCACCCATCATTACTTGTCAGGCCGGTAAATTAACGTGACCGCACAGCGCACGGCGCCCGACCGTCGCGCCGGGAAAGCGGTGATGTGGGTGAGCGCAGGGCCGGACACCGAAGCAGTCGCGAGGACCGCCGACGCGGGAACCGCACCGCCACGACCGGCCCCGCGGTCACCCGTCGCCGGACCGCTGACGTCGGTGAGCGAGGCCGCGCGGGCACCAGGACTCGGCCTCGCCCAGGTCATCGACCGCGTCATGAACGGGTACGCGGACCGCCCCGCGCTGGCCGAGCGGAGAGCGGAGCCGGTCACCGACCCCGCCACCGGCCGGCGGTCCCGGCGGCTGCTGCCGGAGTTCGGATATCTCAGCTACCGCGATCTGTGGGCGCGGGCCGGGGCGCTCGCGGCCGACTGGGCGTCCACCGGCATCGCGCCGGGCGACTTCATCGCGGCGATCGGGTTCACGAGCGCCGGATACGCGGCCCTGGACCTCGCCGTGGTCCGCCTGGGCGCCGTCGCGGTGTCACTGCAGGCCGGCGCGGCACTGTCCGCGCTGCGGGACATCACGGCGGAGACCGGCCCCCGCGTCCTCGCGGCGACCCCCGAATACCTGGACAAGGCGGTGCGGCTGGCCCTGGAGACCCCGTCGAGGCCACAGCTGCTGGTCTTCGACCACCACCCGGACGTCGACGCCGAGCGCGAGGCGTACCAGGACGCGGCGCGGCGGCTGACCGGTGCCGGACTGGAGATCAGCACCTTCGACGAGGCCGTCGCCCGCGGCCGCACGCACCGGGCGCCGCTGTACGAACCCGGTCCGGACCAGGACCCGCTGGCGATGCTGATCTACACCTCCGGGAGCACGGGCACCCCCAAGGGCGCGATGTACCCGCAGAGTTCGCTGCTGAGGTACTGGCGCGGCGGCGGCCTGGCGGCGGTCGACCCGCAGGCCCCGGCCTGCATGCTCAACTACATGCCGATGAGCCACATGTACAGCCGGGTGACGCTGGCCGCCACCCTGGCCCGGGGAGGCGTGGTCCACTACACCGCACGCAGCGACCTCTCCACACTCATCGACGACCTCGCACTCACCCGCCCCACCGAACTGTTCGCCGTGCCCCGCGTCTTCGACATGCTCCACCAGGAGTACCAGGCCCGACTGGCGCGGCGTGCGGGCGAGTTCGCGGACGACGCGGAGCTGGAGGCCGCCGTGAAGGAGGAGCTGCGCACCCAGGTCCTCGGCGGCCGGCTGCTGATGGCGATGGTGGGCAGCGCCCCCATGGCCCCGGAGATACGCGCGTTCGCCGCGTCCTGCCTCGGCGTCCCGCTGCGGGAAGCCTACGGATCGACGGAGGCCGGCATCGTCGTGACCGACGGCCGGGTCACCCGCCCGCAGGTCACGGACTACCGGCTGCTCGACGTCCCCGAGCTGGGCTACCACACCAGCGACCGGCCGCACCCGCGCGGTGAACTACTCCTCAAGGCCGATGGACTCTTCCCCGGTTACTACGGGCGCCCGGAGGCCACCGCCTCGGTGATCGACGCCGACGGCTACTACCACACCGGCGACATCATGGCCGAGACCGGCCCCGACCAGCTCGCCTACGTGGACCGCCGCAACAACGTGCAGAAGCTCTCCCAGGGCGAGTTCGTCACCCTCTCGAAGGTCGAGTCGGTCCTCACCGCGAACCCCCTCGTCCGCCAGATCTACGTCTACGGCGACAGCGCCCGCTCCTATCTGCTCGCCGTGGTCGTCCCCACCGAGCCGGCCCTCGAACGGGCCGGCGGCCCGGAGGCCCTCAAGCCGCGGCTCGCCGAATCCCTCCGGCACACGGCGGAGGAGGCCGGCCTCGAACCGTACGAGATCCCCCGCGACTTCCTGATCGAGACCGAACCGTTCAGCACGGCCAACGGGCTGCTCTCGGACATCAGGAAACTGATCCGCCCCCGGCTGCGGGAGCGCTACCAGGACCAACTCGACCAGCTCTACGACACCCTCGCCCGGCGCCGGAGCGAGGAACTGCGGGCGCTGCGCGACGCCGGACGCGACCAGCCGGTGTACCCCGCCCTCACCCGCGCGCTCAGCGCCCTGCTCGGCACCGCGCCCGCGGACATCGACCCGGCGGCCCGCTTCACCGACCTGGGCGGGGACTCGCTCTCCGCACTGTCCCTCGGCAAGCTGCTGGAGGAGATGTTCCACGTCGAGGTCCCGGTGAGCGTGGTGACCGGCCCGGCGTACGACCTGGCGGGGCTGGCCCGGTACATCGAGACCCGGTGCGCGGCCGGCGGGGAGCGCCCCACCTTCGCGCGGGTGCACGGCCCGGCCGCCACCGAGATCCGCGCCGCCGACCTGCGGCTGGACGCCTTCCTGGACGCCCGGACGCTGGAGGCGGCGAGGCGCCTGCCCGCCCCGGAGACGGGCCGTCCGCAGACCGTGCTGCTGACCGGAGCCACCGGCTACCTCGGCCGCTTCCTCTGCCTCGACTGGCTCGAACGCCTCGCCCCGCGCGGCGGCAAGCTGATCTGCCTGGTGCGCGGCGCCGACGACGCCGCGGCCCGCGCACGGCTGGAGCGCGTCTTCGACACCGGCGACCCCGACCTGCCGGCGCACTACCGGAAACTGGCCGACGGCCACCTGGAGGTCCTCGCGGCCGACCTCGGCGAGGCCCGCTGCGGACTCGACGAGACCACCTGGCTGCGGCTGTGCGAGGAGACCGACACCGTCTGCCACCCCGGCGCACTGGTCAACCACGTCCTCCCCTACGACCAGCTCTTCGGGCCCAACGTGGCCGGCACCGCCGAACTGATCCGGCTGGCACTCACCCGCAGGATCAAACCCTTCGTCAACGTCTCGACGGTCGGGGTCGGGGACCAGGTCGCCCCCGGCGCCTTCACGGAAGAGGCGGACATCCGGCGGATCAGCCCCGTACGCCGGTGCAACGACGACTACGCCAACGGCTACGCCCTGAGCAAGTGGGCGGGCGAGGTGCTGCTCCGCGAGGCCCACGAGCACGTCGGCCTCCCGGTCAGCGTCTTCCGCTCCGGCATGATCCTCACGCACCGCCGCCACACCGGCCAGCTCAACGTGCCGGACATGTTCACCCGGCTCCTGCTCAGCCTGGTGACCACCGGAATCGCCCCCGGCTCCTTCTACGCCGGCGGTGACGGCGATCACCGGCCGCGGGCGCACTACGACGGTCTGCCGGCCGACTTCAGCGCCGAAGCCGTCAACGTCCTCGGCGCCCTCCACCCGCACGACGACGGGGGACACCGCACCTACCATCTCCTCAACCCGCACGACGACGGCATCTCCCTCGACACCTTCGTGGACTGGCTGACCGACGCCGGATGCACCGTGCGGCGGATCCCCGGATACGACGAGTGGCTGCGCCGCTTCCGTACCGCCCTGCAGGGACTGCCGGAACCGGTGCGCCGCCGCACCGTCCTGCCCCTGCTGCACTCCTACGAGCGGCCCGCGCTCCCCACACGCTCCGGCACGGCCCCGGCGCCCCGCTTCGAGAAGGCCGTCCGGGAGGCGCGGCTCGGCACCGAAGGCGATATCCCGCACCTCACCCCCGGACTGATCGCCAAGTACCTCACCGATCTCCGCCGGCTCGGCCTGCTGCCCGCCACGTAGCCGCGCGGGCCGTCCCCGCCCGGTCGGGCCGCCGGCGCCCTCAGCCCTGGTGCGCTTCGTGGACGGTGCGGGCGATGCCGCGGAGCAGGGCGATGTCGGGGTGATCGCGGTTGTCGGCGAACCAGGTGAGGGCCATCGTGCAGGGAGGCACGTCCGCCACGTCGCGGTAGCAGATTCCCGGCCGTGGATAGAAATCGCGGGCCGAGGCGGGGAGGAAGCCGATGGCCTGTCCGCGGGCGATCTGGAGGAGGACGCCCTCCACATCGACGGCGAGTGAGACGAAGCGGACCGGGCTGCCGTCCGGGCGGGGGTCGATGGCCCAGAAGTCCCGCCACACACGGGGGGATTCCGGCGGCATGGCGATCATCGGCCGGTCGGAGAGATCGGCGAGGGCGAGCCGCTCGCGGGCCGCGAGCGGGTCATCGGTCGAGAGGCAGACGACGCGGGGCTCCTCGGCCAGGTGCTGGCTCTGGATCCCCACCGGTGTGGGCGGACGCAGGAACGCCGCGTCCACCTCCCCCTGCGCGAGGGCCTCGTACTGGTTGACGAAGTTGAGGCTGCGTATTTCCACGGTCAGCCCGGGGCGGCGCCGGTGCAGTTCGTCGAGGATGGCGCGGGTGTGCGGCATCGCGGGCTCGGCGGTCAGCGTGCCGATGACGAGGCGGCCGCCCGCCGCGCGGGACCGGGTCGCCGCCACCCGGCGCAATCCGTCCATGGCCTCGGCGACCGCCCGTGCCTCGGGCAGCAGAGCCGTTCCGGCCGGGGTGAGGCGGACGGCCCGGGTGGTGCGCTCGACGAGCTGGAGGCCGAGCTTCCGCTCAAGTCCGCGGATCTGCTGGCTGAATGCGGGCTGGGTCATGAACATCCGGGCCGCCGCGCGACCGAAGTGCAGTTCCTCGGCGAGTGTCAGGAAGAGCCGCAGCTGGTGCGCGCTGGGGTCCGAGCGTCCGTTCGGCCCCGGGGCCGGGTTCTCCTTGGCTGCCTTCATGGCCCAGAACGTAGCAAGTGGCCGGCGCGGCCCGGGAGTTCCTCCTCGTCCGCGCCGCCGGACGGAAGCCGTCGCGGGCACCGGCGTCCGCCCGCACACGGTGCTGACGGCGGCTACGCCTACCACCCCGCCGAGGCACCCCAGGCCGTCCGCGACCGCCTGGAGCGCGCCCGCCGCGACGGCCACTCCGAGCCCTGCGCGCATCCGGCCTCCGGCCCCGAGGCACGAGCCCGTCCGCGAGGACCACGACGTGCCGTGGCCGACGCGCCCACCCGACGGATGCTGTGCGGGCACCCGGCCCTGTGCCGTACGGCCCCACCGCCACGGCACCCCCGGCCACGGCCGCGACCACGTCCTCCCGCCCTGGCCCCGCCCCACGCGACCCTCCCGGTCCTCACCGGCCGGCTGGCTGGCACTGGGGACCTGGCAGTCGATCTGCCTGGCGGACACGAATAGCGATAATGCGCGGCGCGAGTGGCAGTTGGGATTCCTCGGGTGCCGCCCAGATATTGCCCCCCCCCACGTGCTTACAGGCTTCCACGATGGTCGGACGTCGGCCCATGTGCCGGAAGCAATTCTCCCGCTCGCGGACCGGGCCTGCGGCCCTGAGCAGGTCTGGAAAAGGGGCCCTCATCATGAGGGGCACGAGCAGTATGGGGGATGCCGGGTGAGCACCTGGGCACGTACTTCGGATCACGCCAACAGCGCGGCTCGATCAGGAGTGCGGATAATCCGGGAAGCGGAGGTCAGCGCACCGGCCAGACGTAACTTGAAGCATCGGGGCGCCGGAGACGTGTCGAAAATTCTCCTACGGTCTTGAACGGGCCGCGGGAATCCCGCCATCATCGATGCCGTCGCCCACGTTACGTCGCCGTGCCCGGACTCATTATGTTGAGACTGCTTCCGGGCTCTTCGGTGTGGGCCGACTCGACCGCTGGTAAAGAAATAACAAGGTGCGCGCATGAATTGCGACCTCATGGTGGGGGCTGATCTCGACGTCGTGAACGCGACGTCCAAGGAGGTCTATGCACAGCTCTATCCGCAGTACTTCACCGGCTCACAGTCCTTCGGCGTGGAAGGCGCCACGTTCACCGTCTCCTGGGACGTCAAGCAGGCCCCGGTCTTCGGCCTCACCCCGCCCTCCTCTCTGTCCGAGGCCGTCTTACGCGCCCACCTCACCGAGGGGCCGGCCGCGGGCCGGTTGGCCGAGGAGGAACTCACCGAGCACCTGGCCGCCCTGCGCAATTCGCTGGACGGGAGCACCTTCCGGGTGCGGCTCGACCAGGTGCGCATAACGGTCGACTCGGGGGACGGGAGCCCTGTCGAGGAGGACGCCGCGATCACCGTCGACGTCCAGGCAGCGACGTCCGATGCGGGCCTGTTCCGCCTCAATCCCCTCAAGGCCACCGCCGGCGCACCGAGCGGGATCGACCAGATCTTCCTGGACAAAGTGGTGCTGCCCAACGTCCTCGATCAGGCGCGCAGGATCCTTTCGGGCGTCACTCTGCCCGCACCGCAGATCCCGGGCCTGGCCCTGTCGACGCCGGTCCCCGTCATCCAGCCGCGCCGGGCCGTGGCCGCCCTCAACCTGGCCGAACACGGCGCGCCGCAGCCCCCGTTCCCCGGCAACTGGCCGCAGAGCCCGTTCTTCGCTCTCCTCGGGCGGAACGCGGTCGAGCGCATCGCGCAGATGGCGACCGCCTCTCTGGAGGGCAGGTCGTTCCACGCCGGCGACAGCAAGGACTTCCCGGGCGGCAGCGCGTATTACAAGGCCGGCATCACCATCCACGACGTACGGTGCGAGTCCGTGTGGGACGACGTGCCGACCGTGCGCGTCCACACCGCCGTTTCCGGCAGCGGCAGCGCCGGTATCAACTGGCTCTGGGGCGGGTCGACAGACGCGTTCTTCGCCCTCTTCCTGCGGCCCGATCCGACGGTCACGCTCACCTTGGCCATGTCCGGGACGACGCTCAAGGCCACGGCCGTCGACGTGAGCCCCTTCGGCCTGACGCTCCTACCCACCCGCGGCGACATCGTCAGCATGATCGTCTCGTGGGTCGTCGACGCCTTGTCGTCGACGTTCGGCGGCATCGTGGGGAGTGCGCTGCGCGGTGTTGAATTCCCGGTGGGCGAATTCCCGGCCATTCCCATCGATGTGGATCCTGTACATCTCGACGTGCTGCCGGCGAATCTGACCCTGGCGCGCTTCGGTGACGCGCTCGCTCTCCAGGGGGACGTGACGGTCACCCAGCGGTAGAGGCTTTGGATTCCAGGTAGTGGGCCGGGATCTCCTGTCTGCCGGTGGGGCCGGTGCCGGATGAATTTCGATAACTTCCGTCGCAGCGCTGCCCGCTCGGCTTCGCGCCGCCCAGTTACGTGAGGGAAGTCAGGTGGGTGGAAATATGCGAACGGCTTGCTCATCCGCCGAGTAAATGGGCCTTGAACAATGGCTGGGAAATTGATTGTTCCACTCCTCACACAACCCTTTGGATCGGCTCCCATGACCGAAACTCCGTTTGACCTCGCACTCGGAATCCACGTCGATGCGCTCAACTCCGGCCTCAAATCACTGCACAGTCAGCACCATGCTGTGTTCCAGGGCGACTACGGACCCGAGGTCATCGAAGACATCCCCTACACCTTCTCGTGGGAATTCGTGCAACCTCCGGAGTTCGCCCTGAAGAAGCCGGACACCGGTCGCTGGGCCGAGATGATCAAGGCGCAGGGCATCATGGATCTCCCCGACTCGGGCGTTCTCCAGATTCACGCCCCGCAGTTGAAGGTGAACGGCACCATCGACGGCGAGCCCCTCCCCGAGGGCATCAGCGAGGTGGAAGTGGCCGTCCAGGCCAAGGTCGACGGCGGCACCATCACCGTCGTCCCGCTCGGTGTGTGGCTGCCCAGGATCCCGGACAAGTTCACGAGGACCATGGTCGAGGAGGTCGTCGTGCCGAACGTCCTCGACCAGGCGAAGAACCTGGTGCACGGGCTGAAAATCCCTGTCCAGGATCTCTTCGGCCAGCAGGTGACCCTCACCCCGGTCCTGCTGGACGTCACCGGGACACACCTGGTCCTCACGGCGACCGCCGTGACCGGACAGGCTCCCGCCGCCGGCGCCTTGGCCGGTACGGCCACCGACTGGCCGTCGGAAAAGCAGGTCTTCCTCCTCGTCGGCCGGGATCTGCTGGCCCGCCTCGTCCAGGGAGCCCTGGACCAGTGGCGCGGCACGCAGTTGGCCAAAGACGACAAGACTCTGATCGGAGTCGCCTCCGTCTGGTGGGAGGCGACGTTCCGTAAGGCCGACAACGTGACGGCCGACGAGAACGACCCGACCACCATCTCGGCCGACTTCGACATCCCGTGGTCGGTCGGCTTGGACCTGTTCCCCGTCGCCCCCGGCAAGGGGTGCGCGGTGTTCAAGGCATCTCAGGAGTCCTGAACCCCTCTTCCTCGTCGTTCCCTCACTCCAGGAGGTCCGCGCACATGAACGCGCTGATCGACTTCGATGTCACCCTCTCCCCGCAGGAACCCAACGTCGCCTTCAAAGCGACCGGTCTGACGGACACGGCCCTCTCCGTGACGCTGGAGAAGATCGTTCTGAACCTCGTGGTGCTCAATCCCGTGTCCGATGCGGCCAAGTTGGCCGCCGCACCCGCCAACCTCCTGGCCCTCGCCGCGCCGGCGGTCGTCAAGGCCGCGCTCGAAGGCAAGAAGACCGTCGACGTCCCGCTCGACAAACCGCTGGGCACCGACATCGCCGTCAACGGCCGGACCGCGGCCGTGAAGCTGACGTCGCCGCAACTGGGCTCTCATGACGGGATGCTCATGGTCAGCGGCACGTTCGCCGTCTCCTGAACCGTCCCCGTACCGCTCCTCCCTGTCCGACCGACCACTTCAGGAGACCCGTTGAACGCGCCCCAGCCCCCGCAGTCCGGCGACGCCCGGCCCGGTCCCGAGGCCGAGACGCTCCACCTTGCCGACACCCCCGGCTACCCCCTGGCCCGTAGCGTGGAGATGCCCGCCGGCCTCGACTACCCCACCGGCTCGCTGAGCTTCCGCCTCGGTGCGCTCCGGCTACGCGCCGAGGGGCGGCCGGAGGTACTCACCGGGGAGACCTCTGGCGGCGCCCGCCGCATCGTCCACCGCATCCCGGCTCTCGTCCTCACCGGCCACTACGCCCTCGACACCCGGCCTGACGAGATCCGGGAGATCGACACCGCGGGCAACCTTCGCCCGCTCTCCGCAGAGGTGCGGCAGCCGACCCTGCCGGCCGGGGCTCGGGCCGTCGCCCCCGACCACCCGGACGAAGAGACCGTCCGCCGGTGGACCGCCCGCGCCGACGCCCACCGCACCAAGCTGATGAAGACCGAGAACGGCCGCCAGGTCCTCATCCAGTACGGCACGCACAACGAGAGCTACTACGACATCTTCAACAGCAACTCCTCGGTGTCCTCCAACCTCCGTAAGAAGTGGGCCGAAAAAGGCATCACCCAGCGCATGTCGGAACACACCTACGGCACCACCGATCCGGACGGAGCCACCGGCGCCCGGCTCGGGGGAGGGGACGGACAGCCGGTCAACCGCTGGGAGGACCCGCAAGAGGGCGGCCAGTACAACATGCACGCGTGGCGGCAGCGGACCACGGTGCAGACCGCGCTCACCACCGAGGCCGCCCGGATCCAGCAGAAGGATCCCGACAAGGCCCAGCGTCTCCGGGATGCGGCCATGGCCGCCGAGAGCTTCTCCAAGTCGGTCCAGGACACCGGCAACGACGGCCGGCAGACCACTTTCATGACGCAGGACGACGTCTACACGACCATCGACCGGCACTCCGGGGAAATGCCGGCGGTCTCCCCGGAGGAACTGGCCCGCTACAACGGACTCGCCGCTTTCGCCGATGGGGAAGTGCAGGCGCGACCGGCTGCGGACCAGGAGACCCGGCCGGAGGAGACGCAGGAGCCGGGGGACTGGATCACACTGTCCGACGAGGAACACACCATCGTCCAGGAATTCGGCGCCGCCGCCTACCACGACGAGGCGACGCAGGGGCCGCAGGCCACCGACACCCTGCACACGGGCGCGTGCACGGCCCGCCTGGAGGACGTCCGCATCACCACCCTTCTCACGCCGGACGGCACACCGGCGGACGTGGCAGTGGAACTGCCCGACCTCGCGCTGAGCATCGACGACGAGGAGTGGCGGGGAACGGCAGCCGACGTGGCCCGCGAACGCCTCGCGGCCATGCGGTTCGTGCACACGCTGCTGCAGGACAGCGTTGCCGAGACCGTCCGCCACGCCGCCTTCACCGGCATCACCGGCTACGCCCACCCGCAGGACGGACGGTCCTGACCCGTGCTCATCCTCGACACGACCGCCCCTGCCGAGGACGTCCTCGGCAGGGTGTGGACGAACCTGCTCGCCGACGACGTGCCGCGCTTCGAGTCGTTCCTCGAACAGGCGCTGGCCCCGCAGCAGGAGTACCTCACCGACGACGAACGAGCCCTGTACCGGCACGGCAAACGGCTGCGCCCGGCCGTCCTGCTGCTGGCCGCCCGCATGGTGCACGGCTGCGCGCCGATCCCGGACAAGGTGCTCCAGGGCGCCGTCTCGCTGGAGATGCTGCATGTGGCGACGCTGATCCACGACGACATCGTGGACGGCGCCGCGGTGCGCCGCGGCCTGCCGTCGGTCAACGCCGCGCGCGGCACCGAGACCGCCGTACTCGTCGGTGACCTGCAGTTCGTCCAGGCCATCCGCGGCTTCGTGCGGACCATCGACCGCGACAGCGACATGGGCCTGATCGAACTCGTCCTCGACACCGCGTTCCAGATCGGCTGCGGCGAGCTCGACGAGCTGCGCACGGACCTCGCCCAGGACCCGGAACTCCTGGCCAGGACGTACTGGCACACCGCCGACCGCAAGACCGCCGCCCTGTTCGGACTCGCGGCCGAGGCCGGGGTGACGCTGGCCGACGGGCACAGCGGCGACGCCCGCCGGGCCGGGTTCTACGGTCGCCGGCTGGGCCGTGCCCTGCAGGTCATGGACGACCTCTTCGACCTCGCCCAGGACGAGGCCGGCTCCGGTAAACCGCGCGGCATGGACCTGCTGCGCCGCCGCGCCTCCCTGCCGCTGATCTACGCCATGCAGGAGTGGGGCCCCGAGCACGCGGTCAGCCGCATCATGCGCGGAGAGCCGACCGGCGCCGAGGCCCTGGAGCGGACGCTCGCCGAGGTCCGCAGCGGCCGCGGCTTCGCGCGTGCGTACACCGATGCCCGCGCCCAGGCGCTGGAAGCCGTCGAGCTGCTGCGCCCGTTCCCGGCCGGACGGTACCGCTACGCGTTGGAGGACCTGGCCCTGCACGTCGTGGACCGCGGGGCCTGACCGCGGCCCGGCAGCCCGCCCCGACCGACCACCCCTGGAACCCGAGGAGAGCTCTGTGGCCACCGAGCTGATGAACTTCATCTGCGCCACCATGGACAAGCGCGTCAACGACCCTGACAGCCCCTACTGGCTGCCCACCGTCCTCAAGGACATCCGTGCCACCGACGGCCACACGCTGCATCCGCTGAACGTCGACATGTGGGATATCGGGGAGCTCGCCGACGCCGAGGGCGAGGGGATCGGGGACAACATCGCTGCCCAGTGGTGGGTGCGTGTGGGATTCGCGTTGGACGAAGCGAGGGACCGCGGCGTGCCCGGACTTCCGGACGACCTCGACCCCTTCACCAGCCAGCGCGACGCCGACCGCCCCTACCCCTCACTGTCCCTGACCTCCGTCACGGTCGACGGGCTGGCGAACGCCTCGGTCGGGGAATTGCAACACCTCACGCCCACCGAGAACGGCTACCGGGGCGCGATCCGGGTCACCATCGCGGCGTACGACACGCACGGGTGGCAGAAACAGCTCACGGTCAAGGGCACGTACAGCCTGGTGCAGCACGTGGTGGTGATCGACGACCCCGGGGACGGCCGTGGAGGAGACGGCCTGAAGCCGCCGACGAAGGTCGTGGTCAACGGTCTGGAGGAGGTGGAATGGCCGCGCCAGGAGATCGAGGGCCATGGACAGTTCACCGCCACGGCCGAGGACCTCGCCTTCGACGTCGTGCTGTGCGCCGAGGCCACGGGCACGGGCCCGGACCGCACCCCGCGACTGACCATCGAGTCGATCACCGTCGCGTCGCAGCCGGCGTTCCACCTCGACGAGAAGTCCCTGACCGTCGAGGGCAGCACGGTCGACGCATCCACCCTCGGCATCTGGAAGCAAGCGGCGGCCGACGCCTTCAACCACCCCGACGCCGGTCAGGCCCTCACCGCGAAACTCGTCGCCACCCTCGCCGACCCCTCCTTCCGAGACCAGTTCTCCTCGACGGTCACCACCCAGCTGGTCAAGGCGGTGGACGGGATGCTCGGCGCGGTCCCGACGGGCAGCCTGCCCTCGGACGACAGCGGCTTCCCGTCGACGTACGGGCCGCTGGAGGTCTACCTCTTCGACCGGCTGCGGGCATCGGTGAACGACACCGGATCCGGCTTCTACCCCCCGTCCGTCGTGCTCGGGGCGACCGATCCCACGCTGGAGCCGTACCGTCTCGAAGACATCGACCTCGGCCCTACCAAGATCGGCGTCGTGACCGCCGACCTCAGCTTCACGGGAGGCTCGGTCAAGGGCGTCTCCAACGTCCTGATTCCCGTGAAGGACGCCGCCCTGACGGACGGGGGCATCGGGGCGACCCTGAGGTTCGGCCAACTCCCGGGCGACACCAGGATTCCCGGGCCCCCGCTCACCATCACGGGCACGGGCGTCGTGAGATTCCCCGACGCCACGGCCGCTCGCGCGGCGGCCCCGGAAGGCTACGCGGCGAGTGACGACGACACGATCGAGATCGGCATCACCGTCACCGTCAACCAGCCCTCGGCGACGGCCGCCCTGTCCTTCAGCGGCGGCGACGCCGACGAGCTCGCCGTCGGCCTGGACGCGCTCACCCTCGCCATCGCCACGAAAGACATGCAGGTCACGATCAAACTCAAGGAGCCCAGCCCCTTCGAAAAGATCATCGAGCGGGTGCTCAACAAGGACGAGGTCAAGCAGAAGATCATCGACGGCGTGCAGAGCACGGCCGACGCCCACCGGACCGACATCGCCAAGGCGCTCACCGACAACGCCCGCGCGGTCATCCGCGCCAAGACCGAAGGCTGACCTCCCCGTGACGATCGACGAACTCAAGGCCCTCCTCACCCGGTCCACGCAGGGCACCACCCTCACGCTCCCCACCGCAGACCTCGGCACCGGTCCCGCAGCCGGGCTCATCGGCACCTGGCTCGACGGCACGCTCACCGTCACGGACCTTCAGCGCGAGGACCACGACGACAGCGTGGTCGTGAACGGCACGCTCACCGTCACCGGCCTCGGCCTCACCGACCTGCCGGTCCACGGGATCGAGTTCGGCCTCGACCCCCTCGACCACCACCCCACCCTCTACGTCCCGCTGGTCGTCCCCGAGGACTGGACCTTCGCCACCTCCTTCTCCGCCACCGACGGCAGCGACCTGGCTGCCCTCACCTTCCCGGTGCCGCCCGCGCTCCTGCTCACCTCGGCGGCCCGGCCCGCGTGCCACGGGCACCCGGCGCTGGACCCCGGCCTGACCTTCCACGCCTCCCAGGTGAACGACCCGCAGCAGCTCGGCGGCCTCGCCGCGCTGCTCCGGTCCCGGCCCGGGGACCTGTCGCTCAGCGGACCGGTCGTACGCCGCCCCGCCAAGGGCCCGGCCGGCGAGGTCCGTACCGATATCGCGCTGCGCTCATCTCCCCGGCCGGACGGGGAGCTGTCGGCCTCCTTCCACCTGTCGGCCGGCTCGTGCGGCGAGGGGACGGACGGCTCCTCGGCCACGTACGGCCTGCGGCTGGCCGCGGATCTGGTCCTCGGGCAGGCGGGCGGGGCGACGATCAGCGCTCCGCTCCCCTCCGGCGGCGATGCGCTCGCCCTCAGTGCCGACCGGCTTCCCGAGAAGCTGTCGCCCGACGACCTCGCCGCGTGGAACGGCACCGGCGCTGCGGTCCACCAGCTCGTCGACCAGCAGGGTTTCCCGCTCGGCGACTCCCTCCGCCTCACCGGGATCACCGCCACCATCGATCCCTCAGCATTCGACGAGGGCGGGTTGGCGACAGCCCTGACCCAGGTCACCGCCACCGTCGAGACCACGCCGGACACGACGTGGCCGATCGCGGGGGACGACCTCGCCCTGACCGGCGTCGGCGCCACGCTGACCGTCACGAACCCGCTCCAGGACTCCCGCTCGGCGAAGGTCACCGGTCGCGGTGACTTCCTCGTCGCGGGCGACGTCAGCCTCCATGCCACCGCGGAGATTCCGCCCGGCACCTTCCGGCTCACCCTCGACGAGAGCACGCCGGCCGAACTGCGGGACGTGCTCCAGCGCTTCCTGCCGCACGCCGACCTCAGCGGAGTGCCCGAGCTGACGCTGAAGAAGTTCTCCGGCACCGCGACGCCCAAGAAGGGCGCGTACCAGGTGCAGGCGTCCGTGTCCTCCGCATGGCACCTCGACATCGGCGCCGCCCGCATCACGCTCACCGAGGCCGGGCTGGAGCTGGCGCGCGAGCGCGGCGAGGACACCCCCGATGGCGCGGAACAGCAGCAGGCGGACAGCGGTTCGGTGACCACCGGCACCCTGTCGGCCAAAGCCGGACTCGGCCCGGCCTCGGGTGGTGACGGCGATGACCCCCTCGTGACGTTCTCCGCCAAGTGGGAACTCCCCGGCACCTTCGCGCTCGACGGGAACTTCCGCGACCTCGACCTGACCGAGCTCCTGAAGTCCCTCGCCTGCCGGGCCGACGTACCGCTGCCCACCGGCCTGCCGCAGGTCTCCCTCCACCACCCCGCTGTGACCGTACGGCTGGGGAACGCACTGGCGGGGCAGCCGGCCGAGGGCAGGAGCTACGAGCTGACCGCCCGTGCCACGGCGACGTTCGACGCGGCGCAGCTGACGTTCTTCGGCAAGGCCGCCAAGAAGGCGGGGGCGGCACCCTGTTCGCCGCCGCCTTCTGGCAGCAGGACTGGGACTGGTCTCCGGGGAAGGTGGCGGGCTGGGCCCCGGACCTCGGTTTCCTCGACGGCATCACCTTCGCCAAGTCCGGGCTTGCCATCAGCTCCGCCGACGGGGTGACCGTCGACGCCGGAGCCAACCCGCCCGACACCTTGCCCGCCACGCTGGACACGGGCCTCACGTTCTTCACCGAGCTGGAACTGACGGGCCCGCTGGCGCCGTTGAAGGCGCTGTTCCAGGACTCCAGCGGCATCCACCTGACGGCACGGCTCACCACACCGGTCCAGGAGTCCGAGTTCACCGCGTCCATCGCGGAGCAGAAGACCCGCGAGGGCTTCGGCGGCCTGACTCTCACGCTGCGCCCGGCACGGCGGGAGGTGTCGCTCCAGACCTCGTGGAACTTCACCGTTCCGGCTGTCGGGTCCGCTCCTGCGACTCTGCTGCAGTTCGTGGCCGGCGGGGCTCTCAAGGGCACGGAGTTCCACCTCTTCCTGGCGCTCAAGCCCGCTGGTCCCGGTGCACCGGAAGCCGCCGGACGACCTGCGCCACACCAACTCGCCTACGCACTCCGGGCCCCCGGGCACACGCTGCTCACGGCGGACCCCGTCCCCGGGCCCGACGGCCGCCTCACCCACGACGCGACGCCGCACCGGGCGGGCGAGACCACCCACAGCGCGGTGCGCAGCACCGCGATCCGCCTCGCCGGTCTCACCGAGCTGCCTTCATCCGACGACCTGCCTACGTGGAAGAACGCCTTCGGCATCGAGGGCTTCGACGTCCAGGGCTTCTACCTGCAGATCGGATACGGGGCGGAAACCGGGCTCACCCTGGGCGGGGGCGGTTCGGTGGTCATCGGCGACGCCGCCCTGAAGCTCGACATCGAGGGCGGGTTCAATCCGGAGCCGTACGTCACCGTTTTCCGCTTCGACCTGGCGGCCGTCCACCAGGACACCGGCATCTCGATCTGGGACCTGCTCGCCGTCCTCGACACCCCGCCGGACCAGTTCGGCTTCCTGAAGCAGATCGCGCTCCGCAAGCTGGCGACATGTGTGGTCACCGCTCCCGGCGGCTGGACCAACCCCGTGACCGACGAGGAGTGGAAACAGGGCTTCTACGCCAAGGGAGACATCGACTTCTTCGGCAACAACTGGCGCTTCGAGGTCAACGTCAGCGACGACGGCCTCTACGCCTACAGCAACATCGCCCAACCCCTGAAGCTGGCTGACGTCTTCACCCTCTCGGACGCGAGCGGAACCAGGGGGCCCCAGTACCTCCTCGACACCCGCGGCATCCGCACCGGCCACCTCCCGGCGAAGATCTTCACCCTCTCCGGCAAGCTCGACCTCCTCGGTCTGTCGGTCTCGATCGACGCGCAACTCGGCAACGAGGGCTTCGCCTTCACGATCGCCGCGAACCTGCTGGACATCCTGCACGCGGATCTGAGCTGCACCCTCAACAGCACCGGACTGAAGGCCTCGGCCCAGGTCGAGCTGGACTTCGACGTCACCATTCCACGGGGCGTGGTGCTCGGCGGCGTCCCGGTGCCCGCAGGAAACCTGGTGGGCATCCACGCGGGAGGCAGCTTCGCCCTGACCGTCGACGGGAATGGCGCCACCCTCCACCTGACGGCGGACTGCCACGCGTCCCTGCTCGACGTGCACCTGATCGACTTCAGCCTCGACCAGCAGTTCACGATCGTGAAATGGGGCGATATCACCTCCTGGCTTGAGCGCAACCCGGAGAAACTCTTCGAGTCGCTGGGCGAAGGCATCTGGGACGCCGTGAAGAATTGCGCCACGACCACCGCTGCGGAGCTCAGCTGATACCAGTCTCGCTGTCACATGCCGCCCAGGAGTGTTCATGCGGCAGGTGTGCCCACCCGTAGCCGGTTGCCGTCAGGGTCACGCAGTTCCATCGCGTGCCCACGGAGCGTCGGTCCACGCGGCCATGTGGGAGAGGCGGTGGACGCTGCCGGCGCAGAGGCCGACGTGGTGCAGGTCGTCGAAGAAGAAGACCAGGTCGCCGGCGTGGAGTTGGCTCCAGGTGAGGCCGGTCGGTGCGGGGCCCGTGCAGGGAGCCGGAGCGTATCGAGCATCAGGCCGCCCGGGGCGTGCGGGCAGGAGTTGCCAGTCCGGCTCCCAGCGCGCTGCCGACAAGAAGGCCCACGCCGTGGTTGTTGGTGAGGAGGCAGAGGACAAGACCTGCGGCGGGGATGAGGAGCGCCATCCGCCGCAGGGCGACGACGCTGCCGCGCGCCGCGTACCAAGTGGCGAGCGCGCCCACGAGGCCGCAGATCGCCACGGAGTCCCCGCCGCCACGGAGGCTCCAGCCGGCCATGCTCACCGCCTGCGCCGTCACGCCGCTCGCCGCGAAGACCAGCACCGTCCGCCAGGACCCGAACCGCCGCTCGGCGAGCGGGGCGACGACCACGAGCGCGGCCAGGTTGAACAGGAGTTGGAACCAGCCCGATGACTGCACCGTCAAGGCGGTCACGGCTCGCCACCACGCACCATGAGGGTGCCGCCCGAGCGCGTCGATCATGGCGGGGGCGACCGTCTGGGCCACGCCGAGCACCACCATGGCGGCCACCAGCACCGCGGCGGCCCTCGGGACGGGCTGCCGCCACGCCCGCAGCAAGGCCAGGGGGACGGACTTCTCCTCGCAGTCCTTCGTGGCGAGCGATGCCAGGAGCTGGAAGCCCGACACGATGACGATCACCGCGCACCCGTAGAGCAACACACTGTGCATGTTCATGATCGAAGCCTGCCAGATGGCGCAGCCGCACCGACAGGCACTGCCACGAACGGCGACGCCCGCCACCTGCCCCGGTGGGCATGAACGCCACGGGAAGTGACACGCCGACCGGCCGCAGGTTCCCGCCGCGGACCCACGCCATCGACGTCATGGCGTCGCCGCATTGCTGAGCTGCTCCCTGATGCGGCCTGGGCTGCTGTATTCGGACGGTCAACGCCGCCCCTGGATCGCGGAATTCATCATGGGCGCACCACTCCGCGCGTACCATTTCCCGGATGGTGCACCGCGGCAGGGGGGCGTGTGACGATAGTTGAGCTTCGCGCAGCGACATACGGAACATATGCGCTACTCGTGGCCATATCTGCAGCTTCGGTCACCATTGCAAAAATATTCAAGTCCCGCCGGATCGGCGGAGTGATTCGTACGGCTTGCCTACTGCTGACGGTGGCGGTCGCCGCACTTTTTTACGCGCTGGCGTTCGCACTGCATCGGACAGAAGCGACCGTGGCTACGGAGGTGGCTCACCTTTACATCACAACGATCGCACTGAGCGTCGCCTGGGCGCTGACGAATTTCGGCACGAGAAGAGAGTGGGCACGTTTCTGGGATTTCCCTCGACCGGCAGTTCCGGTCGGGATGCAAAGCTGCTCGAAGGTTGACCACCACAGGCTGACCCGCGGCTGGCTTCACGGGTGGATACTCCACCTGGCCGGCGTGGCATTGGTGGCAGTCGACCTGCTCTGCACTTTCATCATCTCCCTGGGGCAGACCTATTGGCTGATCCCGCTTGTCATCTTGGGCGGCATAGCCGGCGTCAAGGTGGCAAATCAAGGACGAGAAAAGAAGCTGCAAGCACGGAGGGCGCACGCTCGCCGCATCGAGTCGCCCAGCGAGCTTCCGCCTGGTTCCTACGTCCTTTACTTGCGGATGTTCGACGTCGATGAAGAACACGCCTTCGTCATACCTGCCCGCAGAATCACCATGGATCTCACCGACATGCTCCTGGCCGGGAGTAGTGAGGAGGAAGATCTCGCCATGGCGATGAGGCCCGTAGGCCCCATGATCGCTGTGGGAATTCCGGGCGAGGAGTTGCCCCACGCGGGAGCCATGAGGATGTACCTTCCGAAAACAGACTGGAAGCCGGTGGTGGGCCAGCTCATCAAATATGCTCGCTTGGTCGTGATCGAGCTGGGAACCGGCGCCGGAACGATGTGGGAAGTGATGCAGTCGCTGAGCACCCTACCGCCGCAAAGGTTGCTGCTCATCACCCCTGAGGGGATGCCGGACGGTGATTATGAGCGGGTGCGCAAGCACTTGAGGAGGGAAATGCATGGGAAGGGAAAGCTGCGGAAGAGTGCCTATGCGGCATCACACTCACGCCACGGATTACCTCCTCGACCGGGCAGAGGGAACCCCCATGGCCGAGGGATCGGTTTCATGCACTTTTCGGAGGGCTGGAGGGCGGCTTCCTCGACCGGATTCCAGCTTCCTTGGCATCCGACAATGGATTTCTTCAGCGTCATAACCAAAGCCCTCACCCCTCTGTTCGACGAGCTGAGGGCCTACGAGGAGAGGACCGGTAGGTTCTGGGGTTGACGCTATGCCTGTACGTCGGGTCCGGATGGGGATGTCGACGAGGTGGAGTGCGGCCTGGTGGGCGATGGCGGTCTGCCGGTCCGTGTGGCCCGGCTACCCCACTGCTTGAAGCGGTTGATGCGACGTTCGGCGGAGCTCCGCTGCTTGTGGGCCTCGCGGTCGCTCCCGCCAGGTGCCGAGGGGACGAAACCCCGGCGGTGGGCGGCGGCCCCGAAGGGCGGATTCCCTGTGCCTCGGTGGACCTACGTTTCGATCATGCCGGGACCCGGAGAGTCCGGCGTGATTCCCAAGGTCAGAGCGGCGTATAGCCTGGGGAAATGCTGACAGAAGTCATTGCGACCCGATATGTGACACCCCTGCGAGAGGGGGGATCACTGCCGGGGATCGTCGAGGCCGACGACCTCGGCACGTACGTCATGAAATTCACCGGTGCGGGCCAGGGGCGGAAGACCCTGATCGCGGAGATCATCTGCGGGCAGCTGGCGCGGCGGCTGGGGCTGCGGGTGCCGGAGCTGGTGCGGATGCAGCTCGACCCGGTGATCGGGCTGGGCGAGCCCGACCAGGAGGTTCAGGAGCTGCTCAAGGCGAGCGGCGGGCTCAACCTCGGGATGGACTACCTGCCCGGGTCCCTCGGATTCGATCCGCTCGCGTTCGAGGTGGGCGCGCGGGAGGCGGGCCGTGTGGTGTGGTTCGACGCGCTGATCAACAACGTCGACCGGTCCTGGCGCAACCCCAACCTCCTGGTCTGGCACGGCAAGCTCTGGCTGATCGACCACGGCGCCACGATGATCTGGCACCACAACTGGCCCGGCGCGGAGAAGGCCGCGGTCAAGCCGTACGACGCCTCCGATCACGTGCTGGCGACCTTCGCGCCCGATCTCGCCTCGGCCGCGGCGGAGTTCGCCCCGCAGATCACCGAGGGCCTGCTCGCCGAGGTCGCCGCCGACGTCCCCGACGAGTGGCTGGTCGACGAGCCCGGCTTCGCCTCCCCGGACGAGGTGCGCGCCGCGTACATCCGGACGCTGCTGGCCCGCTCCGAGGTCATCGGCGATCACATCACCCTGGGGGAGCGGACCCCGGACGGACCGTCCCGGGCGCCCGAGTGGCTGGCCGGCAAGCTTCCCCCGCGGAGGGCAGTGAAGTGACCGGACTGCACAACGGACGCGACGTCTTCGAGTACGCGCTCCTGAAGGTCGTGCCCCGCGTCGAACGCGGCGAGATGATCAACGCCGGAGTGGTCGTCTACTGCGGCGCCCACCGGTTCGTCGAGGCCCGCACCCACCTCGACGAGGCCCGGCTGCTGGCGCTGGACCCGGCCGCCGACGTGGAGGGCGTACGCGCCGCCCTCGCCGCCGTCGAGGGCGTCTGCCACGGCGGCGAGCGGGCGGGGCAGGCGGCGGGCGAGGACGCCGGCCGCCGCTTCCGGTGGCTCATCGCGCCGCGCTCCACGATCGTCCAGCCGGGACCGGTGCACACCGGCCTGACCTGCGATCCCACGGTGGAGGCCGGGCGGCTGCTGGAGCTGCTGGTGCGCTGAGCGGCGCGGTACGGGGAGAGGGAGCCGGAGCGGGGCCACGGGCCGCGCTCCGGCTCCCGTGCGTGGAGGGGCGGCTCGCGCGCGGGTGAGCTGCGTAACGGCGCGGCGATGGGCGTTGACAGGGGGTTGCCGGGCTTCTAGCGTCACCGGTGCTGGAGATACTAAGCGGTTGCTCACTCCGGGCACGGTGCGGCACACCGCTTGTCGAGGTCGGTTCCGAGCTAGGGAGAACCCGCATGTCCACCACCGAGCAGCGCGTCGCCATCGTGACGGGCGGAGCCCGCGGCATCGGCGCCGCCACCGCGGTCCGGCTGGCCGCCGAGGGCCGCGCCGTCGCCGTACTCGACCTCGACGAGGCGGCCTGCAAGGACACCGTCGGCACGATCACCGCGGCCGGTGGCCGGGCCCTCGCGGTGGGCTGCGACGTCTCGGACGCCGGGCAGGTCGAGGCGGCCGTGGACCGGGTCGCCGCCGAACTCGGCGCCCCCACCGTCCTCGTCAACAACGCCGGTGTCCTCCGCGACAACCTGCTCTTCAAGATGAGCGACACCGACTGGGACACCGTCATGAACGTCCACCTGCGGGGCGCGTTCCTGATGGCGCGCGCCTGCCAGAAGCACATGGTGGACGCGGGCTTCGGCCGGATCGTCAACCTCTCGTCCAGCTCCGCGCTCGGCAACCGCGGCCAGGTCAACTACTCCGCCGCCAAGGCCGGTCTCCAGGGCTTCACCAAGACCCTCGCCATCGAGCTGGGCAAGTTCGGCATCACCGCCAACGCCGTCGCCCCCGGCTTCATCGCCACCGACATGACCGCCGCCACCGCCGAACGCGTCGGCATGGGCTTCGAGGACTTCCAGGCCGCGGCCGCCACCCAGATCCCGGTACGGCGCGTCGGCGAGCCCGCGGACATCGCCAACGCCATCGCCTTCTTCACCGGCGACGCGGCCGGCTTCGTCTCCGGCCAGGTCATGTACGTCGCCGGCGGCCCGCTCAACTGACCGCACCACCCACCGGGAGAAACCACACATGACCGAGCAGCACAGCGCGCTCCCCGCCCTCTCCGGCAAGGTGGCGCTGATCACCGGCGCCAGCCGCGGTATCGGCTACGGCATCGCCGAGGCGCTGGTGGCCCGCGGCGACCGGGTCGTCATCACCGGCCGCAACGAGGACGCCCTCGAGGAGGCCGCCGAGCGGCTCGGCGCGGAGCGCGTGATCGGCGTCGCGGGCAAGGCGCACGACGAGGCCCACCAGGCCGTCGCCGTCGAGCGGGCGATGGAGACTTTCGGCCGCGTCGACTACCTGGTCAACAACGCCGGGACCAACCCGGTCTTCGGCCCCCTCGCCGACCTCGGCCTCGACGTCGCCCGCAAGATCTTCGAGACCAATGTGCTCTCCGCACTCGGCTTCGCCCAGCGCACCTGGCACGCCTGGCAGAAGGAGAACGGCGGCGCGATCGTCAACATCGCCTCCATCGCCGGCGTCAACGCCTCGCCGTTCATCGGCGCGTACGGCGTGAGCAAGGCGGCGATGGTCAACCTCTCACAGCAGCTGGCGCACGAGTTCGCGCCCGTGGTCCGCGTCAACTCCATCGCGCCCGCGGTGGTCAAGACGAAGTTCGCCGCGGCGCTCTACGAGAACCGTGAGGAGGAGGCCGCGGCCTCCTACCCCATGGGGCGGCTGGGCGTGCCGGAGGACATCGGGGGCGCCGCCGCGTTCCTGCTCTCCGACGCGTCGGGCTGGATCACCGGCCAGACCCTCGTCGTCGACGGCGGACTCGCCCTCAACGCCGGGCTGTAGCCGGACGGCCGGGACACCGGCCCTTCCAGCGGCGGGGCGCCGGCCACTGCGGGCCGGCGCCCCGCGCATGTCCGAGACGTGGCCGGACCCTCCTGACCTGGGACGGGGCCCGCGCGGTGCGGCGTTGTCAGTGGTCGCCGGTAGGTTCTGGAGTGCGAGATACCGAACGCACACCGGAGGTTGTTCACGTGGTCACCGACACGCTGCCCGAGTCCTGGCGCGGCGCCCTCGGCGAGGAGCTGGCGAAGCCCTACGTCGAGGAGCTGGCCGGTTTCGTGGCGCAGGAGCGGGCCCAGGGCCCGGTCTACCCGCCGCACGACGAGGTCTTCGCGGCGCTGGAGGCCACACCGTACGACCAGGTGAAGGTCCTCATCCTCGGCCAGGATCCGTACCACGGCGCCGGGCAGGGCCACGGTCTGTGCTTCTCGGTGCGGCCCGGCGTCAAGACCCCGCCGTCGCTGCGGAACATCTACAAGGAGATGCAGGAGGAGCTGGGCCTCCCCGTGCCGGACAACGGCTACCTGATGCCGTGGGCCCGCCAGGGCGTCCTGCTGCTCAACGCCGTGCTCACCGTCCGCGAGGGCGAGGCCAACTCCCACAAGGGCAAGGGCTGGGAGAAGATCACCGACGCCGTGATCCGCGCCGTCGCCGCCCGCCCCGACCCGGCGGTCTTCGTCCTCTGGGGCAATTACGCCAAGAAGAAGCTGCCGCTGATCGACCAGGAGCGCCATGCGGTGGTGCAGGGCGCGCACCCCTCGCCCCTGTCGGCGAAGAAGTTCTTCGGCTCCCGCCCGTTCACCCGGATCAACGAGGCGGTCGCGGCCCAGGGACACACCCCGATCGACTGGCGCATCCCCGACCTGGGCTGACGGGGCCCGGTGCGGCCCGGGTCCGGGCGGGCCGCCGCGCGTCCCGGGCGTGGCGCCCACACCGCGCGGGGGCGGCGCCCGGCGGTTAGCGTCGGGAAGCAGCGGCGGGTGCCGGAGCCGCGGCGGACCGACGTGGGAGCGAGCGTGACGGAGCGGCAGCAGGAGCGGACGGCCGAGGGCGGCGTCCCGACCCGGATCGGCCAGGCGGTCATACTGCACCGCGCCGGAGACCGGGAGGAGGCACGCAACCGCCTCGCCGCCCTCTGGCAGGAGATCGGCCCGGCCGCCGACCCGCTCCACCGCTCCACCCTCGCCCACTACCTCGCCGCCACCCAGGACACGCCGCAGGCCCGCCTCACCTGGGACCTCACCGCCCTGGAAGCGGCCGAGGGCTTCGTCACCACACGGGGCGCCGGCACGCCGGGCGCGGACGTCGCCGGGCCGGCGGGCCTTCCCGGCAGCGGGGCCGACGGGGCGTACGTGGCGGGGAGTGGGTCCGTCCTGGCCCGGGACGTGACGGAGGCCCCTGGCGCGGTCGCCGGACCGGCCGTGCCGGACGAGCGGCCGGGCGGTGGCGAGGACACGCGGGCGCGCGGCGGCCCGAGCGGCGGCCCGGCGGAAGCCGGCGAGCCCCGCACCGACGACGGCCGGGCCCGGGGCGACGGCCTCGGCAGGGGCGGCGAACCCGGTGGGCCCGGCAGACCGTTGGCCGGGCTCCGCGCGCTCTTCCCGGTACTGCACCTCAGCCTCGTCACCGACTACGCCGCACTGGGACGCCCCGCGGACGCCCGCACACATCTGCTGCGCGCCCGTACCTGGACCGCCGCCCTCCCCGACGGCGCCCACCGCCAGACGCTGTACGCCGAGATCGACCGCCTCGGGGCGCGGCTGGAGTAAGACCCGGGGCAGCGGTGGGACAAGTGCCGCACCAGGGCCGGGTGCCGTACCGGCGCCCGGCCCGGCGCCGAGGCTGGACCAGCCGTTGACCGGCATCTGCCAGGCCGCGCGGCGCGCCGAGACCGGCCGCCGCTGACCGGCGCCGCACCAGGGCCGGGCGGTGCGGCGAATCCCGGCCGCCGCTGATGGCACCGCGCCGAGGCTGAGCACCGCGAGGGCTCAGCACCGCGCCAGGGCCGGGCACGGCGAGACAGCACCCGGACCGGGCACGGCGAGAGCTGAGCGCCGTGCCAGGACCGGGCTCCGATACCGATACGGGGCCGCGCCGTGGCTCGTCGGCACCGCGACGGGCGGCCTCGGTACGCGCCGGTCCCGGCCCTCGGTCCTGTGCGTAGCGGGGCCGCCCGACCAGCCGGTCCGGCCGTCGGCGTCACCGTCGCAGGGCTCGGCCGGGGGTCAGCCGTAGGTCTGCCGGCAGATCCGCAGTGCCGCGCCGTTCTGCTGCCAGCGGCCGTACTTCCGTCCCAGCGCGCACAGTTCCGCGCCGGACGGCAGTTTGCCGAGGCGGGGCGGCCGGGAGGGCGGGGGCGGTGCGGGCGCGCGTTCCCGGGCGGGCGCGCCCGCGGGCGGCAGCGGCCGGGCGCCGGGCCCCGTACCGTGGCGGGTGCCGCCGTGCTGCGGGGGCCGGACGGGCGGCGATACGACCCGGTGGGCGGTGCCGGACCGCCGGGGCGAGGGCTGGGGGCCCACCGGCCCGAGCCGGTCCCGCGGGGCCAACGGCGCGGTGGGACCGGCTCGGCCGATGGGGGCGGGTGGCGCGGGGTGAGAGCCTCCGGGAGCCGGCCGGGCGGGGAGTGTCACGCACCCGGTGGTGGCCGCCGCGACCATCACCGAGAGGACGACGAGAGCGGACAAACGGTGCATCCTTGCAGCTTTGCCCGGCCGTACGGGCAGGGGAAGTCCCCGCAGGGGTGATCGCGAAGGTGCCCGGACGACGCGGGGACGCCCAGGCGGAGGCGTGCGGAGCGGTCGGGTTCCGCCGCCCGGGAGGTCTGTCCACCGGGGCACGGACCGCGCGGATCCACGGCCCTTCGGCACCGGGGCGGCCCGTCCGGGCGGCGGCCCCGCCGGGCCGCGTCCCGGCCTCCGGCCCGTAAACTCCCCGTCCGGACAGCCCGCCGCCGGGCGGCCGACCGGCATCGGGAGAGCGTATGAGGATCGGCTGTATCGGACTCGGGGACATCGCGCGGAAGGCGTATCTGCCGGTGCTCGCGGCCCGGCCCGGGGTGGAACTGCATCTGCAGACCCGGACCCCGGCCACGCTCCGGGAGGTCGCCGCCGCCCACCGGATCCCCGCCGCGCAGTGCCACGCCGATCTCGACGCGCTGCTCGCCGCCGGGCCCGACGCCGCGTTCGTCCACGCCCCGACCGCCGCGCACCCGGAGATCATCACCCGGCTCCTCGACGCCGGGGTGCCGACCTATGTCGACAAACCGCTCGCGTACGACCTGGCGGACGCCCGGCGTCTCGTCGGCCTGGCCGAGGAGCGCGGTGTCGGCCTCGCCGTCGGCTTCAACCGCCGCTACGCCCCCGGGTACGCCGACTGCCTCACGCACCCCCGCGAGCTGATCCTGCTCCAGAAGAACCGCACCGGGATGCCCGAGGCCCCGCGGACCATGGTGTTCGACGACTTCATCCACGTCGTCGACTCCCTGCGCTTCCTGGCCCCCGGGGAGATCGAGCACATCGACGTCCGCGCCCGGATCCGCGGCGGGCTGATGGAGCACGTCGTCCTCCAGCTCTCCGGCGACGGGTTCACCGCGATCGGCACCATGAACCGCCGCAGCGGCTCGGCCGAGGAGATCCTCGACGTCTCCGGCGGCGACGCCCGCCGTCAGGTCGTCAACCTCGGCGACGTCATCGACCACCACGGCGCGCCTGTGCTCCGGCGGCGCCCCGACTGGGTGCCGGTCGCCCGCCAGCGCGGCATCGAACAGGCCGTCTCCGCCTTCCTCGACGCCGTACGGGCCGGGCAGCGGCCGTGCGCCCGTGACGCGCTGCGCACCCACGAACTGTGCGAACGCCTCGTCACGGACGCGCTCGCCCGGACCTGACCCGCCGCACCGTCCCCACCGCGCCCGCCAGGACCAGCGCCACCGCCGCCCCGTACACCGGCCAGTCGCCGAGCCGGGTGTACGGGCTGGTGCCGCGGGCGAGCGGTACGTCGTACACGGCGGCGGCGCTGCGGTCGGTGGCCAGCCGTTCGCCGACCGGCTCGCCCCGGGGGCCGTAGACCGCGCTGATGCCGGTGAGCGTGGCGTGCACCATCGGGCGCCAGGTCTCGGCGGCGCGCAGCGCGCCGAGCGAGGCGTGCTGCGCGGGCGCCCAGCTGTCCTGGAACGACGAGGTCGACGACTGCGCGACCAGCACGCGCGCACCGTCGGCGGCCAGGCTCCGGCTCATGTCGGGGAACGCCGTCTCGAAGCAGATCAGCGGGCCGATGTGCAGTCCGCGCGCGGCGGGCAGATCCATCACCAGCTGGCGGGTGCCGCGCATCCGGTCGGTGGCCGCCGCCTTGCCCACGTGGGTCGCCCAGCCCAGCAGCGGCCGGGCCGGGATCGCCTCGCCGAACGGCACCAGCCGCATCTTGGCGTACCGGTCGCCGGTCGGTCCGTCCGGCCCCACCAGCACCGCGCTCTTGTAGATCCCGGGCCGCCCGGCACGCGGCGCGTCCACCCCGACCAGCAGATCCGCCCCGGTGCTCCGGGACAGTGCGGCGAGCCGCCCGGCCAGTGCCGGATCGTCCGCCGGATCCCGGGTCAGACTGCTCTCGCCCCAGACCACCAGGCGTACACCCCGGCCCGCCAGCTGCCGGGTCAGCGCCTCGCCGCGCGCCAGCCGCTCACCGGGCCCGCCGTCCGGCCCCGGCTGGACGACCGCGACCCGCACCGTGCCGTCGGGGCGCGGTACGGGCGCCGCGTACCGGACGCAGGTCACCGCCGCCGCGCACACGGCCAGCGCGGCGACGGCGACCGTACGGGCCCGGCGGAGCGCGACCAGCTGCGTCAGCGCGGTGTTCACCCCGACGATCACCAGGCTCACCAGCCACACCCCGCCCAGCGAGGCGAGCCGCAGCGCGGGCGGCACCTGCCACTGCCCGGCGCCCAGCAGCCCCCACGGGCCGCCCAACTGCTCCCAGGACCTGACCAGTTCGACCATCAGCCAGCCGGACGGCACCAGCACCAGGGCGGCCAGGCACCGCCGCGCTCCGGGCGCACCGCCCAGCAGTATCCGCACCAGCGGCCCCCACGGCGCCCACAACGCCCCGAGCAGTGCCCCCAGCACGAGCAGGAAGACGTGCAGACTCGGCAGCAGCCAGTGGTGCACCGCCACCATGAACCCGAGGCCGCCGAGCCACGCCTCCAGCGCCGCCCGCCGGTTCGTCCGGGCCGTCCGCAGCAGCGACAGCCACGGGACGAGGGAGACGTACGCCGTCCACCACAGCGACGGCGCGGGGAAGGCGAGCGCCGGCAACGCACCGCACAGCGGCGCCGCGGCGGCCCGCAACCACCGCGACCGGCGGCGCGGCGGCGCCGCCGTCCCGGGCGGCGCGGTGGTGGCGGCACTCGGTGTGGCCATGCGTTCCCCTTCCGGCAGCGCCGTCCGGGCCCGCTCCGGCGGCGGGCGACGCGGCCAGTCTGCGCGCTTCGGTCCGGTTGCGGACAGGGGGCGGCGGCGAACCCCACCGTTCCGGGGGCCCGCGGGCGGCTGAGCGGCCGAACACCGCGCCCCGCTGAACGGGGACGCGGCGTCAGGTCCGCTCAGCCCACCAGCGCGGACTCCCCGGCGGACCCGGTGGCGCGCGGTGCGCCGGAGCCGTCGGCGAACTGGGTGCGGTACAGCTCGGCGTAGCGCCCGTCCGCGGCGAGCAGCGTGTCGTGGGTGCCGCGTTCGACGATGCGTCCGCCCTCGACCACCAGGATCTCGTCGGCGGCGCGGACCGTGGACAGCCGGTGCGCGATCACCACCGAGGTACGGCCCGCCAGCGCCTCGGTGAGGGCCTCCTGCACCGCCGCCTCCGAGCTGTTGTCCAGATGGGCGGTGGCCTCGTCGAGGATGACCACCCGCGGCCGGGCGAGGAGCAGCCGGGCGATGGTCAGCCGCTGCCGCTCGCCGCCGGAGAGGCGGTAGCCGCGCTCCCCGACGACGGTGTCCAGCCCGTCCGGCAGCGACCGGATCAGCTCCGCCAACCGGGCCCGCCGCAGCGCGTCCCACAGGTCGTCCTCGGCGGCGTCGTACCGGGCGAGCAGCAGGTTCTCCCGGATCGTGGCGTGGAAGAGATGGCCGTCCTGGGTGACCATGCCGAGCGTGTCGCGCAGCGACTCGGCGGTCAGGTCCCGGACGTCGACCCCGCCGATCCGCACCGCTCCGGCGTCGACGTCGTACAGCCGCGGCAGCAGCTGCGCGATGGTCGACTTCCCGGCGCCCGAGGAGCCGACGAGGGCGACCATCCGGCCCGGCTCGGCGCGGAAGGAGACGTCGTGCAGCACGCGTTCGCCGCCGCGGGTGTCGAGGACGGCGACCTCCTCCAGGGAGGCGAGCGAGACCTTGTCGGCGGACGGGTAGCCGAAACGTACGGCGTCGAACTCGACGGACACCGGGCCCTCGGGGACCGCGCGGGCGTCCGGCTTCTGCGTGATCAGCGGCTCCAGGTCGAGCACCTCGAAGACCCGCTCGAAGCTGACCAGCGCGCTCATCACCTCGATGTGCGCGCCGGACAGCGCGGTCAGCGGCGCGTAGAGCCGGGTCAGCAGCAGCGCCAGGGAGACGACCGCGCCCGGCTGAAGGCTGCCGCGCAGCGCCAGCTGGCCGCCGAGCCCGTAGACGACGGCCAGCGCCAGCGCGGAGACGAGGGTGAGGGCGGTGACGAAGGACGTCTGGACCATCGCGGTGCGCACCCCGATGTCCCTGACGCGCGCGGCCCGTTCGGCGAACTCGGCCGACTCACGGGCCGGCCGCCCCATCAGCTTGACGAGGGTGGCGCCGGGCGCGGAGAACCGTTCGGTCATCCGGGTGCCCATCGCGGCGTTGTGGTCGGCGCCCTCCCGGCGCAGCGCGGCCAGCCGCCGCCCCACCCGGCGGGCGGGCAGCACGAACACCGGCAGCAGCACCAGCGCGATCAGCGTGATCTGCCAGGACAGGCCGAGCATCACCACGAGGGTCAGCAGCAGTGTCACAAGATTGCTGACCACGCCGGAGAGAGTGTCGCTGAAAGCCCGCTGCGCGCCGATCACATCGTTGTTGAGCCGGCTGACGAGCGCGCCGGTCCGGGTCCGGGTGAAGAACGCGACCGGCATCCGCTGCACGTGGTCGTAGACGGTGGTCCGCAGATCGAGGATCAGCCCCTCGCCGATGCTCGCCGACAGCCACCGGGTGAGCATCCCCAGGCCCGCCTCGGCGAGCGCGATCCCCGCGATCAGCCCGGCGATGCCGAGGACGAGCCCGCCGGATCCGTGGTGGACGATCGCGTCGACGACCCGCCCGGCCAGCAGCGGCGTCACCACCGCTCCCGCCGCGGTGACGGTGCTCAGGACGAGGAACCACACCAGGCGCCGCCGGTGCGGCCGGGCGAAGGCGGCGATCCGGCGCAGCGTGGCGCGCGACAGACGCCGGCTGCCCTGTTGAGCGGTGGCCGT
This sequence comes from Streptomyces sp. NPDC027185, assembly GCF_055567035.1. NCBI lineage: Bacteria > Bacillati > Actinomycetota > Actinomycetes > Kitasatosporales > Streptomycetaceae > Streptomyces > Streptomyces sp. NPDC027185. Next base: position 339,908 of record NZ_JBVHRF010000008.1, on the reverse strand, counting down.
GCCGTGCAGCGCGTGCCAGGCGGTGACTTCCATGTCCATCGCGGTCTCCTGTCATCGATACCTCAAGGGCGCCGCGGTACGGCGGCAGAACGGAAACCTAGAACCTCAAGCATTGTTGAGGTCAAGGGGCGGCGATCCCTCCGGTCCACCTCCCGGGCGTACGGCACCGCGGGGAGCGGCCCGGCGGTGACACGGCGCGGCCGGGACGACCCCCGGCGCGCGGACGGCTACGCTCCCTTGCCATGTCTGTTCACACCGTGGAAATCGACGCCCTCCAGGGCGGACCCGCCGACCTCGCCCAGTACCGCGGCAAGGCCGTACTCGTCGTCAACGTCGCCTCCAAGTGCGGCCTCACCCCGCAGTACTCCGCACTGGAGCAGCTGCACGCCCGCTACGCCCCGCGCGGCTTCACCGTCCTCGGCGTGCCCTGCAACCAGTTCATGGGCCAGGAGCCCGGCACCGCCGAGGAGATCGCGCAGTTCTGCTCCGCGACGTACGGCGTCACCTTCCCGATGACAGAGAAGATCGACGTCAACGGCGACGCCCGGCACGCCCTCTACACCCAGCTCACCGACGCGCCGGACGCCGAGGGCTACACCGGCGACATCCGCTGGAACTTCGAGAAGTTCCTCATCGCCCCCGACGGCTCCGTGGCCGCCCGCTTCTCCCCGAAGACGGAACCGGACGCCCCGGAGGTCATCGCGGCGGTGGAGGCACAGCTGCCGGAGTGAGGGACGGGCGCGCATCCGCCGTGGCGGGTGCGCGTCCTGAGGGGGCGGCGGGGGCACGAGCACCGTCAGCTCGCGGCCGCCCCCTTCGCGTACGCCTCCCGGGCCTACCCGGCTCAGCTTCCGGCGTCCCCGCCCGTCCCCTTCGGCGGTGGGTCGTGGCGGCGGGAGTGGGGGATGACGGGCTCCTCCTCCGCGGTGGCGGGCGGGCGGCGGTCCCCGGGGCTCGGGGGCGCGTCGGCCGCGGGGCGGGCGACGGGGACCGGTGCGCCGGAGCGCCACTCCCGCAACAGCTGGTCGAAGATCGGGGTGGCCTCCTCCCGGCGCCTGGCCTGCGGCGCCGGGGGCACGGGGGATGTCGGGGGGAGAGCGCGGCGCCGGAAGGGGGGACCGGCGTTCTGCTTGGCGTCCATGACCGGACTCAACCAGCCGGGCCGGTGGGGGGTTGCGGGCGTGACGCGGGGATCGCCTCAGATGCGCCTGCGCCGGTGACGGGCAGAAGATACGTTCCCTCGCGCGTCGCGGTTGACATGTCACCGCGCCGGGCAGGCGGCCCACAGCCGGGCGGGCGTCGCGCCGTCCGGCGGCAGCGGGCGAACGGCCCGGGGCGCGTCACCCGGACCGCGCCGCACGGGCCCGCGATCGGAGTGACGGGAGAGGGGCGCGCAGGGTGTCAAGGCGATCTTCGGCCGGTCCGCCCCCGGGGCGCGGGCGACGGGGGAGCGATGATTCCTCCGGCGTGCGGGCGTGTGCCCTGCCGGCCCGCCCCGGCGGGTGCCGTGAACACGCTCGATGTGCCGGATGTCCCGCCTCCGAAAGCCGTCCCGATCGGCCCCTGCCCGCCCACCGGCGGCCGGATGTCGTCTACAGTTGCAGAAGTCTGCAATTCAACAGTTGGCGCGGTTGTCGGCGGACCCGGAGCGGAGGCGTGCGTGGGCGGATGGGCCGGAGCGGCAGAGGAACGGACCCCGGGCGCCCGGTGCCGCACGGCGCGGGCCCCGCACCCCGTACGACACCCCGTCGTGGCGGGAGCGCGCGGATGAACGACACCGGAATACCGCTGTACGAGGCGAAGGCCGCGTTCTTCCGGGTGCTCGGCCATCCGGTGCGCATCCGGGTGCTGGAGCTGCTCCAGGAGGGCCCGTTGCCGGTACGGAGACTGCGGGGCGCGATCGGCGTCGGACCGGCGGCGCTCTCCCAGCAGCTCGCGGTCCTGCGCCGCTCCGGCATCGTCACCGCCACCCGCACCGGCACCACCGTCGTCTACGAGCTGACCGGCGGCGACGTCCCCGGTCTGCTGGGCGCCGCCCGCCGGACCCTTCCCGTGGTGCGGTCCGGCCACGGTGAACTCCCCGCGGGCCCGGGGCGGGTGGACGAGGAGCGGGTCGCGGCGCGGCCGCCCCGCGTCCGGGAGGCGTCATGAGCGAAGCGGCAGGGAGCGGAGCAGGTGTGAGCGGTACGGGAACGAGCGGGGCGCGGCGCCGGGCGCGCGCCGCCGGTGCGGCGCCGTGGGGCGTGGCCGGGGGCGGCGCGCGACGCACCGACCGGGTGGCTCGCCGGGTGGGGCCCGCGTGCCACCGTGACCGGGGCAGGCCGTCCGGCGGCCTCGCCGGGTGAGCGCCGTGCCCGGCGCCGCACGGCGGAAGGGGCCTCCGCCGTGGCGCGCGGTCCACTCGCGCACCTGCCTGCCGGCCACCGGCGCCCAGGACGCCCGCCGCCCGTGCGCCGGCCCGCACCACCATCCGTACGACGAGGGCACGGTCGCCTCCCGGGGGCGGCGCCCCTGTCCGTGGCGTCCGGCCGGCGGGCGGACCGCGGCGCGCTGCGGGGTGCGCCGGCGCGCCGTGCCGACGGGGCGGCGCACCGGCCGGCCCATCGGCCGTCCGCCCGTCCGGCCGTCGGCTCCGCCGCGCGTGCTCGCACTGCTCTCCGGGCACCGTACGCACCCGACGACCCGTCAGGTTCTGCTCTACATAGCCGTGGGTCATCTCGTGGCGGGCTTCTTGGCCCTGCTCGTCTACCTGGGGCGGCACGCGGGCACCTGATGTCCGCCGCGGAGTCCGTCGGCTCCACCGGGAAGCGGCGCCCTCGTCCACGGGACGGGGCGCCGCTTCCGTGTGTGCCGGGTGCCGTCCGGCGGGGGCGGACGGGCGGCGGAAAAACCGAAGGCAAGGAGGTCACCGCCTCCTTGCCACTCTCAACGTATAGCTGACGGGGGGCCTTGCGGCAAGGCCCCCTCGGTGCCGCACAATCGCGGATCCAGGCCCTGTCGCCGTATTTCCCGTCTTCCCTGTCACCCCGGCGCGCCTGTCGTGGCGCCGTCGGTTCGTCCCGGTACGTCCCGATCCGGTGGGTGCCGAGGGGAGGGGAGGCGGCAGGTCCGGGGCCCGGGACGGTTGCGGAAGAGGAGAGCTACGAGGTGTGTGCGGTGCGGGCGGTTCACGGCGGGTACGGGGGCGGCGGGCCGTCGGCAGGGGGCACGGGCCGGGTGGGTGCGCCGGCCGGCGTCGCGGGCCAAGCCGGGGCGGAGGCGCGGGGATGACGTCGGAGACCAGCGCGTTCGATCTTCCCGGGCGGCTCGCGGCCAAGGCCGATCCGGGGCTGATCGCCGAGGACGAGCGGCACTTCGCCGCCCTCGCGGAGAGCCTGGAGCGGTCGGTCGCCGAACTGTCCGGCCGGCTCGCCGAGGTGCAGCAGGGGCCGGGCGGTGCGGGACGGGAGGCGATGGAGCGGGACCTGGAGGCGCACCGGCTGAGCGGCCGGCTGCGCACCCTGCGCCGCTTCGGGCTCGATCTGTGCCTGGGGCGGATGGTCGCCGCGGACGACCCCGAGCCGGTGTACATCGGGCGGCTCGGCCTCACCGACGGCAGCGGGCGCCGGCTGCTGACCGACTGGCGTTCCCCCGCGGCCGAGCCGTTCTTCGCCGCGACCCACGCCGACCCGATGGGGCTGGTCAGCCGCCGCAGATACCGCTGGACCGGCGGCCGCGTCGGCGACTACTGGGACGAGGTGTTCACCGCCGACGGGCTCGACGGGCACGCCGCCCTCGACGATCAGTCCGCCTTCCTCGCGAGTCTGGGCGGCAGCCGGTCGGCCCGGATGCGGGATGTGCTCGCCACCCTCCAGGCCGATCAGTCCGCCGTCATCAGGGCGGACTCGCGGGGCGCGCTCGTCGTCGACGGCGGTCCGGGCACCGGCAAGACCGTCGTCGCCCTCCACCGCACCGCCCACCTCCTGTACGCCGATCCCCGCCTGGGGCACCGCCGGGGCGGCGTCCTCTTCGTCGGCCCGCACCAGCCGTATCTCGCGTACGTCGCCGACGTCCTGCCCAGCCTCGGTGAGGAGGGCGTACGGACCTGCACGGTGCGTGATCTCGTCCCCGAGGGGGCCGCGGCGGTGCCGGAGGCCGATCCGGAGGCGGCGCGGCTGAAGGCGTCCGTGGGGATGGTGCGCGCGATCGAGGAGGCGGTCCGGCTCTACGAGGAGCCGCCCGCCGAGGGGCGGGAGGTCACCACGGCGTGGGGTGAGGTGCGGCTCGGCCCGGCCGACTGGGCCCACGCGTTCGGCGCGGTGCCGCCGGGCACTCCGCACAACGACGCGCGGGAGGCGATCTGGGAGGAGCTGGTGGCGATCCTGCGGGACAAGTGCGGCGCGGCGGTGGCGGCCGAGGAGTTCGGCCGGGAGCTGCGGCGGGACCGGGAGCTGCGGCGGGACCTCCACCGTGCCTGGCCGACGCTGGACGCCGCCGAGCTGGTCGGCGACCTGTGGGCGGTCCCCGCGTACCTGCGCAGGTGCGCGCCGTGGCTGTCCCCGGACGACGTCCGAAGGCTCCGGCGCCCGGAGGGCTCGGCCTGGACGGTCGCCGATCTGCCGCTGCTGGACGCGGCGCGGCAGCGGCTCGGCGATCCGGAGGCGGCGCCGCGTGCGCGGCGGCGGGCGGCGGTGGCGGCCGCCGAGCGGGCGCGGATGGCCGACGTCATCGACCACCTCGTCGCCGCCGATGCCGACGGCGAGGGCGCGGTGACCATGCTGCGCCACCAGGACCTGCGAGAACGCCTGGCCGACGAGGGTGCGCTGCCGGCGGGGGAGACGGATCCGTTCGCCGGGCCGTTCGCGCACATCGTGGTGGACGAGGCCCAGGAGCTGACCGACGCGGAGTGGCGGATGCTGCTGTCGCGCTGCCCGTCGCGGAGCTTCACGCTCGTCGGGGACCGGGCCCAGGCCCGGCGCGGCTTCCCCGAGTCGTGGCGGGAGCGGCTGGAGCGGGTCGGCCTCCACCGGATCGACGTCGCCTCGCTGGGCATCAACTACCGCACGCCGCGGGAGGTCATGACGGAGGCGGAGAAGGTCATCCGCGCGGCGCTGCCGGACGCCAATGTGCCCCTCTCCGTCCGCCGGGGCGGCGTCCCCGTCACGTACGGGTCGGTCACGGAGCGGGACGCGGTGCTGGACGCCTGGCTCGCCGGGCAGGACGACGGGATCGCCTGTGTCATCGGCGATCCGGAGTTCCGGCCGGTGCCACGGGTGCGCTCGCTCACCCCGGAGCTGGCGAAGGGCCTCGAATTCGATCTGGTGGTCCTCGTCGATCCGGAGGCGTTCGGCACGGGCACCGCGGGGGCGGTGGACCGGTACGTCGCGATGACGCGGGCGACCGGGCGGCTCGTCGTCCTCAGCCGCCGCCGGGACGGTGCGGCCGCCGCGCGTTCCGGCGGAAGTCGCGTACCGCCCCACTACACATAAAGGAGACATAAGCGCAGAATGGAGAGGTGCGGTACTCCACCGCGATACGGCCAGGCTTGCGGACGAAGGAGGCGAGTCGCATGGCCGACGTCTCACACCACAGGGGAGATCTCGCAGGTCACCCCGATGTTTCGGAGATGCAGGCCCGGTACGAGCGGGTGCTCGGCGGGCGTGATGTGGCACTCGTGGACGGGCCGGTCTTCCTCGTCGGTCTGTTCTGCGCGGTCTCACCGTGGATCGTGCACTTCACCGCGAGCCAGCCGGCGCTGATGACCCACAACCTGATCATGGGCGTCGCCATCGTCGCGCTGGGCCTCGGCTTCACCGTCCGGCCCGCCCGGATGTACGGACTGAGCTGGGCGATGTGCGCCATGGGCATCTGGATGATCATCGCGCCCTGGATCGTCGGCAGCGGCCCGGACCGGGGCGTGATCTGGACCAACGCGATCATCGGCGGTCTGACGTGCCTGCTCGGGCTGATCTGCGTCGCGGTGTCCGGCAGAAGCCGGCACCACGGCTGATCCGCGCACGGCCATCGGCCGTGCGGACGCCACTGCGGCCGGTGCCCGTGAGCGGGCACCGGCCGCCGTCGTGTTCGCGGGCGCCGTCAGCCGCCGGCGCGGGCGGTGTCGCCCGGGGCGGCCGGGGACTCCTCGGCCGGTGCGGGGGCCGGTGCGGCGGACCCGGCCGGGGCGCCCGCCGGGGCCGGGGCGCGGCCCAGCAGCCGGGTCGCGCGGCGCGCCACCGGCTCGGTGAAGCGGGCGGCCAGCGGCCCGAGGATCACCAGGATCAGTACGTACGCGGTGGCCAGTGGGCCGATGCGGGGCTCGACACCGACCGCGAGACCGGCGATGACGATGGAGAACTCGCCGCGGGCCACCAGCGTGCCGCCGGTCCGCCAGCGTCCCGCCGTACGCACCCCGGCGCGGCGCGCGGCGAACCACCCGGTGGCGATCTTGGTGCCGGCGGTGATCACGGCCAGGATCAGCGCGGGGACGAGGACCGGCGGGATCGCCGCCGGATCGGTGTTGAGACCGAAGAAGACGAAGAACACCGCGGCGAACAGGTCCCGCATCGGTGCCAGCAGATGGTGCGCGCCCTCGGCCACCTCACCGGAGAGCGCGATGCCGACGAGGAACGCGCCGACCGCCGCCGACACCTGCAACTGCTGCGCCACCCCGGCGACCAGCACCGTCAGCCCCAGCACCACCAGCAGCAGCATCTCCGGGTTGTCCGAGGAGACCGCCCGGCTGATGAGTCTGCCGTGCCGCAGCGCCACGTACAGGACCGCGCCGACGGTACCGAGCGAGATCAGCAGGGTCAGGCTGCCGCCCGCCAGACTCAGACCGGCCAGCAGCGCGGTCAGCAGCGGCAGGTAGACCGCCATCGCCAGGTCCTCGATGACGAGGACGCCGAGGATCACCGGCGTCTCGCGGTTGCCCAGCCGCCCGAGGTCGCCGAGCACCTTGGCGATCACCCCCGACGACGAGATCCAGGTGACACCGGCCAGCGCCACCGCGGCCACCGGCCCCCACCCGAGCACCAGCGCGGCCACCGCGCCCGGTACGGCGTTCAGCGCGAAGTCGACGATCCCGGAGGGGTATTGCGTCTTGAGGTTGGTGACCAGCTCCGAGGCGCTGTACTCCAGGCCCAGCAGGAGCAGCAGCAGGATGACGCCGATCTCGGCGCCGGTGGAGACGAATTCCTCACTGGCGTTGAGCGGCAGCAGCCCCCCGTGGCCGAAGGCGAGTCCGGCGAGCAGGTAGAGCGGAATCGGTGAGAATCCCACCCGCCCCGCGAGCCGGCCGAGTATGCCCAGGCCGAGGATGATGGCCCCGAGTTCGATGAGCAGCGCGGTGGTGTCGTGCACGGGCGGTTACCCTCCGGTGATCAATGCGGCGACGGCGTCCACGCCTTCCCGGGTGCCGACCACGACGAGGGTGTCGCCGATCGCGAAACGGAAGTCCGGGGTGGGCGAGGGCACGGCGTCGGTACGGCGCAGAACGGCGACGATGGACGCGCCGGTACGGGTGCGGGCCGCGGTGGCCCCCAGGGTCCGCCCGGCGTACGGGGAGCGTTTGGTGACCGGGATGTGTTCGGTGACCAGGTCGATCTCCCGGTGCTGGTGGAGGTGGGCGACGGGGTCGGGGAAGAGGAGCTTGGAGAGCGCGCCGGCCTCCTGCGGGGCGAGCGCGACGGAGTCCTGGCAGCTGTCCTCGTCCTGCGGGTCGTGGAAGGCGAGGATGCGGCGGCCGTCCTGGTGGACGACGACCGAGACGTGCCGGCCGCCCTCGGTGTCGAGGTCGTAGCGGGTGCCGACCCCGGGGAGGGGGGTCTTGCCGACGTGGGCCGATGGCTCCATGGAGGTGCTCCCTGCGGGGGTGCGTACAGCGTGCGGGCGTGCGAGGCCCCTGGCCGGACGGACCGGTACGACCGGCCGTCACTGGTCAGGCATTGTGCAGCATCCGGCGCCGGTGACCGGGGCCGGGCGGAGCGGGCCCCGAAGGCGGTGACGAGGTGTCAGCCGGCGCAGTCCATATCGGGAATGCCGCTGCGTGCGCAGGGGGCGAGACGGGGCCTGCGGTGCGGGACGAAACCGTGGGCGTGCGCGGCGGTCCGCCGGACCCGGCGCGGCCGGACCGCGTCGCCGGCGCCGCCGTGCGGACGGTCACCGGAGACGGGGTGCGTGGCGGGGGAGACGGAGGACGGGGCGGTGGTCGGCATGTCCGTTCCTCCCGTTCGTCCCGGAACGTACGGCCGTCCACCACGGAACGGGTGACGGCCGCACAACAGTGCGTTGTCGGCCCCGGCAGTTTAACCCAGCCTTAAATGGCCGGATTTGGGGGATTACGGCGCGGGTGCGGTGCCCGCCGGAGCGGCCCGCGTCCGGCCACCGGGCGCGCTTCCCGCCACGGAATCCGGCGCCGCCGGCCCGGGAATCCCGCCCGCGCCCGCCCGCGGACGCGCGCCGTCTGATGGAGTGGGGTCGTCACCGACCGTCCGCGGCCCGCGGGCGCCGTACCGCCGGAAAGGACCGACGAGAAGATGCCGTTCACCACCCCGCAGCGCACCGGAGACGCCCGATGACCACCGCCGACGACTCCGTACTGCGCCGCACCGAGGGCCACGCCGGACACCTCGTCCTCAACCGGCCCCGGGCGCTCAACTCCCTCACCCACGGCATGGTGCGGCAGCTGTCCGCCGCGCTCGACGCCTGGCGGGACGATCCCGCCGTCGCCACCGTGGTGCTCTCCGGGGCGGGCGAGCGCGGGCTGTGCGCGGGCGGCGACATCCGCGCCATCCACGACGACGTCCGGGACGGCGACACCGCCGCCACCCGCGCCTTCTGGCGCGCCGAGTACCACCTCAACGCGCAGATCGCCCGCTACCCCAAGCCGTTCGTCGCGTTCATGGACGGCATCGTGATGGGCGGCGGTGTCGGCGTCTCCGCGCACGGCGGCGTCCGGATCGTCACCGAACGCTCCCGCGTCGCCATGCCGGAGACCGCCATCGGCTTCGTGCCCGACGTCGGCGGACTCCACCTGCTGGCCGCCGCCCCCGGCGAACTCGGCACCCACCTCGCCCTCACCGGCGCCCCGATGACCGCCGGCGACGCCCTGCTGTGCGGCCTCGCCGACCACTACGTGCCCGCCGCCCGCCTGCCGGAGCTGGCCGCCGCCCTCGCCACCGGCGACGTGGCCGCGGCCGTGGCGCGGTACGCCGAACCCGCGCCCGAGGCTCCGCTCGCCGCCCACCGCGGCTGGATCGACGCCTGCTACGCCGCCGGTGGTGTCGAGGAGATCGTCGACCGGCTGGAGCACAGCGGGGAGCCCGCGGCGAAGAGCGCCGCGCAGAGCCTGCTGGAACTCTCGCCGACGTCGCTGAAGGTCACCCTCGCCGCGCTGCGCCGGGTGCCGCGCCTCGGCTCGCTGGAGCGCGTCCTCGACCAGGACTACCGCATCGCCTCCGCGGCGCTCGCCTCCCCCGACCTGGTGGAGGGTATCCGCGCCCGCATCGTCGACAAGGACCGCGCGCCCCGCTGGACCCCCGCGCACCTGGCGGACGTCACCGACGGCGAGGTCGCCCGGCACTTCCGCTCCCTGGGCCCGGACGAACTGGGCCTGGGCGGCTGACGCCCGCTCAGCCCCCGGCCGCGTCGCCGCACAGCGCGTACAGCAGCTCGTACGCGGTGCCCGTCAGGCGGCAGGCGCGGCCGCGGCGGGTGGCGAGCGCGGCGACGCCGGTGCCGGTGGCGGGATGGAACCCGATGAACGCCTGCTGCCCGAACGTCGCCCCCATGTGGAACAGGAGCGGGCCGCCCGGCGCCGGATGCCGGAACCACGTCAGCGTATGGGTGTGCAGGCGTCCGGCGCCGCGTCGCAGCTGCGGCACCTGCACCGCGCGCACCGCCCCGGCCAGCGGCGTCGCGCCGGGGTCCAGATGCGCCTCCAGGAAGGTGAGCAGATCGCCGGGGGTGGCGCGGACCGCCGCCGCCGGGGCGAACGCGCCCATCGAACCGGCCGGTACGGGCGTGTGCCCGTCGGCCCGGTGGCCGAGCGCGTCGGTTCCGGTGGTGCCGGGCTCCAGCGCGGTGCCGGTCAGTCCGAGCGGGGCCAGCACCCGGCGGGTCAGCAGGGCGGGGAAGGCGGTGCCGGTGGCGCGGGCCAGTGCGCAGCCCAGCAGCGCCAGTCCGAAGTTGGAGTAGTGCCAGCGGGTCCCGGGCGGCCGGGGCCGGGTGCGGGCGAAGGCGTGCAGCAGCCGTTCGGTGCCGTAACCGTGGTAGCCGTTGGCGTACGGCTGGAGCAGGGCGCCGGGCACCATCTCGCGCGGGATCCGCGGCAGCCCGGAGGTGTGGGTGGCCAGATGGCGCAGGGTGATGCGGTGCGCGGTGCGGTGCGGTGGCGCGGGGCGGGGCAGGTGGGCGGTGAGCCGGTCGTCGGTGCCGACCGCGCCGTCACCGGCGAGCGCGGCGAACAGCAGGACCGTGAACGTCTTGCTGAGCGACCCGAGTTCGTAGCGCAGCGCGTGGCGGCCGGCGGGCGGGGGCGGGGCGGTGCCGCCGGTCAGGACGGTGCGGACGCCGCGGCGGGTGACGGCGACGACCACGTCCGGCGCCTCGATGGCGGCGACGGCGTCCGCCGCCCGCTCCGCCGCCGTCACCGCGCGTCCGACAGGGCCCGTGAGGTGGCCATCGCGGAGGCGAACGCGGCGACCAGCGTCGGATGGTGGACGGTGTCGAAGACCGTCCCGGCGTCACCGTCCGGCATCTCCCGCTGGAGCGGCATCGCCCCGCTCGCGTCCTGCGCCGCCGCGAACCGCTCCCACACCCCCGCGTCCAGCGACGGCCGCGGCAGACACGCGTCGACGACGAGGAGTTCCCCCAGCAGGTCCCAGTGGCCCAGGTCCGTCCAGTCCTCCAGCCACGCCGGGAGGTAGCGGGTGAGGTAGTCGGCGATCTTCGGCGGGATCCGTCCGGGGGCGGCGCCCCAGTTGGTGAGGTGGAAGACGGTGTGGGTCACGTCGTACGCGGTGTGCAGCTGCACCGTCCACGGCTCGGGGAGCTGCGCCAGCCAGGTGCGGGACAGGGCCCGGCCGATGTCGCCGCTCGGGGTCAGCCCGAGTTTGCGTTCGGCGTTGAGGACGCCCAGGCGCCGGTTGGGCACCATCTCCAGCGCCGACCAGCCGAGCGTCTGCCGGGCGGTGGCGATCGCGCGTTCCAGCTCCGGGTGGCGGTGGCCCAGCTCGTGGAAGCTGCCGTAGATCTCCAGCGGGACGGGGGAGAACGGCTCGTCGTGCTGGAGCGAGGCCAGGACGTTGCCGCCGTCGAGCAGTTCGCGCCAGGCGAAGTCCAGCAGCCGTCCGGCGTGGGTCCGTTGCCGTGAGCCGGCCACGCCCTCCCGGAACAGCACCTGCATGTTGATCACCAACTCGCCGACCGGTTTGAGCCGTTCCAGCAGCGCGCGGTTGGTGGCGCGGTCCTCAGGGGTCAGCCGGAAGTGTTCACGGTGGTCGTCGAGCCAGGCCAGGGCCCGGTCGCCGACCCCGTGGAGCAGTGCCGGGGACGCGGCCGTCACGGTCACGGTGCTGCCTCGCTCTCCTGGCCGGAAGCCGTGTGGGGAAGGTCGTCGGGGGCGGCGTCCGTACCGGCGCGGGCGAGCGTGGCGGCGAACGCGGTCACCAGGGTGGAGTGGTAGCAGAGGAGGAACGGGTCGTCCCCGTAGGGGAACTGCGCCGGATCGCCGGTCTCCGGCACCCCGCCGTCCGGCCGTTGCGCCGCGGCCAGCCGCTGCCAGGCGTCCGCCGGGCACCAGGGCTCGGGCAGGCACCCGCCGACGGCGAGGAGTTCGCCCGCCAGGTCCCACAGTTCCCGCTCCAGCTCGCCCTCCAGCCAGCAGGGCAGCCACAGCCGCAGATAGGCGGTGAGCGGCCCGGACATCCGGTGGCGGGCGCGTCCCCAGTCGGTGCGGTGGAAGACGTCGTGGGTGATGCCGTACGCGGCCCGGCGGTCCAGCAGCCAGGGCTCGGCGCGGACCCCCAGACCGGTCAGGGCGAACACCGCGTCGGGGTCGGCGTGGAGCGGAAGTCCGATGCGCCGTTCGGCGTTGAGGACGCTGAGCGTCCGGGTGTGGTCACCGCCCGCCACCCGCCAGCCGCGCAGCCCGGTGACGGTCGCCAGCAGGGCGTCGGCCTCCGGATGGCGCAGTCCGGCGCGGGCGAAGACCCCGTACAGCTCCACCGGGTACGCCGCCTGCGGCTCCCCGCGCACCAGCTCCGCGTGGAGCGCGCCGTGTCCGAACTCCGCCCAGGCGAACGCGAAGAGGTCGCCGGCCGCCTCGCGCACGTCGGCGCGCGGATGCCGGGCGTGGATCAGCTGGGTGAGTTCGGCCAGTTCGCCGAGGGGTTTGAGGGTGAGGTTCGGGTCGGCGTCGGTGGCGACGTCGGCGGGCAGCCGGAAGCGGTCGCGGTGGGTGCCGAGCCAGTCCAGCGCGCCGGTGACGACGGAGTCCAGCAGGTCGGGGGCGGCCGCCGCGGGCGGCGGGCCGCTCACTCCCCCCGCCCGTAGAAGCACCGGGCGGCGACGAGATGCAGGGCCACCCGGGCGTCGTCGCCGCCCATGTGGCCGATGAAGGTGAGCCCGGCGTCCAGCCCGAGCGTGGAGGGCACCCCGGGCAGCCGGGCCAGCCAGCGCCCGAGCCCCGCCGCCTGGAGCCAGTCCCGGCGGCGCACCGCGCGGACGAAGCCGCGGGCGAGATCGTCGGTACGGGCGGTCAGCGCGTCGGCGAGGGCGGGGGAGAGGCCGGGCAGCGCCAGCGCCGCCAGTTGGGAGGCGCGGTGGGCGAGCTTGGGCCAGGGGTCGGTGTCGATCCAGCCCGACGCGGCGTCCGGCGCCTGCGGCCAGGTCTCCGTCCCGCCGGGCAGGAACGCGTGGGACGCCTCGACCAGACCCCGGTAGCTCCAGACGGAGACCGCCGAGGCGTCGGCACCCGGCGGAAAGGCCGCCAGCGCCGCCCGTACGACGTCCCGGTCCGCGGGGTCCGCCGCCGGGGTGGGGGCGTCCACCGCGTACGGCGCGAGCGCGTCGGCGCCCAGGACGCGGACGGCGGCCGGTGCCAGCGCGTCGCCCGGTCCGAGGACGCGGGAGAGCGCATAAGGGCCGCCCTCGCCCCGGAGGGCGAGGGCGACCCCTGATGCGGCATCGGCGATCACGGTTCTCAGGGCTCCGGAACCCTCGGCCTGATCTACCAACGCACTACCTTTCAGCGCGGGTCCGGCTTGGGACGGGGGGTGGGGGGCGACGCCAGCAGGAGGCCGGCGAGCAGGGCCGCCCCGGCACACTCACGCGTGTCCCGGAAGGCGCCGTCCGGTTCGGTGGAGTCCAGCAGGTCCTCGACCTCGACGGCGAGGGTCACCGACTCGACCGAAGCTGTGCGATCCGTGGTCATGGGATCATCTCCTTCTACGGCAGTGACTTCACTCTTACATCACCTTTAATCCGGCGCAATCGGAAGAAACGGGCACCTGTGGCTGTCTGTGGCCGCCCGCGGGGGTGTGGGGTTTCCCGGGCGCGTACGGGGCGACGGTGCGTCAGGGGCGCCGATGGCGGGAGGCGGGCGCGGAGGGGCGGGCCGGCGGCGCCCTTCCCGGACGGGAGGGCGCCGCGCTCGCCCGGCCCGGGGTCATTCTCTGAAGGGCCGTCAAAAGCAGCTCCTCTTCGCCCTGTTGGCGACGGAGCGCGCGCCTCGGTGGCTCCGCTCCCGGCCCGGTCGCCCCCTCGATGCCGCCTCGGCTCCGCCCCCTCCCGCGTAGGGCCGTACCCGGAGGTCTGTCCGTCCGCGGGCGACGAGGCCCGCGCCGGGTCGGCCGGAGGCGGGCGGCCCGCTTCCGGGGGCCGGCGTCCGGGCATCGGCGCGGCGCCCGTACGGCGCGGGAAGCGGTCCCGCGGACGCGGCTACGGGGCGCCCCGACCGGCGCCCGCCCGGCCGTGTCCGGCGCCCGCCCGGCCGTGTCCGGCGGGCGTCCGGCCGTGTCCGGAGGAAGCTCCGACGCGCCTCGCAACTGCCCTGGCTGATCACCCGAAGGGATTGCAGATGCGTCAGAAACCCGCATATCTTTCCGCACATGCCTCCCTACACCCTCAGCCGGGCCGCGCGGTTGCTGGGCGTCAGCCCGGACACCGCGCGCCGTTGGGCCGACGCCGGACGGATCGCCACCCACCGCGACGAGAACGGCCGCCGCGTGATCGACGGCAAGGACCTCGCCGCCTTCGCCGCCGAGATCGGCCGCGGCGACGCGGACGAGGAGGGCTCCTACACCTCCGCCCGCAACGCCTTCCCCGGCATCGTCACCGCCGTCACCCTCGGCGATGTGGCGGCCCAGGTGGAGATCCAGGCCGGTCCGCACCGGCTGGTGTCGCTGCTCACCCGGGAAGCCGTCGAGGAACTCGGCCTGGAGGTCGGCACGGAGGCCACCGCCCGGGTCAAGGCCACCAGCGTGCACATCGACCGCGCCTGAGCCGCGCTCCCGCCCCGTCCGCCCGGACCGTCCCGCCCCGAAGGAGCCTCCATGCCGCACGCCGTGACCCGCCGCCGCGCCGCCGCGCTCATGACCGCCGCCCTGCTCGTCCCGCTCGCCGCCTGCGGCGGCAACGGCAAGGAGAAGGACACCGAGGGCGCCGCCACCGAACTGACGGTCCTCGCCGCCGCCTCCCTCACCGATGTCTTCACCACGGCGGGCGCCGCGTACGAGAAGGCGCACCCCGGCACCGAGGTGCACTTCTCCTTCGCCGGTTCGCAGGAACTGGCCGCGCAGGTACGGCAGGGCGCGCCCGCCGACGCACTGGTCACCGCCGACACCACCACCATGGACGGGCTCCGCGCCGACACCGGCAAGCCCACCGTCATCGCCAGGAACCGCCTGGTCATCGCCGTCGGCAAGGGCAACCCGAAGAAGATCCACACACTGAAGGACCTCACCGCCCCCGACGTGAAGGTGGTCCTCGCCGCCGCTGAGGTGCCCGTCGGACGCTACAGCGAGCAGGTGCTGGGCAAGCAGCATCTGACGGTGAAACCGGTCTCCCAGGAGCCCAACGTCCGCGCCGTCCTCAGCAAGGTCGAACTCGGCGAGGCGGACGCCGGGATCGTGTACAGGACGGACGCGGCCACCGCCCCCGGCAAGGTCGACGCCCTCACCATCCCCGACGCGCAGAACGCCGTCGCCGACTACCCCGCCGCCACCCTCAAGTCCTCCCGGCACGCCGCGGACGCCGCCGCGTTCGTGAAGTGGCTCGCCGCGCCCGAGGCCCAGCGGATCCTCCGCGAGGCCGGATTCCAGCAACCGTGACCCGCACATGACCCGTGCCGCGCGCCGGGCCCCGGCAGGTCCCGGCGCCCGGCCCGGCCACCGGATGGCAGGGTGACGACCAAACCCCGGCCCGTCCGCACCGCGGCCCCGCGAACGTACGGACGGAACCGGCCCGCGCGCCCGTAGCCGTAGCCGTCCGGCGGTGGCCCGGAGCGCCGCCGGGCCACCGGCCACCGCCCCGGCGCGCCGAACAGCCCGCCCCCGCACCGACGTACAGGAACCGCCATGGCACAGGAGCCGCGATGAGAAGCCGTCCGCCGCGGGGCCGGTGGTCCGGGGGGCGTACGCCCGTGGCGCTGGCGGTGCCCGCGCTGCTGGCCGTGGCGTTCCTGCTGCTGCCGCTCGTCGGCATCCTCGCCCGCACCTCCTGGAGCGAGCTGGGCACCCACCTCACCAGCCCCGGCGTCACCGAGGCGCTGCGGCTGTCCCTGCTGGTCTCCTGCTGGGCGCTGGGGCTGTCCCTGCTGCTCGGGGTGCCGCTCGCCTGGCTGCTGGCGCGCACCGCGTTCCCCGGGAAGGCGCTGGTGCGCTCGCTGGTGCTGCTGCCGATGGTGCTGCCGCCGACCGTCGGCGGCGTCGCGCTGCTCCTGGGCTTCGGCCGCCGCGGGGTGCTCGGCCCGTGGCTGGAGGACACCTTCGGGCTGACCCTGCCGTTCCACACCTCCGGCGCGGTCGTCGCCGCCACCTTCGTCGCCATGCCGTTCCTGGTCATCAGCCTCGAAGGCGCCCTCGCCGGACTCCGCCCCGCCTACGAGGAGACCGCCGCCTCCCTCGGCGCCTCCCCGCTCCGCGTCTTCGTCACCGTCACCCTCCCGATGATCGCTCCGGGCCTCGCCGCGGGCGCCGCCCTGACCTGGGCCCGCGCCCTCGGCGAATTCGGCGCCACCATCACCTTCGCCGGCAACCTGCCCGGCACCACCCAGACGCTGCCGCTCCAGGTCTATCTGCTGCTCCAGGACTCACCGGAGGCCGCCACCTCGGTCTCCCTGCTGCTCCTCGCCATCGCCATGGCCGTCCTGGTGGCCCTGCGCGGCCGCTGGGCGGGCACCCCCGCGCGCCGCACACCGCGCCGACCGGGTCCCGCCGGCCGGCCGGGCGCCACCGCCGCACCCGACAGCCCCGCGGACACCGGCCACGAGGACGCTCCCGCGCCCCCGGCGCCCGAGGACCGGTACGCCCTCCACGCCGACGTCACCGGCTTCACCACCCTCACCCTGGACGCCGCGCCCGGCACCACCCTCGCCGTCGTCGGACCCAACGGCGCGGGCAAGACCACCCTGCTGCGCGCCCTGCTCGGCCTCACCCCGCGCGCCCGCGCCGACCTGCGGCTCGGCGACCGCGACGCCACCGCGCTGCCCCCGCACCGCCGCGGCGTCGCCTGGGTCCCGCAGGACGGCGCGCTCTTCCCGCACCTCAGCGCCCTGAGCAACACCGCCTACGGGCTGCGCGCCCACGGCATGCCGCGCGCCGCCGCCCGCCGCGCCGCCCAGGAATGGCTCGACCGGCTCGGCGTCGGCCCGCTCGCCCACCGCCGCCCCGGCCAGCTCTCCGGCGGCCAGGCCCAGCGCGTCGCCCTCGCCCGCGCACTGGCCGCCCGCCCCCGGCTGCTGCTCCTCGACGAACCGCTCGCCGCCCTCGACCAGACCACCCGCGCCCACGTCCGCCACACCCTCCGCCGCCACCTCGCGGGCTTCGGCGGCGTCTGCCTGATCGTCACCCACGACCCGGTGGAGGCGGTGTCGCTCGCCGACCGGGTGCTGGTGCTCGACGGCGGCCGGGCCGTCCAGGACGCGCCGCCCGCCGAGGTCGCCCGCGGCCCGCGCTCCCCGTGGGTCGCCCGGATGCTGGGCCGCAACGCCTGGCCGGGCACCGCCACCGCCGACGGCCTCGCCCCCGACGGCGGCGGCCACGTCATCGCCGCCGACCCGCTGCCCGAAGGCACCGCGGCGCTCGCGATCGTCGCGCCGGAGGCCGTCGCCGTCCACCGCGAACGGCCCGGCGGCAGCCCCCGTAACGTCTGGCCCGGCACCGTACGGGAGATCACCGCGGCGGGCGGCCGGCTGCGGGTGCGGATCACCTCGCCGGCCGCCCCCGAGTTGATCGCCGAGGTCACCCCGCAGGCCGCCGCCGAACTGGGGCTGGCCGACGGCGTCGCCGTGTGGACGGGCGTCAAGGCGACGGAGGTCTGTCTCATCGCCCTGTGACGCCGCCGGCCCGGCCGGTCAGTGCGGTCGCTCGGCCGGTTCCAGGACGAAGACCGGGATCGTCCGGTCGGTCTTCTTCTGGTAGTCGGCGTAGTCGGGGAAGGCCGCCACGGCCCGCGCCCACCACTCGGCCTTCTCCGCGCCGTGCACCTCACGCGCCGTCATGTCCTGCCGCATCGGCCCGTCCTGGAGCTCCAGCCGGGGATCGGCCACCAGGTTGTGGTACCAGACCGGGTGCCGGGGCGCGCCGCCCAGCGACGCCACCGCCGCGTACCGGCCGTTGTGCTCCACCCGCATCACCGGTGACTTGCGCAGCTTCCCGCTCTTCGCGCCCTTGGTGGTCAGCACCACCACCGGCATCCCGCGCAGGGTCGTGCCCTTCGTCCCGCCGGAACTCTCGATCTCCTCGACCTGCTTGCGCACCCACTCCGTGGGGCTCGGCTCGTACTCGCCCGCAAGAGGCATCGGTGGCTCCTCGTCTCGTCGCTGTCTCGTCGTTGCCGTCACTCGCACCGCCGCGCGGCGGCCCGTCCCACTCAACACCGGCGCCCCGCCGTTCACTCCCGAACCGGGCGGTCGTGTCGTGGCCCGGGACCGGCGGCGGAGCACCGGGCCGCCCACGCGGCGCCGCCCCGCCCCGGCCCTCGCACCCCCGCGCCCGCCCCGTTGGCCGCCGGGCGCTCTTCCGCCCGCCGCCGCGGCGCCCGTACGGTCACCCCGCACACCGCCCGATCCCCGACGCCGATGAGGACCGCACATGTCCGCGCAGCAGACCGCCGCCCCCGCACCGGCGGCCGCCCCCACTCTCGAACGCGGCGCCATCGGGACGGGGGACCTCGTCTTCTTCGTGGTCGCCGCGGCCGCGCCGCTCACCGTCATGGCGGGCGCCGCACCCGTCGCCATCGCCATGGCGGGCCCCGCCGTGCCCCTCGGCTACCTCGTCGCCGGACTGCTCCTGGCCGTCTTCGCCGCCGGTTTCACCGCGATGAGCCGGTACGTCCGCAACGCCGGCGCCTTCTACGCGTACATCGGCCGCGGCCTGGGCCGCCCGGCCGGCGCCGGGGCCGCCTATGTCGCGCTGCTCGCCTACAACGCCCTGGAGGTCGGGCTGCTCGCCGCGTTCGGGCACTTCACGGCGGGCGCGTTCGCCGACCTCACCGGGGCCCGCACCGCCTGGTGGCCGTGGTCGCTCGGCGGGCTCGTCGCCATCGGTGTGCTCGGCTACCTCAAGGTCACCCTCAGCGCCAAGGTGCTCGGCGCCGCCCTCGTCCTGGAGGTGCTGGTCCTCCTCGTCCTGGAGACCGGCATCCTCGCGCACGGCGGCGGACCGGCCGGATGGGACCTCACCGTCCTCATGCCCGGCCGCCTCACCGGGTCCGGTGCCGGCGGCATGTTCGTCCTCGCGATCGGCGCGTTCATCGGCTTCGAGGCGACCGCCCTCTACGCCGAGGAGACCCGCGACGCGGCCCGCGCCGTGCCGCGCGCCACCTGCCTCGCCGTCGCCTTCCTCGCGCTCTTCTACACGCTCACCACCTGGCTGGTCATCAGCGCCTACGGGGCGGACCACGCCCAGGACGTCGCGCGCGGGCCCGGCGGCACCGACATGTTCTTCACGGCCGCCACCCGCTTCGCCGGCGCCTGGGCCGCCGACGCCATGCGGCTCCTCCTCGTCACCAGCGTCTTCGCCGCCACCCTCGCCTTCCACAACGGCGCCACCCGCTACGGCTACGCCCTCGGCCGCGAGGGACTGCTGCCCCGCCGCCTCGGCACCGTCTCCGCCCGCACCCGCGCGCCCGCCGCCGCCGTCCTCGCCCAGTCGGCGTGCGCGCTGCTCACCGTCGCCGTCACCGCCGCCGCGGGCGCCGACCCGTACGCGGTGACGTTCCTGTGGACCAGCGGCACCGGCATCGTCGGGGTGATGGTGCTCCAGGCGCTCGCCGCGGCGGCGGTGTTCGGCTTCTTCCGGGGCGACCGGCGCGGGCTGCCCCGGTGGCGGGTGGTGGCCGCGCCGCTGGTGGCGTGCGCCGGGCTGACCGCGCTGACCGTCCTGGTCTGCCGGAACTTCACCCTGCTCACCGGCGCCGGCCCCGGCGTCAACGCCGCCCTGCTCGCCCCGCTGCCCCTCGCCGGCGCCGCCGGGACCGCCGTGGCGCTGCGGATCCGCCGCCGCGACCGGACCGCGTACGCCCGGCTCACCACCGTCGACGCGGAGCGCGGCTGACCACACGCACCGGTGCCCCGGACCTCCGCGAGAAGGCCCGGGGCACCGGCGGTCACCGCGTCCTCACGGCACCAGGACCGGCTCCGGCTCCGGGCGGGCCCGGCGGCGCTGCTCCGACCAGGCGCGCAGCGCGGTGGCGCAGGCGTGGTCGAGATGGCGCAGCGCGGTCAGGTCCAGTTCGACCTCGCGCTCCGGCGGCAGCTCCGCCAACTCGTCCAGCAGCTTCGGCAGCCGCAGGAACGTGGCGTTGCCGACGGCCCGCACCCGGATCGGCGCGTCCCCCTCCGGCACCTCGATCTCCAGATGCACCTTCGAGGTGTCCCACGCGGTCTTGACGACGGCCAGCAGCAGACCGATCAGCACGCCCTCGAACATGTTGACCGTGACGATCGCCACCGCCGTGACCAGCAACACCAGTGCCTCACCGCGGTGTTCGCGCCACAGCGCCGGCAGCTCCCGCAGCGGGATCAGCTTCCACCCGGCGTGCACCAGCACACCCGCCAGCGCCGCGACCGGTACGACACCGAGCGCCGCCGGGAACGCCGCGGCGAACAGCAGGATCCACACCCCGTGCAGCACCCGCGACGCCTTCGTCCGCGCGCCCGCCTGCACATTCGCGGCGCTCCGCACGATCACCGCGGTCATTGGCAGCGCGCCGAGCACACCGCACACCGCGTTGCCCGCGCCCTGCGCCATCAGCTCCTTGTCGTAGTCGGTCTTCGGACCGTCGTGCAGCCGGTCCACCGCCGCCGCGCTGAACAGCGACTCCGCCGACGCGATCAGGGTGAACGACAGCACCGTGCCGAGCACCAGCGGTTCGGTCAGCCGGCCGATGTCGGCGAACCCGGGCGGCTGCACGGCCGCCAGCAGCCCGCTGACCTCGACCCGCGCCACCGGCAGATCCAGCACGAACACCGTGGCGGTGGCGAGCAGCACGGCGGCCAGCGGCGCCGGCAGCACCCGCGCCGCCCGCTTCCAGCGCGGCCACAGCACCAGGACGGCGATGGTGCCCGCGCCGACCGCGAAGGCGGTGGCGGCGCCGCCGTCCCCGACGGTCTGCCAGACCAGGCGGGGGAGCCCGGCGAGGTTGGCGAGGCCGTTGCCGGGCGCCTTGGCGTCGGTGAGGGTGTAGAGCTGCCCGGCGATCAGCACCAGGCCGATACCGGCCAGCATGCCCTGGACGACGGCCACCGAGATCGCCCGGAACCACCGCCCCCACCGCAACGCGCCCATCAGCAGTTGCAGCGCACCGGCGGCCAGCACGATGGCGCCCAGCGCCCCCAGCCCGTACTCCTGCACCGCTTCGTACACGAGGACGGTCAGACCGGCCGCCGGGCCGGAGACCTGGAGGCTGCTGCCGGGCAGCAGGCCCGTCAGCAGACCGCCGACGATACCGGTGACCAGGCCCAGTTCGGCGGGGACACCGGAGGCCACCGCGACGCCCACACAGAGCGGGACGGCGACGAGGAAGACGACGAGGGACGCGGCGAAGTCCGCCCGGAAGGACGGGAGTCGGTTCACGATCAGTCGATTCATGGTGGGTGGAACCGCCTTCACAGCGGGAGGAACGAGTCGGACGCCGGGTCGTGCACGGTGACCCGGCCGGTGTGGACCTCGTAGAACCAGCCGTGCAGGCGGACGGCGTCGTCCGCCAGCCGTTCGCGCACGCTCGGGTACGCACGCAGCCGGTCGACCTGTTCGCAGACATGGCGGCGGACGGCGTTGGCCGCGGCCGGTTCCGCGTCGTGGGGCAGGGAGTCGGAGAGTTCCTGGCTGAGCCAGTCGTGGACGTCCGGCGCCGAGGTCAGATCCTCGCCGCGGCACTTCGCGCCGACCGCTCCGCAGTGCGAGTGGCCGCAGACGACGATGTCGGCGACCTTCAGCACCCGCATGGCGTACTCGATGGTGGCGGCCTCGGAACTCGCCGCCCGGCCGGGGGAGTAGAGGGGCACGGCGTTGCCCGCCGTGCGCAGTTCGAAGAGTTCTCCCGGGCGCGCGCCGGTGATCAGCGACGGGATGACCCGGGAGTCGGAGCAGGTGATGAAGAGGGCGAGCGGCGACTGCCCGTCGGCGAGCTTGCCGTAGGTCTCCCGCTCCTCCTCACGGTCGGCGATACGGGCACTGTGGCCCCGGGCGTGCTGGATGAAGGTGTCCATCTGGACGGGTTCTCCTGCTGATGAGGGTGGGCCGTGGAAAGGCCGCCAGGAGGCGGCCGGAACGCATGGTGCGGTCGGTCCGTGGCGCGCTCAGCAGCGGAACACACAGTGCAGAAGGGGAAGTTCGGACGGCTGTCGCCTTCCGTCGTCGGTCCGTGGCGGTACGGCGTGTCCGCCGGCCGCGGGAGTACGGACGGCGGGGGCGCGGTCCGGGGCCCCGGGGGCGCCCGGAGGCGGCAGCGGGGCGGCGTTGCGCGCGCCGCGCCGTATCCCCTGGCCGCGGTCGTTCTCGCGTTCGGCGAGTTCACCGTTGGTGTAGCTCGGTGAGACGACGACGGGCGGTGCCGCCGCGCCGGTGACCGCGGTCGCCGGCACCGCCGCGAAGTTGGCGGTCGGCACCGCGGTGCCCAGCAGGAAGAGAAGGATCACGGTGAGCGTGGTCAGTGGTAGTACGGCCGGACGGCGTCCGTCCGGTGTGGTGTTGTCCCGGCGCATCATCGCCTCTCGGGTTCGGCCGGCCTCGGGTTCCCGGGCCGGTCGTGGTCGGGGTGGTGGGTGGAAGGTGCGCGGTCGCCGTGGGCGGGCCGCGCGCGGGGCCGGGGCGCTTCGTGCCCCGGCCGGTCAGGCGGCGGCGCTCTCCAGGGCGGAGATCTCCGCCAGCGACATCTCCAGCCGCTGGTGCAGGAACCGCACGATCGTCCAGTGCGGCAACGCACCTTCGTCGAACGCTCCGAACGCCGCGCAGTACAGCGGTATCCAGCGCAGCGCCTCCTCCAGCACCTGCTCGCGGCCCGGCTCGCGCTGGTAGTCCTCGTACGCGATCGAGCGGTGCTCGATGAAGAACCGGCCGGGCAGCCGCTCCTCGCACAGCGCGCGGTACTCGCGGGTCTGGAGGATCAGGTAGTGCCAGATCTCGTCGATCTCCTGCTCCACGGGGAGGAAGAGACCGCCGAGCCGGTCGTGGTGGCGCGAGACGAGGTAGAGGTAGCGCAGGCACTCGGTCACCTGGCGCTCGGCGAACTCCCGCGGCACACCGGTGGTCCGCACGGTGTGGTCGACCGTCTCGGTGTGCAGCCGGTCGCCGAGCAGCGCGGTCAGCTCGTCGGCGGTCACGGCGGCGGTCGGGGCGGCGGCGAAGGTCATGGGTTCTCCCGTGGGCGGTCGGCGTCGTGGGTCAGGCGCCGGTGGCGAGCCAGGCGTACTTGCCGGAGGCGCCGATCGGCAGGTGGGCGTGGTGGTCGGCCCGGCAGTCGCGGCCGGTCAGCGCCCGGACACCGTCCTCCAGCGCGGTGCGCTCCGCGGCGGTCAGCGGCGCCCCGTCGAACGTGGTGTACGCGAGGGTGGCCGGTCCGCCGTCGCTGCCGCCGGTGCGCAGCTGGTGCAGGAAGATCCGGGGGCTGGCGGCACCGATCCGGTCGTCGAGGTCGCCCTGCGCCACCGGCCCGTGCGCGGTGGCCAGCAACTCCTTCTCCCGCCCGCAGAACCGCACGATCCGCTCCGGGTCCGGCACCCCGCCCTCGGTACGGACGCAGTCCCCCGAGCGGTAGCGCACCAGCGGCATGTACGGGTTGCGGACGCTGGTGACGATGAGCTGGAAGATCTCGCTGCCGGGGGCGACGGGCAGCAGTTCGACGCTCATCCGGTCCAGGTGCGGGTGGTAGCGCCCGCGGCGGTCGCTGAAGAAGAGGTAGCCCAGTTCGGTGGAGCCGAAGAGGTCGATGACCGGACAGGCGAAGTGCTGCGCCAGGAAACGGCGGACGTTGACCGGCGTGTACTCGTACGCGTGGATGATGCTGGCCGGCGGCGGGAAGTCGTCCCACAGGCCCCACCGGCCGATCTTCAGCAGCAGATGCGCCAGGTGGTAGCCGGAGCAGTCGAGGTGGTACCAGCCGCGCGGATGCGCCTGCCGGGCCTCGTCGATCTCGCCGAGCATCCGCACGACCTCGTCGCGCTCCCACAGCGCCGGATCGAGCCGGAGGTTGACGTACGAGGTGCGGGGGTCGAGCCGCCGGTCGGCGGGGCCGGGGGAGGCGTCGGGCGCGGCGCCGCGCTTGGCGGCGTTGACGCGGGCGACGTGCTCGGTGGCCAGGACGGTGGTCAGCGACACCCGGCGGCAGCCCTCCTGCCAGGTGTGTGCGATGTCCGGGTGCTCGCTCCACAGCCGGTAGTAGGAGCGCAGCAGGAAGTAGGGCGGCCGGATGAGCTGCATCCGGGCGTGGTTGGTGCCGGTGGACAGGACGAACTCGGCGTCGCCGTTCTCCAGTGCGCGGGCCAGCTCCGGGGTCATCCAGTTGTCGGGGAAGCCGCGGGCGATCTCCGGCTTGTCGAGCAGGGGGAAGTGCCCCCGCTCCAGGGCGTCACGGTAGATCGGTATGTCCTTGATCTGCGCGCGGACCTCGGCCGTCGGCTGGCCGTCCCACTCCATGTGCGTACCTTCACTCGTGCTCGGAAACGGGCACCCGGCGGGAGGCGACGGGCGCGGGGCCGCCGCCTCCCGGGGCGGACGGTCAGGAGATACAGCCGGCCTTCGTCGCGCTGATGCACCCGGACTTGGGCGCGGCGCTGATGCAGCCGGTCTTCGGGGCGGCGCTGATGCAGCCGTTCTTGGCGGCGGCGCTCGCGGAGTTGGCGGCGAGCCAGCCCTGCCAGACGTCGTCCTGCGCCATCTTCTTGATGAGCTGCTCCATGTCGGCCTCCGGGGCGTTCGTGGGTGGGGTGGTGCGGCACCGGACGTCGCCGCACCACCCGAAAGTAAAAGGATCACCAAGTGGGTGTCAATGAAAGGCAATGTGTCCTTCGGGTGAAGGACCTTCCGCGCGCCATCTTTGGCGCGATTCCGCCGCTCGTATCGGCGGCGGGGGTGTGACGGGGCCGACCGCGGCGGTCGGGTGGCCGGGCCTCCGTCAAGAAGTGGGCTTCCGTGGTCAGTTGGGGATGACCTGGTCCGCCCGCCGTCCGCGGCGGTCCCGTCGCGGCGCCGCCGGGGGCGGCGTGCGGGCGGTGGACCTGGTGTGACACTCCGTCAGATATGAAGATGCTGAAAAGATGGGCATATGCCAATCGGCCGGTGAGCTGCGGCATTGAATGGTGGAGAAGGGTGGCCCGATGGTTCGGAGGGTGACGGGATAACCCCTCGAATGGGTGGGGCAAAAGGTGCGGAAGTCGATATTCCCGGCGACTATTTTCGCTCTCACTTGGAGGTGAGTAGGGTGTGCCCCGCCACGGACGGATCGGGGGAAACGATCCGGCTTAATTCGGCACGCAGAGAATGTGAGCGGGGGGACGATGACGCCTTCAGGACCAGGAGGGGCTCATGGCGGCGGGCTCATTCGAAGGGCAGTACGTGTGGAGTCCGGCGGCCAATGACCGGCAGTTGGCGCAGGCGTGCATGGATGTCAGGGCCGGCCGGTACTTCAGCGCACATGAGGTACTCAAAGAGGCTCGGGGGGATTTCGAGGTCCGCGCACACCGGTCGCTGGTGCTGGCATCGGAAGCCGCCGACTCGGACCTGTCGGAACGCTGGATAGCGGAAGAACCCGGACCCGAAGCCGCACTCATGTGGGCGCGGGTCGCGATGATCCGGGCATTGCGCATGGCGGATACCGCGGACCGGCGGCACGAAGCCCTGGTACGTATCGCGCGGACCGCCGCCGAGCGCGCCGCCCAGATGCTGCCCGACGACCCCACCCCCTGGGTCTGCCAGCTGGCGCTCGCCCGTTTCCAGCGGCCCCGTGACCCGGCCCCGCAGGGCCTGCTCACCGCGCCCACCGGACCGTGGTACCTCTTCGCCCACATCCTCCGGATCGACCCCTGGCACCGCGAGGCCCACCACCGCTTCCTCTCCTTCTTCTTCAGCCGTAACGGCGGTTCGGCGAGCGCCAGCTGGGACGTCGCCGCCTTCCTCGGACAGCGCGCCGCGGCCTCCTCACCGCTGCGGCTGCTGCCGCTGGTCGCACTGGTCGACGAGTACGACCCGACAGCGCTGCTGGCCGACCGGACCTGGGAACAGCCGCAGTGGACCAGCACCGCGCTGAGCATCCACCGCCACTGGTTCCCGCACGTGGCCGACTACCGCTTCGTGCCGGTGGTCGACCTCTCCCATCTCGCGCACGCGCTGTTCATGGCGAAGCGTGAATTCGAGGCGCGCGAGGTCTTCACGGCGATGGGGCCCTACGCGGCCCGTATGCCGTGGAGCGCCTTCGGGCCGCCCGAAGAGCAATTGACGAAGGCCAGGCGCTCCTGCGGCCTGCCGGTCCCCGGGGCCGCCTGAGCGTCATTTCCCTTCAGCTGCGGACGCATACCTGAGATCCGACGCGTACCGATAGCGCCGAAAGTGCGACTGTTCGCCCCCACCGAAGTCCCCTATCAGCTCTGTCAGAAAGGATACGGTTGTGTCCGAGCGCATTGCGCCGCCCCGCTCGAAAACATCCGGCCCGGTGGATACCGGGACGCTCGATGACGATGCCACACTGCACGCGATGGGATATCCGCGGAAACTCACCCGAAGATTCCGTGCCTTCGACAATTTCGCGATCTCCTTCACCATCATCAACATTATCTCCGGGATCTTCTCCTCCTTCGGTTTCGGAATGAACGCGGGCGGCCCGCGTATTTTGGTGTTCGGCTGGATCGGTGTGTCGGTCATGGTGCTGTTCGTCGGCGCCGCGATGGGGGAAATCGCCTCCGCCTATCCCACCAGCGGCGCCCTTTACTTCTCCGCCGGAAAGCTCGCCAAGCGCCACCGCGGCGCCTGGTCCTGGTACACCGGCTGGCTCAACTTCGTCGGTCAGGTCGGCGGCACCGCGGCCACCAACTTCGCCGCCGCCACCTTCATCCAGGCGTTCATCGGCATGCAGTGGCCGTCCTACGTGGCCACCCCGCAGCAGACCGTCGGCATCACCGCCGTCATCCTGCTGCTCCAGGCGCTGGCCAACACCTACACCGTGCGGCTGGTCGCGGTGTTCAACCGCATTTCCGTCTGGTGGCTGCTCATCGGCCTGGTGGTGATCGTCACCGCGCTGACGGTCATCCCCGACAGCCATCAGCCGGCGTCGTTCGTCACCCATTTCGCCAACAACACCGGCTTCACCCACGCGATTTACGGCGGAATGCTCGGACTGCTGGTCACCAGCTGGACGTTCACCGGCTTCGACGGCAGCTTTCACATGTCGGAAGAGACCGTGAAGGCCACCGTCAACGCCCCGCGCGGGATCATGCGTGCGATCAGCTACTCCGCCCTCACCGGCCTCATCCTCATGCTCGCACTGGTGTACGCGATCAAGGATTACGGGCATGCGGCGAGCGCCGACGCGCCGCCCGTGCAGATTCTCATCGACGCGCTCGGACCGGGCACCGCCAAGCTGCTCCTGTTGATCGTCATCGGCGCGATGCTCTTCTGCGGGCTCGCCAACATGACGAGCAATACCCGGCAGATCTTCGCCTTCTCCCGCGACGGTGCGATGCCCGGTTCCCGCTGGTGGCATTCGGTTTCCGCGCGTACCCGCACCCCCGTCAAGGCGGTATGGCTGGCCGCCGCCTGTCCGCTCGTGCTGGTGCTGCCCGGATGGTGGTCACACACCGCGTTCACCGCTGTCGTCAGCGTCAATGTCGTGGGTCTCTTCCTCGCCTACGGGGTGCCGATATTCCTCCGGCTGCGGCTCGACGACTTCCGGCCGGGTCCGTGGAACCTCGGGCGATTCGGTAAGCCCGTCGCCTTCATCGCGGTGGCCTGGATCCTTATCAGCAATGTGCTGTTCATGCTGCCGCAGGCGTATCCGATCACCGCGGAGTCGTTCAACTACGCGCCGATCGCCCTCGCGGTGGTCCTCGTCATCGCCACCGTCTGGTGGTTCGCCACCGCCCGCCGCCGCTTCCAGGGGCCGGTCAGCTACGGCCGCCCCGACGAGGTCGCCGCCATGGATCTCATCTGACACTCCGCCCGGCCACGGGCCCGGCCGGGGACGCGGCGTACCGCGCTCCTCGCCGGGCCCCGGCCCCGACCGAAGGGACGCCACCGATGTCCGCCTCCGGCACCTCCGCCCCCGAACTCACCGTCGCCGCCGCCTCGTCCAAGGACTGGCTCCTCATCGAGGAGTGGGCGGCCGACGAGGAGTGGAACCCCGGGCTCGCCGACACCGGGTGCTTCCACCCCACCGACCCGGCCGGGTTCTTCACCGGCCGCCTCGGCGACCGCACCGTCTCCGCCGTCTCCGTCGTCACCTACTCCGACAGCTACGCCTTCCTCGGCTACTACCTCGTCCACCCCGGACACCGCGGGCGGGGCCTGGGCCTTGCCACCTGGCGCGCCGCCCTGCCGCACGCCGGGGCCCGCACCATCGGGCTCGACGCCGTCCCCGCCCAGAAGGCCACGTACGAGCGCGCCGGGTTCACCGCCGCCCACGAATCCGTCCGCTACGCCGGTCGCCCCGCCCCGGCGGACGGCCCCTCGGCCGCCGAGCCGTACACCGCGGCCCACCACGACGCGGTCCTCGCCTACGACCGCACGTGCTTCCCCGCCGACCGGTCCGGGTTCCTCGGCCGCTGGCTGGCCGCGCCCGGCCACACCGTCCGCGTCGTCCTGCGCGACGGGGCCCTCACCGGGTACGGCGTGATCCGCCCGGCCCGCAGCGGGCACCGCATCGGGCCGCTCTTCGCCGACACCCCCGAGGACGCGGCCACGCTCTTCGACGCGCTCGCCGAAGCCGCCGGGCCCGCCGCCGAGATCGTCATCGACGTGCCGGAAACCGCCCCCGCCACCCAGGAGTTGGCGCGGGCCCGGGGCCTGGCGCCGGTCTCCCGCTCCACCCGGATGTACACCGGCCCCGTACCGGCCGTCCGCCAGGACCGCATCCACGGGATCACCAGCCTGGAACTGGGCTAGGAGCGGCGACCGGCCGGCCGCACGGGCGCG
This sequence comes from Streptomyces sp. NPDC027185, assembly GCF_055567035.1. Taxonomy (NCBI): domain Bacteria; kingdom Bacillati; phylum Actinomycetota; class Actinomycetes; order Kitasatosporales; family Streptomycetaceae; genus Streptomyces; species Streptomyces sp. NPDC027185. The sequence goes on along the minus strand of NZ_JBVHRF010000008.1, from coordinate 311,088 downwards.
GACGGCCGGTCCGGCGCCGTAATCCGGTTGACCGGGCCGCGGGGCGGCGCTGCATGGTGGCGTCCGGGCGCCACGCGGTGTGGCGCCGGTACCCGAGGAGGCAGCGGCAGTGGTGGAGATCCGCCCCACGACCGACGAGGATCTCGACGTCTTCGTCGAGACGGTCCATACGGCGTTCGGACGCCACCCGGAGACCCCGGCCGACGGCGGCGGGCTGTGGTGGTCGGCGCTGGAGATGGACCGCGGACTGCTCGCCCTGGCCGAGGGCGGGAGGCCCGTCGGCACCGCCGCCGCGTACTCCTTCGAACTCACCCTGCCCGGCGGGGCCCTCGCCCCGGTTGCCGGGGTGTCCGCCGTCGGGGTCCTGCCCACGCACCGGCGCCGGGGTGTGCTCAGCGCGATGATGCGCCATCAGTTCGCCGCGCTGCGGGCCCGCGGGGAGTTCCTCGCCGTGCTGCTGGCGTCCGAGGCACCGATCTACGGCAGGTTCGGCTACGGACCGGCGACGTACACGACACATCTGACGGTGGCGCGCCACCGCGCCGCCCTCGCCGCTCCCCGGGCGGACACCGCCGGCACACCGGCGGCGGCCACCGGCACGGTCGAGGTCCTGCGGCGTGACCGGTGCGGCGATCTCCTGGAGGAGCTCCACGACCGGTACCGCCGCGCCCAGCACGGGGCGCTGTCCCGGCCGCACCGCTGGTGGGCCCGGCGCGCCGGGCAGCCTCCGCTCGCACCGGCGCCGCGCCACATCGCCGTCCACCGCGCCACCGACGGCACACCGGACGGATACGCCAGCTACGCGGTCGAGTCGGGCACCGTGACGGTCGACGAGATCGTCACCGCCGACGACACCGTCTTCACCGCCCTGGCCCGCTTCGTCCTCGGCCACGACCTGGTCTCCGAGGCCGTGTTCCGGCACGTCCCGCCCGGCCATCCGCTGCGCTGGCAGCTCGGGGACTTCCGCGCCGCCCGGGTGAGCGAGGACACCGACTGGCTCTGGGTGCGGCTGCTGGACGTCCCGCGGGCGCTGACCGCACGCGGTTGGGACGCGGACGGCGATCTCGTCCTCGACGTCACCGACCCGTTCCTCGGCGAACACCACCGCCATCTGCTGACCGTCCGGGAGGGCCGGGCCGACTGCGTCCCGACGGACCGGGCGCCCGATCTCTCCCTGGACGTACGGGACCTGGGCGCGGTCTATCTCGGCGGCACCGCCCCGAGCACGCTGGTGCGCGCCGGACACGTCCGGGCCCACCGTCCGGACGCGGCGCACCGCGCCGACGCCCTGTTCCGTACGGGGACGCCGCCGCACTGCCTGCACTGGTTCTGACCACCGCGCCGCCCGCCCGGCGCACGGCCGGGCGGGGCGTCAGTAGACGTCGCGGACGTAGCGCCGTTCGGCGGCGAGGCGGGCGACATGGGCGGCGGCGCCGTCCTCGTCGAGACCGCCGTGGGCCATGGCGACGTTCCGCAGCGCCCGGTCGACGTCCCCGGCCATCCGGGACGCGTCCCCGCAGACGTAGAAGTGCGCGCCGTCGCGCAGCCAGGACCACAGCAGTGCGCCGTGTTCGCGCATCCGGTCCTGGACGTAGATCTTCTCCGGCTGGTCGCGGGAGAACGCGGTGTCGAGCCGGGTGAGGGTGCCCGCGTCGCGGAGCGCTTCCAGTTCGGCGCGGTGGTGGAAATCGCTCGCGTGGTGCCGTTCGCCGAAGAACAGCCAGTTGGGGGCGGTGTGGCCGCGGGCCGCCCGGTCCTGGAGGAAGCCGAGGAACGGCGCGACGCCGGTGCCCGGCCCGACCATCACCATCGGTACCGCCGGGTCGGCCGGCGGCCGGAAGTGCGCCGAGCGCTGGACGAAGACCTGCACCGGGGCGCCCGGCGCGGCGTCGGCGAGGCGGCCCGACGCGACACCGTGGCGGGGCCGCCCGCGGTGCCCGGCGAAGCGGACGACGGAGACCGTCAGCCGGATCAGATACGGATCCCGGAGCGGGCTGGACGCGATGGAGTACAGCCGGGGCCGCAGTCGGGGCAGGGCGGCGGCCCACTCGGCGGCGGAGGCTCGCGCCGGGTGTTCGGCGAGCACGTCGAGCGCCTGGCGCCCCCACGCCCACCGCGCGCGTTCGGCCTTGGCGGCGGGCTCCAGCAGGCGGGTGAGGAGACGGTCCCCGGTGCGGTCGGCGATCAGCCGGAGCAGCCCGGTGGTGATACGGGTGGGGTCGAGGTGGCGCTCCAGCGCGGTGGCGAGGGGGACGGTGCCGACGCCCGCGATCTCCACCTCGGCCCCGGCGTCCGCGCCGGTCACCGCCAGCCACTCCGCCACCACCGCGGGGCCGGTGCGCGGCACCACTCCCAGCGCGTCCCCCGCCGCGTAGCCGAGCGGCGCCCCCGCCTCCCGGGTGTCGAGGGTGAAGCCCCGGACCTCCTTGCCGGAACCCGGCCCGCTCAGCAGCCGGTTGCCGATGAGGTGCGCGGTGGCGGGCGAGCGCCGGGTCGGGGTGCGGGGAGCGGGGGGAGCGGCCGGTGCGGTGCCGGTGGGGCCGCGGCCGGATGGGGGCGTGGGGCCGGTGGAGGGCGGCGTGGCCGGGCCGGTGGCGGGCGAAGGGTCGGACGTGGGCCCGGCGGCGGCCGGTTCGGTGCCGGCCGGTGCGGTGTCGGTGGGGCGGCCGTCGGTGGCCGGGGTACCGGCGTCGGCAGGTGTGAGGCCGGTGGCGGGCGGTGGGCCGGACGGAGTGTCGCTGCCGGCCGGTGGCGGGGCGGTGCGCGGGGCGGTGAGGGCGGTGAGGACGGCGGTGAGCCAGTGGTCCGCGGGTGCGGTGTCGTCGGGTTCGCACTCCGTACGGGGGATCAGCCGGTGGGCGCCGAGGGCGGCCAGACGCTCGTCGAGGCGGCGGCCGTGGCCGCAGAAGTCGTCGTAGGACGAGTCGCCGAGCGCGAGGACGGCGTAGCGCCTGCCGTCCAGGCGGGGCGCGTCCGGGGCGTTGAGCGCCGCCCAGAAGCGGGCGCCGTTGTCGGGGGCGTCGCCGTCGCCGAAGGTGCTGGTGACCAGGAGCAGCGTGGCGCCGGACGGCAGGGCCGCGGGCTCCCCGTCGTCCATCCGCAGCAGCCGGGCCGGCCACCCGCGTTCGGTCAGCCCGCGTGCCGCGGCGGCCGCCGCCTCCTCGGCGTTCCCGGTCTGCGAGGCCCACAGCACCAGCACCTCCGGGGCGGGCGTGCCGTCCCCGCCCTCGGCCCCGGTGCCGGGGGCGGGGCCCGTTTCCCGGCCGGTCGGCGCGGGTTCCGCCGCCGGGAGCGGGGCCCGGGAGAAGGCCCCGGCCAGCCAGCCGTTGACCCACAGGGCGTGCTCCGGGCTGAGCGGGGCGCGGTCCGGCAGCACCGGGGCGCCCGGCGTGCCCGCCCCCACCCCCGCGAGGAACCCGGCGAGGTAGCGCCGCTCCGGTTCGGCCAGCGCGGGCGGGGCGATACCGCCGGTGCGGAACACCTCGGCGGCGGTCCCGGCGACCGCCGAGGCGACGGGGGAGATGACGGGTGAGGCGACGGACGTCGCGGGCGCGGCGTCCCGGGACGGGGAGGCACCGGCCGCCACACCTGCCGGTGCCGGTGCCTGTACCTGTGCCTGCGCCGGAACGGAGGCTCCCGCACCGCCCGTCGTACCCGCCGCCACGGCGTCCGTGGGCAGGGGTATGCCGCCCGTCGTACCCGCCGCCACGGCACCCGCAGGCAGCGGCGTTCCGTCCGGCGCCCCCGCCGCCACGGCGTCCGCCGGTACCGGACTTCCGGATGCCGCGCCCGTCCCGGTCAGCGGGGCCGTCCCGGGCTTCGCCGGCCGCTCGGCGGGGACCACGCCGCCGTTCTCCGCCGGGCGGCCGGCGGCCCCGCGGTCCTGAGCCCCTTCCCGGGGCTGCTTCCCGAACAGGTCCGTTCCCGCCGGGGCCTTCGCCAGGGCCACCGCGCACGCCTTCGTCCCGGGCTGGAAGGAGACCGGGTCGACCGCGTCGTGGGTGACCTCGTTGACGCTCAGCTCCGCGCCGAAGAGGTCGTTCCAGTGGAAGGGGGCGAAGCAGTCACCGGGCCGGACCCGGTCGCCGATCCTCGCGGGGAGTACCGCGCGGCCGCGCCGGGAGGTGATCTCCACGGCGTCACCGTCCGCGAGGCCCAGGGCCGCCGCGTCCCGCGGGTGGATCTCCACGAACGGCCGCGGGTCGAGTGCGTCGAGCCGGGGGATCTTCGCGGTCTTGGTCAGGGTGTGCCACTGGTGCGGCAGCCGTCCGGTGTTCAGCACGAACGGATAGCTGTCGTCGGGGAGTTCGGCGGCCGGCAGGGAGGGGCGGGGGTGGAAGACGGCCCGCCCGTCGGGGGTCGGGAACCACAGCCGGGGGCGGCTGCCGTCCGCCCGCACCCGGGGCGGCCGTACGAAACCGTCGTTGAGGTAGCGCACCGGGTTGCGGTCCGGTCCGTCCGGGGTGGCGCTGGGCCACTGCACCGGGCCCCGGCGCAGCCGCCGGTGGCTGATCCCGCGCAGGTCGTAGCCGGTCCGCGGGTTGTGCGCGCGGGAGAGTTCGGCGAAGACCTCCTCGGCGCTGTCGTACGCGAACGCCTCGCCGTACCCCATCTCCCGGGCGACGGCGGCGATGATCCGCCAGTCCGGCCAGGCGTCGCCGGGCGGTTCGACCGCCTGCCGCATCAGGGTGAGGTTCCGCTCGGAGTTGACCATCACGCCCTCGGTCTCCGCCCACATCGCGGCGGGCAGCTGGACGTCCGCGAAGCCCTGCGTCTCGGTCGTGGCGAACACGTCCTGGGTGACGACGAACTCCGCGGCCGTCAGCCCCTCGACGACGGTGCGGCGGCGGGCGACCGACGCGACCGGGTTGGTGCACAGGATCCACGCCGCCTTGATCTCGCCGCGCGCCATCCGCCGGAACATCTCGACGGTCCCCCCGCCGCCGCTGCCGGACCGGATCGTGCCGGGCGGCAGCCCCCACAGCTCCTCGGTGAACGCCCGGTCCGCCGCCACCTCCGCCGACCGCTGCCCCGGGAGCCCCGGGCCCATGTATCCCATCTCCCGGCCGCCCATCGCGTTGGTCTGCCCGGTCAGCGAGAACGGGCCGCAGCCGGGGCGGCAGATCGCACCGGTCGCCAGATGCAGGTTGATCAGCGCGTTGGTGTTCCACGTGCCGTGCGTGGACTGGTTGAGCCCCATCGTCCAGCAGCTCATCCACGCCCCGGCGGTGCCGATCCACTCCGCCGCCCGCCGCAGCTCCGCCTCCGGCAGACCGGTCAGCGCGGCGACGGTGTGCGGCGGATGGTCCGCGAGGACACCGGCCATCGCCGCCCAGCCCTCGGTGTGCTCGGCGATGAAGGCGGGGTCGGTGTGGCCGTTCTCCGCCAGCAGGTGCAGCAGACCGTTGAGGAGCGCCAGGTCGGTGCCGGGCCGGATCTGGAGGAAGAGGTCGGCCTTGGCGGCGGTGGCGGTGCGCCGCGGATCGACGACGATCAGCTTCGCCCCGGCCCTCACCCGTTCCATCATCCGCAGGTACAGCACCGGATGGCAGTCGGCCATGTTGGCGCCGATGACCAGGAAGACGTCCGCGTGCGCGAAGTCGTCGTACGAACCGGGCGGCCCGTCGGCGCCCAGCGACAGCTTGTAGCCGCCGGCGGCGCTCGCCATGCACAGCCGGGAGTTCGACTCCAGCCAGCTGGTCCGCAGGTACCCCTTGGCCAGTTTGGTCGCCAGGTACTGGGCCTCCAGCGTCAGCTGTCCGGAGACGTACAGCGCCACCGCGTCCGGGCCGTGCGCGTCGGCGGTGGCGCGCAGCCGCCGGGCCGTCTCGGCGATCGCCGCCTCCATGGCGACCGGCTCGGGGGCCGCGCCGCGGTGCGGGCGGCGCAGCGCGGCGGTCAGCCGGCCGGGCGCGGCCATCAGCTCCGCGCCGGTGGCACCTTTGGCGCACAACCGCCCGGAGTTGGCCGGATGTGCCTTGTCGCCGGCGGCCCGGCGGACCGTCCGCCGCCCGTCGGGACCTTCCGCCACGTCGAGGACGATGCCGCAGCCGACCCCGCAGTACGAGCACACGGTCCGCACCTGGGGCAGGGGGCGCGATCCCGGTTCGGGTGCGGTCATGTGCGGCTCCTGTGTGCTCGGACGCGGGACGCGTACGACGGTAGGGAGCGCGGGTTTCCCGGATGTCACAGCTGTTGATCTTGCGGGGTTACGCCTCGCACACAGCGGCCCGGCGCCGTCCGTGAGGGACGGCGCCGGGCCGGGGCGTGCGGGAGAGGCGGGGTGCGGCTCAGCGGAGGGCGGAGCGCTGCTGCCACTGCGGCCAGCTCTCCTGCCAGACCTCCAGACCGTTGCCGACGTCCGTCCGCTCGGTGTTGCTGGTGCCCCGCACCTCGACGGTGGAGCCGACCGGCAGGAAGTCGTAGACCCGCTTGGCGTCCGCGGTGGTCATGCCGAAGCAGCCGTGGGAGTTGTTGACCACGCCGATGGAGTTGTTCCACGGCGCGGAGTGCAGGAACGTACCGGAGGCGGTGAGGTGGGTGACCCACTTCGCGTCCAGCATCCACTGGTCGCCGTAGCCGATGGTGGAGGAGTCCATGGTCTCGTCGGCGTTCTTGCTGCGGACGGTGTGCACCCCGCCGCGGGTGGGCGCCTGCGGCGAGCCGGCCGAACCCTTGACCGTGCCGACGGCCTTGCCGTTCTCGTACATGGTCAGGGTGTGCGACGGGACGTCGATGACGGCCCGGTGGTCGGCGCCGATGGAGAAGCCGTAGTCGTAGTCACGGACGAACCAGCCGCCCTTGCCCGAGTCGACGCCGGTCAGCGCGCCCTTGACGGTGACCTTGGTCCCGGCCGGCCAGTACGTCTTCGGCCGCCAGTCGATGCGGTCCTTGCCGGAGTAGTCGGTGACCCAGCCCCAGGCGCCCTCGACCTTCGGCGAGGTCGTGACCTTGAGCGCCTTCTCGATCCCGGCGCGGCGGGCCTTGTCGACGGGGTTGTCGAAGAGGATCGAGACCGGCATACCGGTGCCGACGGTCTGGCCGTTGCCGGGGGAGTTGGTGAGCTTGTTGACGCGCTCGGCCGCGGCGGTCGTCAGCACCGTCTTCTTCGTGGCCTTCCGCCCGCCGTCGGAGGTGGTGCGGGTGGTCAGGGTGTACGTGGTGCCGGGCCGGACCTTGCCGTCGGAGGTCCAGGACGTGCCGCCGGAGGCCAGCTTCCCCGGGACCGCGGCGCCCTTGTCGTCCTTCGCCTCGACCGAGGTGATCGTGCCGCCCTCGGCGCGTATCGCTATGGGGGAGCCGAGCGGTGCGGTCTTCCCGGCGGCGGACGGGGTGACCGTGACCTTGGCGGCGGGCTGCTCCTGGGCCTGGGAGGCGGTCGCCCCCGTACCGCACGAGGTCACCAGGGCCGCCGCGAGCAGGGCGGGTATCCAGCGGACGGCATGACGGCGTGGTGCGGCGAGCACGGGTTCCTCCAGGGCACAGAGCGCAGACAAACGGGTGCGGAACGTGTACGCGGCGCACCGCGCGGACGTTCCGCCATGAGAGAAGACGGTTTGTCGGCTTCCGTGGTTGTCCGCCGGATCGCACCTCAATGACACGATTCGGTATCGGTCGGAGAGAACCCGTGTCCTGATGCTCCTGATACGGACGGTCTACGGGGTGGTGCCCTGGGCCAGCCCCTCCCAGCGGTCGGCCAGCGAGGTCAGCAGCCCTATCAGCTCGGCGCGCCGCTCGGCGCCGTACGGGGCGAAGAGCCGCTCGTCGAGCAGGGTGAGGCGGTCGCGGGCGGCGCGCAGCGCCCGCTCGCCCGCCTCGGTGAGGTGGAGCAGTTTGCGGCGTCCGTCGGCCGCGGCGGTGTGGCGGACGAGCAGGCCCCGGCTCTCCAGGCGGCGGGCCACGTCCGCCATGGTCGAGGTGTCCAGCGCCACCGCCGTCGCCATCGACCGCTGATCGCGGCCGGGCGCCGCCTGCACCGCGGTCAGCACCGCGAACTGCGGCCCGGTCAGGGTCGGATCGACCTCACGCGCCCACAGCGCCAGGTACGCCTGATGGAGCCGGCGCACCTGATAGCCGGCGGCGCCGTTGAGCGCCGGAGGGATCGCGGGCCCGGACGCGGGAACGGTGCCCGCAGGGGTCTCGTCAGCCATGGGGCCACTCAATCACGGTGATCGCGGAGCGGACGGGGCCGATCCCGGCCATGGGGGGGAAGACCAGGGGCGGGCCCGGAGACCCGGTGCGGGCCGGACCCCGAACCTCCCCCGATGCGGGACCCGGGCACCGGTACGGGCCGGTCCGGGCCGGGAGTCTCCTTCGGGCCGGGCCGGAGCCTCCTTCCGGCGCGGGCCGGGCCGTGCGGAGAAGCCCGGGGCCGGGCCGTGCCGGGCGCCCGGGGCCGGGCCGTGCCGGGAGTCCGGGGCCGACCGGGCCGGAGCCTCCGCCGCCACGCACCGGACCCCGGCCCGGACGTTCACCCGCGCCGGGCCCGCGCCGCCTCGCGGCGCAGCTGGCCGAAGCGGGTCAGCAGCCAGCCCTCGAAGACACCGAAGGCGAAGGCGGCCACCAGCGGCCCGTACCGGGCGGCCGGCGAACCGCCCGGGAGCGCCGGGCCGTTCGCGGCGGGTGCGGGTGCGGGTGCGGGTGCGGGGCCGGGTGCGGGGCCGGGCGCGGGCCTGGGCCCGGCGTCGACCGGTCCGCCGGACGGCTGCACGGCGCTCGCAGACGCGGCGCGGCCCGCCCCGGCCCCCGGGTGGCCCGCCTCAGACCCCGGGTGGTCCGCCCCGGCCCCAGAAGCGGCCGTCTCTCCCTCCGCGGCTGCCCCGCCCCTCCGCTCCGCCGCCAGCAGCTCGCCCAGATTGGCCGCGAACCGCTGGAGCAGCCGCTGGGCCACGGCGTCCAGCGCGCCCTTGCCGAACTGGGCGATCTTGCCGCTGATCACGAGGTCGGTGGCGACGTCCAGCCGGGCGCCCGCCGGGTCGCCGGTCACCGTCAGCACCACCTCCGCCTCCGCGTCGCCCCGGCCGTGCCGGTCGGCACCGCGCGCCTGGAGCCGCAGCCGCCGCCGCTCCGCGTCGGACTCCAGGAACCGCACGGTGCCCCCGTACGCGGCGGCGACCGGGCCGACGCGGACCGTCACCCGGCCCCGCCAGGCGTCGCCGTCCGCGCCGTCCGGCCCGTCGAGGACGGCCCCCGGCATACAGGACGCCACCCGCCGTACGTCGTTGAGGAGGGCGAACACCGCCGCCGGCTCCCCGGCGACGGGCACGCTGCTGCCGATCCGCATCAGTTCTCCTTCCGGGCGGCGCGCCGGGCCGTGGCGCAGCTGTGGATCGCGTCGGTGATCGGCTGGTAGCCGGTGCAGCGGCACAGGTTCGCCGCGACCAGCTCACGGATCTCCGCCCGCCCCGCGTCCGGCCGCTCGGCGAGGAACCCCTCCGCCAGCATCAGGAAACCGGGGGTGCAAAAGCCGCACTGAAGCGCGTGGTGGGCGGCGAACTCCCGTTGCAGATCGCTCAGTTCACCGTCGTCGGAGAGTGATTCGACGGTGCGGACCGCGGCGCCCTCCGCCTGGACGGCGAAGAGCAGACAGGCCCGTACCGGCCGGCCGTCGAGCAGCACGGTGCAGGCGCCGCAGACGCCGTGCTCGCAGCCGACGTGGGTGCCGGTCAGCCCCAGCTCGTGGCGGAGCACGTCCACCAGGGTGCGGCGCGGCTCGCACAGCACCTCGTACGCGGCGCCGTTGACGTCCAGCTCCAGCAGCTGGCGCTCCAGCGCCGGGTCGGTACCGGCGGCCGCCGGATCGGTCAGCGGCAGGTCGGGCGGATGGTCGCTCACGGCAGGCTCCAGGGTCGGTCGGCGGGGTCCGGGGCGTGGCGCGGGTCAGCTGCCGTGCAGGGCGCGGTGCACCGCTCGGGGGGTGACGGGCAGGGTGTCGAGTTCGGTGCCGGTGGCGCGCAGCGCGTCGTTGACGGCGTTGAGGACGGCGGCGGGCGCGCCGATCGTGCCGCCCTCGCCGACGCCCTTGGCGCCCGTCGCGTTGGTTAGGCACGGCGTCTGCAGGTGGAGGAGGGTGATGTCGGGGATTTCCTGGGCGGTGGGCACCTTGTAGTCGCCGAATCCGGTCGCCGACGGCTCGCCCCGCTCGTCGTAGGTGATCTGCTCGAACAGCGCGCCGGCGATGCCCTGGGCGATGCCGCCGCGGCACTGCCCCTCGACGACCCGCGGGTTGATCGCCACCCCGCAGTCCTCGACGCAGACGTACCGCAGCAGCCGTACGCCGCCGGTGCCCGCGTCGAGTTCGGCGACGACGCCGTGGGTGGCGTTGGAGAACGTCCCGTCGTGGTGGACGTCGAACGACGCCGTCGCGGTCAGCCCCGGCTCCGTGCCCGCCGGCAGCAGATGGGCCCGGAAGTGCGCGAGCGCGGCGAGTTCGGCGTACGGGAGCGCGGTGTCCGGGGCGTCACGGCGCCGCACCGTGCCGTGGTGCAGCTCGGTCTGTTCCCAGGGGACGTCCCAGCGTGCCGCGGCCAGCCGCCGCAGTTTCCCGCCGAGCCGTTCGGCGGCGAGCCGCACCGCGCTGCCGCCGACCGTCACCGACCGGCTGGCGAACGTCCCCCAGCCGTACGGCACCCGGTCGGTGTCGCCCTGGTGGAGCTTGACGCGCGCGAGGCCGACCCCGAGGGTGTCGGCGGCGATCTGCGCCAGCGTCGTCTCGTGGCTCTGGCCGTGGCTCATCGTGCCGGTGGTGACGCTCACCGCGCCGCCGGGGTCCATCCGCACCTCGGCGAGGTCGTAGCCGGGCACCAGCTCCATCTTCCGCTGCGCGAACGCGGTGGAGCCGTAGCCGGTCCGCTCGTTGAAGCAGGCGTAGCCGATGCCCAGCCACCGCCCCTCGGCCGCCGCCGCGTCCCGCCGCTCGTACCAGCCCTCCGCGCGCAGCGTCCGCTCGCACAGATCCAGCGACTCGCGGTACGAGCCGGGGTCGTAGGTGATGCCGTTGACGCCGGTGTACGGGAAGTCGGTGATGAGGTTGCGGCGGCGCAGGTCCACCGCGTCGACGCCCAGTTCCCGGGCGGCGCGTTCGAAGAGCCGCTCCATCACCATCACGTACTGCGGGCGGCTGACGCCCCGGTACGGCGCGCTCGGCGCCTTGTTGGTGGCCACCGCCCGGCCGCGCACCCGGTAGGCGGGCACCCGGTAGACGCCCGGCAGCTCCGCCGCGGCCATCAGCGGTTCGATACCGGCGGTGAACGGATAGCAGGAGTAGGCGCCCATGTCGCAGACGATGTCGGCGTCCAGGCCCAGGATCCGGCCGTCGGCGGCGAACGCGGCGCGGACGTCGTAGCGCTGCTCGCGGGCGAGGAATGACGCGGTCAGCGCGTCCTTGCGGTCCTCGGTCCACTTCACCGGGCGGCCGAGCCGCAGCGCCGCCGCGGCGGTCGCGATCTCCTCCCGGCCCACCACGCACTTCAGCCCGAAACCGCCGCCCATGTCGGGGACGAGGACCCGTACCGCCCGCTCGTCGAGTCCCAGGCAGCCCGCCGCGACCGTCCGTACCTGGTGCGGTACCTGGGTGCAGGTCCGCAGCACCAGCTGTTCGGCCCGGTCGTCCCAGTGGGCGAGCGCGCCGCGGGTCTCCAGCGGCAGCGCGTTCTGCCGCCCGGTGCGGGCCTCGACCCGCACCACACGGTGGGCGGCGGCGAAGATGTCGTCGATGCCCTCGGTGGCGAACGGCGCGACGTCCACCAGGGTGTTACGGGCCGCCGCGGCGTGCAGCAGCGGCGCCCCGTCGGCCAGCGCCGCCGCCTCGCTCACCACCGGCGGCCACGTCTCGTAGCCGACGCGGGCGGCCTCCAGACCGTCCTCGGCGGCGTACGCGTCCCGGGCCACGACGATCGCCAGCGGTTCGCCGACGTACCGCACCCGGCGCCGCGCCAGCACCGGCATCGCGGTCTCGGCGAACTCCTGCGGCGGCCGGTCCAGCCGGGCGGTGATGTCCCCGAGCCCCAGGTCGGCGGCGTCGAACGCGGCGACCACCCCCGGCACCGCCCGCACCGCGTCCAGATCGAGCGCGGTGACCTCCCCGTGCGCGACCGACGAGCGGACGAACTGGGCGTACAGCACCCCCGGTTCGGTGAGGTCGTCCACGAACCGGCCCCGCCCGGTCAGCAGCCGGGGGTCCTCCTTCCGGGGCACCGAGCGGCCGATCAGCGGCGCGGGGCCCTCGCCGGGCGGAGGGCCGGGGTGCCCGGCGCGCTCCTCGCCCGCGCGCTCCTCGCCGCACCGCTCCTCGGGTGTGCTCGCCGTCATCGCGCGTCCGCCTCCTCGCAGGCCCGCCGTACCAGCGTGCGGATCAGGTGCCGCCGGTACGGCCCGTCGTCCCCGGGACCGTCGTGCGGGAGGGCGGTGGCCGCCGCCTCGGCGCACTCGGTGAAGGTGCCGCCGTCCGCGAGCACCCGCTCCGCCCCGGGCGCCCGCAGCGGCACCGGGCCGACGCCGCCGAGCGCCACCCGCCCGCCGCGCACCGCCTTGCCGTCCTTCTCCAGCACGACGGCGGCGGAGGCGAGCGCGAAGTCCCCGTGCCGCTCGGCGAACTCGGTGACCGCGGCGTACGGCGCCGGGCGCGGGAAGACGGTCTCGACGAGGAGTTCGTCCGGCTCCAGGGCGGTGGTGTACGGGCCGAGGAAGAAGTCCGCGGCGGCGATCCGGCGCGTCCCGCCGGGCCCGAGGACGTGCAGTTCGGCGTCGAGGACCACGGCGAGCAGGCACCATTCGGCGGTCGCGTCGGCGTGCGCGAGGCTGCCGCCGGCCGTGCCGCGGGTGCGGATCGGCAGATGCCCGATCCACCGCATCGTCTCCCGCACCACCGCGAAGCCGGGGCCGAGGACGGAGTCCGGGGCCCGCTCGACGGCGTGATGGGTGGTCAGCGCCCCGACGTGCAGCGCACCGCCGTCGTTCCCGAGCCGGTCGAGCCCGCGTAAGGCGCCGATGTCGACGAGGTGCCGGGGCCGGGCGAGCCGGTACGCCATCATCGCCACCAGACTCTGACCCCCGGCGATCACCTTGGCGTCCTCACCCAACTCGGCGAGGAGCCGCACCGCGCCCTCGGCGTCACGGGCCCGGTGGTAGCGGAACGCGGCGGGTTTCATCACTCACTCCAGTTCGTACGGCGACGGCCCGCCGGGGGGAGCGCGTACGACGGCCGTCCGCCGAAGGGCGGTACGGGACGCGGCCGGGGGGAGCGGGTCCGGTGCGGGGAGGGACGGCGGCGTGCGGGGCGTGCGGGGCGTGCGGGACGGAGGGCGCGGAGGGCGGGGGCCGCGCGGGCCCCGGGACGGCGGCTGCGGTCGGACGGGAACACGCTGATCGGCGGTGATCCCGCGGGGGATGCGGGACCACCGCCGAGATAATCCGAACACGTACGATCGGGTGGTGGCAAGGGGGCGCCCCCCGCGTTCACCCGCGGGCCCGCCGACCCGGGCCGTCCGGCGGAGCCGCCCGGAACGGGGCGCCGGGGCCAGGACGCGGCAGCGGTGGGCGGCCCGAGCGGCCTACGGGCGAGCCCCGGCCCCCGGCTGACCGCGCATCACCTGAAGGCTCTCGTCCCGTACGCCGGTCGCGGGCTCACGTCCGGGGCGGTACGGCGCCAGTTCGGCCACCGGGGCGGCGAGGGTCAGCTCCCGGGCGGTCAGTTCGCCCAGCAGCGGGGCCAGCGTCACCCCGCTGTGGGTGACCACGTGGTACAGCCCCGGCGCGTCCGGCACCTCGCCGACCAGCGGCAGTCCGTCGGCCGGCACCGGGCGGATCCCCCGGCGCACCGCGGTGGCCGCCGCGCCCCGCAGTGCGGGCAGCACCTCCTGGCCCAGCCGGTGCAACTCCGCCTCCAGCCCCGGGTCCTGGGCACCGCGCGGAGCGCCGTCCGGGGCGAGCCGGGCGTCGACCGGCCAGGAGATCGAGCACACCCGGTCGCCCGGCGCCGGACGCAGATCCACCCCGGGCGTCGCCAGGATCGCGCCCAGCCGCGCCTCGGGCACCGGCACGCTCTCGCCGACCAGCCCCGGGATCCGGGTCAGCGGCAGCGCCGCCCCGGCCAGCGCCGCGATCCGCCCGGCGTCCGGACCGGCGCAGTTGACGACATGGTCCGCCTCCCAGCGGCGGCCCTCGCTCTCCACACCGGTGACCCGCCCGCCGCGGCGCAGCAGCCCGGTGACGCGCAGCCCGTGGTGGACGGCCGCGCCGCGCCGCACCGCCCGGTCCAGCAGGGTGCGGACGAAGAGCGGCGCGTCGTACCAGGCGGCATGGTCGTGGACCACCAGCTCCTCGGCCCGGCAGGATGCCGGATCCACGCCCGGCGCCAGCTCGGCCAGCGCCTCCGGGCCCGTCGTCCGGCACGGATGGCCCCACTCCCGCAGCCGCCGCGCCCGCTCCTCGATCACCCGCCGCTCCTGCGCGGTGTGTCCCCACTGCACCAGCGGCACCGGATGCCGCCACCGCGCCCCGGCGCCGTCCTCTTCGCCCAGCGTCAGATGCGCCGCGGCGCTGCGGCGGTTCAACGCGTAGTAGGAGTACGGGGTCTTGAGGTGGGTGACGTCGATGGCGAAGGTGGCGCCGGACGTCCCGGACGCGGGGCCGCCCGCGTCGAGGACGGTGACCGCCACCCCGGCGCGTGTCAGATGGTGGGCGACGGATGCGCCGAGCACTCCGGCGCCGATGACTACTGCACGGGACATGGTCTCTCCTGCCGAGGACGGATGCGGGTCACAGGACCTTGCGGAGGAAGGCGCGGGTGCGGGCCTCGCGCGGGGAGGAAAGGACGTCGGCGGGGCGGCCGGACTCGACGACGGCGCCGTCGTCCATGAAGACCAGCGTGTCGCCGGCCTCCCGGGCGAAGCCCATCTCATGGGTCACCACGATCATCGTCATCCCGTCGCCGGCCAGGCCCCGCATCACGTCCAGCACCTCACCGACCAGCTCCGGGTCGAGCGCCGAGGTCGGCTCGTCGAAGAGCATCAGCCGCGGGCGCATGGCCAGCGCACGGGCGATGGCGACGCGCTGCTGCTGCCCGCCGGAGAGCTGCGCGGGGTAGGCGCCGGCCTTGTCCGCGAGACCGACCCGGGCGAGCAGTTCCCGGCCACGCTCCCGCGCCGCCGCCTTCGGCTCGCCGTTGACCAAGACCGGAGCCTCGGTGACGTTCTCCAACGCCGTCAGATGCGGGAAGAGATGGAACTTCTGGAAGACCATCCCGATGGCGCGCCGCTGCCGCGCGATGTCCTTCTCGCCCAGCTCGTGGAGGCGGCCCCCGCGCTCGGCGTACCCCACCAGCTCGTCGCTGACGTACAGCCGGCCCGCGTCGATCCGCTCCAGATGGTTGACGCAGCGCAGGAACGTCGACTTGCCGGAGCCCGACGGGCCCACCAGGCACATCACCTCGCCCGCCCGCACCGTCAGATCGATGCCCTTCAGCACCTCGACGGAGCCGAAGCTCTTGCGCACCCCCTCGGCCCGGACCACCTCAACGGCCTTCTGCTGTACGGGAGTTGTCGTCATGACCGGCCCTCCTCGGCGGTGGCGGCGGAGCCGCGGCGGGCGCGGGGCGCCGGGGCGGAGCGGTCCGCGCCCCGGGAGAAGCGGCGCTCCAGAAAGTGCTGGCCGACGTTGAGCACCGACGTCGCCACCAGGTACCAGACGCACGCCACCGCGAGCAGCGGCACCTGCTGGAAGTTGCGGGAGTAGATGCCCTGGATCGACGTCAGCAGCTCCGGCACGGCGATGGCGAACACCAGCGAGGTGGTCTTCAGCATCGAGATGGCCTGATTGCCGGTGGGCGGGATGATCATCCGCAGCGCCTGCGGCAGCACGATCCGCCGCAGCGTCCGGCGCCGCGTCAGCCCCAGCGCGTGCGCCGCCTCCGTCTGCCCCTCGTCCACCGACGCCAGCCCGGCGCGCACGATCTCCGCCATGTACGCCGCCTCGTGCAGCCCCAGCCCCAGGACCGCCGCCGTCAGCTGGGTGATGAGATGGTTGGTGTCGACCTGGAAGAACGTCGGCCCCCACGGCACGCCGAGGCCGATGACCGGCACGATCGCCGACAGGAAGTACCAGAACAGCAGCTGCACCAGGAGCGGCGTCCCGCGGAACACCCAGATGTACAGGGCGCTCAGCCGTGCCAGTACCGGGTTCGGGGACATCCGTAGCACCGCGACCGCCACCCCGCCCACGATGCCGACCGCCATCGCGAGGACGGTCAGCACCAGCGTGGTCCGCAGCCCCTCCAGCACCACCGGCGCGAAGAGGAACTCCCCGACCGTCGCCCACTGCATCCGCGGATTGGCCGCCCACCCCTGCACCAGGAACACCAGCAGGAAGAGGAGGACCGCCGAGGTCACCCACCGTCCGGGGTGCCGTTGCGGCACCGCCCGGATCCGCCCGTCCGGCGGGGTCTTCGCCGCGGGCCCGCCGCCCGCCCGTGCCGTCAGCGCCTGACCGCTCATGCCGAGCCCCCGTTCACCGTCGCCTGCCGGAGCGCACCCGCCCGGACCTTCCACGCCGTGAGGATCTTCGTGTAACCGCCGTTGTCGATGACCTTCTGCAACGCCCGCCGCACCGCGGTGACCAGCGCCTTGTCCTCCTTGTCGACGAGAATCCCGTACGGCAGGAAGCGGTAGGGCCGACCGGTCTTCCGCAGCCGGCCGCCGGATTGCGCCGCCTGGTACCCGACGGTCGGGGTGCCGCCGACGAACGCCTCGGCGCGGCCGGTCGACAGCGCCTGGAAACAGCCCACCGAGTCGGGGAAGACCAGCACCTCCGGCGCCTTCTCCCCGGCCGCCGCGCACTTCTTCCGCTGCGCCGCCAGATCGTCGACCTGCGCCGTGCCCTGTTCGACCGCGACCTGCCTGCCGCACAGGTCCGTCAGCGCCGCGATGTCCTCCGCCCGCTGCTCGGGTACGAGGATCGAGCTGCTGGTGCGGAAGTAGTCGACGAAGGTGATCCGGCCGCGCCGCTCGGGCTTGTCCAGCATCGCCTGGATCGCCAGGTCGTAGCGGTGCGACTGCACCCCGCCGATGAGACTGTCGAAACTCGCCCTGACGAAGGTGACCTTGACCCCGAGGGTCTGCGCGATCGCCTGGATCAGATCCGGCTCCACCCCGACCAGGGTCCTGTTGTCCGTCGCCAGCGACACCAGCGGCGGATAGTCGTCGCCCGTCGCGACGGTCAGGGTGCCCGCCGCCCGGATCTTCTGCGGCAGCAGGGCGTGCAGCGCCGGGTCCTTCTTCTGCACCGGCGCCGCGGACCGGGTCGTCGGATCGGTGCCGCCGCAGGCCGCGGTGAGCGGCAGGAGCGCTGTGACGCAGAGACCGGCCACCGTCCGGCGCGTCCTGCCACGGGCCCGGGGGCCGGGGAGCGGTCTGTCCATGGAGTTGCCCTTCTGCCGGGTCGGCCACTGACCGCTCAATGTGCGCGAGCCCGCGGCCGCACACAAGATGAGGCAGGGTGAGCATCCATGGACGCACTGTTCAGCTGAGCTGTCGCATCTCAACGGGCGGAACAGGGGTGTGCGAACGGCGTCATCCGGGGTAGAACCCGTGATCGCCGACGCGCGCCGCGGGGCCCCGCCGCCCGCCCGCCCGGCCATGAGCACCACTCCTGGTGGCGCCTCGCTCCCCGGTGTTAACGTCACCTGATGCTGACCCCCACGCAGCTCCAGGCGGTACGCGACGTCGTGGCGACGGGTTCGCTGCGTACCGCGGCGCGCCTCCTGGGGTACACCCCCTCCGCCGTCTCCCAGCAGATCTCCTCCGTCGAACGGGCCCTGGGCGTCCAGCTCTTCGAACGGTCGCCGCGCAGCGTCCGCCCCACCGCCGCCGGGGTGCAACTGGCCCGCCGCGCCGCCCGGCTGCTGGCCGAACTGGAGTCGGCCGAGGACGAGTTGCGCTCCTTCGCCGCCGCCGAACGCGGCCGGCTGCACCTGGGCAGCTTCTGGTCGGCCGGCTTCCGCCTCGTCCCCGACGTCCTCGCGGAATTCCTCCGCGACCGCCCGCAGGTCGACGTCCGCTACGAGGAGGGCGACCCGCGGACCACCGTCCCCGCCGTCTCCGAAGGACGCCTCGACCTCGCGGTGATCTTCGAATACGGGATGGTGCCGCACAACCGGCCCGAGGACCTGGAGACCACCCTCCTCCTGGAGGAACCGCTCTACGTCCTCGTCCCCACCGGCCACCGCCTCTCCGGCCGCAGACGCATCCGGGTCGGCGACCTCTCCGGCGAACGCTGGATCAGCTACCGCGAGGACACCGACGCCGCCCGCTCCCTGCTGCACATCTGCGCCGAGGGCGGCTTCCGCCCCGAGGTGCTGTTCCGCACCAACGACTACAACCTCCCCTTCGAACTGGTCCGCAAGGGCCTCGGCGTCGCCATCGTCCCCGAACTCGCGCTGCTCGCCTCCGAAGAGGTCCACCTCATCCGGCTCGCCGGCCCCGCCCACGTCCGCCGGGTCTTCGCGGTCCGCCGCGCCGCCGACCCCAACCCCTTCCTGGACGGCGCGATCCGCACCCTGCGCACCGCCGCCGACGCCATCGACGCCGAACGCCGCACCCGCCCCGAGCCGCCCGTCGCCGTCTGATCACCCCGGTAGGCTGGACGTCCGAACGGTTCGACCCCGAGGGGGAGTTGTGGATCCGGAGATCGCGGCACTGGCGGGCAGCGCGGGCACGGCGCTGATCGGCGCGTTGACGACGGACGCCTGGCACGGCGTACGCGACCGTTTTCTCGCACTGTGGCGGCGCGCCCGCCCCGAGCAGGAACCGGGCGTCGCCCGCGACCTCGACGACACCCGCGAGGAACTGCTCGCCGCACCCGAGGGCCCGGGGCGGGACACCGTCGCGGAGGGCAGCGGCACCGAATGGCAGGGCCGGCTGCGCCGCCTGCTCACCGCCCACCCCGAACTCGCCGCCGACCTGCGCGCCCTCGTGGCCGACCTCACCCCGCCCGAGGCCCCCGCGCCCGGCGGCACCACCCTGCACGCCACCGCCTCCGGCAACGCCCGCGTCTACCAGGCGGGCCGGGACATGCGGATCGGCGGCGCGGACGCCTGACCGCCCGCCTCACCCCACCGCCTCCGCCGCCCGCCCCCACTCCCGCCGCAGCCGGGCGAACGGCCGCGGGAGGTTGAGGGCGAGCGCGGCGGTGGGGCGGCCGTTCCGCTCGTAGACGGCGAGGAAGGAACGGTCGGCCGGGGAGCCCGCCACGACGCGCGGCAGGTCCCCGGGGACCCGGCGTCCGGCGAACTGGAGCCGGACGCCGTACTGCTCCGACCAGAAGTACGGCACCGCCCGGCAGGTGGCCACGGTGCGGCCGGCGAGGAGATTGCGGGCGCACACCGCCGCCTGTTCGGTGGCGGCGCTCCAGTGCTCACCGCGTACCCCCGCCGCCCGCGCCACGTCCCCGGCGGCCACCACCCGCGGCAGCGGCGTCACCCCGCCCGCGTCGCAGCACACCCCGTCGTCGAGCGGCAGCCCGCTCCCGGCCAGCCAACCGGTACGCGGACGGACCCCGACGGCGACGACCACCACCTCCGCGGGGAGCAGCCGCCCGTCGGCCAGCGCGACGCCGGTGACGGTGTCCGCCGCAGCGTCCGCCCGCAGACCGGCCACCCCGGTGCCGGTCAGCAGCCGCACCCCGTGATCGGCGTGCAGCGCGGCACACACCCGGGCCATCGCCTCGCCCAACTGCCGGACGAGCGGCAGCGGCGCGGCCTCCACCACCGTCACGTCGTGGCCGAGCGCGGCGCACGAGGAGGCGGTCTCCGCGCCGAGGAATCCGCCGCCGATCACCACCACCCGCACCGGTCCGGCGCTCAGCGCGGCGCGCAGCGCCCGCGCGTCGTCGAGGGTGCGCAGCGTGTGCACCCCGCCGGGCACCGGTCCCGGCAGGGTGCGCGGCGCGGCGCCGGTGGCGAGGACGACGCCGTCGGTGCGGATCTCCTCCCCGGTGGCGAGCGTCACCGACCGTGCCCGCGGATCGAGGCGGACGGCGCGGGAGCCGGTGCGCAGATCGAGGGCGAGTCCGGCGGTCTCCTCGTCGTCGGTGAGCGCGAGGGCGGTGTCGTCCGCCGCGCCGGTGAGGAACGCCTTCGACAACGGCGGCCGGTCGTACGGCCGGTGGCGCTCCTCGCCGAGCAGGATCAGCCGGCCCGTGTACCCCTCGGTGCGCAGCGCACGGGCGGCGCCGAGCCCCGCCAGTGACGCGCCGACGACCGTGACGGTGTGCATGGGCGTCCTCCTCAAGAGCCGCGGGTGGCGGGCGGCCGGACAGTGGCCGCCGCGCCGGTCCGGAACGTGCGGACAGCGCACCGCCCAGCACCCGGACAGCGTTTCGCGATGCGCACGGTGGAGCGTTCTGCGCAACAGAATCCCGGTGCGCCCAGGGCCCGTCAAGCGGCTGCGCCGAGCCGCCGGGCGATTCCCGGCCGCCGCTCCCGACCCCTTGACGGTGCCGCTCCCGCGTTCCCACTATGTCTCTCATCGCGCAACCGATCGTGCTCTGCGCAACACCATGAACCTCTGCCGCCCCGTGCCCTCCCGCTGCCCCGCGCGCCCCGGCACCGCCCGCACCGACCTCCCCGAGGAGGGACATGCCTCCCGTACCCCCGACCGACGCCCGCGTGGTCGTCATCGGCGCCGGCATCGTCGGCTGCTCCCTCGCCGACGAACTCACCGCCCGTGGCCTGCGCGACGTCACCGTCCTGGAACAAGGCCCCCTCCCGGCCCCCGGCGGCTCCACCTCGCACGCCCCCGGCCTGGTCTTCGCCACCGCCCCGTCCCGCACCATGACGCGCTTCGCCGCCTACACCATCGAGAAGTTCACCGCCCTGGAGGGCGACGGCGCGCCCTGCTTCTCGGCCGTCGGCGGGCTGGAGATCGCCACCACCGCGGAACGCTGGGCCGACCTGCACCGCAAGGCCCGCCTCGCCGCCTCCTGGGGCGTCCGCGGGGAACTCCTCACCCCCGACGAGTGCGCCCGCCACTGGCCGATGCTGGATGCCGCCCTGCTCTACGGCGGCTGGTACACCCCCGACGACGGCATCGCCCGCGCCGTGCCCGCCTGCCGCGCACAGCTCGCCCGCGCCGCCGCCCGCGGCGCCCGCGTCCTGGACCGGCACACCGTCACCGGCATCGAGCACTCCGGCGGCCGCGTCACCGCCGTCGTCACCGACCGCGGCACCTTCCCCGCCGACCACGTCGTGTCCGCCGCCGGGTTCTGGGGCCCGGTGATCGGCGCGATGGCCGGGGTGCGGGTGCCGCTGCTGCCGCTCGCCCACCAGTACGCGACGACCGCACCGCTGCCCGCACTCGCCGCCCCCGGCGGACCGCGGGCCGATGCGGTCCGCCCGCTCCTGCGCTTCCAGGACCGTGACCTGTATTTCCGCGAACACGGCGACCGCCTCGGCATCGGCTCGTACGCCCACCGCCCGATGCCCGTCGACCCGTACACCGTGCCCGCCTACGACGACGCGCCCGTCATGCCGTCCTCGCTGCCGTTCACCGCCGAGGACTTCGCCCCGAGCCGGCGCGACGCCACCGAACTGCTGCCCGCACTCGGTACGTCGGAGATCGCCGACGGCTTCAACGGTGTCTTCTCCTTCACCCCGGACGGGATGCCGCTCCTCGGCGAGGCGGCCACGCCGCGCGGCTTCTGGCTCGCCGAGGCGGTCTGGGTCACCCACTCCGCGGGCGCCGCCCGCGCCGTCGCCGAACTGATCACCGACGGTCACTCCACCCTTGACCTGCACGCCTGCGATCCGCACCGCTTCGAGGGCGCCCAGCGCTCACCCGCGTACACCGCCGAGCGCGCCGTCCGCAGCTTCATCGAGGTCTACGACGTCGTCCACCCCCTCCAGCCACCCGCGGGCCCCCGCCCGCTGCGGGTGAGCCCCTTCCACGACCGGCAGCGGGAACTCGGCGCGTACTTCCTGGAGTCGGGCGGCTGGGAGCGCCCCCAGTGGTACGAGGCGAACGCCCCGCTCGCCGACGGCCTCGACCTGCCTCCGCGCGATGCCTGGGCGGCCCGCCACTGGTCGCCGGTGAGCGTCGCCGAGGCCCGCGCCACCCGCGAACGCGTCGGCCTGTACGACCTCACCCCGCTGCGCCGCCTGGAGGTCGAGGGGCCCGGCGCGCTCGCCTTCCTGCAGTACCTGACGACCAATCAACTCGACCGGCCATCGGGAACGGTGACGTACACCCTGCTGCTCGACGCGCACGGCGGCATCCGCTCCGACCTCACCGTCACCCGCCTGGCCGAGGACCGCTTCCGCATCGGCGCCAACAGCGCCGCCGACCTGGTGTGGCTGCGCCACCACGCCCCCGCGGACGTCCGCGTCCGCGACCTCACCGCGGGCACCTGCGGCATCGGCGTCTGGGGCCCGCGCGCCCGCGACCTCGTCCAGCCGCTGGCCGACGGGGACTTCTCGCACCGGGGCTTCGGCCGCTTCCGGGCCCGCCGCGCCCACCTCGGCCCCGTCCCGGTCCTCGCCCAGCGTGTCTCCTACGCCGGGGAGCTGGGCTGGGAGCTGTACACCACCGCCGACCTCGGCCGCTGTCTGTGGGACGCACTGTGGGAGGCCGGCCGCGGCCTCGGCGCCGTCGCCGCCGGGCGCGCCGCCCTGGACAGCCTCCGCCTGGAGAAGGGCTTTCGTGCCTGGGGCCACGACATGACCTGCGAGGACGACCCGTACGAGGCGGGCCTCGGCTTCGCCGTCCGCCCGGACAAGGGCGACTTCCTCGGCCGCGCCGCCCTCGCCGGACGCGAAGGCGCCGTCCGGCGCCGCCTGGTCTGCCTCACCCTCGACGACCCGGCCGCCGCCGTCCTGGGCGGTGAACCGGTGTACGTGGCCGGGGAGGCGGCCGGTCACGTCACCTCCGCCGCCCACGGTCCGACCGCCGGCCGCTGCGTCGCCCACGCCTGGCTGCCCCCCGCGCACACCGCACCCGGCACCGCCGTCCACGTCGGCTACTTCGGTGACCTGCTCGCCGCGACCGTCACCGCCGAACCCCTCGTCGCCCCGGAGGCGGCCCGCCGCCACCGCTGAGCCCGCCGCCCGCACGGCCGCACCGGCCCGTCAGCGCCGTCCGGAACGCCTTGCCCGTACGGCCCGTACCGCCGCCCCCGTCCGCACCAGGCCCGCGCCGCACCCCCGCCGGACCGCCCCCGCCCGAGGAGAACGAAGATGACCGCCACGCCTCTCACCGGTCCGCGGGCGAGCGCGCCCGGCGGCGAGCTGATCGCCACGCTGCCCGGCGCCGCCTACACCGACCCCGCCGTCTTCCGCCGCGAACAGGAGCGGATCTTCGAACGGCGGTGGTTCTGCGCGGTCCGCGCCACCGATCTCGCCGGGCCCGGCGCCTTCCGTACCGTCCAGGTCGGCCGGGAGAGCGTGCTGCTCGTCCGCGACCGGCACGGCGAGGCCCGCGCCCACCTCAACATCTGCCGCCACCGCGGCGCCCGCCTGTGCACCGAGGAGAGCGGCACCGTCCGCCGCACCCTGCAATGCCCTTACCACGCCTGGACGTACGGCCTCGACGGCCGCCTGACCGCCGCCCCCAATCTCGGGCAGATGCCCGGCATCGACCGCACCGAACGCGGACTGATCCCCGTCCACCTGCGGGAATGGCTCGGCTACCTCTGGGTGTGCCTCGCCGACGCGCCCCCGTCCTTCGAGGACACCGTCATCGCCGCGGCCACCGAACGCCTCGGCGACGCCACCGCCCTCGACCGCTACGGCACCGCCCACCTCGCCCTCGGCCGCCGGATCACCTACGACGTCCGCGCCAACTGGAAACTCGTCGTCGAGAACTTCATGGAGTGCTACCACTGCGCCACCATCCACCCCGAACTCACCGACGTACTCCCGGAGTTCGCCGACGGACTCGCCGCCCAGTACCACGTCGGCCACGGCGCGGCCTTCGCCGAGACGGCCGAGGGATTCACCGTCGACGGCACCGGCGGCTTCGGCCGGCTGCCCGGCATCGACGACACCCAGGACCGCCGCTACTACGCGCTCACCCTGCGCCCGCAGGTCTTCGTCAACCTCGTCCCGGACCACGTCATCGTCCACCGGATGTTCCCGTCCGCCGCCGACCGCACCACCGTCGAGTGCGACTGGCTCTACCGGCCCGAGGTCCTGGCGTCCGGCGCCGACCTCACCCCGTCGGTCGAGCTGTTCCACCGCGTCAACACCCAGGACTTCGCCGCCTGCGAACGCACCCAGCCCGCCATGGACTCCCGCGCCTACCGCGACGGCGGCGTCCTCGTCCCCAGCGAACACCACATCGGTGCCTTCCACCGCTGGGTCACCGACGCCCTCGCGGACGACCCCTCCTGACCTGCGGCGGCGGGCGGCACACCGACCGGTGCGGCGGGGCGGTCCGCGCCGGGGGGGCGGGCCCCGGCTCCGTTTGCGGAGCACCCGGGGCCGCGCTTGAGTGAGGAGAACCCCCCACGCACCAGGAGCAGACATGTCGATGCCGTTCGGTTCCGCTTTCGGCGCGTCCGACCCGTTCAGTGAGCTGCTGAACCGGTTCTTCGGAATGTCCCCGGCGTCCTCGCCGCCCGCCGTCCAGCGGGTCCCCATCGGGCGGCTGCTGACCGACTCCTCCCAGGAACTGATCAACCTGGCCGCGGGCCGGGCGGCCGAGGACGGCACCTCCGACCTCGACACCGAACACCTGCTGTGGGCCGCCACCAAGGTCGAACCGGCCCGCACCCTCCTCGCCCGCGCCGGAGTCGACCCGGACGGCCTCGGCGACAAGATCGCCGCCGTACTGCCCCGCGAATCCGGCGAACCCTCCGCCGAACCGGGCCTGACCCCCGCCGCCAAACGCACTCTGACCAGCGCCTACGACCGCTCCCAGGCCGCGGGCGTCTCCTACATCGGCCCCGAGCACATCCTCGGCGCGCTCCTCGACACCTCCGGGCCCGGCGCCGGATCCGGCGCCACCCGGCTGCTGCGCGCCGAGGACCTCGACGTCGACAAGGTGCGGCGGCAGGCCGAGGAGGCGGCCCGCGCCGAGGGCACCCCCGCCGCCGCCAAACCCCCTGCCACCACCCTCGACGAGTACGGCCGCGACCTCACCGAGGAGGCGAAGGCGGGCAAGCTCGACCCCGTCGTCGGACGGGCGGACGAGATCGAGCAGACCGTCGAGATCCTCTCCCGGCGCTCGAAGAACAACCCGGTCCTCATCGGCGAACCCGGCGTCGGCAAGACCGCCATCGTCGAGGGGCTCGCCCAGCGCATCGTGGCCGGTGAGGTCCCGCAGACCCTCAAGGACAAGCGGGTCGTCGCCCTCGACCTGTCCGGCATGGTCGCGGGGGCGCAGTACCGGGGCCAGTTCGAGGAGCGGCTGAAGAAGGTCATCGAGGACGTCCAGCAGGCCGAGGGCGAGATCATCCTCTTCATCGACGAACTCCACACCGTCGTCGGCGCGGGCGCCGCCGGTGAAGGCGCCATGGACGCCGGCAACATGCTCAAACCCGCACTGGCCCGCGGCGAACTCCACGTCGTCGGCGCCACCACCATCGACGAGTACCGCAAACACATCGAGAAGGACGCCGCCCTGGAGCGCCGTTTCCAGCCGGTGATGATCCCCGAACCGACCGTCGAGGAGACCGTGCAGATCCTGGAGGGGCTGCGCGACTCCTACGAGGCGCACCACCAGGTCCGGTTCGCCGACGGCGCGCTGACCGCGGCCGCCGAACTCTCCGACCGCTACGTCTCCGACCGCTTCCTGCCCGACAAGGCCATCGACCTGATGGACCAGGCGGGCGCCCGGGTACGGCTGCGCAGCGCCGGACGCTCCACCGAGGTCGTCAGCCGCGAGGACCGCCTCGCCAAACTGCGGCGCGAGAAGGACCAGGCGGTCGCCGCCGAGGACTTCGCCAAGGCGTCCGCCCTGAAGGAGCAGATCGCCGAGGCGGAGGGCGAACTCGCCGGTATCGAGGAGCGCCGCGAGGGCGTCGTCTCCGTCACCGCCGACGACATCGCCGACGTCGTCTCCCGCCGCACCGGCATCCCCGTCGCCCAGCTCACCGCCGGGGAGAAGGAGAAGCTGCTCAAGCTGGAGGACGCGATGCACGAGCGGATCGTCGGCCAGAGCGAGGCCGTCACCGCCGTCTCCGAGGCGGTCCGCCGCAACCGCTCCGGTATGGGCGACCCCAACCGGCCGGTCGGCTCCTTCCTCTTCCTCGGCCCCACCGGCGTCGGCAAGACCGAACTCGCCAAAACCCTCGCCGAACTCCTCTTCGGCGACGAGGACCGCATGATCCGCTTCGACATGAGCGAGTTCCAGGAGAAGCACACCGTCGCCCGGCTCGTCGGGGCGCCCCCCGGCTACGTCGGCTACGAGGAGGCCGGTCAGCTCACCGACCGGGTGCGCCGCCGCCCGTACTGCGTGCTCCTCTTCGACGAGGTGGAGAAGGCCCACCCGGACATCTTCAACACCCTGCTGCAGATCCTCGACGACGGCCGCCTCACCGACGCGCAGGGCCGCACCGTCAGCTTCCGCCACTGCGTCGTCATCATGACGTCCAACATCGGCGCCCAGCGGATCATCGCGCACGAGGGTGACGTCTCGGAGCTGAAGGACGAGCTGATGGAGGACCTGCGGGCGCGCTTCCTGCCGGAGTTCCTCAACCGGATCGACGACATCATCCTCTTCCACAGCCTCACCGAGGACGATCTGACCCGGATCGTCGACCACCTCCTCGACCGCAGCCAGCGCCGTGTCCACGCCCAGGACATGACGTTGGAGGTCACCGAGGCGGCGAAGAAACTGCTGGTCGCCCACGGCTACCAGCCGGAGTTCGGCGCCCGTCCGCTGCGCCGCACCATCCAGACCGAGCTGGACAACCGGATCGCCTCGCTGCTCCTGGCCGACGAGGCAGGGCCCGGCGACACCATCGTCGCCGACGTGGGCGAGGACGACTCCCTGCACTGCACCGTCCGCAAGGGCGCCGAGGCCGGGGAGCGGGCGGCGGCGTAGAGCGGACGGCCCCGCGGGCGTGCCCGCCACCTGGCGCGGGCCCGGCCGCGTGCCGCTTCCGGCGCGACGTCGCAGGTCAGAAGGGGCACGGCCGATCCCGGGGTTTCGCCGACGGCGAACGGAGCGCGGAATTCCGGTACCGGCGGCCGGGTTGTCCAAGAGCACCCGCCCACCACCGGAAACCGGAGAGATGCACCAGCCGCCTCGCCCGCCCGACCCCCGCACCCCCTCATGAGCCCGACCGGTGACGACGGCCGCGCCGGCCGCCCGCGCGGCCGGCGGCAGACCGCGGCCGGAGTGCTGCGGGTACTCTCCCCGCGCGGCTCCCTCACCCTGCACCCGGTGGACGGCGCGTTCACCTTCGCGCTGCGCGCCGCCCTCGCCATGGCGCTGCCCGCACTGGCCCTCGCCGCCACCGGCCGTACCGAACAGGCCGTCTACGCCATGCTCGGCGGCTTCACCACCACCTTCGGCCGCAACCTGCCCTACCGGCGGCGCGCCCCCGCCCTGGCGCTGGTCGCCCTCGCCATGACGGCGTGCGTCGGCGGCGGCTCCGCGCTCGCCGCCTGGGCCCGGCCCGGTGACTCCGGGGCCGGCGCCGCCGTGGTGGTCGCCGCGACGGCGCTGGTCGCGGGCGCCGCCAAGTACGCCTGCGACGCGGCCCGGCTCGGCGGCCTCGGCGCCGTCCTGCTGCTCTTCGCGTTCGCCGCCGCGGCCAACGGCACCGCCGGCCCCGCCGACGTCCTGGCGCACACCGCGCTGGCCGCCGCGGGCGCCGCCCTCTCCTGGGCACTGGCCATGGCGGGCCGCTTCGTCCACCCCGACCGCCCGCAGCGCCTCGCGGTGGCCGCCGCGCTCCGCGCCCTCGCCGACCTGTGGGACGCCCCCGGGCCGGACCACGACGGGCGGCGGCGCCACCGCGCGACCGCCGCCGTGCTCCGCGCCCACCACTCCCTCGGTCTGCTGCCGCGGTCGGCGGGCGGGGAGCGCCACGGCGGGGTCTGCGTCCACCTCACCGATCTGTCCTGGTCGCTGCTGATCAGCTCCGCGCGCCGGCCGCCGGAGGACCCCACGCTGCTCGCCCGCCACCTGCGCCGCCAGGCCCGCGTCCTCGCCGACCGGCGGCGCCGGGTACCGCGGCTGCTGCCCGGACCGGCCTCCTGGTCCGCCCCGGCCACGGCGGGCGGCCCCGGGGCGGGCACCGCGCCGCCGGGCGCCGAACTCCGCGCCGCCGAACTCCGCGCCGCCGAACTGGTCGCGGGCCGCCACCCCGGCGGCCCCGGCCACCGTTCCGTGCTGCTCGTCCCGGCGCTGCGGATGACCCTCGGCACCGGTCTGGCGGGCGGCGCGGCCCTGGCGCTGGGCCTCGGGCACGGCTACTGGGCCGCGGTGTCCGCCGCCGCCGTGCTGCACTCGATCAACGTCCGGACGGCGACGCAGCGCGCCGTGCAGCGGACCCTGGGCACGGCCGCCGGACTGGTCCTCGCCCTGGCGCTGCTCGCCCTCCACCCGGGCGCCGGCGCGCTGGTCGCGGTGATCGTGGTGCTGGAATTCCTGCTGGAGTACGTCGTGGCGCGCAACTACGGCCTCGGCGTGGTCTTCCTGACCCCGCTGGCGCTGCTGATGACCGATCTGACCGCACCGGAGTCCGCCGGCACGCTCGTCGCCGACCGGGCCCTCGCCAGCGTCCTGGGCATCGCCGTCGGACTGCTCTGCGGTCTGCTGGTCGTCCACGACCGCGCCGTGCTGCGGGCGCGGCGGGCGCTGACCGCGTGCAACGCCGCCGCCGCGGACGCCGAGCGGGTGCTCGCCGGCGGCCGGACGGCGGCGTTCGCGGACGTCCAGGCGCGGCTGGCGGTGACCGTCGTCGAACTGCGGGAGGCGGACGACGCCGCGGCGGGCGAGATATGGCGGGCGGAGGTGGACCCCGCCGAACTCGTCGCCGCCGAGACCCGCGCCCATCTGCTGCTGGAGCGCTTCACCCGGGTCTGAGCCGGTACCCGGGTGGGCACCGGCTCCCGGGTGAGGCGCGGGCCCCTCACGCCGCCGGTGCGATGGTCACCTTCAGATGCTTCATCAGCGGCTGATCGCTCTGGACGCTGTAGTCGCAGACCGCGATCAGTACGTTCATCTCGGGCATGTACCCGGCCGCGCAGCCCCGGGGCAGGGCGTACGGGACGGCGAGGTAGCCGTTCAGGGAACGGGTGGTGCCGTCCTTCGCGGTCGCGGTGATGTCCACCGGGTCGAACTCCGCGATCCCGCGTTCGCGCATGTCGTCGTCGTTCATGAAGACCAGCGTGCGCAGGTTGCGGATGCCGCGGTAGCGGTCGTTGTCGGAGTACAGGGTGGTGTTCCACTGGTCGTGGGAGCGCATCGTGCCCAGCGCCAGCGTCCCGGGCGCGGGGACCACGTCCGGCAGCGGGGCGGTGGAGAACTCCGCCGCCCCGGACGGGGTACGGAACACCAGCTCCCGCGCGGGCTGTTTGATCCGGAAGCCCAGCGGCAGCCGCACCCGCCGGTTGAAGTCCTCGAAACCGTCCAGGACCTGCGCCATCGTGTCGCGGATCCGGTCGTAGTCCTCCACGTACCACTCCCAGGGCGTGGCGCTGTCCGGCAGTGCGGCGCGGGCCAGCCCGGCGATGATCGCGGGCTCCGACAGCAGGTGCGGCGAGGCCGGGCGCTTCATGCCGACGGAGAGGTGGACCATGCTCATCGAGTCCTCGACCGAGGTGGACTGCACCCCGCCGCGCTGCCGGTCCTTCTCGGTCCGGCCCAGGCACGGCAGGATCAGCGCCTGCCTGCCGTGGACGAGATGGCTGCGGTTGAGCTTGGTGCTGACCTGCACGGTCAGCGCGCACGTGCGCAGCGCCGCGAAGGTGTACGGGGTGTCCGGCGCGGCGAGGGCGAAATTGCCGCCCATGCCGACGAAGACCTCCACCTCGCCGCGGTGCATCGCCTCGATGGTGGCGACGGTGTCCAGTCCGTGCTCCCGCGGCGGTTCGATACCGCAGATCTCGGCGAGCCGGTCGAGGAACGCGTCGTCGGGCCGGTGGTCGATCCCGCAGGTCCGGTTGCCCTGCACGTTGCTGTGGCCGCGGACGGGGGAGGGACCCGCGCCCTCGCGGCCCAGGTTGCCGCGGAGCAGCAGCAGGTTGACGATCTCCCGGACGGTGTCGACGCCGTGCTCGTGCTGGCTGACGCCCAGGCACCAGCTGATGATCGACCGGTCGGCGTCACCGTAGATCCGCGCCGCCTTGAGGATGTCGCCGCGGGAGAGCCCCGACTGCCGCTCGATCTCCTCCCAGGGCGTGGCCTCGCACAGCTCCCGGTACGCCGCGAAGCCGGTGGTGTGCCGGTCGATGAACTCCTGGTCGAGCGCCTTGGGGTCGGTCCGCGCCTGTTCCAGGACGGCTTTGGCCATACCGCGCAGCAGCGCCATGTCGCCGCCGATGCGCACCTGGAGGTTGAGGGTGCTGGTCCGCGTCGCCTTGAACAGCGCCATGTCGGTGAAGTCGTGCGGCACGATCGTACGGGTGGCGGCGGCCTCGACCATCGGGTTGATGTGCACGATCTGCGCGCCCCGGTCGTACGCCTCGGCGAGTGCGGTGAGCATCCGGGGCGCGTTGGAGGCGGCGTTGACGCCCATGATGAAGAGCGCGTCGGTGGCCTCCCAGTCCTTGAGGTCGACGGTGCCCTTGCCGGTGCCCAGGGACGCCGTCAGGGCGCGGCCGCTCGCCTCGTGGCACATGTTGGAGCAGTCCGGCAGGTTGTTGGTGCCCAGCTCCCGCGCCATCAGCTGGTAGAGGAAGGTCGCCTCGTTGCCGAGCCGCCCGGAGGTGTAGAACGACGCCCGGCCGGGACCGTCGAGTCCGCGCACCACCCGGCCGAACAGCGCGAACGCGTCCTTCCAGCTGATCGGTACGTAATGGTCGGTGTCCGGGTCGTAGACCATCGGCTCGGTCAGCCGGCCCTGGTCCTCCAGGGCGAAGTCGCTCCAGGAGGAGAGTTCGGTGACCGTGTGCGCGGCGAAGAACTCCCGGCCCACGCGTTTGCGGGTCATCTCCCACGTGACGTGTTTGATGCCGTTCTCGCAGATGTCGAGGTGCAGGCCCTTGGTGTCGTCCGGCCAGGCGCACCCGGGGCAGTCGAAGCCGCTCCTCTCGTGGTTCATCCGCATGATCGCGCGCGGTCCGTCCACCCACTGCTTCTCCCGGGCCAGGACCCGGGTCACGCTCTTCGCCGCGCCCCATCCGGCGGCGGGGTGGTGGTAGGGCCGGAAGGACGGCTCGCCCTCGGGGTCGGGCCCCACCTGGTGCGTCGGCTGTTCCGGCTCCTCGAAGGTGCTCACCGTGTCGACCTTTTCCCTCGTCCGGGGGCGGCCCGCAGCGGGCCCTTGCGGTCAGGCTAGGGCGGGGGAGCGGGCGGGGCGAGGCGGGGCGGGCGACGGCGCGCGGGTTTGCCCGGGGCGGCGTACGGCACCGGCGCGCCGCCGCCCCGCCGGTGCCGCGTGGCCCGGCGCGGACACCTCGGGGGACGGCGGTCGCGGCGCGGCGCCCGACTGCGTGCGGTGGCGGCCGCGGATACGCTGAGCCCGTTCCATGCTTTTTGCCGTTCTTGAAGGCTTTTGGTCCGATCCGGGGGTTCGCCCCGGCCCCGCCCGTACGCCCGCCGGGAGCTCCATGGTCACCTCACAGTCCGTCGTCCGGCTGCCCGCCCGCGCCGCCGTCTTCCTCGTGGCCACCATCGGCCCCGGCGGTGAGAGCGCCGTCCGCGACGCCCTCCAGGATCTGTCGGGGCTGGTCCGCTCGGTCGGCTTCCGGGGCGCCGAAGCCGGTCTGACCTGCGTCGCCGGGATCGGCTCCGCCGCCTGGGACCGGCTCTTCACCGGCCCGCGCCCGCGCGAGCTGCACCCCTTCCAGCCCCTGCACGGCCCCCGCCACCGCGCCCCGGCCACCCCCGGCGACCTCCTCTTCCACCTCCGGGCCTCCCGCCCCGACCTCTGCTTCGAACTGGCCCGGCTGCTCACCGACCGCCTCGGCTCCGCCGTCACCGTCGTCGACGAGGTCCACGGCTTCCGCTACTTCGAGACCCGCGATCTCCTCGGCTTCGTCGACGGCAGCGAGAACCCCACCGACACCGCCGCCGACGACGCCGTGTACATCGGCGACGAGGACCCGGAGTTCCGCGGCGGCAGCTATGTGATCGTGCAGAAATACCTCCACGACATGGCCGCCTGGCAGGCACTCACCGTCGACGAACAGGAGCGCGTCATCGGCCGCGGCAAGATGGACAACGTCGAGATGCCCGACGACGTCAAACCCGCCGACTCGCACGTCGCGCTCAACACGATCACCGACGCCGACGGCACCGAACGGAAGATCGTCCGGGAGAACATGGCATTCGGCCGGGTCGGACAGGGCGAGTTCGGCACCTACTTCATCGGCTACGCCCGCACCCCCGAGGTGACCGAGCGGATGCTGCGGAACATGTTCCTCGGCGACCCGCCGGGCACCACCGACCGCATCCTCGACTTCTCCACCGCCGTGACCGGCGGCCTCTTCCACGTCCCCACCGCCGACTTCCTCGACGACCTGCCCGACCCGCCGACCGGCGCCGCCGCCCCGGGCGGCTCCCTGCACATCGGCAGCCTGAAAGGAACCTGAGCGCCATGACCGACCCCACGACGCCCCACGGCACGGACAACCTGCACCGTGAACTCGCCCCCATCACCCCGCAGGCGTGGGCGGAGATCGAGGAGGAGGCCCGCCGCACCTTCCGCCGCCACGTCGCCGGGCGCCGCGTCGTCGACGTCCCCGACGCCGCCGGACCGGAACTCGCCGCCGTCGGCACCGGCCACACCACCGGCGTCGAACCGCCCGCCCGCGGCGTCACCGCCCGGCTGCGCGAGGCCCGGCCCCTGGTCGAACTGCGCAGCGCCTTCACCGTCACCCGCGCCGCCGTCGACGACGTCGAACGCGGTGCGCAGGACTCCGACTGGCAGCCGGTCAAGGACGCCGCCCGCGCCCTGGCCCTCGCCGAAGACCACGCGGTCTTCGACGGCTACCCGGCGGCCGGCATCGACGGACTGCGCGCCCGCAGCTCCAACCCGGTGCTGCGGCTGCCCGCCGAGGCGCGCGACTACCCCGACGCGGTCAGCGGGGCGCTGACCGCGCTGCGGCTGGCCGGTGTCGACGGCCCGTACGCGCTGCTGCTCGGCGCCGACGCGTACACCGCGGTCAGCGAGACCTCCGACCACGGCTACCCGATCGCCGCGCACCTCGCCCGGATCCTGGACGGCAAGCCGATCTGGGCACCCGCGGTCAAGGGCGCGTTCGTCCTCTCCACCCGGGGCGGCGACTTCACCCTCCGGCTCGGCCAGGACGTCGCGATCGGCTACACCGCGCACGACGCGCACGGCATCGAGCTGTACCTCCAGGAGACGCTGACGTTCTTGGCGTACACCGACGAAGCGGTGGTCGTCCTGGAGGGGCCGGAGGGCTCCTGACGGGGCCCTCCGGCGCCGCTCCCCGTCGCGTCCCGGTCCCGGCCCGACCGCGCCCGACACCCTCCGACCGGCGGTTTGTATCCTCGGCAGGGCAAGACGAGCCATCCGGCAACATCGCGGTCGAGAGGAAACACCATGACCACCGAGCTGAGCGACGCCACCCTCAGCGAGCTCCTTGAGCAGGCACGGAGTGACTACAAGGACCTCGCCGGCCGCGGGCTCGCCCTCAACCTCACCCGCGGCAAGCCGGCCCCCGAGCAGCTCGACCTCTCCGAGGACCTGCTCAGCCTGCCCGGCGGACGGCACACGGCCGCCGACGGCACCGACGTCCGCAACTACGGCGGGCTCCAGGGCCTCGTGGAGCTGCGGGAGATCTTCTCCGACGTGCTCCAGGTCCCCGTACCGCAGCTCCTCGCGGCCGGTAACTCCAGCCTGGAGCTGATGCACGACTGCCTGGTGCACGCCCTGCTGAGCGTGCTGCCCGGCGCCGAGTCCCGCTGGGTCGACCAGGAGCGCATCGCCTTCCTGTGCCCGGTCCCCGGCTACGACCGTCACTTCGCGCTCTGCGAGCGGTTCGGCATCGACATGATCCAGGTGCCGATGACCGCCGACGGCCCCGACATGGACACCGTCGAGCGCCTCGTCGCCGAGGACCCGGCCGTCAAGGGCATCTGGTGCGTCCCGAAGTACAGCAACCCCGACGGCATCGTCTACAGCGACGAGACCGTCCGCCGCCTCGCCGCGATGCCCACCGCCGCCCCCGACTTCCGCATCTTCTGGGACAACGCCTACGCGGCCCACCACCTCACCGACGAGCAGGTGGAGATCGCCGACCTGCTCGCCGCCTGCGAGGCGAGCGGCCACGCCGACCGGGCCTTCGTCTTCGGCTCCACCTCGAAGATCACCGCCGCCGGCGCCGGTGTCGCCTTCTTCGGCTCCTCGCCCGCCAACGTCTCCTGGCTGCTCGCCAACAACAGCAAGCGCTCGATCGGCCCGGACAAGATCAACCAGCTCCGCCATGTGCTGTTCCTGCGCGACGCGGACGGCGTCCGCGCCCACATGGAGCGCCAGCGCGCCGTGCTGGCGCCCAAGTTCGCCGCGGTGGCCCGCATCCTCGACGCCGAGCTGGGCGCCACCGGCCTCGCCGAGTGGACCGCGCCCAAGGGCGGCTACTTCGTCACCCTCACCGTCCCCGACGGCTGCGCCAAGGAGGTCGTCCGCCGCGCCGGTGAGGCCGGCATCGTCCTGACCCCGGCCGGCGCCACCCACCCGTACGGCGACGACCCGCGCGACGCCGTCATCCGCATCGCCCCCAGCTACCCCGGCCTCGCCGAACTGGAGGCCGCCATCCACGGCCTCGCCGTCTGCGTCCGCCTGGTCGGCTACGAGCAGCGCGCCGCCGCGCAGGGCTGACACCCCGCAGAGCTGACGCCCCACGGGGTGTGACACGGGCCGGGCCCGCCGCGAGCAGAAGGCGGCGGGCCCGGCCCGTACCCGTCTCACCCGCCCAGCTGGCCCCGTGCGTACGCCGCCTGCCCCGCGTGCTGGAGGCCGTCGCTGATCACGCTGATCAGCCGGACGGCGAGGGTGACGGGCGGGTCCCAGGACCGGTCGATCACCCGGGTCAGGTCCTTGACCTGGAGATCCTCGACGAAGCGGACGGTCACCGCGTGCACCGCGTCGTGGTAGCCCAGCAGCTGACGTGACGTCAGGTCGCGGACCTTCGCCACCTCCCGCCGGGAGTGGCCGTACCCGGTGTCCGACGCGGGCAGCGCCAGCCCGAAGCGGTGCGCCCAGTCCTGCGCCGTCCACACCTGCTCGGTGCCGGCGGCGTCGGCGATGTGGTCGTCCTGCACCCGGGTGAGGTGCCACACCAGCCAGGCGATCGGATTGGCGCCACCACCGGGCGACGTCGCCAACTCCTCCGGCCTCAGCCCGCCGACCACCTCCTCGACGGTCTCCCGGATCCGCCCGAAGGCGTCGACGAGCAGTTCCGTTCCGGCGCTCATACGCGGCTCCTGGAGGGGAAGGCGGGGCCGGACGCACGGCCCCGCGTGACGGGCCCGTTCCATGATGCGCGGGCCGTGTCCGGGCCACCACCGGGGGAACGCCACCACCCGGTCGCGCACGCTGTGTGCCCCTCGGGTTACCACATGTGGCGGGGCCCGGCGCGCGCCCATAGCTTCGCCTCATGGTGAAACGACAACTGACAACCACCGGATGTCTGGTGACGATGCTGGTCACCGGCGTGGCCGCCGCCCCGCCCGGTCAGGCCGACCCCTCGCACACCGTCCGTCCGGGTGAGTCGATCCAGAAAGCCGTGGACGCCGCGCAGCCCGGCGACACCATCCACCTCGCCCCCGGCACGTACCGGGAGTCCGTCCGTATCGACAAGCCGCTGACGCTGCGCGGCGCGGGGGAGCGCACCGTGCTGCGGCCCGCCGCCACCCGTGCGGCGGACGACTGCGGCAAGGACGGCAACGGCATCTGCGTACTGGGCACCCCCGGCCACCGCGTCGCGGACGTCGCGCTGCGCTCCCTGACCGTCGAGGGCTTCCGCAAGAGCGGCGTCTGGGCGTCGGGGACCGACCGGCTCAGCGTCCGCGACGTCACCGCCCGCGACATGGGGCAGTGGGGCATCGCCCAGCAGGAGTCCGTCCGGTCCTCGCTGCGCGGCAACACCGCCACCGGCAACGGCGACGCCGGGATCTTCGTCGCCAACACCGTCGACGAGGAGGGCGGTGCCCTCGACACCGAGGGCACCGACATCCGCGGCAACACCGTCACCGGCAACCGCATCGGCATCACCGCCCGCCGCGTCCGCCACCTCGACATCGCCCTCAACACCGTCACCGGCAACTGCAGCGGCGTCTTCGTCGTGGGCGACGAGTCCCGCCCCCGCGGCGGCGCCCTGACCGTCCGCGACAACAACGTCTCCGAGAACACCAGGAAGTGCGCCGCCACCAAACGCCTGCCCGCCCTCCAGGGCGCCGGCATCGTCCTCACCGGTGCCGAGGACACCGAGGTCACCCGCAACCTGGTACGGAACAACGCCGGCGACTCCCCGCTGGCCGGCGGCATCGTCCTCTTCCGCAGCTTCGTCGGCGTCCGCAACGAACGCAACGACATCAGCGGCAACATCCTGAGCGGCAACGAGCCCGACCTCGCCAACCGCGACACCGCGACCAGCAACCACTTCACCCGCAACGCCTGCCGCACCTCGCAGCCCGCGGGGCTGTGCTGATCCCCGCCCGCCCCACCAGGAGAGACGAGACCCCATGACCACCGTCAGCCCCCCACCCCAACCCCCCGCCCAGCAGCCGCCCGCACCCCCGGCGGCCATGCAGCTCCGGGAGATCATCTTCGGCGCCGCGCCCGCCGCCGCCGTCCGCGCCGCAGCCCGGCTCGGCGTCGCCGACGCACTGGGGGAGGACCCCGCCACCGCCGAGACGCTCGCCGCCGCCGTCGGCACCGAACCCCGGCCCCTCGCCCGGCTGCTGCGCGCCCTGACCTGCTACGGCATCTTCACCGAGACCGACGAGGGCACCTTCGCGCACACCGACATGTCCCGGCTGCTGCGCGACGACACCCCGCAGAGCCTGCGCCACATCTCCCTGTGGTGCACCGAACCGTGGACCTGGCAGGCATGGCCGCTGCTGGACGAGGCCGTCCGCTCCGGCCGCGACGTCTTCGACACCCTCTACGGCAAGGACTTCTTCACCTACCTGCACCAGGACGCCCGCGACTCCGCCCAGATCTTCGACCGGGCGATGACCACCTCCAGCCGGCAGTCCGCCCAGGACGTC
The DNA here is from genome assembly GCF_055567035.1 of Streptomyces sp. NPDC027185. Taxonomy (NCBI): domain Bacteria; kingdom Bacillati; phylum Actinomycetota; class Actinomycetes; order Kitasatosporales; family Streptomycetaceae; genus Streptomyces; species Streptomyces sp. NPDC027185. The sequence continues at coordinate 273,745 of NZ_JBVHRF010000008.1, read as the reverse complement.
GCGGACCTCCTCGACCTCTCCGGCGCCGCCACCGTCGCCGACATCGGCGGCGGCCAGGGCCACGTCCTCGCCGCCCTCCTGGAGAAACACCCGCACCTCAAGGGCACCCTCGTCGACCTCCCGGCGGTCGTCGCCGGCGCCGACGCGCGGCTGCGCGACGGCGGGGCGCTCGCCGACCGGGCCACCGTCGTACCCGGCGACTGCCGCACCGCCCTCCCCGTCCGCGCCGACGTCTACCTCATCAAGAACATCCTGGAGTGGGACGACGAGTCCACCCGCCGCACCCTGCGCAACGTCATGGACGCCGCCGCGCCCGGCGCCCGCGTCGTCATCATCGAAAACCTCGTCGACGACAGCCCGTCCATGAAGTTCACCACCGCCATGGACCTGCTGCTCCTGCTCAACGTCGGCGGCGCCAAGCACACCAAGGACAGCCTGGTGCAGCGGATGACCGAGGCCGGACTCGTCCTCCACGACATCCTGGAGGTCAACCCGTACCTGCACGCCTTCGACTGCACCGTCCCGCACTGACGCAACCCGCGCCACCGCGACAACGGGCCGCCCGCCGGGGAACTTCCCCGGCGGGCGGCCCGTTGCGGTGGCGGCGGTCAGTTCGGACCCGTGCTCTCCCACCGGTAGAACTGATGGGCCATCGCGTCCTTCGGCCCGCGCCACGTCTGCGGGTCGTACGGGCTGACGAACGACGACAGCCGGTCGCTGATGGCGCGGAACTCCGGGTGCGAGGTCACCTTCGCGATCTCCGGACCGGGCGGCCGTTCCGACTCGATGAGGTGCAGATACACATCGCCGAACTGGAACAGCGTCCGCCGGGTGACGCCGACCAGCCGCGGCAGCTCCGTCCGGTCGGACGCGGCGAACACATCCGCGATCTTCGGCGCCGACTCCGGAGCCATCCGGGCGACGATCAGTGCGTGGTGCATCGGTCAGGTACCTTTCCCGCCGCCTCGGGGCGGCGCGTGCGAACGCGGGCCCGCGGCCCGTCAGTTGGCGGGGACGGAGGCGCCGCGCAGCTCCCGGGCGCGCTGCTCGATCTTGTCGCGGATCAGCTCCAGCTGGATCCGCGAGTTGCGGTTGATGTGGTCGGTCATGCCCTGGTCGTCGACGGGCGCCTGCGGCTTCATCGCGAAGTCCTGCGTCCAGTGCATCGTCGTGCCGGTCTTGTTCGGCGTGTACGTCCAGTGGATGTCCATGTGCGCGAACGGACCGGTCTCGACGCGGCGCGCGCGCACGCTCAGCGCCTCGCGGTCACAGGTGCGCTCCGACACCCAGCTCCAGACCTTGCCGGAGTCGTCCGGGTGCATCGTCAGCCGGAACGTCGTGGTGTCGCCCTCCCGCGAGAGGATCTCGACCGACGCGTACTCGCTGAAGAGCTGCGGCCAGTTCTCCAGGTCGTTGGTCATCTCCCAGACCAGGTCGAGCGGGGCGGCGATGGTGATGGCGTTCTCGGTGTGGCCGGGCATGTCAGGCTCCTGTCGGGGATGCGGTGTTGACGAGGTCGAGGAAGTCACGCGGGGAACGGCAGCGCTCGGCGTCCTCCGGCATCGGGTGCGCGAAGCGGTTCTCCAGCTCACCGACGATGCCGAGCAGGCCGAGCGAGTCGAGACCCAGCTCGGCGAAGGGCACGTCGGGGCGGGTCGCCATCTCCTTCGGGTCGACGGTCACGCCGGCCGCCGACTTCATCAGCGCGGCGAGTTCGTCGAAGGTCAGTCGTTCGGTCATGGCAGTTCTCCTTCTCATCAGAGGGCGTCGCCGGCCCGCCGCAGCACCAGCGCCGCGTTCGAACCCATCAGCCCCCGGCTCAGCACGAGCGCGGTGCGCAGCTCGGCGGGGCGCGCCCGGCCGGTCACCACGTCCAGGTCGTGGCAGACGTCCACGACGTTCGGCGTCGGCGGCACCACCTGGTGTTCCAGGGAGAGCACCGCCGCCGCCGTGTCCAGGAGCGGGGCGCCGCAGTACGCCCGCCCCGTCCCGGTCTTCGGCGCGGTCACCGGGACCCGCACCGCGTGCCCGCCGAGCGTGTCGGCGAGCGCCAGCGCCTCGGCGCGGTCGGCCGCCGGCACGCCCAGCGCGTCGGCGAAGACCACGTCGATCTCCTCCGGGGCGCACTCCGCCTCCGCCAGCGCGACCTCGATGGCCCGCGCCAGACCGGCCCGGGACTCCGCCCACCGGGACGCGCCGGTGAACGTCGCCCCGTGCCCCGCCACCGTCGCGCGCACCGCCGCCCCCCGCTCCCGTGCCGTCCGCTCCTCCTCGACGACGAGCATCGCGCCGCCCTCGGCGGGCACGAACCCGCAGGCCCAGGAGGTGAACGGCCGGTAGGCGCGCTCCGGGTCGGGCACCAGGCTGAGGTCCTCGTACCCGAGCTGGCAGACGATCGAGTACGGCGCCAGCGGCGCCTCCGCGGCGCCCACCACCACGGCGTCGGTGCCGCGCGCGAGGGTGCGGGCGGCGTGCGCCAGCGCGTCCAGACCACCGGCCTCATCGCTCGCGACCACCCCGCACGGCCCCTTGAAGCCGCCGCGGATGGAGACCTGACCGGTGCTCGCCGCGTAGAACCACGCGATCGACTGGTACGGCCCGACATGGCGCGGGCCCTGGCCCCACAGGTGCTGCAGCTCCCGCTGGCCGAACTCGCCGCCGCCGGAGCCCGCGGCGGTCACCACGCCCACCGCGTACGGCGAACGGCGCTCGTCGGGCACCAGCCCGGCGTCCTCCAGGGCGAGGTCCGCCGCCGCCATCGCGAAGTGCGTGAAGCGGTCCGTCTGGACCAGGAACCGCTCCTCCACCAGCCCGCCGGGGTCGAAGTCGCGGACCTCGCCCGCCACCTTCAGCGGCAACTGCCCGCAGCCCTCCCGGGTGACGCGGTCCAGCACGCTGACGCCTTCCCGGGTCGCCTTCCAGAACGGTTCGGTGCCGGTGCCGTTCGGGGCCACCACACCGATGCCGGTGACGGCGCAGCGGCGTCGCTCACCTGCGCTCATGACACTCTCCCTCCCGGGTCGGTGAGGACCACGGCGGACTGGAAGCCGCCGAACCCGCTGCCGACCGACAGCACGGACCGCAGCCGGGCCTCCCGGGCCGTGCGCGGGACGTAGTCCAGATCGCACTCCGGGTCCGGCGTCTCGTAATTGGCGGTGGGCGGCACCACCTGATGGGCCAGCGCCAGCACCGACGCGACGATCTCTATCGCGCCGATCGCGCCCAGCGAGTGCCCCACCATCGACTTGATGGAACTCATCGGCACCTTGCGGGCGTGCGCCCCCAGGGACCGTTTGACCGCGGCGGTCTCGTGCCGGTCGTTCTGCTTGGTGCCCGACCCGTGCGCGTTGACGTAGTCGACCGCCGTGGCGTCGAGCCGGGCGTGGTCGAGGGCGTGGTTGATCGCCTCGGCCATCTCCAGGCCCTCCTGCGTCAGCCCCGTCATGTGGTACGCGTTCCCGAAGGTCGCGTAGCCGCCGATGACGCAGTGCACGGTGGCGCCGCGGGCCCGCGCCCGCTCCAGCTCCTCCAGGACGAGGACGGCGCCGCCCTCACCCATCACGAAGCCGTCGCGGTGCGCGTCGAACGGCCGGGAGGCGTGCTCGGGGTCGTCGTTGTTGGGCGACGTGGCCTTGATCGCGTCGAAGCACGCCACCGTGATCGGGGAGATGGGGGAGTCCGACGCGCCCGCGACGCACACATCGGCCCGGCCCTCCTCGATCGTGTGGAACGCGTACCCGATCGCGTCGAGACCGGAGGTGCAGCCCGTCGACACGGTCTGCACCGGCCCGCGGGCGCCCACCTCCTCGGCCACCGCGGACGCCAGCGAACTGGGTGCGAACGCCCGCTCCAGGTACCGCCCGGACGGCCGGTGGTCGACGTCCCAGCGGGAGCCGGCCGCGCTGACCGCCACGTAGTCGCTCTCCAGCCGGGTGGTGCCGCCGACCGCGGTGCCCAGGGACACCCCGACCCGCCACGGGTCCTGCGCCGCCATGTCCAGACCGGCGTCACGCAGTGCCTCGGCGGCCGCGACCAGCGCGAACTGCACGTACCGGTCCGAGCGGGCGATCTGCTCACCGCTCAGCCCGTGCGCCACCGGGTCGAAGTCGCACTCGGCGGCGATGCGGGACCGGAACCCCGTCGCGTCGAAGAGCGAGATGGCCCGGGTCGCCGTGCGCCCGGCGGACAGCAGGTCCCAGAAGGCGGGGACACCCACACCGCCCGGCGCCACGATCCCCATACCGGTGACCGCGACCCGGCGGCTCATGAAACCACCTCCGTTCGTTCCGGTGGGCCCGCCTGGGCTGCGGCTTCGGTGACCTCGGTGTCGACGTGACCCAGCTCCGGACGCGGCGCCAGCGGCCCCAGATGGAACACCATCCGCGCCTGGACGTCCCCGACGTTGCGGAAGCGGTGCCGCACCCCGAGCGGGATCAGCAGCGCCTGGTCCGGCACCAGCGGGTACGTCTCGTCGTCCAGATCGACCTCCAGGGCGCCGTCCACCACGTAGACGAACTCCTCGGAGTAGGGGTGGTAGTGCTCGCCGATGCGCTCGCCCGGCTCGATGAGCGCCATGCCCATGAAGCCGCTCGTGGCGCCGACCGCGCTGGGCGTCAGCATCGCGCGCAGGTCACCTCCGCGCCGGCGGTTGGGCTGCGTCTCGCCGAGGTCCACGATGCGTGGGCGGTGCGTGCTCATGACTTTCTTCCTCCAGATGTGCGGGATGGTGGGGAGCGGCCCGGCCGTCGCGCGGCCGGGCGGCGTACCGGGCGCGGTCAGGGCCGCGGGGACCGGCGGTCGGTGAGAAGCCGCATGTCGCAGCGGGTCAGGAAGCGGGCCAGCGCCCGGTCGTCGGAGAGGTCGCCCGCCGCGCCGGTGTCCAGCAGCCGCCGCAGCACCTCGGTCTTGCGGGGGCCGCGGACGCCGAGCACCGCCGCCGGATCACGCTCCGGGGGAGCGGTGAGATCGACGAGGCGGACGACGATGTCGTCGCGCTGGAAGACGGTGCTGGCGGCGACGGGGCTCGCCGGGTCGTCGGCCGCCGCCTCGTCCTGCTGCGCCAGCAGCCGCGCCAGCGCCATCCCGCAGCCCTCCCGGGCCGGGTAGCACAGCGCGTGGCGGGAGACGTCGGCGGGCGTCGCCGTACCGGCCGCCACATGGTGCACCGCGGGCAGCGCGGCACGGGTGAAGAACATCCGCGCGGAGTTCGGGTCCGACAGGTCCCGGTCCTGCTCCAGATACGGGTTGATCTCCTCCTCGACCCGCCGGATCTCCGGCTGCTGGGCGATGTACCGCAACGCGGCGACCAGGTCGCCCTGCACCTCGACGGCGCGCACCACCCGGTTGCCCTGCAGGAAGAGAGTGGTGCGCAGCAGTCGGGTGGTGTCGTCGACCCGCGCCTCGGGCGAGGTGTAACCGGACAGGATCTCCGCGACCTTCGGTTCACTGCCCGGCTTGACGGTGAACGTCAGGGCGTGCCGGACGATGCCGTCGCCGACGCGGGGGGAGGCGGGGAAGTTGCCCTTCACGGGCTCGGGGGTGGAGTCCGCGCCGTGGGCGGTCTCCCGCATGACGCTGAACCGCAGCGAACGGGTGTCACGGACACAGCCGTGCAGCGGCTGCACCATGTCGACGTGCTCCTCGCTGTTGACCCAGGCGAGGAACGGCGGGGCGCTCTCCCATTCGCTGGTGATCAGCCACTGCGAGGGGTTCTCGATGGACTGGCACAGCTGGTCGGAGAGGTGACCGGGGACGGAGGCGACCTGGTTGCAGAGGTGTTCGTACGCTTCGAGGAAGCGCTGCTGGGCGCCGTCGTGAAGGTCCAGGAGCAGGACGACCCGCAGGCGCGAGCCGTCGAAGGCGGACTGAGATATTCGTTCCGACAGCATGGTCATCGCTACGCAACTCCTTGCGGCAGATCGTGTGAGGGGCCGTCAGGCCCGGTGCGCCGGGGCGTCGTGCCCAGCGGTCGCCGACGGCCCCGCACCTGGGGCGGCCGTCTTGTCGATCGTGGACGGCTCCCACGGGGTCCGCGAGATCTGTGACCCATGCGGGTGAAGCATGATCGAATCGCCTGTCAGCAGGGGAAATCCAGCCCGTACGCACCGCCGTAGGAGCTGGAGCACCGCAATGAAATCAACGGCATCCGTCAGGGTTCCGGTACTCGTCGTCGGCGGATCCCTGGTGGGTCTGTCGGCCTCGCTCTTCCTGGGACGTCTGGGCGTCGAACACCTCCTCGTGGAACGGCACTCGGACACCTCGCGTCATCCGCGCGGACGCGGCAACAACGTCCGCACCATGGAGCTGTACCGCACCGCCGGCGTCGAGGGCCGCATCCGCGAGGCGGCGTCCGTCCTCGCCGGCAACCACGGCATCCTCCAGGCCCCGTCGCTGACGGGCCAGGAGCAGCACTGGCTGTTCAAGGAGATGGACCCGGGCGGCGGACTCGCCCGCTTCAGCCCCGCCGGCTGGTGCCTGTGCAGCCAGAACGACCTGGAGCCGGTCCTGGTCAGCGCCGCCCGCGAACTCGGCGGTGATCTGCGCTTCTCCCACGAACTGCTCTCCTTCGACCAGGACCCCGACGGGGTGACGGCGCTGGTCAAGAGCAGCGAGACCGGTGAGCACCTGACCGTCCGCGCCGACTACGTCATCGCCGCCGACGGCCCCCGCAGTCCCGCCCGCGACCGCCTCGGCATCGCCATGACCGGGCCCGGCGCCCTCTTCCACAACGTCAGCATCACCTTCCGCGCCCCGGGGCTCGCCGAGGTCGTCGGCGACCGCCACTTCATCGCCTGCTATCTCACCGACCCGGAAGCCGACGGCGCCCTGCTGCCCGTCGACAACCACACCCACTGGGTCTTCCACGCCCCCTGGCACCCCGAGCGCGGCGAGACCCTGGAGGACTTCACCGACGCCCGCTGCGCCGACCACATCCGCCGCGCCACCGGCGCACTCGACCTCGCCGTCGAGATCACCGGAAAGGCCCCCTGGCACGCCGCCGAACGCGTCGCCGAACGCTACGGCTCCGGCCGCGTCTTCCTCGCCGGGGACTCCGCCCACGAGATGTCCCCCACCGGCGCGTTCGGCTCCAACACCGGCATCCAGGACGCCCACAACCTCGCCTGGAAACTCGCCGCCGTCCTCGACGGCTCGGCCGGCCCCGGCCTGCTGGAGAGCTACGAGGCGGAGCGCCGCCCCGTCGCGCAGGAGACCAGCGCCCGCGCCTCGGCGCGCTCCGCCGAGCACAGCCACCCCGGCTACGAACCGGCGCCCTCGGCCGCCGGCGCCCGGCAGAAGGGCGTGCTGACCGTCGCCCTGGGCTACGCCTATCCCCGCGGCGCCGTGGTCGGCGCCGACCCGGATCTGCCCGTCGTCCCCGACCGGATGTCCCTCACCGGCGCCCCGGGCACCCGCGCCCCGCACCTGTGGCTGCGCTCCGGCACCACCCGCCGCTCCACCCTCGACCTCTACGAGCGCTCCTTCGTCCTGCTCACCGGCTCGGCGGGCGCCGCCTGGCGCAGCGCCGCCGCCGCGGTCGCCGCCGCGTGGTCGCTCCCCCTGGACCGCTACGCCATCGGGGACGGACCCGATGACGACTTCGCCCCGGAGGACGGCGCCGACTGGGCCGAGGCCCACGGCACGACCCCCGGCGGCGCCGTACTGGTCCGTCCGGACGGCTTCGTCGCGTGGCGGGCCCCCGGCCCCGTGGACGACCCGGAATCCGCCCTCCGCGACGCCCTGGGACGCCTGCTCCACCGCACCTGACGCCGCCTCCGCCCCCGACGGCGCCCGCCACGGCCCACCCGGCCGTGGCGGGCGCCGACGCGTACGGAGGCGGTGAAGACGCGCCGGTGAAGGCCCTCAAATGCGTTTGCTGCAAAGGAATCTGATGTGATGTCAGTAAGGTGTTCCGCGGAGTCGCCGGCGGGCCGGGACGGCGCGGAAGAGGCGTGGCGGAGGCTCGTCGCGTGGGGGTGAGGGGGCATTGGCCCGACGTGGTGACGTGCGGCGGCGCCCGGCGCCGTCCAACGGGTGAGGAACGGGCCCCGGGCCACCCGATGAGCCCACGCCGTCCCCCGAATGCGGATCTCTCCGGTGGTGCGCCCCGGCATTTCGGATGACGGTGATCACGTCGCCACCGCGAATCCGATGTGCCGACGACCTGTCAGCCTTCGCGGTGCCGTACGTGAAAGGACACACGTTTTCATGCGCACTTCCCGCAGCCTGTTCGCCTCGGCCGCCATCGGCGCGGTCCTGGCCATCACGACCCCCGCCGCGTACGCGCTCACCGTCGCCGGTGACGACGGCGGGTCCTCCCACTCCAGCAGCGAACACCGCGACTCCGACCGCGGGGACCGTGGCGACCACGGTGACCGTGGCGACCGGGGTGACCGTGGCGACCGCGGTGACCACGGCGACCGTGGCGGTCGTGGGGACCACGGTGACCGTGACCGTGGCGACCACGGCGACCGTGACCGTGGCGACCGTCCGCACGGCGGCGTGCACACCGGTGGTGGCTTCCTCGCCAAGGTGATGGGCGACGAGGGCTCCGACCACGACAAGGGTGACAAGGGTGACCGTGGCGACCGCGGCGACCGTGGGGACCACGGTGACCGTGGCGACCGCGGTGACCACGGCGACCGTGGCGGTCGTGGGGACCACGGTGACCGTGACCGTGGCGACCACGGCGACCGCGGCCGTGGCGACCGTCCGCACGGTGGCATGCACACCGGTGGTGGCTTCCTCGCCAAGGTGATGGGCGACGAGGGCTCCGACCACGACAAGGGTGACAAGGGCGACCGCGGTGACCGGGGCGACCGGGGCGACCGGGGCGACCGGGGCGACCGTGGTGAGCACGGGGACCGCGGGGGCCGTGGCGACCACGGGGACCACGGTGACCGTGGCGGTCGTGGGGACCACGGCGACCGTGACCGCGGCGACCGCCCGCACGGCGGCATGCACACCGGCGGCGGCGCCCTCGCCTCCGTCGTCGCCAACGAGTGGGGTCAGGGCAACGACTCCGACCACGACAAGGGCGACAAGGGTGACAAGGGCGACCGTGGCGACCGCGGTGACCGGGGCGACCGTGGTGAGCACGGGGACCGCGGGGGCCGTGGCGACCACGGGGACCACGGTGACCGGGGCGGCCGTGGCGACCACGGCGACCGCGACCACGGCGACCGCCCGCACGGCGGCATGCACACCGGTGGCGGCGGTACAGCCCTCTCCGGCAGTGGTCTCGCGGCCGGTTCGGTCCTGCTCCTCGGTGGCCTCGGCGCCGGGGCGTACGTCCTGCGCCGCCGTAACTCCGGTACGGCCGCCTGACGCCTCCCGCCCGGCGTAACACGCTGAGCTGTCGCGGCCACCGTCCTCACCGGCGGTGGTCGCGGCGCTTGCGTTTCGCCCGTACGGCCACCCGGTACGCGCGGCGGTCGACCCGGGCACCGGGGCCCGCCGCCCCGTACGCGGACGGCACCAACAGCTCACCTCGTGTGGAAGAAAGGCACGTCCCGATGGCTCCCACGACACCTCCCCGGCATCAGCCCTCCCCGAAAGAGCGCCGGTCCGGCGCAGCTCCCCGTCCGTTCGCACGGGCCCTGATGTGGCCGGCGGCGGCCGTGGGCGTGGGGGCCCTGCTCGTCTTCAACTCCCTCGACACCTCGGCGGACTCCAAACCGCCCTCCTCGCCCGTGGCGCTGGCGCCGGTGGCCCCGGACGTCACCGTGCCGTCGGCGCCCCCGACGACACACCCGAAGACCTCCACGGCGCTGCCCCGCTCCGCACCGACCCGTATCCGCATCCCGAAGATCGGCGTCGACGCGCCGTTCACCCCGCTGTCCCTCGCCCCCACCGGGCAGCTCAACGCCCCGCCGCCGGACAACAGCAACCTCGTCGGCTGGTACAAGGACGGCGCCACCCCCGGCGAGAACGGCTCCGCCATCGTCGCCGGACACGTCGACACCAAGACCGGCCCGGCGGTCTTCCTCCAGCTCGACGAGGTGAAGAAGGGCAGCACCATCGAGATCACCCGCGCCGACAAGTCCGTCGCGACCTTCACCGTCGACGACGTCGAGACCTTCAGCAAGGCCCAGTTCCCCGACGACCGGGTGTACGCCGAGACCCCCAACCCCCAGCTCCGGGTGATCACCTGCGGCGGCGCCTACGACAAGGCCGCCAAGGACTACACGGACAACGTCGTGGTCTTCGCCCACCTTTCCTCCTCCAGGAAGGCGTCCTGAGCCGGGACGACCCGCACCGGCCGTGAGCCGCGCGGCCGGACCCGGACGGCACGGAGGGAGGGCGGAGCTTCAAGACCGCCCTCCCTCCGCCGTACGCGGGGCGGTCGCCGGTGGCGGCCGCGACCAGGTCAGTCCGGTGGCCCGCCCCACTCCGGGCCGACGCGTTCCCAGGCGCGCTCCCACTGGGCCTCGCGCCGCCGGTCCAGCAGCAGCCGGGTGCCGCGCGCCGCCCCGAGCAGCAGCAACGCGCCGGCCGAGGCCGCCACCACGCCGACGGCGACGCTCTCCGCCGCCGCCCGCGCCGGGCCCGCCGGGTCGGGCAGCAGCCGGCCCGACCCGTCCAGCCGGGCGGTGGTCGGCGTTCCCGCCCGCGCCCCGGCCGGTACCGCGGTCCGGCCGTGGCGGACCGAACCGTCGGCCGCGGTCCACCGCACCGTCGCCCGGACCCGCGCCCCGGCCGCCGTCGCCGCGTCCACCCCGATCCGGGGCGGGGGATCCTCCGTCAGCACCGCCCGTACACCGTGCGTGCCCCGGGCGGCCGGGGCACGGGCCTGCACCGCGTGCGCCACCGTGACCCCCACGGCCGGCGCGCCCACCGCGATCAGCACCGCGGTGACCGGCACCAGCCAGAACTCCGCCACATCCGTCCCCCGCCGCAACGGCCCTGGCCGGACCCGTCCGAAGAGCCGCGTCCCCCGCCGCAACGGCCCTGGGCGCACCCGCCCGAAGAGGCCCGCGCCCCGCCGTGTCTTCCCGAAGAGCTGCGTTCGCATCCGTCCGAAGAACCCCGCGCCCCGCATCGTCCACGCCTCCGCCCCGCGTCCCGTCCGGCCCCCTCCTCCGACGGTCGCACGCCCGCCCCCGGACCGGAGTCGCCGAACACCCCAAAGCCCCTTCCGCGCCCCGCCGCCCGAGGTGTCCGAACCGTGTACGAGCACCGCGCCCGCGCCGCCCGCACGCCGCCGACGGCGCGGGCGCGGGGGCGCGCGGGCCGCGGCCGACGGGACCGGCGTACACCGCTCCGCGGCGACGGCCGCCTGTTCAGACCGGGGTGTCCCACCCGGTCACGGTCGGGGTGGCCCGGGACCGGTCCGGTGCCGCGCCGACGTCGATCAGATCCCGGTCGGCCACCCGGAGCAGGCGTCCGGCGAGGTCCTTCAGGGCGCGGCCGCAGGCCAGCTCGTCGCCGATCTCGGGGATGTCCACGTCCTCGGGGTTGCAGTGGGCCGTACCGCGGCCCGCGAGCGCGGCCGTCCCGGTGTCGAGGACCGCCCGCGCCTTCGTCGTTCCGTCCTCCTCGAAGAGCTGGATCCGCACCGTCCACTCGGTGGTTCTCGTCATGACGTACCTCCGTTCCGCCGCCCGCGCGGGGCGGACGGCGCTCACTCGTGCGGGACGACCGCCACCGCACACGGCGCGTGGTGCAGCGCCGCCTGGACGAGATGGCCGATCCGCGACGGGATCCGGGGGCGGCGGTGACGGCGCCCCACGACCAGCAGACCGCCCCGTCCGGCCTCCTCCAGCAGCGCCTGCGCCGGGCTCTCCAGATCCACCCGCTCCACCACCCGCACCCCGGGATACCGCGCCCGCCAGGGCCGCAGCGCCTCGGCCAGCTCCTTACGGGCGTCCTGCGCGGTCTGCTCCGCCACGTACGGCTCCACCCCGCCGCCGCGGTTGTAGGCGTGCGCGGGCAGATGACGTCCGTGGACCGCGCGCAGCGGGGCCCCGCGCCGGGCGGCGGTCGCGAACGCGAAGTCCATCATCGCCACACACGGCTCGTGCAGGCTCACCCCGACCACCACATCGCCGTGCCGCACATCCGCGGCGGCGCCCTGCCGCGCCCGGACCAGCACCGTCGGCACATTCACCCGCGTCACCAGCCGCAACGCGACATCACCCAGCACGTACCGGGCCACCGGGCCCAGGTTCCGGGAGCCGAGCACCAGCAGATCCGAACGCTCCGCCGCGTCGGACAGCGCCGCGAGTGGATCGCCGGGGACCAGCTCCTCGTCCACCGCCAGCTCCGGATGGCGCTCCCGCACGGCGCCGTGCGCCTGCTCGACGATCCGGTGCGCCCACTGGTTCTGCTCCGCGCCCCGCGACCTCCGCCCCGGGCGCAGTCGCCGCAGCGACGCGCCGCCCGGCTGCCGCCGCCCCTGATCCGGCCGCTCCGCCGCCCGCGCCCGCGCGTCCGGCTCCAGCTCCGGCTCCTCCGCGTCCTCCGGCGCGAGCATCGCCCAGGCGTGCAGCAACCGCAGCCGCGCACCCCGCGATCCGGCCTCCTCCGCCGCCCACAGCACGGCCGCCATCGACTCGGGGCTGCCGTCCAGTCCCACCGTCACGGTGCCCGCCGCGGCGGTCGCGCCCGTCACGACGCCCCTCCGGAGCCGTCCGCCGCGGTGCGCCCGGCCCGCCACGCCCCGGTGGACACGGCGCCGCGCGGCTCCCCGGCGGCACGGCCACCGGCCCACGGCCGCACCGCCCCCCGGGGCCTCGGACCGCCTCGTGTACGGCACTCCATCACGGCACTCCCTTCCGGACGACGCCGCTCCGGCTGCCCCGCCGCAGCGACACACCTTCTCCCTCCAGGGTGGCCGGATCCGGCACTTCCGGCATGTGCCCACCGGGCGCCCGCCCCGGACGCGGCAGGAGAGGGAGGGGAGGCCGTACGGAAGGGGTACGGGGGAGGGTACGGAGGCGGCTGGCGGGCTGCGGACGACGGCGGGCCGGACGACGGCGGGGCCGCACGGCCGGCGACGCACCGGGCGGCCGGGGCCCGGACTGGCGGGAGGCCGGCCCGGCGCCCCGGGCCCGCGGCGCTCCCTCAGCTGTCGAAGTCGACCGTCAGCTCCTCGGACACCGGGAAACTCTGGCAGGTCAGGACGTACCCGGCGGACACCTCGGCCTCCTCCAGCGCGTAGTTGCGGCGCATGTCCGCCGTGCCCTCGGTGACCAGCGCCCGGCAGGTGCCGCACACCCCGCCCTTGCAGGCGAAAGGGGTGTCCGGGCGGATCCGCGCGGCGCCGTCGAGGAGGGTGGTGCCGCGGGGGAGCGGCGCGGTGGTGGACCGCCCGTCCAGGACCAGCGTGACCCGGCTGACCGGGCCCTCGGCAGCCGCCTCCGCGTGCCGCACCGGACGGACCGGCTCGTCATCGGCGAAGAACAGCTCCTGGTGCACCCGCTCGCCCGGCACCCCCAGCTCCGCCAGCACCCGCCGGGCGCCCTCGACCATGCCGTGCGGACCGCACAGCCACCAGTGATCGGCCGACGGGACGTCCACCAGCCCGCCGATCAGCGCCGCCAGCCGCGCCGCGTCCAGCCGGCCCGACAGCAGCTCCGCCTCGCGTGGCTCCCGGGAGAGCACATGGGCCAGCTCGAACCGGGCCGGATACAGGTCCTTCAGATCGGCCAGCTCATCGGCGAACATCACCGAATCCGTCCGGCGGTTGCCGTAGAAGAGAGTGACCTGCGAGCGCGGATCGGCGGCGAGCACCGACTCCGCGATCGACACCATCGGCGTGATCCCGGAACCCGCCGCGATCAGCACATGGTGGCCGGGACGCGACAGATCCGGGGTGAACGCGCCCGTCGGCGCCATCACCTCGACGGTGTCCCCGGGACGCACCTCGTGCACCAGCCAGGACGAGAACAGCCCGCCGGGCACCACGCGCACCCCGATCCGCGGCCGGGCGCCCACCGGCGCGCAGATCGAGTACGACCGCCGCTCGTCGCGCCCTTCGATCTCCCGCCGCAACGTCAGCGACTGACCGGGCCGGAACGCGAACCGGGCCGCCAGCTCCCCGGGCACCTCGAAACTGACCGCCGCGGCGTCGTCGCACAGCGGCTCCACCTCCGCGACGCGCAGCCGGTGGAACGCCGGACGCCGCCGGGCGGGCGCGCCGGACCGCTGCGCCGCGGACGCCCGGGGCGACGCCGTCCCGATCGGCTCGGACGAGGTCGGGGCCATCAGATCTCCTTGACGTACTCGAAGGGCTCGCGGCAACTCCCGCACCGCCACAGGGACTTGCATGAGGTGGCGCCGAAACGTGAGGTCTCCCGGGTGTCCGCCGCGCCGCAGTGCGGGCAGCGCACCGCGCGCCGCACCCCGGACAGCTCCAGCGGCACCGGCCCCGAGGTCCGCCGCGGCGCCGGACCGGGCGGCGCGATGCCGTGCTCGGCGAGCTTGCGGCGGCCCTCGGCGGTGATCCAGTCGGTGGTCCACGCCGGCTCCAGGGTCGTACGGATGGTGACCCGCGTGAACCCGGCGTCCCGCAGCCGTGCCGCGACGGCGGCCCGCATCTCCGCCATCGCCGGGCACCCCGAATACGTCGGCGTCAGCGTGGCCGTGACCGCGCCGTCCGCGGCGACCTCCACACCCCGCAGCACCCCGAGGTCGGCGAGGGTCAGCATGGGCAGCTCCGGGTCGGGCACCTGCGCCGCGATCCGCCGGGCCAGCTCGGCGCCGCCGAGACCGGTGACGGTGGCCATGGTCACCACACTCCTTCCGGGTGCGCCCGCGCCACGCTCTGCAACTCCTCGACCAGCGGCGCCAGATGGGCGGTGTGCTCCCCGTCCCGGCCGCCCCCGGGCAGCGGCGGCGCCTGCGCGGGCTCCAGCCCCGCCGCGTCGCAGACCTGCCGCACCACTCCGGTCACCTCGTCCCGCAGCTCCGCCGGAGCCACCCCGCACACCGGGTCGCCGGTGAACAGCTCACCGGTGTACGGGGCGACAGCGGCGAGCGCCGCCCGCATCCGGCGGTGCGACTCCTCGGTGCCGTCCCCGAGCCGGACGGCCCAGTCCGCGGCGTACTGACGGTGGTACGTCAGCTCCTTGACGCCCTTTCCGGCGACGGCGGCCACCACCGGGTCGGGCGCGCCGTGCGCGAGGCGGGTGAAGAGCGCCAGCCGCCAGCTCGCCAGCCAGAGCAGCCGCACCACACAGAACGCGAAGTCGCCGTTGGGCAGTTCGGCCAGCCGGAGCGGGCGGAAGGCGTCCGCGTCGCGGAAGTAGGCGAAGGCGTCCTCGTCCCGGCCGCTGCCGTCCACCTGGCCCGCGCGGGTGTACAGCAGACGGGCCTGGCCCAGCAGGTCGA
The DNA here is from genome assembly GCF_055567035.1 of Streptomyces sp. NPDC027185. Taxonomy (NCBI): domain Bacteria; kingdom Bacillati; phylum Actinomycetota; class Actinomycetes; order Kitasatosporales; family Streptomycetaceae; genus Streptomyces; species Streptomyces sp. NPDC027185. The sequence goes on along the minus strand of NZ_JBVHRF010000008.1, from coordinate 258,415 downwards.
GGCCGATGTTGGCGAGCGCCACCTCCTCCTCCAGCTCCGGGGCGCGGGTGCACCACTGGGCCAGCCGCTGCGCGCCGATCAGCGCGTCGTCGGCGAGCGCCGCGCAGTCGGCGGCCAGCCGCGCCGCGTCCACCCCGGCGGGCACGGCCGTCTCCACGCCGTGCAGCGGGTCCTCGAAGCCGGTGCCGAACGCCCAGCGGGTGTCGCCGTCGCCGTGCTCCTCGGCCAGGGACAGGTAGATGTGATCGTCGTCGGTGCCGGCCATGTCCTGCTCCTTCCCGGCCTCAGATGTGCGGGACGTCGTCGGGTATGTCGTAGAAGGTGGGATGGCGGTAGATCTTGTCGGCGCTGGGCGCGAAGAACGGGTCCTTCTCGTCGCGCGTGGAGGCCGCGATGTGGGACGAGCGGACCACCCAGATGCTGACGCCCTCGTTGCGGCGGGTGTACAGATCGCGGGCGTGGGTGAGGGCCATCCGGTCGTCGGCGGCGTGCAGCGAGCCGACGTGCACGTGGTTGAGCCCGCGCTTGCCGCGGATGAACACCTCGTACAGCGGCCAGCCGGCCTTCGGGTCGTCGGTGTCGCTCATGCCGCCGTTCCTTCCTCGGTGTGGGGTCCGTGCGGGCCGCGGGCCGCCTGCTTCGCCGCGTGGGCGGTGGCCGCCTCGCGCACCCAGGCGCCGTCCTCGTGCGCCGTGCGGCGGCGGGCCATCCGCTCGGCGTTGCAGGGCCCGTCGCCCTGGATGACGCGCTGCAGCTCGGACCAGTCGGGGGTGCCGAAGTCGTGGCGCCCGCGCTCGGCGTTCCAGCGCAGCTCGGGATCGGGCAGGGTGACGCCGAGCCGCTCCGCCTGCGGGACCGTCATGTCGACGAACCGGCTGCGCAGCTCGTCGTTGGTGTGCCGCTTGATCTTCCAGGCCATCGACGCCGCGGAGTTGGGGGAGTCGCCGTCGGGCGGGCCGAACATCATCAGCGACGGCCACCACCAGCGGTTCACCGCGTCCTGGACCATCTCCCGCTGCGCCTCGGTGCCGCGCATCATCGTCATCAGCAGCTCGTAGCCCTGCCGCTGGTGGAACGACTCCTCCTTGCAGATCCGCACCATCGCGCGGGCGTAGGGACCGTACGAACTCCGGCACAGCGGCACCTGGTTGCAGATCGCGGCGCCGTCCACGAACCAGCCGATGACGCCGACGTCGGCGAAGGTCGGGGTGGGGTAGTTGAAGATCGAGGAGTACTTCTGGCGGCCCGCGATCAGCCGCTCGGTCAGCTCGGTGCGCTCGGCGCCCAGCGTCTCGGCGGCGGAGTAGAGATACAGGCCGTGCCCCGCCTCGTCCTGGACCTTGGCGAAGAGGATCGCCTTACGGCGCAGCGAGGGCGCCCGGGTGATCCACGCGCCCTCGGGCTGCATGCCGATGATCTCGGAGTGCGCGTGCTGCGCGATCTGCCGGATCAGGGTTTTGCGGTAGCCGTCGGGCATCCAGTCGCGTGGCTCGATGCGCCGGTCCTTGTCGATCGAGGTGTCGAACCGCTCCTGGAGCTCCCGCTCGGTGCCGCCGGTGGCCGACGGGGCGGAGTCTGTCGTGGTCATCGATACCAACTTCCCTACCGACCATTCGTTCGGTTCATATTCTGACGAGTTTCCGCGGCACGGGCAAGCCCCTTTCGAGGGCGGGACGCCTCGGGCGCCCGGGTGTCCAGGAGGGCCCGGGAGCGCGGCGGACCGCTCGGGCGCGTCCGCGCCCTGCGGCCGTACGCCGCCGGGCGCCGCCGCTCGGCCCCGGAGCCCGCGGCGCACCCGGGGCCGCCGCCGTGAGGGCCGCCCGCCCCGGCATCCGCCGGCCTCCCGGTCCCGGCGCCCGAGCGGCCGGCCGGCCCTCATTCCCAGCTGTAGAACCCCTGCCCCGACTTCCGCCCCAGCTCCCCGCGGGCCACCTTGGCGCGCAGCAGTTCCGGTGGGGCGAAGCGCGCGCCGAGCGTGGCGTGCAGATGCTCGGCGATGGCCAGCCGGACATCCAGCCCCACCAGGTCCGTCAGGCGCAGCGGCCCCATCGGGTGGCGGTAGCCCAGCGTCATCGCGTCGTCGATCGCCTCCGGCGCGGCGACGCCCTCCTCGACCATCCGGATCGCCTCCAGGCCCAGCGCCACCCCCAGACGGCTGCTCGCGAACCCGGGGGAGTCCTTGACCACCACGTCCTTCTTGCCCAGCGCCCGCGTCCAGCCGAGCGCCCGCTCGACCGTCGCCTCCTCGGTGGCCGCTCCGACGACGATCTCCACCAGCGCCGAGGCGGGGACGGGGTTGAAGAAGTGCATGCCCAGGAAGCGGCCGGGACGGTCGAGCGCCGCCGCCAGCTCGGTGACCGGCAGGGAGGAGGTGTTGGTGGCCAGCACCGTCCCCTCGCCGACCGCCCGCTCCGCCGCGGCCAGCACCTCGGCCTTGAGCCGCGCGTCCTCCGGCACCGCCTCGACGACCAGCGCGGCCCCCGGCGGCAGCGCCCCGGCCGACGCCACGGTGGTCACCCGGCCGAGCACCCGCTCGGCCGGCTCCGCGAGCTTGCCGCGCTCGGCGGCGCGCCGCAGCCCCGTGGCCACCCGCTCCACCGCGGCGGCCGCCGCCCGCTCGTCGCTCTCCACGACCGTCACCGACGCCCCGGCGGCGGCGAAGGACTGGGCGATGCCCGCGCCCATCCGGCCACCGCCGATCACCCCGACCACCTCCGGCACCGACGGCCCGGCAGATCCGCTGGTCATGTCCGTTCCTTTCGCCGCGCATCCCGCGGTGCCCGGGAGGGCCCGCGTCCTGTCGTCGCCGGGGCGCACACCGGGCGCCCCGCGCGGCGGGCCCCGGCCCCCGCGCCCCTCACACCCGCTCCACGAGCATCGCCACACCCTGGCCGACGCCCACGCAGAGCGTGGCGAGCCCGCGCCGGGCGTCCTCCCGCTCCAGCCGCCCCAGCAGCGTCAGCAGGATCCGGGCGCCCGAGCACCCCAGCGGATGCCCCAGGGCCAGCGCCCCGCCGTCCGCGTTGACCCGCGCCTCGTCCAGCTCCAGCCGCCGGATCACCGCGAGCGCCTGCGCGGCGAACGCCTCGTTCAGCTCGACCGCGTCCAGCTGCGCCGCCCGCCAGCCGGCCCGCACCAGCGCCTTCCCGGTGGCGGGCACCGGCCCAAGACCCATCAGCTGCGGCGCCACCCCGGCCGCCGCCGAGGCGACGATCCGGGCGCGTGGCGTCAGTCCGTACCGCTCGACGGCGGCCGGGCCCGCCACCACCAGCGCCGCCGCGCCGTCCGAGAGCGGTGAGGCGGAACCCGCCGTCACCACACCTCCGGGCCGGAAGAGCGGACGGAGCGCCGCGAGCTTCTGGGCCGTCGTCGACGGACGCGGCCCCTCGTCGCGGGTCACCGTGGTGTCCGCCGTCTCCACCGGCACGATCTCGCGGTCGAACCGGCCCGCCTCCCGGGCGGCGACCGCCCGCCGGTGGCTGCGCAGCGCGAACGCGTCACATGCGGCGCGGTCGATCCCGTCGAGCGCCGCGACCTCCTCGGCCGTCTCGCCCATCGACAGCGTCACCCGCACCGCCTCGGGCCCCGCGTCCGCCGCCACCGCGCGGTCCGCCGCCGCGAAGCGCGGGTTGGTGAACCGCCAGCCCAGGGAGGTGTCCCGGAGCTCGCCGGGCTTCGCCCACGGCGTGCCCGGCTTCTCCATCACCCACGGGGCGCGGGTCATCGACTCCACCCCGCCCGCCACGACCAGCTCGGCCTCGCCCGCCCGCACCGCCTGGGCCGCGGAGGCGACGGCCGTCAGCCCCGAGGCGCACAGCCGGTTGACGGTGTGGCCGGGCACCGTGTGCGGCAGACCCGCCAGCAAGGCGGCCATCCGCGCCACGTTGCGGTTGTCCTCGCCTGCCTGATTGGCGGCGCCGAGTATCACCTCGTCCACCGCCTCGCCCGGAATCCCCGCGCGCCGCATCGCCTCCCCGACCACCAGGGCCGCGAGATCGTCCGGCCGTACGGAGGCCAGCGCCCCGCCGTAGCGGCCCTGCGGGGTACGGGCACCGTCGATGAGGTAGACCTCGTCAGCCACGGCCGGCCCCCTCCGGGAGAGGGGCGCCGCCCGGGAGGCGCACCGCTCCCGGCGCGCGGTGCGCGGCGGTCGCGGCGCGCCCCCGCGGCGGCCGGCGGCGGGCGGGGGAGCCGGGGCTTCCCGGGGCGTACTGGGGCATGCGGTCCACCTCTTGACAGGCAGTGCTGATGCTTGCTTACGTGACGGAGCCGACGCTAACCGAATGTTCGGTCGGCGCACAAGGTGCCGAAAGGAGCTGGGGAAAAGGTGAGGTACACCGCTGGCGCCGCCCCCGGACCGGTCGAGCGCATGCTCGCCGCGGACCGGGCCTCCCGTGCCATGGGGATCGAGCTGGTCACCCACGGCGAAGGACACGCCCTGCTGCGGATGACGGTGACCGCCGCGATGGTCAACGGCCACGGCACCGCCCACGGCGGCTGCCTCTTCCTGCTCGCCGACACCGCGTTCGCCTGCGCCTGCAACAGCCACGGCCCGGTGACCGTCGCGGCCGCCGCGGACATCGACTTCATCGCCCCCGCGCACGAGGGCGACATCCTCCACGCCGCCGCCGCGGAGCGCACCCGCTTCGGCCGCAGCGGCATCTACGACGTGACGGTCCGCCGGGCCGACACGGTCATCGCGGAGTTCCGCGGCCGGAGCCGCAGCGTCCGCGGAACGACGGCGAAGGAGCCGAGATGAGCAGCGAACCGACCCTCCGGGCCGCCGGCCGCACCCGCCTCGGCGCGCCCCTGCCCCCCGCCCTGCTGGACGACGGCGAGCGGCTGACCCGCGAAGAACTGCGCGCCGTCCAGCTCCGCCGGCTGCGCGCCACACTGCGCCACGCGTACGACCACGTCGAGCTGTACCGCACCAAGTTCGACCGCGCCGGGGTCCGCCCCGAGGACTGCCGCACCCTGGAGGACCTGGCGCGCTTCCCCTTCACCACCAAGGCGGACCTGCGCGACACCTACCCCTTCGGGATGTTCGCCGTCCCGATGTCCGAGGTGCGCCGTGTCCACGCCTCCAGCGGCACCACCGGCCGCCCCACCGTCGTCGGCTACACCGAGAACGACCTCTCGATGTGGGCCGACGTCGTCGCCCGCTCGCTGCGTGCCGCCGGCGCCCGCCCCGGCGACAAGGTGCACATCTCCTACGGATACGGCCTGTTCACCGGCGGCCTCGGCGCCCACTACGGCGCCGAGCGGGCCGGCTGTACGGTCATCCCCGCGTCCGGCGGCATGACCGCCCGTCAGGTACAGATCATCCAGGACTTCCGCCCCGAGATCATCATGGTCACCCCGTCCTACATGCTCACCCTCCTCGACGAGTTCGAGCGGCAGGGCATCGATCCGCGCACCACCTCCCTGCGGGTCGGCGTCTTCGGAGCCGAGCCCTGGACGGAGGGCATGCGCCGCGAGATCGAGGAGCGGCTGGATCTGCACGCCGTCGACATCTACGGCCTCTCCGAGGTCTGCGGCCCCGGCATCGCCCAGGAATGTGTCGAGGTCAAGGACGGTCTGCACGTCTGGGAGGACCACTTCTACCCCGAGATCGTCGACCCGCTCACCGGCGAATCCGTGCCCGACGGCGGCCACGGCGAACTGGCCTTCACCTCCCTCACCAAGGAGGCGCTGCCCGTGATCCGCTACCGCACCCACGACCTGACCCGTCTGCTCCCCGGCACCGCCCGCCCCGCCTTCCGCCGGATCGAGAAGATCACCGGGCGCTGCGACGACATGATCATCCTGCGCGGGGTCAACGTCTTCCCCAGCCAGATCGAGGAGATCGTCCTGGCCGCCCCCGGCGTCGCCCCGCACTTCCAGCTCCGGCTGACCCGCCGCGGCCGCATGGACCACCTGACCGTCCTCGTCGAGGCCCGGCCGGACGCCGCCCCCGAGGCGCGCACGGCCGCCGCCGCCCGGATCGCCAAGGGCGTCAAGGACGGCGTCGGCGTCACGGTCGAGGTGACGGTCGTCGACCCGGAGACCCTGGAACGCTCGGTCGGCAAGATCCGCCGCGTCGCGGACCTCCGCGAGCACGACCGCTGAACCCCGCCCGCCCGGCGCCGTGACGACCCGCCGCCGGACGGCTCCGGAGCCGATGTACGGGACGGCCCGGCTCAGAGCGATACGTGCCGGTCCGGCGCGTCCGTACGCACCGGACCGGCCCCGTGTACCCCTCCCGGACGCCCGGGAACGGCCGCCACCACGCCCGGCTGAACGGGGCCCCGCACGCCCCGGCACCGCACCGTGCGCCCCGGACCGGTCCTCAGCCCGCGTCCGCGAGCACCAGCTCCGCCGCCTTCTCGCCGATCATGATCGTCGGGGCGTTGGTGTTGCCGGACGGCACCGACGGCATCACCGACGCGTCCGCCACCCGCAGCCCGTCCACGCCGTACACCCGCAACGACGGATCGACCACCGCCCGATCCCCCCGCCCCATCCGGCAGGTGCCCACCTGGTGGTGGTACGTCCCCACCGCCCGCCGCACATAGGCCCGCAGGTCGTCCCGGGTACGGGCCTCGGGCCCCGGCGCCACCTCCGCCCTCCGCCAGGCGTCGAACGCCCGCTGCCCGCCGATCTCCCGGCTCAGCTCCACCGCGTCGACCAGCGCCTCCAGGTCGTACGGATCGTCCAGCACGTTCGGGTCGAGCAGCGGCGCCGCCTCCGGATCCGCGGAGGCCAGCCGCAGCGTGCCGCGCGAGCGGGGCCGCACGAGCCCCGGCGCGATGGTGTAGCCGTGCTCCGGCACCGGATAGGACTCCGCCGGATACACCAGGTGCATGAAGAGCGGCTGGAGGTCGGGCCCCGGCAGGTCCGCGTCGGACGACGCGAACAACTGCGCCTCCAGCAGGTTCGCGGTGCCCGCCGGGAGCGGCCCGGTGGCCTCGTAGACGTTGCTCACCAGCAGGTGGTCGTGGAGGTTGGCGCCGACGCCCGGCAGGTCCACGGCCGTCTCCACCCCCACCGCGCGCAGGTCCGCCGCCGGGCCGATACCGGAGTGCAGCAGCGTCTGCGGCGAGCCGAGCACCCCGCCGCAGAGCAGCACCTCCCGCGCGGCGCGGGCCCGGTGCAGCCGCCCGTCGGCCGCGTACTCCACCCCGACGGCCCGGCCCTTCTCCAGCAGCACCCGGTGCACCCGCGCCCCGGTCGTCACCGTCAGCCTCGGATGGCCCAGGACGGGGGCGACGAAGCTCTGCCAGGCGCTCATCCGCAGCCCGTCGCGGACCGTGACGTGGTTGAAGCCGACACCGGTCATGTGGGTGCCGTTGAAGTCCTCGGTGACCGGATGGCCGAGACCGGCCGCCGCCTCGACGAACGCGGTCGCCGTCGGATGCGGCGCGGTGATCCGGCTGACCGGCAGCGGCCCGCCCGCGCCGTGCCACGCGCCGGCGCCGTCCACATGGTCCTCGGACCGTTTGAACAGCGGCAGTACGCTCTCCCAGTCCCAGCCCTCGCAGCCATCGGCGGCCCAGCCGTCGTAGTCGCTGCGGTGCCCGCGGATGTAGATCATGCCGTTGAGGGAGCTGGAACCGCCGAGCACCTTCCCGCGCGGCCAGGCCAACACCCGGTTGTTGGCGTGCCGTTGGGGGACGGAGACGGCCGCCCAGTCCAGCGCGGACCCCAGGAGCGCCGGCCAGCCCTGCGGGCTGTGCACCCGCGCGTCGTCATCCGGCGGCCCGGCCTCCAGCACCTGCACGGAGTACCCCCGGTCCAGCAGTCTCCGGGTCAGCACGCTCCCGGCCGAACCGGCCCCCACCACAAGGAAGTCGTGCTCCGTACGTGCCTGCGCCATGACGGTCCTCTCTCGTCCCGCGACCGGCCCGGCGGGCCGAAGTCGTCGCTCCCCAGGGACGGTAGAGCCCGCACGGCGCCCGCGGGCCGGGAACAGGGAGAAGACAGGGGTACGGGCGCGGCAGGACGGCCGTCACACCGGGGCGCGCGGCCCGGCCGCGGACCGCGCGCCCCCAACGCCCGGCTCACCGCTCGAAGAGCCGTTGCAGCTCCTGCTCCGCGTCCTCGCCGCCGCGTACCGCCTCCACGACCGCCTGGTGGAAGCTGCGGCTGTCCTCCTCGGAGAAGCAGGGCACGGGACTGCCGACCATCGTGTACCAGTCCGAGGCGCCGGTGGGCTGCACCGCCACCTGCGCCTGCCCCTCCGACCAGGTCGTATGGATGGTCACATCGCCGTTGAGCACCCCCACCTCCTCGGTGCGGACGGCGCCCGGCCGCGCGTGGATGCCGACGGTGGTCCAGGAAGCCCAGGTCATGAATTCCCCCTCGGGTGACGGGGGCACCGGCCGGCGGCCGGGCGCAGTTCCTCAAGTCTGGCACCGGCGGCCGGTCGCCGCAGGGCGGCCCGGTTCACTCCGGTGGCCGTGCCCGTGCGGACAGCCGCCCGGCTTCGGGGCAGAGGAGGGGCATGAGCAGTCACTCCGCACCGCGCGATGCCGACCGGCCCGGCCCCGACCCCGCCCACCGCAGACCCGAGGGGGTCGGTGACGCCACGGTCCGGGCGCTGGGCACCCTTTCGGAAGCCCTGGAGACCGTCGAACGGGCCCGCGGCCACCTCTACGCCTTCCACCAGCTCACCGGCGGCGCCGACCGCGTGGTGGGGGAGAGCGTCCACCAGCTCCGGGCGGCCGGTCACCTCGATCTGGCCGACCTGGTCGAGCGGGAGATCGTCGGCCGCAACGTCCTCCCGGGCCGCTGGACGTTCCAGGTCGTCGAGGAGTACAACGCGACCTACTACCGGCCCTTCACCGCCGTCGAGGAGCAGGTCCGCGACGCGCTCGTCGAGGGCCGCACCCACGTCCACGAGGCGGAACTCAAGGAATCCCGCCGCACCCGCGGCCACCCCGACCACACCGCCACCCCCTGACGGCCCGGCCGCCGGCGGCCCGGCGCGCGGCGTCAGCCGGCGGCGGGCCCGGGGGGACGGCGGCCGATCCGCATACCGGGACGCCTGCGGTGCACGGTGAGGTACGACAGGCCCGCCGGACCCGCGACGAGCGCCCGGGTCGCGCCGTGCGGCAGCCACACCAGCGCATCCGCGCCCAGCGCCGCGTCGCCCGCGGGGGATTCCAGGGTGCCGTCCCCGGCCAGGACGAGGAGGAGGACGTCCAGATCCGGTTCGGTGTGGGTGTCCACACGCTGCCCGGCCGTCAGATGGACGACGTTGGCGTCGAGCTGACGCCCGGACTCGGCCAGTTTCCACCGCACCGCGGCATTGCCGGGGACGTCCGCGGTGAGCGCCCCCACCTCACACAGCACACTCGGAACGGGAGACTCCACCCTGCGCACCTTTCCCCGGGACCGTGGCACCGCATTCTCCCACCGGCCGGGGTGTGGTGAGCGCGTGGGCGGACACGGAACCGTCCCGCCCCCGACGGGAGCGGGACGGCGACGGAGCCCGGGAAGGGGGCCGGGCGGCGGATCAGGCGACGACCGTGCTGACCACGATGTTCTCGGCCTGCGGACCCTTGTGGCCCTCGGTGACGTCGAAGGTGACGGCCTGGCCCTCCCGCAGCTCCCGGAAGCCGGTGGCGTTGATGTGGGAGTAATGGGCGAAGACGTCGGGACCGCCGCCGTCCTGCTGGATGAAGCCGTATCCCTTCTCCGCGTTGAACCACTTCACGATGCCGCTCTTCATATGCCCTCCACGGGAACTCGTAAGACCTCCCGCACCGTGCGGGAGGCCGTGACAGACGATGGATGACTGACAAGTGGTGACCGGCCGGCTCCGATCGGGAACACGGCAGCCACCCCTCGACGTTACACAGAGAGTGACTTGTTGGCCACAAAGAGTGCGCGTTTGGGGAGGGTTTCGTGTATTTCGCGTGTTGGTGGAGGGGAACGGAGGGTGAGGAGGCGTCGGAGGGACGGCGCCGCGCACGCCGGGGCGCGCCACGCCGGGCCCCGGACGGCAGCGGGCCCGGCCCCCTCGGTGGGAGCCGGGCCCGGAGTCCCGTCGGCGGCCGGTCAGCCGGCCGTGTCGTGACCGAGGTCGATGTCCAGCTCGGTGTGCCCCTCGGTGCTCACCCGCAGCGGCGTGGCGACCGGCGGATAGCCGCTCGCGATCACCGTGTAGGTGCCCTGGTCGAGGTCGGTGAAGGCGTACGCGCCGTCATCGCCGGTCGTCGCCGTGCCCACGACGTTGCCCGCCGGGTCCAGCAGCGTGACGCGGGCGTCGCCCAGCGGGCCGCGGTGCGCGGTGCGCACCGTGCCGCGGATCCGCGCGCCGGGCGTCAGCCGGATCTCGTAACGGTTGCGGGCGCCGGGCGTGACCTCCACCGGGAGCGCGGCCGGGCGGTGCCCCTCGGCGCTGACCGCGAGGGTGTAACCGCCCTGCGCCAGCTCCCCGAAGACGAAGCCGCCGTCCGCACCGGCGACCCCGGACGCCACGACCTCACCGCGGACGTCCGTGGCGACCACCAGCGCACCCGGCAAGGGAGCGCTGTCCGCGTCCGCGACGACTTCGCCGGAGAGCCCGGCCGCGCCGCCGAGCGCCAGATCGAACCGCACCGGCCCGTCCGCCACCACGACCGTCGCCGCCTGCGGCTGCCGGGCGCCCGCCGAGCCGATCAGGACGTACGTCCCGGCGCCCGGCGCGGCCAGCACGTAGCGGCCGTCCGCCCCGGTGGCGGTCCGGCCCAACTGCCGCCCGCCGATGTCGATCAGCGTGATCACGGCCTGCGCCACCGGCGCGCCGCCGCCGTCGTGCACCGTGCCCTCGACGCAGGGACCCGTCACCTCCGCCGGTGCGGTGGGCACCGCCTCCACGGCGGTGGCCACGGCGCCGGTCTCCGCCGCGGCGGGCTCACCCGCATCGGCCCCGGCGGCCCCGGCGTCCTCCGCCTCGGCCTGGGCGCGCGCCTGGAGTCCGGAGATCTGCCGCAGCGGCACCTCCTTGACGAACAGCACCAGCAGGAACGCCACCGCCACGACGATCGCACCCATCAGGAACACCGTGTGCATCGAGTCGGCGAAGCCGCGCTTGAACGGCTCGGCCAGCCGCGGGTCCAGATGCTGGATGAACGACGAGTCGCTGAGCACACCGGAGGAGTTCCCGCCGCCCCCGGGCGCCTTGAGCATGTCCAGGACCGGCTTGTTGGCCGGGTCCTGGAGGACCTTCGGATCGTGCAGCGCCGCCTGGAAGCGCTCGGTGCGCACGGCGGAGCCGAACGCGTCCGCGATCTTGTCGCCGACGGTGCTGAACAGCACCGACAGGAAGATCGCGGTACCGGCGGTGGCGCCCATCTGCCGGAAGAACGTCGACGACGCGGTCGCCACGCCCATGTCCCGCGGCGGCACGGCGTTCTGCACCGCCAGCACCAGCGTCTGCATGCAACCGCCCAGCCCCAGGCCGAAGACGAGCATGTAGAGCATCGTCTCCCACAGCGGCGTGTCCCACTGCACCCGGAAGTGGAACAGCAGCATCGCCGCGACCATCAGCGCCGTACCGACGATCGGGAAGATCTTGTAGCGCCCGGTCTTCGCCGTGATCTGGCCGCACGCGACGGAGGCGATCAGCATGCCCGCCATCAGCGGCAGCATCTCCAGACCCGAGCGGGTGGGGCTCGCGCCCTTCACGATCTGGAGGTACTGCGGGATCATCAGCATCCCGCCGAACATCCCCATACCGATCAGCACGGACAGCAGGCTCGTCATGCTGAAGGTGCTGTTGCGGAAGAGCCGCATCGGGATCAGCGCGTCGTCCCCGATCCACCGCTCGACGAAGATCCACGCGATGATGCCGATCCCGCCGATGACATAGCAGGCGATCGAGGTGTTCGAGCCCCAGCCCCACTCGCGGCCCTGCTCGGCGACGAGCAGCAGCGGGACGACACCGATCGCGATGGTCAGCGCGCCCCACCAGTCGATGCGGTGATCCCGCCGGGTGTGCGGGATGTTGAGGACCTTCGCGACGACGAACAGCGCGATGATGCCGATCGGCACGTTCACCAGGAACACCCAGCGCCAGCCGGTGATGCCCAGCAGGTGCTCCTGCCCCGCCAGCGCACCGCCGATCAGCGGCCCGGCGACGCTGGAGGTGGCGAAGGTACCCAGCATGTAGCCCTGGTAGCGGGCCCGTTCGCGGGGCGGGACGACGTCGCCGATGATGGCCAGCGCCAGCGACATCAGACCGCCCGCGCCCAGCCCCTGCACGGCGCGGAACGCCGCCAGTTCCGTCATCGAGGTGGAGAAGGTGCAGGCCACCGAGCCGACGACGAAGACGCTGATCGCCGTCAGGTAGTACGGCTTACGGCCGTGCAGGTCGGACAGCTTGCCGTACAGCGGTGTGGAGATCGTCGAGGTGATGAGGTACGCGGTGGTCGCCCACGCCTGCTGGCTCAGCCCGTGCAGGTCGTCGGCGATGGTGCGGATCGAGGTGCTGACGATGGTCTGGTCGAGCGCGGCCAGGAACATCCCCAGCATGAGTCCGCTGAGGATGGTCAGGATCTGGCGATGGGTGAGGACACCTGTCCCCGGTATCTCCTTGGCCCCCGCCGTGGGTGGGGAGGTGGATGTGCTCATGCGCTGTGCTCTCCCTGTTGCGCGGCGTCGCCCTGGTCTCCCCCGGAGCACGGTCGCGCGTGTTGGTGTTCCACCAAGTCGTTGTTGAGGCGGCCCATCAGCCGGATCAGGTCCGCCCGGTCCTGCGGTGTCCATGGCTCCAGCAGTCTGGCCAGTTCGGCGTCGCGCTGACGCCGGTAGTGCTCGAAGGTCTCCCGGCCGGACGGGGTGGCGCTCAGCAGCGTCACCCGCCGGTCGTCCGGATCGGGCCGCCGCTCGACCAGACCCCGGTCGACCAGCGCCCGGACCTGACGGCTGACCGTCGACAGGTCCAGGAACGCATCGGCGGCCAGATCGGTGGCCCGGCGGTCGCCGCCGAGCACCAACCGGGCCAGCAGCACCCGGTCGGCGGCGCTCGCGTCGTTCTTCGCGCGCTGTTTCCACGCCGCGATGAGCCGCGTGAACCGCACGATCTCCGACCCCAGCCCCGCGGCTGCCTCGTCCAGTTGCGAGGCGGCGGTGACCCGCTCGCCCGTGCGGCCGACAGGGGGGACCGTCCCCTTGTTCATGGTGAATCCTTGCGAAGTCCGTCGGCGCGCACCACGGCCGACCCGGCATGTTGCTTGTATCCAGCAAGTCTATCCCGGGCGGGGCCCGCCGATCACCGCACCTCGGCACATCCGGTCCGAACGCCGTTGCCCGGGGCCCGCGTTACGGCGCGCAGGCCGCCACGGAAGCGGCCCGGACATGGCGGCGGGGGTCCGGACCCCCGCCGCCGTGCTCCGTGTTCACCGTTCGCGGGCCGCCGCCGTCAGCGCCGCCGCGGCGCGGGCGACGTCCGCCTCCTCGGTGCGCCAATTGCTGAACGCGGCCCGCAGCGCGGGCGTACCGTCGTACGTCGTCGGCGTCACGAACACCTCCGGGGGCGACCGCGTCCGCGAACGCCCGCAGCCGCTCCGCCGTCGGTTCGCCGGACAGCGTGAAGCAGACGACGTTCAGCCGCACCGGCGCCGGCAGCCGCAGCTCCGGCGCTCGCGCCACCGCCCGCCCCAGGCTCCGGGCCCCGGCCACACACCGTTCGACGATCTCCCGGTAGCCGTCCCGCCCGTAGGCGCGCAGGGTGAACCACGCGGCGAGCGCCCGCAGCCGGCGCGAGTTCTCGGGTGTCAGATGGACGAGGTCCGGCTCGGCTCCCAGCGGCCCCAGGTAGGCCGCCGCACTGCGGAAGACCGCCGCCTGCAGATCCGGCCGCCGGGTGAACCGCACCGCGCTGTCGTACGGCACGTTGAGCCATGTGCGCAGGTTCACGCAGATCGAGTCGGCCAGGTCCAGCCCGGCCACCAGCGGCGCCGACGCGGGGGAGAGCGCGGCGAAGGCGCCGTACGCGGCGTCGACGTGCAGCCGGCAGCCGTAACGTTCGCGGAGCGCGACGACGGCCGTCAGATCGTCGAAGTCGACGGTGTTGACGGTCCCGGCGTTCGCCACGACGACGCACGGCCCGTCCTGCCGGGCCAACTCCCGCTCCAGCGCGGCGACGTCGACGGCCTCCCGCCCCGGCAGCGTCGCCACCGGCACCAGCGCGTTGCGCCCGAGCCCCAGCACCGACAGGCCCTTGGCGACGCTCGCGTGCGCGGCGCCGGAGAGCACCCGTACGGGGCCGAGCGCCGCCACACCGTCGCGGGCGGGGGAGACGCCGCGCCGCTCCCCGAGCCATTCGCGGGCCACCGCGAGCCCGACGGTGTTCGACACCGTCGCGCCGCTCACGAACGTCCCCGCGTGCGCGCCGGACAGGCCGAACAGCTCCCGCAGCCAGGCCACCGTCCGCCGCTCCAGGACCTGGTCCGCTCCGTCCAGCGAGGTGCTGGAGTTCTGGTCGGCGGTGGCCGTCAGCCAGTCACCGGCCGGCGCCGCGGGAGTCGCCCCGCCCGTGACGAACCCGAGGTGGCGCGGCCCCGCGCTCGCCGGCAGGCCCGGCTCCCGGACGTCGCCGAACTCCGCGAGCGCACCGCGCAGCCCCGTTCCGCGCTCCGGCAGCGGTGCCTCGGGCGGCGGCTGCCACGCCGGGACCACCGGCCGCTCGGGCAGCCCGTCGAGGAAGGCCACGGCGCGTTCGCGTGCGGCGTCCAACAGGGTGGGCAGGTCGGTGAGGTCGGCGGCGAGGCGGTGGTGCACGGGGACTCCGTTCTTCGGTTTCGGCGCCACGCCAGGCCGGTGCGTACGGCCGCGGCCCGGTCCACCCGCCGGCAACTGGACCGATTCCGGGGGCCGGACGCGGCGCCGGCCCGCGTCCGTGTGCGCACCCCCGCGCCGCCCTCGTAACCTCGGGGCATGACCGACGCCCAGGGCCTGCCCGACTCCGACGACGTCCGCCGAATCGCGCTCTCGCTCCCCGCCACGGAGGAGCGGCTTGCGTGGGGGATGCCGACCTTCCGGGTCGCCGGGAAGATGTTCGTCACCGTGCCGGACGACGAGACGTCGTTCGCCGTCCGCTGCCCGATGCACGAGCGGGACGAACTGATCGCGGCGGAGCCGGAGAAGTTCTGGGTCCCGCCGCACGAGGCCGGTTCGCACTGGGTACGCGTCCGGCTCGCCGCCCTGGAGGACGAGGCCGAACTCCGCGACATCCTGACCGACTCCTGGCAGCAGGCGGCGCCGCCCCGGCTGACGGAGACCTTCGGCCGGTAGCGGACGGACCGGGCGGCGCCGCCTCCGCGGACCGGCGGGCGCACCCGCGGGGTCTGCGGGGCTACGCTCGGCGCATGTCCGCCACCGAGGCCGCCGCCCGCCGCGACCGCGCCGTTCGCCGCCGCACCGCCGCCCTCGACGTCCTCGGCACGCTCGGGCTGCTCGACCGCTGGCGTCCGCTCGGCCGCCCGGTGCTCGTCGGGTCGGTCGCGCTGGACCTCGTCGTCGAACCCGACATCGACCTGGAGATCTACTCCCCGGCGCCGTCCGTCGCTCAGGGCTTCGCCGCCCTGACACCCTGCGCCGAGCTGCCGGGCGTCCGGCGGCTGCGCTTCACCAACGCCCTTGACCTGCCCGACCAGGGCCTCTACTGGCGCCTGGACCACGAGACGGACGCCGGTGAGACCTGGCAGATCGACATGTGGTGGCTGGCCGACGATCACCCGGGCCCCCGCGCCGCCGATCTGGTCGGACCGCTGCGCGCGGCGCTGACCGAGGAGACGCGGGACGCGATCCTCACGATCAAGGAGGCGGCGGCCGCCGCCGGCGAGCCGCTGCCGGGCATCCGGGTCTACCGCGCGGTCGTCGACGACGGGGTGCGCGGCTATCCCGCGTTCACCGCCTGGTGTGCCCGCAACCGCGCGGACCGGCTGACGTCCTGGCGGCCCGCCACCGGCCCGGCGCACTGAGTCACGGCGGGGGAGTGGCGTCCGGCACCCCGCCGGGCCTGGGATGATCGGGGTATGGCTGAACGCGTAATCGCCGCGTGTGACGGGGCGTCGAAAGGAAATCCGGGACCGGCGGGCTGGGCCTGGGTCATCGCCGACGAGGCGGGCGACCCGGCCGTCTGGGAGGCGGGCCCGCTGGGCACGGCGACCAACAACGTCGCCGAGCTGACCGCCCTGGAGCGGCTGCTGACCCACGCCGATCCGCAGCTCCCGCTGGAGATCCGGATGGACTCGCAGTACGCGATGAAGGCGGTCACCACCTGGCTGCCGGGCTGGAAGCGCAAGGGCTGGAAGACCGCCGCGGGCAAGCCGGTCGCCAACCAGGAGCTGGTGGTCCGCATCGACGCACTGCTGACCGACCGCTCCGTCACGTTCCGCTACGTCCCCGCCCACCAGGTGGACGGCGACCGGCTCAACGACTTCGCCGACCGTGCCGCGAGCCGCGCCGCGACCGAACAGGAGCCCGCCGGCAGCGACCGGGGCTCCCCGGAGCCGCCGCCCTCCGCACCGTCCGCCGCCCGCCCCAAGCCGGCCCGCCGCACCGGCGCCACCCGTACCGGCGGCTCCGGCGGCGGCTCGTCCCGGACGCTGAAGGCGAAGTTCCCCGGCCGCTGCCGCTGCGGCCGTTCGTACGCCGCCGGTGAGCCCATCGCCAAGAACCCGGACGGCTGGGGCCACCCGGACTGCCGCACCTCCGCGACCGGGGCCGTGTAGCCGGCGGGGCCGGGGCGCACGCCGGACCGGCGGCCGGGACCACGGACGGGGCCGGGGGCGGGGGGACCGGCTCATCCAGACGATCATCGACGGGGAACTCGACGCGCTGCGCGAGCGGTTGCTCGCCGTGCTGCCCTACGCGCAGGGCCGGCGGGAGGCCGCCTCCGGCGTGCTGAAGAGCCGGCTCGTCTTCGTCCAGGTGCTCTGCGTGGACCGGCTCACCGAGGAGAGCTGCACCCGGGCCGAACTCCGTGAGGTGTGCATCGGTGCGCTGCTGGGCGCGCTGCGGCCGCTCCTCGACGAGGACCCCGCGCCGCAACGGCCGCGCTGACGGGTGTGCCGTGGGCCGGGAGGGGCGGATGAAGCGCTTCTGTTGCCCGGCTTAAGAAATGATCGATGGACGCGGCGCCCGCCGGACGGCAGATTGTGAGGCGTCCGGCCACGGGCGGCCGCGGGTTCCCGCGTCCGTCGCCGTGTGCCGGTTTTTCCTGCCCGGACGCGCTCCGCCGCGAGGCGCCGGGCCCGTCGTCGGCACAGGAGACGCCTCGGTGAAAGCGCTGGTCAAGGAGAAGGCTGAGCCCGGTCTGCGGCTCCGGGACGTCCCGGAGCCGGCCGTCGGACCCGGCGATGTGCTGATCAAGGTGTTGCGCACCGGGATCTGCGGCACCGATCTGCACATCCGGGACTGGGACGGCTGGGCGCAGCAGGCCGTCGCCGCCCCGCTCATCGTCGGCCACGAGTTCGTCGGCGAGGTCGTGGAGACCGGCCGGGACGTCGCCGACATCGCCGTCGGCGACCGGGTCAGCGGCGAGGGCCACCTGGTGTGCGGCAAGTGCCGCAACTGTCTGGCCGGGCGCCGCCACCTGTGCCGCGCCACCGTCGGGCTCGGCGTCGGCCGCGACGGCGCGTTCGCCGAGTACGTCGCGCTGCCCGCCTCCAACGTGTGGGTGCACCGGGTCCCCGTCGACCTCGATGTGGCCGCGATCTTCGACCCGTTCGGCAACGCCGTGCACACCGCCCTGTCGTTCCCGCTGGTCGGCGAGGACGTGCTGATCACCGGCGCCGGGCCGATCGGGCTGATGGCGGCGGCCGTCGCCCGGCACGCCGGCGCCCGGAACGTCGTGATCACCGACGTCAGCGAGGAGCGCCTGGAGCTGGCCCGCAAGATCGGCGTCGGCCTCGCGCTGAACGTGGCGGACGCGACGATCGCCGACGGCCAGCGGGAGATCGGGCTGCGCGAGGGCTTCGACATCGGCCTGGAGATGTCCGGCCGTCCCGAGGCGCTGCGCGACATGATCGCCAACATGACCAACGGCGGCCGCATCGCCATGCTCGGCCTGCCCTCCGACGAGTTCCCCGTCGACTGGGCCCGCATCGTCACCTCGATGATCACCCTCAAGGGCATCTACGGCCGCGAGATGTTCGAGACCTGGTACGCGATGTCGGTGCTGCTCGAAGGCGGCCTCGACCTCGCGCCGGTGATCACCGGCCGCTACGGCCACCGCGACCACGAGGCGGCCTTCGCCGACGCCGCGAGCGGCCGCGGCGGCAAGGTCATCCTCGACTGGACCGTCTGACCTCCCGTTCCCCCCGCCGGGCGCGCCCGGCGACCCGTCCCTCCGCATCCCGGTAACCGACCCCGAAGGACAGGCCATGTTCGACTCCGTACGCGATGACCTGCGCGCCGACCTCGACGAGATCCGCAGCGCCGGACTGCACAAGCCCGAGCGCGTCATCTCCACCCCGCAGTCCGCGAGCGTGCAGGTCACCGCGGGAGGCCGCCCCGGCGACGTGCTCAACTTCTGCGCCAACAACTACCTCGGCCTCGCCGACCACCCCGAGGTCGTCGCCGCCGCCCGCGACGCCCTGGACCGCTGGGGCTACGGCATGGCCTCCGTCCGCTTCATCTGCGGGACGCAGGAGGTCCACAAGGAGCTGGAGGCGCGCCTTTCGGCCTTCCTCGGCCAGGAGGACACGATCCTCTACTCCTCCTGCTTCGACGCCAACGGCGGTGTCTTCGAAACGCTCCTCGGCCCGGAGGACGCGGTCATCTCCGACGCCCTCAACCACGCCTCCATCATCGACGGCATCCGCCTGTCCAAGGCCCGCCGCTTCCGCTACGCCAACCGCGACCTCGCCGACCTGGAGACGCAGCTCAAGGAGGCGGCGGGCGCCCGCCGCCGGCTCGTCGTCACCGACGGCGTCTTCTCCATGGACGGCCATGTCGCGCCGCTGCAGGAGATCTGCGACCTCGCCGAGCGCTACGACGCGATGGTCATGGTCGACGACTCGCACGCCGTCGGCTTCGTCGGCGCGGGCGGGCGCGGCACCCCGGAGCTGCACGGCGTGATGGACCGTGTCGACATCCTCACCGGCACCCTCGGCAAGGCCCTCGGCGGCGCCTCCGGCGGCTATGTCGCCGCCCGCGCCGAGATCGTCGCC
Organism: Streptomyces sp. NPDC027185; assembly: GCF_055567035.1. Taxonomy (NCBI): domain Bacteria; kingdom Bacillati; phylum Actinomycetota; class Actinomycetes; order Kitasatosporales; family Streptomycetaceae; genus Streptomyces; species Streptomyces sp. NPDC027185. The sequence continues at coordinate 239,270 of NZ_JBVHRF010000008.1, read as the reverse complement.
CTGCTGCGCCAGCGCTCCCGCCCGTACCTCTTCTCCAACAGCCTGGCCCCGGTGATCGCCGCCGCCTCGCTGAAGGTCCTCGACCTGCTGGAGTCCGCCGGTGACCTGCGCGACAAGCTCGCCGCGAACACCGCGCTGTTCCGCTCCCGGATGACGGAGGAGGGCTTCGACCTGCTGCCGGGCGACCATCCCATCGCCCCCGTCATGATCGGCGACGCGGCAGAGGCGGCGCGGATGGCCGAACTTCTCCTGGAGCGCGGCGTCTACGTCATCGGCTTCTCGTACCCGGTGGTGCCGCACGGCGCCGCCCGGATCCGCGTCCAGCTCTCCGCCGCGCACTCGACCGAGGACGTGCACCGCGCCGTGGACGCCTTCGTCGCCGCACAAAAGGCCCTGGCCACCGAGGTGGCGTGAGCCGCCTGGCAGAATCGACGGTGTGATCGACGCACGACGGCTGCGCACCCTCCAGGCGGTGGCCGACCACCGGACGGTGACCGCGGCAGCCGCGGCGCTGCACCTGACGCCCTCCGCCGTCTCCCAGCAGATCGCGGCCCTGGAGCAGGAAACCGGCCACAAGGTCCTCGCCCGCGACCACCGCGGGGCGCGTCTGACCCCGGTCGGCGCGATCCTGCTGCGGCACGCCGGGGCGGTCCTCGCGGAGCTGGAGCGCGCCGAGGCGGAGGTCGCGGCGTACACCAGCGGGGCGGCGGGTGAGGTCACCGTCGCCGCGTTCGCCACCGGCATCGGCGTGGTGGTGGCCCCGGCCATCACCACGCTGCGCGCCGCCGCGCCCGGCATCGTCGTCCGGGTGCGGGACGCGGAGGGCGACGAGAGTCTGCCGATGGTGCTCGACGGGCGTGCCGACATCGCCGTCGCCGTCGAGTACCGGGGCGCGCCGAGCGCCGCTGACCGGCGGCTGGTGCGCGTGCCGCTGTACGCCGAGCCGTTCGACGCGGTGCTGCCGCGCGACCACCGGCTCGCGCACGCCCCCGCGGTGCCGGTGGCGGCGCTCGCCGAGGACCCGTGGATCGGCCCGTACCCGGGTAACCCCTGCCATGACGTGATGGTCCTGGCCTGCGAATACGCCGGGTTCCGGCCCGAGCTGGCGCATTCGTCGGACGACTTCCGGGCCGTGGTCACGCTCGCCGGCGCGGGGGCCGGGGTGGCGCTGGTGCCGCGCTCGGCGCTGCGCGACACCGATCTCACGCAGGTCGCGGTACGGCCGGTCGACGGGGTGGCGGCGACGCGCCGGGTCTTCGCCGCCGTCCGCCACGGCGCCGAGGACCATCCGCTCTTCCGCCCGGTCCTCGACGCCCTGAGCGCGGCGGCCACGGCGGTCCCGCCGGGCGACCCGGTGGCCGCCTGACGGAAGCGGGCGCCCGCCGGACGGCCGTCCGCGGGCGCGGGAGCTTTACGGCATCGGGCGCGCGGTGGCCCCGCGTCGCCGGGGCCCGTGTCGCCGGAGCCGCCGCGTCCGTCCGCCGCCGCGGTCCCGGGGCCCGTACGCCCTGCTCGGCACCGTCCCGGACGGAGGACGCGGCGGCAGCCCGTCACCCCCGCGCGGGCACCGGGTTCAGCAGTTCCTCGCCCGCCGCCCACCGGCGGACCTGTTCGACGATCAGCCGCTCGGCGCGCGGGCGGAACGACGCCGCGCCGCCGCCGACGTGCGGGGTCAGCAGTACACCGGGCGCGTGGCGCAGCGGGTGGTCGCCGGGCAGCGGTTCGGGGTCGGTGACGTCGAGGGCGGCGCGCAGCCGGCCGGCCGCCGTCTCCGCCAGCAGCGCCGAGGTGTCCAGGGTGCGGCCCCGTCCGACGTTGACGACGAGCGCGCCGTCCGGCAGCGCGGCCAGCTCCCGGGCGCCGAACAGCCCGGTGGTGGCCGGGGTTTCGGGCAGGGTGAGCACCGCGATGTCGACGTCCGGCAGCAGCGCGGGCAGCTCCTCCACGGCATGCACCCCGCTCTCGGGCCGGGCCCTGCGGGCGATCCGTACGACCTCTGCCTCACAGGCGAGCAGCCGCCGCTCCAGCGCCTCGCCGATCGACCCGTACCCGACGATCGCGACCCGGCTGTCCGCGAGCGCGCGGGTGAAGTGCGGTGCCCAGCGGCCCGCTGACTGATCGGCGACCCAGCGCGGCAGTTCGCGCTGGGCGGCGAGGATCAGGCCGAGGGCGTGCTCGGCGGTGGACGCGTCGTGCAGTCCGCGGCCGTTGTGCAGCGCGACGCCGTCCGGCAGCAGCGGCTGGAGCTTCTCGACGCCCGCGCTCAGCGACTGTACGGCGCGCAGCCGCGGCAGCCGCGCCAGCAGCCGGTGCGCGTCCGCGACCGCGTACGGCATGACCCACAGGCTCACCGCGGCCAGCGCGTCGGCGGACAGTTCCCCGACGGGGGTGCGGCCGTCCCACACATGGACGCGGGTGCCGTCGGGCCAGGGGCCGTGGCGGGTGTCGAGCTGCGGCCAGGGGATCAGGACGTCGGTCATCGTGCGTCTCCTCGACGGCGGGTGAAGTCGGTGAACGGGGAGCGTCGAACCGTTGACCGGAACGTCCGCCTCCTCGTAAGTTCTTCCCGCCTAGTGAAACACTTTCCATCTCACGGAAAACGGGGGGTCAACGATGACAACGCCGTCACCGTCCCTGAAGCCCGCACGCTCCCTGTGGGCCTCCAGCCGCGCCCGGCACCTCATGCCCGTCGCCTTCCTCACGTACTCGCTCGCCTACCTGGACAAGTCCAACTACTCCCTCGCCTCGGCGGGCGGGATGGCCCAGGAACTGCACCTCTCGGCGGGCCTCGACTCGCTGATCGCGGCCTCCTTCTTCCTCGGCTACTTCGTCTTCCAGATCCCCGGCACCATCTACGCCGAGCAGCGCAGCGCCCGCCGCCTGGTCGCCTGGTCGACCGTGGTGTGGGGGCTGCTCGCCGTCGTCCAGGGCCTGCTGAGCGACCCGGCGCAGCTGATCGCCGTCCGCTTCGCGCTCGGCGTCGTCGAGGGCGCCGTCCTGCCGTCGATGGTCATGCTGCTGGGCCGCTGGTTCACCCACGCCGAGCGCGGGCGCGCCAACACACTTTTGATCCTCGGCAACCCCGTCACCGTGATGTGGCTGTCCGCCCTCTCCGGCTGGCTGATCTCCGTCTCCGACTGGCGCGTGATGTTCATCGTCGAGGGCGTCCCCTCGGTGCTCTGGGGCCTGCTCTGCCTCCGCCTGATCAAGGACCGCCCCGAGGACGCCGGCTGGCTCCCCGCCGCCGAACTCACCGAGCTGCGCGCCGACCCCACCACCGCCCCGGCCGCCCCCGCCGCCACCCGCGACCTGGCCCGCTCCTACCGCGCCGTGCTGCGCTCACGCCCCGTCCTGCTGATGTCCGCGCAGTACTTCTGCTGGTCGTTCGGGATGTACGGCTTCATCTTCTGGCTGCCCTCGATCGTCAAGCGCGGTACCGGCGAGGGCATCGGCGCCACCGGACTGCTCACCGCCGTCCCGTACGCCTTCGCCGTCGTCGCGATGCTCGTCAACTCCCGCCTCTCGGACCGCAGCGGCCGCCGCCGCACCGCCGTCTGGCCCTGGCTCGCCACCGGCGGCCTCGCCCTCTTCGGCTCCTACGCGGCGGGCGACCGCTTCACCCTCGCCTTCGCCCTGCTGGTGATCGCCGCCGCCTGCCTCTACGCGCCCTACGGGCCGTTCTTCGCGCTGGTCTCCTCGCTCGCCCCGGCCCAGATCTCCGGCGCGGCCGTCGCGATGGTCAACTCCTTCGGCGCGCTCGGCTCGTTCGCCGGTACGTACCTGGTCGGCTGGGTGCGCGGCACCCCGCTCGGCGACGCGGGAGCCTTCGCCCTGATGGCCGCCGGCGCACTGCTCTCCGCCGCACTGACCCTCACGGTGCGCGAACCCCGCACCGCCACGGAGCCCTTGGGTACGGTGGCCGGGCAGCCGGCGCCCGCGAAGGCCCGCTGACGCAAGGGGAACGGCCGGGCCACCGGCGCGGCACACAGGAGAGACCCACCATGACCACGACATCCGGCGACGACCAGCTCAGCCGGGGGCTGCGCCTGCTGTCCGCCCTCGCCGACCACCCCGAAGGTCTCGGGGTCAGCGCCGCGGCCCGGCTGACGGGCCTCCCCGTCAGCAGCGCCCACCGCATCCTGGGCCGCCTGGTGGCCGAACGCTTCGCCTCCTACGACGAACGCGCCCGCCGCTACGCCCCGGGCGTGCGCGTCCTGGAACTCTCCCGCGGCTTCCACCGCTCACCGGCCGGCTACTCCGAGGCCGCCGCGCCCATGCGCGCCCTCGCCGCCGCCACCGGACTGCCCGCCATCGCCGGCATCCTCCACGACGGCGCCGTCCTGCTGGTCCTCGCCGTCCAGGGCACCCAGCACCTCCAGCTCCGCAGCGCCGAGGGCACCCGCAACGCCTGGCACGCCACCTCGCTCGGCAAGGCCCTGGTCTCCGGAGCGTCCGCCGCCACCACCGACACCCTGCTGTCCGCACCGCTGCCCGCGGTGACCGCCCGCACGGTGACCGACCCCGAGGCGGTACGCGAGGAACTGGCCCGGGTACGCGCCCGGGGCTGGGCCGAGGTCGACGAGGAGGGCGAGGCCGGCGTCCGCTCGATCGCCATGGCGGTCCCGGCCCGCTCGGGCCCCCCGCGCCTGGCGGTCTCCCTCGGCGCCGTCACCGCCCTGACCCCGGCCGACGAACTCCGCGGCCATCTGCCGCGGCTGCGCGGCTGCGTGGAGGAGATCGCGGCGCACATGGGGGAGTGACGGCCCGGCCGCTCCGCCGGTGCCGCGCCCCGGGCGACGAGGCGTGCCGCCGCCTGACCTGCGCGGCAGGGCGGCGCCCCGGCCTTTCGGCCGGGATCCCGCTGCCGCCGTCCGTCCGGGCGGGGCACCATGCTGCTACGGGTACACCCCGCGCGCCCCGGACGCACCGCACCCGACACCAGGAAACGGAGCCCCATGCGTATCGCCCTCTGCCAGCTGACCTCGACGGCCGACCCGCGGCAGAACCTCGCCCTGCTCACCGAGCACGTCCGCCGCGCCGCCGACGACGGTGCCCGGCTGGCGGTCCTGCCCGAGGCGGCCATGTGCCGGTTCGGTGTCCCGCTCGGCCCCGTCGCCGAACCGCTCGACGGCCCGTGGGCGGACGGCGTCCGCGCCGCCGCGCAGGCCGCCGGGATCACCGTCGTCGCCGGGATGTTCACCCCCGCCCCCGGCGGCCGGGTCGCCAACACCCTCCTGGCGACCGGCCCCGAGGCGGAGACCTCCTACGACAAGATCCACCTCTACGACGCCTTCGGCTTCCGCGAGTCCGACACCGTCGCCGCCGGGGACCGCGTCGTCACCCTCGACGTCGACGGCGTCCGCGTCGGCCTCGCCACCTGCTACGACCTGCGCTTCCCCGAACTGTTCCGGGCCCACGCGGACGCCGGCGCCACCGTCAGCGTGCTCCCCGCCTCCTGGGGCGCCGGCCCCGGCAAACGCGACCAGTGGGAACTCCTGGTCCGCGCCCGTGCCCTGGACGCCACCGTCTGGCTCGCCGCCGTCGGCCAGTGCGCCCCGGACCCGGCGGCCGACCCCGAGCAGCCCACCAAGGCGCCGACCGGCGTCGGGCACAGCCTCCTCGCCGCCCCCGACGGCACCGTCCGCGCCCGCCTCGGCGCGGAGCCCGCCACGGTCACCGTCACCGTCGACGAGGCGGAGACCGCCCGCGTCCGCCGCGCCGTCGCCGTCCTCGACAACCGCCGCCTGCGGGACGGCCGGATCGCGTAGCGGACGGCCGCCGGAGAGCGGCACGGGGCCGACGGCACGGGGCGGCGGTACGGGCCGGGCCGATCGCGGCTCACGGGGCGCGACACCACCGGGCGGGCGCGGGGCGGGGCGGCCCGGTGCCGCCCCGTCCCGGTGCGCCGCAGGTCCGCCGTCCCCGTAGCGTCATTGCGGACAGGAACTGGCCGGAACGGCGGACATCGTGGAGGTGTCCGGGCGCCCGGGACACCGCCACGGTGCGGTCCGGGCGCCACCGCGCCTCCCGAAGGACCGCACCCATGACGCAGACCCCCGCCACCACCGCCCCGGCGACCCCCACCGGCACCTTGCTGGGCTCCGGGATCTGGGCCCCCGACGGTGCGGCCCTCGCCGACTTCTACGCCGCCGCCCTCGGCTGGGAGAGCCGCCACACCTTCCACGACGAGGACGGCAACCCGGCCGCACACCTCATCAGCGACGGCGTGCGGACCCTGGTGTTCTGCACGGCCCGCACCTTCCGCGCCCCCGAGTGGCCGCGGGACGAACTCCCCTTCCACCTCGACCTCGCCTTCGAGGACCCCGCCGCGGCCGAGGAACGCCTGCTCGCCCTCGGCGCCACCCGCCCCGACCACCAGCCGGGCGAGGGACGCTGGACCGTCCTCCTCGACCCGTCCGGCCAGCCGTTCTGCGTCTGCCGGGCCTCCTGAACACCCCCGCCCCGGACGGCCGGAGGCCCGGTCCGGGACCGTTGTCAGTGGCGGGTGGCATGCTTCCCGGTATGGACGAGACGAAGCCGAAAGCCGACCTCCTGCGCTATCTGCAGGCCGCCCGCGATGCCCTGCTCTGGAAGCTCGACGGGCTCGACGAGTACGACATCCGCCGCCCCCTGACACCGACCGGTACCAATCTGCTGGGCCTGGTCAAGCATCTCGCCAGTGTGGAACTGGGCTATTTCGGCGAGGCGTTCGGCCGCCCGCCCGGCGAGCCGCTGCCCTGGCTCGCGGACGGCGCCGACCCCAACGCCGACATGTGGGCCACCGCCGACGAGACGCGCGAGGAGATCGTGGGGCTGTACCACCGGGCGTGGCGGCACGCCGACGCGACCGTCGCGGCGCTCCCGCTCGACGCCCCCGGCCAGGTGCCGTGGTGGCCGCAGGAGCGCCGGGATGTGACGTTGCACCAGGTGCTGCTGCACATGACCGCCGAGACCCACCGTCACGTCGGCCACGCCGACATCGTCCGCGAACTGATCGACGGCGCCGCCGGGATGCGCGTCGGCAACACCAACCTGCCGTCGCAGGACCCCGCCTGGTGGGAGGAGTACCACGCACGCCTGGAGAGCGCGGCCCGAAAAGCCGCCGGGCGGGGGTGAGCGGACCGTGGCCCGGCGCCCCGGCCCCCGGGCGCCTCGGTGTCCCAGCCCGGATGCCGCGCCGGGCCCGGTCATCACCGACCGGACCCGGCGCCCGTGCGCCCCGGCCCGTCGGGCCCCGGGCAGCACCGCCCGGGGCCCGACGCGCAGGTGTCACGGATCAGCTGTCCGCCGGCCGCTCCGCCGATCCCGCCGCCAGTACCCGGTCCGGGCGGATCGGCAGGTCCCGGTGGCGGACACCGGTGGCGTGCCAGACCGCGTTGGCGATGGCCGCTGCGGAGCCGACGATGCCGATCTCCCCGATGCCCTTGATACCGACCGGGTCGTCCTCGTCCACGTCGTCGACCCAACCGGCCTCCAGCTGCGGGATGTCGGCGTGCGCCGCGATGTGGTATCCGGCCAGGTCCGCGCCGACGTGCCCGCCGGTCTCCCCGTCCCGCGCCGCCTCCTCGTGCAGCGCCATCGACAGTCCCCAGACCATCCCGCCGAGGAACTGACTGCGCGCCGTCAGCGGATTGACGATCCTCCCGGCGGCGAACATCCCCAGCATCCGCCGCACCCGCACCTCACCGGTGGCGGTGTCCACGGCCACCTCGGCGAACTGCGCCCCGAAGGAGTGCCGCTCCTTCTGCGACAGCGCGCCGACCGACGCGCCGGTGTCCGCCCGCGCGGTGAGGCCCTGCGGCGGGACGGTGCCGCCCAGCGCCAGCTTCTCGCGCAGCGCCGCCACCGCCTCGATGATCGCCCACGCCCAGGAGCGGGTCCCCATCGAGCCGCCGGCCAGCATCGCCGGGCCGAAGTCGCTGTCCGCGATCCGGATGTCGATCCGCTCCGGCGCCACCTCCAGCGCGTCCGCCGCGACCAGCGCCAGCGCGGTGCGCGCCCCCGTCCCGACGTCCGCCGCGGTGATCCGGACGGTGAACGTCCCGTCCGCCTCCGCCGTCACCGCCGCGGTCGACGGCGCGACACCCGACGGGAACCGCGCCGCGGCCGTCCCGGTGCCCAGCAGCCAGCGCCCCTCACGGCGCACCCCCGGACGCGGATCGCGCTCCGCCCACCCGAACCGCCGGGCGCCCTCCTCGAAGCAGGCCAGCAGATTCCGGCTGCCGAACGGCAGCCCGGAGACCACCCCCACCTCGGGTTCGTTCCGGGCGCGCAACACGATCGGGTCGATACCGCACTTCTCGGCCAGCTCGTCGACCGCGCACTCCAGGGCGAACGACCCCGGCGCCTCACCCGGCGCCCGCATGAACCCGGGCGTCGGCACGTCCAGCGGCACGACGTGGTTCTCCGACCGGTAGGCGTCCGGCCCGTACATCACCCGGCCGAAGCCGGAGCTGCGCTCGATGAACTCGCGGAACGACGACGTCGCCGAGTACGCCTGGTGATCCAGGGCCCGCAGCCGCCCGTCGGCGTCCGCGCCCAGCCGCACCCGCTGCACCGTCGGGCTGCGGTACCCCACCAGCGAGAAGAGCTGACGGCGCGTCAGCGTCACCCGTACCGGCCGGTGCAGCGCCGTCGCGGCCATCGCGGCGAGCACCACCGGGGGCCGCGTCCCCTTCGCGCCGAACGCCCCGCCGACATGCTCCGACCGCACCCGCACCGACCCCGGGTCGAGCGAGAACAGCTGCGCCAGCTCGCTCGCGACGAAGGAACTGCCCTGGTTGGAGTCGACCACCTCCAGCCGCCCGCCGTCCCAGCGGGCCATCGCCGCATGCGGCTCCATCGGGTGATGGTGCTCCTCCGGCGTGGTGTACCGCGCGTCCACCACGACCGCGGACGCGGCGAGCGCCTCCTCGGTCCCCGCCGTCCCGCCGGTCTCCGCACCGGTGCCGTACGCGTCCGGATGCGCCTCGGAGAACGCCACGTCGTGCGCCTGTGCCGCGTACCGCACCACCAGCGTGTCGGCGGCCTCCCGCGCCTGCTCCGGCGTCTCGGCGACGACCAGCGCCACCGGCCACCCCACGTGCCGCACCCGCTCGTCCTGGAAGAGCTGGAGCAGCGGGTCGGGCGCCCCGCCCATACCGGAGTACGCGCCGTTCAGCCGCGGCGCGTTGCCGTGGTGCAGCACCGCCAGGACCCCGGGCAGCGCCAGCGCCGCGTCCGTCTCCACCGCCGTGATCCGCCCGCGGGCGACGGTCGAGACCACCAGGTGCCCGTGGGCCAGCTCCGCGAACGGCACCTCTCCGGCGTACCGCGCCGCCCCGGTGACCTTCGCCCGGCCCTCCAGCCGGGTGTGCGCGGTGCCCACCGCACCGCCCGCCGCGCGGCTGCCCGCCGCGGTTCCCGTCGCGACCGTCATCGGCCCGCCTCCTCGGTCAGCTCGCCGAGGACGGCCACGACGAGGTTGCGCATCAACGTCAGCTTGTATCCGTTGTCCGGCAGCGCCCGTGCCGCCGCCAGCTCCGCGTCCGCCGCGGCGGCGAACGCCTCGGCCCCGGCCACCTCGCCGAGCAGCGCCTCCTCGGCCCGCCGCGCCCGCCACGGCCGCGAGGCGACCGCACCGAACGCCAGCCGCACCTCGGCCACCACCCCGTCCCGGACGCCGAGCGCCGCCGCCAGCGAGCCGATCGCGAAGGCGTACGAGGCCCGCTCGCGCACCTTGCGGTAGCGCGAGTGCGCCGCCACCGGCGCGGGCGGCAGCGTCACGCCGGTGATCAGCGCACCGTCCGGCAGCGCCGTCTCCCGGTGCGGGGTGTCGCCCACCGCCGGATACAGCGCGTCCAGCGGCAGCGCCCCCGGCCCGTCCGCCGTCTCGTACTCCACCACCGCGTCGAAGGCGGCCAGCGCCACGCCCATGTCGGAGGGGTGCACCGCCACGCAGTGTTCCGAGGCGCCCAGGATCGCGGCGTTGCGGTGCTCGCCCGCGACGGCCGGGCAACCGCTGCCGGGGGAGCGCCGGTTGCACGCCTTGGTGGTGTCGGTGAAGTAGCCGCAGCGGGTGCGCTGGAGGAGGTTCCCGCCGACCGTCGCCATGTTCCGCAACTGTCCCGAGGCCCCGGCCAGCACCGCCTGCGCCAGCGCCGGGTAGCGCCGCCGCACCTCGGGGTGGGCGGCCAGATCGCTGTTGGTGACGGTCGCACCGATCCGCAGCCCGCCGTCGTCCCCCTCCTCGATCCGGTCGAGCGGCAACTCCCGTACGTCGACCAGCAGCCGCGGCCGCTCGACCCCCGACTTCATCAGATCGACGAGGTTGGTGCCGCCGCCCAGGGCCCGCACCTCGGGGCCGGAGGCCAGCAGCGCCACCGCACCGGCCACATCGGCCGCCCGCTCGTAGGCGAACTCCCTCACGCCGTCACCTCCGTCCCGCAGACCCCGCCGCACGGGGAGCCCGCGGTCTCGGCCGCGGCCCGTGCCACCGCCTCGACGATGGAGGCGTACGCGCCGCAGCGGCAGAGGTTGCCACTCATCCGCTCCCGGATCTCCGCCGCGTCCAGCGGCGGCGGAGCGGCCCCGGGGCGGACATCGGCGGTGACCGCGCTGGGCCAGCCCGCCGCGTGTTCCGCGATCACCCCGAGCGCCGAACAGATCTGCCCCGGCGTGCAGTAACCGCACTGGTAGCCGTCGAGGTCGAGGAACGCCTGCTGCACGGGGTGGAGTTGATCGCCGTCGGCCACCCCCTCGATGGTGGTGACCTCCCGGCCCTCGGTGGCCACCGCGAACTGCAGACACGCCAGCGACCGCCGCCCGTCCACCAGCACCGTGCAGGCACCGCACTGGCCGTGGTCACAGCCCTTCTTGGTGCCCGTCAGATCGAGCCGCTCGCGCAACGCGTCGAGCAGCGTGGTGCGGTGGTCGACGGGGAGCGTGTGCGCCTCTCCGTTGACGCGCAGGGTGATGTCGCTGGACGGGGACGACGGTGACGGCGCCGACGACGCCGGGGACGTCGATGGGGGCATGGGTCAGCCTTCTTTCGCAGGAGTCAGGCGCGGCCGCATCCGGGCCGGGCGGCCCGGCGGACGGAGTGGTCGACCGGAGGTCGGGTGCTCCCGCGCCGCCGGACGGTGCCATCGGTGAACGGCGGGAGCACGGGAGGGGGTTGCACCGCGAGGGCGGTGCCGGTACGGGAGCGGGGAGGCGGGCCGGAGGGCGGCCGAAAGCGGCGCCCGCACCGGCGGAACCGCCTCTCCCCACCACGCCCGTCAGCCGCTACGGTGGACCGAGCGGACAGTTGTCCACATCGGGGAAACCTAGTGGACGGCCGTGCGCGCAGCAAGGGCCGCCGGCCGCTTCCGGAGGAGGACGGGTGCACGAGGAACCCCGGCCCGGTCCGCGCCGGGAACCTCCCCGGCGCGCCGACGCCCTGCGCAACCGCGCGCGCATCCTCGACGCCGCGCTCACCGAACTCACGGCCGACGCCGGCGCCCCGCTCAGCGTCATCGCCCGCCGGGCCGGCGTCGGACAGGCCACCTTCTACCGCAACTTCCCCAGCCGGGAGTGCCTGGTGCTGGAGGTCTACCGCCACGAGGTCGAGCGGGTCGCCGCCCTCGCCGCCCCGCTCCTGCGCGCCCACGCCCCCGACGTGGCACTCCGCACCTGGCTCGACCGCCTCGCCCGGCACGCCCTGACGAAGGCGGGACTCGCCGAGGCGCTCCGCCGGGCCAGCGCGCCCGGCGGCCTCGCGGGCGTCGGCCGCGCCCCGGTGACCGCCGCCGTGACGCTCCTCCTCGACGCCAACACCCGCGCCGGAACCATCCGCCCCGGCGTCACCCCCGACGACTTCCTCCTCGCCATCGCCGGACTCTGGCAGCTCGATCCCCGCGGCGACTGGCAGGGCCGCGCCGCCCGGCTGCTGGACCTCGTCATGGACGGCCTGCGCACGGGCGCCCCCCGAAGGTGACGGCACGTCAGGCCGGGCCGTGGTGGCTGCCCGGCGTATGGCCGAACGCACGGCGGAAGACATCGATGAACGCGCTGGCGGAGGCCCACCCGCAACGGTGCGCCACCACCGTCACCGGCACCTCATCGGCCAGCAACCGCAGCGCGTGGTAGAGCCGCAACTGCGTACGCCACTGCGGGAACGTCATGCCCAGCTCCCGCCGGAAGAGGCGGCTGAGGGTACGGGCACCGGTGCCGGTCGCGGCACCCAGCGCCGCCAGCGTCCGCGCATCCGCCGGATCGCGGTGCAGCAGCCCGCAGACCGCGACGAGCCGCGGATCGGCCGGCGCCGGAAGCCGGAACGGCTGCTGCGCCGACGCCCGCAACCGGTCGAGCAGCACGGCACGCAGCCGCCGCCGCTCGGGGCTGTCCGCAGCGCTCTCGCGGGTGTACGCGACGATCAGCTCCCGCAGCAGCGGATCGACGGTGAGGACCGTCGGGGCGTCGAGACCGAGCGGGTTGACGTCGGCGGGCAGCCCGAGCAGATGCAGGGCGAGACGGCCGTGGGCCCGGTGGGCGTGGACGCATCCGGCGGGCACCCACAGCGCGCGGTTGCCGGGCGCGAACCACGTCCCCGCGTCGGTGGTGACGGCGACCAGCCCGGAGCCCGCGTAGATGATCTGATGCCCGTCGTGGCGGTGCGCGGCGATCCGCTCGCCCGGCGCGAGGGAGCGGGCCCGGGTGGGCGCCTCGGGGGTGTGGCGGATCTCCGGCATCACTTGGCAATTTACCGGAAGCGCGCCGCCGATCCGCCGCCGACGATGGCGGTATGACGACACGACGGACCTCCCGTTCCCGCTCGGTCCCCCCACCCGCCGGTCCCGGCCCGGCCCCCGGCGTCGCGGGAACAGGCCCCGGACCCCGACCGGACGACGGCCCGGCCACCGCACACCGGCAGCCCGGCGCCCCGGGCGTCACCCGCCCGGACCCCGACGCCCCGGCCCGCCCCCGCACCCCGCGCGCCCTCCGTCCGCTGCCGTTGCTCTCCCTCGGACACGCCTGCGTGGACGTCTACCAGGGGGCCGTCGCCGCCCTCGTACCGTTCTTCGTGGCCGAACGGCACTACGGCTACGCCGCCGCCTCAGGGATCGTGCTGGCCGCCTCGCTGCTCTCCTCCGTCGTGCAGCCGCTGTTCGGCGCGGTCACCGACCGGCGGCCGCTGCCGTGGCTGCTGCCGGTCAGCGTCCTGCTGTCCGGTGCGGGCGTCGCCGCCGCCGGACTGACCGGCACCTACGGCCTCACCCTCGCGGCCGTCGCGGTCGGCGGCCTCGGCGTCGCCGCGTACCACCCCGAGGCCGCCCGGGTGGCGCGCGTGGCGAGCCGCGGGAGCCACACCGCCATGGGCTGGTTCTCACTGGGCGGCAACCTCGGCTTCGCCACCGCCCCGTTGCTCGTTGCCGTCGTCGTCGCCACCGGCGGACTGCGCGCCTCCCCGTTGCTGGCGCTGCCCGCGCTCCTCGGCGCCGTCCTCTGCGCCGCCGCGCTGCGCGCCCTCGCCGCACCGGCGTCCGGACCCGCGCCCGCCCGGACGGCCCCCGCCGCCCGCGACGACTGGGCCTCCTTCGCCCGCCTCTCCGGCGCCGTCGTCTGCCGCTCGGTCGTCTTCGTCGGCCTGGGCGCCTTCCTCTCCCTCTACGCGCGCCAGCGCACCGGGGGCGGGCCCGCCGCGGGCGCGGCCGCCCTCTTCGTCCTCTACCTCGGCGGCGCCGTCGGCACCGTCGCGGGCGGCCGCCTCGCCACCCGCTTCGGCCGCCTCCCGGTGGTCCGGTGGGCCTGCGCGCTGACCGTCCCGGCCGTCGCCGGCGTCGTCCTCGTCCCGGGGCCCGCGCTGTACGTGTGCGTGGCGCTCACCTCGGCCGCGCTGTACGTGCCGTTCTCGCTCCAGGTCACGCTCGGCCAGGACTACCTGCCGGGCCGGGTGGGCACCGCGGGCGGGGTGACGCTCGGGCTCGCCGTCAGCGTCGGCGGCCTCGCCACCCCGCTGATCGGCACCCTCGCCGACGCCACCTCGCTGCGGACCGCGCTGCTGCCGCTGATCGCGCTCCCGGCCCTCGGCGGCCTCCTGCTGCGGGGCTTGAAGGAGCCCGCGGTGGGGGCGGGGTGAGGCCGTGGGGCCGGGGTCAGACCGGGCCGGGCAACTCGCCGGAGGCGGTCGCCGGACGGACGGGGTACGGGGCCGGGCCGCCCTCCGGCCGGGTGGTGATCACCAGGGTGCCCTCCTCGATCTGGTAGTCGAGCGGCAGGCCCAGACTCCGCATCGCCGCCACCATCTGGGTGTTGGACGGCTGCGTGATCGCGTAGACGCTCCCGCAGCCGTCCGCACCGGCCATCGCCACCAGCCGGCGCAGCAGATCCGCGCCGATGCCCCGGCTCTGCCAGACGTCCTCGACCAGCAGCGCCACCTCGGTCTCCTCGCCGTCCCACAGCAGATGCCCGAGCGCCACCAGACGGCCCGACGCGGTCTCCACCGCGAGGGTGCGGCCGTGGTGCGGGCCGAGCAGATGCCGCAGATAGGCGTCGGCGTCACCGACCGGACCGTGGTAGCGGCGGGCCAGCGTCTCCGGTGAGCAGCGCCGGTGCATCGCCACCGCCGCCGCCAGGTCCTTCGGACCGGCCCGGCGGACCGTCAGATCGTTCCCCTCGGGCAGGGTCAGGACGTCCCGGCGCGGCGGCACCCGCTGCCCCAGCCGGCGGTCCAGCTCGACCAGCGCGTGCACCCGCGCGAACTCGGTGGGTGTGAACGGCAACTGCGGCCTTTCGACGATCAGGGAACCCCCCGAGGGGTCCCGGAACTTCATGACATGGTCCTCCAGCACACCCTCGGCGGGCGGCGGCTCGGCGGGCCGCCCGTGCGCCGGCCGGGCCGGCACCGAGCGGATCGTGCACCGGCCCAGCAACTGCCGCAGCGCCAGCGGCAGTTCCGCGGAGTCCAGCGCCGTACGGGTGGCCAGGCCCAGCATCCGGGCCGGCGCGTCCACCAGATCGTGCGCGTCGGCCCGCTCCAGCCAGGTGTGGCGGCCACCCGCACCGGCCACCGAGTACGTCAGCTGCTCCGGGGTCAGCTCTCCCGGCGCGCGCAGCAGGAACTCGTCCGCCGTCCCCGCCGACAGCGGATGGGCCTGGAGGCTGAGGATGTCCACGCCGTGCGCGGCCAGCGCCGTGCAGAGCGCGGCCAGGCTGCCCGGGGTGTCCTCGACGGTGGTACGCATCCGCCACAGCGCCGTCCGCGCCGCGGGCGCCGGAGCCCCCGCGGCGGCGTTCGGTGCCGCGGCGCCGGTATCGGACGGCGGCGGCGCCGGATCGTGCCGGCGTGACCACCGTGTCCGCAGCCCGGTCACGGCGGGCCGAGCGGCGGCGGCGAGCCCGGCGGCGCCGAGCAGCGCCGGCCCCGCCGGGCCGTGGACCAGCGAGCCCGCGGCGCCGGCCACGCCCGCGACGGCCGCGTACGGCGCCGCGAGGGCGAGGGCGTTCCGGCGCCGGTGGTCCCGGCGGGTGGAGAGGGCGGGGGTGGTGTCGGTCATGCCGTCAGCCTCGCCGACCGGTGTTGCCTGGCCGCCAACGTCTTGTGTCCGACGGGTAAAAACCGGTAAGGGGTGCAAGAGGCGCAAGCTCCTGTTTCGCGGCATGACGCGGCTACTGCCCCACTCGCCCGGGTTGCAGCACCTTGCTGAAGAGCACCTCGTCGCCCTCCCGGCCGTCCCCCGGCCCGCTGTCCCGCCGCAGCCGCACCGTCAGCTCACCGCTGCCGCCGTCGATGTCGACCTCGCCGAAGTACTGCGGCGACTCCGCGGGCGAGGTGTTGGCACGGTCCGGCGCCCGGACGAACGCCTGCCGGGGCCCGAACGTGCCGTCCAGCTTCACCGCCGGGAAACCGCCCGCGTGCAGCGGACCCGACACGAACTCCCAGAACGGCTCGAAGTCCTTGAACGCCGCCCGCTCGGGCGCGTAGTGCTGCGCCGAGGTGTAGTGCACATCGGTGGTCAGCCACACCGTGCCGGTGATCCGCCGGTGCTTGATGTGCCGCAGCAGCTCGGCGAGTTGCAGCTCCCGCCCCAGCGGCGCACCCGGATCCCCCTGCGCCACCGCCTCGAAGTTCTCCTTGCCGTCCGGTACGACCAGACCCAGCGGCATGTCCGACGCGATGACCTTCCACACCGCCCGCGAACGCGACAGCTCCCGCTTGAGCCAGCGCAGCTGCTCCGCGCCGAGGATGCCCTGCGGGTCGTCGGTCTGCCGCCCTGGCGAGTTGGCGTTGCGGTAGCGCCGCATGTCCAGCACGAACACGTCCAGCAGCGGACCGTGCCGCACCACGCGGTACACCCGTCCCTCCCGTCCGGGCCGCAGCGTACGGATCGGGAAGTACTCGCCGAACGCCCGCAGCGACCGCGCCGCCAGCACATCGGCGTCCTTGACCGTGTACCGGTCGTCGTCCAGCAGTTGCCCCGGGTACCAGTTGTTGTGCACCTCGTGGTCGTCCCACTGCGTGATCGTCGGCACCTGGGCGTTGAACGCCCGCAGATGGTGGTCCTGGAGGTTGTAGCGGAACGCGCCGCGGAACTCGTCGGTCGTCTCGGCGACCTTCGCCTTCTCCTCGGTCGTCACGTTCCGCCAGATCCGGCCGTCGGGCAGCGTGACCTGTGCCTCGATCGGGTTGTCGGCGTAGATGTTGTCGCCGCTGCACAGGAAGAAGTCCGGGTCGCGGCGGCGCATGTCCTCGTAGATCCGGTAGCCGCCCCGGTCGGGGTTGATGCCCCAGCCCTGTCCGGCCAGATCGCCCGACCACAGGAAACGCACCCCGTCGCGGCGGTGCGCCGGAGCGGTCCGGAACGTACCGGTCAGCGGCTCGCCGGAGCGCCGCGGGTCGTCCGGGTCGGCGAGCCGCACCCGGTAGTGGATCTGCTCACCGGGCGGCAGTCCGTGCACCGCGGTGACGCCGGTGAAGTCCGTCCCGGCGCCGGTCACCGGGCCGGTCCAGGTCCGGGCGTTACGGAACGCCTCGGTCGCCGCCGTCTCGACGATCATCCGGGCCGGGCGGTCGGAGCGCACCCACACCAGCCCCGACGTCGCCGTCACATCGCCGACCTGGGTGCCCCACCGGGCCGCCGGCCGTCCGCTGCGGGCCTGCGCGGGCGCGGCGCAGGACAGGGCGGGCAGCGCCAGCGCGGCGGAGCCCACCGCGGCGCCGCGCAGCAGCGACCGCCGTCCGAACCCGCCGCCGGATCCCGGTGCCATCAGATGTACCTCCGTGAAGTCGCACACGTACCGTGACGTCCCGTTCGTACCGTGCCGCGATGCCCGGTCGGCCAACTCCCGGTGAACTCCGGCCGACCACCGCGCCCCGCGACCGGGCCATCGTGGCAAGCCGCCGTGCCGAAGGCCAGCCGCCCGCCGGGTCCTTGACGGCTCCGCTAGACGGTCAGGGGTGTCCGCGGCAGCCCCTGGCGTCCCGCCCGGCGATTCCCCCACTCCTGGCTCATTGGTCTTGACCAAGGGTGGGGCCGGGCCTATCGTCGGCGATACTGCAACAACCTTTAATAAAGAAGCGCTCATAACCGGTCCGCCCAATGGACAGCGGGAGCGGAGCGCGGCCCTTCGGGGCACGGCCGAGGCGGAGGACAGGGTGGGGACCACGCAGCTCGAAACGGTGCCGGAGCCGAAGTACTGGCACCTCAAGACCGTACTCAGCGAGGCGCTGGACTCGGAGTTCTCCGTCGGCGAGATCCTCCCCAACGAGCGGGAGCTGGCCGCCCGGTTCGGCGTCGCCCGCGCCACGCTGCGTCAGGCGCTGGAACAGTTGGAGCTGGAGGGCCGCCTCCAGCGCCGCCGCGGGGTGGGCACCACCGTCGCCCCGCCGCGCGTCGGCGTCGCCGTCGACCCGGCCCGCCACACCTGGCCCGGCGCCGCCGGGGACGACTGGGAGCCCGTCGACGCCGGCACCACCGACGCCGCCCCGGCGTCCGTCGCCCGCCTCCTGGAGGCCGAGCCGGGCGCCCCCGTGCACATCGTCCGCCGCAACCGCGTCACCGCCGGCCGCCCCGTCGCCGCCGAGCTGCTGTACGTCCCCGCGGCGTCGGTCCCCGGCTGCGCCGAGATCGCCGCGGTCAGCGCCCCGGCCCGTGCCCGCGCGGTGCTGGACGCCCTCGCCGTCCACGAGCTGGAGGGCCAGGACCGCACCGTCGAACTGGGCTCCGCCAGCGCCGAGGACGCCAAGGCCCTCGACCGGCTGCCCGGCGCCCCCGTCCTGGTCGTGACGACCCGCTACGTCTCCGGCGGCCGCCCCGCCGCCGTGGCGGTCTCCACCTACCGCGCCGACACCTGCCGCCTCACCTTCGGCGAGAGCGAAGCGGTCTCCCTGCTCGCCGGCTGACCGACGACGCTCCCTCGGGCCCGGCCGCCGCACGGCGGTCCGGGCCCGAGGCGTGTGCGGGCGGGCGCGCCGGCCCGCCGGGCGCCCCGTCTTTGGACCTGACGGCGAACCGGCCAGGAGACGCGTCCGCGCGGCACGGCGGTGCAGAGAAGCGGCTAGCCGTGCCGGGCGAGGAATGAAACGGCTAGCCGTGCCGGGCGAAGATTTCACGGATGCCGGACAGGGCGGCTTCCTTCTGCTTCTCGTCCTCGTACCAGCCGTCCTCGTCCTGGGCCGCCACGACGGTCTCCGGGGTGAAGTCCTGACCGAAGCGGTAGCCGTCCAGGCAGTACTCGAAGCCGGACTCGCCGAAGAGGTCGGTGTCCTCGCGGCGGCAGTACTCCGCGAGGCCGTCGGCCACGTGCCAGCGGGTGCCGTCGTACCAGAAGACACCGCCCGCGTAGTGGATCGTCCGGCCCGTCGCCGGGTCCGTGAGGTTCAGCGACTCGTAGTTCTCGGGGCGGTCGCGGACCAGGGCGACGAGGGGCTCGGGGACACCCTCGTAGAAGGATTCCTGGAGGGCGAAATCGTCCTCGGCGTACAGATTCAGTGTGGACTCGTGGTCGAACGTCAGCAGCAGCGCGCGGCCGTCCTCGGCGAAGTACCAGACCGCGGACTGACCGCCGCCGTCGTTCCACGCCAGACGCCGTGCGCCGGGCACCGTCACCGGTTCGACCTCGGCGAGTTCGTCCATGACGGCCGCGCGGCGTCGTACTTCCGGGAGAGGGGTCGCCGCCAGGGCGTCCCACATCGTGTTGTCGCTCATGTCTGGAGCGTAACCAGCACCTCTGACAACGCCGCCGATCGCCCGGCCGCCCTCGTCCGGGGGCATCCGGAAGAGCCTCCTGGAAGGGACGCCGCGAGGCACTGTCACGGGAACCGGGCCGGGCCCCGTGGGGCGGAAAGCCGCCGCGGAGTGCGGTTCT
This sequence comes from Streptomyces sp. NPDC027185, assembly GCF_055567035.1. Classification (NCBI taxonomy): domain Bacteria; kingdom Bacillati; phylum Actinomycetota; class Actinomycetes; order Kitasatosporales; family Streptomycetaceae; genus Streptomyces; species Streptomyces sp. NPDC027185. Next base: position 219,944 of record NZ_JBVHRF010000008.1, on the reverse strand, counting down.
TCAGTGGCTCTCGACCGCGAAGAGTTCGCCCTCGACGTGGTCGAGGGCCAGGCGCAGCGCTCCGGTGGCGATCGCCGTTTCACCCAGGGTGGAGAGCGCGACCCGCGGGGGGCGCAGGCAGTAGCGGGCCAGTTCGTCGCGGAGCGGGTCGAGGGCGCCCGCCAGGCCCGCCGTCCAGCCGCCGATGACGACCAGTTCCGGGTCGAGGGCCAGGACCAGCGCCGCCACGTGGTGGACCAGGCGTTGCAGGAAGCGGTCCATCGCCTCCTGCGCACGGGCGTCGCCCTCGTGCGCCAGCGCGAAGACCTCGGCGACCTGGGCCTCGTCGAGCGGGTGCAGCGGCTTCCCCGTGGTCGACAGCAGTTTCTCCGGGGTGGCCTCCCGGCCGAGCAGGTGCAGGGCGCCTATTTCGCCGGCGGCGCCGCCGAAACCGCGGTGCAGCCGTCCGCCGATCAGCGCGCCGGCCCCGGGGCTCAGCCCGGCGAGGACGAAGACGACGTCGTCGCTGCCGGTCGCCGCGCCGCTCCAGTGCTCGGCCACCACCGCCGCGTTGGCGTCGTTCTCGACCAGTACCGGGCAGCGGAACGAGCGGCGCAGCCGTTCGCCGAGCGGTAGCCCCGTCCACCCGGGCAGCGCGGTGCCCAGCCGTACCGTGCCGTCCGCCTCCACGATGCCCGGACTGGCCACGCCGACGGCCCGCAGGGAGCTGCGCGGCACCCCGGCCCGGCGCAGCAGTTCGGCGACGGCGGTACGCACCCGCTCCAACCGCTCGTCGGCACCGGCCCGTTCGTCGACCGTGCGCTGAGCACAGTCCACGACGCGGCCGCCGAGGTCGGACAGGAGGACGGTGACGCGGTGCGGGCCGATCTCGATGCCCAGCAGATGCCCGGCCTCGGCCCGGAAACGGAACCGGCGCGCGGGCCGGCCCTGGCGGCGCGCCTCGCCCTCCTCGGCGGCCGCCTCGGCCACCAGCCCGGTCTCGATGAGCCCTTCCACCACGCCCTCGACCGTCGGCCGGGACAACCCCGTCACCTGGACGAGATCGGTGAGCGTGGGGGAGGAGCCGGCGGCGCGCAGCGCGTGCAGCACGACCGCCGAGTTGATCCGTCGCAGCAGGGAGGGGTCCCCGCCGGTGAGCCGCCCCAACGTCCGTCTCCTCGCCTCGGTGTGTGGCGGATCGTAGCCGGTCAGCGGGATACCGGCGAGCCCCGGAGAGCCGCCGGACGGGCACGGACAAAAGCCGGACGGCCCGCCCCGGGCGGTGGGGCGGGCCGTCGGGTACGGAGCGGCTGCGGCGGCGCCGGGCGCGGTGGGCGGGCCCGGCCCGTGGCTCACTCCGCGGGCGCGTCCTCCCCGTCGAACGCCGCGGCGCGCAGCCGGCCGTACTCCTCTGCCATCGCCGCCACCGTCCACCGGGCGTTGAGGCCGCTGGGGTTGGGCAGCGCCCAGACGCGGGTGGTGCCCAGAGTGCGTTCCTGCGGGCCGATGGCCGCGTGCCGGTCGCCGAAGGCGGTGCGGTACGCGGTGACGCCCGCCACGGCCAGCCAGCGCGGGCGCAGTCGCGCCACCTTCTCGGCCAGCAGCTTCCCGCCCTCGCGGAACTCCTCGGCCGTCAGCTCGTCGGCCCGCGCGGTCGCCCGCGCCACGACGTTGGTGATGCCCAGCCCGAACGAGGGCAGCTCACCCTGCTCGGCGGGGGTCAGCTGCCGCGGGGTGAAACCCGCGGCGTGCAGCACCGGCCAGAAGCGGTTGCCGGGCCGGGCGAAGTGGTGCCCGGTGACCGCCGTCATCAGCGACGGGTTGATCCCGCAGAACAGGACCCGCAGGCCGGGCGCCGTCACATCGGGGACATGACGGCCGCGCCCGGCCTGCAGCTCCTCGGGGGTGAAACCCACGGTCAGAGGATGGCGCCGGGCGTGTACGCCGCGGCCTCGGGGTGCTCCTCGGTGATCTTCCCGATCCGCTCCACCACGGACGCGACCTGGTCGGCGGCGGCACCGGTGAACGACAGCTTGTCGGCCATCAGCGCGTCGAGCTGCGCCCGGTCCAGCGGGATCCGGGAATCGGCGGCCAGCTTGTCGAGGAGTTCGTTGCGCTCCGCGCCCTGCTCGCGCATGGCCAGCGCCGACGCCACCGCGTTCTCCTTGATCGCCTCGTGCGCCTCCTCGCGGCCCACCCCGGCGCGCACCGCGCCCATCAGCACCTTCGTGGTGGCGAGGAACGGCAGGTAACGGTCCAGCTCACGGGCGACGACGGCGGGGAACGCGCCGAACTCGTCGAGCACCGTCAAGAACGTCTCCAGCAGGCCGTCCAGCGCGAAGAACGCGTCGGGCAGCGCCACCCGGCGGACCACGGAGCAGGACACGTCGCCCTCGTTCCACTGGTCGCCCGACAGCTCACCGGTCATCGACGCGTAGCCGCGCAGGATCACCATCAGGCCGTTGACGCGCTCGCAGGAGCGGGTGTTCATCTTGTGCGGCATCGCCGACGAGCCGACCTGGCCGGGCTTGAAGCCCTCGGTCACCAGCTCGTGCCCGGCCATCAGCCGGATCGTCTTGGCGAGCGAGGACGGCGCGGCGGCCAGCTGCACCAGCGCGGTGACGACGTCGTAGTCGAGGGAGCGCGGGTAGACCTGCCCGACGGAGGTGAAGGCGCGGCCGAAGCCCAGGTGGGCGGCGATCCGCTGCTCCAGCTCGGCGAGCTTGGCGCCGTCCCCGCCCAGCAGGTCGAGCATGTCCTGCGCGGTGCCGACCGGGCCCTTGATGCCGCGCAGCGGGTAGCGCGCCAGCAGCTCCTCCAGCCGCCCGTACGCCACCAGCAGCTCGTCCGCCGCGGTCGCGAACCGCTTGCCGAGGGTGGTGGCCTGCGCCGCGACGTTGTGCGAGCGCCCGGCCATGACCAGCTCGGCGTGCTGGGCGGCGAGCGAGCCGAGGCGGGCGAGGACCGCCACCGTACGGTCGCGCATCAGCTCCAGCGACAGCCGGACCTGGAGCTGCTCGACGTTCTCCGTCAGGTCGCGGGAGGTCATCCCCTTGTGGACCTGCTCGTGCCCGGCGAGGGCGTTGAACTCCTCGATACGGGCCTTGACGTCGTGCCGGGTGACCTTCTCGCGCTCGGCGATGGAGGCGAGGTCGACGGTGGTCAGGACCCGCTCGTAGTCCGCGAGGGCCTCCTCGGGCACCTCCACGCCCAGGTCCTTCTGCGCGCGCAGGACGGCGAGCCACAGCTTCCGCTCCAGCTCGACCTTGTACTCGGGGGACCAGAGCACGGCCAGCTCGGTGGAGGCGTAGCGGCCGGCCAGGACATTGGGGATGCGGGGCTTCGCAGTCACAGCAGTCACATGGCCAGAGTCTACTGTCGGTTTCCGCAGGCCAGCGCCCCGGTCCCGGCTGTACGTTCCTACAGGCCCGCGGTGTGCCGACCGCGCGGCCCCTGTGCGGCGGGCCGGGCCGTCCGGCGGGCGGCCGTCGCCGCACGGCGTGCCGTACGTCCGGGCGTCCCGCACCGGGGGCTGAGGGCACGTACGGCAGGGGGGCCGGAGCGGGCCGGGCGTCGGCGAGGCTCCGGGCCGGGCACGCCGGGGCCGGGCTCCGGTCCGAACGTGTCGGTGATCGCCTGATCGCCTGATCGCCTGATCGACGTGCGGTCCGGAGCCCGCCGGGCGGCGGTCGGCCACCTCGCCGGACGGCCGGCCAGGTGGTCGGCCGCCACCCGGCCGCTCACCCGGCCGCCCGGGATCTCAGATCAGGCCGGCGGCGTGGGTGAGAAGTTCCTCGTAGACCTCCGGGCCGCGGTCCTTGTCGATCACCGGGGCGCCCACGCCGAAGTCACCGTTGACCCAGTGGGCCTGGACGCCGGGGTTGGCGCTGTTGGTGCCGTCGTGCAGGAAGAGGTGCGGGCTGCAGTTGACGCGTCCGTCACCGGCCGCCCGGTACTGGTCCATCACGGCGGTGCGGGCCGACCCGGTGTCGAGCGCACCGGCCAGCGCGGTGACGTCCACCGCGCCGGTCTCCGCCGCGACGTCGAGGATGACGTGCCGGAGCGAGATGCAGCGCCCCTGCGCCCAGAAGGCCCGGCGCAGCGCCCGGTCGAGCTGCTCGCTGGCGTGCCAGCCCTGCGCCTTGGCCGCGTGGACGGCCTCCAGCGCCGGGAGGGTGGTGACGGGGTAGGTCCAGTCCGGGCCCTGCCAGAGGCGCCAGCCCGCCTCGGGCTCGATGGCGCCGAGCACCGAGATCTCGGAGTCGACGCCGGGCCGGGCGTTGACCTCGCGGTTGAACAGCTCCAGCGGGAAGGCCCGGAAGTCGAACCACAGCCTCCCCTCCAGACCCAGCCGCTTACGGGTTTCGTGCAGCCGGTGGACGGCCACATGGGCGAAGGAGCAGTTCAGGTCGGTGAAGACCGCGAGGGTGTCCGGGGTGGCCGGCAGCCGGGGGTCCTCGGCAGATACGTCCTTGTCGGTCATGGTGTCTCCTGGACTCGGATCAGGCCCCACCAGCCCTCGCTGACGCCCCAGTGCAGATTGCCGGTGCGGTAGGCGTAGTCGCCGGGGTGGTTGGCGCGGAATCGGACGGTACGGGTGCTGGCGGAGGCCAGGGCGCCGATCGTGGAGACGAAGGCGCCGCGGCCGGTCTCGGAAGCGTCCCAGATCTGGCCGTGCACGGTGAAACCCTGGTTGCGCATCCGCGCGGCGCCGACGGCGAGGTGGATGGCCACCTGATCACCGGGACGGCACCGCAGCAGCGGCGTCGGCGGTTCGGGGTCGGACAGGTGCGGGGCCAGCGGGTGCAGTGCGGCGGTGCGGTAGTTGTACGCCTTCTGACCGGCGTCGTCGGGACTGTCGGAGAAGAGGTCGGTGACCGGCTGGGTGAGGTCACCGCCGTGGTAGAGCCGCAGACCGTCCTGGGTGATGAGGACCAGTTCCCGCACCGTTTCGGCGTCCGGGCGGCGGATCACGGCTTGTTCACCGCTCCACCGCTCCCGCCCGGTGGCCGGGTCGTAGGGGGTGGCGTCCGCCGCCTCGACGACCAGCGCGCCGACCAGACCGCGGTGCAGGTGGGAGACGACATCGGCGTGCGAGCGGAGCAGGGACACACCCGGCTCGTCGGCGTACCAGTGGTAGGTGCGGGAGCCACCGGGTTTGACGGTGCTGTCCTCGTTGTGGCCGACATGGGCGCCGTCGTCGGTGCGCACGTCGTACGACAGGAGGGTGGGGTGCAGGGAGACCCGGCCCGAGACGGTGCGGGCGCCGGGGTCGTCCTCGGCCATCAGCTTGGGGTCGAGGGGGCTGGCCGGCGGCGGTCCGGCCAGTTCGTTGATCAGCGTGACCTCGATCCGTTCGCCGGCGCGGGCGCGCAGCACCAGTGGCCCCTCGCCGTCCTCGCCGTCCACCGTGAAGACCAGGCCGTACGGGTCGGTGCGCCGGTCGTTGTAGTCGAGGGTGCGGGAGCGGGCGCGGACCGTGTAGCGGCGGGTGGGGCCGGGGCCGGGCGGGGCGGGGCGGGGGTACGCGCCGGCCAGCGGCGGCAGGTCCGGTTGGCTGCGGCCGTGCATCCGCAGCAGTCCCCAGCAACCGAGCCACAGTTCGCTGCCGGAGGTGAACGACCAGAGATGGTCGCCGGCGCCGAGGGTGGGGGCCAGGGCGAGCTGGGCGACCTGGGAGATCCCGAGGGTCTGCTGGTTGCGCCAGGCGGTCTCGGGCCGGCGGGGCCATTCGCGCCAGCGGGCGCCGCTGAGGGTGAAGCTGTGCTGGAGGTCGTGCGAGCCCTGCAGGACGTGGAGCCGGAGGTCCTCGCCCGGGTAGGCGCGCAGCAGCGGGGTGCCGGGGTCGCCGTGGACACCGCTGGCGAACCAGTGGGCCGGGTCGCCGTGCCGGTTCCCGAGCGGTTCGCAGCGGTAATTGACGCCCATACCGCCCTGGTCGTCGGTGGCGCCGGGGGACGGCGGCGGGTTGACGGGCTCGCCGTGCGCACGGCCGGTGTGCCGCTCCAGCGGGACGAAGTCGCCCAGGGCCAGCACCATCTCGCGGTAGGCATGGCCGTTGGGCAGCTTGACGACGGCCTGGCTGCCGCGGCGCAGCTCGGTGGTGTGGTCGGCGGGGGAGACCCAGGTGGCCCCCTCCGGCTCGGCCATCAGCGCGCCGAACAGGCCGTGCCGCTGCCGGTAGTTGGCGGCCAGATGGTCGTGGAAGAAGACCGCGCCGAACTCCTCGTCGAGGTACCAGCGGTACGTCCACGAGTTGTACTGCTCGTACGCCTCACGGCCCTGGTCGGCGGTGGTGGTCGCGGAGAGGTAGTTCCAGCCGATGGCGGAGCCGTCGGAGACCAGCGGGTCGTACTTCACCAGGTGGGTGTGGAGGCCGAGTTCGGGCTGGAAGGGCAGTGGCGGATCGAACGCGGACTCCTTCTGCGGGCCGGACGGCAGGGCGTTGGTGAGGGTCATCTCCAGCACCTCGCCCTTGTTGGCCCGGATCACCAATGGCTCCAACCGCCGCTCGCCACTGGCGAGTTGTGCCTTGAAGGCGTCGAGCCCGCCGGCTTCCTCCACCTCCTCGGCGAGGACGTAGAACATCGCGTTGTGGTCGTGCCACGTCTCGGCGTGCGGTTTCCTCGGGTCGCCGTGGTAGAAGAGCGTGCCGTTGGTGACCACGAGGTGGTAGCGGCGCACCGGCGCGTCCGGCGGGCCGATCTTGGTGAACGCCTCGCCGGGCTGCGGATCCGCGCAGTACGCCAGCGTCTCCAGCGTGGTGGGCTCGCGCCCCATGCCCGGCGGCTGGAGCGGGGTCCGCGGCGGCCGCGGGTTCTTCTGCGGGTACGTCGCCGACTGGGCGAGGAAGCCGGGAAAACCGGGTCGTCCCGCCGTGGGCAGCGGCGGCGCGTCGCGGTGCGGCAGCGGGACCAGCGGCTGGATGCGGGTGCCGTCCGGGAAGCGCCCGGTGCCGTTCTGGAGGGTGTCGAAGATCCGGAACATGCCCCACATGCCCATGTGGAAGTGGACGTACATGTGGCAGTGCCACAGGGAGTCGCCGACCGCGTGCTGCCGGGAGCCGAGTCCGCCGAGCAGCTCCAGGGTCATGGCCTCCTGCGGGCTGATGCTGACCGAGTCCACGATGGGGGAGCGCTCGTCGGCGGGATCGAGCCGCCACTGGTGGAGGTGGGTGTGGAAGACGTGGGTGTCCCGCATCCCGCCGTGCACCAGCCGGATGACGGCCGGGTCGCCCGCGTAGCCCCGCAGGACCGGGGTGGCGGGATCGCCGAACATCCACGAGCTGTGGTGCATCTCCTCGCCGTAGGCGGCGTCCCGCTCCGGGTCGAGCACCCCCTCCTTCATCATCTTGTGGTGGCGGTACATCCGCCATTCCATCGGCTCGATACGGAGGTTGACCGGGAGCATCGCGACGTTGGGCGGGGTGAGGTCGGAGAGGCTGTCGGACTCCTCGGGCCGCTCGGCGGGCGCGGGATTCCCGGGCGAGGCGGGCAACTCGGCCGGTGCGGTCGCCGCCGGCGCGCCGCCGTCGGGGAGCACGCGCAGCATCCGCGTCACGTCGGACGCCGGGGCGGAGGCGTCGTCCGTGTCACCCGTGTCACCCGTGTCAGCCATGCCGTCGTGACCGTGCCCGCCGCCGTGCCCCGGCATCCCCGCCATCGGCGGCGGGGAAGCGGGGTTGGCGTTGCTCGGGTACTCCATCATGAAGACCACGAACTCGCGGAAGCTGCGCTCGGGAAGGTGGACGTCGGCGTAGAGCCCGGCCGCCAGCGGACTGCCGGTCTCCGGATCGGTCCAGGTCGCCTCCGGCGCCTCGACGACCAGCGCGCCGACCAGCCCGTGGCTCTGCGTCCCCTCGCCCCGCACGTCGGACATGTCACCGAAGTGGAAGACGCCTTCGTGCTCGCACACCCACTCGTACACCCGGGCCTCGCCGGGCGCCACACTGCTGTCCGGATTGGCGCCGACCGCCGCGCCGTCCATGGTGCGGGCGTCGTAGCGCACGCCCTGCAGGGTGATCCCGACCGGTCGGGACAGCTCGTTGTTGAGCCGCACCCGCAGCCGCTCGCCCCTGCGCACGCGCAGCACCAGCGGCCGGGCGAGCGGATGCGGACGCGGCACCAGCTCGGGCTCCTCCAGATAGCTGGGGAACGGCTCGGGCCAGGTGGCCGCCACCTCACGCAGCTCGTGGGCGTCGTGGACGAGCGTGTAGAGCGCGCCGTCGCGGTCGTGGTCGCCGTACTCGTTGTAGGCGATGGGGACGTGGAGCGCGACCACGTCGTACGTCCTGATGGGGCGCCCGTCGCGGGTCTGCTCCCCTGGTGTGAATGCGGTGCTCATGTGTCTCTCCCCCGTGGTGCCGATGGAACGGTGGTGCGCCGGTGTCAGGAGTGTCCGGGCGTACCCGCCTCGCCCGTGCCGTACGGGCGGGTGCTGTGCGCGAAGCGGGCGACGGTGGTGGTGCCGGAGACCACCCGCCCCTCCCAGAAGTAGTGCTGGCCGAAGGAGCGGTCCGCTCCGGCGTCCCGGCCGAAGGTCAGCACGATCCGGTCGCCGCGCCGCACGGGCACCGCCTCGGCGACCGGCAGATAGCAGTGCTTCCAGCTGTCGGAGGTGGTCCGGGCCCGGTCCGGGCCGCCGGTGTCGTCCCCGGAGATGTCCAGGGCGACGGTGTCCGACAGGGTCGCGGTGAAGTAGCCCTTGAAACCGGTGAACACCCCGTCGCGGCGGACCGGGTAGACCAGCGGCAGCCGGTAGGCGGCGTCCGCGGCCCCGTCCGCCTGGAGGTCGTACGTCCTGGCCGGCCGGGGCGCGGCGAGGTACCCGTCCACCGGGAGGACCGCGTCGTAGTAGAGGTCGAACGGGCTGCGGGCCCCGCGCCGGCGCAGCAGCGCGGCGAACGCGGCGGCGCTGCCCGCGTCCTCGGGCACGCCGCGGGCCAGCTGGGCGTGGGCCCGCTCGGCGGCCACCGGGACGAGATGGCTCTCCACCCGGCGCGGCAGCATGGTGCCGCCGGGCTTGAGGAAGCGGCGCCGGGCGTCGGCGAGGATCGCGGCGAAGTTCTCGTTGTCGGCGAGGTTGCCCATGATCTCGGAGATCACCACATCCACCCGCTCGGGCAGCTCCAGATCGAAGGAGAGCCCGCGCAGGGGGTGGAAGCGGTCGCCGTATCCGGCGGCGGTCAGCCCTGCCACGGCCGTGTCGAGGACCGACGCGTTGAGGTCGATGCCGTAGACCCGGGCGGCTCCTGCGTCCAGCGCCCAGCGGGCCAGGATGCCGGTGCCGGTGCCCAGGTCGAGGACGGTGTCCCCGGGGCGTACGGCCTCCATGACCGCGGCCCGGAAGGCCGCCATCCGCAGCCGGTCGCCCAGCATCAGGTCGTGGAACCCGTCGTCCCACTCCAGCAGTTGCTCCGACGCCGGGAGCCAGATCTGCTCCGGCTCGTAGTCCTGCCCGAGGACACCGGCCCGGTGCACGGTGAGCGCGTCGGTGCCGGGACCGCTCACCGGGCAGCCGGTGGCCAGGTCGAAACCGCTGCGGTGCAGCGGGCAGACGATCCGCAGGGTGCGCGGGTTGACGTAGCCGTGCACGAGGCGGCCCTTGCGGTGCGGGCAGGCACCGTCGATGACGAACTCCCGGCCGGCGACCCGCACCCGCACCCGGTCGCCCGGCAGCTCTTCGAGCACCGTGTCCGTCATGCCGCCTCCCGCGCCCGCCGCACCGCCGCGTCGAAGGCGTCCCCGATCAGACCGGAGAGCAGCCGGGCGCCGGTCCACACCTTGGTGGGGTCGAGGCCGTGCACCGCTCCGTACTCCTTGATGGCCTGCTGCGTCTCCTCCCGGTGGAAGGTGTCGATGTGCAGGTGCTCGGTGTAGTAGCGGTCGTTGGCGATGCCGAGGCGGGCGCAGGCGCGGGCCTGGGTCCGGAAGGAGTCGGGGATGCTGGCCTCCAGATAGGCCAGCGCGCCGAGGAAGTACTCGACGTCCGGGGCGCGCTGGGTGAGCCAGTAGAAGACGTTGAGGAACTGGAAGGTCTCGTCGCCGGTGGTGTCGAGGAAGTGCTCGGTCTCCTGCGGCAGGCCCAGTTCGGCGAGGAGGTTGCGGTAGAGCTGGGAGTGCGCCTGCTGGAGGTTGCCGCAGCCGAACTCGTCGATCAGCACCCGCATCACGGCCATCTGCGCCCTGATGGGCAGCCGCGGTACCGAGGGGAAGAAGTTCTGTGCCTCGGTCAGTCCGTCGAGCGCGAACTCCCTCACCACGTAAGCGAATTGGTCGCGGGTGGCGTGCTCGGCGAGGTACTCCGCGGCCGGGCTTCCGGCCCGCTCCTCGGCGAGCAGGGCGTCCAGCCGCTCCGTCCACTCGGTGCGGGAGGCGACCGGTTCCGCGGCGTCGGTGAGCTGGGCGATCCGCGGCTCTATCCACCCCCTCTCCAGCTCCTCGATCTCCGCGAGGACCTCGGAGGTGGCGCGCGAACGGTTGAGGACGAACAGCCGCCGGTGGACGCTGCCCGGCCCCGGAGCCGCGGAGGACGCCCGTGTCCGTGCTCGCGTCCGTGTCGGTAATGCTGTCCGGCTGGGTGTCGTACTGCTCATGACAGGCTCTCTCCGCTCTCGACGGTGCTCCCGGTGGCGGTGGTCCGGTCGGTGCCGGCCGCACCGGGAGCGACCGTGCGGTCGGTCTCCAGTACGCCGCGCCGGCACAGCTCGGACTTGAGCGCGCGGTACCAGTCGTCGCGCTCCAGCCCGAACCGTGCGCAGGCAGCGGTGAGTTCGGCGGCCCGGTCCGCCGATGGGTCGGTGAACAGGGCCGCGCACAGGGCGGGTTCGACGTTGGCCAGGGCCAGGACGAACCCGTCGACGGGCCCGGACTCCAGCAGCAGATGTTCCAGCCCCTGGAGGACCGGCACCCCGGGACGGGCGGCGACCAGTTCCCGGGTGAACCGGCCGCTGCCCGCCGAGTCCTTGACACCTGCCACACCGGGCAGGGCGCAGATCCGCAGCAGGGTGGTGAGGTCGAGGGCGTTCCCGGACACCGCGGACTCGTGGTAGACGACCAGCGGCAGCCGGGTGGCCCGCGCCAGCCGTTCGTAGTGCCGGAACATCTCCTCCTGGGTGACGCCCGGCCCGTACGGGGTGGTCGCCGCCACGGCGCGGGCGCCCAGCCGCTCGGCGGCCCGCGCCCGGTCGGCGACCTCGTCCGTGGTGGGCCGCAGGGCGCCCGCCACCACCGGCAGCCCGCCGGCGTGCCGGACGGTGGCGGACACCATCACCTCCCATTGCGCGTCCGTCAGCGCGCCGCCCTCGCCGGTGCTCAGGGCCGGCAGCAGCGCGCCGGCGTACGGCCGGACGGAGGCGACCAGGCGCGCCACGGCCTTCCCGGACACCTCCCCGGCATCCGAGAGCGGCGTCACCAGCGCGACGGTCACCCCTGGGAACATGCTGTGCTCGCCTCCTTCGGTGCGGACGCCGGCGCGGGCGTCAGCACGGGCTCGGGTACGGATCTCCGGTGGGCACCGGCGCGTCGGTCACGGCGTGTCCACCGGTATCCGCAGGGCCAGCGACTGCTGGTACAGCTTCTCCAGCGGCTCGGGGAAGACCGGCTCGGGCCCGCTGACCGGAGCCGGGGCCGCGACGGGGAGTCCGCCGCGGGCGCCGTGCTCCAGCAGCCGGGCGCTGGCCGAGTACAGCCGTCCGTGCCGGTTGAGGACCATGCCCAGCAGCAGCCGCTCGTGCACGGGCAGCGTGCGGGGCGGCTCGCCGTCGAGCCCGCGGCGCACATCGTCCTCGTCGTACGGCGGGCGGGCGATGTCCATGACGGTGTGCAGGTTGTCCATGAACGGGTAGTACGCGTCCTGGAGTGCGCGGTCGAACCGCCAGATGGTGTCGTCGCAGCGGCCGACCTGTTCCTGGCTCATCACCACCCGGCCGTGCAGCCGGTCGGCGAAGAACGCCTTGCAGGCGCGCCGGAGCCGGTCGTCGGCGCTGTTCATCCCGAGGAACAGCGCGGCGTCCGCGTACGCGTCCGGCGCCGTGTCAGCGGGCATGACGGTCCAGCACCTCCCGCATCCGCACCATGGCGTCCGCGAAGAGTTCCGGCTCCCGGGCCAGCGCCAGCCGCACATGGGACTCGCCCTTGCCCGGCTGACTCCAGTAGAAGTACCGGCCCGGCAGGACGTACACCCCCTCGGCGCTCAGCAGCCGCTGCAGTTCGGTGGCGGTCAGCTCCGGATGGTTGATCCGGGCCCAGGCGACGCTGACCTTGGCGAGGGGTTCCTGGTATTCGAGGATCGAACCGTCCAGCGCCTTGCGCACCGCGTCACGGTTGACGGTGAGCACCTCACGGACCGAGGCGAGCCGGTCGGCGGTGGAGTCCTCGACGTACTGGGTGAGCATGTTCAGGACGAACGGTGAGACGTTGAGCAGGACGCTGGTGTGGAGGTTGTACACGTCCTCGCGGATGTCGTCGCTGGCGGTGACCATCGCCGCCTTGGCGTCCTGGACGGGCCAGGTCTTGCCGGTGTCCTCGATGGCCAGGTACGACACGCCCGAGGACTCCAGCAGTTCGTAGATGTCGAACCGCGCCGGCTCGGAGTCGAAGAGGGTGAAGGACGCGAAGCAGAAGTCGATGACCAGCAGCTTGTTGTGGTCCTTGCAGAAGCGGACCACCTCCTCGAAGCCCCGGCGGCCGTGCTGGAGCAGGGTGTGGCCGGTCGGGTTGTTGGGGTCGACGAGGAAGAGCGCGTCGGTGCGGACCCGGCGTTTGAGCTCGGCGTAGATGCGGTCCGGGTCGTGCAGCGCGGACTCGTCGATGGGGTAGAGCGGGACGTCCATGTTGGCGAGGACGTCGTAGAGGTTGTCGAAGCAGGGCTCGACGAGGGTGACGGCCATCCGCTGCCGCTTGAGGTACATCCCCACGACCATGGTGGAGATCGACGCGGCGTAGGAGAGCAGCGTCTTGTTCCTGGCCAGGGCGGTGGGCTGGCGGTGCAGCCGGAAGAACGCCTGGAGGAACTTCTGCTCGTAGGTGGCCTGCAGACCTTCCTCGGCCTCGTACCAGAGCTCGGGCAGCCGGGAGACGATGCGGTGCTGGCTCGCGGACTGCCGCTGGTGGGTGTGGGCGTCGGCGAGGTTGAACTTGGTGCGCAGTGCCTGGATCTCGTGCTGTGTCAGGTCGAGTAGTTCCTGACCGGGTTCGGCGGTGGTACGCGTGGTGCTGTGCGGGTTCATGGTTCCTCCAGTCACACACGGTGCTCATGGGCGCGGGCAGCGCGGCGCGTAGGTACGCGTCAACGCCCCGTCGGACGTGGGAGGTCATCGGCGCGGCCGCGGCGCAGGCGCCGGCATGGGCCGGCTGGTGGCATGGCGCGGTGCGCGGGATGTGCCGGCGTGTGTCGTCAGCCGGTGTGGCGAACGTCGCTCGGCCCGGACGACGGGCCGGGGCGGCATGGAGCCGCCGGTGGCGCGAAACAGGCGCGCTCGGTCAATCCAGTCACGATTCCCCCCGTAAACGGACTGTGGTCCGATTGGTGACTCTAGTCATATCCAGCCGCGGACGACAATCGATTTCCGGCCTACGGGGAGTGGGTAGGCTCCCTGGACCCTGTCCACACGACCGGCCCTTTCCGCCGGTGACCGTGGTGAGTGGAGGCTTCACGTGCATAAACAGCCAGTGGGCGAACTGGCCGATTTCGCCGTCCGCCCGCCCCGGGAACGCGCGGACGCCGCCCACAACCGCCGCCGGATCCTCGCCGCCGCGGCCCAGCTCTTCGCCGAACACGGGGTGGACGGCGTCTCTCTGGACACCATCGCGGCGCAGGCCCGGGTGGGCAAGGGAACGCTCTTCCGCCGGTTCGGCAACAAGGCGGGGCTGGCCGCCGCTCTCCTGGACGACCAGGACCGGGAGCTCCAGGAGCGCATCCTCTTCGGCCCGCCCCCGCTCGGCCCGGGTGCGGCGCCCGCCGAACGGATCGTGGCCTTCTTCGACGCCTATCTCCGGGTGCTGGAGGTGAACCTCGAACTGGTCCGGCTCTCCGAGACCGCGGCGCCGGGCGCCCGCTACCGGGTCGGCTCGTACGGTTTCTGGCAGCGCCATCTGGCGATCCTGCTGGCCGAGGCGCAGCCCGAGCTGGACGCGGAGTGCACCGCGCACCTGCTGCTGGCACCGCTCGACGCCGACCTCCAGCACGCCCTGGAGGAGCGGGGGTTCGCGCACGGGCGGACCCGGGAGGCGGTCGGCAGGCTGGTGCGCCGCATGGTGGGCGGCTGACGCCGAGGCGCGCGCGGGCCCGGGGCGTGTGGCCATGCCCCGGGCCCGCGCTTTCCCCCTCGGACCGGTCAGACCTCCCGGACCGCTTCCAGCTCCAGCGCCAGCTCGATCTCCTTGGAGACCAGGATGCCGCCGGTTTCCAGCGCCATGTTCCAGGTCAGGCCCCAGTCCTCGCGGTTGACCTTGCCGTGGGCCGAGAAGGCCGTGCGGTCGTTGTCCCACGGGTCGCGGGCGTAGCCGAGGTAGTCGACGGCGAGGGTGACCGGGCGGGTGACGCCCTTGATGGTCAGCTCGCCGGTCAACGTGCCGCTGGTGCCGTTCCACGTCACCGACGTCGAACTGAAGGTGGCCTTCGGGTGGTTGTCCACATCGAAGAAGTCCTTCGAGCGGAGGTGGTCGTCGCGGGCCTGGTCGCCGCTGTCGACGCTCGCCATGTCGATCACCGCGGTGACCTTGCTGTCCTCGGGCCGCTCGCCGACCTCCACGGCCGCGTCCACCGCGGTGAAGCGGCCGCGCACCTTGGTGAGCATGAAGTGCCGCCCCACGAAGCCGACTTCGGCGTGGCCGGGGTCGACCTTCCAGACTCCGGCGGCCGGCAGCTCGACCCCGCCGAGTGTGCGGGTCGGAGTGGTTCCACTGGTCATGATGAGTCCTTCCCCGTGATGTCGGAGGGTCAGGCGCCGGTCTCGGTCGGCAGCCCGGCCGCGATCCAGTCGTCCTTGCCCGCCTCGTACTCGTGGACGTTGGTGTAACCCAGCTCGGCCAGGCGCTCGGCGGCGATCTGCGAGTTGGGGCAGGGCAGGTTGGCGCAGTACACGATGACCTCGGCCTGCTTGTCGGGCAGCAGACCCGGGGCCAGCGCGTCCACCGCGTCGTGCGGCAGGTTGAGGGCGCCGGGCAGGTGGGCCTTGGTGTAGTACTCCGCGGGCAGTGTCTCGACCACCGTGGCGGTCCCCGCGTCGATCTTCTTCTGTACCTCGTCGCGCGTGATCTTCCGGACCATGTGCGTCACACCTCCGTTGGATGACGATCGGATGCCGTTCATCGATCTGTGCGTACGCACGCACCTTAACAGGTGCGTGCGCGCGCACGCAACGCTGGATATACTGAGCCGGTGAGCGACGCGAAGAACCAGGGAAAACACCGACTGGACGCCTGGCGTGCCCTGCTGCTGGCGCACAACGCGGCCGTGCGCGCCATCGAGACCGATGTGCAGCGGGACGGGCGGATCCCGCTCACGTGGTACGACGTGCTGCTGGAGCTCAAGGGCGCGGGGGAGCGCGGCCTGCGGATGCAGGAGGTCGCCAACCGGGTCGTGCTCAGCCGTACCCGGGTGAGCCGGCTGGTCGACGAGATGCAACGGGTCGGCCTGGTGACCAAGCAGCCCGACCCCGCCGACAAACGGGTCTCCTGGGCGGCCATCACCGAGGAGGGCGCAGCGGCGCTGAAGGAGACCGCGCCGGTCTACCTGCGCAGCATCCGCCGCCACTTCTCCGCCCATCTGACGGACGAGGAGGCAGCGGTGATCACCGGGGCGCTGCTCAAGGTCGCCCGGGGAGGCGGCCCGGAGATCCACGGGGCCTGAGGCCCGGGATCTCCGGACGGTTCGCGGTGCGGCGCCGGTCCGGTGGCCACGGGCGCCGGGCGGGCGAGGGCCCGGGGGCGTACGGTGCGCGGCCGTCGGGCCGGGGCTCCGGGTCAGGGGTCCAGCCGGCGCCAGTCGGTCACGGGGCCGGGGCTGGTGTGGTCCGCGGGGGTGACCCAGAAGGCTCTGCCCAACTCGGCGTTGAACTGGGCGCCCGCCCGGTTGTCGCCGGAGGAGCGGCCGGTCAGCCGGCGGCCGATCCACGGCACCAGATGCTCGCGGGCGAACCGCAGGTCCGAGGAGCGGCGCGTGCGCCAGCCCGGTGCCACCGCGGGCGGCAGCGGGGCGTCCCAGTCGCTCTCCGCGCCGAGCCCCAGCGCCTGCCAGACGGCCTCCGCCACCCGCCGGTGGCCCTCGGCGTTGAGGTGCAGCCGGTCGTCGGCCCACATCCGCGGATCGGCCAGCGCCCGGGAGGCGTACAGGTCGACGACGAGCGCGCCGTGCCGGGCGGCGACCGCGTCGATGTGCGCGTACAGCTGCTCCATCCGCGGCCGGAAGCGCTCCAGGACCGGGCCCTGGCGGCCGGGGCTGCGCATCAGCACCAGCTGTCCGCCGCCGCGGGCGAGCACCGCCGCCGCGGCGGAGAACCGTTCGCAGACCTGCGCCACGTCGCACTTGGGCCGCAGGACGTCGTTGAGCCCGCCGACCAGCGTCACCAGATCGGCGCCCATCGCGGCCGCGGGCCCGGCCTGGTCGTCGGCGATCTGCGCGATGAGCTTGCCGCGCACGGCGAGGTTGGCGTAGCGGAAGCCGGGGGTGCGGGCGGCGAGGCGGGCCGCGAGCAGATCGGCCCAGCCGCGGTAGGAGCCGTCCGGCAGGCCGTCCGACATTCCCTCGGTGAAGCTGTCGCCGACCGCGACAAAACTGGTGTAGCGGGCATTCATCTCCATGGCGCGGCGATCCTATCCCGCGGTGTACGGTCGGCTTCCGGCCGGTACACGACGAACGAACAGGGGTGGGTCCGCGATGACGCCTCGCCGCGGTGCGGACGGCGCCACACCGACCTTCACGGAGAGCGCCCGCAGGCAGCAGCTGATCGACTGCACCATCGAGCTGATCGCCGGCCGCGGCTACCCGGCGACCTCGCTCGCCGCCATCGCCGAGCGCGCGGGCCTGTCCAAGGCGGCGGTCCTCTACCAC
This sequence comes from Streptomyces sp. NPDC027185, assembly GCF_055567035.1. Classification (NCBI taxonomy): domain Bacteria; kingdom Bacillati; phylum Actinomycetota; class Actinomycetes; order Kitasatosporales; family Streptomycetaceae; genus Streptomyces; species Streptomyces sp. NPDC027185. The sequence goes on along the minus strand of NZ_JBVHRF010000008.1, from coordinate 202,913 downwards.
TTCTCCTCCAAGGACAACCTCACCCGCGCCACGCTCACGCAGGTGCTGGAGGCGTTCGCCGCCTATGTCACCGCGCAGGTGGCGAAGGAGAGCGACCCCGGGGAAGCGGTGCTCGCCTACGTCCGGGCGATGATCGGCTACCAGCGGGCGCACCGCAGCCAGGTCCGGGTGATCACCGAGATGCTGCTCGACGACGCGGGCGGCACCCGGCTGAAGACCCCCGGCTCGCACGACACCCACGGCCGCTGGCAGTTCCTGGCCGCGCTGCTCGCCGCGGGTCAGGACGCCGGGCGGGTGCGCCGTTGCGACACCAAGACCGTCGCGCTCGCCATCGGCGGTGCCATCGACGGCGTCATCGCGCACTGGCTGGCCCACCCCGAACTGGATCTGGACGCGGCCACCGCCGAACTGGAGGCGTTCACGCGGTACGCGATCGAGCCGCGGGACTGAGCGCGCGGGCGGTCCGCCCGGCCCGCCCGGTCCTGGTCCCCTGCGGCCTGCGGGTCCGGGGCGCGGCCGGACCCCCGTACCGCCCGCGCCCCGGACCGGCTCAGTCCCGCCGGGCGAACGGCGGGGCGTGTTCCGGGCGGATGCCGATCGCGCCCAGGTAGCCGGTGACCGTCCGCAGCGGCGGCACCCGGCGCAGCAGCCGCAGCATCGGCGGCAGGCGGCGCGGGTCGAGGGTGTCGCCGAGGGCGGCGGCGATCAGCCCGTGTTCGGTGTGCTGTGCCTTCTGCGCGACGGTCAGCGGCAGCCGGCGGCGGCGCTGGACGCGCGCCAGATCGCGGACGGAGACGGTGCCCGCGCGCAGCGGACCGGCGAGGATCCGGGCGGCGGCGACGGCGTCCTGGAGCGCGATGTTGACGCCGACGCCGCCCACCGGCGACATGGTGTGCGCCGCGTCCCCGATGCAGAGCAGCCCCGGCCGGTACCAGCGGCGCAGCCGTCCGAAGGTCACGTCGAGGAGTTTGACGTCGTCCCAGGAGCCGATGGCGGCGGTCACCCGCGCGTCCCAGCCGAAGAGGGCGCCGAGCCGGTCGCGCAGCCACTGGATGTCGTGGCGGCGCAGCTCCGCGTCACGGCCCTTGGCGATCAGGTACGAGGTCTGGAAGTAGGCGCCGCGGTCCATGGTGACGGCCGCCTGCCCGCCGCCGAAGCGGGCGAAGACCCGGCCGGACTTCAGGGAGTCGGCCGGGGCGTCGACCCGTACCTGCCAGACGTCCATCGGTACGTCGAACTGCTCCTGGCGCAGTCCGGCGGCGGCCGCCACGACCGAGCCGCGGCCGTCGCAGGCGACGGTGAGGTCCGCGGTGAGGGTGCCGGCCCGGCCGTCCGCGTCGCGCAGGCGCACGCCCCGCACCCGGCCGCCCTCGGTCAGCAGCCCGGTGACCTCGGTGCGCATCCGCAGTTCGAAGGAGGGCTCGGCGGACGCGGCGCGGGCGAGCAGGGCGAGGAAGTCCCACTGCGGCACCATCGCGATGTACGGGTGCCGTCCGGGCAGGTGCCGCATGTCGGCCATGACGACGGTGGTGTCCCCGATCCGGGTCCGCATCTCGGTCAGCCGGGGGAACGGGATCGCGGCGAACTCCGCGCCGAGCCCGAGTTCGTCGAGGAGGCGCAGGGTCGAGGGGTGGACGGTGTCGCCGCGGAAGTCGCGCAGGAAGTCGCCGTGCTTCTCCAGGACGGTGACGTGCAGCCCCGCCCGTGCCAGGAGCAGGCCGAGCATCATTCCGGCGGGTCCGCCGCCCACGACGCAGCAGGTGGTGCGTGCCATTTCTTCGTTCCCCCAGGTGTCCGGCCGCCGCCGTACGCCCACGGCGGCGCGACCGGCCGGCGCGTGCGGCGCACGCTGTCTGACCGATCGGTCAGTAAACTAACCGATCGGTCAGCCGCGGGGAACCGGGGGTGCCGTACGGGCCGTACGGAGAGGCGGTCCGGCAAAGGCGGGCTCAGGCCGCCGGCTGCTGGAGCACCAGCTCGCGCAGGACGTCCTCCATGGTCACCAGCCCGGCCAGCGTGCCGCCCTCGCCGATCACCGCGGCCAGGTGCGTCCGGGAGCCGCGCATCGCGGTCAGCACGTCGTCCAGCGGCGTCGCCGCCCGTACCCGCGCGATCGGCCGCATCGCCGACACCGGGAACGGCACCTCCCGCGGCATCGCGTCCAAAGCGTCCTTGACGTGCAGATATCCCACGATCCGATGGGTGTCGTCGACGACCGGGAAGCGCGAGAAGCCGGACGCCGCGGCCAGCCGCTCCAGGCCCTCCGGGGTGATCCCCAGACCCGCCGAGACGACCTTCTCCACCGGCAGCACCACATCGCGCACCGGCCGCCGGCCCAGCTCCAGGGCGTCCCGCAGCCGCTCCTTGGCGCGGTCGTCCAGCAGTCCCGCCGCCCGCGAGTCGTCGACCATCCGGGCCAGCTGATCGTCCGAGAACGTCGCCTCGACCTCGTCCTTGGCCTCCACCCGCAGCAGCCGGAGCGCACCGTTGGCCAGCTTGTTGATCGCGAAGATCACCGGGCGCAGCGCCCGGGTCAGCGCCACCAGCGGCGGGCCCAGCAGCAGCGCGGTGCGCACCGGCTCGGCCAGCGCCACGTTCTTCGGCACCATCTCGCCGAAGAGCATGTGCAGATAGGTCGCCAGCGCCAGCGCGATCACGAACGAGACCGGGTGGACCAGCGCGTCCGGTACGGACACGGCGTGGAAGACCGGCTCCAGCAGATGGGCGATGGCCGGTTCGGCGACCGCGCCCAGCACCAGCGTGCACAGCGTGATGCCCAGCTGCGCGGTGGCCAGCAGCGCCGAGACGTGCCGGAGCCCCCACAGCACCCGGTGCGCCCGGCGGTCGCCCTGCTCGGCGTGGGGTTCGATCTGGCTGCGGCGCACCGAGATCAGTGAGAACTCGGCGCCGACGAAGAACGCGTTGACGACGAGGGTGAGCAGCCCGACGAAGATCTGCAGTGCGGTCATCGGGCGGCCTCCTGCCCCCGGTCACCGGGTGGTTCCGGGAGGGGCGCGCGCAGCAGCACCCGCGCGGCGCGGCGACCGGACGCGTCGAGCACGTCCATCGTCCAGCCCGCCACCTCCAGCGTGTCGCCCTCGGCCGGGATACGGCCCAGACCCGCGGCGATCACCCCGGCCAGCGTCTCGTACGGGCCCTCGGGCAGCCGCAGTCCGATGCGGGCGAGCTGGTCGGTGCGGGCGGCGCCGTCGGCGTGGTAGAGGGCGTGGCCCTCGGCGTCGCTGCCCGCGGGCGCGAGGTCGGGGGTCTCCATCGGGTCGTGCTCGTCGCGGACCTCGCCGACCACCTCCTCGACGATGTCCTCCAGCGTGACGACGCCCGCGGTACCGCCGTACTCGTCGATGACCACGGCCATGGTGCGCTTGCCGGAGAGCCGGTCGAGGAGCTGGTCGACCGGGAGGGTGGCCGGGACCAGCAGCGGTTCGCGGAGCATCCCGGCGACCGGGCGGCGGGCGCGCAGCCCGTCCGGTACGGCCAGGACGTCCTTGATGTGCGCGACGCCGACGACGCTGTCCAGGCTGCCGCGGTAGACGGGGAAGCGGGACAGTCCGGTCGCCCGCGTCGCGTTGGCGACGTCCTCGGCGTTGGCCAGGACGTCGAGGGCGGTGACCTGGACACGGGGCGTCATGACGTTCTCGGCGGTGAGGGCCGGGAGGTTGAGGGTGCGGACGAACAGCTCGGCGGTGTCCGGCTCCAGCGCGCCCTCCTCGGCGGAGTGCCGGGCCAGCGCCACCAGCTCCTGCGGCCCCCGGGCGGAGGCCAGCTCCTCGGCGGGCTCCAGCCCCATCCGGCGCACGGCGTGGTTGGCGGTGGTGTTGAGATGGGCGATGAGCGGGGAGAACGCGGCGCTGAACGCCCGCTGCACCCCGGCGACCCGCTTCGCGACGGGCAGCGGGCTGGAGATCGCCCAGTTCTTGGGCACCAGCTCGCCGACGACCATCAGGACGACGGTGGAGAGTGCCGTGCCGAGGATCAGCGCGACGGACTCGGCGGCGCCGTGCGACAGCCCGAGCGCGTCGAGCGGTCCGGCGAGCAAGGTGGCCAGCGCCGGTTTGGAGAGCATGCCGATGACCAGACCGGTCACGGTGATGCCCAGCTGAGCGCCGGAGAGCTGGAAGGTCAGACGGCGGACCGCCTTGAGCGCACTGCCCGCGCCGCGCTCGCCGCGCTCCACGGCGCGTTCGAGATCGCTGCGCTCGACGGTGGTCAACGAGAACTCGGCCGCGACGAAGACGCCGCAGGCCAGCGTCAGCAGGAGCGCCAGGGCCAGGAGGAGCAGCTCGGTCATCGGGTCACCTCCGTCCCATGATCGAACAGGATCCGGAGGTTCGCGCTCTGTCGAAAGCGGGCTCGGCAACTGGGAGGCTCGCCCATGGCTGGACGCTCACACACCTTTCGCAGGGGAGTCGTACGGAGCGCCGGGCGCGCCGCGTACGGGGGAAGAGACCCCACCATGGTAAAGGATGGGCAAAAGGCGGGACGGTGAGCGCGGTGTGATGCTGCTGGGTGTGCGGAAGGGGCCGCCTCCGGGGAGACGGCCCCTCGTCATGCTCCTGCGTCTTCCCGCGCCGGTCGTGCCCGTGTCAGACGCCGCTGGTCACCGGCTGCGCAGCCGGCTCCGCGCCGCCCGCCGCCCGGTGCGGCGCGGCGCCGTCCTCCCGGTCGCGCCGCGGGCCGTTCTCCGGGGCGGCAGGGGCCGGGCGATCGGTCGCGTTCATCCCGCGGACGAGGTGGCGCCGCAGCAGGCGTCCTCCGGGGCGGTCGACGAGGCGGTAGAGCGCGTAGGAGAGCAGCAGGGCGAAGGCGAGGCCCGCCGCCACCGACGGCAGGAGGCCCAGTCCGGGCGCCAGCTGGAGCAGCCCCTTCGCCACCGGTACGCCGATGCTCTGGTGCACCAGGTAGAACGGGTAGGTGAGCGCGCCCGCCGTGACGAGGGCGCGCCACCGTATCCGGGCCAGCGGGCCGAACGCCGCGAGCGCCAGGACGACGAGGAAGAAGGTGAGCAGCGCGGCGCACGCGCCCCAGGAGAGCGCGCCGCCCGCGGCGGGCTTCACGGTGTGCCCGGCGACCCGCGCGTGCAGCACCGTCAGCTCGTAGCACCAGGCGAAACCGGCCAGCAGCCACAGGACGAGGTTCTGTCCGAAGCGGTACATCAGGTACAGCGCGATCCCGGTGACGAACAGCCCCGCGTACTGGCTCAGCACCAGCGCGTCGAGCGTCTCGGAGTGGAGTTCGCGGGCGAGCAGCGCCAGGGTCAGCCAGGCACCGCAGAAGGCGATCATGCGGCGGTAGGTGATCCCGATGAAGAGCATCAGCGCCATCAGCAGGTAGAACCGCGCCTCCACCCACAGCGTCCAGGCGACGCCGTCGATGAGCGTCAGTCCCATCGGGCCCGGAGCCATCGTCAGATTCCCCAGCACCGTCCGGAGGTCGATCGGTGTCGCCGCGTCCAGATGCGCGACCCGCGCGGTCAGCACCAGCGCGACGACGAGCAGCACCGCGCACCAGTACGTGGGGAACAGCCGGGAGACGCGGGAGACGACGAACTGCGCGGGCGTGCGGCCCCAGCAGCTCATGCAGATCACGAACCCGCTGATCAGGAAGAAGAACTCCACGCCCAGCCAGCCGTACCGGCTCAGCTCGTGCAGCACCGGAACGCTCTCCCGCAGGTTGTGAGCGCCCCAGAAGTGCGGGGTGGTCGTCCCCAGGAAGTGGTACGCGGCCACCGCTGCGGCGGCCAGCAGCCGCAGTCCGTCGATGGCGGCCAGGCGCGGTCCGCCGGGCGGGGGCAGGGGGGCGCCGTCCGTCCGGTTCGCCGCGGGCGCGCGCCCCTTCCGGGCGGGAAGTAGCGAAGTGCCCCTGAGCACGGTGGTCCTCCAGACGAATCGAGCGCCCCGCCGGGTGTGACGGGTGGCCGACTATATAACGCGTGTATACGCACGATGTATATGGGTGGGTGTTGAGGGCCGGGGGAGGTCAACTTGCCCATGGGAAAGGTGATTCGGAGGGAGAAGGGTGAATCCTACGGACGTTCCGGGCAGCCCGGATCATCCGGCGGGAAGCCCTCGGGGACCTGTGGGCGCGACAAGGCGGCTCAGCCCTCGGCGGGCAGCGGCTTCACCCAGCGTCGCCAGTGGTCCTCACGGTGGTAGCCCGCCGCGGCCCAGGTGTGGTGCGCCGGTTCGTTGGCCTCCAGGACCATCGCGTCGATCCGGCGGCCGCCCAGCGCGCGGAACCGCGCCTGCGCCGCCTCCATGAGCGCGGTGGCCACACCCTGCCGGCGATGCCCGGGATGGACCGCCAACCGGTAGGCCGAGCACCGCCATCCGTCGAACCCGGCGATGACCGTCCCCACCAACTCCCCGTCCCGCTCGGCCAGCAGGAGGGATTCGGGGTCGCGGGTCAGCAGCCGGGTCATGCCGTCGTGGTCGTCGCTGATGCTGGTGCCCTCCGCCGCCGTACGCCAGAAGCCGAGTACGGCGTCGATGTCGGAGAGGCGGGCGTGGCGGATGCGCGGCTGATCACTCATGCTCCCATCCCATCAACGGCCCCCGCGCGGCGTCGAACCCCTTCCACGATGCGGGCGGTGGCGCCCCCGTAGGGCCCCGCGGCCGCACCGTGCGCAGCCGCGGGGCCCTGCCGCCCGCCACCGGGCCGCATGCCGTGCCGCGCGGGGTCGCGAGCCCTGCCGGTGACGTCGGCCGGGGCCCCGGCGCGCCAGGGGCTCCGCGCGCCCGCGGCTCCGCGCGCCGGGGGCCGGGGCGCGCCGGGCCCTGCCCACCGGGGCGGCGGCCCGCTCCTCCCTCCCGCACGCGCCGGGCCCGCGCCCCGGCCGTCAGCCGCGCCGCACCTCCTCCATCACCGACGCGAACTCCTCCATCACCGACGCGAACTCCTCCATGACCGGATCCAGCACGGTGATGTACGAGAACCCGAAGCGCTCGCGGCGCTCGCGGAGTTGCTCCGCCATCTCGGCGGGCGTGCCGAGCAGCACCGTCGGCGCGGCCAGCAGCTGCTCCGCGTCGAGCCCCACGCCCTCCGCCGCCAACTCCCGCGCCGCGGCCCGGCGGTCACCGGTCACCACCACCCGCTGGATGAGGATGTTCCGCTCCGCCGGCTCGGTGCGCCCGGCGGCCTCCTCGTACGTCGCGTAGCGGGCCACCGACGCGGCGACCTCCTCGGCGGAGAGCAACTCCAGCGTGCCCTCGGGGCGTCCGGCGGCCTGCCGAACGCCGGAGAAGGCGGCGGTCTGCGCGTGCCGGGCGGCCAGCCGCAGCATTCGCGGGCCGTTGCCGCCGATCAGCAGGGGCGGGCCCGGCCGCTGGGCCGGACGCGGGGTGAAGTCCGGGTCGCCCAGCAGCCGGTCCAACTCCTCCACGGTGCGCGTCAGATGGTCGACGCGCTCGCCGGGGGAGCCCCAGGGCAGCCCGGCAGTCTCGTGCTCGGCGCGGACGTAGCCGGTGCCCAGCCCCAGCTCCAGCCGCCCGCCGGTGAGCGTGTCGGTCGTCGCCACCTCACGGGCGAGCAGCGCGGGATTGGTGAAACCGGCGTTGAGGACGAAGGTGCCGACCCGTGGCCGGCTGGTCACCTCCGCCGCGGTGACCAGTGCCGGGAACGGTGCCGGACGGCCGAGATGGTCCGGGACGAGCAGGGCGTCGTAGCCCAGCTCCTCGGCCCGGCGGCAGGTCTGCCGCCAGGTCGTACCGGTGTCGATGGAGAGGATGTTGAGTCCGAAGCGGAACGGTCGGGACATGGGACCCCCTGAGTGGCGGGCGCCCGAAGCCCGGCGCCCGTGGGCGTGTTCGGTGATGGCCGAACGGGCCCATGCAACCAGATGGGTCCGACAGCCGGGGCGCCGAGCGGGCGCGATGGGGGATCACGGGAGGTACGTCCGGGCGGGGGCGCTGCCTGGGGCTCGCTCTCCTCCGGCGCGGAAGGTGACGTCACGTGGCACCTCGTGGCGCCATCTGGTGCCACATGGTGCCAGATGGCGCTGGTCCGGGCCTCCGTAGCCTTCCGGAAACTCGCGGCTGCGCCACTGACCGACTCGAAATCCGTACGTTTCCGCAGGTCATGACGGGTGAAGGAGAGCCCGCTGCGACACTGGCGCCATGTGGGCTTGCGTGTGGTGCCACTATGGTGCCATGATGACGCCATGGATCTCACCCCGTATGTCGAAACCCTGCGCCGTGATCTCGCGGTGGCCGCCGAAGCAGGCGGGGAGGGCGCCCGTGAGGTGGCGGAGCGGCTGACGGCTCCGCTGGAGTCGGCGGCCCGGCTCGCCATGCTGCAGGTGCTCTCCGCCGCGATGGACGAGATCACCCGCGACCTGGCGCCCGGCTCGGTCGATGTGCGGCTGCGGGGGCTGGACCCCGAGTTCGTGGTGACGCCGCCGCCGGCCGCCGAGGTGCCGGAGAGCGCCCCCGGGTCGGCCCCGGCGCCGCCGCCCGCCGAGGCGGAGGAGGGCGGCACGGCCCGGGTGAACCTCCGGCTCCCGGCGCACCTCAAGGCGCGCGCCGAGGAGGCCGCCGGCCGCGAGGGCCTGTCGGTCAACGCCTGGCTGGTACGGGCGGTCTCCGCCGCGGTCGACGGCGACCCCCGGCCGACCGCCGCCCCCCGACGGGCCCACGCCGTCGGCCAGAGCTTCACGGGCTGGGTCCGCTAGGGCACCTCGTCGGCCTTCGCCGGGCCGGGCATCCGGCGCCGCACCGCGCGGACACCCGCCCGTGGCAGGTACTTCGCCACGGCGCATGTCACCCGACGCCGCGCCCGATCCCCTGAAGGCCGACGAGACGCCCCCAGGGCGCCCCGCCCGGCGGGAGTCCGGCGACCGGCCCGGTACGCCCGCCCCGCACCACCGGTACCGCCCCGGCGCCTCCCGCGCCGGAATCCACCACACACCCGTCCCACCTGCGGGGACGGCCCACCGACTCTTGAGGACGGTAGCGCCATGCCTTCTTTCGACACCCCCGGACCGATCACCGTCACCGCCCAGGTCGACGCCGGTTCGATCCGCTTCCTGGCGGGCGACCGCCCGGACACCGCCGTCGAGGTACGGCCCCGCGAGACGGGGCGGGAGCGCGACGTGCGCGCGGCCGAGCAGACCGAGGTCGGATACGCGGGCGGGGTCCTGACGGTCCGTACGCCCAAGCCGCGCTCCCTCTTCGGGCGGACCGGCACCGTCGATGTGACGGTGGAACTGCCCGCGGGCTCGGACGTCGAACTGACCGGCGCCTGGACGCAGGTGCTGGGCGAGGGGCGGCTCGGTGAGGTCCGGGTGAAGACCTCGTCCGGCGATGTCCGCCTCGACGAGACCGGCCCGCTCCGGCTGACCGCGGCCCACGGCTCGGTCACCGTCGGCCGGGTCGAGGGCGCGGCCGAGATCGGCACCAGCTCCGGCAGCCTGCGCGTCTCCACCCTCGACGGCCCCGCCGTCCTGAAGAACGCGCACGGCGCCACCACCGTCGGCACCGTCACCGGCGAACTGCGGGTCAGCGGCGCCCACGGCGACATCGACATCGCCCGCGCCGAGGACTCGGTCACCGCCACCACCGCCCACGGCGCGCTGCGGCTGGCCGACGCCGCCCGCGGCACCGTGCGCCTGGAGACCTCATCCGGCTCCATCGAGGTCGGCATCCGCTCCGGCACCGCCGCCTGGATCGACGCCGCCTCCGGCTCCGGCCAGGTACGCAACGCGCTCGCCGCCGCCGAGGCCCCGGGGAAGACCGAGGACACCGTCGAGGTCCACGCCCGCACCCGCCACGGCAACATCGACGTCCTGCGCGCCCGCGCCTGACCGCCGGGCCGGCCCGCCGGTCCGCCGCCTCCGGACACGTCACCCCTCGTACGGGGAGAGGACGTGGCCCTACTTGTCATGCCCATATCCACATAGCCCGGGGCCGGCCGCGCCCACCGGCCGGCCCCGTACGGAAGGACCTCCCATGCGCCACACCGAACCCGTCCCGCACGGCCTGCCCATGGAGCGCGACGCCGGCCCCTTCGACCCGCCCCGCCGCATCAGCCGGCTGCGCGAGGCCCGCCCCGTCAGCCCGCTGCTCTTCCCCGACGGCCACGAGGGATGGCTCGTCACCGGTCACGAGGAGGCCCGCCGGGTCCTGGCCGACCCCCGTTTCAGCTCCCGCCAGGACCTCGGCGTCCTCCACGTGCCGTACGAGATCCCGGGCATGCCCGTCCTGACCGAACCGTCGCCGCAGGTGCCGGGTCTGTTCATCGCCATGGACCCGCCGGACCACACCCGGCTGCGGCGCAAGCTCACCGGCGCCTTCACCGTCAGGCGGATGAAGAACCTCGAAGCGCACATCGCCGAGATCGTCGAACACCGGCTGGACGCCGTCGTGCGCCTGACCCCGCCGGTCGACCTGGTCCAGGAGTTCGCGCTGCCGGTCCCGTCACTGGTCATCTGCGAACTGCTCGGCGTCCCCTACGACGACCGCGCCGCCTTCCAGGCCGACTCCGCCCGCTTCATGGTCAAGGAGCAGCCGATCGACGAGAAGATGGCCGCGTACACCGCGCTCACCTCCTACCTCGCCGCGCTGGTCACGCGTAAGCGCGCCGAACCCGGCGACGACCTCCTCTCCGACCTGACCCGCCACGACGACCTCACCGCCGAGGAACTGACCGGTATCGCCTTCCTGCTGCTGCTCGCGGGGCACGAGACCACCGCCAACATGCTCGCCCTGGGCACCTTCGCCCTCCTGGAGCACCCCGCACAACTGGCCGCGCTGCGCGCCGATCCGGGCCTGATGCCCGGCGCCGTCGAGGAACTGCTGCGCCACCTGACCGTCGCCGACATCTTCTACCGCTACGCCACCGAGGACATCGAACTCGGCGGCGAGACCGTCCCCGAGGGCTCCACCGTCGTCCTCTCCCTGCTCGCCGCCGACCGCGACCCCCGCCGCTTCGACGACCCCGACGCCCTGGACGTCCACCGCAACGCCCGCGGCCACCTCGCCTTCGGCCACGGTGTCCACCAGTGCCTCGGCCAGCAACTGGCCCGTATCGAGATGCGCGCCGCCCTCACCGCGCTGCTCCGCCGCTTCCCGGACCTCGCCCTCGCCGTCCCCGCCGACGAGGTACCCCTGCGGACCGACATGAACATCTACGGCGTCCACGCCCTGCCGGTCACCTGGACGGAGACGGCCCCGTAGGCGCGGCGGGGGCTCCGGCGGGCATCCGTGTCCCGGGGCGGGCGGTGCGTACGGTCACCGGCCGGAGACCGGTCCGGAGCCGGTCCGGAGCCGGGCCGCTGCCGGGGCCGCCGGGCGCCGCACCGCCGGGACCGGCAGCAGCCCGGGGCGTACGGGGCGCGCGCCCGGACCCGGCCCTCGCCCGGCCCGCCGCCCGTACCGCCGGGACGGCTCCGCCGCTCAGTCCGGCGTGTCCAGACCGCCCCAGATCTCCCCGGACAGCTCCACCGCGGTCTCCGTCGCACCCGCCGCGCACGCGTCGATCAGCGCGTCGTGGCGGGCGGCGGAGGCGCGGGCCGCCGCCCCCGAGAACCGGCGCCGCTCCCGGCGCCGCAGCAGCGGCGTGTAGCGGCGGATGGTCTCGGCGAGCGCCGCGTTGCCGCACACCTCGACGGGGACGGCGTGCAGCGCGTCGTCCGCGGCCAGCGCCGCCGAGACGTCCTCGGCGTCCAGCGCCCGGACGAAGTCCGCGTTGGCCGCCCGCATCCGCGCCAGGTCGCCGCCGGTCAGCCGGGGCACCGCCGCCCGCACGGCCAGTGCGTGCATCGCCCGGACCACCGCCAGCGCGTCCCGGGTCTCCCGTTCGTCGACGGGCGCGACCCGCGTGTAGCTCTGCGGCTTCGACACCACCAGACGCTCCCCGGCCAACCGCGCCAGGGCCTGGCGGACCGGCGCGCGGGAGAGCCCCAGGCGCGCGGCCAGCTCGGCGTCGTTGAGTTTCTGCCCGGGAGGCAGCTCACCGGAGACGATCGCCTCCAGCAGCGCGTCGTACGCCTCGTCGCGCAGCAGCCTTCTCGGGACCGGTTCCAGTGCGGTCACCCGGCGATCCTAAGCGCCCGTCCCGGCACCGGCCGGACGGCGGCGGGGGCGGGGGACCGGCCCCGCAACGGGTGCCGTACGGTGACCGCACCCACTGACATTTCAGATGTCAGTGCGCGACGCGGACGGACGGTGCGGCGCGACAGCGGCGGACACCACGGAGAAATCGGAGAGACGACAGTGCGGATACGCCCCGGCGGCCGGACACCGGCCCTCGCCACGCCCATGGCCCTCGGCGTCCTCGCCGCCGCCGGATTCGCCATGAGCTTCGTGCTCAACCGCGGAATGAGTCTGTCCGGCGGTTCCTGGCTGTGGACCGCGAGCCTGCGCTACCTCTTCATGGTGGCGCCGATGACCCTCCTGGTCGCGGTGCGCGGCGGCCTGCCCGACGTGCTGCGCAGCCTGCGCGCCCGCCCCGCCCGCTGGCTCCTGTGGTCGACGGTCGGCTTCGGCCTCTTCTACGCGCCGCTGGCCTGGGCCTCCCAGGCGGGCGCGGGCTGGCTGGTCGCCTCGACCTGGCAGCTGGTCATCGTCGCGGGCATCGCCATCGGCGCCCTGGGCGGCGCCCGCGTCCCGCTCCGTACCGTCCTGGTCTCCGCGCTGATCGTCCTCGGTGTCGTCCTGACCCAGCTGGAACACGCCGGCGGTACGGGTGTGTCCACCGCGCTGACGGTGGTGGTGCCCGTCCTGATCGCGGCCGTCGCCTACCCGCTCGGCAACCGCATGCTGCTCGGCACCGACGGGCTCGACGGCGTCCAGCGCACCCTGGCGATGACGCTGGGCTCGCTGCCGCTGTGGCTGGTGCTGGCGGCCGTCGCGGGCGTCACCGCGGGGCCGCCGTCCGGCGGGCAGCTGGTGCAGTCCGTGATCGTCGCGCTGGCCTCCGGGGTCCTCGCCACCACCCTCTTCTTCCGCGCGACCGACCTCGTCCGCCACCACCCCGCGGGGCTCGGCGCGGTCGAGGCCACCCAGGCCGCCGAGGTCCCGTTCACGCTGCTCGGCGAGGCACTGCTGCTCGGCGTCGCGGCACCCGCGGCCACCGGCCTGCTCGGGCTCGCGCTGATCCTCGCCGGGCTGTGCGTGCATGCCCTCGGCCACGGGCCCGCCGACGGCGGCGGCGCGCCGCCCGCCGCGGAAGCGGTCTCCCCGCCGGTCCCGGTCGCCCCTAACGGCCGCGACGCCTGAACCGCGCCGGGACATGCGCCGCGGAACGGAGCGGGGCGCACGGCCCCGTTCGCCGGGCCACCCGCCGCTTGCCGGTGCTAGCGGATGCGCGCTAGCGTGAAGGCGTGGCGAAAACACAGTTGAACGTCCGTGTGGACGAAGCCACCGCCGAAGCGGCCCGGGAGCGCGCCCTGCAGCGGGGAGTGAGCGTGAATCGCTATATCGAGGAACTCGTCCTCCGGGACGCCGGCGAGGTCGGCCAGACCTTCGTCGAGGCGGCCTCCGACTTCATGAAGCAGTACGAGCGCGTCTTCGCCGAGGAATTCGGGCGGGGCGCGGCGGGGCCCGCGCACGGCGCGGCCGGTGGCAGGGAAGGACACCCGGGCAAGAAGTGACCCTCCGCATCGACCTCGCCTGGCTGCTCCTCGTCGCCGAACAGCACACCCCGGGCGATCCCGCGGTTACCGACTGGGGCGCCCTCGTCGCCGCCGTCGCCCGCCACGAGGCGGAGATCATCGGCGTCCCCGTCTACACCGACCCGCAGGACCGCGCCGCCGCCCTTCTCCAGCTCCTGCTGCGGGTGCCCGCGCTGGAGCGGTCCAACGCCATGTTCGCGACGGCCGTGGCCTACGGCTACCTCGTCGCCAGCGGCCTGAAGATCGCGACCTCGCCCGAGCGGGTCCGCGACCTCGCCCGCCTCGTCAAGGACGACACCACCGAGCTGTCCGCCATCGCCGACGAACTGCGCAGCTGGACGGTCTGACACCGCCACCGGGGCCGCCGGACCCCTTGACCGGACGCCCGTGCGAAAAGATCGCGCCACGCCCCCTAGAATGGCCCTTCGGCCCCGCGCGCGGCCGGACACGGTGGGCACGCGGCACCGGCGGCATCCCGTACGGGAGACACCGACCGCCTTCGGCCCGGCTGCTGACCTCCAGGTCGCCAGACCGCCCCCGCTCCGTACGCAGCACTGAAGGACGCATGCCCCAGCACCCCGCGCCGCCGGCACCCCCGCACCCCTCCGAGACGACGGACGCGGCGCCCGACGCCGCCGCGGACCGCTACGCCCGCAAGGCCGTCGTCGCCTCCGCCGTCGGCTACGGGCTCGAAGGTTTCGACCTCCTCATCCTCAGCTTCGCGCTCTCCGCCGTCACCGCCGGACTGCATCTGACCTCCACCCAGGCCGGATCGCTGACCACCCTCACCCTCATCGGCTGTGTCGCCGGCGGCCTCCTCTTCGGGATGCTCTCCGACCGCCTCGGCCGGATCCGGGTGCTGTCCTGGTCGATCGTGCTCTTCGCCGTCTTCACCGGCGCCACCGCCCTCGCCCAGGACTTCCCGCAGCTCGCGGCCTTCCGGTTCCTCGCCGGGATGGGCATCGGCGGTGAGTTCGGCATCGGCATGGCGCTCGCCGCCGAGGCGTTCCCCAGCCGCAAACGCGCCCGCGGCACCTCGTACGTCGGCCTCGGCTGGCAGGCGGGTGTCCTCGCCGCCGCCCTCGTCTCCGCGCCCGTCATCAACGCCTGGGGCTGGCGGGCCCTCTTCGCGCTCGGTGTGGTGCCCGCCCTCGCCGCGTTCCTCTTCCGCCGCACCATGCACGAGCCGGCCGCGTTCACCGCCGCAGCCGGCCGCGCCCGCCCGGCCACCGCACCGCTGCGCAGCCTCGTCGACACCCCCGCCGCACGCCGCGCCACCCTCGGCGTCCTCGTCCTGACCTCCGTCCAGAACTTCGGCTACTACGGCCTGATGACCTGGCTGCCCAGCTACCTCTCCCAGCAGTTCGGCTACAGCCTCACCAAGTCAGGCGCCTGGACCGCCGTCACCGTCCTCGGCATGGCCTGCGGCATCCTCGCCTTCGGCCACCTCGCCGACCGCATCGGCCGCCGCCCCACCTTCTGGCTCTTCCAGGCGGGCGCGGTCGTGACCGTCCTCGCCTACGCCACCCTCACCACCCCCGTAGCCCTGCTCATCGGCGGCGCCGTCATGGGCGCGTTCGTCAACGGCATGACCGGCGGCTACGGCGCGCTCATCGCCGAGCTGTACCCCACACACGCCCGCGCCACCGCACAGAACGTCCTGTTCAACCTCGGCCGCGGCGTCGGCGGCTTCGCCCCGCTCCTCGTCGCCCTGGTAGCCGGAACCTACGGCTTCCAGAAGGCCATCGGCCTCCTCGCCGTCCTCTACGTCCTCGACATGGCCGCGATGTTCCTCATCCCCGAACGCAAGGGCGCGGCGCTGGACTGAGCCCCGCGACGGTGATGATCTCGGGGCTCGCCGGGGTCAGCGGGGAGCGGTCCCAGTCGCCGTAGCGTTCCTCGACGGTGAACCCCGCCTCGGCCAGGAACCCGTCGAGCACCTCCGCGGGCAGGAAGCGCAACGTGCTGTCCGCCCGGACGGGACGTGGCAGACCCGGCCCGGTGAGAGTGGTGGTGAAGCGCACCAACCCGCCGGTCACGGGCTGCCGCACCCGGTGCGCGATCCGGGCCCGCGCACCGTCCGGGCCCCTCACCTCCCGCGCGTGCTCGGGGGTCCACCGCTCCCATGCCCGCGCCCCCGGATTGCGCGTCTCGAACACGAACCGCCCGCCGGGGACCAGCGCCCGGCGGACGACGGCGAGCGCGGCCCGCAGCTCCGCGTCGTCGCACAGCACCTGGAAGGCGTGGCCGGTCATCACCACGAGGTCGAACTCCGGCGCCGCGCCGACTCCGCCCAGCCGCGCCGGGTCGGTGGTGGCGCCCAGACCGGCCGCGATCCAGGTGATGTCGCCGGGGCCGCCCGCCCGCGCTCGGGCCAGCATCGCCGGGTCCGGGTCGAGACCGCAGAGCCGTCCGCGATGGCCGTGCACGCGGGCGCGGTGCAGCAGGGTGCCGGTGCCGCAGCCGACGTCGAGGACGGCGCCGGCCCGCATCACCGGATCGAGGAAGAAGTCGTCGCAGGCACCCCAGGGATTGCAGGCGTCGTACCAGTGCGCCAGAAGTCCGGCGTCGGTCAGACCGGTCATGGCGGCCAGTGTGCCGGGGACGGGGCGGCCGGGGAGCGGATTTCCGCCCGGCGGACGGCCCTGCGGGAGTACGCCCTGCCTCGGCCGCCTCCCTTCACTCCGGCACCCGGAACGCCCCCGACCCCCCGAGCGCCGGCGCCAGCCACCCCGTGGCCGCCGAGCGGAACGCGCCCGGCGGCAGGCTTCCGGCGCCCTCCGGCACCAGGCCGAGCAGCGGGGCGTTCGCCGCCGTGGGCAGGTCGGTGAGGTTGCAGCGGGAGGCCAGATCGGGTTCGGCTGGCCAGTTGCCGATCACCACGCCCGCGCAGCGCAGGCCGTGGGTACGCAGGGCCAGTGCGGTCAGCGCGGTCGTGTTGAGCGTGCCCAGCCCCGCCTCCGTCACCATCAGCACCGGTGCGTCCGCCCGCCGCGCCGCGTCCGCGAGGGTGCTGCCGTCCGCGTCGAACTGCACCAGAAGCCCGCCCGCGCCCTCGACCAGCACCAGATCGTGCGAGGCCGCCAGCTTCTCCGCGGCGTCGGCGACCTCCTGCGGTCCGACCGGGGCCAGGCCCGCCCGCGCCGCCGCCGTCGCCGGGGCCAGCGGCTCGGGGAACCGCGCCAGTTCCGCCGTCGTCACCGCTCCCGCGAGCCGCGCCACCTCCGCCGCGTCGCCCGGCTCGTCCGGCCCGACGCCGGTCTGCGCGGGCTTGAGCACCGCCACCGAACGGCCGGCCGCGAGCGCCGCCGCCGCGAGCGCCGCCGTCGTCACGGTCTTGCCGATACCGGTACCGGTACCCGTCACGAACAGCACCGTCATGGTGCCTCCTTCCGTCTTGTCGTACCTGGCCCCGTAGCCGCGGGCGCCCGGACTCCCGGGACACCCGCGCCGCTCAGCCCTCGCGGGCCGCCGCGCACACCCCGGCGCAGATCCGGGCCACGTCGTCGTCGCCGGTGACGTACGGCGGCATGGTGTAGACGAGGTCGCGGAACGGGCGCAGCCAGACGCCCTCGCGGACCGCCGCCGCCGTCGCCGCGGCCAGGTCCACCTCGTGATCGAGCTGGACGACACCGATCGCGCCCAGCACCCGTACGTCGCGGACCCCGGGCAGGTCCCGGGCCGCGGCCAGACCCGTCCGCAGTCCGGATCCGATACGGGCCACCTCGCCCGCCCAGTCCTGGGCGAGCAGCAGCTCGACGCTGGCGCCGGCGACGGCGGTGGCCAGCGGATTGCCCATGAACGTCGGGCCGTGCGCCAGCACCGGCACCTCGCCGCGCGAGATGCCCGCCGCCACCCCGGCCGTGCACAACGTCGCCGCCAGCGTGAGATAACCGCCGGTCAGAGCCTTGCCCAGGCACATCACGTCGGGGGTGACCCCGGCGTGCCCGGCGGCGAACAACGTGCCCGTACGGCCGAACCCGGTGGCGATCTCGTCGAAGATCAGCAGGACGTCGTGGGCGTCGCACGCCTCGCGCAGCACCCGCAGATAGCCGGGGGAGTGGAACACCATCCCGCCCGCGCCCTGCACCACCGGCTCCACGATCACCGCGGCCAGCTCGTCGGCGTGGCGGGCGATCAGCTCCCGCAGGTGGGCCGCGTACGCCTCGTCGACCGGTGCGTCGAAGCCCGGTGGCGGCGCGTCCGCGAAGATCTGGCGCGGCAGGACGCCCCGCCACAGGTCGTGCATCCCGCCCTCGGGGTCGCACACCGACATCGGGTGCCAGGTGTCGCCGTGGTAGCCGCCGCGCCAGGTCAGCAGCCGCTGCTTGCGCGGGCGGCCCACCGAGCGCCAGTACTGCAGAGACATCTTGGCGGCGACCTCGACCGCCACCGATCCCGAGTCGGCGAGGAAGACATGACGCAGCGGCTCCGGTGTGATCGCGACCAGCCGCTCGGCCAGCCGGACGGCGGGCTCGTGGGTGAGCCCACCGAACATCACATGACTCATCCGCCCCAACTGCTCGCGAGCTGCCTCGTCCAGCACCGGGTGCCGGTAGCCGTGCACCGCCGACCACCACGACGCCATCCCGTCGACCAGTTCACGGTGGCCGCCCGCCGGTTCGGCCAGCCGCAGCCGCACCCCGGCCGCCGATTCGACCACCAGCGGCTCGGCGCGTGGGGGCATCGGACCGTACGGATGCCAGACGTGCCGCCGGTCGAGGTCGAGGAGTTCGGCCGGGGTGAGCGGCTCAGGCATTGGGCGGCAGCTCCGTGCCCGCGCCCCGGCGGCGCACCGCGACCAGGCCGCGCCGCTCCTCGTCGGAGAGGGCGCCGCCGGCCTGCTCGGGGACCTCGGCGGCGCCGTGGCAGCCGCCCGCCGCCGTGTCGCCGCAGCCGCCGTCGCCGCAGGTCCCGCCCGTGACGCGGTGTTCGGGCAGCGTCGTGGTGCCGGTGCCCTCCACCTCGAAACCGGCGTCCGCGATCATCGCGAGGTCGTCCTTGCCGGCCTGGCCCTCACTGGTCAGGTAGTCGCCCAGGAACAGGGAGTTGACCAGGTGCAGCGCCAGCGGCTGCATGCTGCGCAGATGCACCTCCCGCCCGCCGGCCAGCCGGACCTCGACGTCCGGGCAGACGAAGCGGGTCATCGCCAGGATCCGCAGCGCCCGCTGCGGCGTGAGGTTCCACTCCTTCGCCAGCGGCGTCCCCTCGAACGGGATCAGGAAGTTCACCGGCACCGAGTCCGGGTCCAGCTCCCGCAGCGCGAACACCACGTCGACCAGGTCCGCGTCGCTCTCGCCCATCCCGGCGATCAGCCCGGAGCACGCCGACATCCCGGCGGCCTGCGCCTGTTTGACCGTCGCCACCCGGTCGCCGAAGTCATGGGTGGTGCAGATGTCGCCGTACGTCGCCTCGGAGGTGTTGAGGTTGTGGTTGTAGGCGTCCGCCCCGGCCTCCCGCAGCTGCCCGGCCTGGCCGTCCGTCAGCAGTCCGAGGCAGGCGCAGACCTCGACGCCCTCGTTCTGCTCCTTGATGGCGGAGATGGTCTCCGACACCCGCGCCACGTCCCGGTCGGTCGGCCCGCGCCCGCTGGCCACCAGACAGACCCGCTTGGCGCCCCCGGCCACCCCGGCGGCCGCCGCCCGCGACGCCTCCTCCGGCTTCAGCCAGGTGTACTTGAGGATCTCGGCCTTCGACCCGAGCCGCTGCGAGCAGTACGAGCAGTCCTCGGGGCAGAGCCCGGACTTGAGGTTGACGAGATAGTTGAGCTTCACCCGCCGGCCGAACCACTTACGGCGCACCTTGCCGGCCGCGGCCACGACGTCGAGCAGGTCGTCATCGGACGTCGCCAGTACGGCGAGCGCCTCTTCACGGGTCGGCAGCTCGCGCCGCAGCCCCTTCTCCACCAACGTGTTCAGCAGCTCCATGGCGATGATCCTGACGTACGCCGGTGCCCCTGGCCAAGGAGGATTCCCACAACGCGCCCGGATCGGGGTGTGTGTATCACCACACCCTGAGCCGGTGGAACGGCCGCTAACGTCTATCGGCAGTCCACAATCACCGAGGGAAAACGAAGGAAAGCCGATGCCCGCGGATCCCGCCCCGCCGCCGCCCCGTGACGCCCCGTTGGCCGACGCCGCGCCGCGGGATCCGGGCGCGTTCGACTGGCTCGACGCGGCCCACGACGCACGGCGCCGCGCCGGTCTGCGCCGGATCCTGCGCCCCCGCCCGGCCGCCGGTGAACTGCTGGACCTGGCGAGCAACGACTACCTCGGACTCGCCCGCCACCCGCTGGTCACCCGCGCCGCCGCGCAGGCCGCGCACCGCTGGGGCGCCGGGGCCACCGGCTCCCGGCTGGTCACCGGCTCCACCGAACTCCACGCCACGCTGGAGCGCGAACTCGCCGCGTTCTGCGGCTTCGAGGCGGCCCTCGTCCTCTCCTCCGGGTACGCCGCCAACCTCGCCGCCGTCACCGCCCTGTCCGGCCCCGGCGCCCTCCTCGTCTCCGACGCGGGCAACCACGCCTCCCTCATCGACGGCTGCCGCCTCTCCCGCGCCCGGAAGACCGTCGTCGCGCACGCCGACCCCGCCGCCGTGGACGCCGCGCTGTCCGCCAACGAGGGCCGGGCGCTCACCGTCACCGACGCGGTGTTCTCCGTCGACGGCGACGCGGCCCCGCTGCCCGCCCTCGCCGCCGTCTGCCGCCGCCACGGCGCGGGCCTCCTCGTCGACGACGCCCACGGGCTCGGGGTGCTCGGCGACGGCGGACGCGGCGCCGTCGCCGCCGCCGGACTCGCCGGGGCCCCCGACACCGTCGCGACCGTGACGCTGTCGAAGTCCCTCGGCTCCCAGGGCGGCGCGGTCCTCGGACCGGCGCGGGTCATCGAGCACCTGGTCAACACCGCGCGGACGTTCATCTTCGACACCGGGCTCGCCCCGGCGGCGGCCGGTGCCGCGCTCGCCGCGCTGCGGCTGCTGCGCCGCGAGCCGGAGCGCGCGGCCCGCGCCCGGAAGATCGCCGGCGCCCTGTACGACCGGCTGACCGCCGCCGGGCCGGCCGCGGTCCGTCCGGACGCCGCCGTCGTCGCGGTCCGCGCCCCGTCGGCGGAGGCGGCCGTCGGCTGGGCGGCCGAATGCCGCGCCGCCGGACTGCTCGTCGGCTGCTTCCGCCCGCCGTCCGTACCCGACGGCGTCTCCCGGCTGCGGTTGACGGCCCGCGCCGACCTGACGGAGGAGCAACTCGCCACGGCCGTACGGATCTTGACGGCGACCGCGCCGCGCGGCTGACGGCCGGCTCCGGGCGCGCGTGCGCCGGAGCCGCCGGGCCGGTGATCCGTTCTCGCGTCGTACCGTTCACCGCTTCGAGCGAGAGATATGGGCATTTCATGGTGGATCGCGGGGCGTACCGGCAGCATGGACCGCCCGGTCCGCACCCTTTGATGTACGGACCGGCTCGGTGACCGAGCGGCGTCCCGCCCGCGCCCGTGCGCCGGATCCGACCCCGGTGGGAAGAAGGACGGCACGGCGATGGCAGACCACCAGGAATCCACCCTCACCCTCCCCGGCGCGCCGGAGTCGGTCGCGGCCGCGCGCAGGCACGTTTCCGCGGTGCTCGGCGCCTGGGGTCTCGATCCGGCCGCGCCGCTCACCGACGCGGTCCGGCTGATCGTCTCCGAGCTGGCGACCAACGCCGTCCGGCACACCGGCGACACCTCCCCGTACTTCACCGTCGCGCTCCGGCTCGACCGGGACACGACGCTGACCGCGGGGGTCACCGACCGCGACCCCCGGCCGCCCCGGCGGCTGCCCGCCGAGGAGTGCCGCCCCGGCGGGCGCGGTCTGCTCATCGTCGGGCTGCTGGCCGCCGAGTCCGGGGGAGAGGTGGCGACCGTGCCGGAGCCGGGCGGCGGCAAGACCGTCCGGGTGCGGCTGCCGTGGCCGTCCGCCGGAGCCTGACCGGGGTCAGCCGACCCGCCCGTACGAGACCGAGCGGGTCCAGATCTTCTCCAGCTTCACGACGGTGCCGGAGTGCGGGGCGTGCCAGATACGGCTGTGCCCGGCGTAGATGCCGACGTGGTAGACGCCCTGACGGCCGTGGAAGAAGACCAGGTCACCGGCTTTGCGGGAGCCGGCACGGACGTGGCGGGCGCGGTTGTACTGCGCGGCGGCGGTGCGGGGCAGGCTCCGCCCGGCGCGCTTGAAGGCGTACTGCGTCAGCCCCGAACAGTCGAAGCGGTGCGGCCCCCGGGCCCCGTACTGGTACGGCGCGCCCTTCTTGGAGGCGGCGATCCGTACCGCCGTGGTGGAGACGGCGGTGGCGTCGGCGTCCGGGGGGAGCGTGACGGCGGCGCCGACGGTGGCGAGTGTGAGAGCGGAGATGGTTCCGGCGCGGGCGACCGCGGCCGGCACATGCATGCGCACAGTCATGCGCAAACCCTTCGTCAGCCGCCTGCGAAGGAAGACCTGTCGGGTTCGGGCAGGCGAAGGTGCCCGGCCGTGTACGGCTTCACCCCAAGGGGCCGTCGGCCCGGGGCGCGCCCGCGAAGCCCTGTCGTCCGCCCGGGGGCGGGACTTCGCGGAGGCGCCCCGGCGGCCCGGCCCCGTCGTGCTCGGGTCCTCCGCTCCTGCCGGTGCGTCCGCGTCGACCTGACGTCCGGACGGCGGCAGGATTCGGCGTCCGCCCGGACCGCCCCGCCGCTGCGGCGGGGGCTTGTCGTCGTGGGGATCGTCACGCATCACAGGCCCGGATTCCGCGCTGAAATGACGGAGTGTGACATTGGTCACAAGTGTGCCAAACGGTGCTTTCCGGGCGCCGGGTGTGCGGCGCCCGCACCGCTCGCGCGCCCCGGACCAGCGGGAAGAGGCCCGCCCCCGCCACGGCCCGCCCCCGCGCCCCGCAACGTGACGCCCCCGCGCGGACCGGGAACGGGGTGGGCCGTACGGGCGAGCCCGTCCGGGGGAGGGGTGCCGCCGCGGACCGGCGGCCGGACCGCTCGCCCGCGACGCGGCTTCCCGGCACGCCGCGGCCCGGCCGTCGGAGGGGAGCGGCCGGGCCGGGAGCCGGCCGCGCGGGCCGGAGAGGGGCGGGGGCGCCCGTACGCGTCCGCCCTCAGGCGTCGCGGGCGGTGCCCCGCGAGGCGTGCGGGGTCAGGAGCTCAGCTCCCACAGGGCGTGGGCGATGGCGTCGGTGTGGTTGTCCAGCGCGGTGTCGTCGATGTTCTTCACCGTGTCGCAGGACTCGTGGTAGCAGGCGTCGAACGCCTTGCCCGCCTCGCCGCCCCACGCCTTGGCCTGCGCGTCGGTCTTGATGTAGTCGGCGCCGGAGAACAGACCGCCCACGGGGACACCGGCGTCCTGGAACGGCGCGTGGTCGGAGCGGCCGTCGCCCTCGGTCTCCTTCTCGGTGGCGATGTTCTTGCTCGCGAACCAGTCCTTGAAGACCTTCTCCAGCCGCGCGTCGTCGTCGTAGACGAAGTAGCCGGGGTTGGGCGAGCCGATCATGTCGAAGTTGAGGTACGAGTCGAGCTTGGCGGTGTCGGCGCCGAGCGAGTCGACGTAGTGGGAGGAGCCGATCATGCCGTCCTCCTCATCGCCCCACCAGCCGAACCGCAGGTGCTTGGTGGGCTTGAGGTCGGCCTTGGCGACCGCGAGCGCGACCTCCAGGATGCCCGCCGAGCCGGAGCCGTTGTCGTTGATGCCGGGGCCCGCGGGGACGGAGTCGAGGTGGGCCCCGGACATCACGGTCTTGCTCTCGTCGCCGCCGGGCCAGTCGGCGATGAGGTTGTACCCCTTCGCGCCGCCGCTGGTGAACTCCTGGACCTTCGTGGTGAATCCGGCGGCGTCCAGCTTGCTCTTCACGTAGTCGACCGACTGCTGGTAGCCGGGGGTGCCGTGGGCGCGGGTGCCGTTGTTGGCGTCGGCTATGGACTGGAACTTGGCGAGGTCGGCCTTGACGTCCGCCACGGGGATGTCGGGGGCGGCGGCCGGTGCGGTCGCCTGGGCGCCGGCCGCGACGCCGAGCAGGGCGACGACGGCGGTACAGGCGCCGATGGCGAGGGTGAGACGGCGGGTACGGGCGGTGCGAGTCACGGTGTGGCTCCGATACTGGTGTGGGGGGTGGTGCGGAGCGTTTGACGCGCACATGAGGATCGTGAGCGATCACCGCCCCGTCAAGAGCGGATACCGGACAGTGGTGTTCGTCCAGCGGAGGTGGCCCGGATTGCCCGGTGCATCCAATTCGCGGCTCCCGAGGGGGCCTGTCCGATCGGTCCGCCGTCCGTTCCGGGATGTGGAATTCGCCACCGTATTCAGGTCGCCGGAAATTCCCGTACGGGAAATCCGGAAGGGGAATTCGGTCGCCGGTCGGTAACTCCCGGTAAGGGAGGTGCCGACTCTTCAGTGCTGAGAAGGGTTCCGCAGGTGACCGGGCGTGTAACGCCACGGAAATGCGCCCGAACTAACCTCTGCGCGGGCGGGTGTTGATGACCTCCCGCGGAGAGGCGGTTTGCTCTCCCTTTAGTCGCTGTGTGATACATCTACCTATACGGGCGTGTCCACGCCTGTGACCTGGGCGAACGCGTACCCGGGCAGGAAGTCTGTGAGGTGGAACGTATGCAACTGACTCCGCATGAGCAGGAACGTCTGATGATTCATGTGGCGGCAGACGTGGCCGAAAAACGCCGTGCCCGGGGGCTGAAGCTCAACCATCCGGAATCCATTGCGCTGCTCACCGCTCACATCCTCGAAGGGGCCCGGGACGGCCGGACCGTCGCCGAGCTGATGTCCTCCGGACGCCAGGTGCTCAGCCGCGACGATGTCATGGACGGCGTCCCCGAAATGATTCACGACGTGCAGGTCGAGGCCACCTTCCCCGACGGCACCAAGCTCGTCACCGTTCACGAACCCATCAACTGACCGCGGGAGAGCAGAAGATGATCCCGGGACAGATCCTCTACGCCGACGAGCCGGTACGCCTCAACGAAGGCCGCCCCCTCACGCGCATGACCGTCCTCAACTCCGCCGACCGCCCCGTGCAGGTCGGCTCCCACTACCACTTCGCCGAGGCCAACCCGGGCCTGGCGTTCGACCGCGCGGCCGCGCACGGCCTGCGGCTCAACGTCGCGGCGGGCTCCGCCGTACGTTTCGAGCCCGGCATCCCCACCGAGGTCGAGCTGGTCCCCCTCGCGGGCAAGCGGATCGTCGCCGGGCTGCGCGGTGAGACCGGAGGCACCCTCGATGGCTGAGCTCTCCCGCCAGGACTACGCCGACCTCTTCGGCCCGACGACCGGCGACCGTATCCGCCTCGCCGACACCGACCTGGTCATCGAGATCGAGGAGGACCGCGGCGGCGGTCCCGGGCGCGCCGGTGACGAGGCCGTCTTCGGCGGCGGCAAGGTCATCCGCGAGTCGATGGGACAGTCCCGCGTCACCCGCGCCGAGGGCGCCCCCGACACCGTCATCACCGGCGTCGTCGTCCTCGACCACTGGGGCATCGTCAAGGCGGACGTCGGCATACGCGACGGCCGGATCACCGGGCTCGGCAAGGCGGGCAACCCCGAGACGATGGACGGCGTCCACCCGGACCTCGTCATCGGCCCGGAGACCGAGATCATCGCCGGTAACGGCAAGATCCTCACCGCCGGCGCCATCGACACCCACGTCCACTTCATCTGCCCCCAGCAGGTGGACGAGGCGCTCGCCTCCGGCGTCACCACCCTCGTCGGCGGCGGCACCGGCCCCGCCGAGGGCAGCAAGGCCACCACCATCACCCCCGGCGCCTGGCACATCTCCCGGCTCCTGGAGTCGATGGACCACCTCCCCGTCAACATCGGGCTGCTGGGCAAGGGCAACACCATGTCCGCCGACTCGATGCGCGACCAGCTGCGCGCCGGGGTCCTCGGCTTCAAGATCCACGAGGACTGGGGCGCGACCCCCGCCGTCCTCGACGCCTGCCTGAACATCTGCGAGGAGAGCGGCGCCCAGCTCGCGATCCACACGGACACCCTCAACGAGGCCGGCTTCCTCGGCGACACCATCGCGGCCATCGCCGGGCGCTCCCTCCACGCCTTCCACGTCGAGGGCGCGGGCGGCGGGCACGCCCCCGACATGATCGCCATGGTCTCCGAGCCGAACGTGCTGCCCGCGTCGACCAACCCGACCCGGCCGCACACCGTCAACACCGTCGAGGAGCACCTCGACATGCTGATGGTCTGCCACCACCTGAACCCGGCGGTCCCCGAGGACCTCGCGTTCGCCGAGTCCCGCATCCGGCCCTCGACCATCGCCGCCGAGGACATCCTGCACGACCTCGGCGCCATCTCGATCATGTCCTCGGACGCGCAGGCCATGGGCCGCATCGGCGAGGTCGTCATGCGCACCTGGCAGACCGCGCACGTGATGAAGAAGCGCCGCGGCCTCCTCACCGGCGACAGCGCCGCGGACAACAACCGCGCCCGCCGGTACGTCGCGAAGTACACCATCAACCCGGCCGCCGCCCAGGGCATCGACCACGTCATCGGCTCCGTCGAGGACGGCAAACTCGCCGACCTCGTGCTGTGGGACCCGGCGTTCTTCGGCGTCAAGCCGCTGCTCGTCATCAAGGGCGGTCAGATCGCGTACGCGCAGGTCGGCGACGCCAACGCCTCCATCCCCACCCCGCAGCCGATCCTGCCGCGCCCCATGTTCGGCGCCATCGGCAAGGCCCCGGGCAGCAACTCCGTCAACTTCGTCTCCGCGCAGGCGGTCGAGGACGGCATCGCCGAACGGCTCCCGCTCGGCAAGGCGTACGAGCCGATCCGCAGCACCCGGTCCGTCACCAAGGCGTCGATGCGCAACAACGACGCCCTGCCGCGGGTCCACGTGGAGCCGGACACCTTCACGGTGACCATCGACGACGAGGTGGTCGAGCCCGCCCCCGCCGCCGAACTCCCCATGGCCCAGCGGTACTTCCTCTTCTGACGCGGCACAGGTGATCTCTCCCATGAACGCTACGCACCCCGGGAACCGGCGATGAGCCGGGCCGCCCTCATGGTGCTGGCCGACGGCCGGTTCCCCGCCGGAGGCCATGCGCACTCCGGCGGGGCGGAGGCCGCGGTCGCGGCCGGACGCGTCACGGACGCCGCCTCCCTGGAGGCGTTCTGCCGCGGTCGGCTGCACACCGCCGGGCTGGTCGCGGCGGGACTCGCCGCGGCCGCCGCGGCCGGCGGCGACCCGCTCGCCCTCGACGACGCGGCCGACGCCCGCACCCCCGTCCCGGCGCTGCGGGCCGCCGCCCGCCGGTTGGGCCGTCAGATGATGCGTGCGGCGCGGGCGGCGTGGCCGTCGGCGGAGCTGGCCGCGCTGGCGGCGGCGCGGCCGCGTGGCGCCCATCAGCCGGTGGTGCTGGGCGTCGCGGCCCGCGCCGCCGGGCTGGCGCCGCTGGATGCCGCGTACGCCGCGGCGTACGAGAACGTCAGCGGCCCGGCGACGGCGGTGGTCCGGTTGCTGAGCCTGGATCCGTTCGACGCCACCGCCGTCCTCGCCCGCCTCGCCGGTGACCTCGACCGCCTCGCGGCCGACGCCGCGGCGGCCGGGTCCCGCTTCCCGGCGGAGGGGCCGCAGGTCCTGCCCGCCGCGTCCGCGCCGCTCCTCGATCTCACCGCCGAGCAGCACGCGGCCTGGCCGGTCCGCCTCTTCGCTTCCTGATCCACCGTCGCCGGGAGCCCCGCGTTCCCGGCGGCCACGGGCGCCTCGCGCGCCCGCACGACCTACGGAGTCCGTATGCACCTCGACCACGAACTCGACGAGATCTTCCCGCACCGCCACAGCTACAGCGCCGCGACGCCGATCCGCCCCGACGGCTCCCGCCGCGCGCTGCGGATCGGTCTGGGCGGCCCGGTCGGCACCGGCAAGACCGCCACCGTCGCCGCTCTGTGCCGCGCGCTGCGCGACGAACTCTCCCTCGCCGTCGTCACCAACGACATCTACACGCGGGAGGACGCCGAGTTCCTGCTGCGGGAGGCGGTCCTGCCGGGTGAGCGGATCAAGGCGGTGGAGACGGGCGCGTGCCCGCACACCGCGATCCGCGACGACATCTCCGCCAACCTCGAAGCCGTCGAGGACCTGGAGGACGAGGTCGGCCCCCTCGATCTGATCCTCGTCGAGTCCGGTGGCGACAACCTGACGGCCACCTTCTCCAAGGGCCTGGTCGACGCGCAGATCTTCGTCATCGACGTGGCGGGCGGCGACGACATCCCCCGCAAGGGCGGCCCCGGTGTGACCACCGCCGACCTGCTGATCGTCAACAAGACCGACCTCGCCCCCTACGTCGGCGTCGACCTGGAGGGCATGGCCCGCGACGCCAAGGCGCAGCGCGGCGAACTGCCCGTGGTGTTCACCAACGTCAAGTCCGAGGGCGGCGTCACCCCGGTCGCCGCATGGGTCCGCGACCGCCTCACCGCCTGGACCACGAGCGCCGCATGACCACCGTGCCCACCACGATCACCCGGCCGTCCGGCGACCTCACCACGGCCGCCGGGCTGCGGGCCACCGCCCGCATCGTCGCCCGCACCGACGCGCACGGCACCACCCGGCTGCCCGTCCTGGACGGTTCCGGGCCGTTCGCGCTGCGCCGGCTCGGCCTCCCGGGACCGCGGGCCCGCGTCTGCATGGTGGGCGCGATGAGCGCCCCGCTCGGCGGTGACCGGCTGGCCGTCGAGGCCACCGCCGAGGACGGGGCGTCACTTGAGCTGACCGCGGCCGCCGCCACCGTGGCGCTGCCCGGCCGCACCGGCGACGCCGCCACCTACGACGTCCACCTGACCGTCGGCGACGGCGCCCGCCTCGACTGGCTGCCCGAACCGCTGATCTGCGCCGCGGGCAGCGACCTGTGGATGACCACCACCATCGACCTCGCCCCCACCGCCCGCCTCGTCCTGCGCGAGGAACAGGTCCTGGGCCGCGCCGGGGAACCCACCGGCCGCCTCCACAGCCGCCTGACGGTCCGCCGCGCCGGCCGAACCCTGCTCGACCAGGAGACCGCCTACGGCCCCGGCGTACCCGGCTGGGACACCTCCGCCGTCCTCGGCGGCCACCGGGCCATCGGCCAACTCCTCTTCGTGAAACCGGAGTTGGCGGAGGAGGAGCAGCGGGTGCGGCTGCTGGGCGCCGCCGCGCCGGAACGCCTGGACCCGGCCGCCGGGCAGGGCGTGCTGACACCGCTGACCGGCCCCGCCCTCCTCGCCACCGCCGTCGCCCCGGACGCCCTGCGGCTGCGCGCCGTCCTCGACGAGGCGGCCGGGAACCTGCCCGGCTGAGGGCGCGCCGGGCCCCGCCCGACCCTCGGCGTCCGGACGGCGGACGCGGGACCGGCGGGGCCCGGCGCTCACACCTCCAGTACCTCCTCGACCCGGGCGAGCCGGTGCCGGGCCAGCGCGAGATTGGCGCGCTTGCGGTCGAGCACCAGATACAGGAAGAGGCCGGCGCCGTGGCGCCCGGTCACCGGCCGGAGCAGGTGGTACTGGGAGGTGAGCGTGATCAGCATGTCCTCGATGGAGCCCTGGAGTTCGAGCATCTCCATCGTGCGCAGCTTCGCGCGGACGAGGTCGGTGTTCCCCGCCGCCGCGACCTCCATATCCAGTGTGTTGCCGCCGCCGAGCGCCGCCAGCGTCATCCCGCTGGTGTGATCGACGAGGGCGATGCCGATGACGCCTTCGATGGTCGACATCGCATCGGCGAGCGCGGTTTCCATGGATGCCATAACGGTGCACACCTTTCTGGGTACGGATTGCGGCGGGCCGGGAACACGGGGTACGGGGCGGGGCGCCGGCCGGGCGACGACCCGTGGGCGCGGGGCGGGAGCGGTCTCAGGACGGGTCCGGGGCGGGCGCCTCGTCCACCAGCGCGCCGATGCGCTCCGCGGCCTGCCGGGCCTGGAGATGCAGCCGCCCGACGTTGATCTCCGGGCCGCCCACGGTGGTCAGCACCGCCCGCGCCCCCGCCGCGTACGCCGCGACGTAGCCGTGGGTGCCGCGGGTGAGGGTCTCCTCGAAGGCGCCCTGACCGGTCGCCTCGGTGAGACGTTTGGCGACGCCGATGGCCGCCGCTGTGAGCGCGGCGAGGGCGTCCGGTTCGATGTTCCGCAGATCGTGGGCGATGACCATGCCGTCCGCGCTGGCCACCATGCCGCCGCGGAGATGGCGCACCTGGTCCCGCAGCGCGTGCAGTTCGTCCCGCACCCTGGGCTGGATCGTCATCAGTCTCCTCTTCTCGGCGCGCCGTGCGAGGGCGCGTCTCATGGGTCGTCACCACGGATCACAAGTTCTCCTCCAGTGCCGTACGCAGGCGGGTGAGGAGCGTGACGTCGGGGTCGGCGGTCTCCGGGAGTCCCGGCGGCAGCGCCGGCGCCCCGGCGGGCTGCGGGTCCCGCTCCCGCGCCTCCTCCAGACACACCCCCGGACGCCGCCGGGGCAGCCCGCCCGGCGCCCCGCCGTCGTCCGCGGCGGAGTGCGCCGGACGCTCCGTGTCCCGCTCCCGCCCCGCGGCGCGCGACGACGGCCCGCCGCCCCGCCCGCCCGCGGGGGCGCGGGTCGGCAACCCGCCCTCCCGGCCGCCGGACACCGGGCGCGACGGCAGCGAGGGCGCGGCACCCGGCCGCTTGTCCGTCCCGCTCCGCTCCCGCCCGGCCGTGGCGGAACGCTTCTCCCCGCCGCGGGGACGCCCGGACCCGCCCGGCCGCGTCCCGCCGCCACGGCCCGGGGACCGTCCGCCGGACGCCTCCGGTCCCGCGTCACGGGCCGCCCCCGCACCCTCCGTCCCACCGGTCGCCGCGCCACCGGCTGTCTTCCGGCCGCCGGACGCCGTGCCCCGGCCCGCCTTCCGGCCGCTCGCGGCGCCGGTCGTCCCCGTCCCGCCGCCCGTCCTGCGGCTACCCGTCGCCGTGCCCGTGGCCGCCGCGGGGCCGGCTGTCTCCGTCCCGCCGTCCGCCGCCGGACCGGTGACGGACGCGCCGCCGGTCCGCGTGCCGTCCGTCTCCGTCGCGCCCTCCGGCAGTGCGATCAGCCCGCCGGCGGCCAGCCGCCGTACCTCCAGCAGCGTCCAGAACACCGAATGTCCCAGCGTGCGGGCGAGATCGGCGGGGGTGCGCCGGCCGTCCGCCGCCCCGAGCAGCAGCCGGGCCCGCCAGCCGGGGCCGTCCGTACGCCGGGCGTCCGGGGCGAGGACGACCGGCGCGCCGTCCACCGCCGCCCACGTCCGCCAGGCGTCGAGCTGCGCCCGGCGGGCGGCGACCGCCCGCAGCAGCGCGGCGACGCCCACCTGCCGTACGGCCGCGGGGCAGTGCTCCGCGCCGGGCGTGAACGAGGTGCCCTCCGCCGGGAGCGGCAGCACCAGGAACGCCGCGTCCAGCAGCAGCGTCAGATGGCGGATCTGCCGGAGCGTCAGGCTCTCCGGGGCGGTGTCCCCGGCGTCCGGCTCCGGCGCCCTGCCGTCCCCGGAGGCTCCGCGGGCCGCCCGGCCCTGCCGCGTACGGCGTGGTCGTCCGCCCTCGCGGGCCGGGCCGCCGGGCGCGGCGGACCCGGGCAGGTCGTCGCACTCCACCCAGGAGACCGCACCGTCTCGGAGACGGATGCGGCCACCGGGAAAGTGGAGTGCTCCGGTGGCCCGTTCGGCGGCGAGTCGCGCGAGCGGGCCGTCCGGTCCGGTCGGGGGAGTGGCGGCGGAGTGGCCCATGGCGTTCCCCTAGCGTGTCCGGTCGAGCGGTACCGGGGCCGGGCACGGCCCCGCGCACCGGTGGTGCCGGGGCCGCGGACGTGTCGCGGCGGCGCGGGCGGGCCCGCGGTCAGCCCGGCACGAGCCCGGCCGCCAGATCGTGCAGCCGCCTGCGTGCGACGGCCAGATTGGCCCGCTCCCGGTCCAGGTACAGGTACAGGTACGTCTGACTGTCGAAGGCGGTGTGGACGAAGCGGATGAGGTGGTAGCCCCCGGCGGCGGTGAGGATCAGGTCTTCCAGACCCGGTCGCGCCCCGTCGGCGCCGGAGTCGAAGGTGGCGCTGCGCTGGACCGCCTGGACGACCTCGGCGGTGTCCGCGGCGGCGGCGTCGTGGTCGTTCCGGGGCGCCCGGCCCGCCGTGCCGAGGGACAGCCCGCTGGTCCAGTCGATCAGCCCGGCGCCGAGAACGCCGGGGATACCCATCGCCTCGGACAACACCTGATCGATACCCGGCACGCGGAACTCCTTCTCGGTCACGGGACGGAGGCGAAACGCCGACAGCTCTCCCCGCGCGGCTGGCACGGAGGAGAGCCCGCTTGAAGGCTACTCACCGTGCGTGTCTTCGCACAGAGCCGGAACGTACATGACGGACGATTGACGCGTTCTGGTCCATGTGCAGCGCGCCGGACGCCCAGCGGTTCGCCGCGCACCACGCCGACCTGGAGCTGAACAGCCCTTTCCTTTCGGTGGGTTGGTGCTCCCGCGCCTCGGAAATGCCTTCGGAGCGCCGCGAAACACGGCGGCCACGGCGACTTCCGGCCGTGCTGACGCCGTCTCGGCCACCACTGTCCGTAACGGCAGGGAAAGGAGGGCGACGGGGCGGCGGATGTGACGTGAGGGGTCTCGGTCGCAGCTCCTCCACTCTCCCCACCATTCCTACGGATTGATAAAGAAATGATGTTCGAATCTTTTCAAGAGGGGGTGGAGAGCGACAGGATCCCCTCGTACACCGCTGTGATCAGCCGCTACGCGCGGCACGCCCTCAGGGGGAACCACCACGTGAGAAGAACAGCAGCACTCGGCGCCGCCGGCACCCTGGTGACCGGCGCGCTCCTGGCCGGAGCGATCTCCGCCACGCCCGCCACCGCCGGTGAGCGCCGCCCCGCCGCCTCGGCCGAGGACCGCGGTGTGCGGACCGCCGCCGCCCGCGCCGCCGCCCAGGGCATCGACTGGCAGGACTGCCCCGCCGACTGGGGGCTCAAGGCCCCGATCCAGTGCGGATACGTCACCGTGCCCGTGGACTACGCCCGCCCCGGCGGCCGCACCATCAAGATCGCCGTCGACCGGGTCCGCAACACCGGCGGCAAGGACGCGCGGCAGGGCGCCCTCGTCTACAACCCGGGCGGCCCCGGCGGCTCCGGCATGCGCTTCCCCACCCGGGTCACCGGCGGCAACCCGCTGTGGAAGAAGACCTCCGCCGCCTACGACTTCGTCGGCTTCGATCCGCGCGGTGTCGGCCACTCCGCCGCCATCTCCTGCGTCGACCCGCAGGAGTTCGTCAGCGCCCCCAAGGCCGACCCGGTGCCCCGCAACGAGGCCGACAAGCGTGTCCAGCGCAAGCTCGCCAAGGCGTACGCGGACGGCTGCGCGGCCCGCAGCGGCGACCTCCTGCCGTACCTGACGACGCCCAACACCGCCCGCGACCTGGACGTCATCCGCGCCGCGCTCGGCGAGAAGAAGCTCAACTACCTCGGCGTCTCCTACGGCACCTACCTCGGCGCCGTCTACGGCACGCTCTTCCCGGGCCACGTCCGCCGCATGATCGTCGACAGCGTCGTCAACCCCGCGCGCGAGAAGGTCTGGTACCAGGCCAACCTCGACCAGGACGTCGCCTTCGAGACCCGTTGGGGCGACTGGAAGAAGTGGGTCGCCCAGCACGACGCGACGTACCACATCGGCGACACCCCCGAGAAGGTCCAGGCGCAGTGGGAGAAGCTGCGCGCGAGCGCGGCGAAGAAGCCCGTCGGCGGCGTCGTCGGCCCCGCCGAGCTGATCGGCTTCTTCCAGCAGGCGCCCTACTACGACTCGATGTGGGCGCCCGCCGCCGAGGTGTGGAGCGCCTACCGCGCCGGTGACGAGAAGCCGCTGATCGAGAACGCGGGCCCGAACCTCGACGACAAGGCCGGCAACGTCGCGTCCGAGAACAGCAACGCGGTCTACACCGCCGTCGAGTGCGCCGACGCCAAGTGGCCCACGAACTGGCGCACCTGGGACCGTGACAACACCCGCGTCCACGCCAAGGCCCCCTTCATGACCTGGGCGAACGCCTGGATGAACCTGCCGTGCGCGACCTGGTCCGCCAAGCAGCAGCGCCCCGTCGAGGTCAAGAGCGGCAAGGGGCTGCCGCCGGTGCTGATCGTCCAGAGCGCCCGCGACGCCGCCACCCCGTACGACGGCGCGGTCGAACTGCACAAGCGGTTCGCCGGTTCGCGGCTGATCACCGAGCGGGACGCCGGTTCGCACGGCGTCACCGGTCTGACCAACCCCTGCATCAACGACCGGGTCGACGCCTACCTGCTGCACGGGAAGACCGACGCCCGGGACGTGACGTGCGCCCCGCACGCCACCCCGGAGCCCGCGAAGAAGAGCGCGAAGGCCGCCGCCGTGGGCGCGAGCGACCTGCCCGGCGCCCCCTGACCGGCACCGTGGTGCGGCGCGGGCGTCCCGGATCCCTCCGGGGCGCCCGCGCCCGCGTGTTGCGGCTCTCCCCTGTACCGTCCCCCGTCGGGGGAACCGGTTTCAGAGAGCGGTTGCACTAGCATCGGACGCCATACCGCGTGCCCGCGCGGCGGTCGGCCGGCGGGCGGTCAGGAGGAGGCGGCGGATGGCGACACTCGCGGACGTGGCGCGCGTGGCGGGGGTCTCCAAGGCCACCGCCTCGCGCGCGCTGACCCGCCCGGAGATGGTCACGGACGCCACCCGCGAGAAGGTCCGTGACGCCGCCGCCCGGCTCGGCTTCCAGCCCAACCGCAGCGCCCGCGCGCTGACCACCGGCCGTACCGGTCTGATCGGCCTGATCGTGCCGACGCTGGCCAACCCCTTCTTCTCCCCGCTGGTCCTGGGGGCGCAGCGGGCCGCCGAGGAGGCCGACGCCCACCTCCTCATCAGCGTCTCCGAGGCCGACGCCGACCGGGAGGCGGCGCTCGTCGCGCGCCTGGGCGAACAGGCCGACGGCGTCGTCATGGTGGCGCCCGTCGGCACCGACGCCGCACTGCGCGAGCACGCCGGACACCGGCCGCTGATCCTCGTCGACCGCCGGGTGGGCCGGCTGCCCGCCGTCGTCCTCGACGCCGAGGAGGGCGCGGCCCGCCTCGCCGACCACCTGCTGGAGCTGGGCCACCGCGACCTCGCATACGTCTCCGGGCCGCCCGGCTCCTGGTCGGACACCCACCGCCGGGCGGCGCTGGCCGAACGGACCGCGGCCGCCGGCGCCCGCCTGCACGTCCTGGGACCGCTGCCGCCCACCTTCGACGCGGGCATCACCGCCGCGGCCGGACTCCCCGGCGACGCCACGGCGGTGCTCGTCTACAACAGCTACCTCACCCTCGGTCTGCTGCACGGGCTGCGCGCCGCGGGCCGCCGCGTCCCGGAGGATCTGAGC
Source organism: Streptomyces sp. NPDC027185 (assembly GCF_055567035.1). NCBI lineage: Bacteria > Bacillati > Actinomycetota > Actinomycetes > Kitasatosporales > Streptomycetaceae > Streptomyces > Streptomyces sp. NPDC027185. The sequence continues at coordinate 167,939 of NZ_JBVHRF010000008.1, read as the reverse complement.
GTGGCGGCCGGCGACGACCTCACCGCCTTCACCGCCACCGATCCGCCCGTCACCGCGCTGGCGCTCCCGGTGGCGGAGGCGGGCGCGACGGCCGTCCGCCGCCTTCTGGACCTGTGCGCCGGTACGGGCCCGCGCACCACCACCCGTCTGGCGCCCCGGCTGGAGGTCCGCGCGTCGACGGCGCCGCCGGGACGGCGCTGAGGCCCGCGCGGACACCTCCCGCACGGGCCCTCGGCGCGGTCGCCCTACGCCGGACGCGTCCAGTAGCTGGCGGCGCCCGGCCGCAGGCGGCGGGTGAGCGGGTCGCGCACGATCCTCAGCACCAGCCCGGCAGGCGTCACCAGCAGGGCGTAGGCGAGGAGAAGCAGCGGTTTGCGCATGGGGTGTGTTCCTTTCCGTGGGGTGTCCGGTCAGTCCAGCGGGATCGACTCGCGCCAGTCGTGCTCCTCCTCCCAGCGCGGCTGATCGTCCTTCTCCAGCACGAAGTTGCCGAGGACCAGTACGTCGATATGGGTGCGCATGAAGCAGGTGTAAGCCTCCTCGGGGGTGTTGACGATCGGTTCGCCGCGGACGTTGAACGAGGTGTTGATCAGCACCGGGCAGCCGGTCTCCTCCTTGAAGGCGGTCAGCAGCCGGTGGTAGGGGGCGTTGGCCTCCTCGGTCACCGTCTGGACGCGGGCCGAGCAGTCGACGTGGGTGACGGCCGGGATCGTGGAGCGGAGGGTTTTGAGCCGGTCGAGACCGGTCGCGTCGTCCGCCTCGGCCGCCAGGCGCTGCGGCTCGGCGATCTGGCCGACCACCAGCATGTACGGGCTCTCCTGGCGCAGCGCGAAGTAGTCCTTGGCGTCCTCGGCGAGGACCGAGGGGGCGAACGGCCGGAACGACTCCCGGAACTTGATCTTGAGGTTCATCGCGGACTGCATCCCGGGATCGCGCGGATCCCCGAGGATGGAACGGGCACCGAGCGCGCGCGGCCCGAACTCCGTCCGCCCCTGGAACCACCCGACGACCGCGCCCTCGGCGAGCCGCTTCGCCACCGCCCCGGCGACGGTGTCCGCCGTCAGCTCGGTGTGCGGTAGGCCCCGGGCGCGCAGGAACGCGCCGATCTCCGCGTCGCCGTGGCCCGGCCCGAGCAGCGAGCCGGACATCGCGTCCCGGCCGCTTCCCAGGTGCGGCCGGCCGGCGCCGCGGTCGACGGCGACGGACAGGGCCGCTCCGAGGGCGCCGCCGGCGTCGCCCGCGGCCGGCTGCACCCACACCTCGTCGAAGATCCCCTCCTCGATGATCTTGCCGTTGGCGACGCAGTTGAGGGCGACCCCGCCGGCCAGGCAGAGGTGGCGCTCGCCGGTCCGCTCCCGGGCCGAGCGGGCCAGTTTGACCATCACCTCCTCGGTGACCTCCTGCACCGACGCGGCCAGGTCGCACTCCCGCTCGGTCAGCGGGCTCTCCGGCAGCCGCCGGGGCCCGCCGAAGAGCTTCTCGAAGGCCCGCCCGGTCATCACCTGACCCCGCAGATACGCGAAGTAGGCCATGTTCAGCCGGAACGAGCCGTCGGGTTTGACGTCGATCAGTCGCTCCCGGATGAGCCCGGCGTAGCGGGGTGTGCCGTACGGCGCGAGCCCCATCAGCTTGTACTCGCCGGAGTCGACCTTGAAGCCGCAGAAGTAGGTGAACGCCGAGTACAGCAGCCCCAGTGAGTGCGGGAAGCGCAGCTCGGCCAGGGGCGTGAGCGTACTGTCTTGGCCGTGCCAGAGCGTGGTCGTCGCCCACTCGCCGACACCGTCGACGCAGAGCACCGCCGCCGACTCGTACGGTCCGGGCAGGAACGCCGACGCCGCGTGCGACTCGTGGTGGCGGCGGGTCACGATCTCCGGCACCGGGCCGCAGTCCAGCGCGGCGAGATTCTTCCGTACGGTGCTCCTGACGTCGCGTTTCCACGCCAGCCAGGACGGCAGCGTCTCCCGGAACGACGCGAAGCCGAGCGGTGCGGCGGCCAGGTGGGTCCCCAGGACCCGCCGGAACTTCAGCTCCGCGTCCTCGTAGTACGCCACCGCCGCGACGTCGCCCAGCTCCGCGCCGGCCTCGCGCAGGCAGTACTCCGCCGCCCGCGAGGGGAAGGCGGAGTCGTGCCGGCGGCGGCTGAACCGCTCCTCCTGCGCCGCCGCCACGATGTGCCCGCCGCGGACCAGCGCGGCGGCGCTGTCGTGGTAGAAGGCGGAGATTCCCAGGACCAGGTCGTTGTTCATGAGCGTGCTCCTTCGCGCGTCGTCACGCCGTGGGGGAACCGTGCGGGCGGCGACCGCGGGGCATCCGCCGCACGCGCCGCGCCCGCAGGCCACCGGGGGTCTGGAGGGAGAGGTAGCCGATCCGGACGCGTTCCCAGGCCCGGCCCCTGGCGTCCTCGCGGTCGCCGTCCGGGAGGGTGGCCAGATAGGTGTCGATGGCGTCCGCCGCCCAGGCGGAGTGCCCGGTGGCGACGTTGTCGATGGTGTTGTGGATGTCGACGAAGCGGGTGGAGAAGCCGTGCGCGCGCAGCGCGAGCCGGCCCCTGCGGTACGAGCCGCCCACCCCGGACAGCTCCATGGCGAGGTTCAGCCCCAGCACCTCCGGCAGGAACGTGCGGGGGAAGCGCCCGATGCACAGCCAGTGCACGGGCAGCGCGAACGACTCGTCCCGGAAGCCCGGCCACCGCGCGAACTCCGCCGAGCCGGTGGGCGGCAGCTCCACGCCCATCTCCGCCAGGACCTCGCGGTAGATCAGCGGATGGTTCAGCTCCGTCTCGCCGTTGCCCAGCTCGTCCCAGTAGGTGGAGAAGAGGAAGTGGCCGATGTCGGACGTGGCCTCGGCGTAATCGGTGAAACCGCGGATCCAGCTGCCGTCGATCAAGGTCAGCGGCGCCAGCTGGACGGTCGAGTCGATGAGCTGCTCCCGCGTCGGCAGCGGGGTACGGGCGGTCTCCTCGAACTCCGCGCCGTGCCGGTCGTGCTGGTCCAGCAGCCAGGGCCGCAGGCCCCGGGCGTCCCACCGGTCGGGCAGCGGCAGTGCGCCGCGCCGGGCGCCCCGCCGCGTGGCGGCCAGCCAGCGGCGGGTGTGCTCCAGCGCGTAGGCCCGCAGCGCCGGGGTGTCGTCGCGCCGCTGCAGCAGGTGGTACGCCTCCCGTGGACCGGCCGGTGTCCGGCCCGTCTCCTCCGGGACCGCGGAGAGGGCCGGGAGCCGCGGGAAGGCGTCGGTGAGCGGCGGGCCGGACCGTACCGGCGGCGCCGGGGACTCCGGGGCGGGCGCGGTGCTCAGGGAGGCGATCCAGCGGCGGATGACGGCGATGTCGTCCGGGGAGAAGACCCGGAACATCGGGCCGCTCTCCCCGATCAGGGCGTTCACCAGGGGGCTGCGGTCCGGGGCGCCCGGCCGGATCAGCCGGCTCGCCGCCAGTGCGGCCAGCAGCGGCCCGGGGTCGGTGACGGACTCGGCCAGCCACTGCGCGAGCGGCCGTCCCCCGAGCGGGAAGTCGTGGTGGTAGACCGCGCCCTCCCGGGCCCGCTGCCGCAGCAGCTCCCGCATGTCGTGCGCCGGGTCCAGCGAGGCGAGCAGTTCGTCGTGGAGGGCCGCGCTCCACCGCTCCAGCGCCCAGCGGGCCCAGTCGCGGCCCCGGGCGAACGCGGCGGCGTCCTCGGCCCGTTCGGGCACCGCGTCCTGCGCCGCCGCGTCCCCGGGGTCGAGACGGCGCCAGTCCGTCGCGCCGGGCAGCGCGTCCCGCACGAAGCCGAGGGCCGGGAGCAGGCCCACGGCCCGCAGCCACGCGTCGGCGCCGGCGATCTCGTGACGGAACGCGTCGGGGAACCGGCTCATCGTCAGCAGCACCGCAGGGAGCCGGAAACACCCCTCCGCGATGCGCCGGTCGAAGGGCAGCCGGGACACCGGGACGGCCTGCTCCGACAGGCGCAGCCGGCGCAGCAGTTCCAGCGCGGCGCTGCCCCGGGAGGCCCGCGGGCTCCCGGCGCCCACGTCCCCCGCGTACCGGGCGAGCAGCCGCAGGGTGCCGGGGTCGTCGGCGTTGCCCGGATCGCTCAGCCACTGCAGCCATGCCCCGGAGACCAGCGCCAGCGGGGCGCTGCCCAGGGCCGCCTTGCGGATCAGGACCTCGCGCGCCGCCGGGTCCGCCCGGTCGTACAGCGCGCGGAACCGCGCGGCCTCCCGGGTGGACCAGGCGGCGGCGCCGTCCGGCCCCGGACCGTCCGGCGGTTCGAGGTGCCCGGTCGCCGGCGGGGCCTGTGCCAGCTCGGCGCGGAGCTGTGCCGGGTGGAGCCGGCCGTGCGGGAAGAGCCCCTCCGGGTCGGTCGCGGACAGGTAGAGCGACCGGCTCGTCCCCTCGGGGCCCTCGTGCGGGCCGGGGCGGCTTCGCACCTGATGCCTCCTTCACTTGCCGGGCGCCGGACGGTGACCGCGGTGCGGCCCCGCCGGCGGGGGAACACGGTCAGAACATCGGGTAGATGGACGCGTCCTGCTCGGCACGGCGCTTACGCCGGAACACGCGGTCGCGCAGCCATCGGAAGAACGCCATGGGGTGCCTCTCTGCTGTCGGGAAGGTGCGGGGCTCAGCGCAGGCCGAGACTGTCGGCCAGCAGCCGGGCGACGGTGTCGTAGCCGTGGTCGGTGCAGTGCGCCCGGTCGACGTAGAGCCAGTCCTCGGGCGTGGTGGCCTCGGCGAGGACGGGGTTGAGGTCGAGGAACGGCACGTCCTGCTTCTCGCAGGCCACCCGCAGCGCCTCGGCGTACGCCCGGCCGGTCTCCGGGGTGACGATGTCGCCGAAGAGGTCCTCGAAGACGCCGAGCCGGGACATCTTGTCCAACTCCTTGAACAGGACGGTCTCCTGCGGCGCCGCCTCCTGCCGCACCCACGTCGCCAGGGGCTGGAGCACGTACGACAGCCGGGCGCCGGTGACGGAGGCGAGCTTGCGCCAGGTCTCCAGGTGACGGGCGGTCAGCTCGGTGGCGCGGGAGACGAGTTCCGGGGTGGCGGGAACCGGCGCGTCGTCCGGCGGGGCGGCGGACCGGCGCTGCGCCCGGCGGCCGAACCCCGGCTTCGTCTTCCGGTGCCGCGCCTGCAACTCCGCCATCTGCGCGTAGTAGTCGCCGCAGAAGAAGAACGCGCCGTGCTCACCCTGCTGGTGCTCCGGCAGCCGCGCGAGCGCCAGGTTGTTGAAGCCGGAGAGGATCACGATCTCCTCGACCGGCGGCAGCAGATGCTGGTGCAGCACGAAGAGCAGCAACTCCTGCGCGGAACTGTAGCTGCGCCCGCCGAAGTTGAGCCACGGCGTCGACGGCGCGTACCGGCTCCACAGCCGCGAGGAGAGGGTCGCCGCGTCCGTGGTGGCGCCGATGCCGAACGCGGTGGAGCTGCCGACGAGCAGCTTCACCGGGCCCGGCGGCCGCTCCCCGGCGACCGACGCCGCCGCGCCCGCGCCGTGTCCGATACGGAACCCCAACCGGTCGGTGTTGAGCACCTCCGAGCGGTAGCCGGCACGGTGGTAGTACATGAGATACGGCAGGTACCGGGCCTCACCGCGGTCGTCGAAGTCGTCGTACTGCTCCATCTGCGGGGTGAGTGCGTAGCGTTTCAGGGTCATACGGGTATTCCTCCCGGGTGCGGGTCCGCCGCGGGCGCGGGCTGCGCCGCCCGCAGTGGCGCGAGGGTGTCGTGCAGGGCCTGCCGGGCCGCCAGCGCCTCCTGCTTCTTCGCGACGGTCTGCGGCAGGACGCCGATCTCCGCGGCGATCTCCGTGGTGAGCCGCCCGTTCTGGTGAAAGGCGACGGTGAAGCCGAACCGCTCGGCCAGGGCCGTCTCGTGCGAGGTCAGGCGGAACTCGACGGTGGCCGGCAGCGGGAACACATAGCGGTGGTAGGCCGCGCTCACGCTCGTGACCTCGCTGATCACGCAGGTGGCGCGCTCCTCGGCGGAGAGCAGGAACTGTTCGGTGACGGTCACCCACGTCTGCCGGGCGGCCTCCAGCAGCGTGATCGCCGAGATGTGCTGGCTGCTGAGGCGGTCCTGGAGCAGATCCACCCGCTCGTCGAGCAGCAGCGGCGCCGTGAACCGGCCCGGGGCCGTGCGCACCAGCTGTCCGACGAGCGCGGTCGGCGGATGGCCGGGCCGGACGGTGCGGTGCTCGGCGGGGGCGGGGACGCCGTCGTGGCACACCACCGCGCCGGTGGCGGCGTACTTCCCGATCGCGGCGCGCTGTTCGGGGGACAGGCCCTGCCCCAGGGCGAGACGGAGCGGGGTGCCCGCCTCGCCGGAGCGGAGCCGCTCCAGGAGCTGCGAGGCGGTCACCGTGCCGCGGTTGGCGGCGAACTGCGGGAAGCGGTCGCCCACGACGACCAGGACGTTCTCCGGCATGGCCGGCTCCCTCCTTTCGGTCTCGGGTTCAGCCGGCCGCGGACGCGTGGAGCGTCTGCCGGTAGGCGTCGACGAGGTCGTCGACGGTGCGGATGTCGGAGACGACGTAGCGCTCCTCGAAGGGGGAGGCGCCGACGGCCGCCTCCAGCTGGATGATCAGCCGGGCCAGCAGCAGCGAGGTGAAGCCGATGTCGCCGATGCGTTCGGCGCCGGTGAAGGCCATCGGGTCGAACTCCGCCTCCTTGAGGAGTTCGTTGAGCGTGTCGTGCACCACCGCGGTGATGTCGTCACGGGATGTCAGCATGTGAGTCCTCCGTCGACTACGAGGGTCTGTCCGGTGATGAAGGACGCCCGGGGGGAGAGGAGATAGCCCACGGCGTCGGCGATCTCCTCGATGTCCGCCAGCCGCCCCAGCGGGGTGCGGCGCCGGATACGGTCGCGGTGTTCGTCGGTGACGTCCCGGGTCAGCTCGCTGTCGAAGAACCCGGGGACGACCGAGTTGACCCGGATGCCGAGCGGTCCCAGCTCCCGCGCCAGCGCGCGGACCGTGCCGTCGAGACCGCTCTTGGCGGCGGTGTAGACGGCCACCCCGCGGTAGCCGCGTACCGCGTTGACCGACGAGACGTTGAGGATCTGTCCGCCCTGCCCGCGGGCCATGACCTTGGCGCACGCCTGCGTCAGGACCAGGGGACCGGTGAGGTTGACGGTGAGGGACTCCTCGACGCGGCGGGGCGAGGCGGTCAGGAAGAGTTCCTGACGGTCCAGTGCGGCGGCGTTGTTGAGCAGTGCGTCGATCCGCCCGAACCGTTCGGCGGCCGCCGCGGTGAAGGCCCGCAGCTGTGCGGGATCGGCGAGGTCGGCGGCGTCCCACCAGAAGGTGTCCGGCCACTTCTGCCGCGCCTCGTCGGTGAACGCGCTCGCGCCGCGGCTGAAGGCGGCGACCCGCCAGCCGTCCGCCAGCAGCCGTTCGGCCACGGTCCGGCCCAGCCCGCGGCTCCCGCCGCTGATCACGGCCACCGGCCCGGCGCCGGGTGCGCCGTCCCGCGCCGGTCCGCCCGTCACGACCGGCCCGCCCGGATCTTCTTGTACCGGTCCGAGTGCTGCTCGGCGTCCGAGACCGTCAGCAGGGCGGGCACCTTGTACGCCTCCAGCCGGGTGCGGCAGTGGCGGCGGGCCCGGTTGACGAGGTCCGTGGCGTCCGCCGCCGCGGAGGGCAGCAGCGTCGCCCGGACCACCATGCCGGTCACCGGGCTGGGGTGGCCGCTGACGGTGGCCTCGGCGACGCCGGGCACCTCCAGCAGTACGCTCTCCACCTCACTGGGATAAACCTTCTCGCCGCCGACGTTGATGATTTCCGAACGGCGACCGAGAACTCTTATCCATTCTCCTTCGCGCACCACCACGTCCTGGGTGTTGAAAAATCCCTCGGAGTCGAAAGGTGCCGGGGCGTTGAGATAGCCGAGCATGGCCATCTCCGAACGTATCCACAACACGTCGTCGATGATTTTATGGGCGAATCCGGCGCTGCCGAGTTTCATCCACAGCTCACCGTTCCCGCGCGATTTCGTCGGCAGGATGCCCAGTTCGGAAAGGCCGTAGGTCTGTTTCAGGCGGGTCTGCGGAAAAGCGCGGCAGAGCCATTCCAGGGTGCGCTGGGGCATCGGTTCGGTGCCGTAGGTGATCAGCTCCAGGCCGGAGACGTCGTGGCGTTCGGCGGCGCCGGAGATCAGCACCATGTTCAAGAACGTCGGAGTGGTGGGGAGCACCTGGACGCGGTGCGCGGCGACCGTCGCCAGCACCGCGTCCGGGGTGCGCTCGGTGACGGTGACGACGGTGCCGCCGGTGCTCAGCGTGTGCAGGACGGTGTTGACCCCGCCGATGTGATCCATGCTCAGGAACGACAGGATGCGGCGCCCGGTCCCGCCCGCGGCGTACCGGGCCAGCATCTTCTCCAGATCCAGCAGCGACGCCTTGCTGCGCCCGGTGGTGCCCGAGCTGAACAGTACGAGACCGGGGCGGCGCGCCCGGCGCAGGCGGGTGTAGAGGGGGTGGCCGGCGGTGTGGCCGGTGCGTTCGGTGTGTACGCCGCCGTCCGCGCCGACGGTGATCGTCACCTCCGCCCCGGCCACGTCGAGGTACTCCGCGCGCTTGGCGGCGGGCGGGTCGTTCAGCGGCACGGTGATCGCGCCGCGTTCGGCGAGGGCGAGCAGGCCCGCGACGGTGCGCGGGGTGCACGGGCCCTCCAGGGTCACGACCGCTCCCGCGGAAATTCCGTGGGAGTCGAGATGGGAGCGCCATTCGGTGACGTGTGCGGAAAGTTCCCGGTAACTACAGGTCCGGTCTGCGGAAATCATGGCGATGGAGTCGCCGAAGCGCTCCATCTCGGCGGGCAGGGAAAAGGGCATACCGCTCTCCGGAATCAGGGAGGAGGGGGCGGCCCCCGAGGCGGACTCGAAGGGGCCCGGGGAGGGCGCAGGGGGGTTCTTCCGAGGGCCGGAAGCGCTCGCGCCGTACGGTCTGCTCATAACAGGAATGACACGCGGCGATCTTTCCCCGGGGCTCCGTTCCGGAAAACCGGACGGAGTGGATCACCTGTCACTCCCGCCTTTTCCGGTCACGGCCGGACGTGACCGGTGCGGTGATATTCCCGCCCGGCCGCAAAACGGGCGGAAGTCCGTCGCCGGTAGGCGGGGAAGGAGCGGGCGGGCCAGGTCAGCGGCCGTGCGCCGGGGCGGGGGAGACGGCCGGCCGTGGCGGTCCGGGAGGCGGCTCCGGGCGGTGGCCGACGGGCCGGGGTGTGTCCGGAAATCGCGTCATCCGAAGTCGTAGCAGGGGGCCGGGGCCGTCGGCGGGCGGCCCGGAGCCGGGCTGCGCGGTACGGCGCCGGGCCCCCACCGGGCGGTCCGGATCCGCGGCGGTACGCGTCCGCGCCCGCCGGCCCCCGACCACCCGGGGGCGGCGCGTCGCCCGGCCCGTACCCTCATGGCGGATCATGACCGGCGACCGGGCCGGACCGGACGCCCCGCTCCCGTGGCGGGGCCCGTTCCGCCCGCCTCGCCGCGGTTCCCGTCGCTCCATCCGGAAAATCACCGCCCGGTCCCGCGCCGGGGTGATCTTCTGGAGACTCCACCCGGACCGGGGCTGCGCACCGGCGGCGCAGCCCGAGGAAGGAACATCCCATGCCCCACAAGCAGGTGCAGATCCCCACTCCGGACGGCACCGCCGACGCCTTCGCCGCCTTCCCCGACGGCGGCGGGCGCCACCCCGCGGTGCTGCTCCACCCCGATGCCTTCGGCGTCCGGCCCGTCCTGCGCGAGATGGCGCGGGAACTGGCCGGCCACGGCTACTACGTCCTCGTCCCCAACTTCTACTACCGCACCCGCCCGGCGCCGGTGTTCGAGCTTCCCGACCACATCGACGAGGCGTCCCGGCCCGCGCTCTTCGGCCGGATCATGCCGCTGATCGAGGCGTACACCACCGACCACGCGCTGCGCGACGCCGATGCCTACCTGCGGTTCCTCGCCGAACAGCCCGAGGTCGCCGCCGGGCCCGTCGCCGCGATCGGCTACTGCTTCGGCGCCATCCTGGCGATGCGCACCGCGACGGCCCACCCCGACCGGGTCGCCGCCGTCGCCGGATTCCACCCCGGCCCCCTGGTCACCGACGAGCCCGACAGCCCGCACCGCCTGATGCCCGAACTGACCGCGCGGGTCCACATCGGTCTCGCCGAGGGCGACCTCTCCCCGGAGGGCATCGAGGAGCTGAACCGCGCGCTGGACGCCGCGGGCGTCAGCCACACCACCGAGATCTACCCGGACACCCTCCACGGCTTCACCATGTCCGACACCGCCGCCTTCGACCCCGCGGCCTACCAGCGCCACTGGGACCGCCTGCTGCCGCTCCTCGACGGCGCGCTGCACAAGGACTGACGGAGAGACGTACGCCGCGGCGCCCGCGAGGGGCGGCCCGGCGCCCCGCACGTCCCGCCGGGGACCGAGGGGCGCCCGGGGCCGTTCCCGTGCGGGCGCCGCGGCCGTCTCTTCCGTGGCCGGCGGCTCGCCGTGGGCGCCTCCCGTCTGCCGTGATCAGCGCACCGTACGGTCCCCGTGGCCGCGCCGGTCGTCGAGGCGGAGCGTCAGCTGCGGCCAGTGGGCGGACCACCGGGCCACCTCCGCCGCGGTCGGCGACCACCGCGGCCCCAGGGCCGCGTCCGGCAGGAAGTGGACCCGGGTCCCGGTCGTGCCGTCCGCCGCGACGGGCTCCAGGCCGGTCACGGGGACGCCGTACGCGTAGCGCTGCCGCCAGGCACCGTCCGCGCGGCGGTTGGTGTGCGTGAGCCACGGGCTCAGCGCCGCGACGACGGACATGCCCCGGCGCGGCTTCCCGTCCGGCAGGCGTTCGGGCGCGGGGGCGCGGAAGAAGCGGAGGTCCTCCGTGGACATGACCGGCTTCCGAACGGCCCGCCCCTCCTCGTCGAACCGGGTGTCGGTGCCCCGCCCGTCGTCCGTCACCGCGACGGAACCGTCCGGGTGGAGGGTGACCACGCACCGCCCGCCGCCCCGGTCCGCCGCCTCGTCGCCGGCGTGGGCGAGCACTTCGAGGACGAGGTGGACCGGCCCGCCCGGAGCGAACCCGGCGGGGTTCCGGCGGATGAGTGCGAGGTGGGCCTCGTCCACGGTGGCGGCCCAGTCGTGGGTGGTGTGGGTCCAGGATTCTCTCGGTTCGGCCATCGGCCAAGTATGCGGCGGCGGCGCGGGCCGTGGCCCCGCCCGGCCTTCCCCCGCGCCGCCACCCGTGGCATGCTGTCTGCAACCGGTCTCTGCAACCGGTTTCACGGCACTCGGCAGCGGCCGGGGAGAGACTTCCCGGAGCTGCCCCGTCCTCCTCCGAGGTGTTCATGCCCCCTACCGACGCACGCGGCGCCGGGCCCACGGCCACGTCCGGGCCCGAGGCGCCCGTCTCCCGCCTGGAACGGCTCTTCCGGCTGCGGGAGCGCGGCAGCACACCGCGGACGGAGGCGCTGGCCGGACTGTCGATGTTCGTGGCGGCCGCCTACGCGGCGGTCGTCGTGCCCAGTCAGCTCGCCAAGGCCGGAATCCCGCACGGGGCTGCCACCACCGCCGTCCTGATCGCGATCGTCCTGGCGACACTGGCGATGGGCCTCGTCGCCAACCTCCCCTTCGTCGTCGCCCCGGGGCTCGGCGGCGTCGCCCTGCTCGCCGTCACCATCGTCGGCCAGGACAAGGTCCCCTGGGACGCCGCCCTCGGCATGGTCCTCTGGTCCGGCGTCGCCTTCCTGCTGCTGACCGCGCTCGGCATCCGCGACCTCATCACCCGCATGATGCCGCTGAACCTCAAGTACGCCATCAGCGGCGGCCTCGGCCTCTACATCGCGCTGATCGGCTTCCGCGACAGCGGGCTGGTCAAGGCCCGCCCGGACAGCGCCGCGCTCACCGTCGGCGATCTCGCCGCCCCCGCCGGACTGCTGGCGCTCGCCGGACTCGTCCTGCTCACCGCCCTCGCCACCCGCAAGGTCCCCGGCGCGTTCCTGATCACCATGGCCGCGGTCACCCTCGCCGGCATCCCGCTCGGCGTGACCCACCTGCCCGACCACCTCTTCGCCCTGCCGTCGAGCCCCGGCCCCGCCGTCTTCCACATCGACGTGTTCGGCGCCCTCAAGCCCGAGTACTTCCCGTACATCTTCGCCTTCTTCGTCTCCGAGTTCTTCTCGATGACCGGCACCCTGCTCGCCGTCGCGGGCCGCGCCGGGCTCACCGACGCGGACGGCAACCTCCCCGGCGTCCGCACACCCTTCTACGTCGACTCCGGCGCCGTCATCGGCGGCGCGGCCCTCGGCGCGCCCAGCATGACCGCCTACCTGGAGTCCTCGGCGGGCGCCGACAGCGGCGCCCGGACCGGTCTCGCCTCCGTCTGGGCGGCGCTCGGCTTCGCCGCGCTGCTGCTGGTCACCCCGTTCGCCACGCTCATCCCGTCGGCGGCCACCGCACCGGTGCTGATGTACGTCGGACTGACCATGCTCGGCGCCCTGCGCAAGATCGACTTCACCGATCCGACCGACGCCGTCCCCGCCGCCCTCACCGTCGCGACCACGCTCTTCTTCGGCAACTTCGGCACCGGCATCGCCGTCGGCCTGACCTCCCACGTGCTGGTCAAGGCCGTCGCCGGACGCTTCCGCGAGATCCCGTGGGGCCTGTGGGTCGTCCTGGTCCCGCTCGGCTACTACTTCTTCACCCTCGCCACCTGACACCCGCGGCCCACCCCGCACCGTACGAGGAGATACGCCCATGCCCTCCCCCCGCCCGCACGACCTGAGGATCAGCGGCGGCCAGGTGGTGTCCAGCTTCACCGGCGAACGGTTCGCCGCCGACGTCCTGGTCCGCTCCGACCTGATCAGCGGCGTCCTGCCGCCCGGTACCCCCGCCGACGCCCGCGAGCACCTCGACGCCACCGGTCTGCTGATCGCGCCCGGTTTCGTCGACGCGCACATGCACATCGAGAGCTCGTTCCTCACCCCGCAGACCTTCGCCGCCCTCACCCTGGCCCGCGGCACCACCACCGTCCTCGCCGACCCCCACGAGATCGTCAACGTCGCCGGCGCCGCCGCCATGCGCTGGATGATCGACGCGGGCGCCACCACCGCCCAGACCCAGCTGTGGGGCGTCCCCTCCTGCGTCCCCGCCCTGGAGGGGCTGGAGCACGCCGGGGCCAGCCTGAGCGCCGACGACATCGACACGATGCTCGGCTGGCCCGGCGTCATCGCCCTCGGCGAGGTCATGGACTACCGCGCCGTCGTCGGCGGTGACCCGCGGATGCGCGACGTGGTCGGCGCCGCCCGCCGCCGCGGCATGATCCTCGACGGCCACTGCCCCAACCTCAGCGGCGCCGACCTCAGCGCCTACCTCGCCACCGGCGTCGACTCCGACCACACCAAGAACCGCACCGAGGTCGTCCTGGAGAAGGCCCGCCTGGGCATGCTGATGATGCTCCAGGAGAAATGCCTGCTCCCCGAGGTCGCCCAGGCGCTCCTCGCCCTCCCGCAGCTCCCGCCGTTCTGCCTGGTCACCGACGACCTCGCGGCCGACCACATCCTGGCCCACGGCCACCTCGACCACATCGCCCGCGTCGCCGTCCGCGCCGGCTTCCCCGCCGAGGCGGTCCTGCGCGCCCTGACCTGGAACCCGGCCCAGCGCCTGCGCCTGTACGACCGCGGCGTGGTCGCCCCGGGCAAACGCGCCGACCTCGTCCTCCTCCGCGGCGACCTGGCCGCCTTCGACCCGGCGCTCGTCCTCGCCGGCGGCCGCGTCGTGGCCCGCGACGCCGTCGCCGTACCGGAGACGGCCGCCCCCGCCCCTTCCTCCGGCGCATCCGGCGCCCTCACCGGCACCGTCCACGTCGAACCGCAGGACGCCGACGGCTTCCGCTGGCACACCGACCTCCCCGACGGCACCCACCGCTTCCGCGCCCTGCGCCTCAACCCCCGCGACACCTACACCGAGGAGGACGCGCTCGACCTGCCGGTCCGCGACGGCGAGGTGCAGTGGGAGGGCCGCGCCACCGTCATCCGGGTCCGCAACCGCTACGGGCGCGACGGACGCGTCTTCGCCCCGCTGCTGGGCCGCACCCTCACCGACGGCGCGCTCGCCACCACGTACGCCCACGACAGCCACAACCTCGTCACCATCGGCACCTCCCGCGCCGCGATGGCCGCCGCCGCGCGGGACGTCGTCGCCACCGGCGGCGGGGTGGCCGTCGCCCACGGCGACCGGGTGGTGGCGAGCCTGCCGCTGCCGGTCGGCGGCGTGATGTCGCCCGCACCCGCCGAGGAGACGGTCCGCCGCTCCCGGGCGGTCCGCGACGCCCTCGACGCATGGGGCTGGGACCACCTCAACCCCTTCATGAGCGTCTCCACCCTCACCCTCGCCGTCTCCCCGAGCCTGAAGATCACCGACCGGTCGCTGGTGGACGTGGTCCGCCGCGCCCCCGTCGGCCCGCTCGCCGACGGCGCCTGACGGCCACCGCGCACCCGGGCGCCGTTGGGGCGACCACACGGCGAGCCCGCTTGCCGGACCGGCCCGCGCGCGGTGCGCTGAGGCGGATACCGGCGCGCCCGGCCCCCACGCAGGGCCGGCGCGCCCGGTGCCGCCCACCCCCACGAGCGCCCAGGAGATGCCCCATGTCCGTCAGCCGACGCCGCCGAGCGGCCCGCGCCGTAGCGGTCACCGCCGCCGCCCTCGTCACCGCGGTGGCCGTCGCCCCCGCCGCCCCCGCCGACGCCGCCACGCCCCAGGAGGACCGCGGCGTCTTCCTCACCGTCTCCGACACCGCCCGCACCTGGGTCCGCGGCGTCCTGCTGCGCTGCCCCGACGGCCGCGACCACCACCCCCGGCACGACGCCGCCTGCGCCGCGCTGACCTGGGCCCGCGGCGACCTCGACGCGCTGCGCGGCACACCGCACGCCTGCACCAAGCAGTACGCGCCGGTGACGGTCACCGCCGAGGGGGAGTGGCGCGGACTGCGCATCGACTGGCAGCGGACCTTCGCCAACGCCTGCACCATGGACGCCGCCACCGGCCCGCTGTTCCGCTTCTGACCGCCGACGCCCTCAGTACCGCTGGGACACCACCATCGCCGCCGTCACCAGCGCCACCACCACCCAGGTGAGCCAGACCCACGGATCACCGCCCAGCGCCACGCTGTACGCGGTCGCCACCACCAGACCGGCCACCGTGAGCCCGGTCATCGTCCTCGTGGATCCGCTCATCGGCGTACCTCCTCACGAAGGCCGCGCCGCAAAGGCGGCGGGCCGCGGCCTGGGACCATCGTCCCCGGCCGCGGCCCGCACCGCCATCCGTCCCCGTCAGCGCCCGCGCGCGTTGAGCGACGCCAGATACGCGTTGTAGTCCGCCAGATCCTGGTCACCGTTGCGGTCCGCCGCCCGGTCCGACCGCTGCGACTGCCGCTCCTCGGACCGGTACCACTGGTAGACCAGCGCGATCAGCACCACCACCGACGGGATCTCGCTGAACGCCCACGCGATACCGCCGGCCGCCGTCTGATCCGACAGCGCGTCGATGCCCAGCGAGGCCGGCGGATGCAGATACGTGTCCACCATCGGCTCGGTGCCCATCATCAGCGCGATACCGAAGAACGCGTGGAACGGCATGCCCGCGAACAGCTCCAGCATCCGCATCACGTAACCGGGCCGGTGCGGCCCCGGGTCCACGCCCATGATCGGCCAGAAGAACACCAGGCCCACCGCCAGGAAGTGCGCCATCATCCCGATGTGCCCCACCCGCGACTCCATCAGGAAGTCGAAGAGCGGCGAGAAGTACAGCGCGTACAGGCTCGCGATGAACAGCGGGATGGTGAACGCCGGATGCGAGATGATCCGCACGTACCGGCTGTGCAGCAGCGCCACCAGCAGCTCCCGCGGCCCCTTGCGGCCCCGCCCGGCGGCCGGCAGCGCGCGCAGCGCCAGCGTCACCGGCGCCCCGAGCAGCAGCAGGATCGGCGACAGCATGGAGATCACCATGTGCTGCACCATGTGCACGCTGAACATGACCATGCCGTAGTCGTTGAGCTCGGTGCACATCACCAGCGCGATCGTCAGCACACCGATCACCCAGGCGACGGTCCGCCCCACCGGCCACGCGTCACCGCGCCGCCGCAGCCGCGCCACCGCCCAGCCGTACAGCACCAGCGCCGCCAGGCACCCGACGAGAAAGAACGGATCACCGCCGAACTCCAGCCCCCGCCCCAGCGTGAACGGCGGCAGATCCATCGTCATGCCGTGCCCGCTGTGATCCATCCGCTCGCTCCTGATTCGTACCGATACTCCGGCGACCAGACTAGAACCGCCCCCGGCGCCTGCCTCGGCCGGGGGCGGTTCACACGGCGCGCCTCACACCGGGGCGCGGCCGCCGGTCACAGCACGCACTCTGCCTCGTCGTACCGCTCGCCGGGCACCGTCTTCAGCGTCTCGACCGCCTCGGCCAGCGGCACCAGCGTGATGTCCGTGCCGCGCAGCGCCGTCATCATCCCGAAGTCCCCGCGATGCGCCGCCTCCACCGCGTGCCATCCGAAACGGGTCGCCAGCACCCGGTCGTACGCGGTCGGCGTCCCACCGCGCTGCACATGGCCGAGGATCACCGGGCGGGCCTCCTTGCCGAGCCGGTGCTCCAGCTCCCGTGCCAGCTGCCGCGCCACCCCGGCGAACCGCTCGTGGCCGTACATGTCGGTGTCGCCGACCTCGAACCGCATCGACCCCTCACGCGGCTTCGCGCCCTCGGCCGCCACCACGATCGCGAACTTCTTGCCCGCCGCGAACCGCTCACCGACCCGCGCCGTCAGCTCCTCGATGTCGAACGGCCGCTCCGGCACCACGATCGCGTGCGCGCCCGCCGCCATCCCCGAGTGCAGCGCGATCCAGCCGGTGTGCCGCCCCATCACCTCGACGATCAGCACCCGCTGATGCGATTCGGCGGTGGTCTTGAGCCGGTCCAGCGCCTCCGTCGCCACCCCCACCGCGGTGTCGAAACCGAACGTCACATCGGTGACCGCGATGTCGTTGTCGATGGTCTTCGGCACGCCGATGATCGGCAGCCCGGCGTCCGACAGCAGCCGCGCCGCCTTGAGCGTGCCCTCCCCGCCGATCGGGATGATCGCGTCAAGACCCAGGTCCGCGACGTGCCCGCGGGCCCGCTCGACACCGTCGCGCAGCTGCGCGGGCTGGACGCGGGAGGAGCCGAGGATGGTGCCGCCCAGCGCCAGGATGCCGCCGACGGCGTCGAGGTCGAGCTTGCGGTAGTCGCCCTCCAGCAGACCGCGCCAGCCGTCGTGGAAACCGATGACCTCATCGCCGTGGTCGGCCGTGGCGCGATGGACGACGGAGCGGATGACGGCGTTCAGACCGGGGCAGTCGCCACCGGAGGTGAGTACACCAATACGCATGCCAGAAACCCTCTGCAACGTGGAGCGGGGAGGCCGGACCCCGTCGTCCGGTGGGGATGGCGTTCACCCTACAAGCGCCGGGCCCGCACGCACACGTACGCCCGCGGTGCGGGACCGCGGGCGTACGGGGAGAGGGGCCGGGGCCGTGCGGGGGCCGCCCGGCGGCCGTCAGGTGGTGGCGGTCGCGGCGGCGATCCGCTCCTGGCGCAGCGCCTCGTACCACCGGTCGTCGGCCGGGGGCAGGGCGTTGACGTCCAGGGCCAGCTTCAGCAGCAGGTCCGCGATGTGCGGGTTGCGCGCCATCACGGGGCCGTGCATGTAGGTGCCGAAGACGGTGTCCTGCCAGGCGCCCTCGAAGCCGTCGCCGACGCCGTTGCCGTTGCCGAACCGGACCTTCGCGAACGGACGGGCCGTCGGCCCCAGGTGCGTGACGCCCTGGTGGTTCTCGAAACCGGTCAGCGGCGGGAGGTTGAGCTGCGGGTCGATGTCGGCGAGGACGTCACCGACGCACCGCTCCGCCTCACCGCGGGTGCTCACCACGTCGAGGAGGCCCAGGCCCTGCTGCTGCTTGTCCTGGTCGTTGATGAACTCGTGGCCGAGGATCTGGTACCCGGCACAGACCGAGAAGACGATCGCGCCGTTGGAGACCGCGCGGTTCAGCCCGCCGTCGCGCAGCAGCCGCTCGGCCGCCAGCCGCTGCGGCCGGTCCTCGCCGCCACCGATCAGGTAGATGTCACCGGAGGTGGGGATCGGCTGGTCGGACCGTACGTCGAGGCGCTGCACGTCCAGGCCGCGCTGCCGGGCCCGGCGCTCCACGACCAGCGCGTTGCCCTGGTCGCCGTAGGTGCTCAGCAGGTCCGGATAGATCCACACCAGCCGCAGGCTGTTGTCGCTCATTCTCGCTCGTCCTTGTCGTTCCATCGCCATCAGTTGCCCACGCGCCGGCGCAGGTCCTGGAAGGCCGTGTAGTTGGCGATGACCTCGATCCGGCCGGGCGGCGCCATCTGGACCGCCTGGTCGAGGCTGTCGCAGACCTCGAAGTCGAGCCCCGCGACCTCCAGGCGGACCGCGAGGTCGAGCTTCCGGTCGCCCAGGACGAACAGCGGGTGTCCGGCGAGGCGGGTGTAGTCGACGTCCCACAGCCAGGAGGTGTCGGTACCGTCGGCGCCCCGGGCGTTGACGGACATGATCACCGGGGTGGGCGGCGGGTCGATCAGCGAGAACGTCTCCAGCCAGCCGGCCGGGTTCTTCGCCAGCAGCAGCCGCAGCTCCCGCTCCATGAACGACACCACGTCGTACCGGCCCGCGACCGCCTGCACGCTGTACATCCGCTCCAGCGCCACCTGCGGGGGCACGCCGAAGGCGGCGGCCACCGCGGCGGACGTCGTGGCGTTCGCCTTGTTGGCGCGGCCGGGCAGCTGGAGCTTGATCGGCCAGGCGCTGCCGTGCGGGTCGAGGACGTAGTCGCCCGACAGGGCCCAGCTCGGCGTGGGGCGGCGGAAACCGCACTCACCGCAGAACCAGTCGTCGTCGGGGCGCTGCATCACACCGCCGCAGGAGGGGCACGACCAGGCGTCGTCCTTCCACTCCTGACCGGCGGCGACCCACACCACGTTCGCCGAGGACGACGCGGCCCAGACGATCAGCGGGTCGTCGGCGTTGGCGATGATCAGCGCCTTGGAGCCGGAGAGGCCCTCGCGCCAGTGCTCGGCGAGCATACGGGTCTCCGCCGCCCGGTCGAGCTGGTCACGCGAGAGGTTCAGCAGCGCTATGGCCTTCGGCGTGACGTCCCGCGCCACTCCGGCGAGGTACTTCTCGTCGACCTCGATCACACCGAACTTGGCGTCCGAACCGCCCGCCAGCGCGGAGGTGATCCCCGCCGGCATGTTGGCGCCCAGCGCGTTGGAGACCACCGGGCCGCCGGCCCGCAGCGCCTCGGCGATCAGCCGGGTCGTGGTGGTCTTGCCGTTGGTCGCGGACACCAGCACGACGTCCAGATGACGCGCCAGCCGGGCCAGCAGGTCGGGGTCGAGCTTGAGTGCCACCCGGCCGCCGATCACCGATCCGCTGCCGCGGCCCGCCGCGCGCGATACCGCCGCCGCGGCTCTGCCCGCCGTCACGGCCAGCTTGGCCCGTGGCGACAGCGGCTCCGTGTTGCCTGCCATCGTCCTTGATCCTCCTTGCATCCGGCGCCCGCCTGCCCTCCGGGCTGCCGGTGGAACGCCTCCCCCGCGGCCGACGGCCGGCCGGGGGCTCCGGTCGGGGATCAGCCTATCGAGATCCGGGCCCGTGCCCGAACCCCGCCACCCCTGCGGCGTCACCCTGCGCAGGGGGAACCGTACGCTGTTCCCCATGCCGTCCCGCACCATCCCCGGCCGCACCGGGCACCCGCGTCCCCTCCGCCTCCTCGGCGATCCGGTCCTCGCGGCCCCCTGCCGGGAGGTCACGTCCTTCGACGCCGAGCTGTCCCGGCTGATCGAGGACATGTTCGCGACGATGTACGCGGCGCGGGGTGTGGGCCTGGCCGCCAACCAGATCGGCGTCCCGCTGCGGGTCTTCGTCTACGACTGCCCCGACGACGAGGACCGCCGCCACCTCGGGCACG
Source organism: Streptomyces sp. NPDC027185 (assembly GCF_055567035.1). Lineage (NCBI taxonomy): Bacteria > Bacillati > Actinomycetota > Actinomycetes > Kitasatosporales > Streptomycetaceae > Streptomyces > Streptomyces sp. NPDC027185. The sequence goes on along the minus strand of NZ_JBVHRF010000008.1, from coordinate 147,969 downwards.
TCGTCAACCCGCGGCCGGTCCGGACGGACGGGCCGCTGCTCCGCGGACCCGAGGGCTGTCTGTCGCTGCCCGGTGTCGAGGCCGGCACCCCGCGCCACGACGAGGCGGTGGTCGAGGGCGTCGACCGCACCGGCGCACCGGTCCGGATCGAGGGCACCGGCTTCTTCGCCCGCTGCCTCCAGCACGAGTGCGACCACCTGGAGGGCGGTCTCTACGTGGACCGGCTCACCGGGCTGCGCCGCCGCCGCGCGCTGCGCGCCGCGGCGCGTGCCCCGTGGGCGAAGGAGGCGGCGGCCGGCCGCTGAGGGCGCGGGCCGCGTCCGCGCGGCGCTCCGGTCTTCGGACGGCGCGGGCTCTTCAGAAGCCGGGTCCGTCCGGCCGGTCCTCGATGGCGGCGAGCTGGCCCCACAGCAGATCCGTCAGGTGGGTCACCAACTGCTGCCGTGAGCAGGGGCGTTCGCGCAGCCACCAGTCGCCGGCGGCGTGCATCATGCCGACGATGCCGTGGCCCCAGACGCGGGCCTTCTCCTCGCCCGCGGGGCCGAGGGCGAGGCGTTCGGTGATGACCTCCGCCAGCTCCTCGCCGAGGCGGCGCAGCAGCGGGGCGGAGTGCCGTCCGACGTCGAACCCGGAGTCGGCGGGGGCCGCCTCGTCGGCCGGGTGCATCAGGAAGCGGTAGACCTGCGGGCGGGTCTCGATGGCGAGGAGGTAGGTGTCGAGGGTGGCCTCGACCCGTTCGCGGCGCGGTACCGGGGAGGCGAGCGCCGCCCGCAGTCCGGCCAGCAGTCCGTCGGTGTGGCGTACCGCGAGGGCGCGGTAGAGACCGCCCTTGTCGCCGAAGTGGCGGTAGAGGATCGGTTTGGTGATCCCGGCTTCGGCGGCGATGGCGTTCATCGATGCCTCCGGGCCGTCGCGCAGGACGATCCGCTCGGCCGCCTCCAGCAGCTCGCGCCGCCGGTCCGCGGTGGTCTGCCGCCGGCCGTCCCGCTCGGTGCTCTCCATGGTCCAGCTCCCCGCCCTTGTGTATCCGTGGTGCTCGCGCAACGTAACACCCGGGCCGCGCGGTGCCTGCCGCCAGCGGGGGAGTTGACACGTTTACTCGCGAGTAACAGACTCCTGTTACCGTAAGTAACGCCTGGATGGGGCGCGTACCGCTGGAGGGGACATGGCCGAGTTCATCATGGAGCTGAACGACGAGCAGAAGGAGGTCCGGGACTGGATCCACGGCTTCGCCGCGGATGTCATACGTCCCGCGGCCGCCGAGTGGGACGAGCGCGAGGAGACGCCCTGGCCGGTCATCCAGGAGGCCGCCAAGATCGGCATCTACTCGCTCGACTTCTACGCCCAGCAGTACTTCGACCCCACCGGTCTCGGCATCCCCATGGCGATGGAGGAGCTGTTCTGGGGCGACGCGGGCATCGCGCTGTCGATCGTCGGCACCGGTCTCGCCGCCGTCGGCGTCCTCGCCAACGGCACCGAGGAACAGATCGGCACCTGGATCCCCCAGATGTACGGCACCCCGGACGACGTCAAGGTCGCCGCCTTCTGCTCCTCCGAGCCCGACGCCGGCTCCGACGTCGCCTCGATGCGCACCCGCGCCGTCTACGACGAGGCCAAGGACGAATGGGTCCTGAACGGCACCAAGACCTGGGCGACCAACGGCGGTATCGCGGGTGTCCACGTCGTCGTCGCCGCCGTCGACCCGGAGCTGGGCTCCAAGGGGCACGCCTCCTTCATCGTGCCGCCGAACACCCCGGGGCTGTCCCAGGGGCAGAAGTTCCGCAAGCACGGCATCCGCGCCTCCCACACCGCCGAGGTCGTTCTGGACGGCGTCCGTGTCCCCGGCAGCTGCCTGCTGGGCGGCAAGGAGAAGCTGGACGAGCGCCTCGCCCGCGCCCGCGAGCGGGCGAAGGGCGGCGGTGAGCGCGTGAAGAACGCCGCGATGGCCACCTTCGAGGCGTCCCGTCCGGCGGTCGGGGCGATGGCCGTCGGCACCGCCCGCGCCGCGTACGAGGAGGCGCTGGAGTACGCGAAGACCCGGGAGCAGTTCGGACGCCCGATCATCGACAACCAGGGCGTCGCCTTCCAGCTCGCCGACATGCGCACCTCCGTCGACGCGGCCCGGCTGCTGGTGTGGCGGGCCTCGTGGATGGCGGTCAACGGCAAGCCGTTCACGGCCGCCGAGGGCTCGCAGTCGAAGCTGTTCGCCAGCGAGACCGCCAAGAAGGTCACCGCCCAGGCCCTCCAGATCCTCGGCGGCAACGGCTTCACCCGGGAGTACCCGGTCGAGCGGATGCACCGTGACGCCGCGATCTACACGATCTTCGAGGGCACCAGCGAGATCCAGCGCCTGGTGATCGCCCGGACGCTGTCCGGGATGCCCATCCGCTGACCCCCTAGGGGCGCGCCGCCACGGCCGCGCGCCCCGTCCGGACTCCCGACCGCCGGCACCCTGACACCAGGGGCCGGCGGTTTCCGCAGGTCCGGGCGGGCTACGCCAGCGCCTCGGCCGTCGCCCGCGCGAACGCCTCCGGGGCGTCCAGCATCATGTTGTGCCCGCATCCGGGCAGGCCCACGACCGTGACGCCCGCCGCGGTCAGCCCGTCCGCGCCGGGGAACGGCCCGTCGTCGGTCGGGTACAGGAGCGTCCGGGGGACGGTCAGGGCGCACAGCGTCTCCCGGACGGACGGTGCGGAGCCGCGGACCAGCTCCACGGCGCTGCGGTGCAGCGCGTCCCGCCCGGCCAGCCGCATGGTGGCCCACCATTCGCTGCCCGCCGCGGCGGCGGTCTCCGCGTCACCGGCCGCGAACTCCCCGGCCGTCCGCGCCGCGATCCCGCGGCTGCCGCCCGCGCCCCGCTCCGGCTCCAGCGCGTCGAGATTGGGGTCGACCAGCACCAGCCGCGACACCAGCCGCGGATGGCGCGCCGCGAGCAGTACGGCGACGGTGCCGCCCATGCTGTGCGCCACCACCTGCGCGCCTTCCACCTCCGCCGCCTCCAGCGCCGCCGCCACCGCGTCGGCGTGCGCCTCCATCGTGTACGCGAACGCCGCCGGCCGGTCGCTGATACCGAAGCCGAGCAGATCGAGCAGGAGCGCCCGTGCGCCGGTGAGCAGCGGGTGCGCGGCGGTGGCGCTCCAGTAGACGGGGGAGGAGGCGCCGAGCCCGTGCAGGTAGAGGCGGGCGGGCCGCTCCGTCCCGTCGTCCGGGTGCTCGATCCAGCGGATGCGGTCGCCTGCGGGGGTCACAGCGGCATGGCGCACGGGCGGTACTCCTGATCTCGGCGGGTCCGGGCGCGTCGCCCGGCGGCCGTCCTCCGGCCGGGCGTGACGGTACCCGCCACCGGAAACGGGTTCGCGGCAGGGTCGCCGGTGAACTGAACTCCCTTGCCAGGCAGGGAAGTTGAGGCGTGGGGGTGAGGGTGCGGCGGATGGCCGCGCCGGCCGGGGCGGGCGCCGTCGCCACGGGATCTCTTGACGGGTGCGGGGCCGCGCTCTACTTTCCTTCCATAAAGCAAAACATGAATTCCATGATGCGGAATTAAAGAGTTCCGGCTCCGGGCCGGACCACGCCCCTGACAGGCCGACGCAGGAGTACGCGATGCCTCGAATGACAGCCGCCCGCGCCGCGGTGGAGATCCTCAAGCGGGAGGGCATCTCCCACGCCTTCGGAGTGCCGGGCGCGGCGATCAACCCCTTCTACGCGGCGCTCAAGGCCGCCGGCGGGATCGACCACACGCTCGCCCGCCACGTCGAGGGCGCCTCGCACATGGCCGAGGGGTACTCCCGCACCCACCCCGGCAACATCGGGGTCTGCATCGGCACCTCGGGCCCGGCCGGCACCGACATGATCACCGGCCTGTACTCCGCGACCGGCGACTCCGTCCCGATCCTCTGCATCACCGGTCAGGCGCCGGTCGCGGTCATGCGGAAGGAGGACTTCCAGGCCGTCGACATCGCCGCCATCGCCGGGCCCGTCACCAAGGCGGCGACCACCGTCACCGAAGCCGCGCAGGTCCCCGGCGTCTTCCAGCAGGCGTTCCACCTGATGCGCTCCGGGCGGCCCGGCCCGGTCCTCGTCGACCTGCCGATCGACGTCCAGCTGACGGAGATCGACTTCGACCCGGAGACCTACGAGCCGCTGCCCGCCTTCAAACCGGCCGCGACCCGCGCCCAGATCGAGAAGGCGCTCACCCTCCTCAACGCGTCCGAGCGGCCGCTGATCGTCGCCGGCGGCGGCGTCATCAACGCCGACGCGGCCGATCTGCTGGTCGAGTTCGCCGAGCTGACCGGCGTCCCGGTCATCCCGACCCTGATGGGCTGGGGCATCGTCCCCGACGACCACGAGCTGAACGCCGGCATGGTCGGCCTGCAGACCTCGCACCGCTACGGCAACGCCACCTTCCTGGAGTCGGACTTCGTCCTCGGCATCGGCAACCGCTGGGCCAACCGCCACACCGGCGAGCTGGACCTCTACACCCAGGGCCGGAAGTTCGTCCACGTGGACATCGAGCCCACCCAGATCGGCAAGATCTTCGCCCCGGACTACGGCATCGCCTCCGACGCCAAGGCCGCCCTGGAACTCTTCGTCGAGGTCGCCGGGGAGCTGAAGGCCGCCGGCGAGCTGCCCGACCGCGGCGCGTGGGCCGCCGCCGCCCAGGAGCGCAAGGCCCGGCTCCAGCGCCGCACCCACTTCGACAACGTCCCGATCAAGCCACAGCGCGTCTACCAGGAGATGAACAAGGCGTTCGGGCCCGACACCCGCTACGTCACGACCATCGGCCTCTCGCAGATCGCCGGCGCGCAGATGCTGCACGTCTACAAGCCGCGCCACTGGATCAACTGCGGCCAGGCCGGACCGCTCGGCTGGACCATCCCCGCCGCCCTCGGCGTGGCCACCGCCGACCCGGACACCCCGGTGGTCGCGCTCTCCGGCGACTACGACTTCCAGTTCATGATCGAGGAGCTGGCGGTCGGCGCCCAGCACCGCATCCCGTACGTCCACGTCCTGGTGAACAACGCCTACCTGGGACTGATCCGCCAGGCACAGCGCAACTTCGACATCAACTTCCAGGTCAACCTGGAGTTCGAGAACATCAACACCCCTGAGCTGGGCGTCTACGGCGTCGACCACGTCAAGGTCGCCGAGGGCCTGGGCTGCAAGGCGATCCGGGTGACCGAGCCCGAGCAGTTGCTGCCCGCGTTCGAGGAGGCGAAGAAGCTCGCCGCCGAGTACCGCGTCCCGGTGGTCGTCGAGGCGATCCTGGAGCGGATCACCAACATCTCGATGGCCGGAGCCGAGATCGACAAGGTCAACGAGTGGGAGGAGCTGGCCACCGAGCCCGGCCACGCCCCCACGGCGATCAAGCCCCTGAAGGTCTGACGACCCGGGCCTCCTCCGCGCCGCCTCTCCCGCACGGAGGAGGGCCCGCCCGCGGCGCGACCTCGGCCGCACCGCCCCCTCCGCCGCCCCCCGTACGGGCCGGACCTTCTCACCGGGTCCGGCCCGTACGGGTTCGGGGCGCCGTCCATACGGGCCACCGGGCGACGGTGCCGCTGGTCAGCCCGTACGGGCGCCGAAACCGCAGGGGACGCCGGTCCCGTACGGCGCGGCGCCGGACGTCCCGGTAGGGGTGACGACCGTCACCTCTACCGGCTGGAACACCACCGTCCGGTTCACCGTTCAACTGGGTGCGGGCCCCGGAGGGACAGTGTCCCCGGGCCTCACCCTCCGCCTGCGGGGACGATCGTCCGGCTGAAGCCCCGCAGTGCCTTTCGCCGAGAGGCGACCGCCTCCGGGTCCCGCACCTCAGCCGCCCCGGCCGGCTCCCCCCGTCCGGCCGGGGCTTCCCGCCTCCCCGCTCCGCCCCGTGCGGGGCGGGTGGCGGCGGGCCGACATGCGAGGCCGCGGACCCCGTCGCAGTCTGGAGGCATGACCGAGCACCCGCCCGTCATCGTGCATCCGCCGTCCCCCTCCGGTGGGCGCCGTGTCACCGTGCACGGCCAGATCGTGGGTCTGGCGCACGGCCGCGGCGACGTCGCCGAGTTCCTCCGCAGAGCGGGGCTCGGCGAACCGGCCGAGGACATCACACTCGACGACCCGAACCTCGTCGAATGGCGCGGCGGCGACCTGAACGACTGGCCGCTGCCCCCGGCCTGACCGGCCCCGTTCCCGGTCCGGCCGGTTCCGTGCCCGACCGCGTCGCCCCGCCGGTCCGCCCGGCCTGCACCTGCCCGCGGAGGCCGGGACCGGGCCGGGCCGCCGCCCGCAGCCGGGCCCCGCGCGTTCCGGCTCTCCCTGCCCGGCGTCCTGGGCCCCGCCCGCCGGGCCCCGGCCGCTCCGGATCGCCCTGTCCGATTTCCGCCAGCGAGAGCCTTCGCCGTACCGCACAGTGGAGCGTGCACGGCCGAGAATCCCAGGAACGGACAGCCTCATGACCTGCTACGCCACGTACGACAGCCCGCTGGGCGAGATCCTCCTCGTGGGCGAGGAATCGGCGACGGCCGCCGGCGGCACCGCGCTGACCGCCCTGTCCCTGCCCGGCCAGAAGGGCGGTGCCACCGTCCGGGACGGCTGGACCCACGACCCCGCGGCCTTCACCGAGGTCATCCGCCAGCTCCGGGCCTACTTCGCCGGTGAACTCACCGACTTCTCCCTCGAAATCGCCACCCACGGAACGGAGTTCCAGGGGCGCGTCTGGCAGGCCCTCGACACCATCCCGTACGGCACGACCACCAGCTACGGCGAGCTGACCGCCGCGATCGGCGCCGCGCCGGGCGCCGTCCGCGCCCTGGGGACCGCCATCGGCGCCAACCCCGTGCTCATCGTCCGGCCCTGCCACCGGGTGATCGGCGCCGACGGTTCCCTCTCCGGCTACGCCGCCGGACCCGAACGCAAGGAGCGGCTGCTCCACCTGGAGCGCGCCCTGCCCGGCACCGCCTGACCGCCGGCGCGCCCCGCCCGCCACCGGGGCGCGCCACCGATCCGCGAACCGGGGGCCTGTATGTCCGCGACCGCCGCCCGCTCCGGCCACGCGGCCCGCGCCGCCGCCAGGGCCCGCGGGCCCTGGCCGCCGGACTCGACGCACTGGGGTGCGCGCCATGACACCGCCCCTCCAGACTCCCGAGGGGCGCCGCCACCTCATCGCCCGGTACGACCGGCCCGAACTCTTCCGCACCACCGCGGACATGGCCCGCCACCGCTTCGGATCCGGCGGACACCGCCACTTCGCCCACCCGCTGCCCGACCCGGTCCAAGTCGTCCTGGGCCTCGCGTCCCCGGGGAGGACCGCACCGGCGGCGAGTTGCTCCTCGTCGAACAGCGCCCGCGCGACCGGTCGCGCGGCACCACGACCGTCCGGGAGCAAGGCCGCGGCCTGGTCTTCACCACTCACGACCGTCCGGTGCGCTCCGCCCGCGGCCGGCCGGCGGGGCAGCTCCGGCACGGCGTCAGCACGGTACGGTCCGGCCGCCGCCACTCCCTCGGCCCCGCCTTCCACGACGCCTGATCCGTGACGGATGGTAATCACGCGTACGGTTCCGCGTGACGGGTCCGCCCTCGGTGACCGCGCGCTGACGGAGCGCCATCTCGCGCCCCCGTGCCGCCCGCGGCCAACTCGTTGTCAGTGGTGTGGTGTTGACTGGGAACCGCGGTCGGACGCATCGCGCCCCTCGTGGTGCGGGATCCGTCCGGCCGCCGGTGAGCCGGGCTCGCGTCCGGCCGCGCCGCCGGCCGCCCGGCCGGTCCAGCAGCCAAAACGCCATCGGGGGAGGGCTGATGACGGGGAGAAACCTGACAGCGGTCGAGTCAGTGACGGAGATCACCCGCGGATCGCGGGGCGGACGGGATCATGTCGGAATACGGTCACGGCATACAACGTTCGGTATGCATGTACCTGGTCCCCCACCCGGGGATCCGGTGTCCTGACCTCGCCCCACCGAAGCCACGCCACCGCACCAACAGCCTTGTCGCACACGGACGTTGCCCGCCGCGCGCGGTGACGCCCCGTCACCGCCGCTCCCGGCGTACGCTGCCGGTCCCAGGCCGTCCGGCCCGCGGAACCGCCGCCCGCCGGACGGCGTGAGACATCGTGTGCACCCCGGTCCGTCCCACGAGCACGGCCACATCCGCGGCGCCACCCGCCGCGTTCGAGATTGACCCGCACCGTCCGACCGCATCCCGGCCGGACGGACCTGATCCGTATCCGTTCCACTCCGCCCGGAGGCTCCAGGCATGACCCAGACGACGACGGAACAGCCACCTCGGAGCGCGCCGCCCATGGCCGCGTTCCCGGTGCCCGACCCCGGGAAGGAGCGGAGAACCGGCGGCATAGTCCCCGTCCTCGCCTTCTGCGGTATCGCCGTCGCGGTGATGCAGACGCTCCTCGTGCCGGTCATCAAGGACCTGCCCACGCTGCTGCACACAGCACCCAGCAACGCCACCTGGGTGATGACCGCCACCCTGCTCTCCGCCGCCGTCGCCACGCCCATCATGGGACGCCTCGGCGACCTCTCCGGTAAGCGCCGGATGCTCCTCGCCAGCCTCGCCGTCATGGTCCTCGGCTCGCTGATCTGCGGCTTCACCGACAACCTCATCGTCATGATCGTCGGCCGGGCGCTCCAGGGCTTCGCGATGGGCGCCATCCCGCTCGGCATCGGCATCATGCGCGACGAACTCCCCAAGGAACGCCTCGGCTCGGCGATGGCCCTGATGAGTTCGTCGGTCGGCGTCGGCGGCGGACTCGCGCTGCCCGTCGCCGCCCTCGTGGCCCAGAACACCGACTGGCACGCCCTGTTCTTCCTCTCCGCCGGGCTCGGCTCCCTGGCGATGCTGCTGACCCTGCTCGTCGTCCCCGAGAGCGCCGTCCGGGCGCCCGGACGCTTCGACCTGCTCGGCGCCCTCGGGCTCTCCGCCGGTCTGATCGCGTTACTTCTCCCGATCACCAAGGGCAGTGACTGGGGCTGGGGTTCGCCCACCACCCTCGGGCTGTTCGGCCTCGCCGCGCTGATCCTCGCGCTGTGGGGCGTGATGGAACTCCGCCGCGCCGACCCCCTCATCGACCTGCGCACCAGCGCCCGCCGCGAGGTCCTCCTCGCCAACTTGACGTCCATCACCGTCGGCGTCGCGTTCTACGCCATCTCGCTGGTGCTGCCCCAGGTGCTCCAGCTCCCGACATCCACCGGCTACGGACTCGGCCAGTCGATGCTGGTCGCCGGATTGTGCGTCGCGCCGCTCGGCCTGACGATGATGATGATCGCCCCGGTCTACGCCCGCCTCGCCGCCCGCTACGGCCCGAAGGTCACGCTGCTGCTGGGCATGCTGATCATGGGCGTCGGCTACGGCGCCGGCATCGGCCTGATGAACGCCCCCTGGCAGACGATCATCATCGCCGTGGTCGTGGGCGCCGGTATCGGTCTGGCCTACTCCTCACTGCCCACCTTGATCATCGGCGCCGTCGACCCGTCGGAGACCGGTGCCGCCAACGGCCTCAACACCCTGATGCGATCGATCGGCACCTCCATGTCGAGCGCCGTCATCGGCATGGTCCTGGCCCGTATGTCCACCACCCACGGGCCGGTCTCCTACCCGACGATGGCCGGCTTCCGGGTCTCCTTCATGATCGCCACGGGCGCGGTGCTCCTCGGCGTCCTCTTCGCCGCCTTCCTGCCCTCCCAGCGCCACACCGCCCGCCCCGCCGGGAGCGGCGGCGGAACGTCCGGTATGCGCGGCGCGGTCCACACCGCGTCCGGCGCGCCCGTGGCGGGGGCGAACGTCACCCTCATCGACCGGCGCGGCCACCAGGCGGACGCCACCACCGACGCCGGAGGCCACTTCACCCTCCCGGACCCGACCCCGGACCCCGCGCGCCGCGCCCGCCGGGGGCGGCACCGCCGTCACTGACACCGGCGGCGTGGCCGGCCACACCGCCACCGGCCCGGACGCGCCTGCACCTGCGTGTTCCTGACGGTGGGTCATGTACACCGCACCGCGTCCGGCCACCCGCAGCGCACCGCCCGGGGCGGCCACCCGCTCCTCGACCGGGACCCCGACCGGCCGCCCCGGGCCCCCGGACGGCTGAGGCGGGCGGCGGCCCGCGGTGCGGAAACCGTACGGGCGCCCGCCGCTCCCGGGACCAGGCCCTCATGAGCCGGACCGGGGAGCGGCGGACGCCCGCCGTCATGCCGTACGCGTCCCGCCCCGGCGCCGCCGTACGGGTGCGGGCGGACCCCACGGCTCCGCCCGCACCGGCTCAGGGGGCCGCCGGTTCGCGCGGGGCCCGCCTCACCGCACGGCCCGCGCGGCGCCGGCCCCCGCCCCGGCTCACTTCAGGTCGATCCGGAAGACCTTGTCCGAACCGGCGCCGCCGTCACCGTTGTTGTCGGCGTTGGTCGTCGTCAGCCACAGCGCCTTCTTGCCGGGGACGGTCTCGACGGTGCGCAGCCGCCCGTAGTCCTTGGTGTAGTACGCCTTGGGCGTACCGGCGGTGGTGCCGTCGACGGGGATGCGCCAGAGCCGCTGGCCGCGCAGCGCCGCCATGTAGATCGCGCCGTCCGCGTAGGCGACGGCGCTGGGGGACGCTTCCTTCACCGGCCACTGACGCTTGGGGCTGGTCATCCCGCTCTCCGAGCAGTTGCCCTCGCAGACCGGCCAGCCGTAGTTCTTGCCCGGCTCGATGAGGTTCAGCTCGTCGTACTTGGCGTTGCCGAACTCCGCCTCCCACAGGCGGCCCTGGGCGTCCCAGGTGAGGCCCTGCGGATTGCGGTGGCCCAGGGAGTAGACGAGGGTGCCGAAGGGGTTGCCCGGCGCGGGTTTGCCGTCGGGTGTCATCCGCAGGATCTTGCCGTTGAGGGACTTCTTGTCCTGCGCCAGGTCGGGTGTCTGGGCCTCGCCCGTGGTGGCGTAGAGGAGGCCGTCGGGGCCGAACTTGATACGGCCGCCGTTGTGGTACGTGTTCTTCTTGATCCCCTTGACCAGCACGGTGTAGTCGCTGAGTTTGCCGTCCTGGTAGGTGAGGCGGGCGATGCGGTTGCCCTCCTTGGCGGTGTGCATCACGAAGACATGGTGGTCGCTCTCCCACTTCGGTGACACCGCGATGCTCAGCAGCCCGCCCTCACCACCGGTGGTCACCACCTCGGGAACCTTGCCGACCTGCTTCTTCTTGCCGTCCTGGGTGAGGGTGAAGACCTTGAAGGTGTCCCGCTCCGTCAGCAGTGCGCTCCCGTCGGGGAGCCAGCTCAGCCCCCAGGGGATGGACCAGCCCTCCGATACGGTCGCGGGCTTGCCGGGAGCGGAATCGGCCACGGCCGCGGGGCCGTTGGCGCCCGCCGGACGCGCCGGGCCCGCCGTCGCCGGTCCGGCCGTACCGGCGGCGAGCAGCAGCCCGGCGGCCACGGCGGACGCACCGAGACCGGCGAGGGAGAGACGGTGGGGGAGGAAGGGGCTGCGCTTGCGCATGGGGGGCCTCCGGTCAGGAAGGTGCGGCAGGACATGCCCGGGTGAGCGGGACGAGGACGCGGTACGGAGCCGGGACGAGGACGAGGACGAGGAGCGGTGTGCGGGCGGTTCGGCCGGTGCCCGCCGGACCCGCCGTGCGGGGGAGACCCTCGTCCGGCAGGTGTCGCCGGGCACCGACCGGGGCGGCCACCACCGGCGGCCACCACCGGTGCGAGGGCCGGTGAACGGGAGGTGCGGCGGCCACCGGCCACCGGCCCCACGGCGACAGTGACCACCGACGGCAGCGGCCACCGGTCACGCCGACCGTGCCTACCGCCGACGGCGACCACCGGGCAACGAGAGCAGCCGGCCGACGCCCTCGCCCGCAAGCGGCCACCACGGTCGCGGCGGCTGCCGAGGACGCGGCGGTCACCGGCACCGACCCCGCCGCTCACCGTGATCGGGCGCGGAACGCCGCCGATCCCGTCCGGGCGCGGGACCGGCGGGCGGGCCGCCAAGAGCTGATAGGAAAGTTTCCTGTTTGTTGAGCCGGGAACCTACTGCGGGCCCCGGGCACCGTCAAGACACCCGGCAGAACCGGGAAGGCGCACGGCGCACCCGGAACGCCGCGCGGTGCGCCCGCCGGACACGCCACCTGTCGCCCTGTCAGGCGCGTTCACGCGCACACCACCTGCCGGGACACCCTGGCCCACCCACCGGCTCGGACCGCATCCGGCCCCGGCCCGCCCCCGCCCGTGAGTGGCCCGCGCACCGGATCCGGCAACTCCGGCCCCGCGCCCGCCCGCTGACGTACCGCCGCACTCACCCGGAAACGGCGCGGTCGCCCGGTGGGGGCGGCCTCCTCGTCGACGGATTCACCGCCGATCGGAATCCGCGGCACGGCCCCGCGGTGTTCCCCGGAAATCCCGCCCGACCAGGTGCGTTGCCCGGCAGGAGGGGAGTGCGGACGGCGTCCCGAGGGGAGATGGACCGGACCAATGGTGTTCCGCCCCATTGACTCCGGCACGCGTCGGCGGTGATTCTGCGGTGCGGTACGGAGCGTCACGGCGTGGCGGTGCACCGGGCATGCGCCGGTCGGCCGGGGCGGTGCCGTACCGAAGGCGGAAGCGCCGTAACTCTCCTGTTCGAGCAGGGGAGTTACGTGAATTCCGGGTGTCGGTGCCGTGGCCGGTGCGGGCGGCGTCCGGGGGGTGCCGCCGCCGTGTCCGAAACTCTCCGTTCCCCCACGACCTGCCAGCGAAGGGCGGACCCCATGACCAGCCAGACCGTACGGACCCCGCAGACGACGGACACCCCGTCCACCTCGGCCCCGCAGTCCGCGCCCCGTCCGCACGGTGTCGCCGTCCGGCCCGCGACCTGGGCCACCCCCGGCTACACCGTGATCGACACCGCGCTCGAAGTCACCGCGTACCGCCTCGCCGACCGCTGACCCCACCGGCCGAGAACCGCCGCTGACCGGCCCGGACACCGCGCGTCCCGGTGGGTGCGCCCGGAGCCGGGGCGGCGGCCGCATCCACGGCGCCTGGGCGCGTGCCCCGGCCCGGCCGGGCACGCGTCCACCCGGAACGCCCCCTCACCCCCACCCACCCCGCGCACCGCCGCCCGCGCAGGCCGGCGCGCGGCGCCCCGTCCGGGCGTCCGCCGCAGGAGCGCCGCCGCGGCGGAAGGGACGGAGATCGCGCCATGAACGGCCCACAGGGAGACCCGACCCCCGACCACTGCGTACCTCCGGCGGCGCGGGCCTCCTTCGAGGAGCGCCTGCGCACCGTCGCCCGCGAGCACTACCACGACCGTCATCCCTTCAACGTACGTATGCACGAAGGAGAGTTGACGCCGGACGAGCTGCGCCGCTGGATCCGTAACCGCTTCCACTACCAGCGGCACATCCCCGTCAAGGACGCGCTGATCACCGCCAAGCTCGGCACACCCGAACTGCGCCGGATGTGGCTGCGGCGGATCCGCGACCACGACGGCGACCGCGAGGGCGAGGGCGGCATCGAGCGCTGGCTGCGGCTCGGCGAGGCCGCCGGAATCGACCGCGCCGTGCTGCTCGACGAGTCGGGGGTACTGCCCGGCGTCCGCCTCGCCGTCGAGGGCTATGTCAACTTCTGCCGGCTGCGCTCCCCGCTGGAGGCGGTCGCCGCCTCCCTCACCGAACTCTCCGCCCCGGACATCATGCGCACCCGCATCGGCGCCTTCGAGCGCCACTACCCGTGGATCGAACGGGACGGCCTGACCTACTTCCACGACCGGCAGGACCAGGGCAGCCGCGACAGCAAGGAAGCCCTCGCCCTCGTCCTCGACGGCGCCCGGACCGAGGCGGACCAGGACCGCGCCGTCGCCGCCCTCACCTTCAAGTGCGAGGTGCTCTGGTCGCTCCTCGACGCCGTCGAACGCGGGGGCCGCCCGGCCGCCGGCGGACCCGGAGCGCGGGCATGACCACCTGGCGTCCGGGCCCCGCCCCCGGCGTCCTCCTCCGCGCCGACCCGGTCCGCGGCGTCGACCTGCTGCTCCTGCCCGAACGTGTCGTGGTGCTGGAGGGTTCGGCGGGTGAGGTGCTGCGGCTCTGCGACGGCACCCGCGACGTCCCGCGGATCGTCCGGGAGCTGAGCGCCCGCCACCCCGAGGCGCCGGTCGCCGACGAGGTGCCCGCCTTCCTCGACCGCGTACGTAAGGAGGGCTGGCTGCGATGACCGCACCGCACCCCCCGGAGCCCGCGCCGCCCGCCTCCGTCGCCGGACCCCCACCGGGCGCCCCCGCCGCCGGGCATGGATCCGCGCCGGACACCGGCCCGCGCACCCCCGGCCCCGGCACCCCGGAAGCCGCCGCCCGGCCCGCCCGTACGGATACCGGCCCGGCCCCCGCCGCCCCCGCACCGCCGCCGCCCTGGGCGCTCCTCGCCGAGCTGACCCACGGCTGCCCGCTGCACTGCACCTACTGCTCCAACCCCCTCGAACTCACCCGGCGCAGCGCGGAGCTGACGCTCGCCGAGTGGCAGGACGTCTTCCGGCAGGCCGCCGCCCTCGGCGTCGTCAGCACCCACCTCTCCGGCGGCGAACCGCTGCTCCGCCCCGACCTCACCGGCATCGTCGCCGCGGCCGACGGGGCGGGCATCCACACCCAGCTGATCACCAGCGGCATCGGCCTGACCCGGGACCGGCTGGCCGCCCTCACCGACGCCGGACTGCGCAGCGTCCAGCTCTCCGTCCAGCACGCCGACGCGGCTGCCGGGGACCGGATCGCCGGACGCCGCCGCGCGCACGCCGCGAAGGAACGCGCCGCCGCCGTCGTCACCGACGCCGGACTGCCGCTCGGCCTCAACGTCGTCCTGCACCGCCACAACCTCGCCGCCCTCGACGCGCTCATCGACCTCGCCCCCGCCTGGGGCGCCGGACGCATCGAACTCGCCAACACCCAGTTCTACGGCTGGGCCCTCCTCAACCGGGCCGAACTGCTGCCCTCGCGCGCGCAGCTGGCCGAGGCGGAGGAGACCGTACGCCGCCGCAGGCAGGAGCTGGACGGCCGGGTCGAGGTGATCTGGGTCGTCCCCGACCACTTCGACGGCACCGCCAAACCCTGTATGGGCGGCTGGGGCGCCGTCTCCCTCACCGTCACCCCCGACGGCACCGTCCTGCCCTGCCCGGCGGCCGCCGCCCTCCCCGGACTCGACCCGCCCGGCGTCCGCGACCGCCCGCTGCGCTGGATCTGGGAACGCTCCCCGGCCTTCGCCCGCTACCGCGGCACCGACTGGATGCGCGAGCCCTGCCGCAGCTGCGCCCTGCGCGAACGGGACTTCGGCGGCTGCCGCTGCCAGGCGTACGCCCTCACCGGGGACGCCGCCGCCACCGACCCGGCGTGCCGCCACTCCCCGCACCACACCCTCGTCCGCGACCTGGTGGACGCGCCCGCGCCCCCCACCACCGCGCTGGGCCGCCCCCGGCGGCCCGGCCACCCGTCCCCGTCCCGCGAAGTGGAGACCTCCTGATGGATCGCGCCACACCCCCCACCCGCCGCCGCGCCCTGGCCGGCGCCGTGGCCGCGACGCTCCTGGCCACCGCCGCCACGGCGGGCGCCGCCGGCACCTCCGCCGCCGCGCCGCCCGCGCACCCCCCGAAGGCCGCCCCGCCGATGGCCGCCGCGCCCTACGAGTACCTCGGCTGGGGCGACCCGCAGCCGCCCGCCGAGGTGATGAAGGCGACCGGCATCAAGTGGTTCACCCTCGCCTTCATCCTCTCCGACGGCGGCTGCAACCCCGCCTGGGACGGCGACCGGCCGCTGACCGGCGGCAGCGACGCCGAGGCCATCGAGACGATCCGCGCGAACGGCGGCGACGTCGTCATCTCCGCCGGCGGCTGGAGCGGCAACAAGCTCGGCGAGAAGTGCACCAGCGCGGACGCCCTGGCCGGCGCCTACCAGAAGGTCATCGACGCCTACCACCTCAAGGCCCTCGACATCGACATCGAGGACACCGAGATGAGCAACGCCACCGTCCGCCAGCGCGTCGTCGACGCCCTGAAGAAGGTCAAGGACGCCAACAAGGGGCTCGTCACCTACGTCACCATGGGCACCACGCCCGAGGGCCCGACCGACGAGGGCAAGGACCTCATCCGCCGCGGTGCGAAGGCGGGACTGGACAACGACGGCTGGGTGATCATGCCGTTCGACTTCGGCAGCCACAGCGGCACCATGGGTGAGGCCACCGTCAGCGCCCTCGACGGTCTCGCCGCCGACGTCAAGGCGGCCTACGGCTACAGCGACGACGACGCCTACCGCAGGATCGGCGTCTCCTCCATGAACGGCCACACCGACGAGGCCGACGAGAACGTCACCCTCGACGACTTCACGACCATCCTCGACTACGCCCGCACCCACCACCTCGCCCGCTTCGCCTACTGGGCCGTCAACCGCGACCGCCCCTGCGGCTCCGGCGGCAGCGACGGCGACAGCTGCAGCGGCGTGGACCAGGAGCCCTACGCGTACACCAAGATCGTGGCGCAGTACGAAGGATGACGGGCCGGGTCCGACGGACCCGGGACGAGAGAGCGGCGGCCCCCGGAACACCCGGGGGCCGCCGCGCCTCCGCGGACCGTCACCGAACTGACGCCCTGTCAGGACCGCTCGTCACGCCGCCTCGACGACCTCCGCGCGCACCGCGTGCGTCCAGGTCTCCAGCAGCGTCGCGTACTCCGTCATGTCCTGCGCCGTCCAGGTCCAGCTGGGCCGGGCGCACACGAAACGGCGGATCGCGTCGTTGGCCTCGGAGGCAGGGGCGAGGGCGCCCGAAAGGGCGGAAGGAGTAGGGGACATGGCAAACATGCTAGGGGCAGCCACTGACAATGCCTCACCCCGTGCACGGCCCTCCGCGCCGCCCGGCGCCGCGCCAACCGCCCCTGATTCCCCCTCAACTCCCCGCTGACCAGCGCAAACAGCACAACGTTCGCCACCGTTCCGCTGGCCGCGTGTGTCCCTTCCCACACGCTCAGCGATCGCCGCGGGCCCCGCCGGCCTCATCCCGCCGACTCCGCCGCGTGCGGGTCGAGCGCCCCGGCGCCGATCAGCACGAACAGCGCCACGCCCAGCACGATGCGGTAGACCACGAACGGCAGGAAGCTCCTGGTGCTGATGAACTTCATGAACCACGCGATCACCGCGTAGCCCACGGCGAACGCGACGACCGTGGCGAGCAGGGTCGGGCCCCACGCGACGTGCCCCTCGCCCGCATCCTTCAGCTCGTAGAGACCCGAGGCGAGGACGGCGGGGACGGCCAGCAGGAAGGAGTAACGGGCGGCGGACTCGCGGGTGTAGCCCATCAGCAGACCGCCGCTGATCGTGGCGCCGGAACGGGAGACGCCCGGGACCAGCGCCATCGCCTGGCAGACGCCGTAGACCAGGCCGTCGCGGACGCTCAACTCGGTGAGGTCCTTGCGGCGGGCGGCCGCGCGGTGGCGTCCGCCGTGCTCCGCCCGCGCCGCCCGCCGGTCGGCGAAGCCCAGGACGAGCCCCAGCACGATCAGCGTGGTGGCGATCAGCCGCAGATCGCGGAACGGGCCCTCGACCGCGTCCTTCAGCGTCAGCCCCAGCACACCGATCGGCACCGAGCCGACGATCACCAGCCAGCCCGTGCGCGCGTCCAGGTCCCCGCGCGACCGCCGGTCGAACAGTGAGCGCGCCCACGCCGACACGATGCGCGCGATGTCGGAGCGGAAGTACAGCAGGACCGCCGCCTCGGTGCCGATCTGGGTGACGGCGGTGAACGCCGCGCCCGGATCGTGCCAGCCGGCGAACGCGGCGGTCAGCCGCAGATGCGCGCTGGAGGAGATCGGCAGGAACTCGGTCAGCCCTTGGACGAGTCCGAGGACGAAGGAAGCGAACCAGCTCATGGGGCGGCAATCCCGGGATGAGGCCGCCCGCCCCCGCGCGCCGCCGGGCGTCGGGGAAGCGGCACGGCACGGCGGACGACGAAAGCGATCATGCGGCGGCCCGAGGAACGTAACGACGGAAGGTGTACGGCGGGCCACGCCCGGACGGCCACCCGGTGACCCCCGTCAGCCGCCCTGCAGCGCCGCCCGCTTGCGCCACGCCACGGCCGCCGCCCCGACCCCGCTCACCACGATGAACGCCGTCGCGGCCAGGAACGCCGGGGAGGTGGGGGCGGTCGCCCGCGCCCCCGCGACGGTGTACGCGACGGTGTTGGGGACGCTGCCGACCGCGGTGGCCAGCAGGAACGGCGCCCACCGCATCCGGGAGACCGCGGCGCAGTAGTTGGTCCCGGAGAACGGCAGCCCCGGCAGCAGCCGGATCACCAGCATGGAACGGAAGCCGTGCTCGCTCAGCTGCCGGTCGGCGGCGGTCAGCCACCGGGCCCGCAGCGTCCGCCGCAGCGCGTCCTGGCCCAGCAGCCGCCCCAGCCCGAAGGCGAACCCCGCGCCCAGCACCGTCCCGGCGAGCGCGGCGGCGCTCCCCGAGGCGCTGCCGAAGACCGCGCCCGCCGCGAGATTGAGGACCGGCCGCGGGACGAACGCCGTGGTGCACACGCCGTACGCCAGCGCGTAGACCGCCACCGCGCCGGGCCCGGTCGGCCACCCGGGCGTTCCGCCCGTCAGCAGCCGCTGCGGCTGCCACACCACCATCGCCGCCGCCGCGCAGACCAGCACCGTCACCAGCAGCGCCAGCCGGCACCAGGGGGAGCGCAGGACACGCGCGGCGCGCGCGGCGGGACCGTCGTAGGGCGCGGCGGGTTCGAACACGTCGGGAGCGTAACCGACGGACGCGGCGCGCACCGGGCGTCCGCCGGGCCGCGCGACGGGGGCCGTCCGGCCCGGCGCGGGCCCGGTGCGTTCCCCGCCCGGGACGGGCGCCGGCGCGTTCCGTCCCGCCCGGCACAATGGGACGGTGGACGCACCCTCCGAGCCGATACCGGTCATCCGTGACGTGGACGGCGGCACCGCCCGACTCCTGCCCGACGTGGACCGGCCCCGGGCCCGGCTGCTGACCGTCGACGGCGCCCCGCAGTCGTACGTGGACCTCGACGACCCCGAGCACCTGGAGTTCGAGTACGTCCGCCGCCTCGCGCACGTCCTGGACGAGATCGCCCCGCCCGGGGAGCCGCTCGACGTGCTGCACCTCGGCGGCGGCGCGATGACCCTGCCGCGCTACACCGCGGCCACCCGCCCCGGCTCCCGCCAGCACGTCGTCGAGGCCGACCGGGGACTGCTCGCCCTCGTCGCCGACGAGCTGCCGCTCCCCGCCGGCAGCGGCATCACCGTGCGCGCGGACGACGCCCGCCGGGCGCTGGAGGCGGCGCCCGCGGGCTCCGCGGACCTCGTCATCGGCGACGTCTTCGGCGGCTCGCGGGTCCCCGCGCACCTCACCACCGTCAGCTACGCCCGCGCGGTCGCCCGGGTGCTGCGCCCCGGCGGGGTGTACGCGGCGAACCTCGCCGACGGCGCGCCGTTCACCTTCCTGCGCGGCCAGCTCGCCGGCGCCGCCGCGGTCTGGCCGGAGACGGCGCTGATCGCCGAACCGTCCGTGCTCCGTGGCCGCCGCTTCGGCAACACCGTCCTGGTCGCCTCCGCCGCCCCGCTGCCGCTGGCCGCGCTGACCCGCCGCGCGGCCGGTGACGCCTTCCCCGCCCGGGTGACGCACGGCGCCGCCCTGCACCGGCTGACCGGCGACGCCACCCCCGTCCAGGACGCCGACGCGGTCGCCTCGCCCGAGCCGCCCGAAGGCGCGTTCAGCATCGGCTGATGCGGGCGGGGCGCACCGGCGGCCCGCCCGGTGCTCCGCCGCCTCAGCCCGCCGCCGGGCTCTCCGCCGCCGGCGGCGCCCCGTCCGCCGCGCCGCCGCCCGCCGCCCCGTCCGGCGCCCGCCGGGCCAGCCGCCGTACGTCCGGGACGCACAGCACCGCCGCGGTGAGCAGCGCGACCACACCGGCGCACCCCCACAGTGCGGCCCGGAGGCCGACGGCGTCCTGTACGGGACCGGCGAGCGCGGTGGCGAGCGGAACCCCGGCGAGCGAGCCCAGCCAGTCGTACGAGGAGACGCGGGAGAACTTCTCCTCCGGGATCTCCTGGTGCAGCGCCGTCATCCACGCCACCGAGAACACCTCGACGGACACGCCCGTCAGGCCCATCACCACGGTCAGCCACGCGGCGGGCAGCGGCACCGCCAGCGCCGCCGACGGCAGGGCCAGCGGGAAGACGCAGAGTGAACCGGTCAGCAGCGGGCGGCGGGGCCGGTAGCGGGTCATCAGCAGCGCCCCGGCCACGGTGCCCGCGCCGAACGCGCCGAGCGCCATGCCCCAGGGCCCCGGTCCGCCCAGATGCGCCTCGGCGACCAGCGGACCGTAGACCGCCTCCGCCGCCGCGATCACCGCGTTGACCACGGAGAACTGCACCACCACCGACCACAGCCAGGGCCGGGAGACCACCTCGCGCCAGCCGTCGCGCAGCGCCCGCACCATGCCTTCCCCGCTCGCGCGCGGCGGCACCCCGCTCACGTCGAGGAGGGCGCGCAGCGCCCCGGCGCAGGCGAAGGCCGCGGCGTCGGCGGCGAGCACCCAGCCCGGACCGACGGCCGCGATCAGCGCGCCGCCGAGCGCGGCGCCGCCGATGTTCGCGCCGTTCAGGCCCATCCGGAACACCGCGAACGCCCGCCCGGAGTCCTCCGCGGAGACACTGGCGAGCACCATGCCCTCCGAGGCGGGCGCGAAGAACGCCTGCCCGGTGCCGCCCAGCGCCGCGAGCACCGCCATCTGCCACAACCGCGGCTCACCGGTCAGCACCAGCAGCGCGAAGGCGCCCTGCGAGAAGCAGCTGAGGACGTTGGCCGCGACCATCACCCGGTGCCGCGGCAGCCGGTCCGCGAGCGCCCCGCCGACCAGGATCAGCGCGATCAGCGGGACCGTACGGGCGGCGGCGACCAGGCCCACGTCGGTCGCGGAGCCGCCCGCCCCCAGCACGGCGAACGCGGTGGCGATCAGCGCGCCGGAGTGGCCGAGTCCGGAGACGACGGCGGCGGCCGTGAGGATCGTGTAGTTCCGCCCCGCCCAGGCGGGCCGGCCCGCTCTCACCGCCGCCCCGCCACCGCGGCCGGGCGTACGGGGCCGGGGCCGGGGGAGCGGTGCGGGCGGGGTCTCCCGGTCGGCTGCGGAGCGGTCGTCGTCATGGGCATCCACGATAGGCGGATGCCGCGACGGCTCAGGTCAGGGCCTTCCGCACCAAGCTACTCACAGGTAACATGCCGCTCATGTCTTCCGAGTCCCTGCCGTCCATCGGCGAGATGATGGCGGCCTCCGTGCCGATGGTCCGCACCCTCAACCTCGAATTCACCGAGACCACGGCCGAGCGCGCCGTCGTCCGCCTGCCCGACCAGCCCGCCTTCCACAACCACGTCGCCGGGCCGCACGCCGGGGCGATGTTCACCCTCGCCGAGTCCGCGAGCGGCGCGATCGTCATGACCGCCTTCGGCTCCGAGCTGCACCGTGCGGTGCCGCTCGCCGTCGGCGCCGAGATCGGCTACAAGAAGCTCGCCAAGGGGCCCGTCACCGCCACCGCGCAGCTCGGCCGCCCCGCCGCCGAGGTGATCGCCGACCTCGACGCCGGAGCGCGCCCCGAATTCCCCGTGAACGTCACGCTCACCCGCGAGGACGGCGCGGTGACGGGCGAGATGTCCATCGTCTGGACCCTCCGCCCGAACGGCTGAGCCCGCCCGGCCGCGGGGCGCGCGGGGCCGCGCCGTCCGCCCCGCGCGCCGGCGTTCCTCCGCGCGTTCGCGCCACCGCCTCCGTCCGGCTCGTTCGAGTACGCTTCCCGGACGCGCCCATCCGGCGCGCCGGGGGAATCGGACGCACCGGTTTCGGTGACACCGGGCAGCGGCCCACGGGGGCCCGACACCATGCGGAGGAAGCGGCTTTGCATATCCAGGAGTGGCTGGCGACGGTTCCGGCCATCAGTGTGTATCTCCTGGTCGGAGTGGTCATCGGGGTGGAGAGCCTGGGCATTCCGCTGCCGGGTGAGATCGTCCTCGTCAGCGCGGCGATCCTGTCCGCGACCCAGGACCACATCGACCCGTTCGTCCTGGGCGCCTGCGCGTCGGCCGGCGCGATCATCGGTGACTCCATCGGCTATCTCATCGGCCGCAAGGGCGGTCAGCCGCTGCTGGACTGGGCGGGGCGGAAGTTCCCCAAGCACTTCGGGCCCGACCATGTGGCGATGGCCGAGGAGAAGTTCGACAAGTGGGGCATGTGGGCGGTCTTCATCGGCCGGTTCATCGCCCTGCTGCGGATCTTCGCCGGTCCGCTGTCCGGCGTGCTGAAGATGCCGTACTGGAAGTTCCTCATCGCCAACGTCCTGGGCGGCATCGTCTGGGCGGGCGGCACCACCGCCCTCCTCTACAGCGTCGGCGTCGTCGCCGAGCCGTGGCTCAAGCGGTTCTCCTACTGGGGGCTGGCCGCCGCCGTGCTCTTCGGCATCGGCTCGTTCCTCCTCATGAAGCAGCGGGCGAAGAAGGCCGCCGCCGCGCGTGAGGCGGCGAAGGAGGAGGAAGCGGCGGCGGTCGGCGCGAGCACCGACTGACCCTTCCCCCGTACAGCGTTCCGGCCCGGTGGCAGCTGCCACCGGGCCGGTGCCGTTCAGCGGGTGAACCAGATGTCGGGACCGCCCTCCCGCCATTCGCAGACCCCGGCGTCGTCCCAGATCAGCTCCGTCGCGGGGAATCCGGCGCGGCGCAGGATCGCGGCGATGTCGCCCGGCCGCCGGGCCCGCCCGATGTCCTGCCCGTGGAGCGTGACGCGACGGCCGCCCGCACAGGGCGGGTGCACGATAACGGGTACGCGGTCCATGGCCTCAGCCTGCCCGCCACCGCCCTTGATCGCATGCCGGGGGTGCGGGCCGCGTCACCGTGGGTGAGGGCGCCGGCCGCCCCGCTTCCCCGCCCGCGGGGGCGCCGCGCCGGGTGGCTCAGACGACGATGACCCGCCGGCCCCGGGTATGACCGGCCTGACTGTCGATGTGCGCCGCCGCGGCCCCGGCGAGCGGGTACGCCTTCTCGACCGGGATGTGCAGTGCGCCCCGCGCGAGCAGGGCGACGGTCTCGGCGAGCGCGTCCGGCACGCTTCCGGCCGTTCCGGAGAACCGGACGCCGAACCGGGCCGCGTCCAGGTCCGCGATGGAGAGCACCTTCCGCGGATCCCCGGTCAGCTCCACCAACTCGTCGAGCACGCCCGCCCCGGCCAGATCGAGCGCCGCGTCGATACGACGGCCGAGCCGCCGCACCCGCCCGGCCCAGCCCTCGCCGTACGTCGTGGCGAGGGCGCCCAGATCGCGCAGGTAGTCCTGGTTCGCGGCGCCGGCGGTGCCGATCACCGTGATGCCGCGGTCGCGGGCGATCTGCAGCACCGCCGAGCCGACGCCGCCGGACGCGCCGCTGACCAGCAGCGTCTGCCCGGGGACCACTCCGACCTCGCGGAGCAGCCGCAGCGCTGTCTCCATCACGGACGGGTACCCGGCCGCCTCCTCGAACGTCAGCCCCTCGGGCATCCGGGCCCACGCCGTCAGCACGGCGTGCTCGGCGTAGGTGTTCTCCCCCTCGCCGAACACCCGGTCGCCGACCGCGACGCCGGTGACGCCCGCGCCGACCTCGTCCACCACCCCGGCGGCGTCCAGCCCGACACCGGAGGGCAGCGCGACGGGATGGGCCTTGAGGGACTGGCCCTCGCGGATCCGCCAGTCGACGGGGTTCACCCCCGCCGCCCGCACGGCGATCCGTATCCGGCCGGGGCCCGCGTGGGGCTCCTCGGCGTCTTCCAGGCGGAGCACGTCCGGTCCGCCGAACTCGGCAAAACTCACTCGCTTCATGCGGCAGAACGTAACACTAATCGTTAGTGTTTTGGAACGGTTATGGATTCGCATTTGGTAGCGTCACCGCATGAACGAGCCGTCCGGACGCCGCGAACGCAAGAAGGCCGCCACCCGGCAGAAGATCGCCGACGCCGCCCTCCGCCTCTTCCTGGAGCGCGGATACGACGCGGTGGGCATCCGTGAGGTGGCCGCCGAGGCCGACGTCGCCGTCACCACGCTCTTCTCCCACTTCGCCTCGAAAGAGGCCCTCGTCTTCGAGCAGGACCAGGACTTCGAGCGGCGCCTGACCGGCGCGGTCACCGGGCGCGCCCCGCACGGCTCGCCGCTGCCCGCACTGCGCCGCGAGGTCCACGAGCTGGTACGCCACTGCACCGCGGACGGCGCCGCCCCGGTGTGGCGGATGATCGCCGCCTCACCCGCCCTGCGGGAGTACGAGGAGTCGATGCGGCTGCGCCACGCGGAAGCGCTGGCCGCCACCCTCGCCGCCGATCCGGACCTGGCCCTGACCGCGACGGCCTGCCGGGCGCTCGCCCGGTTCGTCATCGACGCCTACGCGGTCGCGCGCGAGGCGGCCGACCCGCAGACCGCGGTGGACGAGGTCTTCCGGATGATCGGGGCGGCCTGGGAAGCCGCCTGACGGACCGCCGGGCCCGTCGCCTACTGTGCACCCGGCGCGATCCGCACGGACGAAGGAGAACAGCAATGGCGCAGGGCGCACTCATCGCGGCCGTGGGCACCACCGCACCGGTCGTCGACCCGGCGGCGTTCACCGCCCCGACCTCGGTCGTGCTCGGCGAGGTCACGCTCGCCGAGCGGGCGAGCGTCTGGTACCAGACGGTGCTGCGCGCCGACTGCGGCCCGATCACCGTCGGCGCCGGGAGCAACATCCAGGACAACTGCACCGTCCACGTCGACCCCGGCTTCCCGGTGACCGTCGGCAGCGGCGTCTCGGTCGGCCACAACGCCGTCCTGCACGGCTGCACCATCGAGGACGACGTCCTGGTCGGCATGGGTGCCACCGTCCTCAACGGCGCGTACATCGGCGCCGGTTCGCTGATCGCCGCACAGGCGCTCGTCCCCCAGGGCATGGTCGTCCCGCCCGGCTCGCTGGTCGCCGGTGTCCCCGCCAAGGTCAAGCGGGAGCTGACCGACGAGGAGCGCGCGGGCATCAAGCTGAACGCCACCGTCTACCAGGACCTCGCGGCCACCCACGCCGCGTCGTTCACCGGCTGAGCGGCCCGGCCACCGGCTGAGGGCGCGGCCCCGGGCCCCGGGGCGTACGGCGGCGCGCGGCTGGGGCGAAGATCACAGGGGCGGGCCCGGCCGGGGGCCCGGCGCGCTGAGTACGGTGTGCGAGTGGTGTCGAACAAGAACGTGTTCTCCTCCCTCGCCGCCTGGCGGCGACGGGCCGCCTCGCGCGCGCTGCACCGCGGCACCCGCTGGGTGAGCCGCGCGGGAGCGGTCACCGCCGAGCGCCCCGGCCCGTACCGCTTCCGCGCCATCGGCACCGGCACCCGCCTCGCCTTCCCGCAGGGCACCGTCTTCGGTGACCCCTGGATAGCCCTGGGCGAGCACTGCATCATCGCCCAGGACGTCACCCTGACCGCCGGGATGATGCCCGACCTCGACCTGGGCCCCGACGCGATCCTCACCCTCGGCAACGGCGTCGTCCTCGGGCGCGGCAGCCATGTCATCGCCGACGTCCCCCTCACCATCGGCGACGACTGCTTCTTCGGCCCGGGTGTCTACCTCACCACCACCAACCACAGCTACGACGACCCCGAGGTGCCCGTCGGCAAGCAGTGGCCCCGCAGCGCCCCGGTCAGCATCGGGCCGGGCAGCTGGATCGGCACCGGCGCGGTCATCCTGCCCGGCGCCCGGCTCGGCCGGAACGCGGTCGTCGCGGCGGGCGCGGTGGTCCGCGGCGAGGTTCCCGACCACGCCGTCGTCGCCGGCGCCCCCGCCCGCGTCGTCCGCCGCTGGGAGGCCGGAACCGGCTGGCACCCACCGCTGCGCACCCCGGCGCCGGTACCGGTCCCCGAGGGCGTCACCCCCGAACAGCTGGTGGCGCTCTCCGCCCTGGAGCCCCCGTCCGCCCCGAAGGACGCGGGCGCCGCCCCGGACGCCCGGCCCGGCCCCACCGGGTGACCACACGGGGCGGGTCCGCGGATGACCGGGCCCACCGGGCGCGGTCACCCGGTGGGCTGAACCGGACCCGCCGAGGGCCTCCCTCCCCGGCGTCCCGCCGGTGCCCTCGTTCCCCCAGCCCTCGCGGCCGGGGGCCTCGACACCGGTGTCCCGCGCCCGCCGCGTACGCCGGGCCCCGCCCCGGGCCCACCGGCCGCCCGCTGACCAAAGACATGCCGTCAGGTGCAGGTCGGCGGCTGTTAGCTTGGCGCCATGCCCGTGCCCATGGATGCATTCAGCGAGGTCCGGCCCGCCGTCGAACGCCTGGACCTGCTCGCCGCGCCCGTCGCCGCCGCCCTGCGGAGCTGGAACGGCTCGGTTCCGGTGGAGGAGATCCGCTACGTCGACACCGACCCGGCCATCGCCGACACCGCCGTGCTCGTCGCCCACCACGGCGCGTGGCTGCTGGAGCAGTCCGCGAACTGCGTGGTCGTCGCCGGCAAGCGCGGCGGGAGCAGCACCCTCGCCGCCTGCCTGGTGCTCTCCCACACCCGCGTCGACGTCAACGGCGCCGTACGCCGCCAACTCGGCGCCCGTAAGGCGTCGTTCGCCCCCATGGACACCGCCGTCGGCGACAGCGGGATGGAGTACGGCGGCATCACCCCCATCGGGCTGCCCGCCGACTGGCCGCTGCTCGTCGACGCCGCCGTCGCCGATACGCCGTACGCGCTGATCGGCAGCGGCAGCCGCCGGGGCAAGCTCATCGTCCCCGGCAAGGCGCTGGCCGAACTCCCGCACGCCACCGTCCTCGAAGGACTGGCGACCGCCTGATCCGGCTCAGCCGCCGGACCGCCACGACCGCAGATCCACCGAGAGCGCCGTCGAGTGCGCCGCGAAGCCCAGGCTGCGGTAAAGAGGTTCGGCGGCGTCGGTGGCGTGCAGATCGACCCGGCTGACGCCCAGCTCCGCGAACCGGCCCAGCAACGCCTCCGTCACCGCCCGCGCGTACCCGCGCCCCCGGTACCGCTCGTCCGTGCAGACGCTGAAGACGAAGCCGAACCGGCCCGTGGGATGCCCGGGAGCGGGAAGCCGCTCCTCGACCGTGCCGACCGCGCACGCCGCCAGATGCGGCGCCGCCGCCCCGGACACACCGTCGACGACGTACGCCACGAACGCCTCGGGAGAGTCGGCCAACCGGCGCCGGGCCATGGCGCGCGCGTCGTCCTCCCAGGGGCCGGGCGCGTCCCGCCCGGTCATCGCGGCGAACATCGACCGGCGCAGCCGCACCAACTCGGCGGCATCCCCGGGCACGGCGGGACGCGGTGTACTCATGCCCGGACGCTACCGCCCGCCGGGTACGGCGCCGCCACCGGGCCCCGCGCCCTCAGCCTAGGCGCGGTATCTCGATCGCCGGGCAGTGGTTCATCACCATCGCGACCCCCTGGCCGCGGACCCGCTCCCACGCCGCCTCGTCCACGACGCCGAGCTGGAACCACACGCCCTTCGCCCCGATGGCCACCGCCTCGTCCGCGACCGCGCCCGCCCGCTCGGAGGCGACGAACACGTCCACCACGTCCACCGGGAACGGGATCGCCGACAGCGAGGGATAACCCCGCTCGCCGTGGACCGTCTCCGCCCGTGGATGCACCGGCACGATCCGCTTGCCGAACTGCTGCAGCGCCGCGGCGACGCCGTACGCCGCCCGTGACCTGTTCCCCGACAGGCCCACCACCGCCCAGGTGTCGCCCAGCTCCGTCAGCATGCCGCGGATCACCGCAGGATCGCCGTACATGCGCCGCCTCCCCGTCTTCCGTCCCACCGTGCCGTGGGGGAACCGCGCCCGGACGGCGGGTTCCGTACGGCCAACACCCGCCGGGCGGCCGCGATTCCCGCGCCGGACGCGGAACGCCCCGCCCGAAGGGGAAGACGGGCGGGGCGGGTTCGTGGGAGGGGGGCCGTCAGACGGCGCCGCCCCGGGCCCCGCTGCTCGCCATGGACGCCGCGACGGCGGCGGTCCGCGCCGGTTTCGGCAGACCGCCGCGCTCACCCGCCTCACCGTCCCGTACCGGCTCCGCGCCGCCCGCTCCCGTACCGGGCCGCCCGATCTCCACCGTGATCCGGTCCGGCGCGTGCTCCGCGACCGCCGTCCGGACCGCGTCCGGTTCCACCAGCATGCTCACCGCGCCCGTCGGATTGACGTACAGCGCGTGCCCGGCGGGCAGCAGCTCCAGCAGGTCCGCCACCGGGCGCCGGTCGACGAGCACCCGGCCCACCGGCTCCAGATGCTCCTCCGAGGTGTAGACGGGCACCACCGGCGTGCCCTCGGGCGACGCCGCGGGCAGCGGCGCGCCCGCCGCCGACACCAGGAACGACACCTCGGCCGCCGCCAGCGCCCGCGCCACGTCCGGCACCGGACCGTACCCCGTCGCCGCCAGCTGCACGGCGTGGTCGACCGGGTCCGTCGGCTCGGCCCAGTCCAGCATCTGCGGGGACGGCCGGTACTCCGGGTTGTCCCGCCAGTCCGCGATCTCGCCGTCCGGCCCCGAGCGCCACTGTCCGATCACCGCCCACAGCGGCGGCGGGCCCTCGCCCGTCCACGTCAGGTCCACCATGGCCAGCCAGTGATCCGGCGCCTCGCGGGCCGCCTCGACCACCTCCGGCGGCGGCTCGGGCATCGCCTCGCCCGTCACGGGCGCGCCCGCCGCCAGCGTCGTGTGTGTGTTGTCGTCCATGAAGCCTCCGCCGACCCGCCGTACGGTTCCTGGGTGCGCGAGCGGGCCCCGCGCACGAGGCCGTCGCCCCGGTCACAGTGCCCACGGGCGGCGCCCGCGTCCGCCCGACGCACCGCAACACCCGCCCGGATACGCCGCCTGGACGCGCCCCGGGCCCCCGGACGGCGGACACCGCGCCCGTACCCCCGTGCGACAGCCGGTGACCCCGGCCGCCGTGCCGCCGCATAGGCTGGGGCGATGCAGGAGCAGTACCGGACCCTCGCCCACGCCGGGGTGCACGAGATCGAGATCAACAAGTCCCGCTTCCTCTGCGCCCTCGCGCCCGTCGCGACCGAGGCCGAGGCACAGGACTTCATCGCGGCCGTCCGCAAGGAGCACCCCACCGCCCGCCACCACTGCTACGCGTACGTCCTCGGCGCCGACGGCGGCGTCCAGAAGGCCAGCGACGACGGCGAGCCGGGCGGCACCGCCGGCGTCCCGATGCTCCAGATGCTGCTGCGCCGCGAGATGCGGTACGTCGTCGCCGTCGTCACCCGCTACTTCGGCGGCGTCAAGCTCGGCGCCGGCGGGCTGATCCGCGCCTACGGCGGCGCCGTCGGCGAGGCCCTCGACACCCTCGGCACGGTCGTCCGCCGCCGCTACCGCCTCGCCACCGTCACCGTCGACCACCAGCGGGCCGGGAAACTGGAGAACGATCTGCGCGCCACCGGCCGCGTGGTGCGCGAGGTCAGCTACGGCGCCGAGGTCCGGATCGGCATCGGGCTGCCCGAGGCGGACGTCGCGGCGTTCGGCGCCTGGCTGGCGGACACCACCGCCGGCAGCGCCGTCCTGGAGCTGGGCGGCGAGGTGTACGGCGAGGCGTGAGACGGACGGCACGTCCCCGGGCGGCCGGGCGCACCGCGCGCGCCTGCGAGGATGGCCGGGTGACAGCGGACCGGCGAGGCCGCCCCGGGGCGGCGGGTGAGGGAGTGACGATGCGGGCGGGAGCGGCGTGGTGAGACTGCTGCACACCTCCGACTGGCACCTGGGACGCTCCTTCCACCGCGTGAGCCTGCTCCCCGCCCAGCGCGCCTACCTCGACCATCTCGTCGAGACCGTCACCGCCCGGGACGTCGACGCCGTCCTCGTCGCCGGTGACATCTACGACCGGGCGGTGCCGCCGCTCGCCGCCGTCGAACTGTTCGACACCGCGCTGCACCGCCTCGCCGCGCTCGGCGTCCCCACGATCATGATTTCCGGCAACCACGACTCGGCCCGCCGCCTCGGCGTCGGCGCCGGACTGATGGAGCACGGCGGCGTCCACCTGCGCACCGACCCCGAGCGCTGCGGTGAGCCGGTCCTGCTCGACGACGCCGACGGCCCGGTCGCCTTCTACGGCCTGCCCTACCTCGAACCGGCCCTCGTCCGCGACCGCCTCGGCGCCGGACGCGCGGCCCACACCGAGGTGCTGGGCGCCGCGATGGACCGGGTCCGCGCCGACCTCGCCGCCCGGCCCGCCGGGACCCGCTCCGTCGTCCTGGCGCACGCCTTCGTCACCGGCGGCGAGGTCAGCGACAGCGAACGGGACCTCACCGTCGGCGGTGTGGCGTCGGTGCCCGCCGCGGTCTTCGACGGCGTCGACTACGTCGCACTGGGCCATCTGCACGGCTGCCAGACGCTGAGCGACCGGGTCCGCTACTCCGGCTCCCCGCTCGCGTACTCCTTCTCCGAGGCGACGCACCGCAAATCGTCCTGGCTGATCGAGCTGGGCGCGGACGGCGCGGTCGCGGCGGAGCGGATCGACGCGCCCGTGCCGCGCCCGCTGGCCCGGCTGCGCGGCCGTCTGGAGAC
Organism: Streptomyces sp. NPDC027185; assembly: GCF_055567035.1. NCBI lineage: Bacteria > Bacillati > Actinomycetota > Actinomycetes > Kitasatosporales > Streptomycetaceae > Streptomyces > Streptomyces sp. NPDC027185. The sequence continues at coordinate 117,467 of NZ_JBVHRF010000008.1, read as the reverse complement.
GCTGCTGGAGGACCCGGCGCTGGAGCGCCACACGGAGCACTGGGTGGAGGCGACGCTCACCGATCCGGTGCGCCCGGCGGAGCCGATGGCCCGCCTGACGGAGCGGTTCGGGCACATCCTCGCCCTCGACTTCGACCCCGACGAGCGCCCGGCGGAGACGTTCGCCTCGTACGCGCAGCGGCTGCGGGGCCGCGGGGACCAGGAGGTCGCCGAGGACTTCGTGGCGCATGTGCGCGGCGGCCGGGCGGCGGACGAGGAGGAGCGGGCGGTGTTGCGCGAGGCGTTCGAAGAGGTACGGCTGGCCGAGGCGGCGGAAGAGGTGGCGCCGTGAGGCTGCACCGGTTGACGGTGACGGCGTTCGGACCGTTCGGCGGGGTGCAGACCGTCGACTTCGACCGGCTCTCGCGCGATGGCCTGTTCCTGCTGCACGGCCCCACCGGCGCGGGCAAGACCTCCGTCCTGGACGCCGTCTGTTTCGCGCTGTACGGCTCCGTCCCCGGCGCCCGGCAGGCCGGTCAGGCGCTGCGCAGCGATCTCGCCGACCCGTCGGTGCCGACGGAGGTGGTCCTCGAACTGACCGTCGCCGGACGCCGGCTGGAGCTGACCCGGCTGCCCGAGCAGCTCCGCCCGAAGAAGCGCGGTACGGGCACGACCCGGGAGAAGGCGCAGAGCCGGCTGCGGGAGTACGTGCCGGGGCCCGGCGAGGGCGGCCGGTGGAAGGCGCTCAGCCGCTCGCACCAGGAGATCGGCGAGGAGATCGGCGGGCTGCTCGGTTTGAACAAGGAGCAGTTCTGCCAGGTGGTGCTGTTGCCGCAGGGCGATTTCGCGCGGTTCCTGCGGGCCGACGCGGAGTCCCGGGCGCGGCTGCTGGGCCGCCTCTTCGACACCCGCCGCTTCGCCGCCGTCGAGGACCGGCTCACCCTCCGGCGCAAGACCGCGGCCGAACGGGTCCGCGGCGGCGACGAACGGCTGCTGGCGCTCGCGCACCGCGCGGCGGAGGCGGCCGGCGACTGCCCGGACCTGGCGGCGCTGCCCCCGCTGCCGTCCGGCACCGTCCCGGCCGCACGGAAGGCGGGCACCACGGGCCGCCGGAGCGCACCGGAGACGGCCCCGGGTGTCCCGGGCGTCGGCGAGCCCGGGTTCGCCGCGTCCGTCCTCGTCCGCCTGGCCGTGGCGCGGGCCGCGGCGCGGGAGCGGCTGACCGTGGCCGGCTGTGCCGAGCGGTCCGCCGAGGCGGCGGAGCGCGCGGCCACCGTGGTGTGGGAGGAGGCGCAGGAGCGCGACCGGGTACGGCGCCGCCGTGACGCGGCCCGGGAGCGCGCCGCCCGCCTGGCCGCGACCGCCGACGAGGACGGCCGGGACCGGGAGCGCCTGGCGGCGGCCGGCCGGGCCGCCGAGGTGGCGCCCGTGCTGGCGTGGTGCGCGACGGCCCGGCGGGAGGCCGAGGCCGCCGCCGCCACGGAGCGGTCCCGCCGCGCCGCCCTGCCCGCCCCCCTCACCGACGCCGCACCGGACGAACTCGCCGCACGGGAGCACACCGAACGCGCCCAGCTCGGCACCCTGGCCGCGGCCCGCCGCGCGGAGGAGCGCGTCGCCGCCTTGACCGCCGAGCGGGAGGCGGCGGAGCGCGCGGGCGCCGCCGACGAGGACACCGTCGCGGAGTGCGCCGACTGGCTCGCCGGCGCCGGCGAGCGGCGGCTGGCCCTCCAGGAACGGGTGGAACGCGCCCAGGAGGCCATCGGCCGGGCGGAGGCGCTTCAGGCGGCGGTGGCCACGGCCCGCGAACGCGCGGCGGCGGCCCGCCACCGCGACGAGCTGACGGACCGGCTGGCGCGGCTGCGCGCCCTGGCGCTGACCGCGCGGGAACACTCCGCGGCGGCCCACGAACACTGGCTGGAGCGGAAGGACGCCCGGCTGCGGGGCGTCGCCGCCGAACTGGCCGCCGCGCTGAGCGACGGCGCCCCGTGCGCGGTCTGCGGCGCGACGCGGCACCCGGACCCCGCGCGCCCGGAGGAGGGGCACGTCGGCCGGGCCGAGGAGGAGGCCGCGCTCACCGCGTACCGCGAGCGCGAGGAGGCGTACCGCACGGCGGAGGGCCGGGTACGGGAGGCGGCCGGTGAACTCGCCGCCGCCACCGCCGCCGCCGGGGACGCCCCGGCGGCCGAACGCGCCACCCACGCCGAGAAGCTGGCCGCCGAGTACGCCGAGGTGCGCGCGGTGGCGGCCGGGGCGGGGCCCGCGCGGGAGGCGCTGGCGGCCGCCGAGCGGGAGGCGGAGCGGCGGCGTACGGCACGGCAGGACGCCGAGCGCCGGATCGCGGCCCGCCTCTCCCGGCGCGAGGCGCTGGAGGCGGAGGAGGCGGCGCTCGGTCAGGAGGTGGCGCTCGCCCGAGGGGAGTGCGCGAGCGTCGCGGAGCGGGCCGCGCGCGGGGAGCGGCGCGCGGCGGCGCTGGCCGCCGTCGTGGAGGCGGCGGGCGCCGCCCGTACGGCGGAGCGGCGGCTGCGGGAGGCCGAGGAGGCGCTGGCGGCGGCCGTCGCGGCGGCCGGTTTCCCGGACGCGGACGCGGTGCGGTCGGCGCAGCTGGCGGAGCCGGCCCGGCGGGAGCTGGCCGAACGGGTCCGGCACCGGGAGGCGGAAGCCGCGGCCGTGGCGGCGGAGCTGGCCGGGGCCGAGGCGGCGGCCGCGGCGGTGGAGACGGACGCGGAGGTGGATGCGGCGGACGCGTACCGCGCCGTGGAGATGGCCGCCCGGCGGCTGCGCGCGGCCACCGCCGCCCGGACCGGCGCCGCGGAGCGCTGCGCGGCGCTGGACCGGCTCTCGCGGCGGGCGGCGGCCGAGGCCCGCGCGCTCGCCCCGCTGTACGCCGAGTTCGGCGTGGTGGGCGGCATCGCCTCGCTGGTGGCGGGGACCTCCGGCGAGAACGTCCGCCGGATGCGGCTGGAGTCGTACGTGCTCGCCGCCCGTCTGGAGCAGGTCGCGGTGGTCGCGGGGGAGCGGTTGCGGCGGATGTCGGGCGGCCGCTACACCCTGGTGCACTCGGACGCGCGCAGCGCCGGGGTGCGCCGCTCCGGGCTGGGGCTGCGGGTGATCGACGCGTGGACGGGACGGGAGCGGGACACGTCGAGCCTGTCGGGCGGGGAGACGTTCTACGCCTCGCTCGCCCTGGCGCTGGGCCTGGCCGATGTGGTCACCGACGAGGCGGGCGGCACCCGCCTGGACACCCTCTTCATCGACGAGGGCTTCGGCAGCCTCGACGAGCAGAGCCTGGACGAGGTGCTGGACGTCCTCGACGGGCTGCGCGAACGCGACCGCAGCGTGGGCATCGTCAGCCATGTCGCGGACCTCAAGGGCCGTATCCCCGCTCAGCTGGAGGTCGTCAAGGACCGGTCGGGGTCGGCGGTGCGGCACCGGGGCGTGGGCGGGTAGCGGCCGCCCCCGACGGCGCGACACGACGCGGGCCGGACTCCGGGGTTCGCGGGGCACCGCCGTGGGCCGGGGCCGGTGCCCGGACTCCCGGGCCGGGCCGGTCCGCGCGCACCCGTCACGGTACGGGCCCCGTACCGCGCCGTCAGCCGGAGGGGAGCAGGACCCGCCGGTACCAGGTGCCCTCCTCCCCGCCGATGTCGGCCGGGTCCGCCGGGCCGGCCGGGTGGAAACCGGCCTTGAGCAGCACCTTCCGGGACGCGGCGTTCGCGTGGGCGACGGCCGCCCTCAGGGTGCGCAGCCCGTACCGCTCGGCCGCGAGCGGGCACAGCGCGCGGACGGTCGCGGTCGCCACACCGCGCCCGGCGACGTGCTCCGCGACGCGGTAGCCGAGCGTCGCGGTGCCGTCGGCGAGGTCCATGAGGTTGAACCGGCCGAGCACCGCGCCGTCGTCGGCGACGAGTACGTGGAAGGCGCAGACGCCCGCCTCCTGTTCGGCGAGCAGGGCGTCGAAGCGGTCGGTGAAGTGGTCGAAGTAGGCGTCGCCGCGGTCGGGGACCGAGGCGGCGAAGTAGGCGCGGTTCGCCCGCTCGAACGCGAGGACCGCCGGGGCATGGCTGCGGTGCAGCCGCATCAGCTCGGGCACCGGCCGACCCTACCCGCACCGCGCCGCCGCCCCGTGAGCCCGTGCCCGACCGCCCGTACCCGCCGGGGTGTTCGGCCGGCCCGTACGTGGGGAGGCTCCCCGGCGATCGGCGAGGCCCCGCGTCCGCGGGGCGGCGCCCGGTGCGTGCCGGAGAAGGGGAGGGTGTCGATGAGGGTGAAGGTGCTCGGGACCGCCGCGGGCGGCGGGTTCCCGCAGTGGAACTGCGGATGCGCGCTGTGCGCCCGGTGCCGCCGCGGGGAGCTGCCGCCGCGGTTCCACGACTCCGTGGCCGTCAGCGGCGACGGCCGCGACTGGTGGCTGCTGAACGCCTCACCGGACATCCGGGTGCAGCTGGAGGCGGCGGCCCTGCCGGGCGGGGGGCCGGGGCCGCGCGACACCCCGGTGCGCGGCGTCCTGCTGACCGACGCGGAGGTCGACCACACCCTCGGGCTGGCGGTGCTGCGCGGCGGGGCGGATCTGACGGTGTACGCCGCGACGCCCGTCCACACCGCGCTCACCACGGCCCTGCCGCTGCGCGGCCTGCTGGACCGTTACGCGCCCTGGCGGTGGCAGGACACCGGCGCCGGGACCGTCCCCGGGGCGGCGGCCACGGGGCGCGCCGCTCCCGCCGCCTTCCCGCTCTCCGGCGGCCTCACCGCCACCCTCCACCCGGTCGGCACGAAAGCCCCCAAGTACGTCCCGGACCCCGGCCCCGGACTCCCCTGGGTGAGCGCACTGCGGATCGAGGACCCGGCGACCGGCGGCGCGCTGCTCCACGCGCCCTGCCTCGCGACCTGGCCCGACGGGCTCGACGCCCTTCTCGCCTCGGTGACCTGCGCCTTCCTCGACGGAACGTTCTTCAGCGCCGAGGAGTTGGGGCAGGCGGTCCGCTCCCGGGACGCGGGGCAGTCGCTGATGGGCCATCTGCCGGTCGGCGGCCCCGGCGGCACCCTCGCCCGCCTCGCCCGCCATCCGGGCCTGCGCCGCCTCTACACCCACTTCAACAACACCAACCCGCTCCTGGACCCGTCCTCCGCCGCCGCCGAGGAGGTGCGGCGCGCGGGCGTGGAGATCCCGGCGGACGGCGCGGAGCTGACGGTGTGACGGCCACGGGGCCGGGGCGGACGCGACGAACCGCCCCGGCCCGTGACACCGGCGTCAGGCGGAGAACGGCGGGCGGTCACCCGCCCACGGTGCGGCCTCCTCCAGCTGGGACGCCAGCCGGAACAGCACGTCCTCCCGGCCGTGGGCCGCGATGAGCTGCACCCCGATCGGCAGGCCCTCGGCGTTGCGGTACAGGGGCAGCGAGACGGCGGGCTGGCCGGTGAGGTTGAACGGCATGGTGAAGGCGATGCCCTCGGCGACGCGCGCCACCAGCTCCATCGGCTCCCCCGCGGTCGGCGCCAGTTCACCCAGCGGCAGCGGCGGCTCGGCCGAGGTCGGCATGAGGAGTACGTCGACCTCGCTCTCCCACAGGGCGGCGGCCTCGCGCGACCACTCCTGCCACGTCTGCACACCGGAGAGCCACTGCGCCGCCGTGACCGCGCCGCCCGCCTCCGCGAGCGCCGCGTTCATCGGCTCCAGATCGCCGGGGGTGAGCTGTTCGCCGATCCGCCGCGACCACTGCTCCAGCTCCCAGGCGAGGACGGCGGCGAACACGGTCGGCAGCGTCTCGAAGAGGGCCGGGGCGTCCAGGGCGGGCGCCGCCGTCGGGGCGACGCGGTGCCCCAGCGTGCCGAGCAGCCGCGCGGTGTGCTCGACCGCCGCCACACAGTCCGCGTGCGCCGGCCCGCCGCCGCCCGGCACCACCGTACGGAAGCCGACGCGCAGCGCGCCCGGGTCGGCGCCGACCTCCTCGCGGAAGGGCCGGTGCGGGGCCGGGGCGGTGTACGGGTCGCCGGGCGCCGGGCCCGCGGTGGCGTCCAGCACCGCCGCGCAGTCGCGGACCGACCGGGTCAGGACGTGCTCGTGCGTCACCGGCCCCCAGAACTCGCCGAACCGCGGCCCCAGCGAGGTGCGGCCGCGGGTGGGCTTGAGCCCGACGAGTCCGCAGGCACCGGCGGGTATCCGGATCGACCCGGCCATGTCGTTGCCGTGCGCCACGGGGACCATGCCCGAGGCGACCGCCGCCGCCGAGCCGCCGCTCGAACCGCCGGGGGAGCGGGTCAGGTCCCACGGGTTACGGGTCGGGCCGTGGGCCAGCGGCTCCGTCGTCACGCTGGTGGCCAGCTCCGGGACGTTGGTCCGGCCGCAGATGACGAAGCCGGCGGCCCGGAAGCGCGTGGTCAGCGTCGAGTCCTCGGTGGCGCGCCAGTCGCGGTCGCGCAGCGCGCGCATCCCGCTGTGCACGGGATCGCCCGCGGAGTGGCCCAGGACGTCCTTCAGCAGCAGGGGGACGCCGCGGAAGGGGCCGTCCGGCAGCGCGGCCGAGCCCGCCGCGGCGCGGGCCTTCTCGAAGAGCGGGGTGATCACCGCGTTGAGCTTGCCGTCGAGCCGTTCGATCCGGGCGATCGCCGCCTCGACCAGCTCCGCCGGCGACAGCACGCCGCGGCGGACCAGGTCCGCCTGGGCCGTCGCGTCCAGCCAGGCGAGTTCGTCGTCCGGGACCCGCGTCCCGTCCGGTGCCCGTCCGTCGTCCGTGGCCTGATGAACCGTCATCTCTGCCTCTTCTCTCGGTCGTGCCGCCGCGCCCGCGTGGCCGCGGGCGCGGTGCCGCCCACGGTAGAGGCGCGGCGCCCGTACCCGCCGCGCCGTCCGCGCGCGGTGGCGCGCCCGGTGACGGCGCGAGCGCGCCGCTTTCCGCGGCGTGGGAGAGAGGCGCGGGATCCGGTGGCCTTTTTGTGGCCCGGGAAAAGGAAGTGCATTCCGGTGGGTGCGGTGCGCGGTGTGCCGAGTGATACGGCCGCGGGGAAATTCCGGAGAGGAATATAAGAATATTCTCGGAGCGCTCTGCGGGGCGCATTCACCGGAGCGCGGCGCGCCATTACCGGGACCAGGGTAATTCTTTATCCGGGCCCCGCGGCGCGCCGCTCGGTTCACGCCAGTCCGGTGCGCCGCCGGTCCGGCTGCCGGACACCGACCTCCGCCACACATCGCGACAATTGCCCCGTTGGCCCCCTTCCGTACGCCCGATAAGTAGCATTTACATGCTTTGCGCGCGGAGACCGGAAGGTGCGTGAACCGGCCGAGCCGCCCTGCGGAGAGCCGAGAGACCCGCAGGTGGCGAACGCCCTGAACGGAAATGCGCGGGACGGCGCGGCGGATATTCCGATACGGATCGATGATTCCCCGCAGCCTGCCACGGGCCGATTTCCTTTGTGGCCTGCACACGGCTGGTTCGGGGGAGCGGGAGAGTTCTACGTTCTTCAACGATCCCTTCGGTGGGACGGGAAAAAGGGGGAGCCGTGCGGAAGGAAGAGCGAGCGGCGCGCGAACGGCGCCGGCCACCCGGCTCACCGGGCTCCGGCGCGCACCGGTGAGCCGCAGGAGCGCGGGGGACCGGCGCCCGGCCGGCCCCCGGAACCGGCCGGCACCCCGGAGCACACCGCACCCCCGGGCGCCCCGGACACCACCACCCCCGGGCCCGCCCGCCACCGCACCCCGCCCGCGCCTACGGGCACGACGCGTTCAAGGAGTTCACGTGGGGAGAGAAGAGCCGACCCGAACCGCCCCCGGCCACCCGGACACCACCGCACCGGACGACGCCGCACCGGCGACCGCCCCGACCACGGCCCCGGACACCACCGCACCGACGGCCACCACCGGACCGCCCCCGCCCCCCGGCGACCGGACCGCCGCCACAGCCGTGCTGGAGACGGTGTTCGCCGCCATCCTCGCCGAGGTCCTGCACACCGAACGGGTCCCCGCCGACAGCCACTTCTTCGCCGACCTCGGCGCCGACTCCCTGGTCATGGCGCACTTCTGCGCCCGCGTCAGGAAACGCGGCGAACTGCCCGCCGTCTCGATGAAGGACATCTACCGGCACCCGACCGTCGCCGCCCTCGCCGCGGCCCGCGCCGACACCGCCCCCGCCACCCCCGCCGAAACCGGCCCCCCGGCCCCGCCCGAGGAACCCGCCGCCCCGGCGCCCGCCCACCCCACCGCCCGCTACGTCGCCTGCGGAGCGGCCCAACTGGCCTTCTTCCTCGGCTACTCCTGGCTCATCGCCGCCGCCACCACCCGCGGCTACACCTGGGTCGCCGACGCCCCGTCACCCCTGGCCCGCTACGGCCGGGCGGTCGCCTTCGGCACCGCCGAGTTCACCGGCCTGAGCGCCCTCCCCGTCCTGGTCAAATGGCTGCTCGTCGGACGGTGGACGGCCCGCGAGTTCCCCGTCTGGGGCACCACCTACCTGCGCTTTTGGATCGTCAAGGTCCTGGTGCACGCCAACCCCGTACTGCTCTTCGTCGGCAGCCCCCTGCACACGCTCTACCTGCGGGCACTCGGCGCGAAGATCGGACGCCACGTCACGATCCTCTCCCGCTCCCTCCCCGTCTGCACCGACCTGCTCACCATCGGCGCCGGCTCGGTGATCCGCAAGGACTCCTTCTTCCTCTGCTACCGGGCCCACGCCGGACGCATCCGCACCGGACCCGTCACCCTCGGCCGGGACACCTTCGTCGGCGAACGCACCGTCCTGGACATCGACACCGCGATGGGCGACGGCGCCCAACTCGGCCACACCTCCACCCTCCGCCGCGGCGACACCGTTCCCGCCGGACAGCGCTGGCACGGCTCCCCGGCCCGCCCCACCGACATCGACCACGTCCGCGTCGCCCCCAGGCCCTGCGGCACCCTGCGCCGGGCCGCCTCCGGCGCCGCGGACCTCGCCAGGACCCTGCTCATCGGCATCCCGCTGACCCTCTCGCTGCTCTCCCTGCTGTGGACCGGACTTCCGGTCATCGGCGGCCACGGCGACCTCGACGAACAGTCCCCGGCCTCCGCCGTCTTCCACCTCAACGCCCTGCTGCTCTCCGGCACCCTCTTCCTCGGCGCCGTCACCCTGGGCCTGGCCGTGCTCCTCACCGTCCCGCGCCTGCTGCGCCGCGCGATCACCCCCGGCACGGTCTATCCGCTGTACGGCCTGCGCCACGGCGCCCACCGCGCCCTCGTCCGCCTGACCAACGTCAAATTCTTCACCCAGCTCTTCGGCGACAGCAGCTACATCGTCCCCTACCTGCGAGGACTCGGGTACGACCTGTCCCGCACCGAACAGACCGGCTCCAACTTCGGCTGCTTCGTCCAGCACGACTCACCGTTCCTCAGCTCCGTCGGCAGCGGCACGATGATCGCCGACGGCCTCTCCCTCATGAACGCCGACTACTCCGGCTCGTCCTTCCGCGTCACCCGCACCGCGATCGGCCGCCGCAACTTCCTCGGCAACTACATCGCCTACCCCGCGGGCGGCCGCACCGGCGACAACTGCCTCCTGGCGACCAAGGCGATGGTCCCGCTCGACGGCGAGATCCGCACCGGCGTCGGACTCCTGGGCTCACCCAGCTTCGAGATCCCCCGCACCGTCGAACGCGACGCCCGCTTCGACCACCTGCGCACCGGCGACACCTTCCGCGACCGCCTCGCCGCGAAGAACCGCTACAACCTCCGCACCATCGCCCTGTTCCTCCTCATCCGCTGGGCCCACTTCCACGGCCTCCTCCTGCTGGCCCTGGTCACCACCGGCGACGACGACCTGACCGGCACCCTGCTGGAATCGGTGTTCCTGGTCGCCGCCATGGCGTACACCACCCTCTACTACGCCCTCGTCGAGCGGTGCCTGACCCGCTTCCGCCCCCTGCGCCCCGAGGTCAGCTCCATCTACGACCGGAGCTTCTGGCACCAAGAACGCCTGTGGAAGGTGCCCGAGACCCACTTCAACGCCCTCAACGGCACCCCGTTCAAAAGCCTGCTGTGGCGGCTGCTCGGCGTCCGGACCGGCCGCCGGATCTTCGACGACGGCTGCGTCCTCACCGAACGCACCCTCACCGCCATCGGTGACGACTGCACCCTGAACGCCGGCAGCAAGATCCAGTGCCACTCCCAGGAGGACGGCACCTACAAGTCCGACCACACCGTCCTCGCCGCGGGCTGCACCCTCGGCGTCGGCGCCCTCGTCCACTACGGCGTGACGATGGGACCCGGCGCGGTGCTCGGCGCCGACTCCTTCCTGATGAAGGGCGAGGACGTCCCCGCGTACGCCCACTGGGCGGGCAACCCCGCAGCCCCCGCGGACCCCGACCGCCACCCGGTACCGCCACCGCCCCGCCCCCGCGACCCCGGCGCCACCGCCCCGGCACCCGCCCCGCGCTGACCCGCCGTCGGCCCACCACCCGCACACCCCGCGGCTCCGCCGTGCCCGCACCACGCGGCAGGAAGGGAAACCCATGACACGACCGACCGGCACCGACCGGGAGTACTGGCGCACCGTCCTCACCCGAGGGGGCTTCACCGCCGTCCCCCGATGGGCCCCCGAACCCGTCCCCGGCCTCGCCACCCACGACCTGACGCTCCCCGGTGACCTCATGGCGCAGCTCGACCGCTGGGGCGGCGAGCACGGCGTCCCCCCGGAGGCGATCTGGCTCGCCGCCCACAGCCGGGTGCTCGCCGCCCTCGCCGGGGAGCGCGAGGTCACCACCGGCTGCACCACCGCCGCCCCCGGCCCCGCCCTGCCCTGCCGCCTCTCCGCCACCCCCGTCACCTGGCGCGAACTGGCCCGGGAAGCCGCCCGCACCCTCACCGACACCGCCGCCCACCGCCACTGCTCGGTACCCCGCCTCGCCGCACAACTCGGCCTGGAAACCGTCCTGTTCGAAGCCGAACTCGACCCGTACGGCCACGGCGGCGACCCGCTCGGCACCAGCGTGCTGCGGGTCTCGGTGCTCCGCGACGGCGCCGGGGCCCGGCTGCGGACCCGCCACCGCACCGACGCGCTCGACGCGGAGAGCGCCGCCCGGATCGCCGGCTACCACCGCACCGCCCTCACCCACTTCGCCGCCGACCCCGACGCCCCGTACGGCCGCGTCAGTCTGCTCTCCGACACCGAACGCCGCTACCAGCTGGACGGACTGGCCGGCCCCCACCGCCCGCTGCCCGACCGCCGCTTCCACGAACTCTTCGAGGAACGCGCCCGCGCCCACCCGGACACCGTCGCCGCCGTCCACGGCGACCGCCACCTCACCTACCGGGAACTCAACGCACGCGCCAACCGCCTCGCCCACGCCCTCCTGGCCCAGGGCCTGACCCGGGAAGCCGTCGTCGCCGTCGTCACCGAACGCACCCTCGACTGGATGGCCGCCGTCCTCGCCGTGTTCAAGGCGGGCGGCGTCTACCTCCCCGTCGAACCGCACTTCCCGCCCGACCGCATCGCCGCCATGCTCACCCGCGCCGGCTGCCGCCTCGCCCTGACCGAACCCGGCGCCACCGCCACCTTCGACCGGGCCCGCGCCCTCCTGCCCGACCTCCGCGCCCTCGGCATCGACACCGCCCTCGCCACCGGCCACCCCGCTCACGACCCCGGCGTACGGGTCGCCGCCGGCCAACTCGCCTACCTCTACTTCACCAGCGGCTCCACCGGCGAACCCAAGGGCGCGCTGTGCGAACACGCCGGCTTCCTCAACCACCTCTACGCCAAGATCGCCGACCTGGGCATCGCCGAGGGCCACGTCGTCGCGCAGACCGCGCCCCAGTGCTTCGACATCTCCCTGTGGCAACTGGTCGCCGCCCTCCTCACCGGCGGCCGCACCCACCTCGTCGAACAGCCGGTGATCCTCGACGTGGCCCGCTTCGTCGAGACCCTCGCCACCGCCCGCGTCACCGTCCTCCAGGTCGTCCCCTCCTACCTCGAAGCCGTCCTCACCCACCTGGAACGCACCCCCCGCCCCCTCCCGGACCTGCGCTGCGTCTCGGCCACCGGCGAAGCGCTCAAGAAGGGCCTGGTCCAACGCTGGTTCGCCGCCCACCCCGGCATCCGCCTCGTCAACGCCTACGGACTGACCGAGACCTCCGACGACACCCACCACGAGGTGATGGACCGCGCCCCCGACGGCGACCGCGTCCCCCTCGGCCGCTGCGTCCCCAACACCCGCGTCTACGTCACCGACGAGCACCTGGAGCCGGTACCGCTCGGCGCCCCCGGCGAGATCGTCTTCTCCGGCGTCTGCGTCGGCCGCGGTTACGTCAACGACCCCGAACGCACCCGCCTCGCCTTCGGCGACGACCCGCACCGCCCCGGCGAACGCCTCTACCGGGGCGGCGACATCGGCCGGTGGCTGCCGGGCGGGAAACTGGAGTTCCTCGGCCGCCGCGACGCCCAGGTCAAGATCCGCGGCTTCCGCGTCGAACTCGGCGAGATCGAGAACGCGCTGCTGCGGGTGGACGGTGTCCACGACGGCGCGGTCGTGGTGAGCGGCGACAGCAAACACCTCGTCGCCTTCTGCACCGGCCCGCGCCCCCTGGAACCGGACACCCTCCGCACCCACCTGGGCCGCTCGCTGCCCGCGTACATGGTGCCGACCGCCTTCCACTGGCACGCCCGGCTGCCGCTCACCGCCAACGGCAAGACCGACAAGCGGGCCCTGGCCGCACTCGCCGACCGCCCCGCCCCCGGGACGGAACGCCGCCGGCCCCCGCACACCCCCGCCGAACGGCGCCTGGCCCGCGCCTGGGCCACGGCCCTGGGCGTCCCCGAGGACACCGTCGGCCGCCACGACCACTTCTTCGACGGCGGTGGCACCTCGCTCACCGCGGTGAAACTCGTGATCGCCCTCGACCGGGCCGTCACCCTCAAGGACGTCGTCCACCGCCCCGTCCTCGCCGACCTCGCCACCCTCCTCGACGACAACCGGGCCCCTGACCTGCGGTGACGCGGCGTTCCGCCCCGGCCGCAGGCGGGGAGGGCAATCCGCCGGGAGCCCGCGACCCGCTCCGCCACGACCGCCACGACGCCTCCGGAACCGACCCCACGACCGCCCCGCCCGCCACCGCGACGGCCCCGCCCCGGCCGGGCCCCGGCCACCGGCAGCGCCACCACGAACCCACGGACCCGCCCCGCACCCCACGAGAAGAGGCCCCATGGCATCGCCCCCCGCCCCGCCCCTGCCCGCACCCCTCCTCCGATCCGGCCGCCCACCGCTGCTGATCGCCGAACCCGGCGGCGACCCGGCGCGCTGGGCGGCCCGGTACCGCGCCGCGCTGCGCGCCCTCGTCACCGACCACGGCGCCCTCCTCGTCCGCGGTCTCGGCCTGCGCGACGCCGCCACCACCACCGCCGTCCTCACCGCCCTCGCCGACGACCTGATGGCCGAGACCGAGAGCTTCGCCCCCCGCGCCCCCCGCGGCTCCGGCACGTACACCACCACCCCGTGGCCCCCCAACCAGCAGATGTGCGCCCACCACGAACTCAGCTACACCACCGAGTTCCCCGGTCTGCTGCTCTTCGCCTGCCTCACCGCGCCCGAGGACGGCGGCGCGACGACCGTGGCCGACGCGAGCGCCGTCCTCGACGCGCTGCCCCGCCGGCTGGTCCGGCGCTTCACCCGCCAGGGCTGGCTGCTCACCCGTACCTACAACGGCGAGATCGGCGCCTCCGTGACCGAGGCCTTCGGCACCGACGACCGCGCCGCCGTCGCCCGCCACTGCCACACCCACGCCATCGCCCACCGCTGGCAGCCCGACGGCACCCTGACGACCCGTCAGCGCCGCAGCGCCGTCGTCCGCCACCCGGTCACCGGCCGCCGCTGCTGGTTCAACCAGATCGCCTTCCTCAACGAATGGACGCTCGACCCCGACATCCGCGACTACCTCATCGACAGCTACGGCCCCGACGGGCTGCCGTTCAACACCCGCTACGGCAACGGCGACCCGCTCGAACCCGAGACCGTCGATCTGATCGACGACGTCTACCGCGCCCACACCCGCCACACCGCGTGGCGCTCCGGCGACCTGCTGCTCGTCGACAACATCCGCACCGCGCACGGCCGGGAGCCCTTCCACGGCCCCCGCGAAATCCTGGTCGCCCTCGCCGACCGGGTGTCCCTGACCGACTGCTCGCCCACCATCGAGGTGACCGCCGTATGACCGCCCACCCGCCCACCGGCCGCCCCGCCGCCCCCGCACCATCCTTCGCGGTGATCCCCGGCAGCCAGGTCCAACGCGCCCTGACCGGCCGGGCACCCGAGATCGTCGACCTCGTCGAAGCCACCTACCGCCTGCACGGCGACGGCCACTCGGTCAACCCGCCCTCGTACTTCCTGACGTTCCCCGACCGCCCGACCTCCCGCATCATCGCGCTGCCCGCCTCGCTCGGCGGCGGCGCCCCGGTCGACGGGATGAAGTGGATCTCCAGCTTCCCCGCCAACGTCGGCGCCGGCCTCCCCCGCGCCTCCGCGGTGCTGATCCTCAACGACCACGACACCGGCTACCCGTTCGCCTGCCTGGAGAGTTCCATCATCAGCGCCACCCGGACCGCGGCGTCCGCCGCGCTCGCCGCCGACCGGCTCAGCCGCGGCCGCCTCCGTCCCCGCCGCATCGGCTTCTTCGGCAGCGGACTGATCGCCCGCTACATCCACACCTTCCTCGCGGAGACCGGCTGGGAGTTCGACCACGTCGGCGTCCACGACCTCTCCGCCGACAGCGCGGCCGGATTCCGCCTCTACCTGGAACAGTCCGGCGCCGGCCCGGTCACCGTCCACCCCGCCGCCGAGGACCTCATCCGCACCAGCGACCTCGTCGTCTTCGCCACCGTCGCGGCAAGGCCGCACGTCGACGACGCGGCGTGGTTCGCCCACCACCCGCTGGTCCTGCACATCTCCCTGCGCGACCTCGCCCCGGAGATCCTCCTCACCGCCGCCAACATCGTCGACGACATCGACCACTGCCTCAAGGCGGAAACCTCCCCCCACCTGGCCGAACAGCTCACCGGCAACCGCGGTTTCCTCACCGGCACCCTCGACGACGTCACCGCCGGCCGGCTCACCGTCCCCGCCGACCGCACCGTGATCTTCTCCCCCTTCGGCCTCGGCGTCCTCGACCTCGCGGTCGGCCGGTACGTCTACGACGAGGTGGCCCGCGCCGGCGAACTCCACCGCGTCGACGACTTCTTCCACGAACTGCGCCGCCATGGCTGACCGGGCCGGAGCGCTGCCGCCGAGGAGGGACGCCGCATGACGATCATCACCGGGCCCGCGGAGTTCAACGCCGAGGACCTCTACGTCGACCTGCGGCCCATCGTGCGCCACCCGCTCTTCCTCAAGTGCGAGGGCTTCAACTTCGCCGGCTCCATCAAACTCAAGGCCGCCACCGCGATGGTCGAGGCGGCCGAACGCGACGGCACCCTCAAACCCGGCTCCGTCCTCGTGGAATCCTCCTCGGGCAACCTCGGCGCCGCCCTCAGCATCATCGCCGCCGGCAAGGGCTACGGCTTCCTCTGCGTGACCGACGCCCGCTGCAACCTCTCGGCCCGCCGCTTCATCGAGGCGATGGGCGGCCGCGTCCACATCATCGCCGAACCCGCGGCCACCGGCGGCCTGCTCGGCGCCCGGATAGCCCACGTCACGGCGTTGTGCACCGCCGACGACCGGTACGTCTGGCTCAACCAGTACACCAACGCCCACAACTGGAAGGCCCACTACCGCACCACCGCACCGGGCATCGCCCACCACTTCCCGCGCCTGGACGTCCTGTTCGTCGGCGCCGGCACCACCGGCACCCTGATGGGCTGCGCCCGCTACTTCCGCGAACGCCACCCCGCGGTGAAGATCGTCGCTGTGGACAGCACCGGCTCGGTCACCTTCGGCGGCGAACCCGGCCGCCGCATGATCCCCGGCCTCGGCTCCGGCGTCCGCCCCGCCCTCCTCGATGAGGAGTACGTGGACGAGGTGATCCACGTCGAGGAGGCCGACACCGTCCGCGCCTGCCACCGCCTGGCCCGCCGCGGCTTCCTCTTCGGCGGCTCCACCGGCACCGTCGTCAGCGGCGCCACCACCTGGCTCACCCACCACGGCAACCCCCGCTTCACCGCCGTGGCCATAGCCCCTGACCTGGGCGAACGCTATCTGGACACCATCTACCAGACCAACTGGCTGCACGCCCTCTACGGCGAGGACGTCCTCGGCCCCGACCCGGTCGCCCCGGACCTCGAATCGGCCTGACCCCTCCCGGACGGCCCCCGCCCGGCCCCGGGACGGGGCCCCGGGCCCGGCGGCACCCACCCGCCCCACCCCTTCCGTAACGGCCCGCCGACGAGCCGCAGCACTCTTCGGAAGGCAGGCCGGCTCCGGCCGGCCCGGTCAACCTGCCGTTCCGCCGTGCCGGGAGAACGCCACCCCACTCCGCCCTTCCGGCTCCCCGGTGCCGCCCCTCATCCCCGGGTGTGACCCATCCCGGGTGTGACCCGGACACGCCAGAACCCTCGGTCGCCGATCAGGGCTGGATGTTCTCCAGGTCCTCCAGAAGGGCGGGGTGTTTCGGCTCCCAGCCGAGCGCCTGGCGGGTGCGGGTGCTGGATGAGGGCTGGTCGGCCTTGAAGATCGGGCCGAGCGGGCCGTAGGTCTCCTCCGGTACCGACTCGACCGGCAGGTCCAGCCGTCGGCCGATGGCGGCCGCGATGTCCCGTACCTCGTCCCCCTCGTCGGCCACGGCGTGCCAGACGGTACCGGCCTCCGCCTGCTCCAGGGCGAGCCGGAAGAGAACGGCCGCGTCGAGCGCGTGGACGGCGGGCCAGCGCTGCGTGCCGTCGCCGGGGTAGCCGGAGACCCCGCTCCGGCGTGCGATGTCGGTCAGCAGACCGGCGAACCCGCCCGTGCCCTTGTGGTGAACCGTGCGTGGCAGGCGTACGGCCGTGCTCCGGACCCCGCGCGAGGCCAGGCCCAGGATCGCGGTGACCGTGCGGCCGCGGCCGCCGACCGGTCCGTCGGTCGGCACCGGGTCGGCCTCGGTGGAGGCGCGGCCCGGCACCCAGGGCGTACCCGAGACGGTGACCAAGGGGCGGTCGCTGCCGACGAGCTCCTCGCCGAGGGTGGTGAGGGCGGCGGTCTCCTCGGCGACGTTCCGGGCGAGAGCCTCGGGGCTGCTGAAGTCGTTGCCGAAGGCCAGGTGGATGACCCCGTCGGCCTGGGCGGCGCCGGAGCGCAGGACGTCCGGATCGGCGAGTCCTCCCCGCAGCGGCTCGGCGCCGGCTGCCTCGGCGGCCTGCGCGGAGACGTCGGAGCGGGCGAGCGCGAGGACGGTGTGGCCGTTGCCGAGGAGTTCGGCGACGACGGCGGAACCGATCAGACCGGTGCCGCCGGTGAGGAAGACGCGCATGGAAACCCTCCCGGAAGTGATGGGACTCTTGTCCCGTCACTCTACCAAGGTGATGGGACAAGAGTCCCATCGAATATGCTGAACCCATGGGCCGATGGGAACCAGGTGCACGTGAACGCCTCGTCGTGGCTGCGGTCGACCTGTTCACGGAGCAGGGGTACGACGCCACGACGGTCGCGCAGATCGCCGAGCGTGCCGGGGTCACCAAGAGCACCTTCTTCCGGTACTTTCCCGACAAGCGCGAACTGCTGGTCGCGGGGCAGGAGACGCTGAGCCGGTTGCTGAGCGAGGGCATTGCCGACGCGCCCGGTGATGCCACCCCGCTCGAAGCGGTCGCTGCCGGTCTTGAGCGCGCCTCGACCGCGATGGGCCCCATGAGCCGCGAGCTCGCCCCCCGTCTGAAAGCGGCCGTCGCCGCCAGCGCCGAGCTGCAGGAGCGCGACGCCCTCAAGACCGTCAGTCTCGCGGCCGCGATGCAGACCGCGCTTCTCGCCCGCGGCATACCCGATCCGACCGCGGCTCTCGCGGGCGAGCTGGGCGTGCTCGCTTTCAAACGGGGGTACGCCGAATGGGCCGAGGGCGACCGCGGCACCGAGGGTGGTGAGCTCGCCGGGTACGCCCTGGCGGCCCTGGACGAACTGCGTGCGGCGAGCACATCCCTGGGCTGACCGGACGAGCACCGTCCGGCGCCGCTGCCCCGGTGGCCCACTCTGCACCCGGCCGCACCCCCGGGCCGGGCCAGGCCCGGCCGCCCCGTTCCCGTACGGACGAGCACCGCGTCCGCCAGCGCCGCACGCGGTGCCCGCGCCCACACAGAGGGGAATCCCGTCCACCCATGACCGACGACACCGATCGCGACAACCTCACCGAGCCGACCACCGACCCCACCACCGTCACCGGAGACGGGGCGCCCGGCGTCATCGTCGTCTCGGGGATCCCGGCCGCGGGTAAGTCGACCGTCGCCCAGGCTCTCGCCGCACGCCTGCCGCGGTCGGTGCATGTGCGCGGCGACGTGTTCCGCCGCATGATCGTCAACGGGCGGGTACACATGACCGCCGAGGCGTCACCGGAGGCCGTCGCCCAGCTGCGGCTGCGGCACCGGCTGGCCGCCGCGTCCGCCGACGCCTACGCCGCGGCCGGGTTCACCGTCGTCCTGCAGGACGTCCTGCTCGGCGAGCACCTGCCCGGTATCACCAAGATGATCAAGAGCCGTCCGCTGGCCGTCATCGTGCTGGCGCCCGCCCCGGAAGTCGTGGCGCAACGGGAGGAACAGCGCGGCAAGACGGGCTACGGGCCCGACTGGCAGCCCGAGGACCTGGACAGAGTCCTCCGCGACAGCACGCCCCGGATCGGACTGTGGCTCGACACCTCCCGGCAGACCACCGACGAGACGGTCGACGAAATCCTCGAACGGGCCTGGTCCGAGGGCACCATCGCCTGAACCCGCCCGGCGGACGACGGCCGACGGGAGGCAAACGGCGGAAACGAGGGGGAAGCCGAGGCACTCGGTCCGTCGCGGACTCCCCGAACCTCACCGCGGCCGCTCCGCGTTCGTGACCCATGTCCGGCAACCGGCAGTCCTGGGGCGCCCGCGACCTCGCGGTGACCGGCGACAACCGCACCGGTGACGGCACGGTCCCGGCGCGCACGCCGGGCGCTCCCGGCACCCCCGGGCACGGGCCCCGCGCTGACGCCAGGGCCCGTACCCGGTCCCGTACCTCGCGGACCTCAGTCGTACGAGATGTCGGCGGGCGCATAGCGGCAGTGGGTGCCGTCCGGGCCGCTGCCCGTCTCGACCGGCTCGTCGCCGGAGTCGTTGCCCGTGTAGCGCACACAGGGCTTGATCTTCTTGCCGCTGTCGCCGTGGATGCGGATACCGCGGAGCGTCGCGGTGTCGCCGTAGTTGCTGTTGACGCCGATCAGCGAGGTGCCGGAGCCGGTCACGTCCACGTCGGTGACGCTGACGGTGCGCCGGTACTGCTTCGAGCAGTTGCCGCAGCTGCGGACCAGTTTGCCGAAGTCGGCGACCTGGAAACCGCTGACGGTCAGCCGGCCGGCGCCGTTGAACTGGAAGACCTTGTCGGAAGCCTTCCGCGCACCGCCGCCGGACACCGTGTAGGTCGCCTGCGGCGAGGTGCCCTTGAAGGTGGCGGCGTCCTCACCGACATCCTCCCACCACACATTCTCCAAGGTGCAGCTTCCCTGGCAGTGGACGCCGTCGGCGGCGGGTGCCCCCAGAACGACGTTCTTCAGCACCGCGCCGTCCTTCAACTCGAACAGCGCGTCCTGCCCTTCACCCTGGCCGCCGCCCCCGAGATCGCCACTGCCGTAGAAGCGCTGAAGCCCGCCGTCGTACGTGCCGGAGACCTCGATGGTCCGGTCGACCGGACGGCTGCCGGCAGGTGTGGGCCACGCGGAAGAGGCGCCGGCGCTGGTCAGCAGCGCGCCACCGACGAGCGTGAGTCCGGCCAGGCCGGCGAAACCACCGAGAACGGCGCGGCGGCGGAGGAACGATCTGCGGTGGCGGCCGTTGGGCCGCTGAGAAGTCGACATCATGGTCCGTTTCCTGTGTGGGGGAGGAACCCTTGCGTCAACTGGTCGCCACGGAGCCGGGAAAGGTTGCCGGGCCGGAGACGGATGTGTCAGCCGGGATGCGCGGCGAAGTCGCCGTGTACCGCGAACCGTTCGCCGCCGGACCGGGCACGCGCCGTGTAGCCGTCCGCCCCGGCGTCCCGGCCGCCCTGCGCATGACCGTACTGACCAGCGAAGACATGCCTGCCCGCGGGAACGGTGCGGCCCGGCTTCAGATCCCAGCGGAAGACGAGGAAACCTCCTTCGGTTTCCGTGGTGGCGGTGAAGTCCCCCGCGGGCAGGGTGCGCCAGGAGCCGGTCGGTCTCACCTCCGCGGTCCGTGCGATGCGCAGTTCCACGGTGAGCGCGGTCAGCGCCCGCGCCGTCTTGAGGGTCACATTGCTCTGCGCCCAGAACGCGTTGCCGTGCGGGTCGACCGAGCCGTCGCTCCACAGCGGCCCGTCCTCGGTACGGGGGAGGGGCGACGCGGCGCCGCTGCGGGCGGGCGGGACCACCCGTACGGGCCGATCGCCGTGCTCATGAGGGGCCGGCACGGCGGTCATCGCCAGGCAGCCGGCCACCAGCACCCCGGCCACGGCGGCGGTCGCCCCCGCTATGGACAGCCACGGCCCGGCCCCGCGCCGCCGGGTCCCCGCAGGCCCGGCGGGGACCGCCGCCATCCCGCGCTCCACGCGCGCCAGAATGCGCTCCCGGTCGGGACGGTGCTCTGCCGCGGTCTCCTCCAGCCGTCGCCGCAACTCCTCCATCAGGCCCTCCCGCCCATCAGATCCGAAGCGGCACGCGCCCCCAGCAGCCGTGCCAGCTGCGCCATACCTTTCGACGTCTGGCTCTTGACCGTACCGACCGATATATCCAGGGCCTGCGCGGTCTCCCGCTCCGAGAGACCGACAGCGTGCCGCAGCACGACGCACGCCCGCTTACGGAACGGCAGGCACCGCAGCGCCTGCTGCACATCGACGACCGCCGGCACATCGGGACCCTCCGCCTGCTCCGGGAACCGGGACCAGAACAGGGCGACACGGCGCCGCTCACGGACCGCGCTGCGGATGCGGCTGCGGGCCAGATTCGCCACGACGCCGCGCGCGTATGCCGCCGGGTGGTCGGCCGCCCGCACCCGCTCCCAGCGCTCCCAGAGCGCGACGAGGGCGTCCGCCGCAAGATCGTCGGCGCCTTCCCGATCACCTGTCAGCAGCCAGGCCAGCCGGGACAGCTCCTCGTAATGACGCTCGAAAAACACCCGGAACTCGACGGCCGCACCGGCGCGCCCGGCCGCATCTTCGTCCACGAGAACACTCCCTCCACGAGCCCCGGACACGCCATACCTGACAGTAACTACCACAGGGGGAACGTCCGTACGAGCGCCACCCGGCCCCGGCCTGTCCCTCGTCCACCCCACCGGACTGCCGTCGGCGGCCGACGCCGGCGAGGTTCTGGTGTCTGTTCCGTACCGATCAGGTACCGCCGTCCTCACGGGGCGTCCGCGCCGCTGGGTGTAATGCGCAGGAGTATGTTTCGCTCCATGGTTGAGCATCGAATGATGGACGTGAACGGCATCCGGTTGCACGTCGCGGAGGAGGGCGAGGGACCGCTCGTCGTGCTGCTGCACGGGTTTCCCGAGTCCTGGCACTCCTGGCGCCACCAGTTCGGCCCGCTGGCCGCGGCCGGGTTCCGGGTGGTCGCCCCTGACCAGCGCGGATACGGCCGTAGCGAGCATCCGGAGGCCGTGGAGGCGTACAGCATCCTGCATCTGGTCGGGGACGTGATCGGACTGATCCACGCCCTGGGGGAGAAGGAGGCGTTCGTCGTCGGGCACGACTGGGGCGCGCCGGTCGCCTGGCACACCGCGCTGCTGCGGCCCGACGTCGTGCGCGGGGTGGCGGGGCTGAGCGTCCCGCCGCCGTTCCGCGGGGAGCGTGCGCCGCTCGATGCCATGCAGGAGCGGTTCGCGGGGCGGTTCTACTGGAACTACTTCGACCGGCCCGGCGTCGCCGACGCCGAGTTCGCCGAGGACACCCGCCTCACCCTGCGCAAGCTGTTCTACTCCGCCTCCGGCGACGCCCCTGACGCCGGCCGCCCCGACCAGGCGTTGGTGACCGACCCGTCGCGGGGCTGGCTCGCGGACATGACCGACCCCGAAGTGCTGCCGGACTGGCTCACCGAGCAGGATCTCGACGAACTCACCGCGAGCTACGCCCAGGGTTTCACCGGCGCCCTGAACTGGTACCGCAACCTGGACCGCAACTGGGAGCTGACCGCCGCCTGGCACGGTGCGGTCGTCAGCCCGCCCGCGCTGTACCTGTACGGCGACCGCGACCTCGTCCCGGCATTCCCCGGCACGCCCGAACTCATCGCGAAGCTCCCGGAGCTGATGCCGGATCTGCGGCGGGAGCCGATCGTGCTTCCGGGCTGCGGCCACTGGACGCAGCAGGAGCGGCCCGAGGAAGTGAACACCGCACTGATCGAGTTCCTGACGGAACTGCGGGGCTGAGACCCGGCCGCCCCGGGGCAGATGATCTTTTACGAACAACCAGTTCAGACCCACATCAACAGGTAGGACACTTCCATGACCGTCTCCACATCCTCCGCCTCCCGCGCGGCCGGAATCCTGTCCCGGCCCGTCACGCTGAACGGCCTGACCGTTCCGAACCGCATCGCGATGGCACCGATGACGCGTATGTTCTCCCCGGGCGGCGTCCCCGGTGAGGACGTGCGGTCGTACTACGCCCGTCGCGCCGCCGCAGGGGTGGGCCTGATCGTCACCGAGGGCACCTACGTCGGCCACGAGTCCGCCGGGCAGAGCGACCGCGTGCCCCGCTTCCACGGTGTGGAGCAGCTGGCCGGATGGGCGAAGGTCGTCGAGGACGTGCACGCGGCGGGCGGCACGATCGTGCCGCAGCTGTGGCACATAGGCATGGTGCGCAAGCCGGGCGATGCGCCCTACGCCGACGCCCCCGTCGTCGGCCCCTCCGGTATCGGCGTCGACGGGACCGACAACGCCGGCAAGGCGATGACCCAGCGCGATCTGGACGATGTCATCGGCGCTTTCGCCGAGGCAGCCGCGGCGGCCGAACGCATCGGCTTCGACGGCGTCGAACTGCACGGCGCCCACGGCTACCTCATCGACCAGTTCCTGTGGGCGGGGACGAACCGCCGTACCGACGCCTACGGCGGCGACCTCGTGGCCCGTACGAAGTTCGCGGCCGAGATCGTGGCCGCCGTACGCGAGGCCGTATCGCCCGCATTCCCGGTGATCTTCCGCTACTCGCAGTGGAAGCAGGAGGCGTACGACGCGCGGCTCGCCGAGACGCCGGAGGAGCTCGAGGCGATCCTGGCACCGCTCGCCGCGGCGGGCGTCGACGCCTTCCACGCCTCCACCCGCCGCTACTGGCTCCCGGAGTTCGAGGGCGCGGACCTGAACCTGGCCGGCTGGACGAAGAAGCTCACCGGTCGGCCCACCATCACCGTCGGCTCGGTCGGCCTCAACGGCGACTTCCTCCGTGCGTTCGCGGGCGAGGGCGCCGCGCTCGGCAGCATCGACAACCTCCTCGACCGCATGGAGCGCGACGAGTTCGACCTCGTCGCCGTCGGCCGCGCCCTGCTCCAGGACCCGCAGTGGGCCGCGAAGGTCCTGGGGAACCGCTTCGAGGAGCTGAAGCCGTACGACGCGGCGGCGCTGAAGACGCTGAGCTGACGAGCCGGCCGGGCCCGCCCGCGGGACCGGATCCGCACGGCTCCCCGCCGTCGGCGAAGCCACGGTGGCAGCCACAGCAGTCCCACATGACGCGAGGGCACCGGTGTTCTCACCGGTGCCCTCCTGCCGTGCGTGTCCGGCACGGGCGAGGGAACACGGGGAATCATTCAGCGCCGATGCTGCCGACGGCTGCGCCGCCACCGGTGAAGGCGCGGATGAAGCCGGGCCGTCGGTCTCCGGGAGCCGGCAGTGGCGGGGGGAGAGGAGGCGTCGATGCCGGTGGCGGTGAGCGGGCGAGTATCCACTGACGCGGCCACGGCATTCCGTCGGCGAGCCGCCCTGTGTTCTGCGGCCGGGCCCGGCCGTCAGGCGGCAATGGCAGGGAAGACCTCTTCGAGCAGACGCCGGAAGGAGCGCCGGTCCTCCTCGCCGAGGCTCTCCAGCCCGGTGAGGCCGGACATCAGGTCGGCGCGGATCCGCCGTACCGTCTCCTCGCCCTCCTCGGTCAGGGCCACCCTCTTGACCCGCCGGTCGGCGGGGTTGGCCTCGCGGCGCACCAGACCCCGCGCCTCCAGGCGGTCGACGATGCCGGTGACGTTCGAGGCGTCGCAGGCCAGGAGGTCGGCGAGGGTCCGCATCGGCATCGGCCGCCGCAGCAGGCCGAGCACCTTGCCCTGCATCAGGGTGAGGTCACGCTCCGCCGCGACGGCGGCGAAGTTCCGGTAGTAGAGCGACGCGGCCTGCGCGAGCTGGTCCATCAGCTGCACGGGCGTAGGCGCGGACGCGGGGGATGCCGGCGGTGGCGCCGAGGGCGATGTGGGCGGCTTCCTGCGGGTCATGGCTGCATTCTAAGGGAGAATACTTGACTTCCTCAACCATTGAGGTCTACCTTCACATAGCGCTTGAAGACCTCAACCATGTAAGGCTTCAACCTCTCTGCCGTGAGTCTCCCGGCCGCACACCGCCCCACGTCCTTCAGGAGCACCGCATGCCCTCCGCGCTCTTCGTCGTCACCGGCGCCACTCACTGGACGCTCGCCGACGGCACCCCGCACCCGACCGGCTACTGGGCCGAAGAGCTGGCCGAACCGCACCGGATATTCCGCGAAGCGGGCTACGACATCACCCTCGCCACCCCTGGCGGTGTCCCCGCGCCCGTCGACCGGGGCAGCCTGAGCCCGGCGTCCAACGGCGGCGCGGAGCGGGCCGCCGTCATCGGCGCGTACCTCGACGCGATCCACGACACGCTCCACGCTCCGGCCACGCTGGAGGACATCGACCCCGACCTCTACGACCTGGTCTTCTACCCCGGTGGCCACGGCCCGATGGAAGACCTCGCGGTCAACGAGGCATCCGGTCGGCTCCTGACCCGCACACTCGACTCGGGCAAGCCGCTGGGTGTGGTCTGCCATGCCCCCGCCGCGCTCCTCGCCGCCCGCCGCGAGGACGGCAGCTGGCCCTTCACCGGCTACCGGATGACCTCCTTCACCAACGCGGAGGAAGCCGCGGTCGGTCTCGCCGCCAAGGCCCCGTGGCTGGTCCAGGACCGCCTGACCGCGCTCGGCGCCGACTTCTCCGAGGCCACCCCCTTCACCCCGCACACCGTGACGGACCGCAATCTGTTCACCGGGCAGAACCCGGGTTCCTCCGCGGCCCTCGCCCGGTCGATCGTCGACGCGCTCTCCACCGACCCTGCGACACTCACGGCCCGGCTGCGCGCCACCTTCGACACCGGCCGCACCAAGCCGCTCGCCTGGCGTCTCGGCCGGCTGGGCGCCCTGCGCACGCTCCTCACCGAGCAGGCCGACGTCTTCCTCGACGCGCTCCACACCGACCTCGGCAAGGGCCGCACCGAGGCGTACCGCACCGAGATCGGCTTCACCCTCCACGAACTCGACCACACGGTGAAGCACCTGGAGGAGTGGCTGCGGCCGAGGCCGGCCGCGGTTCCCGACGCCCTGCGCCCCGCCGAAGCCCGGGTGGTCCGCGATCCGCTCGGCGTCGCGCTGATCATCGCGCCGTGGAACTACCCGCTCCAGCTGGCCCTCGCCCCGCTGGTGGGAGCCCTCGCGGCCGGCAACACCGCCATGATCAAGCCCAGCGAACTGGCCCCGGCCACCTCGGCCGCGCTGGCCCGCCTGCTGCCCCGCTACCTCGGCCGGGACACCGTGGCCGTCGTCGAGGGCGGCGTCCCCGAGACCACCGCGCTTCTGGAGCAGCGCTTCGACCACATCTTCTACACGGGCAACGGCACGGTCGGGCGGATCGTCATGACGGCCGCGGCCAAGCACCTCACACCCGTGACGCTCGAACTCGGCGGCAAGAGCCCGGTCGTGGTCGAGCCGGGCGCCGACCTGGCGGCCACCGCACAGCGGATCGTCCGCGGCAAGTTCCAGAACGCCGGCCAGACCTGCGTCGCCCCCGACTACCTTCTCGCCGTCGGCGACACCGCCGCGGAGCTCGAAACGGAGCTGGCCCGCGCGGTCCGCACGGCGTACGGAGCCGACCCGGCGGCCGAGCCCGAGTACGGACGCATCGTCAACGAACGGCACTTCGACCGGCTCGTCGCCCTGCTCGGCTCCGGACGCGTCGTCACGGGCGGCGACCACGACCGCGCGCGTCGCTACCTCGCGCCCACCGTGCTCGCGGATGTCTCCCCGGACGCCCCCGTGATGCGGGAGGAGATCTTCGGCCCGATCCTGCCGATCATCACCGTGCCCGACCTCGACGCCGCGATCGCCTTCATCAACGAACGAGACAAGCCGCTCGCGCTGTACGCCTTCACCGCCTCGGAGCACACCAAGCAGCGGCTCACGCAGGAAACCTCCTCCGGCGGCCTGGCCTTCGGCCTGCCCGTCTCCCACCTCGGCGTACCCGAGCTGCCGTTCGGAGGCGTCGGGGAGAGCGGTATGGGCCGCTACCACGGTGAGTACTCCATCGAGACGTTCAGCCACACGAAGGCGGTCTTCGACAAACCGCTGATCTAGCCGCCCGACCGGCCTTTCCGGCCGCCCCGGCCCAGCGTCTGCCTGGGCCGGGGGCGGAAGGGCCCGGGGCGTGGCCATGCCCCGGGCCCTTCCGCCCCCGCCCCGCGGACAGCTCCGGACCGCTCACCATCCGCCCCGCCCACAGGAACCACACCGTGCCCCTCCACCACCCCATCGACCACCGCGCGGCCGTGGCGGCCGAAACCGCCGCGTTCACCACGGCGCTCAGCGGCGCCGACCTGACGGCCCCGGTACCCACCTGCCCCGGCTGGACCCTGGCCGACCTGATCAGGCACACCGGCGGTGTGCAACGCTGGTTCGCGGCCCTGCTGCACGCACGCGTCCAGGAACCCCCGCGCAGCCGTGACGTGGACCTGCACCTGCCGGCCGGGCCGGACGACTACCCCGGCTGGCTGGAGCGGAGCGCGGCGGTGGCCGCCGCCGCGTTCGCGGCCACCGACCCCGACCTGCCGATGTGGGCGTGGGGCGCCGACCGGCACGCCCGCTTCTGGGCGCGCCGGATGCTCTTCGAGACGCTGGTGCACCGGGCCGACGCCGAACTGGCCCTCGGGCTCCGGCCCGCGATCGACCGCGCGCTCGCGGCCGACGGGATCGACGAGTTCCTCGTCAACCTCCCCTTCGCCACCGCCTTCGCCCCCAAGGTGGCCAACCTGCACGGCGCCGGGGAGACCATCCGCTTCCGCACCACCGACGCGAACGCCACCTGGTGCGTCCGCCTGCGCCCCGACGGCTTCGGGACCGTCCCGGCCGACATCGCGGCAGACACCACCGCGGACGCGACCGTCCACGCCACCGCGCCCGACCTCCTGCTGGCGCTCTACGGCCGCCGCCGGCACACCGCCGAGGCCGTCGCCTACGAGGGAAACCAGGACCTGCTGACCCACTGGTTCGCCAACACCGCGTTCTGACGAGCACGTCGCCGACAAGCGCTCCGACTACGCCCACCTGCGGCGACGGCTCCGCGAACGCGGCATCACCTCGCACCGTCCGCAAGGCGCCGAACTCTCGCGGCGGCTCGGCCGCCACCGCTGGGCCGCGGCGGGAACGGTGTCCTGGCTGAACGGCCGCAGATGCCTTGACCGACGCCACGCAGACACAGCGGAGCACCTTCTCGCCGTCGTCGGCACAGCCGCACCCCGCACCGCCCGTCCCCGCCTCACCGGAGAAAACAACTCCTTGGTTTTTGACCTCCGGCCTCGAACGACGTTTCGGGCGCCCCGGGCATGGCCCTCTCCTTCCGGACGCCCGCCTGGTGCCGACCCGCCGGTACACAATGCTCGGCATGGTGAGCTTTGAAGATCAGGACCTGGCCGACGCGGAGTTCCGCGAGTGCGACCTGACCCGCGCCCGGCTGATCGGCGTGGTGATGCGGGACGTCGTGATCGACGGACTCGTCAGCAACCTGGTGGTCAACGGCGTGGAGGTGACGTCCTACGTCGAGGCCGAACTCGACCGGCGGTATCCGGTTCGGGTGCTGATGCGCTCAAGTGACCCGGCCGATCTGCGGGAAGCCCATCGACAGCTCCGTGATGGCTGGGCGGGGACGATCGAGCGGCTCCGCGCGATGCCCGCGGGCTCCGAGCACCGGCGGGTCGCAGACGAGTGGTCGGCAGTGGAGACCCTGCGCCACCTGGTGTTCGTACACGACTCGTGGTTCCGCCGCTGCTGCCTGGGATCGACCCGGCCCTTCACCGGGATCGGGTTGGCGTCCGACTCCGTGCCCGATCAGGAGGAACAGGGCCTCGATCCCGCGGCGGCCCCCGGCCTCGACGAGGTACTGGCCGTGCGAGACGAACAATCCGCCGAGCTGGAGCACTGGCTGGCGACCGTGACGGTCGACGAGCTGTCCGCAGTCGCTCCCGTGCCCGCAGGACCGGGCTGGCCGCCGTACGCCGAGGGCAAGCCGGTGGCCGACTGCCTGCGGGTGGTGCTGAACGAGAACTGGCTGCACCACGGGTTCTGCGTCCGCGACCTCGACATGCAGGAACGCTGAGCCGGCTCCTCGGCACCGGCCCCTCACGTGGCCACTCCTCGGAGCGAACGCAACGTGTGAGGGCGGCCTTCCTCGTGAACCTGAACTGTGGAGAGAAGCACGGGATTCACGACGATGGCCGCCTTCGCGACCGCCGTGCAGATCATCGTCTGGTTGCTGATGGGCATCTTCCGCGCTCATCTCGACGGTCCGTGGTGGCTGTGGACGCCCGGCCCGGCCGCCATGGCATGGGCTCACGGTCCGATCGCACACCTGTGGATCGCGATGTTCTTCCTCGGATTCGCCCGCGCCGCACAGCAGTTCACGCCGGCCGCGCCACCGATGGCCCCCGGTGGACCCTGTGCGGTGCCCGCGTCGTCGCAGCCATCAACCTGCTGGCCACCCCATCGCTCTACTTCGGCATGGACGCCACTCACTGCTACGCCGTCGACGGGTGGGGTGCCGATGCCCTCGTCGGTCTGATCACTCCGGTCTGGATCGGCTTCACCGGCCTGGGCATCCACCGGGCCCACAAGAACCGGGCACCCATGCTGACGTGACGGCATGTCCTGATCGCCGCCCGGCACGACCGCCTACGGAAAGAAGCCTCCCCGGTGTGTGTTCCGGGGAGGCCTGGGCTGCCGGTCCTGACCTGTGGCGGCGACGATGCGCAGCGCGTGCCCGTGGCTGCCGGAGGCGGGACGTGCGGGGGAGCCTCCGGGCGTGTGACGTGCACGATGGTGCTGTGCGGGCGAGGAGTTTTCCCGGGTCTCGGCCGGACCGGCGGGTCAGCGGAGTCCGGCGAAGAGATCGTTCTCGGGTACGGCCGCGCCGGTGGTGTCCTGGACACGTACGAACGTCTCCGTGCCCATCAGCTCGCCGAACCTCGCCTTGCCCATCTTGAGGAAGAATATGTTCTCGCCCTGACTGGCATGCGCGGCCAGCGCGTCGAACTTCTGACCGCTGAACGCGGTGGTGTCCACCCATGTGGTGATCTCATCGTCGGGGAGGCCGATCTCGGCCGGCGCGGCGGCCTCGGCCGGATCCGGCTCCGGCATGTCCTCCCCGAACTCGCGCATGGCCTCCCCGAACCGCTGCATCGCTGAGCGGGGCATCGTCGTCCAGTACACCTTCGATGCCAGCCCCGTGCTCTCCAGCGCCGCCATCGTGATGCGGTGGGCCTGGATGTGGTCGGGGTGACCGTAGAAGCCGTTCTCGTCATACGTGACGACCACATCGGGGCGGTAGTGCCGCATGAGTTCCGCCAGCCGGGCGGCGCCTTCCTCCACGGGGGTCTGCCAGAAGGACCCGGGGGCGTCGTTGCTCGGCCAGCCCACCATCCCGGAGTCGGCATAGTCCAGCATTTCCAGATCGCTGATCTTCAGGGCTTCACAGCTCGCCTTGAGTTCTTGACGGCGCATCGACGCGACGGCTGCCGGATCGTGCCCGGAGTCGCCCGGCTTGACGCCTCCCGGTCCGTCACCGCAACCGCCGTCGGTACACGTCACGAGAACCGTGCGCATGCCCTCCGCCGCGTACCGCGCGAGGACTCCTCCGGTGCTGGTCGCCTCGTCATCGGGGTGGGCGTGCACTGCCATGAGCGTCAAGGGCCGGTCAGTCATGTACAAGTCCTCCAGTGGTGATACGACATGGCCCGAGGGCGCGGTGAACCCACCACGATCCTGGGCCCGGATTCCGGCAGGCGGATGACCTTGTGGTGTCCGTGTTCGACGTCGGTGCGTCGGCTGATGCAACAGCCCCGACGGGGCCGGATGTTCCCGGTGTGATCGATTCGCCTCGGCGCACCGGCGTTCCGACGTGAACGAGGACACCCAGCAGCCCGGGAACGCCGCGTTTCTCTGGACGTCGGTGTTGGTTCCGCGGCGCCGACGCAGCGCGGGCCCGGCACGGACGGCCGACGGCGGGAGCTTCACTCGGGGTGTACGAAAGGCGCGACACGGAGGTGCAACCACGTCACACTCGCCCAAGCCAGCGCGGCCACGGCGAGGCAAGCCGTCACCACCGGCACCACGGTCCGTGTGCCCCACCCGGCCCGGCGGCTCAGAAGAGACCTGGACAACCGCCAGGTCACCAACGTGACCGCAGGGAATCCGCACAGCATGGCCGGCAACTCCCCGTAGAGCAGACTCCAGTCCCGCTCGCCCTCGAAGCCACCACGCAGACCAGGCAGAGCCCCGTACCGCCACAGAACCGACCCGACCACCACGGCGGCGACCGCCAGCAGGAAACCGACGGCGCCGGTCGACTCAACACGTTTGCCCATGCCCTTACGGACGCGCCCCTGACCGGACGAGTTCCCCACCCTCCATGACGTCCCGCAGAACGAACACGCAGCAGACGGCGGGGGCCACGGAGCCGCAGGGAGGGCCCGCCTCCCGCCGGACCGCACCCGCCTTCCTCAAGCCCGCTCCAGAGGCCCGTCGGGTGAACCGAGGGACGGCGGTTACCCGGTGTAGCGGGTGGCGAGGGTCGGGGACTGGCTGCCGAAGGCGGCGAGGTCGGCGGTGAAGACGTCCTGGGGGAGCTGAGGGTCCTCGACGCCGGGGGCGCTGACGGTCTCGCCGAGTTCCAGGCCGCGCAGGGCTCCGGTGACGAGGTCGTCGGCGCTCATGCGGGGGACGGTGCTCATGTCCAGACCCTGCGAGGAATGGAACTCGGTGGCCACCACGCCGGGGCAGACCACGCCGACCGTGACGCCGGAGTCCTCGACCTCGGCGGCGAGGGTCTGGCCCATGGCGACCAGGTAGGCCAGGGTTCCGGCGTAGACGGCCCGGCGGGGCATGACGCTCTTGTCGGCGGGGCCGGAGAAGACGATCATGCCGGCGACGTTGAGGAGGGTGCCGGTGCCGCGCTGCTGCAGGGGGCCCACCGCGGCGCGCAGGAGCTGGGTGGGCGCGAGGATTGACGTTGACGAGTTCGCGGGCCTTGTCGGCGGGCAGATCGGCGAGCGGCATGTAGCGGGAGACGCCGGCGTTGTTGACGAGCATGTCCAGCGGTTGGGTGGCGCAGATCGCCGCGAGGGCGTCGATGCCTTCCTCGGTGGAGAGGTCGGCGGTGCCGGTGCGGACGGCGGTGCCGGGGTGGGCGGCGAGCTTGCTCATGAGGGGCCTTTCGGGACCTCCGGCTCAGGCGGCCGGACCGGTGGGAGTGTGCCTTCTCATGAAGGAAGAGGAGTGTGCCTTCCGATGAAGGCAGGCGGCGGCGGCGCGCCGCGCTCCGTCGCCGTCCCGCCGGGCGCGGAACGGGGGAGCCGCACGAGGAGGCGAGGCCGGTTTCGCCGCCGTCCGCGTCGATGCGCCAGGGCCGGACGGGGATGAGGACGGCCGTGACGGAGGAGACGGGGGCCGGGCCGGTCAGGGGTGCGGAGCGCCGGCCGGCCGTGCGGGGATCGCGTCGAGCAGGGCGCGGGCCTCCTCGTCGAGAGTGATCGCGCCGGCCTTCAGGTTGGCTTCGAGGTGGCGGGTGGTGGCGGTGCCGGGGATGAGGAGTGTCCGGGGGCTGTGGTGCAGCAGCCAGGCCAGGCCGATCTGGGCCGGGGTGCACCCCAGGCGCTCGGCGGTGGCGATCACGGCGGGTTCGTCGGTCACCTTGGGCAGGCCCGGCATCGCGCCGCCGAGGGGGAAGTAGGGCACCCAGGCGATCTGCTTCTCGGCGCAGAGCTTCAGCAGTTCCTCGTCGTCGCGGGCCACGAGGCTGTAGGGGTTCTGCACGCACACGATGTCCGCGGGCAGGGCGCGGCGCGTCACGGCCGCCCTGCCGGCGTCGTCCGGCGACGGAGGCTCCGGCCGGTCCGCGGATCGGTGGCCACGCGGGGCGCCGTCATGATCACCGCGGTGGCGCAGGGCCGCGACGCCGCCGGCGCCGGAGGCCGGCCTCGGAGCCGTCCGGCCGCGCGGTGAGCCGGCGGCGCCACCCGCATCGGACCGGGGCGGGCCCGCCGATGGTCATTCCTTCCCGTGGTACACGTGCGCGTGCTGTCCGTCGCGGTCGAAGATCATCAGGAGTTCGGCCGGGCCGTCGACCGCGGCGAACGCGTGCGGGGTCATGGTCGCGAACTCGGCCGCCTCGCCGGCCTCGACGGTGATCTCACGGTCGCCGAGCAGGAGCAGGATCCGCCCGCTGAGCACGAACAGCCAGTCGTGGCCGGGGTGGACCCGCTGCCGTGGTCGGTCCGGGGTGGGCTCGACCAGCATCTTCACCGCGACCGTGCTGCTGTCCGGCCTGCTCAGCGCCCATGTCGTGCGCCCCTCGATCCGGCTCGGCGTGGGGCGGATGATCACGTCATCGTTGTCGCTCACGTCGAGCAGTGCGTCCAGGCCGACCTGGAGGCCGGCGGCGAGCGGAAGCAGTACGTCGAGGCTGATGGTGCGCTTCCCGGTCTCGACGCGACTGATCGTCGAAGGGCTCAGGTTGGTGCGCGCGGCGAGCTCGTCGAGGGAGAGCCCGAGCGTGGTGCGCAGGCTGCGCAGCCGGGCCCGGACGATGTGCTCGATGTCGGAGAGCTGACTCACGGTTCCTCCTTGCGAATTCCGCAAGGAGTTTGGCACATACCGCCAGAGCTTTCTACGGTGGAGAACATGAGCCCTCACCACACCGCCCCCGGCGCACCTGCCGTTCCGACCGTCACCCGCCACTGCGACGTCGCCGTCATCGGCGGATCGGCCGCCGGCCTCGCCACCGCCCTGCAACTCGGCCGGCAGCGCCGCTCGGTGATCGTGGTCGACTCCGGCGAGCCGCGGAACGCGCCCGCGGCGCACATGCACAGCTTCCTGGGACGCGACGGCACGGACCCGGCGGAGCTGCTCGCCACCGGTCGTGCGGAGGTACGCCGTTACGGGGGCGAGGTGCTGTCCGGCCGCGCCGTGCGGGTGGCCCGGGACGGCGAGCACTTCCTCGTCGAACTCGCCGAGGGCTTCTCCGTGGTCGCCCGCCGGATCGTCGTCGCGACCGGCCTGGTCGACGACCTCCCCGCGATCGAGGGGCTGGCGGACCACTGGGGGAAGACGGTGATCCACTGCCCGTTCTGCCACGGCTACGAGGCCCGCGACCAGCGGCTCGTCCAGATCGTCACCCACCCGCTGGGGCTGGCGCACGTCACGCCGTTGCTGCGGCAGTTGTCCGCGCGTCTGACCGTGCTCGTCGCGGACAGTGTGGAGGCCGACGAATCCTGGGTCGCCACCCTCGTCTCCGCGGGTGTCGACGTCCGCCTCGCCACCACCGCGCACCGTGTCCTCGCCGGTGCGGACGGCCGCCTCACCGGGATCGAGCTGTTCGACGGCTCGACGATCGGCGCCGACACCATCCTGATCACCCCGCGCTTCGCGCCCCGCGCCGAGCCGTTCACCGGACTCGGCCTGCACCCCTCGCCCCACCCGACCGGCATGGGCGAGGTGATCGAGGCCGATGCGGCGGGCGCCACCGCCGTCGACGGGGTCTACGCGGCCGGCAGCATCACCGACCCCGGCCTGCAGATGCTCCCGGCCGCCGCCCACGGCAGCCGCGTCGGGGGCGCCGTCGCGATGA
The DNA here is from genome assembly GCF_055567035.1 of Streptomyces sp. NPDC027185. Lineage (NCBI taxonomy): Bacteria > Bacillati > Actinomycetota > Actinomycetes > Kitasatosporales > Streptomycetaceae > Streptomyces > Streptomyces sp. NPDC027185. The sequence goes on along the minus strand of NZ_JBVHRF010000008.1, from coordinate 83,296 downwards.
GTCTCGCCGCCGAGGACGTGCGCACCGCGGCCCGCCCGTCCGCCTCCGTCACCGACTGGGATCACCGCTACTGCGGCGACCCGATCTGGAGCGGCAACCCGAACGGCTCGCTGGTCGCGGAAGTGGCCGACCTGCCCGTCGGCCGTGCGCTCGACGTCGGCGCGGGCGAGGGCGGTGACGCGATCTGGCTGGCCGAGCAGGGCTGGGAGGTGACCGCGAGCGACATCTCCTCGCGCGCGCTCGACCGGATCCGGGCCGAGGCCCGGCGGCGCGACCTGCCTGTCACCTGTGTGCTCGCCGACGCCAACGCCCGGGAGCCGTTCGTCCAGGGGGCGACGCAAGGCGGGTTCGGCCTCGTCTCGGCGGCGTACGCGTCGATCCCGCGCACCCCCGACCTGCGCGGCGTCCACAATGTGCTCGACGCCGTCGCCCCCGGCGGATCCCTGGTCGTCCTCAGCCACGACCTTGAGGCGATGCGCGACCCGCAGCACGGGCACCGCCCGTTCGACCCCGACGCCTACCTGCACATCGACGATTTCGTGACCGCGATCAAGGCCACGCCCGGCTGGACCATCGAGGTCGACGACAAGCGCCCCCGCCCTCTGGGCGCGGCCAGCGCTGCCCACCACGTCGATGACCGGGTGCTGCGCGCCCGCCGGGTGAGCTGAGCCGGCGTCACCGGCGAAAAGGGCAACGGCCCGCGTCCGTGCCGGAGCACGGACGCGGGCCGCGTGGGCGACAGCGCGCGGCGGCGGCGGTGACGTGCACTCGGACGACGCGTATGGACCTTGCCGGTCTGCCGGCACTGGGGGCCGGGCCCGGCTCATCGAAGAGGCGGGAGACCCCTCGCCTTCGGCGAACCCGGTCCGTTCGGTGTCCGCCGTCCGTTACTGGCAGCGGGGCAAGAGGTTCACCCAGTGCGACCAGCCGTACTGGTCCAGGTTGGTGTCGCTCACGTAGACGTTGCGGTGCCCGGTGTCGTCGTCCGTCCGCAGCCAGTAGGCGCTGGTCCAGCCGCTGGCATCGTTCTTGTAGTACTCGCCCTCGGCGTAGCAGTAGAAGTAGTTGCGGCCGCCGTTGAGCGTGCCGGCGTGGCTGCTGCTCCGTGCGTCCGGTGTGTAGTGCGTCCACTGCGTCCGGGCGGTGTTGAGATACACCTTCGCGTACGCCGCGGTCTGTGCGGCGAGCGGCGTCCCGGGCGCGTGTGCCGCCGCGCTCCCGGACGGCTGGGCCGCGCTGACGCCTGTGGTGCCGAGCAGGAGTCCGCCGGCTGCGAGCGCGCCGAACAGTGCGCGCCGGAAAGTCTTGTACATCCCCGTTCCTTCTTCCACGGCCCTTGGTCAGTGGGCCAGTTGAGCAAATGCTTGCATGCTCGCTCACAACCCCACAAGAGCCGATACCTACCAGCCTGCACCCGAGAAACTTCAGCCCCGAGAGGCAGAAGCGGACCCACGCGGCACCACACGTGACTCGTGAGCGTCGGGAGGCCGGGATTCCGAGGTCGTGTGGTTCGGCGGGCTGTGAAGGGCGAAGCCGCGGCGGTACGGGGCGCGGCGGTACGCACGTACCACCGCGCCCCGTGGTGTCAGGCGGTGGCGGCCCATCCGTGTTCGGCGAGAGGGGATGAGCCGCCGAGGTACCTTTCGATGCCTTCTCCGGGGTACTCGATGATGTCGTCGGGCAGCTCGTGTACGGAGAACCATTCGAGGCTGAGGCACTTGTCGGGTTCGCGGTTGACGGGTTCGCCGGCCCATGCGGTGGCTTCGAAGAAGAAGCCGATGCGCTCGGTGGTGGCGTTCTGTTTGTGGTGCACCACCTGGACGAGGCGCAGGTGCGCGGGGTCGACGTGGAGGCCGGTTTCCTCGAACAGTTCGCGGGCGGCACCGCTGGTCAGGGGTTCACCTTTGTCGAGTTTGCCCGACGGCAGGTGCCATCGGCCGTAGCCGTAGGGCCCTCCGCGCCGGGAGAAGAGGATCTTGTCGCCGTCGCGGAGGATGACGTGGGTGTCGATCACGGGCTGCGCTGGTTCGGGGCTCATGGTTCCTGCGGTGTCGTCGGTGCGTTCAGGGACCCGACGGTACAGGCGGTTCGGGCAGGGCACCGGCGATACGGGCTGCGACCTCCGAGGGGGTGAGCGCGCGGGTGTCGATGCGCAGGACGGGTGTGCCGAGGCGGCCCGGAGCAGGACGCCGAGGGGCGAACCGGAAGAGTCACGACCCGGCCTTGCGTTTGTTCCACACGTCCACGCCGACCGCTGCGAGCAGCACCAGGCCCTTGATGACCTGTTGCCAGTCGGTACCGACGCCCACCAGGTTCATGCCGTTGTTCAGCACGCCGAGCACCAGGCCGCCGGTGATCGCGCCGAGCACCGTGCCGACGCCGCCGCTCATCGATGCGCCGCCGATGAACGCCGCCGCGATGGCCTCCAGCTCGAAGTTCAGACCTGCCTGCGGCGTACCGGAGTTGAGCCGGGCCGCGAACACACAGCCCGCGAGCGCCGCCAGCACGCCCATGGTGACGAAGACCAGGAAGGTGACGCGTGTGTCCTTGACGCCGGACAGCTTGGCCGCGGCCTTGTTGCCGCCGAGCGCGTACACATGCCGGCCGACCACCGCGTTGCGCATCACGTGGCCGAGGCCGAGCAGGAGCCCGCACACGATCAGCATGATCACCGGCATGCCGTGCCAGCTCGCCAGGGTCAGCGTGAACGCGAGCACCGCGGCGACGAGCGCCACACATTTCATGATCCAGATGTTTCGGGGCAGCACGTCCAGTGCGTACGCACGCTGACGGCGCCGGTCACGCACCTCACGGACCAGCAGGAACGCGATGACGACGAGCCCGATCAGGAGTGTGGGGTTGTGGTAAGGGCCGATCGTTTCCGTACGCAGTTCGATGAAGCCCAGGTCCAGATGGAGCTCGAAGGGGAGCGGGACCGACCAGGCCGGTCCCGCCTCCGGGAACACGCCCTTGGCGAGGTTCTGGAATCCCTCCGGGAACGGGGACAGCGACTGCCCTGCGAGGGTGATCTGTGTGAGCCCGCGGAACAGCAGCATTCCGGCGAGCGTCACGATGAACGACGGGATGCCCAGACAGGCGATGAAGAAGCCCTGCCAGGCGCCCGCGACCGCCCCGATGAGCAGTGACACGGCCAGCGCGAGTCCCCACGGCAGATGGTGTTCGATCATCAGGACGGCCGACACCGCGCCGACGAACGCGGCGACCGAACCGACCGACAGGTCGATGTGCCCGGCGATGATGACGACCATCATGCCCATGGCAAGGATGAGGATGTAGCCGTTCTGCTGCAGCAGGTTGGAGATGTTGCCGGGGCGAAGGAGCGCGCCGTCCGTCCAGAATCCGAAGAGCAGCACGATCAGGACGAGTGCAAAGAGCATGCCGTACTGCCGCATGTTGGTGCGCAGCCCGTGCAGGAGCAGGGCGCCGGTGGACGGCGTGGGCGTCCCGGCGCCGGCCGCCTCCTCGGGCGATGTGGTCGTGGTGGTCATGGCCGGCCTCAGCTTCTGTTCAGGGTCATGTGGCGCATCAGGACTTCCTGGGTGGCGTCGGCCCGCGCGACCTCACCGGTGAGGCGGCCCTCGGCCATCGTGTAGATCCGGTCGCACATCCCGAGCAACTCGGGCAGCTCGGACGAGATGATCAGTACCGCTCTGCCCTCGGCGGCGAGCCGGTCGATGACGGTGTAGATCTCGGACTTCGCGCCCACGTCGATCCCGCGGGTCGGCTCGTCCAGGATCAGCACTTTCGGATCGGCGTGGATCCATTTGCTCAGGACGACCTTCTGCTGGTTGCCGCCGGAGAGCCGCCCCACCTGCTCATGGACCGTGGGGGCCTTGATCTTCATCGTCCTGCGGTAGCGCTCGGCGACGGACCGCTCGTGCTGCGCGTCGACGGTGCCCCGGCGCACCATGCCCGGCAGGGAGGCCAGGGAGATGTTGCGGTTGATGTCGTCGATCAGGTTCAGGCCGTACTGCTTGCGGTCCTCGGTGACGTACGCGAGCCCGGCCGCGACGGCCGCCGGTACCGTCCTGGTCCGCACCGGCCGGCCGTCGACCTCGACGGTCCCCGCCACGTATCTGCCGTAGCTGCGGCCGAAGACGGACATGGCCAGCTCGGTGCGGCCCGCGCCCATCAGGCCCGCGATGCCGACGATCTCGCCGCGCCGTACCGTCAGGGACACGTCGTCCACCACCGTGCGGTGCTGATCCACGGGGTGTCGCACGGTCCAGCCCGCGATGCCGAGGACGGTTACGCCCGCGTCCTCACCGGTGTAGGGGGTGCGCTCCGGGTAGCGGTGGTCGAGATCGCGGCCGACCATGCCGCGGATGATCCGGTCCTCGCTCACCTCCGCCTTCCCGTCCCGGGATTCACGGACCGGCAGGGTCTCGATGGTCCGTCCGTCGCGCAGGATCGTGACCGAGTCGGCGACGGCCCGGATCTCGTTCAGCTTGTGCGAGATGACGATGCACGCGATGCCCTGCTCGCGCAGCTCCAGGACCAGATCGAGGAGCTTGGCGCTGTCCTCGTCGTTGAGCGCCGCGGTCGGCTCGTCCAGGATGAGCAGCTTCACCTCTTTCGCGAGAGCCTTGGCGATCTCCACCAGCTGCTGTTTGCCGACGCCCAGTTCACTGACCGGTGTCTGCGGCTTCTCGTGCAGGCCGACCCGGGAGAGCAGCTGAGCGGCGCGCCGCAGGGTGCCGTTCCAGTCGATGAAGCCGCGCCGTGCCCGCTCGTTGCCCAGGAAGATGTTCTCCGCGATCGACAGGTACGGGACGAGCGTCAGCTCCTGATGGATGATGACGATGCCGTGCCGTTCGCTCGCGCGGACGTCCTTGAACGCGACCGGTTCACCCTCGAAGTCGATACCGCCCGTGTAGCTGCCGTGCGGATGCACACCGCTGACCACCTTCATCAGGGTCGACTTGCCCGCGCCGTTCTCCCCGCAGATCGCGTGGATCTCACCGGCGCGCACCGTCAGGTCGACGTCGCTCAGCGCTGTGACGCCGGGGAAGGTCTTGGTGATGCCGCGCATCCGCAGCACCGGCGCGGCGCCCTTCGCGTCCCCGCGGGCCTCGGACGCCGTCACTTCAGCTGTCCCGCCGTGAAGTACCCCTCGTCCACGAGGAGGCGGGTGTTCCTGCGGTCGATACTCACCGGGTCGAGCAGATACGACGGCACGGTCTTCACACCGTTGTCGTATTCGGAGGTGTTGTTGACCTCGACCTTCTTGCCGGTCAGCACGGCGTCGCCCATCTGTACGGCCTGCTTCGCGAGCTTGCGGGTGTCCTTGAAGACGGTCTGCGTCTGCTCGCCCCGGATGATCGACTTCACCGACGCCAGCTCCGCGTCCTGCCCCGTCACCACCGGCAGCGGCTGGCTCTTCGTGCCGTACCCCGCGCTCTGCAGCGCCGAGATGACGCCGATCGACATCCCGTCGTACGGCGAGAGCACCGCGTCCAGACGTTCCTGGCCGTAGCTCTTGGTGAGGATGTCGTCCATGCGCTTCTGCGCGGTCTCACCGCTCCAGAGCTGCGTGGCCGCCTTCGCCATGGTGGTCTGCTCGCTGCCCACGACGAGCTGCCCGCTGTCCAGGTAGGGGCGCAGCACCTTCATGGCGCCGTTCCAGAAGTACTGGGTGTTGTTGTCGTCCGGGGACCCCGCGAACAGCTCGATGCGGTGAGCCTTGCCGCCCTCGGCGGGCCTGCGCGGTGCGCCGAGGCCGAGGCGGTCCACGATGTACTGCGCCTGGAGCCGCCCGACCCGCTCGTTGTCGAACGACGCGTAGTAGTCGACCGAACCGGTGCCCAGGAGGAGCCGGTCGTACGCGATCACGGGGATGCCCGCCTCTTCGGCCTGCTCCAGGACGTCGGAGAGCGCCGATCCGTTGATCGCGGCGACGACGAGCAGCCCGACCCCCTTGGTGATCATGCTCTCGATCTGCGCGACCTGGTTCTCCACCTTGTTGTCGCCGTACTGCAGATCCGTCAGGTACCCGGCCCTGCGGAACTGCTTCGCCATGTTCTCGCCGTCGGCGATCCAGCGTTCCGAGGACTTGGTGGGCATCGCCAGGCCGACGGTGACGACCTCACCGTTCTTCGGTCTGTAGCGGCTGCCGCCGAGTGCCTCCTGGCCACAGCCGGCCAGGGGCAGGGCGAGCAGCCCGGCCACGGCCGTCGCGACCGCGGCTCGGCGGGTGAGGGTGCGCATATCAGTCTCCTTCCGGCAGGGGGAAGCGCCGCAGTGCGCCCGGGGAGCGGGCGCCGAGCGGCGACATCCCGCCGTCCGCACCGAGCCGGGCCAGCAGATCGAGGACGAGCCGGCCGCGCCGCACCCGTTCCCGGGCGCCGGCGAGAGCGGCCTCCCGCAGCTGGGCGCCGTAGGGATAGATCCCGGGCGACTTGCTGAGCCCGAACTTCAGGTACAGCGGGGCACCGCGCCGGATCAGCTCGGCGGCCTCGTACATCCGGACGTGGCCGCCGAGGTCGTCGGGCGCCTCGACGTACAGGTCCATCGGGGCGCGGCTGACCCGGCGGATCTCGGTGACGTGGGCGAGCGTGAGGTCGGACGGCACGTTCAGGGAATCGGCGCCGAGCCGCTCGAAGACGCTGTACGAGGCCGGGTTGACCGGACCGATCAGCGCGGACACCTTGAACGTCGTACCGGCGGGCAGCACCCCGGCGGCCCGCATCCGGTGCAGCGTCCACAGCACGCCCTCGTCGGCGACGAGCAGGCACGTGACGCCCAACCCGGTGGCGCGCACGGCGTCTTCGACGCAGCCCGCGAACGCGTCGTGGCCGCGGGCCCGCGGCCCCGCGCCCCCCGAGTCGGTGCGGGTCGCGGCACCGGTGTCCCAGATGCCGCGCGGCCCGGTGAACAGGCACAGCTCGATGTCCCGTTCGGCACAGGACTCCGCCATCTCGGTGATCTCGGCGTCGGTGAGCATCCACACGCCGCTGCCCTGGCTGATCCGGTGGATCGGCACGTCGAGCCGCGCGCTCTCCGCGAGTACGGCGGCCAGCGCCTCCGGGCCCTCCACCGAGGGAATCTCGGTACGCCAGGTCCCCCCGTCCGGGAACGTGTGCGGCGAGGCGTCGGCCGGGTCGGTGCCGGGGGAGGGGTGCCCGATGCGGGCGAGGGCCGCGGCACCGGGGCTGCGCGGAACGGAAGGGTCGGTCACGGCACTCCAATGTTCGGTATATCGGATGGTGTTCGGATCGGTGGGTGTACGGGATGGGGCGCCCGGACCCCGCCCGGTGCCCGCGGCCGGACGCCTCCCGGCCCGACCGGCGGGCGGGCACGGGGCCGCAGACCGATGAGGCGGGGGCGGGGCGCAACCCGGGCGCGGTACACCGCCGGAGGCGAGGACGCGTGCGCCGCGACCCGGGCTAAGGCCGGAGCACCACCTTCCCGACGTGCGCGTCCCCGCTGCCGACCAGCGCGATCGCTTCGTCGAATCCCTCCAGCGGAAACTCGTGCGTGATCAGCGCCGCGGGCCGCAGCAGACCGAGCGAGAACGCCCGTACCGCGTCCGACCAGGCTGCCGAGGGGGCGCCGAAGACGCTGCGCACCTCCAGTTGGCTGAGCGACAGATGGACCGGGTCGATGCCCTCGGCGCCGGGCGTGAACATCCCGGTGAGCACCACCCGGCCACCGCGCCGGGCGAGCCGGCAGGAGGCCGCGGCCGTCGACGGCGCGCCGGCCGTCTCCACCACCAGGTCGAAGCGGCCCTCCAGGTCGGCGGCCGCCTCGGGCGTGTGCGCCGCGGTCGCGCCGAAGCCGAGCGCCTGCTCGCCGCGCGCCGCCCGCGGGTCGATCACGGTCAGCTCGCCCGGTGACGACGCCGCGAGCAGTTGCACCGCGAGCAGGCCGAGGGTGCCCGCGCCGACCACGGCGATCCGCTCGCCGGGAGCGGGGCGCCCGGTGCGCACGGCGGCGGCGACGACGGCGGAGGGTTCGAGGAGGGCGGCGGCGCGCAGGTCCGCGTCATCCGGCAGCAGGTGCAACAGCCGGGCCGGCAGCACCAGGTGGTCGGCGAACGCACCCGGTTCGGTGAACCCGGTCTCCGCGTACCCGCCGTCGCACAGACTGGTCTCCCCGCACCGGCAGCGCGCGCAGACCCCGCAGGCCCTAAAGCCCTCGGCGACCGTGCGGCGCCCGACGAGCCCCGCGTCCACGCCCTCGCCCACGGCTTCGACGGTGCCGGACCACTCGTGGCCGGGCACCACCGGATAACGGACGTACGCGGCGTCACGGTGGCCGTCGTACACCTCGCGGTCGCTCAGACATATGCCGGCCGCGGCGATCCGCACGCGGACCTCGCCCGGCCCCGGGCCGGGCACGTCACCGCGGATGAGGCGGTGGGTGCCCGGCCGGTCGACGACGAGGGACCGGCCGGCGGCGCGGTGACCGGCGGTCATGCGGGCTTCCTCCGCTCCCAGCCGTCCGCCCACAGGTCGAAGCGGGCCTGCTGCTGCGGGAACTCGGCCGCCGCGTCGACGTCGAGTTCGACGCCGAGGCCCGGCGCGTGCGACACCTCGAAGCAGCCGGTCTCCGGGTCCACCTGGGGCGCGCCGCGCACCACCTTCTTGATCTCCGCGTCCGCGAAGTCGTTGAAGTGCTCCAGGATCTTGAAGTTCGGTGTGCAGGCGGCGAGTTGGAGTGAGGCGGCGGTGAGCACGGATCCGCCGACGTTGTGCGGCGCCACCAGCAGGTAGTGCGTCTCGGCGGTGGCGGCGAGCTTGCGGGCCTCCAGAATGCCGCCGATGTGCCCGACGTCCGGCTGGATGATGTCCGCCGACCCGTCCTCGAACAGTTCGCGGAACTCGATCCGGTCGTGGATGCGCTCGCCCGTCGCCACCGGCAGGTCCACCCGCTCGGCGACCTTCTTCAGCGCCTTCAGGTTCTCCGGAGGCACCGGCTCCTCCAGCCACGCCGGGTGGAACGGCGCCAGCTCACGCGCGAGCCGTACGGCCGTGGCGGGGCTGAACCGGCCGTGCATCTCCAGCATCAGCTCGGTGTCCGGCCCGATCGCGTCCCGTACGGCCTCGATCAGGGAGACCGCGTACCGGGACCGCTCCGCGTCCAGCTCGAAGTGGCCGGTCCCGAACGGGTCGATCTTCAGGGCCCGGTAGCCGCGCGCCACGACCTCCTGAGCGGCCTTGTGGTACGCCTCGGGGGTGCGCTCCGTCGTGTACCAGCCGTTCGCGTACGCGGTGACGCGGTCGGTGACCTTGCCGCCGAGGAGCTGCCAGACGGGCACCCCGAGCGCCTTGCCCTTGATGTCCCAGCAGGCCATTTCGACCACGGCGATGCCGGACATCACGATCTCGCCGGCCCGTCCGTAGTCGCCGTACTTCATGCGCCGGACCAGGTCCTCGACGGCGAAGGGGTCGGAGCCGGCGATGTGGTTGGCCTCGGCCTCCCGCAGGTAGCCGACAAGGGCGTCGGTGCGGCCGAGCATGCGGGTCTCGCCGACGCCGGTCAGGCCCTCGTCGGTGTGGACGCGTACATAGGTCAGATTGCGCCAGGGAGTTCCGACGACGTGGGTGCTGATTCCGGTGATGCGCAAGGCAGTTGCCCTCTCGCCTGTTCGGTATTTCGTCAACCGTTCGGGATCGTGGCGTGAACGTAAACAGGCAGTCCGAGGGGTGTCAACGGGTGGTGCGGAGAGGGATTACCGACGGACGATTGCCCGCCGAAGTGACCTGTGCGTAGCCTGTGTTCGTCATTTCGGCAATGTGCCGGAATGACGAACGAGCAAAGGGGTGGGTGAGCGGTCATGGGCCGACTCGTTCCGGCGGTGACCCGGGCGCTGGACATCATGGAACTCTTCCTGGAGGGCGACGGCACGCTCTCGGCGCCCGACATCGTGCGCGGACTGCGGCTGCCCCGCACCACGGTGCACGAACTCGTCACCACGCTCGTGGCCCGGTCGTATCTGGTCCCGGTGCCCGAACAGCCCGGCCGCTACCGCCTCGGCGTGCGCACCTACCAGCTCGGCAGCCGGTACGCGGAGCAGCTCGACATCGCCGCCGAAGGGCAGCGGGTCGCCCGCGAGGTCGCCGAGACCTGCGACGAGACCGTGCATGTGGCGATCCTGGAGGACGTCGACGTCATCTACGTCGCCAAGGTCGACTCCATCCATGCCGTCCGCATGGTCTCCGCCGTCGGCCGCCGGCTGCCGGCACACTGCACCTCCGTCGGCAAGATGCTGCTCGCCTCGCTGCCCGAGGAAGAGTTGGAGGCCCGTCTGGAGGAGTGCGGGGAACTGGTCGCGCTCACCCCGAACAGCATCACCGGCCCGGACGCGCTGCGCGAGGAGCTCGCCACGGTCAGGGTCATGGGCGTCGCCGTCGAGCACCGCGAGGCCAACCCCGACGTCAGCTGTGTCGCCGCGCCCGTACGGGACGGCTCCGGCACCGTCGTCGCGGCCCTGTCCATCTCCGTGCCGATGGTCCGCTGGAGCGAGGACCGGGAGCGCGAGCTGACCGAACTGGCCGCCAAGGGCGCCGCCGACCTCTCGTTCAGCCTGGGTCACCGGGGTGGCCGGTGAGGGCCGAACTCGCGGTCCGCGCCGAGGCCGAGCTGGGCGAGGGCCCCACCTGGGACCCGGCCGCACGGCGACTGATCTGGGTGGACATCCTCGGCTCCCGCGTGCACACCTTCGACCCGGCCACCGGCCGCCGTACCGTCCTCGCCACCGAACAGCACGTCGGCGCCGCCAAACCCCGCGCGGGCGGCGGCCTGGTCGTCAACCTCCGCGACGGCATCGGCCGGTACGGCCCCGACGGCGCGTTCTCCTGGCTGCACCGCGACCCGGTGCCGGGCCGCCGCGGCAACGACGCCGCCGTCGCCCCCGACGGCTCCCTGTGGGCGGGCACCATGCGGTACGACGAGGCGCGCGGCGGCGGCACCCTCACCCGGATCGGGCCCGACGGCACCGCGACCCTGCTCCTGGGGGACCTGACGGTCAGCAACGGCACCGGCTGGAGCCCCGACGGCAGCCGCGTCCACCACGTCGACAGCCCCACCCGCCGTATCGATGTGCTCCGCACCGACGCGCAAGGCCGGCGCATCGTGGAGCGGAAGGCGTTCACGGACATCGAGCCCGGTGCCGGATTCCCCGACGGGCTCACCGTCGACGCCGACGGCTGCGTCTGGGTGGCCCTCTGGGACGGTGGGCAGATCCGCCGCTACACCCCCGACGGCCGGCTCGACCGTACGGTGCCGCTGCCCGTCGCCCGGCCCACCGCGTGCGTGTTCGGCGGCCCCGGACTGCGGGACCTCTACATCACGACGGCCCGCACCGGCCTCGACCGGCCCCGCCCGCCGGCCGGTTCGGTACTGGTCCTGCCCGACGCGGGCCAGGGCGTCGAAAGCCCGCCCTTCGCCGGGTGAGCCGGGAGCCGCAAGGGTCCGCCGGGGCGCGGGTCGGCGCCGGTCGGGCCGTCCCCGGCGCGCCGCTGTCCACCTCCGGTTCCAGCTCCCGGGGCGGTACGCAGCGGCGCACGGTGGTCCGGCCGCGCAGGGCCCACGGCCCCTGGCCGGACGGGGCAGGCGAGGCGGGCCTCTCCTCGGGCCGGTTGCCCGACTCGGGGCGCGACGTGCCCGTCCCGACGACTTTTTGAGGAAGCTGTTCCGCTGCCGCTGCCGCTGTCACGGTACGTCCGGCAGTCCGGGGCCGTGGCAGTTGACGTCCGCCTCCGGTGTCGTGCCGTTGACGAGGTAGGCGGCCACGGTGTCGTCCACGCAGGCGTTGCCCCGGCTGGCGAACACGCCGTGCGCATAGTCGTTGCCGAGCGTGATCAGGCGGGAGCCGGGCAGCAGCCGGCGTAGTCGCCGTGCGCCCTCGATGGGCGTGACGGGGTCGTGCGCGGAGGCCACCAGCAGGACGGGTGGGGCGCCGGGGCTGCCGAGCGGGGTGCGGCGGTCGGCTGTGTGGTGCCAGTAGGCGCAGGTGGACGCCTCCATGCCGGTCAGGACCGGCTGCGGGTCGAGCCGGCGGATGCGGTGGATGTCCGCCAGGATCCGGCGGGGCGTGGGGGCGGGGGAGTCGGCGCACTTGACGACGCGGTTCGCCGCTTCGTAGTTGCGTGCGTCCGGGCCGTCGGGGGCGGTGGTGGGGCGGAGCCCGTCGGGGCGCCCGGTGTCCAGGTGGTGGCGCAGGCCCTCGGCGAGGCCGGCCCAGCGTTCGGTGCGGCCCAGCGCGCGGTAGACGGCGCGGTCGAACTCGGCGGGCCCGAAGCCGTCCACGGGGTGCCGGGCGAGTCCGTGGCGCACACGCAGGTAGGCCCGGCGTACGGCGGTTGCGCTCCCGCCGAGGCCGAAGTGGTCCGCGTGCGCGGCGGTCCAGGTGAAGAAGGTGTCGCGCTGCCGCAGCAGCGCGCGGCTCTGGAGGACGTCGAAGTCGTACCAGTCCCACGGGCCCACGACGCTGTCGAGCACCATGCGGCCGACGCGGTGCGGGAAGCGCGCGGCGTACGCGGCGCCGAGGTAGCTGCCGTAGGAGACGCCGAGGAAACTCGTCCGGCGTTCGCCGAGTGCGGCGCGGATCGCGTCCATGTCCCGCGCCGTCTGCTCCGTGGACAGGTGGGGCAGTGCCGCGCCGGCGCCCGTGGCGCAGTCGCCGGCCGTCTCCCGCAGTGCGGTGAGGTAGTTCTTCTCCGCCGGGCCGCCCACAGGGACGGGGTCCGCGCCTGGGCCGGTGAAGAGGCCGCCCATCCGGCCGCAGTTCACGGGGGCGCTCCGTCCGACTCCGCGCGGGTCGAAGCCGATGACGTCGTACGCCCGTCGCACGCTCCGCGGCAGCTTGGCCCGCTTGGTGACCGCGTAGGAGAGTCCGGAGCCGCCCGGTCCGCCCGGGTTCACCAGCAGGATGCCGCGCCGCTCGCCGGGGGAGCCCGACGCGCGTATCCGTGAGACGGCCACCTCGATGTGCGGCCCGCGCGGGTGGTCCCAGTCGAGCGGAACCCGGAGCCGCCCGCACGCGAGGTGTTCCGGGGCGGGCGGTTCCGGCAGGGAGCCGGGGCAGGCGCCGAAGCGCAGCGGGGGCGTCGGGTCGGCGGCTCGGGCCGGGGCGGCGGGGAGGAGGCCGATGGTGGTCAGCAACGCGCACAGCACGGCGGTGCGCCGTAGGGGAGTGGACACGGGGCCTTCCGGGGGCTCGGTGAACAAGGGGGCGGCGTGGGGGACGGCCGCGAAATGACAATGAAAATGATTATCGTTAAAGTGTGCGACGGGCAAGCCGCCCCCTCTCTCCCGAGGGGCGCCCGGCTGCCCGTACCCGAAGTCCAAGCCCGGAAGGGGAGTTGTGGCTCATCTGCTGGTGGTCGAGAGCTGGGTCGGAGCCATGAGCCGGCTGCTGCCGCGGGCGATACGGGAGGGCGGACACACGTTCACCTTCCTCACCCGCGACCTGCACCACTACCTGCGCTCCGCGCCCGAAGGGACGACGCACCCGCTGCTCGGGGCCCGCAACGTCATCACCGCCGAAACCAACGACATCGAGGCCCTGCTGCCCGAAGTCGAGCGTCTGCACGCGGTATGGGGATTCGACGGGGTGATCACGTCCTGCGACTACTACCTGCCGGCCGTGGCGCGGATCGCCGGGCGGCTCGGTCTGCCGGGCCCCGGGCCCGAAGCCGTGGCGAACGCCTGCCGTAAGGACGCCACCCGCCGCGTCCTCCGCGATGCCAAAGTGCCCGGCCCGCGGTTCGCCGTGCACGAGGAATGGGCCGACATCGCGGGCGCCGCCCGGGAGATCGGCTACCCGCTGGTGGCCAAGCCCGTCGACCTGTGCGCCGGTATGTACGTACGGCGGGTGGACGACGAGGCGCAACTCGCCGCTCTCCACCGGACGCTGGCAAACGTCCCGGTCAATGCGCGCGGGCAGCGGCGCGCGCCCGTGGTCCTGCTCGAAGAACTGCTGGACGGTCCGGAAGTGAGTGTCGAGACCGTCTCGTACGAGGGAACGGTCCACGTGGTCGGCGTGACCGACAAGAGCGTCGGCGGGGCCCCCGCCTTCATCGAGACCGGCCACATGTTCCCCGCCGCCCTGACGCCCGAGGACGCCGAAGCCGCCGGACGCACCGCGCGGCACGCCCTGAAGGCCCTCGGACTCGCCGACGGCGTCGTGGCGCACACCGAGATCAAGCTGACCTCCGGCGGACCGCGCGTGGTCGAGGTCAACCCGCGCCCCGCCGGGAACCGCATCACCGAACTGATCCGCCATGTCACCGGCATCGACCTCGCGGCGGTCTGCGTGGAGGTCGCACTGGGCCGCCGGCCCGGATTGCGGCGCACGGACACCGGACTGCGCAGCGCCGCCATCGGCTTTCTCGTGCCGCAGACCGCCGGCACGCTGCACGCGCTGGACGGCGGCGAACTGCGGGACGCACCCGGCGTCCTGGAGGTGCAGCTCGCCGACCCCGGCAAGACGGTGAAGGCGGCGGGCAGCAACAGCGAGTACCTCGGGCACGTCATGGCAGGCGACGCCGACGGGCCAGGGGCCCGCGACCGCGTCGAGTCCCTGCTGGCCGGGCTGCGGACGCGGCTGGTGATCCGATGATCGCCGTCACCGGCGCGCCGGCGTACGAGACGTACCCGACGTACGCGGACCTCGTCGGCGCTGTTCACGCCGGAGAGCTGGGCCCCGACCCGGCCACCCGGCGGATCACCGTGGCCTTCACCACCCGGCAGGCCGTACGCCACGACGGACGCGGCACCGGATACCGCAACGAAGTGCTCAGCCTGCGTCTGGGCGAAGCGGTCGGCTCCTGCGCGGTCGAGCCCGGCACACTGCCCGACAGCGCGCTCGACGACTGTGTGGGCGCGGACGTGGCCCGGCTCCTGGAACATCCGCTGCCGCCGGTACGAGTGGCCGCCCTGGACGCCTATCTGATGCACGCCGCCCCGCACGGCCCGGAGAGCGGGGCGCAGCCCTTCCCGCTGCCCGCCGGATCGTCGCTGGAGAAGTCCCGGGCGCGGGCGCACGCGGTCGCCGAGCTGATCGACCTGCCGCCCGGAGCCACCGTGCTGGTGATCGGAGTCGTCAACTCCCTCCTGGAGGCGCTGCGCGCCCGCGGCCTCCGGTACGTCCCGTGCGACCTCAAGGGCGGCACCACCGAGTGGGGCGAGCCGGTCGTCACCGACGCGCTCGCGGCGGCCGGCCGCTGCGCGGCGCTGCTCGTGTCCGGGATGACGCTGGGCAACGGCACCTTCGAACCGCTGCGGCGGCATGCGCGGCGGCACGGCAAGCAGTTGGTGATGTTCGCGCAGACCGGCAGCGCCGTGCTGCCCCGCTTCCTCGGCCACGGTGTGAGCGCGGTGTGCGCCGAGCCGTACCCCTTCTTCTGGCTCGACGGCGGCGCCGGAGTCGTCCACCGCTACAGGGGGCCGCACGGCAACTCCTGTCAAGGAGTCCACATATGATCGCGACCGCCGCACGGCCCACCGCCCGCCCGGAGCTGCTCGCCCTGCTCGGCCGTACACCACTGGTGCGCGTCACCGCTGATCTGCCGGGGCCCCACCCCGGATTCTGGGCCAAGCTCGAAGGGCTCGCAGCCGGCGGGATGAAGGCGCGGGCCGCCGAGTCGATGCTGAGGGGCGCCAGGGCACGTGGTGAACTGCGGCCCGGCGCACCGGTGGTGGAGTCCACCTCCGGCACCCTCGGCGTCGGCCTGGCCTTCGCCGGGCAGGCCCTCGGCCACCCGGTCGTGCTCGTCGGCGACCAGGAACTGGAGCCGTCCATGCGGCAGCTGCTGTGCGCCCACGGGGTGCGCCTCGAACTCGTCGACCGGCCCGCACCCGAGGGCGGCTGGCAGGCCGCTCGCCTCGCCCGGCTGAGCGAGCTGCTCACCGAACTGCCCGACGCCTACTGGCCGGACCAGTACAACAACCCCGACAACACCGCCGGTTACGCCTCCCTCGCCGCCGAACTCATCACCCAGCTCGACCACCTCGACGTCCTGGTGTGCAGCGTCGGCACCGGCGGCCACAGCGCGGGCGTCGTCGCTCCGCTGCGGCGACACTGGCCCGACCTGCGTCTCATCGGCGTCGACGCCACCGGTTCCACGATCTTCGGTCAGCCCGCCCGTCCCCGGCTGATGCGCGGCCTGGGCAGCAGCATCCACCCACGCAACGTCGCCTACGACGCCTTCGACGAGATCCACTGGGTCGGCCCGGCCGAGGCCGTGGACAGTTGCCGGCGGCTCGCCCGGAGCAGCTTCGTGAGCGGCGGCTGGAGCACCGGCGCGGTCGCCCGCGTCGCCGCCTGGGCGGCCCGCACCCACCCCGGGGCGCAGGTCGCCACGGTCTTCCCCGACGGCCCGCACCGCTATCTCGGCACCGTCTACGACGACGACTTCCTCGCCGCGCACGGCCTCGCCCCGTCCACCGCAGCCACTCGCCCCCTGGAGATACCGCACCCCCGTGCGGCCGAGGCCGAAGGCTGGGTCCGCTGCACCCGCGTCACCGATCCGCTCCGGGCCCCCGCACCCCCGCGCCCTCAGGAAGAGGCACTGTGAAGGCCACCCAGCGCACCGTACGTCTCGACCTCGCCGAGCCGTTGCGCATCTCCCGCTCCACCATGGCCACCCGCGACGCCGTGTGGCTGACCGTCGAACACGGCGGCTCGCGCGGCCACGGCGAGGCCGTCACCAGCGTCTACTACGGTCTCGACGCCGGCACGCTCGGACGCCTCCTCGCGGACGCGGCCACGGACCTTCTGCGCTTCGGCGACCCCGAAAGCGCGCTGGACGCCCTGCGGGCGGGCGAACTCGCCGGGGAGGAGAACCCGCCGGCCGTGACCGCCGCCGTCGAGGCCGCGCTCCTCGACCTCGCCGGCAAGCGCGCCGGCAGCCCCGTCCACCGGCTCCTCGGCGCCGCCACCGCCCCGGTGGCCGCCACCGCCCGCACCATCGGCATCACCTCGCCGGTGCACGCCGCGGCCGAGGCGCGCCGCCTCACCGCGAGCGGATTCGAGATCATCAAGGTCAAGGCCGGGACGCCCGACCCCGAGGAGGATGTGGAGCGGGTGCGCGCCATCCGCGACGCCGCGCGCCGGGCCCGCCTGCTCCTCGATCCCAACGGCGCCTGGACCCCGGACCAGGCCGGCGCCCTGCTGCCCCGGTTCGCGGAACTCGGGGTCGAGGCCGTCGAACAGCCCCTCGCGCCTGGCGACCCGGAGGCGCTCGCCGCGCTCGCCGCACGCTCACCCCTGCCGGTCATCGCCGACGAGGACGCCGTGAGCCTTGAGGACGCCCGCCGCCTGGCCGGACGGGTGCACGGCGTCAACGTCAAGCTCGCCAAGTGCGGCGGCGTCCACGCGGCCCTGCGCATCGCCGAAGCGGTCGAAGGCAGCGGCACCGCGCTGATGCTCGGCTGCCTCACCGCCAGCAGCCTCGGCCTCGCACCCGCCGTCCACCTCGTCGACCGCGCCCGCTGGGCCGACCTCGACGGACACCTGCTGCTCGCCCACGACCCGTGGACCGGCATCGGCGGCACCGACGGTTTCGTACGGGCGGGTGAGCTGCCGGGGCTGGGAGTCCGGCGGCGCGGTCCAAAGGAGGAGAAGGCATGAGGATCTGGCACGAGATGCGCCGATTCCCCCTGGCCGTCCGCGTCCTGCTGGCCAACCAGCTCGGAGTCAACACCGGCTTCTACCTCCTCGTCCCCTACCTCGCCACCCACCTCAGCCAGAACCTCGGCATGTCGGCGGCCGTCGTGGGGATCGTCCTCGGCGTCCGCAACCTCAGCCAGCAGGGCCTGTTCCTCATCGGCGGCTCCGCCTCCGACCGGCTCGGCGCACGCGGCGTCATCATCGCCGGCTGCGCCCTGCGCACCGTGGGGTTCGCACTGTTCTCGCTCGGCGACGGGCCGGCCGTGCTGCTCGCCGCCTCCGTGCTCAGCGGGCTCGCCGGTGCCCTGTTCAACCCGGCCGTGCGCGCCTACCTCGCGCAGGAGGCGGGGGAGCGCAAGGCGGAGGCATTCGCCCTCTTCAACGTCTTCGCCACCGCCGGCGCGTTGATCGGCCCGCTGCTGGGCGGCGCACTGCTGCTCGTCGGCTTCCGCACCTCCGCGCTGACCGCCGCCGGGATCTTCGCCGTGCTCACCGTCGCCCAGGCCGTCGTCCTGCCCGCGCGCAAGGCGGAGCCGGGCGGAGGCGGCGTCCTCGCGGACTGGCGCGAGGTCCTCGGCAACCGCGCCTTCCTGGCCTTCGCGCTCGCCATGGTCGGCATGTTCACCCTGCAGAACCAGCTCTACCTGCTGCTGCCGGACGGAGCCCGGCGGGCCACCGGCTGGGACGGCGCGGCGGGCCTTGTCTTCCTCGTCGGCACCGTCACCAACCTCACCCTGCAA
Source organism: Streptomyces sp. NPDC027185 (assembly GCF_055567035.1). Taxonomy (NCBI): domain Bacteria; kingdom Bacillati; phylum Actinomycetota; class Actinomycetes; order Kitasatosporales; family Streptomycetaceae; genus Streptomyces; species Streptomyces sp. NPDC027185. The sequence goes on along the minus strand of NZ_JBVHRF010000008.1, from coordinate 64,918 downwards.
CTGCGCCTCACCCGCGCCCTCGAACGCCGTGGGTCCCGGGCACGCTGGATCTGCACCGGACTCGTGGTGATGGCGCTGTCCTTCCTGCCGCCGGCGCTGGCGGCAGACGGCCCCGGCGCCCCGGACGGCCCCACCGATGCGGTGCTGCGCGCGCTGCCCGTCCTGCTCGGCGCCCTCCTGCTCTACCTCGGCGTCATGATCGCCCAGCCGTTCGTGCTGGAGCTGATCCCCGGCTTCGGCCGCACGGAGCTGACCGGCACCTACTACGGGATCTTCTACGCGGTCTCCGGCGTCACCGCCGCGGCCGGCAACACCGCCGTCGGGTGGGCCATGGACACCGGGGAACGCGGCGCCCCCTGGCTGCCCTGGGCGTGCTGCGCCCTGTTCGGTCTCGCCTCCGCGTGCGGCGTGGCCTGGCTGCACCGGCGCGACGCGCTCCCGGCGACACCACGGCCGGCCCTGACGGCGGCGGCCTGAGGAAGGAGACGACATGACCCGCACCGCCACCGAGGACACGCACAACCTGCTCACCGACAACCCCGAGCTGTACGAGGCCCGGTTCCCCGACGCCGACCGGCTGGCCGCCCGCTGGACGGAGGACCGCCTGCGGCGGTACGGCGCGGGCCCACGTGTGCTGGACATCGGCTGCGGCACCGGCCGCGACGCCGCCCACCTGCACGGCGGCGGCCGGACGGTGACCGGCGCCGACCTCTCCGAGGCGATGCTCACCCACGCCCGCGCCCACCACCCCGGACCCGCGTACGTCCGTGCCGACCTGCACGGGTTCGACCTGGGCCGAAGCGTCTTCGACGCGGTCGTCTGCCTGGACAGCTCCCTGCTGTACTGCCACACCGACGCCCAGCTCGACGGCTTTCTGGCCTCCTGCCGCCGCGCGCTGGCCCCGGGCGGCCTGCTCGTCGCGGAGATGCGCAACGGCGCCTACTTCCTGGGCCGTACCGACCTGCTCGACACCCCCGCCGTCCACGAGTTCACCTGGCGCGGCACCGTCTACCGGTCCACCACCACACTCACCGTGGACCGCACCGCCCAACTGCTGCGCCGCACCCGCGTATGGACCGCGGACGACGGATCCCCGCCCGTCGGACAGCGCTCCGCCTGGCGGCTGCTCCTCCCGCTGGAACTCCGCCGTCTCCTCGCGGCGCACGGCTTCGAGGTCCTCGACCTGCACGACGGTCCGGGCCCGCGCACCGAGCCGCCCTGGCGAGAAGGCATGCCCCCGGGCGAGGCGACGGACGCCGACCGGCTGCACGTCGTCGCCCGGCTCACCGAGCCGGCACCGTGCCCCCTCCACACCACCAGGACACCCGCATGAACGAAGAATCCGCCCACCCTCTCCCCGCACCGGCCGGACACCCCTTCCCGGGACTGCGCCGCCGCGGCTTCCTCGCCGCCACGGGCGCCGCCTCGCTCGGCGCACTCGCGCTCACCGGCTGCGGCGGGCCCGGCTCCGACGACGGCACGGGCACGGGCGACGGCCGGCCCCGGCGGGGCGGGCGGCTGCGCGCCGCCTTCGCCGGGGGCGGCGCGAGCGAGACCCTCGACCCCCATCTGGCCAACCTCTTCGCCGATGTCGCCCGCGCCAAGGCGCTCTTCGACAAGCTCGCCGACCACGGCGCCGACCTGTCCGCGCGCCCCCGCCTCGCCGCGAAATGGCAGCCGAACAAGGCCCTGGACCGCTGGCAGGTCACCCTGCGCGAGGCCACCTTCCACAACGGCGAGCCCGTCACCGCCCAGGACGTCCTGTACAGCTACCGCCGGATCGCCGACCCGAAGAAGGCGTTCCGCGCCAGGGCCTCCCTGGAACCCATCGACCTCGACGCGAGCAGCGCCACCGGTGAGCGGGGCATCGAATTCGTCCTCAAGCGCCCCACCGCCGAATTCCCCAACATCCTGGCCGCGTCCGGCGCGTACATCGTCCCCAGGAACGCGACCGATTTCGACCGGAGTCCGATCGGCTCCGGCCCCTTCCGCTTCGTCTCCTTCACCCCCGGACGCTCAGCCGTCTTCCGCCGCTACGACGACTACTGGGAGGGCGCCCCGCACCTCGACGCGATCGAATTCGTCATCGCCAACGACGAGTCCGCACGCGTCAACGCGCTCCTCGGCGGACAGGTCGAGTACGCCCACGAACTCGCCCCCACCACCGCCCGCGCGCACGAAGGCAGGGGACAGATCGAGATCGTCCGGCTGCGCAACAGCGCCATGCAGGGCTTCGCGATGAAGACCGACCGGGCCCCGTTCGACGACAAGCGGGTGCGCCAGGCGTTCTTCCTCATCGCCGACCGCGAGGAACTCGTCGCCGGCGCCCTCTCCGGCGCCGGCGAGATCGGCAACGACCTGTTCGGCAAGGGCTACGAGTACTACGCGGACGGCCTCCCCCAGCGTGAGCAGGATCTGAGCCGCGCCCGCGCCCTGCTGAAGCAGGCCGGCGCCGAGAACCTCAAGGTCACCCTCGACACCTCGGCCGTCGCCGCCGGATTCACCGAGGCCGCGAGCATCTTCCGCGACCAGGCCGCCGAGGCGGGCGTCACCATCGACGTCAGGACGGGCAGCAAGGACACGTACTGGAGCGACATCCTCGGCTCCGGCACCCTGTGCTGCTACCGCTCCGGAGCCATGCCCATCGAGGCCCATCTCTCCCAACGGCTGCTGACCGGCTCCACCACCAACGCCACCGCGTGGCACCACAAGGACTTCGACGCCCTCTACCGGCAGGCGCAGTCCACCCCCGGCAGCAAGGACCGCGCAGCCGTGTACGCGCGCATGCAGCGCCGCCTGTACACCGAAGGCGGCTTCCTGATCTGGGGCTTCGCCGACTGGATCCTGGGAACGGCACGCACGGTGAAGGGGGTCGACCGTCAGGCGCCCGCCAACACGCTCGACTGGGCCCGCTTCGACAAGGTGTGGCTCGCGTGAGGGGACTGCGCTCCTTCGTCGTCCGGCGGGTACTCCTCGGCGCCGTACAGACCGTGGCCGTGGTGCTGCTGGTCTTCGCGCTCACCGAGGCGTTGCCGGGCGACGCCGCCGTCGCCCTCGCCGGCGACCAGCCCGACCCCGCCCGTATCGCGGCCCTCCGCGAGGCCATGCACCTCGACCGGCCGGCGTACGAGCGACTGGGCGAGTGGGCGGCGGGCCTGCTCCACGGCGACCTCGGCACCTCCGTGACCTCCGGACGGCCCGTCAGCCAGTACCTGGCCGACGGCTTCGGGCCCACCCTGCTGCTGGCCGCCCTCACCGCGGCCCTGCTCGTCCCGGCCGGCTTCGGCCTCGGCGTACTGGCCGCCCGCCACGAAGGGCGGCTCGTCGACCGGCTGATCAGTTCGCTGACGCTCGCGGTCCACGCCGTCCCGGAATTCGCCCTCGGAGTACTGCTGGTGACCGTCTTCGCCCTCCGCCTGGGCTGGCTCCCACCCACCGCCGTCGGCTACGGCAGCGACCTGCTCGCGCACCCCGCGGCGCTGGTCCTGCCCGTCCTCGTCCTGCTCTCCCGCCCCGTGTGCTCGCTGGCCCGCCTGGTCCGCGCCGGCATGACCGACGCCCTGGCCGCGCCGTACACGGTGCACGCCCGCCGCTACGGCGTCGGCGGCGCCCGCGTCCGCTACGGCCACGCCCTGCCCAACGCCCTCGCCCCGGCCGTCCAGCAACTCGCCCGCACCATCGACTGGCTGCTGTGCGGCGTCATCGTCGTGGAGGCCCTCTTCGTGATCCCCGGACTCGGCACCGTCCTGCTCAACGCCGTCGCCGAACGCGACGTACCGGTGGTGCAGGGCCTCGCCGTGGTGTTCGGCGTCCTGACCGTCTCACTCAACCTCGGCGCCGACCTGGCCGCCCACCGGCTCACACCCCGGGCGGGGGTGGCCGCGTGACCCGCCCCTCCGTATCCGCTCTCCGCGCGGGCGTACGGCCGCGCCGCGCGGGCCGCTACGCCCTCGGGACCGCTGTCCTCTCGGTGCCGCTCGTCCTCGCCGTCCTGGGACCGGTGTTCGCGGGCGGGCCGGGCGCGCGGACCGCGTCCTTCACACCCGGCGGCGGACACGGGCTGGGCACCGACTTCGTCGGCCGTGACGTCTGGGATCAGGTCCTGCTCGGCGGCCGGCCGGTGGTGCTGACCGCGCTGGCCGCGACGGCCGCGGCCTACCTCGTGGCGCTGCCCCTCGGCCTGACCGCCGCGCTCACCCACCGGCGCTGGCTGGAGGAGACACTGATGCGGCCGCTGGATGTGGTGCTGGCGGTGCCGTCCCTGCTGCTGATCCTCCTCGTGGCGGCCGTGCTCACACCCGGCGCCGCCGGGCTCGCCCTGCTCGTCGCGGTGGTCAACGTCCCGGACGCGGCACGGATCGTGCGGTCGGCCGCCGCCGGAGCCGCGGCGCGCCCGGCGGTCGAGGCCCTGCGCATGCAGGGCGAGACCTGGTGGCGTACGGCCGTCGGCCATGTCGGCCGCTCGATACTGCGCACCCTGGCCGCCGACGCCGGCATCCGGCTGACCGGCGTGCTGTACCTCGTGGCCACCGCCGCGTTCCTCGGCGTCGGCGTCGCACCGGACGCCGCCGACTGGGCGGTGATGGTGGACCGCAACCGCACCGGACTGTTCGTGCAGCCCTGGGCCGTGGTGGTCCCCGCCCTGCTGATCGTCGCGCTGACCATGGGCAGCAACCTGCTCTTCGACGCGGCACTCCACAAGCCCGGCCGGCGCCGGGGAGAGAGGAAACCACGGACGTGACCGACCGGAACGAGACGACCGCGCCGACCGCCACCGGCGCCGGGCCGGCCTGCGCCGCGGAGATCCGGGACCTGCGTGTGGAGATCGGCGGCCGGGCGATCGTGGACGGCGTGCGGCTGCGGGCGCTGCCCGGCAAGGTGACGGCGCTCGTCGGGCCCTCCGGCAGCGGTAAGACCACCACGGGCCTCGCCCTGCTCGGCGCGTACCCGCCGGGTGCCCGGGTCTTTGGCGACGTCCGCGTGGCCGGGGACGGCCCGGTCGGCCACGTGCCCCAGCATCCGGCGGCCGTCCTCAACCCCGCCCGCCGGGTCTCGGCGCTGCTGAACGACATCGCCCGCACCCAGGTGCGCGTCCTGCCCCGCGGCCGGCGCCGGGCGGCGGCGCGCGCACGCGTCCTGCGGGCGCTGTCGGACGCCCAGCTTCCGGACGCCGAGGCCCTGTTGCCGCGCTACCCGCACCAGTTGTCCGGCGGCCAGCAGCAGCGCGTCGTCCTCGCGCAGGCGCTGCTGCTCGGCGCCCGTGTCGTCGTCGCCGACGAGCCCACCACCGGCCAGGACGCGCTGACCAGGAACCGCATCGTCGAGGAACTGGCGGCGCTGGCGGCACGCGGTGTCGCGGTCGTGCTGCTCAGCCATGATCTCGACGTGGTGCACGCACTCGCCGACGAGGTCCTCGTCATGCGGGCGGGCCGGGTCGTGGAATCGGGCCCGGTCCGGCGCCTGTGGCACACACCGCGCCACGAAGGGACCCGCCACCTGCTCGATGCCCGGTCGTCACCCACCGGGCACCGGCCTCCGCCCGGCACCGGGCGGGCCGTGCTGGACGTACGCGATCTCACCGCGCGCCACCGCGACGGCGCCGGCGGTGCCCCTGCGGTGCTACGGGTGCCGGAACTCGCCCTGCACCCCGGGGAGTCGCTGGCGGTCGTCGGCCGCTCGGGCTCGGGGAAGACCACGCTCGCCCGCTGCCTGGCCGGGCTCCACCGTGACCACGACGGCCGGGTCCGCCTTGACGGCGCCCCGCTGCCGCGCAGCGTACGGCACCGCAGCCGCGCGGAGCTGGCGGCCGTGCAGTACGTCTTCCAGGACGCGCGGGCCGCCTTCGACGAGCACCGTCCCGTCCTCGACCAGGTCGCCCGCACCGCGGTACGCCTGCGCGGCGCCGGTCGTCCGCAGGCCGTCCGGGAAGCGCTGAGCACACTGATCAGCTTCGGCCTCCGGCCCGGAACGGCCCACCGCCTCCCCGCGGAACTCTCCGGCGGCGAACTCCAGCGGGCGGCCCTGGCTCGCGCCCTGCTGGCCCGGCCCCGGGTGTTGATCTGTGACGAGATCACCTCCGGCCTCGACGCGGTCACGCGCCGCGGCATCCTCGACGCCCTCACGGATCTGCTCCGCGAGCGTCCGGAGATGTGCCTGATGCTGATCACCCACGATCTGGAGACCGCACGTCCGGCCCACCGCATCGCCGTAATGGACGCGGGCGAGCTGGTCGAACAGGGCCCGGCCGACCGGGTACTGACCGAGCCGCAGCACCCGTTCACCGTCTCCCTCACGGAGACGACGGCACGCCTGGCGGCCGGGACGGTCTCACCGGGAGCCTGATGAGCCCTCGCGGATGCAGCGGCTCGGACGCACCGGTGCCCCTGTGCGCCGCATGCGCGCAGGGGCACCGGTGCGTGCACCGTGAAAGCGCATCAGCCGTTCCACGGTCGGCTCCTTCGCCGACTGCGCCAAGGGGGCAGAAGAGACCGTCCGCCGGGAGCGCGCCCTTCAACCCCTGCGCCCGTTCCGCGCCGAGCCGCGACCTGCCGGGACGCCGGGGGGCTGAGAGAACGCTGCCAGGGCGTATATCGAAAGTGCCGGTCACCGCCGTGGCATCGCCTGAAGTGACATGCGCTCCTCGTCCGGTCGTGCTGGGATCAACCGCTATGAATGATCATTCCTTTGATGAAGCCGACGTGACGGACAGGATGGAACGGAACCTGGCGGAACACGCCTGTCACCTGCACCGGAGTATGTCTGGCGCGACCGTCACAGAGGCGGGTGACCTCCTGATCGCGGACAGCGGCCTGGACGACGACACGTTCAACATCGTTGCCTCGGCCCGCTTCACCGCCGCCGGCGCCGCGGCCCGCATCGCCGGAACCGCTGGGACACTGGCCGGCACCGGCCGCCGTTTCTCCTGGTGGGTGGGGCCGGCCTCGACACCGCTGGACCTCACCACCCGCCTGACGGCGGCCGGTCTGCCGGTGTCTGAACGCGAGACGGCGATGTGGGCCGAACTGGACGACACCCTGCCTCCTCCCGCCGTCCCGGGACCGGACATCCGCATCGTGACCACGCCCGAGCAGCTCGCCGACTACGCCACGGTCCTCGCCGCGAACTGGAACCCGCCCGCCGAAACCGTCCGCGGCTTCTTCGCTCGATCCGCCCCGCAGGCACTGGCCGCGACCTGCCCGGCCCGGTACCTGGTGGGCTACGTGGAAGACCGTCCGGTCTGCTCCGCCGAGGTGTTCCACCACGCGGGAGTCGCCGGCATCTACAACATCTCCACCCTGGCCGCCCACCGCCGGCGCGGCTACGGCGGTGCCATCACGCTCGCGGCCCTCCGCACGGCCCGCGAGCGGGACCACCGCATCGCGGTCCTGCAGGCGTCGGCCGACGGCGAGCCCGTCTACCGCCGCCTGGGGTTCCGCGCCTGCGGCCAGTTCGTCGAACATGCCATCACCCCCTGACCGCCAAGACTCCACGGGCTGTCCGTCCGCCATCGATGAACGGACCGGTCACAGCCGCTCATCGAGGGCCGCTACGAGGACAGTGGCCTCGTAGCGGCCATCGAGCGTGTCGTATCCCGCGGCCACAGCTCGGTTCCTTACGAGGCGGTCACGTGCTGGGCCGCGCACAGGCGGTCCCGTTCGAAGTCATAGGTGGGGGCGCCGGGCCGAACTGCTGCCGGCCGTTGGTCATGCGGCTGCTCGTCCTCGCCGTCGTCCGTCCCGCCGTCGCTGTGCGGGTCGCGCAACCGCCGTGGGCCGCCCGCCGGGTGATCAGGGCCGCGCGGCGACGGAGGAAGGGCGCGGGCGTTCCGGTTGCGGGCGGGGACGGCCGGTGTGCGTCAGCGCGTCCTGGGGCCCGGTTCGTCCGCCGGGTTGTTCCCGGACGGGAAGGCTGACGCGGCGCAGGCGTGCGGCGGTCACCGTCGGCGTCCGCAAGGAGCGCACCGCTGACCACCGGAGCCGTGGAGGGCCGGGATGCCGACCGCCGCACATCTGCAGGGAATGAGTACCGGCGCATGGTCCGACTGGCAGTCTGCTCCTCGGTACATCCCGACCGAGAGGAACCCATGAAACGGAAACGGCTCGCCGCCGCAGCAGGAGCAGCCCTGCTGACCGCGCTGGCCCTGCCGGCAGACGCGCACGCCGCCGCCATTGCCTGCGGAGGCGCCGTCTCGACCCAGAACATCGGCGCTCAGGGCTGCGTCTCCGCAGAACGGTGGAAGGACGGCCACGTCTTCATGCGGAACATCACCGCCCACGCCGTCATCACCAACTCCCGGGCCCACGCCACCTACGTCGACTACGAGGCGTATTTCCGGGCCCGTGAAGGCGGCCACTGGGTCAAGCTCGGCAACGGCCGCACGGCCGTCCAGCGCAGGTCCACGATCGGCCCGATCGAGATCGGCAACTCCGACCGCGTCTGCGGCCCCGTCAACGTCACCGCCGAGATCCGGGTACATGTGAGGCCGGCCGGCGGGGCGTGGAGCAACTGGAGCGGAGCCGCGACGAAGCAGTGCCAGACGTGAGTGCGTGAGGTAGGTACGACGACGCCCTGCCTCCCGGAGTCGAAGGGCGGGGCGTCCGTATCTTTCGCCACGGGGCCGACTCGACGGGCTCCGGGCACTCGATGCCGGCCTCGTCCAGGACGCGGTTCATCGCCCTCGCCCCCGCCCTCGCCGGCACTCGGCCCCGCTTCAGGGCGGGCCGACCCCGTCCGGTCTTTTTCCGTTGCCCCGCGCCCCCGGTGGTGCTGAAGTGAGCGGATGAATCAGGACACACCGCCGCCGCTGCTGGCGCTCTTCGATCGCGAGATGCGACTGGACATCCAGGCCGATGGGCCAGGAGCCCGGGTCGAGCGGACCGGCCGCGTCGTACGCCATATCGGCGCAGACGCCGACGGCTGGAACGCGGTCGTCTGGTCGGATCTGGACGAAACCACCGCAGACGCCGCCATCGCGGAACAGGTGGAGTACTTCACTTCACTCGGGCGCGAGTTCGAGTGGAAGCTGTACGGACATGACCAGCCTGCCGACCTCCCCGGGCGGCTGCGGGCAGCGGGATTCGTACCCGAGCCCGAGGAGACGCTGATGGTCGCCGATATCAAAAACCTGCCCACGAGCGTCGAACTGCCCGAGGGCGTCCGCCTGCTCCCGGTGACCGATGCCGCCGGCGTCGAGCTCGCGGTGGCCGCGCAGGAGCGAGCCTTCGGCGAAGCCCGGCCGCACCACCGGAAACTGTTGCTCAGCCAGTTGGCCACGGGCTCGCCTCCCGCGGTCGTCGCCATGGCCGGTGACATACCGGTGAGCGCCGCACGGATGGAGTTGCACCCGGGTACGTCCTTCGCGAGCCTGTGGGGCGGGGGCACGGTTCCACAGTGGCGCGGTCGGGGTGTCTACCGGGCCCTTGTCGCCTTCCGCACCCGTATCGCGGCCGCACACGGCTACCGCTACCTCCAGGTCGACGCGTCCGACCAGAGCCGCCCGATCCTGCGGCGCCTCGGCTTCGTACCGCTGGCCACCACCACCCCGTACGTACGCTGACCTCCTCGGAACTGCCAGGACCGCTCCCCGCGCATACGGGGACGAGCCCGACGAGAGCTGACCGCCCGCCGCCACTTGGCTCGTATTCCTCTGCTCCCTTGGGGGAGGAGCTGACGACAATTGAGTGATGCGGCTGCCACCTGATTCCATTCGATGACATATTTCAGAGATCGGCAGCAGCGGGATTTCTTGTGGAAAGGGAATGGTTTTGCGCACGGTCAAATATGCTCTCGCCGCAGCGGCGACGGTCTGCCTCGCAACCTCTCCGGTGGGCGCCCCCGCCGCCTCCGCCTCGGACGGCGCACCCGCGCAGACTGCGGCGAAGTGCGGTCACAAGCACTCGCACAAGATGAAGGCCCGCAGCACGACGCGGACCACCGTCATTCGCCGCGGAGGACCTTCAAGTAAATGTGCGGCCCTGGGGCAGGTCGGCAAGGGGAAAAGCATTGACCATTGGTGCTGGGCCGTAAATAAGCACGATGAACCCACCTGGGTCTACGGGCGAGTCATCGGAACAAACCAGAAAGGGTGGTTCTACGGAAAATACGTGATCGCCCCCACGAAGCCCATCTCGGTGTGCTGAAAAGGAAGGGAGCCCGGCCGAGGCCCTTGCCGTACCGGATCTGCCCCCGGCCGCTCAGCCGGTGAAGAGCTGCGTCGCCTTGCTGATCAGCTCGTGCAGCCCGTAGGCGAGCGGCAGGCCCACCCAGAGCCAGACGGTGAGGGTGAGGGCGCGGCGAGGGGAGGGGGGCTCGGGGTCAGGGCGTGTGCCGGGGGCCGGGTTCGTCATCGGCCGTCTCCTTCGGTGCGGGGTGGTGTCCGGTCCGGGGCGCGGGCTCGTGGTGGCGCGGATGGACGGGGCGGATCAGTTCGTTCGCGACGAAGCCCACCGCCAGCAGGGCGATCATGATGCCGAGGGAGAGGGAGTAGAGGCCGGGGCCCGAGTGGCCCGCGTCCTTCTGGGTGTCGGCGACCCGGTTGACGATCAGCGGGCCGAGGACGCCGGCGGTGGACCAGGCCGTCAGCAGCCGTCCGTGAATGGCGCCGACCTGGTACGTGCCGAACAGGTCCTTCAGATACGCGGGGACCGTCGCGAAGCCGCCCCCGTAGAAGGAAAGGATCACCAGCGCACAGCAGACGAACAGCGGCTTCGAGACGTCCCCGGCCTGCCGGATCACCAGGTACATGAGCGCGCCGACACCCAGGTAGACGCGGTAGACGTTCTTGCGGCCGATCATGTCCGAGGCGGCGGACCACAGCAGCCGGCCCGCCATGTTCGCGAGGGAGAGCAGGGCGACGAAGCCCGCCGCGGCGGAGGCGCCGACCGCGGCCGGGGTGCCCGCGAAGAAGTCCGTGATCATGGGGGCGGCCTTCTCCAGGATGCCGATGCCGGCCGTCACGTTCATGCACAGCACCACCCACAAGCACCAGAACTGCGGCGTCCGTACGGCGTTGCGGGCCGACACCTGCGCCGTGGTGACCAGCGGCGACCGTTCCGCACGCGCCGGCCCCCGCCCGGCGGGCCGCCAACCCTCCGGCGGCACCCGGACCAGCAGCACACCGAGAGCCATGAACCCGGCGTACGTCACCCCGTGCACGAGAAAGGCCGCCGCGATCCCCCGGCTGTCGTCCCCGAAGGACGCCAGCATCCGCGCCGACCACGGCGAGGCGATCAGCGCACCGCCGCCGAAGCCCATGATGGCGATGCCGGTGGCCGTCCCGGGGCGGTCGGGGAACCACTTGATCAGCGTGGAGACGGGGGAGATGTAGCCGATGCCGAGCCCGATACCGCCGACGAAGCCGTAGCCGAACACGATCAGCCAGAACTGTCCGGTGTACGCGCCCAGCGCGGCGAGCAGGAACCCCGACGAGAAGCAGACCAGCGACACGGCCATCGCCCAGCGCGGCCCCCGCCGTTCGACGAGCGTCCCGCCGAACGCCGCCGACAGCCCGAGCATCACGATCCCGAGCTGGAACGGCAGCGCGCTCGCCGTCCCCGACAGCCCGAGCGACGATTCGAGCGGCGGCTTGAAGACGCTCCACGCGTACGCCTGCCCGATCGGCAGGTGCACCGAGAGCGCGGCGGGCGGCACCAGCCACCGGCTCCAACCGGGCGGAGCGAGGGTACGTGAACGCGCGAGGAATCCGGGCGACGTCATGCCCGGCACCCTACGAAGATCCCCTGCGGTTGAACAGGTTCCTGACCCGCACCGGGCCGGGCCGCCCCCTCACCACTTCATGCGGACGAAGCCGGCTGCCGCGGTGCGACGAGCAGGCGGCATTCCACGGCTTGTTCCTTGACTCCGCCACCCTCACCGGGCTCCACCCGGTACAGGCGGGCCTGAGGTGTGCGCGTCACGGAGTCCGTCAGCAGGCCGTCCGTGAAGAGGGCGCCGACGCCGTCCTCGACTGCCCAGCCGGCCGGTAGCGCGCGATGTGCCACGGCCGCTTGATAGGACGATCGCCGGCCGGGCTCACTGCCGTAGTGCGGGCACACCGAGTCGGCCAGCAGACCCAACCCGTCCGGGAGAGGCGTCAGCGGTCCGAAGGAATCGGTGTGTGAGCCCTCGGCCCAGCAGTTGGCACCAGCACTGATGCCACACAGCAAGGTCCCCCGGTCGAAGGCCTCACGAAGCAGCCGGTCCACGCCGTGCGCGCGCCAGACCGCCAGCATGTTCGCGGTGCTGCCCCCGCCTGCGTAGATGACGTCTTGAGAGAGCAGGAACGTGCGCAGGGCGTCGTCATCGAGCTCCCGCCGGAAGAGACGCAAGACGCCGGGTTCGCAGGAACGTGACCGGAATGCCCCGAAGAACCGCTCGATGTAGGCGGGGGCGTCGCCACTGGCTGTCGGGACGAAGCACACCCTGGGGCGAGCAACGGGCACCTGATCGAGCACCCAGTCATCCAGGAGACCGTCGGCGTCGGTGGAGAAACCGCCTCCGAGGAGAGCCAGCCGACGTTCCGGAACAACAGCCACGAGGGCGCCTCCTTGAGATCAGAAGCCGAACGCGCACGATGCCCTGAACCGTGCCGAGCCATCGGCTACGACCGCAAACGAATAGTTCCTCTGATGGCCCGATGCGCCGGCCGTCCAGGGCAGGCGGCCAGGGCCGACAGCGGACGGCGGACGGCGTCCTGGTGCGACGGCCAGGACGGTGCCCGGCCCGCCGGAGCGAAGCGGCCAGGTGCATGCGGCCGGCCCGGCTGTCCTCTCCATCCCGCTATCAATGGTGAAACAGGTCGTACAACTGGCTTCGTCGATGTCCAGGACAGCGTTTGCCGACGGTTTTCCCAGGCAGGACCGCGCCCCGGCGCACGGCAGCGCGTTCATCCGTGAAAGGGTTTCTGTCATGACAGTTGGCGCGCCGGGCAGCGAAGTTGTGGTCGAGACGAGTCGCCTGCTGCTCAGGCCGTGGCGGGTGGACGAGGCTGTCGTCCAGCGTGAACTGTGGACCGAACGTGATCCACGAGTGCCGCCGCACCGGCGGATCGATCCGGACGGACACCCCACGGTTGCGGAGCTTGAGGATTCGATCCGTACCGACAAGGTGTGGTCGGCCGGGTTGCTGGCGGTCGAGCGGAAGACCTCTCGCGACGTCATCGGCTACTGCGGACTGGTCGACAACGGGCGAGGGGCGGTACGGGAGCCGGAACTGGCATTCGAGCTGCTACGCCGCGTCTGGTGTCAGGGATACGCGACCGAGGCGTCGTTGGCGGTTGTGGAATGGGCGCGATCGTCCGGGTATGAACGTCTGTGGGCCACGGTCTGGGACTGGAACACCGCTTCTCGCCGAGTACTGGCCAAGGTGGGGTTCACCGAGACCGATCGGAAGGAAGTGGATGCCGTGCACGGAACCACCTTGTTCACCACGATACGGCTCTGACACACCCGGCGTCTGACCTCCAGAACGGCTCCACACGGCGCCGGCAGGCGGCAGGTGTTCCCGTTCGCGCCGACGGGCGAAAGCCGCCTTGCCCACCTCATGCGCACCTTGGACGCTGCCCTGCGTGAGTCACGCCGAAGCTCCGGGCGCGGCGGTGCCGGTCCGTCAGCGGTGGCCCAGCACGTTGAGCACCTGCCCGCTGGGATCGCGGACGAAGAACCGCCGCACGCCCCCGGAAGTATTACGGCACGTCCGCCGCCGCAACGCTTCCGGTACGCGCTCTACCGCAGCGTCCCGGACCGCACGAGCTGTTCGATCATGTCCTCCATGGAGTGCTGGGCGGGGCGGTAGCGCACGCCGAGGGCTTCGCGGCTCTTGGCGGTGGATGTGCGGAGGGGGAAGCCGATGTTGCGGCGCAGGTAGTCGCGTTCCAGTCCGGTGACGGGGGCGAGCGCGACGGCCAGGGTCTTGGGCAGGCCGCGGCGGGGGAGTGCGAAGCGTGAACCGTAGGCGGGCAGCAGCCGGCGGCCGAGGTCGACGATGTCGGTGCTCTCCGCCACGACCAGGTGGCGCCCCTGGGCCTCGGGCAGGAACGCGGCCGCCAGGTGCGCGTACGCGACCTCGCGGACGTCGACGACGGCCAGCGCGACGCGGGGTGCGCCGAAACGCATCCGGCCGCTCGTCAACTGCCGGGCGATGGTGAAACTCTCGCTGGTCGGGGCGGAGTTCAGGGCGGGGCCGATCACCAGCCCCGGGTTGACGGTGACGAGGCGCCAGCGGCCCTGGGCCTCGGCGATCCGCCACGCCTCCCGCTCCGCCAGGGTCTTGGAGTAGCTGTAGGGCTCGTGGGTCAGCGACGAGGTCGTGTTCCAGCTCTCCTCGGTCACCCTCCGGCCGGGGAGAGCGAGGGTGTCCTCGGCGTCGCCGATCATCGCGGCGATGGAGCTGGTGAGCACCACCCGCTCGACGGCGGCCGTCTCGTTCGCGGTGCCGAGGACGTTGCGGGTGCCCCGGACGGCCGGGTCGACGAGATCACGCTGCGGGTCCTTGACCGTCCGGACGAACGGCGAGGCGGTGTGGATCACGATCCGGCACCCCCGCATCGCCTCGGCGTAGGAGCCTTCGCGCAGCAGGTCCGACGCGAACAGGCGCAGCGTCCCGGGTGAGGACGCGGCCGCGTCGAGGAGGTGCTGGACCTTGTGCGTGCTGCCCGGGTCGCGGACCGCGGCGTGGACGGTCGCCCCCGCGTCGAGCAGGGCTTTGACGATCCAGCCGGCCACGTAGCCCGTGGCTCCGGTGACCAGGACCGGCGCACTCGTGTCGACGGGGACGCCGCCGAGGCCGAGCTGGGTGTCCATGAGCTTCCTTTCGCTCTCCCGCGGTGTGCGGAAGGGGAGGCGGGCGCGGGTCAGCCGTTCACCAGGAGGATCTTGCCGACGTGACCGCCGGCCTCCATCAGCCGGTGGGCCTCGGCGGCTTCGGCCAGGGGAACGGTCCGGTCGACGAGCAGCTGTACGTCGCCCCGCTCGATCATCGGCCACACGTGCCGCTGGACCTCGCCGACGATGTCCGCCTTCTGTGCCGCGGACCGGGTGCGCAGGGTCGTGCCGTACACCGAGATGCGCTTGAAGACCAGTTCGGCGAGGTTGAGTTGGCCTTCGAGGCCGTTCTGCAGGCCGATGACGACCAGGCGTCCGTCGGCGGCCAGGGAGCGGATGTTGCGTTCGAGGTAGGCCCCGCCGATGACGTCGAGGATCACGTCGTAGGGGCCGTGCTCGGCGAAGTCCTCCGTGCGGTAGTCGATCGCCACGTCGGCGCCCAGCTCCCGGGCCCGCTCGGCCTTCTCCGGGCCGCCGACCGTGGTGACGACGCGGGCGCCGAGCGCCTTGGCGATCTGGATCGCCGTGGTACCGACGCCGCCCATCCCGCCGTGGACGAGAAGGGTCTCGCCCTTCTTCAGTCCGGCGGTCATGACGAGGTTGGACCAGACCGTGGCGGTGACCTCGGGCAGACCCGCGGCCTCGACCAGGCCGATGCCCTTCGGCACCGTGAGGAGCTGCCCGGCGGGGACGGCGACCCGCTGCGCGTAACCGCCGCCCGTGAGCAGGGCGCAGACCTCGTCGCCCACCTGCCATCCGGTCACCCCCGGGCCGAGCGAACTGATGCGGCCCGACACCTCCAGGCCCGGGTACGGCGAGGTGCCCGGGGGCAGCGGGTAGAGGCCCTGCCGCTGCATGACGTCCGCGCGGTTCAGGGCGCTCGCCACCACCTCGATGACCACCTCACCGGCGGCGGGCGTCGGGTCCTCGACCTCGGTCCACTCCAGGACCTCGGGGCCGCCGGGTTCCTTGATCGACACAGCCTTCATGGCGCTCCGTTCACATGGCTGGGGCGAGGGCTCTCGCGGGTGTCCGGGACGGTGCGATCGACGCGCACCTGCCGGGGGCCGGCCTTCCGGCGCGGAATGGGTACTGCGGCGTGACGCACACCCTACCGAGAGGTGGGCGAAATGAGAGCTATTGCTCTGAATGCCCAGCGAGGTACGAGGCCCCAGCGATCGAATGTTTACAGTCCACACATTACGGGTGGAGAGTGTGCAGTGTCAACATTCGCCTGCGGGGCGGGGTGAGGGTGGCTACGCCGCGCCCGCCGAAGGGCGGGGCGGGGTGGTCGGCGTGCGGCGTCCGCTCACTCCGGCGACGGGGTCGTCGCGCGTGAGGCGGCGAGCATCGCGTGGACGGCGGCGCCGACCTGACCGGCGACGATCTCGGGCGTGGAGGTGTCGAGTTTGCCGTCGAGGTGCAGGAAGGCCAGGCCGTGGACGAGGGCCCACACCGCCGTCGCCAGGGCGTTCGCCGGCTCGGCGTCGGGGAAGGCGCGGCGGACGATGTCGAGGACGTACTCCGTGATGGCGGTGGTCGCGCGGACGCGTTCCTCGTTGTCCGGGTCGCAGGGCTCGGCGAACATCGCCCGGAACAGCGCCGGATGATCGATCGCGAAGCGTACGTAGGCGACGGCGACGGCGGCGAGGTCGTCGGCGGTCGCCGGCGCGGGGTGTGCCGAGGCCAGGGAGCCGGCGAGTTCGCGGTAGCCCTCCGCGGCGACCGCGGAGACGAGTGCCTCCCGGTCGGGGAAGTGGCGGTAGGGGGCCGTCGCCGACACGCCGGCCCGCCGCGCCACCGCCCGCAGTGACAGTCCGGCGCCGCCGCCCTCTTCGAGCAGCTCCCGCGCGGCGCTCAGACAGGCCGCCCGCAGATCGCCGTGGTGGTACGAGCCGCTGGTCTGCGGCATGGGTCACGCTCCCTCGTCTGTGCGGCGCTTACATACCTTCTTCCATGTAAACGATGCATACATCTTAGGTGACGTGGAACGCGCGAGGCGATCAGGTGGGGCGCGGGCCGGGCAGGCCCCCGTGGCCGCGTCCGCGGGGACGGCGCGGGCCATCGCAACCGCGCCGCCCGCCGGTGTGCGCTTCAGCGCATACCGGCCGCCTTCAGCGCCTTCAGCACTCCCGTCAGGAGACCGGCCCACGTCTCCGGCGGAATGCCGGCCCGCGGGGTGAACCCCTGGACGCGCTGGTGGGCGACGGTCTGGGGCTCGGTGTACTTGAGGATTCCGTCGGCGCCGTGGCGGCGGCCGAGCCCGGAGTCGCCCATGCCGCCCATCGGGGCGTCGATGCTTCCCCACGCCGCGGCGAACGCCTCGTTGACGTTGACGGTGCCGGCGTGGACGCGGGCGGCGACGGCCCGGCCGCGCGCCCCGTCGCGGCTCCAGACGCTGGCGTTCAGTCCGTACGGCGACGCGTTGGCCAGGGCGATCGCCTCCTCGACGTCGCGGTAGGCGTGGACCGAGACGACCGGGCCGAAGGTCTCGTGGTCGTACAGCGTCATGTCCGGGGTGACACCGGTGAGGATCGTCGGCTCGTGGAACAGCGGCCCGAGGTCCGGTCGTGCCTGTCCGCCCGCGAGCACCGTGGCGCCCTTGGACACGGCGTCGGCGACGTGCGCGGTGACGGTGTCCAGCTGGGACCGGTTGGTGAGGCTGCCGACGTCGCAGCTGTAGTCGTAGGCGGCGCCGATCTTGAGCCGTTGGGTGCGGGCGACGAACGCGTCGACGAACCGGTCACGGATCTCCTCGGCCACGTACAACCGCTCGATGGAGACGCAGAGTTGACCGGCCGAGGGGAAGCAGGCGGCGACGGCGCCTTCGGCGGCCTTCTCGATGTCGGCGTCGTCGAGGACGATCATGGCATTCTTGCCGCCGAGTTCGAGCGAGGCGCCGATGAGGCGTTCGCCGGCGTCCCGGGCGATCCGGCGTCCGCTCGCGGTGGAACCGGTGAACATCATGTAGTCGGCGTTGTCCATCAGCACGCCGCCGAGGGAGCTGCCCCGGCCGACCACCATCTGCCACACCCCGGCCGGCAGGCCCGCCTCCTCCATCAGACCCCGGGCCCACAGCGCGGTGAGCGCGGTCTGGGTGTCGGGCTTCTGGACGACGGCGTTACCGGCCATGAGTGCCGCTACGGCGTCGCCGGCGGCCATGCTCAGCGGGTAGTTCCACGGCGAGACGATGGCGACGACGCCCTTGGGGTGGCGCAGTTCGGTGGTGTGGGTGAGCACCGGGATCGCGCCGCGGCGGCGCTTGGGCGCCAGATACCTGGCGGCGCTGCGCGCGTAGTAGCGGGAGGTGATCCCGGTGTCCAGCACTTCGAGGTACGCGTCGCGGCGGGTCTTGCCGTTCTCCGCCTGCATCAGGTCCAGCGCCTCGTCCTGCCGGTCGAGGACGAGATCGTGGAAGCGCAGCAAGACCTTCCTGCGCCGGCTCAGCGAGGTGGCGGCCCAGGTCCGCTGCGCGATCCGGGCGCGCGCGAAGGCGTGCTCCACGTCCTCGGGGGTGGAGACCGGCAGGTCGGCCAGCGGGGCCCCGGTGTACGGGGCCTTCGTGGTGACCCGCCCGGCGCCGGGTGCGGCCGCGACGCGAGCCGCCAGCCGCTCGATCCGGGCCGGGGTCAGCGAGTCGGGCAGGCCGGGGCCGCGGGTGGCGGTGGGCGGGGTGGCGTGGTCGGTGATCATGGCAACGGGCTCCTGTTCCTCTTACCGGCCGCGGACCGAGGTGGGCACCGGCATGTGCAGCGCGACCTGACCTTCGGTCATGACGTCGAGCTGTACGGTCCTGACCGGTCCGAGGGAGCGCACGTCGTCCGCCATGCGGCCCTCGCCGAGCCGGAGGGCGACGCCGCGCGGGAAGCGCGCGGTCCCCGCCGACAGCACGTGGGTCTGGCTCAGGGTCGAGTGCCAGGCGCCGCCGATCGAGGTGTACGAGGTGAGCGAGGAGACCCGCTCGCCGCTGCGGTGAATGTCCTGCGCCGGTGTGGGCACCGACAGGGACAGGTCGGTGCCGCCGGTGTCGTTGGCCACGCGTGCGGTGGTGCGGTGGGCGTCGATACCGACGTCGAGTGCGGTGACCCACTTGGGGAAGCCGTAGCCGTCGTGGCCGCGGACCTGTGCGATCTCCGTGCTCACCGGGAGGGACAGCACGTAGGAGTCGAGGTGTTCGTTCTTGAGGGCGGCGACCAGGTCGAAGAAGCCGAGCCTGCCGTGCCGGGCCGGTTTCACCGCGATGCCGACGGCCGCCTCGGTGTAGAAGTCGATGTCGCACACGTCGTAGCGGAAGAACATCACCGAGATCAGCCCGAGTCCGGGCGCGACCTCCAGCGGCGCCAGTTCCTCGGGCAGGCGGCCGCGGATCGCCCGGGAGCGGGCGAGCATCGTCAGCCGGGCGGTCGAGACGCGGTAGTAGAAGTTCGGGGTGAGCGTGGGACCGATGGGGGAGTCGACCCGGGTCTTCGGCAGGCGCCGGAAGAAGTCCACTCCGCTGACGCGCGGATCACGGGCGACCTCGTCGAGATCGGTGTCCATCCGGAACCGGTCGTAGAGACCGCCCTTCGGGACGGTGACCGTACGGCCGCCCAGCTCGACCTCGATCGTCTCCTGCTGCGGCGTGGGCACGGGGGTGGACGTGGACGTACGTGTACGCGTAGGCATCGGTGTGGCTCCCTCGGAGGAATGTTAGCGGTGTCCACATGAGGGTAATTCTGAATGTAAGCACCGTCAACACTCTCGTGGGCGGGTCTCCCGCGCCGACCCGGCAGGGCCTTCCCGCCGTACCGTCCCGGCGGGCGGCAGCTCTCGGAAGACAGCGGAGCCGGGCGCCCACCTCACGCGGGCGTCCGGCTCCGGGTGCGTCCCCGCGGCCCTGGCGGTACGGCACCGCCGCCGCGGGTCAGCTGCCGTGCAGCGCCTTCCTCAGGGCATCGACGGCGAGCGTGCGGGCGACGTTGGCGGCGCGGGTGTCGCGCAAGCTGTCCAGCAGCAGGAAGTCGTGCACCATGCCGGCCACCCGGACGGAGGTGACGTCGACGCCCGCCTCGCGGAGCCTGTTCGCGTACTGCTCGCCCTCGTCGCGGAGCACATCCGCCTCATCGGTGATGACCAGAGTGGTGGGCAGTCCCCGCAACTGCTCCAGGGAGGCCCGGAGCGGGGAGGCATGGACCTCGGCGCGCTGGGCGGGATCGGTGGTATAGGCGTCCCAGAACCACTTCATGGAGTCCCGGGTGAGGTAGTACCCCTCGGCGAACTGCAGGTAGGAAGGGGTGTCGAAGTCAGCGTTGGTCACCGGGTACAGCAGAACCTGCGCCTTGAGACCGATACCGCCGCGCTCCTTGTTCATCAGCGCGAAGACCGTCGCCATGCAGCCACCGACCGACTCACCGGTGACGGCGATGCGCGAGGTGTCCAGGCCGTGTTCGGCGCCGTGCTCCAGGACCCACAGCCCCACCGCGTAGTTCTGCTCGACCTGCGTGGGGTACTTGGCCTCCGGCGCCCGGTCGTAGACGGGGAAGACGCCCGCGGCGCCCGCGCCCACGGTGAGTTCCCGGAAGAGCCGGTCGTGGGTCCTGTCGTCGCCGAAAACCCAGCCCGCGCCATGGATGTAGAACACCACCGGCAACGGCCCGCTCACCCCCGCGGGCCGGATGATGCGGGTACGGACGGTGCCCCACTCGCCCGCGTCCACGTCGACCCACTCCTCGTCGACGTCCGGACGCTCCACCCCGCTGCCGCTCTGCAGCCCGAGCAGAATCTCCCGGCCCTGCTCGGGCGGCACCTCGTAGATACGGGGATGCGGATCCGTCGCCTCGGCAAGCTCTCTCGCGGCCTGTTCGAGGTACGGGGTGATCGGAGGCGGAAGACCGGACATGGCCACTCCATTCCGCGGGCGCACCAGCACCCGCTCGCACGTCCCGAGGCCACGCCCCCGTCGACCCGGCCCCGGCGGGACTCACCTCATCCATCGTCTTACGGCCTTCGCGGGGCGCAACCGCGCGGGGCGGGTGCGGTGCGAGCGGTAATCCGTCCTGCCCGACCGCTCGGATGCGGCGTCGACGGCGGTGGGGGGCGATCCAGGCCAGACCGCCGCGGCGCAGCCCAGGCCGATGCCCGCGCCCACCGCGGTCGGCGCGGCGTGGGCCTTCGGTGCGTTCACGTGGCGGCCGGTGAAGACGTTCGCAGGCCGGACCAGGCGACGTGCAGAGGCGGGTGGGCCTCTTCGCATGGCGGAACCTGCCGGAGCTACCCGGCAGGGTTTCGTCGTGGTCCCTGGTGGGCGCGCGGCGCTCAGCCGCGGTAGCGGGCGCGGCCCACCGCTGCGGCGATGGTGAGCGGGAGCGTCAGGAGCGCGGCTGTCAGGAACATGGCCCGGTAGGCGTGGTGCTCGGCCGGCTGGGCGGCGAGGGCGCTGGCCAGCGCGCTGCCGACGTACAGCGCCAGACCGAACATCGCCACGCCGGTGGCGCGGGCCGCCGGGGAGAGGAGTGTGGCCCAGGACTGGATCGTGGAATGCATGAAGGACCAGCCGCCGCCGAGCAGCAGGGTGCATCCGACCAGCGCGGGTACCGACGTACTGGCGGCGGCGAGGCCGAAGGCCACCAGCATCTGCGCTCCGCCGGCCACGATCAGCCACACCGGCGTCCAGTGCCCCACCAGCCGCTTGACGATCTGGGCCGCGGACATCGAGCCCACCCCGTACAGCGCGGACACCGCACCGGCCGGCGTCGCCGAGGCGCCCTGGGCCTCCAGCGCCGGCGCGACATAGGTCAAAAAGCCCAGCAGTACGGCGCCTTCGAGCATCGCGACGGCCATCACGTACCACTGCCGGCGGGAGCGCAGCACGACGCGGAACGGGGCGAGCAGCGCACCGGGTGCCTCGCGTGGCGGCTCCGGCAGCTGGCGCAGGGCGACCGTCAGCCAGGCGGCGATCAGGCCCGGCAGCGCGAAGACCAGGCGCCAGCTGACGTAGTGCGCCAGTGCCCCGGCGATGACGGTCGCCACGGCGGTGCCCAGGGCGAACGCGGTCATCAGTTCGCTGAGCGGGCGCTGGCGGACCGCGGCGGGCACGGTGTCCCCGACGTAGGTGATGGACGCGGCGATGGATGCGGCGAAGAACGCCCCGGCCGCCGCGCGGGCCGCGATCAGCACCGTCGGGTCGGGTGCCACTGCCGAGGCGAGTGCGGCGACGGCCGCCCCGGCCAGCGAGAGCCGCATCACCCGCACCTGCCCCAGCCGGTCGCTCGCCAGACCCCAGACCGGCTGCATCAGGCCGTACGCGAGGAAGTAGCCGCTGGCCGCGAGCATCACCGTGGGCAGCGGGGCGCCGAGTTGGGCGCCGATGAGCAGCACCATGGGGGTGATGCAGAAGCGGTCGAAGTTGCTCACGAAACCGGCGGTCCGCAGCAGGCGCAGCGCGGCGGCCGGTATCGGCGGGGCGCTCGCGCCGCGGGGCGACGTGGCGGTGGCCGGGGGTGGGTCGGTGGTGTCCATGGGGCTCCGTGAGTTGTTGGTCGGCCCGGGAGGGCCGGGTGTGGCTGATGGGGCTCTGTCTCCAGCGGCTTGCGAGGAGTGGCCGCCCGGCTCTCCTTGTGTCCGTGCCTGCCGGTGCTGTCGGCCCGGCACCTCCAGCCCATCACCACGGGCCGATCGCGTGGTCCCGCAGCCGATTACCCTTGCTCACACCCTGCGGGCACGGTGTTCCGCCCCGGGGCGGTCGA
Source organism: Streptomyces sp. NPDC027185 (assembly GCF_055567035.1). NCBI lineage: Bacteria > Bacillati > Actinomycetota > Actinomycetes > Kitasatosporales > Streptomycetaceae > Streptomyces > Streptomyces sp. NPDC027185. The sequence goes on along the minus strand of NZ_JBVHRF010000008.1, from coordinate 42,375 downwards.
CGGCGGGGGAGGAGCCGGCGGATGTACGGCAACGGGTCCGGCGGACCGCGCCGTGAACTCGGCGCGTTTCTGCGCTCCCGCCGTGAGCGGCTGGCGCCTGCCGATGCGGGGCTGCCCGGCTCGCCCCGGCGCCGTACGCCCGGACTGCGGCGCGAGGAGGTCGCGGAACTGGCCGGGATCAGCAGCTCCTGGTACGCCTGGCTGGAACAGGGCCGGGTGCGGACGTCGGAACAGGTGCTGCGGTCGGTGGCGCGGGCGCTGCGGCTGAACGCCGACGAGACCGCGCACGTGCTGTCGTTCGTGGCGCAGCCGCCGCGGACCGGGCGTCCGCCCGGCTGGGTGTCGCGCAATCTGCTGTCGCTGGTGGATTCGCTGACGCCGAATCCGGCGGCGGTGCTCGATCCGCACTGGGACCTGCTGGCCTGGAACGCGGGGTACACCGCGCTCCTCACCGATCTGGCGCGGCTCGCTCCCAAGCAGCGCAATCTGCTGTGGCTGGTCTTCCGCTGGCAGCCCGCCCGTACGCTGCTGGCCAGTTGGGAGCCGGAGGCGCGGGGTCTGCTGGGGCAGTTCCGGGCGCAGGCGGCGCGGCATCCGGAGGACGGCAGGTACGCGGAGGTCGCCGAGGAACTGCTGGCCGATCCGGACGCCGCCCGCTGGTACGACCGCCGGGAGACCTCGGCGTTCCATCCCGCCGTACGGCATTTCCGGCATCCGGTCGCCGGTGATCTGCGGCTGCGCTACGTCAAGCTCGCCGCCGTGGACGAGCCGGGCCACCATCTGCTGGCCTATCTCCCCGACGACCCGGCGACGGAGAAGGCGCTGCGGGCGCTCACCGGATGACCCGGCGCCACGGGCTGCCTGTACGGCGGACAGGCACGACGGCCCGGCCGCGGCGGGGTGCCACTGCCGGGCCGTCCTCTCCGGCACACGCGGTGTCAGGTGCCGCGCGGTGCCCGGACGCCTGGTGTCAGGACGTCAGCACCGCCTTCATCACCGATCCGTCGGCGACCGCGGCGGCATGCTCCTCCAGCGGGAACGCCGTCACCAGACCCGCCAGGCCGAACCGGGCGGTGAGGGCGGGCAGGAGCTGGAGCACGATGTGGTCGGCCCAGGCGCCGGACAGCTCCGGACCGTCTCCGAGGGCACGGCGGGAGACGGGGCCGGGCGGGGCGGCCCGGTAGGTGGCGCGGTGTCGCCCGAGCCGGGCATGGCTGCCGGTCGCGGAGACGCAGCGAACGCGGGTGCCCGGACGCAGTCACGCCCCGGCACCTCGATCCTCCGCCTGATGACAGACGTCCCTCAGGCGCGCATGCCGCCGTCGACCCGGAGGACCGTGCCGGTGACGTAGGAGGAGCGGTCGCTGAGGAGCCAGGCCGCGGCCTGGGCGATCTCGTCCGGATCGGCGGCGCGGCCCAGCGGGGTCCGGGCGTTGAGCTGCTCGATGGTGCCGGGTGACTTCTCATCCCACTCGTGCAGCATCTCGGTGAGCGTGGTGCCGGGCGCGATGGCGTTGACGCGGATGTCCTCCGGGCCGTACGTGACGGCTGCCGATGCGGTGAGGCTGTTGACCGCCCGCTTCGCCGCGCCGTACGCGGGCAGCTGGGGGTTGCCCATCAGGCTGCCGACGCTGGAGGTGTTGACGATGGCTCCGCGCTTCGCGGTGGCGCGGATGGCAGCGATCTCCGCGGTCATGGCCAGCCACGGGCCCTTGAGATCGACGGCGCAGACGCGGTCGAAATCGGCCTCCGACAGCTGGTCCATCGGGCCGGGCGGCTGCCCCGTCGCGCCGTTGTTGAAGGCCACGTCGAGTCGGCCGTACAGCTCCACGGACCGGTTGACGGCGGCACGGACGCTTGCCGGGTCGGCCAGATCGCACACCACGTAGTCCGCGGTGCCTCCGGCCGTCCGAATCTCCTCGGTCACCGCCTTGAGCTGGGGCTCCGTGCGTGCCGCGAGGAGCACCCGGGCGCCCTCCCGGGCGAACAGCCGCGCTGATGCGGCGCCGATGCCGCGACCGGCACCAGTGAGGAAGGCGACCTTGTCGGTCAGCAGCCCTGAAGTCGTGAGGGACGTGATCGGTGCGTTGTTCATGCCGACGAGCCTGTGCCGGGCCGCCCCGCTCATCCAGGCCCCGGCAGTACCTGGCTGGGCACCTCGGCACCGCGCACACTGGGGAGATGGACCGACAAGTACGACGAGAGCTCGGTGACTTCCTGCGCGGCAGGCGCGAGCGCATCACCCCCGCCGACGTGGGGTTGCCCGCCGGGGTGCGCCGCCGCACCCCGGGGCTGCGCCGTGAGGAGGTGGCGCAGCTGGCGTTCATCTCGACCGAGTACTACACGCGACTGGAGCAGGCCCGAGCCCCACGCCCCTCCCGCGAGGTGCTGGCTCAACTCGCCCGCGCGCTGCGACTGTCGGACGCCGAGCGCGATCATCTCCACCACCTCGCCGGTGCCCCGCCCGGACCGCTGCCGGGGCCTTCGCGGGAGGTACGGCGGAGCATCGTCGACCTGCTGCAGCGGCTGCCGCAGGCCGCGGCGATCGTGATGTCCGCGACGTACGAGGTCATCGCCTGGAACGACCTGGCCGCCGCCCTGATGGAGGACTTCTCCGCCCTCTCGCGCCGGGACCGGAACCTCATCCGACGTGCCTTCCTCGGCCCGCACCGACACGGACGACGGCTGTACGGCGTCTCGGACGCGGACGAGTTCGCCCGGACCTCGGCCCACCACCTGCGCGCCGCAGCGGCTCGCTACCCCGACGACCCGGAGGTGGCCGGTCTGGTCGAGGAGCTCCGCGCCGGCAGCGAGGAGTTCGCCCGGCTCTGGGCCACCCACGAGGTGACCGCCCGCCCCACCCTCTGCAAGACCTTCGAGCACCCCCTCGTCGGCCCCGTCGCCGTCAGCTGCGACGTCCTGGATATAGCCGACCGGGACCAGCAACTCGTCATCTACACCGCCGCCCCCGGCTCGCCGTCGGCAGAGGCACTGCGTCTGCTGTCCGTCGTCGGCACTCAGCAGATGGACGTGCCCGGCTTCAGTAGCAGGTCAGCGCCTGATCCACTCTCCAATGGGCGCATACCCGGCGTATAGGACCTCGGTTTACCGGTGGGCTCCCCTATTCAGCTCCCGTGTTCAACGGTCGTCGGACCCCGGGGAACCCGATACCGACCTTGTCGAGGAGCGCGGACAGGCGGCCGGGGCGGAACGGCCGGCCCGCGCGGCGGCCGGGGAGAAGAGTCAGCGGGAGGCCGGGTGGTGGCGGTGTTCACGATGACGCCGGCGACGCGAAGGTGCATCGGTGTCTCCTGGTCGGCCAGCAGCCGCCCCAGGGCGGCCAGGGGGCACGTGCCGCTTCCTGCCCGGTCTGCGGCCGACCGCCGGGGGCGGTCCAAGGGTACGGGGCATTGCGCGCTCAGCCCGGCTGCTGGCCCCTGGCCGACAGCGGGGCCGGCGTGTGGCGGGACCATCGTGAGCCCGACCGTTCCGATGCGGCGTCCCGGAAACCCCACGGTCGTAGCAGCGTTCGGCGACTTCCCGTACTCCACGCCGCGAGGGTAAATCGATGGCCCGGCGGTCCCTCCGGTGCAGGATTTTCCGCCCCTCGGCCGTCGTGCGGGAGGCGACGAGGTTCTTCACTTGCCGTTCGAGACGGACCATCTGCTCGTCCTGCCTGGGTAGGACCGAGGTGGCGACGAGAACTCTGCGGATGTGCTCGACGACCTTGCCTTCAGGGAGTTGGTCCAGGGCCTGGTGGGAGGGGATGGCGACCGGAGCCAAGATCGGACAGGACGGTGGAGACGATGCCCTTGGAGCGCCAGCGCATCACGGTGCCAACCCGTTCGGTGCCGGCCAGGGCATCGCGGAGGGACTGCAGCTGCGGGTTACGGAGCCGTCGCCGAGGACTCGTGGAGCCGTTGCTTGAGAGTGCAGCGAGGGCACGGACCGGGCGCGTGCAGTCGCTCAGCTTGTCCGCAGGTCCGTCAGGGGCGCCAGAGTTCGGCGTCCGGTGTGGTGCAGGGCAGGGACCGCGGACGAGGGTGTCGGCGGAGACGGAGTGAATGCCGCGCATTTGTCCGCAGACGGTGCAGTGAGCTTCGTGTCGGACGGCATCCAGGCGAGGTTGGATCCGTCGACGACCAGGGCGTGCGGGCCACCGTCGAGCGGCACCGATCGCGCCTTCGGCGGCGTGGGAACGGGGCGAGTGCACGCGGCCGATGCGGTGGACCTGAGGGGGCCCGGATTCGAGGTGTTCTTCAGCAGGCGGTCCAGCTCCTCTCGGACCTCGGGCGTGGGCCACCCGAACCGAAGCACTCGACCTCTTGGTCGACCACGGCCTCGCCCGTGTGCTCCAGGGTGACCTTGAGGTGGAGCAGGCCGTTGGAGCCGTACGTGTACTCCCGGTCGAAGCGGGACTCGTCGCGGACCCGCGGCGTGGGGTACATGAGGGTGAGCTCGGTGAGTTGCACGTTGTCGCGGTGGGCGAGCTCCTTGTCCGGGCCTCCCTCCCAGATCTCCACGGACAGTTTCTGCGCGTGATCCTTCTGCGGCGTATAGCGCTTGTGCTCCTTCCAGGGCAGTGGCGAATTCCTGGGAATGATCTGGCTGAAGCGCTTACGCCCCGAGGAGTCCTTGACCATCGTGCCGAGCGCATGGCTGAGAGGGAAGGCCGGCTCGGCGAGGTCGAAGGTCTCCGGATCAGCCTGGCCGGCTCCGAGGAGAGGCTCAGCCAGGCTGATCAGGCCCATGGGCGGCATGCGCCCGTGGACCTTGGCATTCCCACCACGCGTGGTGATCGATGAATCCGCGAAGGTGGGCTGCCGCCCGCCCCTCAACCAAGATCGAGAACAAGTTCCGAGAAGTGGGCGTCAAACGCCCTTCAGAACACGATCAAGTGCCGCCCGGCCTGCAGGTCCCCAGTTCGGCTTGCCGCCGGGAAGGCCCCGGTCTCCGTTCTGTCCCATGAGCATCAGGAAGAGGCTCTTCATGGCGGCCAACCCACGGGCACGCCGGATCGCCGACTCGTCTGCACGTGCGTACTTGTCGAAGAACCGTGAAGCCGTGCCCGCGGGTAGCAGCGTCCACGCGGCGGCGAGGTCCCACGCCGGGTCGCCGGCGCACATGTCACCGAAGTCGACGATGCCCGAGAGCGTTCCGTCCGAGACGACGACGTTCGCGGGATGGAGGTCGCCGTGCACCCACACCGGCGGGCCCTCCCACGCGTGGGCCGCAACGGCGCCGTCCCAGACGGCCCGGACGTCTGCGGCGATATCGTCGGGTGCTACGGCCTGGAAGAAGTTCTCGAAGCCGTCCGTGCAGTTCCGGGGGTGGGCACCGCGGTCCGTAGCGGTCGGCGCCTCGGCGGGCGCCTCCGCATGGAGCGCCCGGAGGAAGCCCGCCAGCGTGTCGGCCGCGTGGGCGCCGCGGCTGATCGAGCCGTGGTCCAGCGGCTCGCCGGGAACCCACGTCATCACGGTCCAGTGTTTGGGGAAACGCGCCGACGGTTCACCGAACCGCACCGGGGTCGGCACCGGGAGCGGCAGGCGCGGGGCCAGCACGGGCAGCCATCGCCGTTCCTTGAGCTGGAGTTCCGGGGTGGGGTCCATGCGCTGCATGCGCACGGCCAAGTCGTCCCCGAGGCGCCACATTTGGTTGCCCCATCCGCCCGCCACCTCTCGGATGGCGAGCCCAGCAAGGTCCGGATGTTGCTCCCGCAGCAGGTCGCGGACCAGGTCCGCGGTGATCTCGGTCTCGGTGTCGGTCATGCGAAGTCACAGTACTAACGCGTCAGACGGAGCGGACTCTCGCTCACCGGAACATCTCGCGGTGATCCCTCGGGCCTCACCAATTCGGTTCGGAGAGCTGCAGATCAGAGGATTGAGACGCCGTTTGATTCGGTGAGGCGGCGGTCGGTGATGAGGGTTGCGGCTATGCCGACGAAGGCGAGGAAGTGTTTCGCTTTCCAGGGCGCCCCGCACGGTCCGCCGACGGCCCCTGGAGCCCGAACAGACGTACCGGGGGCCGCAGCTGTGTCGGAACGGTTTCGTCACGTTTCGGGGCTTGTGCCGCATGCGGCCCCGGACGTCTCCCGGAGCGGCACCGGCGGGATGGTGTCAGCCGGTTACTGTGAGATTACGCTGCGCTGTCCACGCGCGGCGGGGGAGGAAATCTGTGTCTTCGCTCTGCGGCCCCGAACACGCTCCGGTGGGCGACGTGGGTACGGCGCTTCTGATGATCGACTCCCGGCTCAAGTCGATCTACGACAGAACGGAAGAGGACGACCCCGAACAGCGCGCCCTGAGCGACCGGTTGGCCGCCTCCATGGGCCCCGACGGCGCCGATGAGGTGCTGGACGGCGCCTGCACGCTCATCTACATGTTCATGCAGTGGCTGCGCAGAGCCCACGAGGAGCACGACAAGGACGTCATCGAGTACGTGGTGCCCCACCTCGTGGCGACGATGCGGATGATGACCAGGAGCATCCGCCCGGAGGCCATCCCCACTATGTCCGGACTCCTCGTCGCCGCGGCACTCGACCTCAGCCCCAACCTGTGGCGCAAGCAGTACGGCTACTGGACCGAGGCGGAGATGAACCCCCTGGAGGCCACCGCCTTCCTCCTCGCCGAGTACATCAACCGCATCACCGACGACCGCACCTTCGCCACCCGCCTCGTCACCGAAGCGCTGACCCGCCTGGACGAGGAATGACCCACCGCGAGCGGCGCCTCCACCGCCTCAGGCGCGCCACCGCCCGCCGCGACGGCCCTTCTTGGACGGCCGGGCCGAAAGCGTCCGGGTCGGCTCCGCCGCCGAGGGGCCGGCCCGGACGTCTGCGGACGGCGCCGGGCGGACGCCCTTCAGACGGACGGGGCACCTTTCCGTCACATGTGGGGGAGGGGCTGGCCCCACCCGTACCGGCGGCCCCGGGAAGGACCGCCGGTACGAGGAGTGTCAGGTGCGGTACGGCCGGGAACACGGCCGGGAGCACGCCGCGGAGGGCCGGAGCCCGGAGACGTCTGGGCGGCTCAGGCTGGCGCCCCGTGCCGGTCGTCGTCACCGCGCGCCGTGTCCGCGGTGATCTGGCAGGCCAGCAACTCCCGGAACAGTCCCTCCTCCTCGGCGAGCTGCCGGTAGGTGCCTTCCTGGACGATCCGGCCTCCGTCGAGGACGACGATCCGGTCCGCCACGGCCAGGTTGGTGAGCCGGTGGGTCACCAGCAGCACCACCTGATGCCGGGCCAGGGCCCGTAGCCGCTGGAAGATCCGGAACTCGGCCAGCGGATCCAGATTGGCCGTCGGTTCGTCGAGGACCAGCAGGCCCGCCCGGCGGAAGAAGGCGCGGGCGAGGGCGATGCGCTGCCACTGACCGCCGCTCAACTCCTCACCGTTGAGCCACTCACGGGCGAGGAGGGTGTCGAGCCCGGCGCCGAGCCCGGCGATCACCTCATCGGCCCCGGCAGCCTCGCACGCCTCCCGCACCGCAGCGTCACCACGCGGTGAGGGCTGCCCGAGCGTGACGTTCTCGCGTGCGCTCAGCGGCCACCGCGCGTACTCCTGCGGTACGAGGGCGACTTGCTGCCACAGTGCCTGCGGGTCGGCGTCGCCGGTGGGGAGCCCGTCCCACCGGACCTGCCCCGAGCTGGGTAGATACAAGCCGCTGACCAGCTTCGACAGGGTCGATTTCCCCGAACCGTTGAACCCCACCAGCGCGGTGATCTCGCCCCGGCGCAGGGTGAGAGAGACGTCGGACAGCGCGGGTCGGTCCTTGCCGGCGTAGTGGTGGGTGACCGAGGTGACCTCGATCCTCGCCGGCGGCCCGGGACGGTGGGCGCCCCGCCGCATCCGGAATCCGCCGGCCTTGTCGAGGAAGCCGCTCCAGTCGTCCATGTAGAGGCCGGTGCGTACCGCTCGGGCGCCGACGCTCACCAGACCGCGCACCGCCTGTCCCACCGTCTGCAGCGCGAAGACCGCGGTCCCGGCGTGCCCGACGCTGATCCGTCCGGTGGCCAGCAAGAACACCACGGCCGCCCAGACGACCGCCGAGCCCACCCCGCCGCACACCGCCCCGACCAGGGACATCCGGGCGCCCTTGTCGGCCGCGGCCCGGTCCTCACGGTTGATACGGCCGACCGTGTCCCGGTAGCGGCGGGAGAGGAACGCGGCCATGGTGCCGGCCCGGATCTGATCGGCGGCCTCCCGTGTGAAGATGTGCCACCGCAGCACCGACAGCATGCGGTTGGCGCCGTTGCTCCGCAGATTCGCCAGATAGCGGACGCGGGCGGCGCTCACCTGCGCCAGCGCCTGCGGAAGGCTCGCCGCCACCAGCAGCGGGAGAAGCACCGGATGCACCCCGGCCAGGACGACGGCCCCGGCGAGGAACGAGGCCGACGAGGCGATGAGGTCCTGCCCCTCGTCGATCAGATCGCCGGTGACCTGCGCCCCGCGGTCGGCGGCCTCCCGGTCACGGTTGAAGGAGGGCTCGTCGTACGCCGACAGCTCCACCTCGGCGCAGCCCGCCAGCAGCATCTGCTCGGCCTCCCGCGACATGAGCGGCCGCAGCCGCGACGCGAGCCAGGTGACCGTGATCCCCAACAGCGCACGCACCCCGGACGCGCCCGCCAGCAGGGCCACCGAAGGCCAGGCGTCGAGCAGCCGGTGGTAGACGTCGCCGCTGGTCAGCAACGCGGTGAGGGTGCCGCTGATGGCGACGAGACCCAGGGCCTGCATCACCCCGGCGACCGCCTGGCACACCAGGAGCCCGACGGTCGCCGCCCGGTCCACCCGCCAGGCCAGCGCCAACGACCGCCGCACCAGCCGCGGCAGCCGCCGGGCCATGTCCCGCATCCGGATCGACCGCCCGGCCGCTTCCCGGCTGCCGGTCACATCCACGTACTGCATCGTCGTCTCGGGACCGGGCGCTTCCGGAGCGGACGCCGCGCCGGAGCCACCCGGCGCCCCGGCCGGGGCGGTGCGTGGCTCCGGAACCGGCCGGGCCGCATCATGGTCCGCCCCGCTCATACCGCCCACCTCCGAGGGAGGCGTGCCGGGGCACGGACGGCGTCGGTGCCGTACGGAACCGTGAGGGGCTCCGCCACGGGCACCGGGCGGCGCTGATTGAGGCGAGGTGTGGGATGCATGGCGTCCTCCGGACGAGGTGTCGAGCTGTCACGGCGTCCAACGAGACCCCCCGGCCTTTCGAACACATGTGTTTCGGACGGCGCAGACACCCTGCAACGGAGCGAAAAGGTGTTCGTTCCCGATACACCGACCCTTGCCCCACGGGGATCGCCTCCGCCGCCTCCGTGACCGAAACGCCGAGGGTCCCGGTCCGGGCGGATCTGATCCGTCCGACGGACGGGAACTGTCCGGCCCCATCACCCAGCCTCGCGCTCAACCCCGCTTGTCGCGGGTGAAGTTGCCGGGCGGACGGCTGCCCTTCCGTACGACCCGTCCGGGGCCGCCCTGTACCGCCGGCCCCCTCTACGCCCCCAGCGGTTCCGGGTCGTCGCGGTGGGCGAAGGTGATCCTCACGGAGTCGGGGATGGTGTGGGCGTCGAGCGGGTGAGGGGGCTTGGGGAGGACGAGGGTGTGCAGGAGGGGGAAGCGGGCGAGCCAGTTCATGCTGCGGAAGACGGTGGTGTAACCCTCACGCAGCCACAGATGGGTGAGCCGCTCCGGGGACAGGTGCGCGGCGAGGTCCCCCGGGTGGTGGGTCCCGAGGATCTGGATCCGGGCGCGGCCGCCCATCGCGCGCAGCGCCCGGAGATGTTCGGTGCTCGCGGCGGTGAAGTACAGCTCGTCGTCCTCCGGGAGGTGGGAGATGATCTCCTCGGCGTAGGTGGAGCAGTCGAAACGGTGCCACGACCAGGCAAGTTGCCGGCGTACGGCCAGTGAGGGATGCGTCCGGAAGCCGGTCAGGTAGGCGATGGAGGCGTTGGACGCGAGCCGGGTGGCGGTGATGACGCATGCCTCGGCCTGGTTCTCGTCCAGATGGTCGGGGCCGGGCAGCATCGCGATCACATTCGACCCGCCGTACTCGGCCAGGCGCCGGGCGGCCCCGGGGGTACCCGGCGGCAGCAGGTCACGGGTGAGCAGCATGATGCTGTCCTGGAGCACCGAGTCCACCTCGGGCGCGTGGTCCAGGCAGGACCGTGCGAGCAGGATGCGGCGCAGCGGCAGCCGCCGCCCCCGGGCGGGCTTCGTCGCGGCGGAGGTGCGGGCGCGTTGGAAGCGCAGTTGGGGGCGTCCGGCGCTGGTCTCCTCGTGAGGGAGTGTGTCGCCGAGGACGGGGACGAGCCCGCGCAGGATGCGGGCGCGTTCCTCGGGGCGGCCGTGGGCGACGGCCATGCGGATGACGTCCTCCCACTGGGAGTTGTCGGCGTTGTTCTCCAGCCAGGGGAAGTCGCGGGCCTCGACGATGGCTTTGGCGGCGAGGTAGTCCTGGAAGGTGCGGTGGATGAAGTCCACGGTGTCGGCGGTGGGTTGCCGCAGGACGCCGCTGCGGTCGAGCAGGTGGCGGAGGACCCGCTCGGCGCCGGCGTCGATATGGGTCATCGAGGGCAGGTGGGCGGCGAGGACGGCGTGGGCGTCGTCGCGGCCCATCTCGGAGCGGTCGTTGCGGACCATCCAGTGGGCGAGGCGCTGCAACAGCCCGATCTGCGGTTCCTTCCCGATCCGGAGATCACCCGGGCGGTGCATCCCGCGTTCGAGGTCGCGGCGTTCCAGCAGCATGGCGAGGGCGGCGTCGTACAGCTCTTTGCGGTCCTCGGGCAGGAACCCGTGCCGCTCGCGGTGGAGCGCGCACAGCAGACCGCACATGAGGGGGTTGACGGCGAGGCGGCCCAGGTCCGGTTTGGTGCGGACGGCCGTCAGCAGCGCCTGCGCCGGTCCGTCCCCGGCGCGCGCCGCGGTGTGCCAGCGCCGGATGAACGCGGCGATGTCCTCCTCCGTCATGGGCATCAGGGACAGTTCCTCGAACGTGTCCGTCTGCAGCCAGTCGTCCTGGACCGCCGAGGGGCGCGTCGTGACCAGCCAGAGGTTCCGCTCCGGGAAGGAGACGATCAACTGGTGCAGCCACTGCCGGGTGGCCTCGCGCATGTCGTGGGGGACCTCGTCCACCCCGTCGACGAGCAGCAGTCCGCGACCGGCGGTGAGCACCCGCTCCGCCCAGCCCGCGGGTTCCGTCAGGGGAAAGCCCACCGCGGACAGGAAATCCGCCGGGCGCGGCAGCCTCCCGCGGGCGAGGGTCCGCAGCGGCAGGACGAACGGGACGCGGCCGCGCAGCGCCACCAGTTCGTCCGGGAGCTCCCCGCGCGCGGTGGACACGGCCAGCCATTGCAGCAGCGTGGTCTTGCCGGAACCGGCCAGACCGCGCAGCAGGACCCGGTCGCGCCCGGCCAGAATGCGCTCGGTGGGAACGGGGACCGCCGGGCCCTGCCGGGTCTCGGTCTCCAGGGAGATGTACGCGGTGTCGAGCTGCCATTCACGGGCATGGCGCAGATCCAGCCCGTAGATCGTCAACTCGCTGTGCCGGCGGATGAGCTGTTCGGCGTACCGGGCCTCGAATTCCGCGTCCTGGGAGCCGACGCCGGGGACGCGGTCCAGCAGCGTCGCCATGTCCCCGCGCAGGAGCCCTTGCCGCCGCGTCTGTTCCACGAGGGTGCGTGCCACGAACGTGGAGCGCTGGGTGAAGAAGTGGAGAATGTGGCGGCACGCCACCCGCAGCACGGCGTCATGGAGGACCTCGGCGTCCTGCGACAGGAACAGGAAGGTGGACGGGGGGACCTTCTCCTTCAGGCGTTCCGCCAGTTCGTCCGCACCCAGTTCGACGGCCTGGACGTCGTCCATGTCGAGATCGCCGAGCGCGTGCAGGGTGAAGGCCAGGGCGTGCGCGGTGGCGGCAGCCTCCTCCGGGGCGGGCCGGTCACCCGCCGGCAGTGGCTCGACCGCCCGCCGGACCAGCTCCGATGCCAGCTTGTGCAGATCCTTCTCGCTCAGCCGCCTCTTCTCGCCGCGGAAGGACAGCCACCCCGACAGCCGTACGGGGCGCTCGACGCCTCCCGCGCCGGGCCCCTCCGTGACGAGCAACTTGCGCACCAGCGGCTGGAGTACGGCCGCCCCCAGCCGCGCCCCGATGACCGACGGATCCATCTGGCAGTCCCCTCCCGAACGCCGTGCCCGACCGTGCGGACCGAGTATGGCCGATCACCCGCGGGGCATCGCCCGGCCGGACGGAGCCGGGGCCCCGGGCGGATCACCGTCCGCGGGCACCGGACGCGCCGCCCCTCCACCGGGCCTCGACGCCCGGTCACCGGCCCCGCCGCCCCCTTCCCGCCGCCCCGTTCCTCTTGGAACACTCTGCTCATCCGTCCCACCCCGCACCGCCCGAGCGCGGCGGCGCGCACCCCCACACCAAGAGGTCCAGGACCATGCCAGAGCTCAACCGCCGCAGGTTCCTCCAGATAGCCGGCGCGACCGCGGGGCTGGCCGCCCTGTCGGGCAGCATCGCCCGCGCGGCGTCCATACCGGCCCGCCGGGCCACCGGTTCCCTCAAGGACGTCGAGCACATCGTCGTCCTCATGCAGGAGAACAGGTCCTTCGACCACTACTTCGGTACGCTGAAGGGCGTACGGGGCTTCGGCGACCCCCGCCCCGTGACGCTGCCGAGCGGCAAACCCGTATGGCACCAGTCCGACGGCACCAAGGACCTGCTGCCCTACCACCCGGAGGCCGAGAACCTCGGCATGCAGTTCATCGCGGGCCTCAACCACGACTGGGCCGGCGGCCACCAGGCATGGAACGACGGCAGATACGACCGGTGGATCGCCGCCAAGGGCACCGGAACGATGGCCCACCTCACCCGGAAGGACATCCCCTTCCACCACGCCCTCGCCGACGCCTTCACCATCTGCGACGCGTACCACTGCTCGATGATCGGGGCCACCGACCCCAACCGCTACTACCTCTTCTCCGGCCACGCCGGGAACGACGGCAAGGGCGGCGGTCCCGTCCTCGGCAACGAAGAAGCCGGATACGACTGGACGACCTACCCCGAACGTCTCGAACAGGCCGGAATCTCCTGGAAGTTCTACCAGGACATCGGCGACGGGCTGAACGCCGACGGCGGCTGGGGCTGGATCGACGACGCCTACCGCGGCAACTACGGCGACAACTCCCTCCTCTACTTCAACACCTACCGCGACGCCCGCCCCGGCGACGCCCTCCACGACAAGGCCCGCACCGGCACCGACGCCAAGAATGGCGACGGCTACTTCGACCAGCTCAGGGCCGACGTCCAGGCCGGCACCCTCCCGCAGGTCTCCTGGATCGCCGCCCCCGAAGCCTTCAGCGAACACCCCAACTGGCCCGCGAACTACGGCGCCTGGTACGTCTCCCAGGTCCTCGACGCCCTCACCTCCGACCCGGACGTGTGGAGCCGGACCGCGCTGTTCCTCACCTACGACGAGAACGACGGCTACTTCGACCACGTCCTCCCGCCGTTCCCGCCCGCCTCCGCCGACCGGGGCGCCTCGACCGTCGACACCACCCTCGACCACTTCCCCGGCAACGCCACCTACGCCGCCGGCCCCTACGGACTGGGCCAGCGCGTCCCGATGCTCGTCATCTCCCCCTGGAGCACCGGCGGCTACGTCTGCTCCGAGGTCTTCGACCACACCTCCGTCATCCGCTTCATGGAGCGCCGCTTCGGCGTCGAAGAACCCCACATCTCGCCTTGGCGACGCGCCATCTGCGGCGACCTGACCTCCGCCTTCGACTTCAGTCTCCAGGACACCGCCCCCGCCGCCCTGCCCGGCACCGGCGCGTACGAGCCGCCGGACAAGGACCGCCACGACAGCTACGTGCCCGAGCCGCCCGCCACCCCCGCCCTCCCCGTGCAGGAACCCGGCTCCCGCCCCGCCCGACCGCTGCCGTACGCACCGCTGGTCGACGGAAGCGCCGCCCCCGACACCGGCAGGTACACCCTCACCTTCGGCGCCGGCGACACCGCGGGAGCCTGCTTCACCGTCACCGCCGGCAACCGCACCGACGGCCCCTGGACCTACACCACCCACGCCGGCAAGCGACTCTCCGACACCTGGAACACCGCCTACTCCCACGGCGCCTACGACCTCTCCGTCTTCGGCCCCAACGGCTTCCTCCGCACCTTCAAGGGCACCGGCTCCACCACCGGCCCCGAGGTCACCGCCCGCCACGACGCCCCCACCGGCAACCTCACCCTGACCTTCACCAACCCCGGCCCCACCGACTGCCGCCTCACCCTCACCAACGCCTACGACGACACCACCGCGACCCTCACGGTCCCCGCAGGCGGCACCGCCCGGCACACCGCGGACCTCACCACCGCGAAACGCTGGTACGACCTGACCCTCACCAGCGAGGCCGACCCCTCCTACCTGCGCCGCCTCGCCGGCCACGTGGAGAACGGCACACCGGGCGTCAGCGATCCGGCGATCATCACCGGCTGACGGGCGGGGACGCGGCGGGGGAGGGGAGGCCGCGCGGGCCGGAAATTCGTTGGCCCGATCCCTGCCGCGCCCCGCCCGGCGCGAAAGAATTCAGGACTGCCCGGAAAAGAAGAAGGTCTCGTGCGCGACCGGATTTTCCGTTCGCACACGAGACCTTCCCGAATATTCCCTCGGGCCGAACATTTCGCAGAACTTCTGTGTGAGAACCGCCGGCCGGCCTCAGTCGATCGGATGACGGATGGCTTCGATCAGGCTTCCGAGGCTGTCCGCCCCGTGTCCCTGCGCCACCCTGCGCTCGATGAGTGCCTGGATCGGCAGGAACACCTCCGGGCTGATGCCCTGCGTCACGCTGGCTTCCACCAGGTGCGCGATCGCCGCCCGGTTGACGTCCAGGCTGGAGATCTCGGTCGGGTAGGTGCCCTCGTCGGCCTCCTCCGCCTTGCCCGGCATGCTCGGCAGGGCCACATGCTCCACCCACGCCGTCGCGTACGGCAGGAAGTCCTTCGCCGCCACCTGCTCCGTCCCGACCAGCGCCAGCGCGTGGAGATAGCCGGCCAGCGTCGACCACAGGATGCCCAGCAGCGCCACGTCGTAGATCATCGGGACGCCGGTGTCCGTCCCCAGGTGGGTGGCCCGGCCGCCGAGCGTCCGGAGAGTCTCCTCATGCCGGTCGAACAGGGACTTCTCCCCGCCGTAGAAGATCAGCGCATGGGGGAGTCCGATCATCGGCGGGATGGCCATGATGGCTCCGCCCAGGTACGCGATGCCCCGCTCGGCCGCCCATGCCTGGGTCTCGCGGGCCTCGGCCGGAGTACCCGAGGTGAGGTTCACCAGCGTCTTGCCCCGGAGGCCGTCCTCGGCCTCGGCGAGCACGGTGTGCACGGCCTCGTAGGTGGACAGGCACACGATCACCACCCCGCTCGCCGCCACCGCGGCGGAGACCGAATCCGCCCGCAGCGCTCCTCGGCCGACCAGTTCGTCCGCCTTGGCCGCCGAGCGGTTCCACACGGTGGTGGCGTGGCCCTTCCCGAGGAAGGCCCCTGCCAGTGCCCGGCCCATCATGCCGAGCCCGATGACGCTCACCGATTCCCTGGCCTGGATTTCCGTGTCGCCCAATTCATCCTCCTCAAAGTTTCCCGCGATGGTGTGGTTCGGGTCGCGGAAGGTGTTTTTCCGACGCCGGAGACGCTTCGCATTTCGCGTTCTCCGGGGACGCCCATGACGTGCTCCGGGCAGGCGGGAGTTCCGTCAAAAAAACTACAGGGGTGGGGTCTTCCGGTGGGCCCGATTGAATATCTTCCGTACTTCGGGACGGGACGATGGTTTCCGGCTCGGGGCCCGCGCAGGGAACCGGGAACATCCGGGAAGGGCGGCGGCCGGTCGCCGCGCCGCGGTGAGCGCGGCGGCTTGCCCGGTCCCCGGGCAAGCCCGCGAGGCCCGCGCCGCCGAAACGCACCGGAACCCCGCCGCGGAACACCCCGTACCGCCCCTCCCAAACCCACGACCATCCCCACTTTGACCACCACACCGATAATTGACAGCATCAACGTCATGTCGGATCCGGTGATCGATGACGCACACGAACTCGCCGCGGCGGTGGAAGCGCTCAGAGCCGCCGAGGACCGCGTCACCCGCGCCCTGCGCGCCTACCTCGCCCGCGACCCCGTCACCGGCCGTCCCGCCCACGGACGGATCGGACGCGCGGCGCGGATCACCGGCTGGGGCGAACAGCGGTGAAGGAAACCGTCACCCCGGCCCTCGCCGAACGCCGTCGCGCCAAGCGCGCCGCCACGGAAGAGGTGCAGTGATGAGCGACTTCGACGCGATCGACTCCCTGCTCGCCTCCCTCACCCCCGAGGCCCACCTTCCCGACGCCGCGACCCGCCGCGCCCTCCGTGAGCAGGCCGGACTGTCGAAAGCGCAGGTGGCCCGCACCCTCGGGGTCAGCCCCTCCACGGTCACCGGCTGGGAATCCGGCCGTGACCCCGCCGGAGCGACCCGCGCGAAGTACGCCTACCTCCTCGACGGTCTCGCCACGAAACTCACCCCGCCCACCCCGGCGCCGGACACCCGCGCCCCGGCGGACGACCCCGACCATGCCTCCTCCGCCCCCGCCCCCCACGACGACGAACGCACCGGACACGACGGCGAAGACACCGGACACGACGACCACGGCGACCACACCGCAGAGGCCGGCGGCTGCGACGACGTCGAGACCCTGGCCACGCCGGAACCCTGTGTCCTGTGCGGCCGGCCGGCGGCCCACCGCGTCGCCGGCTTCCCGCAGCACCTCGACGCCGCCGACTGCGCCCCCGGCCCCGTCCCACCGGCAGCGGCCCCCGCCACCCCGCGCCGCGAACCCGCGCCGCGGCACGGCCGCCCCCCACAGCACTCCGGGCACCAGGCCAAGGCTCCGGCACACCGCGCCTTCCAGCCGTCGTCCGGGCCGGCCGACCTCATCGGCCGTACGGTCCGGGCCGCACTCGCCCAGCACGACGGGGACGTCGAGGCGGCCACGGCGGCACTGGTGAGGAAGGCGATCCCGGACGCGATGGCGCTGCTGGACGAGACCCGTAAGGGCGCCCGTTACGACGTGATCGCGCACCCGTGGATGCCGGACATCCTCAAGAAGCAGACGTCCCGTGGCCCCGACCAGATCTGGGAAGCCCGCCCCAGGTGGACCCGCCGCGCGCTCCCGCCGGGCGAACACCAGGTCACCGCGCTCGACATCAACGGCGCGTACCTCTCCGCCCTCAAGACCCACCTGCCGATCGGCCAGTTGGAACACTCCACCGGCTTCCACCACGACCGCCGCCGCGCCGGCGTCCACCTCGTCACCCCACCGCACTGGGCTCACGGGGACACCCTCCCCAACCCCCTCGGCCAGCGCGACGAGCCCGGCCCGCTCTGGGTCACCGAACCCACTCTGCGCCTCCTCCAGCGCCTCTCCGGCCCGAAATACGGCCTGTGCGACCCGCCCGAGATCCACGAGTCCTACACCTCGGGCGCCACCGAGAATCTCCTGGAGAAATTCCGCACCGTCCTCAAGGACGCCCGTGACACCGCGATCGCCACCGACGACCCGGTCACACTCGAATACGTCAAAGCGATGTACGCGAAATTCGTCTCCACCATGGGGGAGTCGAACTACAACCGGGAGCTGTACCGCCCCGACTGGATGCACCTCATCCGCTCCCAGGCGTTCGCCAACCTCTGGATGAAGGCGCTCAAGGCCCACGAAGAGGGCCTGACCGTCGTACGCGCCATGGGCACCGACGAGCTCCACGTCATCGGCGACTGGCGCCGCGTCTTCCCCGAAGGCCGAGCGGTCACCGAGGTCAAGGTCAAGGACGTCTACACCGCCGGCACCGCCACGGACGCCACGGAGAACACGGCACAGGAGAAAGAGACACAGGGGCGATAGCCGCGGAGAACGCGGCGGCGCCGTGGAAAACCGAATTCCCGATGACGGGAGAAACTCCGCCGTTACCGGGACGCGGAACCGCAGTACGTGCCGTCGGCGCCCGGCCGATTCACAACCGTTCCGCCCGGGAGCCCCCGCCCTGCCGTCCCGCGCACCTCAGGGCGGGGACGAGAGCGCGCAGCAGCCCGTACGCGGCCGGGAGCCACGCGGCTGCGGCCACCCACAACAGGACGTGGCCGAGGACGTTCAGCCAGGGGCGCGTGGCGGTGGCCGGGGCGGTGAGGGTGGCCATCGCCGTCATCGCGAGAGGGAAGACGGTGGACCAGCGCCGGACGTCGTACGCCGGACGCGGGCGGACGGCTTCCGCGCACAGGAGCACCGAGTACCAGGCGAGGGCGAGGACGAGCAGAACGGAGTCCGCCGTC
Source organism: Streptomyces sp. NPDC027185 (assembly GCF_055567035.1). Taxonomy (NCBI): domain Bacteria; kingdom Bacillati; phylum Actinomycetota; class Actinomycetes; order Kitasatosporales; family Streptomycetaceae; genus Streptomyces; species Streptomyces sp. NPDC027185. Next base: position 24,039 of record NZ_JBVHRF010000008.1, on the reverse strand, counting down.
CGCAACGCCGCAGCCGCGCCGCCCGACCACACCCGCGTCGCCACGAGTTCGGAGGCGGCGAGCGTGGAGATCGCCAGGGCCCCGCCCGCCACCCAGTGATCGCCCGCACCGGTCACGATCTGACGCAGGTCGAACCGGACCAGCGCGCCCGCGTACAGCACGAGCCCCAGGACGAAGACCGCCGCCGCGGACCGAGCGAGCCAGCCGCCGACCGCGGGGGTGAGGACGGCGGCGAGTACGACGAGCCCCTGGGTCGCGACACAGACCAAGAACACGGAACCCGGCGCACGCCGCGTCACATGCCGCAGGGCCGAGCCGAGCAGCCCCGGCCACAGCAGGGCGGCGACCAGCAGCAACGCCGCGGCGAGCGAGGTCGCGCCCAGGAGCGCGTAGCGCACACCGAGAACCGTCGTGGCGGCCACGGCGGTGAGAGCGGGCGGGGTACGGGTCTGGCTCTTCCAGTGGTCCCGGCGCCGCAGAAGCTGCGCGGTGAAGACCCCCGCGAGCAGGAGCCACAGCGCGGTGGCCAGAGTGAGTGCGACGGAGGAGAGCACGGCGAATCCGGTGAGGTGCAGCCCGACGGAGAGCGTGCCGGTCGCCATCACCGCCGCCCCGGTCGCTGGAGGCAGGCCGGTCCACCACGCGTCACGCTGCTCTGTCATGCGTCCATCACAGCGGGATCACCGCCGCCGTGCCAGTACGCCTTTGATCACCACTGAGGGGCGAACCCGGCGATCCGGCCTCTTTCCGGCTACGGCGGCCCGGCGCACGTACGCCTCAACTGATCGCGCAATTACGGACAATTGCTATTTCGTTCTGCTCGGCGCCCCGATTCGTGCCGAACTCCGGAGCCGCACCGGGCCCGTGGGCGCGACTGCGGCGTCCGCCGGGTGCGGACGCCGCAGGCTGTGCCGCCTTCCGGGGGGTGCGGTGTGCTCCTACGCGGGTGCCTTCTGGGTTTGCGGAGCAGCGGTGTCCGCGGAGGCGTGGGCGTCGGGGAACTTCCTGTTGGTCGCCCAGATGATGAGGGCGCAGGCGGCGAAGGCGGCGCCGAGAAGGCTGGAGGCGCCCCAGCCGTGGTGGGTGTAGAGGGAGGTGGTCGCCGCCGCGCCGAGGGCGGAGCCGAGCGAGTAGAAGAGCATGTAGCCGCCGATGGCACTGCTGGTGCGATCGGGGTGCGCGCTGGTGAGCAGGTGCTGATTGCTGACATGCACGGCCTGGACGGAGAAGTCGAGGACGACGATGCCGATGACGAGGAGCCACAGCGTCCAGGGCAGTTGCCCGATGGCGGCCCAGGAGGCGATGAGGAGGGTGAGCGCGATACCGGTGACGGGAATCGCACGCCCGGCGTCGGCCCAGCGGCCGGCCCGTGCGGCGCCGAGTGCGCCGGCGAGTCCGACGAGGCCGAAGAGCCCGATCTGACTCTCGCCGAGGTGCCAGGGCGCGGCCGCCAGCGGCAGGGAAAGGCCGCTCCACAAGGTGCCGAAGGAGGCGAACAGGAAGAACGCGATGAGTCCGCGCGTCAGGAAGAGGCGCTGACCGAAGAGCTGGCCGAGCGAGGTCAGGGCCTGCCCGTATCCGGCGGCGCGGTGCGTGTGCTCCTCCGGCGGCAGGACGGTCACGACCAGGGCGGCGAGCGCCAGCGACAGCACCGCGAGCACGATGTAGATGCCCCGCCAGCCCCACACTTCGGCGATCGCGCCGGTGATGACCCGCGCACCCAGGATGCCGACCACGACACCCGAGGTGACGATGCCGATGTTCCGTCCCCGCTCGGCGGGGGGCGACACGGAGGCGACGTAGGCGACCACGGTCTGTACGACGACCGCGAACAGTCCGGCCGCCGCGAGCCCCGCGAAGGCCATCCAGGGGGATGACGCGGCCGCTGTCAGGATCATGCCGACGGCGGTGACGGCCAGATGCACGGCGATGAGCCGGCGCCGGTTGGCGACCACGTCACCGAGCGGCACCAGCAGCAGCAGCCCGATCAGGTAGCCGAACTGCGCGGCCGAGACGATCCATCCGGTGAGATCCGGCGGCACGCCGAGATCGCGTCCCATCACCTCCAGAACAGGTTGCGCGGCGTAGACGCTCGCCACCGCGACACCGCAGACCACCGCGAGGAGTAACCGTCGCCACTTGTCCATTGCGCATCATCCATCCAGTAGCAGATTGCAACTGAAATGACCGTACGGCATTTTGGTAGCAGATTGCAACTCTTTACCGGGTGGGGCATGATGGTTTTGAACCGCAACCCGTAGGAGGTCTCATGTCGCGCACCACCCTGCGCGCCTCGAACCCCGACTGGACCGACCCCGGCTGTCCCGTTGCCCGCACGCTCGACCTCGTCGGGGACAGGTGGAGCCTGCTGATCGTCCGTGACGCGATGGACGGGGCGCGGTCGTTCACCGAGTTCCAGCGGCGGACCGGTATCGCGCGCAACATCCTCAGCGACCGCCTGCGCAAACTCACCGCCCACGGACTCCTCGCCCAGTGCCCCACCCCCACGGGCCGCCGCCAGGAGTACGTCCTCACCGACGCCGGCCGTGACCTCTTCCCGGCCATCCTCACGCTGCGGCAGTGGGGCGAGCGTCATGCCTTCGGCCCTGATGAGGCCCATTCGACCCTTGTTGACCAGCAGGGCGTCCCGGTCCCCGAAGTCGCGCCGACCGGAGCGGACGGCGTCGCGCTCGGCGTCGACACCACCCACGTGCAGAAGCCTGCGTAGTACGGCGCGGGGCCCGGCTCTCCGGGGCCGGCAGGGAGGCGCCGCCCTCGGGTGTCCGTCGCGGGTCCCGGGGCGCGGTCGTTCGTCCGTCGCGCACCGCGGTCGACTGTTGCGTGCCCGGCGGCGCTGCTCCGTGGGGCGGCCGGGCCGGCGGTGGTGAATTACCGCCGCTGAATCTCCTTGCGCTGCGGGCGCGGCTTTTCTGGTGTTGTGGGGGTGGGTGGGTGGGTGTGGAGGGTGAGGGTGGTGAAGAGGTGGGTGATCCAGTTGTGGGTTTGTTGGGGGGTGGGGGTTGCGATGATGCCGGTGAGGATGGTTTCTCCGGCTTGGTAGGTGATGTGGTGGGGGAGTGGTGTGCCGGGTTGTAGTTCGTTCCAGGTGAGGGTGTGGGGGCTGGTGCGGAAGGGTTCGGTTCCGTCGAGTCGGTGGTAGGTGTGTCCGGGTAGGTGGTGGCCGGGGTGGGCGAACCAGCCGTGGTGGTGGGGGTTGTTGGGGGGTGGGGGGAGGGTGGGGGGTTCGCCGAGGTGGATGCGGAGTTCGTGGGTGGGGAGGTGGATGCCGGTGGCGAGTTCGACGGTGGCTACGACGTCGGCGCCGCCGACGCGGTTGCCTACTTCGAGGAAGACCAGTTCTTCTGTCTGTTCCTGGTCCTGCCTTGTTTCCTGGTCCTGCCCGTTCGTCTGGTCCTGTCTGTTTGCCTGTTTCTGTCTGTTCGTCTGGTCCTGGTTTGTTTCTTTTGTCTTCGTTGTTTGTTTGTTTTCGGGGGCGATGGCTTCGAGGTGGAAGCTGCCGTTGTGGATGCCTGTGGCGGCGAGGGCGCGGGTGACCCAGGTGCGGGTGGGGGTGTCGTAGGGGATGTGGTAGGAGCCGATTGGCTGGCCTTGGGCGTAGTGGAGGCAGGTGCCTATGTATTGGCTGGCGGTGAGCAGGAGGAGTTGGCCGTTTTGGATGAGGCCGTCGAAGTGGCGGATGGGGCCGGTGATGAATTCTTCGGCTTGGAAGTCGGCTCGGCCGGTGCCGGTGTCGAGGGCGGGTATGCCGGTGCGGCGTTCGGTGACTGCGGTCAGGGCTTGGTGGGGGGTGTCGTAGACCAGGACGTCTTCGCTGGAGGCGCCGCGGTGTGGTTTGAGGACGGTGCGGCCTTGCCAGGGGGCTTGTGCGCCTGGTTGTAGCAGGTCTTGGAGTGGTGCGAACCGTGGGACGCGGATGCCGGCGTTGTGGGCGGCTTGTTTCATGAGCACTTTGTCGCGGGTGAGGGTGACCTGTTCCACTTGTGCGCCGGTTACGCCGAGGTGGGCGCGTAGGCGGGCGGCGTCGAGGAGTTCGTACTCCGACATGGAGATGATCCGGTCGAAGGTGCGGGGGTGGGCGGTCAGCCAGCGGCGGGCTTCGTCGAAGGCGGTGCCGGTGCCGGGTCGGGGGACGCGTTCGCATGGCAGGTCGTCGGGGAGGGTGGCCAGGGCCTGGTCGGTTCCGAAGTAGGTGACTTCGTGGCGGTCGTGGGGGATCCCCCGTGCGTATTCGATTTTGAAGTAGGGCACGCGGTGGAGGATGAGGATTTTCATGAGGCCTTCCTGACGGCGGGGGCGAGGGCCCGGTCGAGGGCGTGGAGCCAGGCGGTGCGCAGGGTGTGGACGACGGTGCGGATGTCGGTGTGCCGGGCGTGCAGGACGACGCAGCCCTGGGCTGCGAAGTCCGCGTTGTCCCGGGCGACGGCGTGCAGGTCACGGCGGTCGGGTGAGAGCCAGGAGAACGCGGTGACCTCCAACTCCGTCGCGGTGAGGGAGAGTTGGGCGGCGGTGGCCCGCACGGCCTCGGCGAAGGGCTGCGCGCCGGGTGTGATGTCGTCCGGGGCGAACGACCGGTCGCTGCTGACGCCCAGCAGCACCGTCGCAGCCGAACAGCCCGCCACCAGCCGCCCCGCACCGGCAGCGGTACCGGCCCCGGCAGTGATGCGGGAAGTGATGCCGGTGGTGGTGTCGGCAGTGGTGCCGGTGGTGGCCCTGGCAGTGGTGCCGGGGGCGGTTCCGGTGGTGGCGCCGGGAGGGGCGTCGGCAGCGGTGCCGTCGGTGGTACCGGCAGCGGTGCTGGTGGTGCCGGCAGTGATGCCGGGAGGGGCGTCGAGGCCGGTGGCGTCGGTGGTTGCGGCAGCGGTGGCGTCGGCAGTGGTGCGGGGAGTGGCATCGGCAGAGGTGCTGGAGGGGGCGTCGAGGCCGGTGCCGTCGGTGGTTGCGGCAGCAGTGCCGACAGCGGTGCCGGGGGCGGTGCCGGCGGTGATGCCGGGAGGGGCATCGGCAGCAGCGCCGACAGTGCCGTCAGCGCCGTCGGTGGTTCCGGCGGCAGGGCTGGCAGTGGTGCGGGAAGTGGCATCGGCCAAGGCGCCGGGAGGGGCCTTGGCAGAGGTGCTGTCGGTGGTGTCGGCAGCAGTACCGGAGGCAGCACCGTCAGTGTTGCCGTCAGTGGTACCGGAGGCGGCACCGTCAGTGTTGCCGTCAGTGGCATCGGCAGTGTTGCCGGCAGGTGTGCCGGTGGCTGTGCTGTCAGCGTCAGCGTCAGCGGCAGTGCTGGTGCCGATGCCGGTGGTGGTTCCGGTGGCGAAGGCCGTGTCGACCCAGTGATGGTGCAGGTCGATGCCGTATACCCAGCGTGCCAGGGACCAGATTTTCATTCCGCCGGGGCGGCGGTTGGGTTCGACCACCGCGGCTCGCAGGCCGTCCTCGCTCAGTTTGATCTCGTTGTGGAACGGTCCGTCGCACTGGCCGACGAGGGCGTTCGCCCAGCGTCCGGCGCGCTCCAGGGTGGCGCGTTCGTGTTCGCCGAGTACGGCGGGCAGTACCTGCGCGATCTCGACGGGGTACCGGCCCGGTGCGCTGATCTTTTCGGTCAGGAACGACAGTGGTCCGATGCCGTCGAAGGAGTATTCCCGCCGGTAGGGGATGAGCTCCTCGCAGATCACTCCGCCTTCGAGGTAGGGCAGGACTTCGGCGAACGCGTCGGTCAGGTCGTCGCCGGGCCGTACCACCACCACGCCGCGGTTGTTGCCTTCCGCGGAGGGTTTGACGACGAATCCGCCGGGGTGTTGCTGCGCGAAGGCGCGGAGTTGGCCGAGTGAGGCGATCTCGGCGAAGGCGGGCACCATGATCCGCTGGGTGGCCAGCAGTGGTGCTACGTGTGCTTCGCCCAGCCGGTAGCGGAACTTCGAGAACGCTCCGTCCGCCAGGTGTGGTGCGTCGACCGTGACGCCGAGGCGTGCCAGCAGTTCGGCGCCGCTGCGGACGGCGTTGTCGGAGAAGACCACGCCTGCCGCGATGTGCTCGCGCCGGCCGTCGAGCAGTTTGAGGCCCATTTCGGCGAAGTCGTCGCGCAGCGGGTCGAGGTCGATGACCTCGTCGGCCAGTGCGCGGTCGGCTGCGGTGGGGGCGGCGCGGATGAGGATCACCCGCGCGCCGTGGCGCTGGCGTGCGTGGTCGCTCAGGTGGCGGACCTCGTCGATCCGGCTCAGGTTGTAGTCGACGATGAGGAAGAGCGGGGCGGTCATGCCTGTCCCTCCTCGTAGGTGACCTCGATCGCCTGCTCGGAGGCGGGCATCAGTTCGGCGAGGACGGCCTCGCGGCCGGCGAGGTCCATCCGCCACAGCACCTGGCCGAGGAACACCTCCCGTGAGGACGGCTCGACGGTGTCACCGGCCTTGAGCAGGATCTGCGCGACCAGGGGGCGTGGCCGCAGCGCGGGGTTCAGCTCCACCCGGGTCAGGGTGCCGGGGTCGGCGAAGAAGACGCGGAAGAACGTCGCCTGTCCGCCCGGTGCCGTGCCGTCGGCCGTGTACGACAGTTTCTCCAGCGTGGTGCGCAGGGCGGCGGGCCGGTGGGCGCCGAGGAGGGAGTCCAGCCACAGGTCGAGCAGTCCGGGGCCGCCGGTCAGTGCCGCGACGCTGGGGGAGATCAGGCTGCCGCCGACGCGCGGGTTGATCTCGATCAGGTCCCAGCCGCGGGTGTGGTGCCGTGCCTCGATGTGGAAGCAGCCCCAGGTCAGTTCCAGTGCCTGCAGCACCTTGCCCACCCATGCCAGGCCCGCGGCGGTCTCGCTCCGCGTCAGGCTGGTGGGAGGGCTGACGCAGGCGTTCTCCAGGACGGTGCCGGCGGCTTCGGTCACCTCGCACTTCTCGTGCACGGCCACCACCTGCGGCCCGCCGTCGACGACGATGACCTCGAAGCTGAACTCCCGTCCCGGCACGTAGTCCTCGACGAGGAACCGCACCGGAACCTCCGCACCCCGGCCCGCTTCCCATCCCGTGCCGTGGCCCGCGCCTTGGTCCGCGCCCAGGCCCGCATCCTGGCCCGCGCTCCGTCCCGCGCCTTGGCCTGTTCCCGGGCCCGCGTCCCGTCTCGTACCCAGGTCCGCGTCCCGGTCCGCGTCCAGGCCCGCGTCCAGGCCCGCGCCCCGGCCCGTGCCGTGGCCCGCGCCCTGGCCTGTTCCCGGGCCCGCGTCCTGGTCTGCGTCCCGTCCCGTACCCAGGTCCGTGTCCGGTCCCGTCCCTTGGTCCGTCCCGTCCGCGTCCCGGCCTGTTCCCCGGTGCGTGTCCCGGTGGGCGGGGCCGCCGGTGCCACGCACGGCAGTCCCCGCCTCCGCCGCGGCTCCCGCCGCCCCGCTCACCGCACGCGCGCCCGTCCCGCCCGACCGCGCACCTGCCGCGCCCGTCCCGCCCGACTGCGCACCTGCCGTGCCCGCCGCACCTGCCGTGCCCGCCGCGCCCGACCGCGCGTCCGCCGCGTCCGCGTCGTCCGCCGCGTCCGCGTCGTCCGTGTCGCCGGGGCCGGTGGCGAAGGCGCTGGCGTAGACGGTGTCCGCACGTGCCTGGGCGGCGATACGTTCCAGGTCGGCCCAGGTCGTGGCGGCGGTCAGCGGGAACGTCCCGAACGACGCGATGCCGCTGACCGGCTTGACGAAGTACCGCCCGCCCGCCTCCCGCCGCGCGGCGAGCGTCGCGGGGGTGAGCACCGCCGCCCGGCCCCGGCTCAGCCCCGCATCCGCCAGCCGGTTGCGCACCGTCAGCTTGTCGCGCAGCGCCAGCGCCTGCTTCTCCTGCAGGTCCGGCACCCCCAGCCGGGCGTTGGCCAGCGCCATCAGGTGCCGGTAGCCCTCCCAGACCGTCAGACAGCACCGCACCGCAGCGCCCGCGGCCTGAAGCTCGTCGAGGAAGCCGTCGACCTCACGCGGGCCCAGCACGTGCCCGCCGGTGACCTTGACCTCGTCGGCCAGGCCCGCCAGCACCTGCGGCCGCGCGTGCTGATGCCCCGGCTCCGGCAGCGAACTGATCACGTAGACCTTCAGCCCGCGAGCCCGCACCGCGCCGGCGAGGTCTTCGACGAACGAGAACCCGACATGGCTGAGCAGCAGCACTCCAGGGGCGTCTTCCAAGCTCATCCGGCCTCCTCACCGGTGGGCGGGGACGCGCCGCGACCGCGCCGCGCCCCCGCCGAGGACGAAAGATCAGGCGGCCTGCTTCTCCGCCTTGGCGATGGTGTCCAGGTACAGCTCCTCGAAGTACTGCGCCAGCACCGTCTGGTGCTCGCGCAGGTACCGCTTGAACGCGTCGATGTCGTCCTGGCCGCGCAGCAGATGACGCACCGCCGCCCACACCTCACCGGGGTGGTCGTCGTTGATGTCGGTGTGCGAGTGGTTGATCTGGCCGCCGATGTTGTCCTCGCCGATCGACCCCTTGAGAGCCTGAAGCTTCTTCGGCTCCAGCTTCACGTTCACGTACTCCACGAGGTAGGAGTACGCCACGACACCGAGGGGACCCTCGTGGTCGAGGAGGTAGGAGAAGTAGCCGGCCAGCAGCTTGGTCGACAGGTACGGCTCGGTGGCCAGGAACTGCTCGCGCGAGACCCCCGCCTTCTCCAGGTCGCTGATGAACAGCTCGTCGTGGAGCATCTCCTCCTGCTCGTAGTTGGCCCACACCTGCGCCGCCTCCGGGCTGCGCTTGGCGACCTCCACCAGAGCCTTGGCCTCGGCCACCCGCAGCAGCCGGATACGCCAGGCGGTCTCGATCAGGTTCCGCTTGTAGTACGCGGAGTCGACGTTCTTGCCCTCCAGGTGCGCGGCCTCGGGCACGTTGGCGTACCACTCCAGGACCTGCTGGTCGAGCTGCTCGTCGATCTCGGCGCGCAGCTTCGCGGAGGCGGACGCGGTCAGGAACGGGGTGCGGTCCCCGTAGCCGGCGTTGATCACGCGGTTCGGCATGATGGCCTTTCTCGTGGTTGTCCGGAATTCGCGGTGTCAGTGGTTCAGGTGTCGTCGGCGACGCGAACGGTCGCGTCGCCGCCCAGCCGGCACCGGCAGGCCAAACGGTGGCCGCCGCCGGTCCGGCCGAGGTCTTCGAGGAAGTCGAGTTCGTCGTCGTCGGGCTCACCCAGGGCACTGAAACCTTCCAGCACCTCGATCACGCACGCCCCGCACGCCCCGGAGCGGCAGCCGAACGGGATGAGCTGCTGCGGACACTCGTACTCGACCTCGGTCAGAGGGGATCCGCCGGGCAACCAGATCTCGGTCCCGGCCGGAAGAACCGTCAATTTCTTCAGGGTCATGACAATGACGCCTCGCGGTCGGTGGAATGCTCCGGCGCCAGACGGGAACCCGGACACAACGCGAGAGCCACATGATTCGCCGCGGTCGCCGCCTCCCCGAAACCCACCGAGATGAGCGGCACCCGCCCCTCGTACGTACAGATGTCGCCCACGGCATAAACCCCCGGCAGATTCGTCCGCATCGCCCCGTCCACCACCACACGGCGGCTCTCGGTCCGAAGTCCCCACCGCGCCATCGGACCCGGAGAGGTGATAAAACCCAGCGCCGAGACAACGGCCTGCGCCGGCAACGTCAATTCCCCGCCGCCCCCACCACGGCGCAGACGCACCCTTTCCAGACGCTCCCGCCCCTCACCACCGGTCACCTCCGCCTCGGTCAGCACCCGGATATCCCCCGCACACATCTGCTGGACACTGTGCTCATGGGCCCGGAAGACCGACCGCCGGTGCACCACCGTCACCGACCGCGCCACCGGCGCCAGCGCCAGCGCCCAGTCCACCGCACTGTCACCACCGCCCACGACCACCACATCCCGCCCCCGGTGCGCCTCCAGGCGCGGCACGTGATGCGCCACCCCACGCCCCTCCCAGGGCCGCAGACACGCCAGCGTGCGCGGCACCGCACGCCCCAGACCGGCCGCGATCACCACCGCCCCGGCACGCACCCGCCCGCCGTCCTCCAGCCCGACCACCCAGCCCCGCCCCGCCCCCTCACCCGCCTCCCCGGCCGGGGTCAGGGACACGGCGGTCCGCCCGGGAAGGTGCTGCGGCCCGAACGGTGCGACCTGGTCCAGCAACTGGCCGATCAACTCCCGGCCCCGGACGGCCACATGGCCGGCGACGTCGTAGATCTTCTTCTCCGGGTACAGGGAAGTGAGCTGTCCACCCGGCTGCGGCAACGCATCGATTATCGCGCTGGAAAGCCCGCGGAATCCCGCGCAGTAGGCGGCGTAAAGGCCGGCCGGACCCGCTCCGACGACGGCCACATCCGTGCTCGTCTCCACTCGAGTTCCCGCTTGATCCATCCTGAACTCCAGGCCCCTTCGGCGGTCGGAAAACGGATCGGCCTCCCGGCCGTGGCCGCCGGATGCTTTTCCCTCAGCTCCTGCGGCATTTCACGCTGATCCGTACGGCACCGCGCACGGCCCGTACATGAACAAGGGCCGCCGAGCGCGGGGTGCGATTTCATCATTCAAGGGCCCGGCACCGGCGTCAACGAAAGCCCCCGGAATTCCGGCGGACCGCGAAAACACAGGAAGGAAACACCACTTCCACCGGAAAAAGTACGGACCAGAAAAAAGGGGAGAGGGCCGGTGCCGGCCGGTCGGCCGCCGGTCCGACGCCGCCCCCGCCCGGACCGGGCCTACGCCCCGTCCCCGCCGCCGTCGGCGGCCCGGTCCAGGGCGCTGGCGAACCGCTGCCACTCCCGGGCGTAGGAGTTGGCCAGGTTCGCGACCGCGACGGCACAGTGCGGCGGCACCGACGACATCAGCTGCCGCCCCGCCTCCAGGTCGGGCGCCCGCGCGTTCAGCCAGCGCAGCAGCGCCCGCCCGGACTCGGTGAACCGCAGCGAGGGATCCTTCGCCAGACTCCCGATGCGCTGCCCCGGCACCCGGCCCCCACCACCACCGTCCCCGCCGTCCCCGCCCCCGGCGCCGGATGCGTCCGCGGCCCGGGACACCTCCCCGGCCGGCGGACGCGACGGGGCGGCAGGCTGCTCACCGCGCAGCAGACGCTGGCGGATGTCGCACGCGGTGCTGATCGACACCCCCGCGCTGGCGGCGATCTCATGGAGCTTGGCGCCCGGGTGCTCGGCGAGGAACGCGCGGGCCGCCTCCCGCCGCTCGGCCGCGTCCAGCGGACGGCTGCGGCCGTCCGCCCCCACCCGCACCTTCGACCGGGGAATTTCCTCGGTCGAAGTACGGCGGACGGCACCGACGGTCTTGGGCGACAGCCCGGCGATACGCGCGATCGCACGGTCCGACAGCTCCGGGTGCGAGGCCAGGATCCGCACCGCCGCGGCCTTTCTGTCCTGCAGCGTCAGCGGCAGACCGTGACGGACGTTGGCCGCCACCGACCGCAGGAAGATCTCACTGGCCGGCCCGTCCAGATACCGGACCGGGATCAGCCGCTCCCCCCGCAGCCGGACGGCCTGCAGACGGTGCATCCCGTCGACCACCCGCCGGGTGCCCCGGTGGACGAGGATCGGCTCGATATTTGCCTGTGCGAGCAACTCGACATGTTCCCGGCTCACCCCGCCCAGCCGGGGCGAATCGGCGGCGACCAGGGAATCGACCGGCACCAGACGGACTCCGGGACACTCGCCCTCCGCCATGGCCTCAAGATCACGAGCCGCAGTTCTTAAAAAGTCTCCGGTCCCTAATAAGTCTCTCAATGTCAGCACCCACCGCTCCCCATATTTTCACATTACGGGTAGATGGTGGCCAGTTAACGATCACCGCAGTGATCCGTCAAGACCTGTGAACCCTTCACCGGCGGCCCCCGAGTATCGACCAGCAGCCCCCGCCCGGACCGTTCACGAGGGCGCAACATTTCATTAAGTTACAGCGATCCGCCGTTTGCGGGCCCCCCTTCACCGTTTCATAAAACATCCCCGATGGTCGGTTTCGGATAATGTTTCTTGACCCCCCGAACCCCACCCTGCTAATCAGTGAACCTCACCCCCAAAACACCAAACACACCGTCGCGAAACTTCCCCCGAAGATAAGCGACCACCCCTACCCCTGAAGGAGAAACCATGTCTCTTTCGCGCCGCAAAATTCTGCTCGGCTCCGGCGCCGCAGCCTCCGCACTGACCCTGGGAGCCGCGGGAAAAGCCGCCGCGCAAGAGGCCGCACCCCAGCCCTTCAACCCCCACGACTGGAAATCCGTCCGCGCGCAATTCCTCCTCGACCCCGACCTCGCACACCTCTCGAACTTCTTCTTCGCCTCCAACCCCACCCCCGTACGCGAAGCCATCACCAAATACCGCAAGGCATTCGACGAAAACCCCTACAACTACCTCGACGACAACATGTTCCAACGCGACGAGGACATGATCTGGCGCAAAGTCTGCGCCGCCGCCGCCGAATACGTCGGCGGAAAACCCCACGAAATCGCCCTCACCAGCAGCACCACCATGGGACTCGCCCTCATCTACAACGGCCTGCGCCTCAAGCCCGACCAGGAAATCCTGACCACCACCCACGAGTTCTACCCCCACCACGAATCCATACGACTGGCCGTCAACAGGTGGGGCGCCAGCACCCGCAAAATCTCCCTCTACGAATCATCACTGCACTTCTCCGAAGACGAAGCCGTCGCCCGCATCCGCGCCGCCATACGCCCCAACACCCGCGTCGTCGGCGTCACCTGGGTCCACTCCGGCACCGGCGTCCGCCTCCCCATAGCAAAAATCGCCGACACCCTCGCGGAACTGAACCGCAACCGCGACGAAACAGACCGCATCCTGCTCGTGGTGGACGGCGTCCACGGATTCGGCATCATCGACGAAGACGTCGCGAAAATGGGCTGCGACTTCTTCTCCGCCGGCACCCACAAATGGATCCTCGGCCCCCACGGAACCGGCATCGTCTGGGCCAAGGCGGAGAACTGGGCACTCCTGCAACCCACCATCCCCAGCATCATGACCAAAGAACCCCAGGACGCCTGGCGCGAGAACCGCCCCCCGGTCGGCCCCACCGAAGCCTCCTGGATCAGCCCCGGCGGATTCTTCGCCTACGAACACCAGTGGGCCACCATCGAAGCCTTCCGCTTCCACCGGCAGATCGGCCGCACCCGCATCCAGAACCGCATCCTCGACCTGAACGGCCAGCTCAAGGAAGGCCTGGCCCACATGGACCACGTCACCCTCCACACCCCCCGCGCCCCCCAGCACTCCGCCGGCTTCGTCTGCTTCGACGTCCGCGGCCACCAGCCCAAGCACGTCGTCCAAACCCTCCGCGACCACCGCGTCATCGCCAGCGGAACACCGTACGCGGTCCCGCACGTCCGCTTCTCCGCCGGCATCGTCAACTTCCCCAAGGACATCCACCGCGCCCTCAAGGTCATCCGCTCCCTCGCCTGATACACACTCCGCTTCCCGGCCACCCGCCCGCCACCCGCACCACCGCGACCGGGTGGCCGGACCACCTTTACCACCACTCACCACCACACAACACAGAACCAACAGACGAAGAAACAACAGAAAAAGACCACGGCCCGAAAAAGAACAAGAAACAGAAAAAGGCGAGGGCGAAAAAGGAAGGAGCGCGAAAAGGAGCGAATGCGAAAAGAGCGGAAAGATACGGAAAGTCAAGGGTCACGGACACCCGTAAAAACCACACCGCGAAACCGCGAGAAACACAACACCGCGAGAAACACACACCGCGAAGAGACAAGAGCGGCAAGAACACCGGGCCACAAGAGCCAAAGGACACCGACAAACACGCCACCCGCCCTCACCGCCCTCACACACCGCGGAACCAGCACACCCGGCCACCGGCACCGACCACCCCGGGAACACACACCATCACAACCACCGCTGTATCCGCCCACACGATGGCGAACACCCCGGAGAAACAGCCGAGACGCCGACGCAGAAGAGGAACCCATGGACGTCATCACCGCCGTACTCACCCGCCGCAGCACACACCACCTCACCGAACCCGCCCCCAGCGACCAGGAATTCGCCTACCTGCTCAGCGCAGCCGCCACAGCCCCCGACCACGGCAAACTCCGACCCTGGCGATGGATTCTGATACGGGACGAAGCCCGCACCGCCCTGGGACGCTGCTTCGCCGACGACTACACCGGGCCCGATTCCCGACGACAACAGATGGAAGCCAAGCCACAAAGAGCACCCCTTCTCGCCACCTTGGTCTTCTCACCCACACCGAACACAAACAGCCGCAGCACCTCGATCCCCGAATGGGAACAACTCGCCGCCACCAGCGCCATGACCAATTCCTTGATACTCCTGCTCCACGCCCGCGACTTCGGAAGCATCTGGCGCACCGGCAAATTCACCGAGTCCGAACGGGTCCGCACCACCCTGGGCCTGCGAAAAGAAGAACGCCTCCTGGGCTGGCTCTACATCGGCACCCCCCAGCAGACCCACCCCCCGAAACGCCGCGCAACGGAGAACATCACCGACCGGATCTCCGCCTTCACCCCCAACTGACGCCCCACCCCGAAACAGCCGCCCCGCCCGCCCCGCCCGCGCCGACCCGCACGTACTGGCCGGTCCGCCCGCCCGCCCGCGCCGGCCGGTCTGCCCGCGCCGCCCCGCCCGCGTCGACCCGCACGTACTGGCCGACCCACCGGTACTGGCCGATCCACCCGTTCCGGTTGGCCCGCCCGCGCCGGCCGGTCCACCCGCGCCGGCCGGTCCGCCCGTACTGGCCGACCGCCCGCTCCGGCCGGACCACCCACGGCGGCCATCGCACCGGCACCGGCCTCAGGCGGCGCGCCGACCGGCCCCCGCCCGCGACGGCCTACCAGCACCGCACCGGCCCTTCGCCATCGCCCGCAGCAGCCGGCCTCGTACCCCACGACGTACGTCGAACGTCATACGCCCCGGGCACCCTGGACACCCCGGGCGCTCCGAGCGGGCCACGAACTGCGCTTCGCGCGCCCCGGGCACCCCTCCCCGCGACGTGAAGCCCGGAGCCCGATGCTGCTACCGGAAATGGCCGCCGGTGGAGGCTGGGGGAGGGCTGGGTGGTGGTGGCCAGGCCGACGTGGGGAGAGGCCAAGGGCTGAACCCGGTACCGGGAACACGTGTCGGCAGCGAGCGTGAGAGACCGAAGAGCCACCGGCGCAAGAGCCCGGGGACCACCACCAAGAGCCACACCCCCGTCGCCCAACGGCGAACCACTGCCGGCCCCACCTCGGCCGCGGCGCAGCCACCCCCGCGCAACCACAGCCACGAACCACAGGCAGCTGACGCCCACCCCGCCGTGACGACCACCACCGGCACACCCGGCACCCCGGCCACCAGCCCCGCGCCACCGCCCACCCGCCGACCGGAACCGACGCCCCGCACCCCTCCCGGACGCGGCCCACGCCACGAGCAGCCCGCAGCAGACCGCAAGGCGACCGCCCCACCCCCCGCCACGACCTGCCCTGACACGAGCGACGAGACCCGCCCGCCCGCCCACCGACGACTTCACGGGGCTGGCCCACGCGCTCTACCCGGACATCGAGACCCGGGCCTGCTGCAGACGGGCATCACCACCGGCTCCCCGGGCGTGCTCCACGATGTGACGGACACCCAGACCACAGCCGTGCCCGCCGCCCGCCCGTGCACCCCGCGGCTCCACCACCCGCCGCACACCGCGCCGCGCCGCACCCGGCCCGAACGCCAGCACCGCCGGGACAACACCACGAAGCCACAGCCGACACAAACCCCACCGCCCCCCGCTCTGCCGCCCCCACCCCCACCCTGCCCAAATCCAGCCACCCCCCGCCGCATCCGGCCACACCCAGCCCACCCAACCACCACCCAGCCCCAGAAAACACGCAGGTCACCACGGCCAACGGCACCCCCCGACAGACGAGACACCCACGCTCGGCACAGGAGTGGCCCAGGACCGCCCCTCCACGCCGCCGCTGCCGGTACGGTACGGACAGCGCGCTGCCAAACACGGCGGTACTGGCGCCCCGAACGCCGTGCCACCGCACCCGCCCACCGCCGCGGACGCCACCGCACGAAGGGCCCGAGCCGGGAAACCGCCCGGCCACCCACAGCGCGACCACCGAAGACCGGTCCGGACACGCCACCGAGAACCCCGCCCCGCAGCACAGGAGTCGACAACCCACTCCACGACACGGGCACCGAGGCCACCGGCCCGCACACGGACACCGAAGGCCCACCCACAGCCCGAACACCGAACACCGGTCCGCGGTGCGGACACCGAAGACACCGACCCGAGGAGAGCACCGTGAGCGACCAGACTGCCGACGAAACACCGACCGGCGACCGGCAGATCATCGCCGGCACCGCCGTCACCAGCAGCCGCGCCGCCCTGCTCCGCGACCTCGCCGCCGTCCTGGACCGCACCCCCGAAACCCTCACCACCGAATGGGCCGCCGGCACCCTCCCCATACCCACCACCCCCATCGGCGACCAACTCCCACCCACACAGTGGGGCCTCTTCGACGGCCCCACCGACCTGTCCGCCCGCACCCGCGAACACCTCCGCGAGGACTTCACCCGGTGACCCCCACACCCCCACCGCACCTCGCCGTCGCCGACACCTCCGTCCTGCTCGCCGCCTTCAACCGCACGGACGACAACCACGAACGCGCCGTGAAAGCCCTCACCCGCACCCACATCCTCGTCGTCTCACCCCTGGTCCTGGCCGAACTCGACCACCTGCTCACCACCCGCGCCGGCGAGGCCGTCGCCACCGCAGCCGTCACCCGCCTAGGAGCCCTCGCCCGCACCGGAGCCCTCCACATCGCCACCATCGACAGCGACCTCCTCAACAACCCCCACACCCTCAACACCACCCTGGCCCAACGCCTGGACAGACCGGCCCTCCTCTCCACCGTCCACCCCCACCACCCCCAGCAACTCGAAGTCATCCCCGGCCCCACCCCCCGATGACACACCGAGCCACCCACCACCCGACCACCTGCCCCGAAGACACCGCACCGCCCCGGAAGAAAAGCCGGCCCGAGCACAGCGGTACGCGAACGCCCGTGTACGCGAACCCGCACCTGACGGTGTGAGAGCCGGGAACGGCGGTGCGGGCGGGAACCCCCCTCGGGTTCCCGCCCGCACTGTCTGCCGTGCCGGGGCACGGCGTGGTCTCCGGCGGAAGCCGGTCGCCGGTGACCAGGTCTGAGGCGGCTCGGAGGCTGGCCAGGTTTCAGAAGTCGTAGGGCTTCTTGGTGTTCCAGTTGAGGACGTCGGCTTCGTTGTAGGTGAATTGGGGTTTGTCGCCCTTGACGTCGACGGAGTAGGCGGGCTTTTTCGTTGCCGTTGTTGTCGCGGAGGGCGAGGGAGAGGCCGGTGCCGGTGTGGTTGTCCTTGCCGTAGTCGAAGAGGTTGACGGCGCTGTAGACCTTGTCCTCGGGCTGGAGGGTGATCGGCTGGTCGCCGCCGTCGGCCTTCTTCGAGAGCGGCAGGGCGGCACCCTCACCGTTGATCTTGACGGTGGGATAGGACGTGATCAGGCAGGGCTTGTCGCCTTTGTTGACGGCGGTGAGCAGCAGGTGGTCGCCCTGCTGGCCGGCCAGTTCGTGCTCGGCGGTCACCAGCAGCTCGTCACCGACACACAGATCGACACCTGCCTGCTGACCGGCGCTGCCGCCCGACGCCGACGTCGACTCCGTCCGGCCCTTGGTGTCCGTGCCGCTGTTGGCCTGCGCGGAGCCGCCCGTGACGTCCTGCCCGGCGGTGGCGGACCGGCTCTGACCGGACGCGTCGTCGCCCTTCGCGTTGTCGGCGCCGCCGCAAGCGGTCAGACTCAACGCCAGCGTGGCGGTCGCGGCGGCCAGAACGGAGGCACGGATACGGGACGACCGGGAAAGACGGGACATACGCATGGTTCCCCCTACGAATCGAGCGGGACTTCCGGGTCGTTCCCGCGCTGTGCACACCACCCTCCCCACCCCCACTGACGTCCTGGAACACCTCACTCACATTCCACAGACACACTTCCCCAGACACCTCAACCCCCCTCCCAAGCACGCCCGGAAGGGGGACAAGAGAAAAACGTCAGCCCCGGAATGCATCGGTGAAGGCGAACGGCGACTGCGCGACGCCACTGCACACCGGCGAGGCCCCCACCACCCCGGCCCGCACACCACCGCCACCATGCCGGGACATCGCCCCCGCACCCGAGCCACACGCCTGGTCACGGCTGACGGACCAATAGGACATCCGGCCGACCTCGTTGCTCTTCACCCAGCTCGCCACCGAGGCGGCGTCCTCCAGGGTGAACGTGGAACCGTCGTCGTTCACGCCGATCATCGGGGTGAGCCCGAGGTCGGCATAGGTGTAACCGGGATCGACGGACCGCATCTGCGCCAAAGTGGCCTTGCCCGCGCTGATCGCCGCGGCACCCATATCGGTACCGGTTCCCTGACCGTAGTCCATCGTCATGATGTTGATGTTGTCCAGCTTCACACCGGCAGCCTTGGCGGCCTTCAGGACGTTGACACCGTCAGCGGTCAACCCCGTGGGCAGCACCGGCAGCGTCACCGAGGCGGTAAGCCCAGGATTGGCCGCCTTGAGATTCTTGATCGAGGTCATCTGCCGGGCCACGCCCGCGGTGTCGGCGACGGCCGCACCCTCGATATCGAAGTCCAGCGAAGTGGTGCCGTAGGCAGTGATCTCCTTCTGGTACCCCGCGTCGATCTTGCTCTGATCGGTACAGGTGAAGGCCAACGGCTCCCCACTCGCCCCACCGGAAGAGATGATCACGTCCGCGCCCTCCGCCTTCGCCTTGGCGATCTCCGGATCGGTGTACGGATCGTCGCCGACAGGGAGCGTGTCCCCCCAGATGTTGTCGCAGCCGGCACCGATGGTAAAAGCAGCGGTGTAGGTCTTCACACCATGGCCGGTGATGGCGGTGTGAAGCATGTTCGCGGCGGAGTTGCTCATGTCCACGTACGGGGCGAACTGCCCCGCCGCGCCGGAGCGGACGGCCGGGGGCGCGCCGCCGGAGTCGGCGACACCGACACCGGCGGTGGACAGGGCTCCGGCTACTGCCGTTGCCGCGACCAGGGCTGTACGGATCGACTTCCTCATCAGATGTCCGGTCCTTCCAGGACGGAAGAGAGGGGCATGACCGTTCAACCCGTAAATGGACTAGACCAAGGCTTCCGTCAACCTCTCGCAACCTCAACCGCCCATGCTTCGGCCCCACTTGAGACATCCCCGAAGCACGGCCCGGCCCGCACCGAGAGGACTTCGCCCGCATCCACACCATCCGTCGCTACAGCATGCCGGCCCAGGCGACCCTCACCACCACCCTGGACACCCTGACCGCTGCGGTCCCCGCCTACGTCCTCGACGACATCACCGAGCAGTGCGCCTGGCCGACGCCCCGTTCGCCGCCTTCCGGGCCCTCCCCGAGGAGGCCAGGGGCTGCGGATCGGTCTTCGCCGGCAGCGGCGATATCGTCGCCCCCGGCCCACCACCCACGATGGCACCTACACCCCCGTCGGCACCTGCCGCACCTCCGCGCCACTGCCGCAATGGCTCGCCCACTTGACTACGTACGCCAAAATCTCGACCGTGTCTCCAGCCGCCGCCGACGCCCCCGCAGCACCGCGACGGCCGCCTCATCGGCTACGCCGCCGTCCTCGGCCCCGACGCCAAAGCCTCCCGCACCTCCGGCACCTTCCTGCGCCGCGTCTTCTGGCCCACGACCGCGACGAAGGTCCCCACGGCCTCCACGCCACCGGCGCACCCGCCGAAGCCGTCGCCCCCCGCACCGTCAGCCCCCGCGTCAAGGGCTACAAGACCGAAAACGCAGAAGGCGGACCGGCCTCCGACGCCATGAGGGAAATGGGAATAACGCTCCCCAACGGCCGCGCCCGCACCGAAGGGCGCCCGGCGGCGGATGTCGTCGTGGAGGTCGCCGACGAACTCGCACAGTCTTCCGCTGCACTCCCGGGAAGGCCCACCAGGCCGACGGCGTTCGCGGCGACTGGCCACTCCTTCCGCACCGGCGACGCACCGCCGGTCGGCCGCCAGTTCTTGCAGGCCGCACTCCCGCAGCCGGCTCGGTTCAGGGACACCTCCGCCTGCCCGGAGTCGACTCGCCGTGGCGATACGGGCGAAACAGCCGGCCCGCTCCCGAGGGCATATACGGAGGACTCGACGGCGCCACGAGCCGTGCCGTCCCGCGTCAGGCGGGGATCACGAACCGGCGGCCGCTGCCCGTGTCGTGGCCATGCGGGGCGAGGTGAACCAGTGGGTCGCGTCGCGCCGCGACCGGTGGTAGGAGCCCCACTTGAGGTAGCTCCTGGTGCCGTCGTAAGTGGTGCCGGTGTACCGCGTCGTACCGTTGGCGAACCGCTGCTTGACACCGTCGAACCAGAACTCGACGGTGCCCTTGGTACGGCCCTCACGGATCTTCAGGACGTAGGAGTGCCAGGAGCCTTTCTTGACCGGGGCGGACCACAGCCGCACCGCGACGTGGCGGTGGGTCCATGCCTGCAGGCGGATGCGGCCCTTGGAGGCGTCGAGCTCAACCGGGTGGTTGGCCGTTCCGGTGCTCGGACTGCACTTCAGTTGAAATATGTACCGGTTCTTGCTGTCGCGGATGTCGACCTTGGACGACCAGCCCAGGTAAAAGGTGCTGCCGGGCTTCAAGGTCGGCCCGACCGCCTCGCAGCGCTCCTGACCGCCGGGCTGACGCGCGCGCCAGACCTTGCCCTTGACCAGGTCGCGCACCACTCTGAAGCCGCCGGTGGCGCACTGGACGCTGGTAAACGCCCTCCGGCCGGCGGTGATTTTCGGGGTCCAGAGCACCCGCCCGCCTGCCTTGGCGGATGCCGCCTGGGGCGCGCCGTTCGCGGCGGAGCCGGCCGAAGCCGGCCATACGAGGAAGGCCGCGGCCGAAACCACCAGGATGCCGAAGGCCGCCGCCGCTCTTGCTGATGGCTTGCGCACGGGCCGGGCGTGAGACATGGGGCTCCTGTGATTGCACTGTGTGTCAGAGTGCAGGAAGTGTGGCGGAATGATGGAGGGATGTACAACCCGTCGCGCGTGACGCCTGTGGAGAGTGCGCCGGAAACATCCGGTGGGCCCCTTATGTGCTCGACTTCCGGACGCAGCGCATGCGGCAACTCGCGGAGACCCGGTAGGCCTCCTCCGGCGTCAGGCGGTGGTCACCGGCCCATGCTCCCGAGGGGCTTTTGACGGCCCGTCCGAAGAAGTCCGCACCCAGGAAAACAGTCCTAAGATTTTGATACTGGAAGATGCAGAAGGGCTGCGCAGTAAGTTGATCTCCCTGTAACGCGTACTCAGTATCTTAGGCGGTGCCGCCACGGTCAACTTTCTGCTATGTGACGGCCTGTGAAAATTCCTTCTGAATCACGGAGAGAATTTGGTACCCAGACAACTCCTTTGGCCGGGTATTCCGATTTCGCCGGAATGCGGAAATGCGGAGCATTTCCTTTCTTTCGTAGCGTAGCGGCGGCGCGTCGTGGAGTAGCCTGCATCGCGTTGGAGTCCTGCAGCTGGATACAGGCGGGGCGCTGGGCCGCCTGGCCGTGGACGCACTGGACGGCAGTGCGGTCTGCGGAGGGTGGAGGTCGGTGTTGGCGCCGCGTTGAACGACGCCGCCAGCCCGACAGGGTCCGCGCCGCTGCCCTCAGGACGCCGTACAAGACCGAGTGGAGTGCCCCGTTAATCGGCCGGCGTCCAGGGTGGTTCCGGACCGCGCGGGAGGAAGCCCGGGAGTGAGGACTCGTGCCCTCCCCGGCGCTCCCGTTGGCCGTGGAGGCCGGCTCGCAGGCCCTCCGCCTCCTCGGTCCCCTCAAGTGCTGAGGTTCGGTGGGGTGGTGTTCGACAGTCGCGGATCGGGCTTCGACTCGGCTGTGATGAGCATTCCTTTGAGGACGCCGAAGAGCTTGAGTAGTCCGGTGGGCTTGCGCTTGTCGAGGCCCGCGATCAGTTGCTTGAGGATGGTGAGCTGGTCGAAGTAGATGCGCTCGGTGACCAGGTTCTCGTTCTCGTCGAAGATGAAGTACGCCATCATCCGGGTGCGGTGCTTCGCCCCGGTGGGCGGAATCTTGCCGAGGAAGCCGTTGTGGGTGCCCAGGAGCCAGAACTCCACGATCACCGCATCGGCACTGTGTCTGAAGGTGATCAGTTCGTGGTTCTGGTCGGGGAAGGCAGCCCGGGTGTCGCGGTAGTAGTCGCGGACCTCGCAGTCACCGTCGTGCACCAGCATCTGCGCGATGAGCTCGTAGCGCGGGTGAGGGAACGTCGAGAGGGTGGCGTCCCAGTCCTGGAGGACCTCGTCACGGAAGTGGTCGAGCACGATCCGCTCCCGGGCCCGCAGGACGCTCTCGGCAGGCAGTGTGAACCGGGCGGGAGGTGACGGGGTGGCGGGGATGGCGGGCATGTCTGTCTCCTGGATCAGGTGGGCTGGGTGCCGTGCCGGATCGCGCCGTGGTGAGCGTCGGTCTCGCGCCGAGTTTGGGTCCAGGCGCCGGTCAGTTCGCTGGAAGAGGAGAACGGCAAGGACCGCGCCACTATATCCACGGCGTGGATTTAAACAATCGGCTCCGGCACGATGAACGGCATGCCCCGACCAGCGGACGCCAACGCCAGAGCCCGGCGAGGTAGACCCCCCAAGGGCACCTCGCAACTCTCCAAGGATGCGATTGTCGACGCCACCCTCAAGGTCATCGACACCGACGGGGTCACTGCGGTCAGCATGCGCTCCGTCGCACGATTCCTCGGCGTCGACGCGAAGAGCCTCTACCACCACGTCGACGGCAAGGATGGCCTCCTCGATGCCGTCACCGAACATCTGCTCGGCGGGGTGTCCATCCCGCCGCCGACCGGCGACCTACGTATCGATCTGCCCGCGATCGCCGACGCCTTCCGCAGCCGCGCGCTCCTCCATCCTGAAGCCGCACCCCTTGTGCTGACCCGCCAGCTCGCCTCCTTCGAAGGACTCGCACCGGTCGAAGCGCTCCTGGGCGTCCTGAGATCAGCAGGATGCCCGATCGAGGAATCCGTACAACTGATGCGCGTTCTCGTGGCCTCACTGATCGGCACCCTGCTCCGAGAAATCCAGGCGGGCCCCGCACTCGGCACCTCAGACGAGGGCGCCATCGCCGCGCGCCAGAACACACTGGAAAACTCCGGTCTTCCTCATGTGGCCGAAGCCGCACCGCTTCTCGCACGGTTCGACCGGGACGCGGAGTACGAGTACACCGTCCAAGCCGTCACGGCACTCGTACTGGAAAGGATCAAGGCCCCCGGCGGACTCCCGGACGATGGGGCCCGGCGGTCGTCGGAATTGGCCACGGGGTGAAGACGGCCTCTGAGCCCCCGGGGCACCGGCTCGCGTGAGCTGGTGCCTCAGCAGGCGATCCGATTTCAGCGATACGGTAGGTGCCGACGGCACATCCCCGCTTCGGAGGCGTCTTCCAGGCCTTGCTGGTCATTTCAGAATGAGTTTGTGTGGGGACTCGGCCGTTGGGGTGTGAGGCGGCAGTCTTCTGCGGGTGTCCGATGGTCTTGTTCCTGATGGCCTGTGGGAACGTGTCGCGCCGTTGCTTCCTCCTCGGCCTCCCGCGACGGCGTCGGTATCCGGGCCGGTTGCCGGTGGTGATCGTGCTGCTCTGCGGGGCGTCGTGTGTGTCCTGCGCAAGGGCGTGAGCTGGGCGGAGTGCCCCCGCGGAGAGGATCGTTTGCAGCGGGGACCGCTTGGCGGCGCCTTCGGGACTGGACCGAGGCCGGTGTCCGGCCCCGTCTTCACGAGGTGCTTCTGTCGGAATTGCGGGCGGCCGGCCTGCTGGACATGGCTGACGCGGCAGTGGACGGCTCGCACGTCAGGGCCCTCAAAGGGGGGCTCACACCGGACCTTCGCCGGCCGACCGCGCGCGTCCGGGCAGCAAGCACCACCTGATCACCGACCGGCACGGAACACCGCTGGCGATCTCGCTGACCGGCAAAAACCGTCATGACATCACCCAACTGATGCCCCTGCTCGACGCGATACCCCGCGTTCGCGGAGTCCG
>NZ_JBVHRF010000007.1:0-438626 GCF_055567035.1 Streptomyces sp. NPDC027185 | reverse complement strand
CGAAACGCAAGAAAAACGCAAGCGGAACGTCAGCGGGAAAAAGCAGAACGGTACGAATTCACGAGGTCAGAATATCTCGCCGATCGCAGACCTCGTGCCGTCGGTGACGTTCTCCGGAGTTCCGCCACCGCTCTGCCACCACGAGAGGAGCTGCGAGGCGAAGTCGCCGAACTCCTGGGACGAGGCTTCCTCCGCGGAGAGATAATTGTTGCCCGTCAGCGTCAGCGAGAAGGCCACCCGCGCCAGCACGCTGTTCGCCTGGCTGTGGGTGTCGCCGCCCTTCCCGAAGAGATGGGTCATGCAGGCGTCCAGACGTTCGAAGAAGACACCGGCCTCCTGCTGGGTCTTGCCCGCCCAGCCGAGCTGGAGGTCGTCGAGCGCCTTGAAGATCTTGGCGACCTGCTCCCCGAGGTCCTGGACGAGACCACCGCCGCCATCGGGTCCGCCGATCTGCTCCCCGTAGGACCGCAGCGCCTCGCCGTCGACGCTGATCGACAGGTGGGCACCGCCGACCTGGCCGTAGGTGACGGGCGGATCGATCTGAGGGTCTTCGCTGCTGGGGCTCACCGTTGCTCCTGGGTGATACGGGGGAACGCTGCCGCGTCAGGTGCGGGCGGGCTCCCGGGGGATGAACTGACGCCGACGTCCGCCGTGCGGTCTGGGCACGACGGACGCCTTGGATACGCGGGATGCGGTCCGGGCCTTGCCGGGACCGGGGCACACCCCTCAGTGGTTCTTGTGGAAGTTCCTGGTGTTCTTCTCCTCGACCTCGTGGTACATGTCGTACGCCGCCTGCAGCCGCTGCTTCATCTCGTGCAGCAGCGTGACCAGCGTCTCCATGTGGGTGCTGAACTCGGTCTGGAGGTTGTCAAAGGTCGCGCTGGAGGGGGAGGTCCAGACGCGCTCCGCGCTGCGGAAGGCTTCCTTCACAGCGGCGACGTCCGACTCGATGGCGCTGGTACATCCGGACACCGTGCTGATGGTGTCGCGGAGCCGGTGCAGCTCGATCCGGAACTCGGAGAGGGTGAGAGTACGAGAGGCCACGCGGTGACTTTAAGTGCCCGGACGGCTCCGAAGCAGGTCCCCCTTCCGAAGGCATACACGTCACCGTTCCGGGACGGGGCGATGTCACTGAACAGGGACCTGTCCCGAGGGTGCGTGCATTGGATGAGATGGAAGAAACCGGGTTTCACCCGGGTTACTCATGGCGGAAGGGCAACTGTGGCAGTGGAACCGAAAGACTCCCGGTACGGTCCTCACCGGGTGCCCATCCCGACCGATGACGAGACGGTGCCGGCGTCGAGTACCGATGAACCACCGCCGCCCACCGCGGCGGCGCCGCCCACCCTCTCCATGCTCTGGGGGCAGACCCCGGTGATCACCTCCGAGCTCCCGAAGTCCGATGGCGTCGGTGGCGACCAGGGGAAGAAGGTCGAGAAGGCGCCTTCTCACGCCGCCTTCAACGTCAACGTCGGCGGTCTCGCCGACAGCATGGACTTCCTGCGGACCTCCTCCACCGAGATGGTGGCGCAGTACGAGGCGCTCAAGACACTTGTCCTCCAGGTCGACGCCGCCCACACGGTCTTCGGCGAGCAGGCGACCTACAAGGAGACCATCCCGAGGTCGCTTCCGACCCAGAACGTCAACCCGCGTGGGGGGCACGAGTTCAATACCTCCGAACGCAACCCGGCCCCCCTCATCAAGCCCGACGAGGGCGTACGGGGAGCGGCCGAGAAGTTCGGCCCGATGATGTACCCCGGCATGAAGAACGTGCTGATGGAGTGCGCCAACGCCATCGAACTTGTCGGGCGGTACATGGTCCTGATGGGCCGCACCGGCAGCTACTACGCTCACGCCGACCGCCAGTCCGCCTTCCCCGAGCCGACTGGTAAGCCGATCGCGAGCTGACCCCCGTAGATTCAGCTGCAACGGGCCGGGTCCCGGCCGTTCCCCCACGGAATGGCCGGGACCCGGCCCGTCGGCGTCCTGTCCCGCGAACGGCCGGACGCCCTGCCCGGGGGCGGGACGGGCGCAACCGTACGGTGCGCCCGTCCCGCCCCGCGGTCACCGCGGAGCGGCGACAGAGTGCCAGGTCACGCCGGTACGCAGCTGAGCTGGACCGGACCGGCGACGTCGTGCGCGTACTTGGTCGACGCCGTGTAGTCGACGCCGGTGTTGAACATCCGCAGCGTCACCCGGCCACTGGTGACCTTGAATGTTCCGGGGGACAGCCACTTGCCGCGGTTGTTGATCTGGTCGATGCCGAACGCGGCGGTCGCCTTGCCGCCGCTGCGGTCGGAGTCGTAGATCGCGTACCGGGCCGGGTGGCCGCCGACGTAGAGGATCTTGGGGTTGTTCGGGATGTAGACGGAGAGCCGGCAGACGGCGGCGCCCTTGATCTTGGCCGTGTAGTTGAACTTCCACAGCACGTACTGCGCCGGGTCGTACTGCGTCGCCGAGCCGGACATCGGCACGGAGACGTAGCGGCCGTTGCAGCCGGAGCCGGTGTAGCCGCCGGTACCGGACTTGACCCAGCCCTCCCGCTTCTTGTTGAAGTTGGCATCCTTCAGCCAGACCCCCGCGGTGGGGGTCGACGGGCAGCCGTAGCCGGTCAGCGCGGTGAACGCCGGTGCGGCGCTCCGGGTGCCGAACGTGCCCTGACCGCCCTTGGCGGAGGCGGACGCCCTCGGGCTCGGCGGCGTGTGCGAGGAGCCGGTGGTGGGCCCTCCGGGTATGTTCTGCCGCCCGTCGAGGGGGAAGTCCTGGTTGCCCGCGCCGCCGGTGCCGCCGAGGTTTCCGGTGCCGCCGAAGCCGCCGCCGGTACCGCCGTTGCTCCCCGTGCCGCCGGTGGTGCCGGTGCGGGACTCCTTGCCGTCCTGGTGGTGGTCGGCCTTGGCGGTGGCGCCGGCGGGCGCGACCTTGTGGGCCTGGGCCTTCTTCTCGCCCGAGCTGCTGAGCGCGCCGATGGCGAGGGCGCCGAGACCCAGTGCCGCGACGACCGCGACGCCGATCGCCACCAGCCGCTTGCCGGGCTTGCCCTGCTCACCGTCGGGGCGGACGCCGCCCACGAACGCGGAGACGAAGCCGTGCCGGTCCTCCTCCGGCAGGCGCCCCGACGCCTCGGCGGGCTGCGGGGACTTTTCCTGGTCAGCCACGTACGTACTCTCCAATTGTCTTGCCGTAAGGGACAGGGGGCACAGAATACCGCTCACCGGCAATGGGAAAAGTCCCGCGGGGGAAATCCAATCGCCCTGAGCGGTTTGTCTTCCGGGGGCATGCGAGGTGATTGTGCGGGGCGCGGCGGAGCATTGTGCGCCGAGTGTCCGGCGGACGGTGGAGGTGTCGCCGCGTTCGCTATACGGAACGTCTGTTCGGACTTCCCGTGCCGGCCTGAGTTCTTGTGTTCCGTTTCGTCTCACCGCAGTTTTCGGAACCGATCCGTCAGTGGGGTACGTTGGGGTGCATCGCATCGGTCCTCCGCTAGTCTTCTCACTTGGGGGATCGGGGAACGACGCGTTGATCTGACGACAGGAATACGCATGTCCACTTGTGCGCGCATTGTCATTGTCGAGCGCCAGAATCTCGTCCGGTACGGTCTGGAAAGGGCGCTTTCCCGGGCTCCGTGGGTCGAGGTGATGGCCACGGTGGAGCGCGTGCAGGACTTCCCGTTCGCCCCGGGCGACGGCGCCCCCGACGCGATCCTCTACAGCCCGCCCACGTACGACCACGGCATGGGCGCGGAGTCCCCGGCGCAGATCCTGGACCGCCTCGTCGCCTGTGCCCCCGTGCTCCTGGTGTCGGGTTTCATCCAGCCGTACCGCCTGCTGGGCGCCGTCCGCGCCGGGGTGCTGGGCTGTGTCACCGACGAGGTGGACGACGAGGAGCTGCTGCGCGCCGTCGATACCGTCGTCACCGGCGGCTTCCACCTCTCCGCCACGCTCGTGCCGCGGCTGCGCAGTGAGCTGGAGCAGCCCGGCGGTATCGAGCCGCGCTCGCTGGCCCGCCGGGAGCTGGAGGCGCTCCGGCTGCTCGCCCAAGGGCTGACACACGGTCAGATAGGGCGCCGGATGGGCCTGTCTGAGGCCACGGTCAGTACGTACATCAAGCGCGTCCGGGCCAAGCTCAACGTCGGCAACAAGGCCGACCTCACCCGTACCGCCATCGAGCTGGGCCTGCTGCGCGATCCGCACCCGCGGGTCGGCGGGGGCGGGATGGCGCCGCTGGCCACCCCGGGGCAGGGGCGCGCCCGGTCCGCGCTGCTCGAACGGGGCTGACAGCCCGGGACGCGGGCGGCCCCACCGCGCGGTCCGGCCGCCCGGCGGGGCCACCCGCGCCCCGGTGCGGTGACCGTCCGGCCCCGCGCCCGCCGGCCCTCCGGCCGGACGGGCGCGCCCGCCGCTCCTCTCACCCGCCGTCCACCCGCGCGCCGTGTCCCCGACGCCGGTGCCGGGGACCGTGGGCCGGTCGTGGTTGCGCCGCGCTCGCGGGCCGTGGCGGGGCGGGCCGCCCCGGGGCGGCGCACCGGCCCGTACGCGAGCGGCCCGCGGTCCGGCCCGAGTGCACCGGTTCCGTCACAGAGTTCCTGACCCGGGTGTCAGGACCGCGTCAGGGCTGGGTAGCGTGGCGCGGGTGAGCGAGAAGACCCTGCAGCACCGCATCGACGGCCCCGCCGACGCCCCTGTCCTCGTCCTGGGCGCCTCGCTCGGGACGACGTGGCACATGTGGGACCGGCAGATCCCCGAGCTGACCCGCCAGTGGCGGGTCATCCGCTTCGACCTGCCCGGACACGGCGGCTCCCCCGCCTACCCCGCCTCCTCGGTCGCCGAACTGGCCGACCGGGTCGCCGCCACCCTCGACGCGCTCGGCGTGGACCGCTTCGGCTACGGCGGCTGCGCCCTGGGCGGCGCCATCGGCATCCAGCTCGCGCTCACCCGCCCGCAGCGCGTCACCTCGCTCGCGCTGGTCTCCTCCTCGCCGCGCTACGGCACCGCCGACTCCTGGCGGCAGCGCGGGGTGGTCATCCGGACCAACGGCCTCGACCCGATCGCCCGCACCGCGCCCGAGCGCTGGTTCACCCCGGGGTTCGCCGCCGCCCAGCCCGCCATCGTCGAATGGGCCGTACAGATGGTGCGGACCACCGACCCGGGCTGCTACATCGCCGCCTGTGAGGCGCTGGCCTCGTACGACGTCAGATCGTCGCTGGGCAGAGTGGGCGTGCCGACCCTCGTCGTCGCCGGGTCGGAGGACCAGGCCACCCCGACCACCGACGCCCGCAGCCTGGTCGCCGGGATCCCCGACGCGAGCCTGGCGCTGGTGCCCGGTACCTCCCACCTCGCCCCCGTCGAGCAGCCCGCCGCCGTCACCGAACTCCTCATCCGGCACTTCACCACCGCCTGGCACGACAAGCCGTCCGCGGGCGGACAGGCGGCGATCGGCGCGGCGACGCCCAAACCGCAGCTGGCCGCCGCCGCGCAGGCGGCGCCCGCCGCCATCGAGGCGGGGCTCGCCCAGCCGGAGGCGGTCCGCGGCAGCGCCTACGAGCGCGGGGCCAAGATCCGCCGCGAGGTGCTCGGGGACGCCCACGTCGACGCGGTCGAGGCGGCCACCGACGCGTTCTCCGGCGAGTTCCAGGATCTGGTGACCCGCTACGAGTGGGGCGAGAGCTGGACGCGGCCGGGCCTGGACCGGCGCACCCGCAGCATCATCACGCTCACCGCGCTGGTCGCCGGGGGCCACCACGGCGACCTCGCCGCGCACACCCGCGCCGCGCTCCGCAACGGTCTGACGCCCACCGAGATCAAAGACATCCTGCTGCACACCGCCGTCTACTGCGGCATCCCCGCGGCGAACGCCGCCTTCACCGTCGCCCAGCGGGTGATCCGCGAGGAGACCACCCCGGAGGACTGAGCCGGGGCCGTACGCGGTGAGCCGGGCGCGTACCCGGCGCCGGGACGGCAGGATGGCGGGCATGGAACTGACGAAGAAGACCCACGCCTGTGTCCGGCTGGAGAAGGACGGCCGCACGCTCGTCATCGACCCCGGACTGTTCAGCGAGGCGGACGCCGCCGTCGGTGCCGACGCCCTCCTGGTGACCCACGAGCACATGGACCACTTCGACGAGGGCCGTCTGCGCGCCGGGATGGAGGCCAACCCGGGAGCGGAGATCTGGACCCTCGCCGCCGTCGCCGAGCAGCTGTCGGCGGCGTTCCCGGGCCGGGTGCACACCGTCGGCGAGGGCGACACGTTCACCGCCGCCGGATTCGACATCGAGGTCCACGGTCAGCTGCACGCCGTCATCCACCCCGACATCCCGCGCATCACCAACGTCGGGTTCCTCATCGACGGCGGTGCGGTCTTCCACCCGGGCGATGCGCTCACCGTCCCCGAGGGCCGCACCGTGGAGACGCTGCTGCTGCCCGTCCACGCGCCGTGGAACAAGGTCTCCGAGGTCATCGACTACGTCCGCGCGGTCGCCCCGGGCCGCTCCCTCGACATCCACGACAGCCTGCTCCAGGATCACGCCCGCCCGGTCTACGACGGCATGATCGAGAACCTCGGCGGCGCCGGACACGCCCGCCTCACCCCGGGGGCGAGCACCACCGTCGGCTGACGGCCCGGCCGGTTGTCGGTGGTGCGCGGTAGGTTTGCGGACATGCGCATCGCGACCTGGAACGTCAACTCGATCACCGCCCGCCTGCCGAGGCTGCTGGCCTGGCTGGAGAGCACCGGCACGGACGTGCTGTGCGTCCAGGAGACCAAGTGCTCCCCGGAGCAGTTCCCCGCCGATCAGCTGCGGGAGCTGGGGTACGAGTCCGCCGTCACCGCCACCGGCCGGTGGAACGGCGTGGCCCTGATCTCCCGGGTCGGCCTGGAGGACGTCGTCCCCGGTCTGCCGGGCGGCCCGGAGTACGACGGCGCCCAGGAGCCCCGCGCCGTCTCCGCCACCTGCGGCCCGGTCCGCGTCTGGTCGGTCTACGTGCCCAACGGCCGCGAGGTCGACCACGCGCACTACGCCTACAAGCTCCAGTGGCTGGCGGCGCTGCGGACGGCGGTCGCCGAGGACGCGGCGGGCGGCCGCCCGTTCGCCGTCCTCGGCGATTTCAACGTCGCCCCGACCGACGACGACCTCTGGGACCCGGCGGCGTTCGTCGGCCAGACGCACATCACCCCCGCCGAGCGCGAGGCGCTGGCCGCCTTGCGGTCCACGGGCCTGAGCGACGTCATGCCCCGCCCCCTCAAGTACGACCGCCCCTTCACCTTCTGGGACTACCGCGCCCTCGGCTTCCCGAAGAACCGCGGTATGCGCATCGACCTCGTCTACGGCAACGCCGCGTTCGCCGGAGCGGTCTCGGACTCCTACGTCGACCGCGAGGAGCGCAAGGGCAAGGGCGCGTCCGACCACGCGCCGGTCGTGGTGGATCTGGATCTCTGAGGGCGCCGCCGCGGGCCGGGCCGTTCGCCGTCGGGCCGGCTCAACGACCCGGCACGCGGGCGGCGTCGGCCGGCGGGTACGGCGGGACGCGGGGGCCGGGGCGGCGTCCGCCGCGGGCGTCGGACGGCATCACCGCGATGGCGAGCCGCGCCCGGCCGGTACGCGGACGCCGTACGCGCATCGGGCCGCTCCTCGGGGGGCAGCGCGGCTACGAGAGACATCCGCACGTCCTGCCGTGGCACCGCGCCGCCCCGGACTCCCCCTGCTCAAGCGGCCGTTCCGCCGTGAGGTGACCGCCGCGAGCCCGGAGCCCGGACCGGAGCGCGGTGCGAGAGGAGCGGGCAGCGAGCGGAGGTTCGCCGTCGCGCCTGTGGCCGGGCCCGGCGGGCGGGTGGGACCCTGCACCCCATGAACCTCCATTTTCTGGACAAGTGGCGCAAGGGGCCGGGGGAGCGGCGCACGGCGGCGCCGCTCGCGGAGGCGGTGCGCGAGGAGCCCGGCGCCATCGCCGAGTTGCTGTCCGAATGCGAGCTGCTGCGCGCCGAGGCCGGCCGGGCGGGCGTCGAACTCGACGACTCCGCCGCGTCGTTGACCGCCCTCGACCAGCTCCAGCCGGTGTGGCGGGACGACCCGGAGGTGCTGCCCTGGCTCGGCAACGACGCCGGGCTCTACCTCGGCACGGTCCTGGTGCGTACGGTGCCCGGCGCGCGGTGGCGGATCCGGCCGGACGGACAGCCGGTGGTGGCCCTGGCGTCCGGTCGGCGGATCGATGTGGTGGCCGCCGGACACGAGTGGGCCGACGACGGGGCGCCGGAACTCTCGCAGCTCTACGCGGAGCTCGCGGAGCGCTGACGGCGGGCGGACTCCCGGACGGTGGCGCCGGACGGCGCGCGGACCCCGGCCGTGTCCCGCCGCGCCCCCGGACCGTGGTGCTCGGCCCCGCCCCGGCGCCGTCCCGCCGATTCCACTCTCCTCGCCGCCGCCGTGCGTGTCAGCGGAAAACTGCCGGATATGTCCCGGTAAGTTGCACACTCTCCGCTGTACGGATGATGAGAGTGAGCAGACTGCATGGCCGGTGAGGCGCTGATCGAACTGCGCGGGGTCAACAAGCACTACGGAAAACTCCATGTCCTCCAGGACATCGACCTCACCGTCGGCCGCGGCGAGGTGGTGGTCGTCATCGGCCCCTCGGGCTCCGGCAAGTCCACGCTCTGCCGGACCATCAACCGTCTGGAGACCATCGAGTCGGGCACCATCACCCTGGACGGCGCCCCGCTGCCCGAGGAGGGCCGGGCGCTCGCCGGACTCCGCGCCGAAGTCGGCATGGTCTTCCAGTCCTTCAACCTCTTCGCGCACAAGACCGTCCTCGACAACATCACGCTGGCCCCGGTCAAGGTCCGCAAGCAGAAGAAGGACGAGGCCGCCCGGCGCGCCCGCGAACTCCTCGACCGCGTCGGCCTCGCCGCGCACGCCGAGAAGTACCCCGCCCAGCTCTCCGGCGGCCAGCAGCAGCGCGTCGCCATCGCCCGCGCCCTGGCCATGAACCCCAAGGCGCTCCTCTTCGACGAGCCGACGTCGGCGCTGGACCCGGAGATGATCAACGAGGTCCTTGAGGTCATGCAG
Organism: Streptomyces sp. NPDC027185; assembly: GCF_055567035.1. Classification (NCBI taxonomy): domain Bacteria; kingdom Bacillati; phylum Actinomycetota; class Actinomycetes; order Kitasatosporales; family Streptomycetaceae; genus Streptomyces; species Streptomyces sp. NPDC027185. Next base: position 429,571 of record NZ_JBVHRF010000007.1, on the reverse strand, counting down.
CAGCTCGCCCGCGAGGGCATGACGATGGTCGTGGTCACCCACGAGATGGGCTTCGCCCGCTCCGCCGCCAACCGCGTGGTCTTCATGGCCGACGGCCGCATCGTCGAGGACCGCACGCCCGAGGACTTCTTCACCGCGCCGCGCAGCGAACGCGCCCGCGACTTCCTCTCCAAGATCCTCAAGCACTGAACGGGGGCGCGAAGATGGAGCTTTCCCACCGGCGGCGCCCGCACCGCACCGCCGTCGCCCTGCTGCTCGCCGTACTCGCCCTCACCGTCGCCGCCTGCGGCCGGGAGGGCAGCCCGCCCGCCAAGGGCCCGAGCGCCGGACAACTGCCGCACTACGCCGTCGCCACCGGCTTCCGGCTGCCCGCATCACCCACCTGGCGACGGGCCGAACGCCGCGGCCACCTCGTCATCGGCGTCAAGGAGGACCAGCCCTACCTGGGCGAACGCGACCCCTCCAGCGGCCGCTACTCCGGCTTCGACATCGAGATCGCCCGGATGATGTCCGCCTCCCTGGGCTTCGACCCGGCCACCATCGCCTTCCGCACCATCTCCTCCGCCAACCGCGAGACCGCGCTCCAGAACGGCCAGATCGACCTCTACGTCGGCACGTACACCATCAACGCGATGCGCAAGAAGCAGGTCGGCTTCGCCGGGCCGTACTACATGGCCGGGCAGGGGCTGCTGGTCCGCGCCGACGAGAAGGACATCCACGGCCCCGACGACCTGGCCGGCCGGCGCGTCTGCTCGGCCGCCGGGTCCACGCCCTACCAGCGCATCCAGTCCGACTACCCCCGGGCGGTCCTCGTCGCGTACGACACCTACTCGATCTGCGTCGACAACCTCCTCACCTACCAGGTCGACGCGGTCACCACGGACGACGCGATCCTGCTGGGTTACGCGGCGAAGGCGCCCGACGAGCTGAAGGTCGTCGGCAGACCTTTCTCGAAGGAGCCGTACGGCATCGGCGTGCCGCGCGGGGACACCGCGCTGCGGGCGGCGCTGAACGACGCGCTCGCCGCCCGGGAGCAAAACGGCGACTGGAAGAAGGCGTTCGAGGCGACCTTGGGCCTGTCCGGCGCGCCGGCGCCGAAGCCGCCGCCGATCGACCGCTACCCGGGCTGAGAAGGAACCGACCGATGAACGTTCTCCTCGACAACTTCTCGCTCTACGGCAAGGGCCTCCTCGGCACCGTCGAACTCACCGTCTACGCCTCGCTGCTGGCGCTCGTCCTCGGCATCGTGATGGCCGGATTCCGGGTCGCGCCGGTCGCCTCGCTCCGCGTCTTCGGCACGGTCTGGGTGACGGTGCTGCGCAACACCCCGCTGACCCTGCTGTTCTTCGCGGTGGTGCTGGGGCTGCCGCGGTTCGGTCTGGTGCTGCCGTTCCAGCTGTTCGCCGTCCTCGCGCTGGGCTGCTACACCTCGGCGTTCATCTGCGAGGCGGTCCGCGCCGGCATCAACACCGTGCCCAGGGGGCAGGGCGAGGCGGCCCGCAGCCTGGGCATGACCTTCCCGCAGACCCTCGGGGACGTGGTGCTGCCGCAGGCGTTCCGCTCGGTGATCCCGCCGATCGGCTCCACGCTGATCGCGCTCGCCAAGAACTCCGCCATCGCCGGATCGTTCAGCGTCGTCGAACTGCTCGGCACCTACAAGACCCTCAACGAGCTGGGCTACAGCATCGTCTGGTCGTTCGTCTGGATCGCCGTCGGCTATCTGCTCGTGACCTTGACCATCAGCGCGCTCTTCAATGTGCTGGAGAAGCGCTGGGGAGTCGCCCGATGACCACCGCCCTCTACGACGTCCCCGGACCGCACACCCGGCGCCGCCACCGCGCCTACGGCATCGCCGCCACCGCCGTCCTGCTCGCCCTGGTCGGCTGGATCCTGTACCTCCTCTTCGACACCGGCCAGTTCACCGCCGCGAAGTGGACGCCCTTCCTCTACAAGGGAATCCAGGAACTGCTGCTCAAGGGCCTGGGCAACACCCTCAAGGCGTTCGCCTACGCGGCGGTGTTGTCCCTGGTGCTCGGCGCGGTGCTGGCGTCCGGACGGCTCTCCGACCACCGCGCGGTGCGCTGGGTGTCCACCCTGCTGGTGGAGTTCTTCCGCGCCATGCCGGTCCTCGTCATGATCTTCTTCGTGTACGTGGCGCTGAAGGCCGAACCCCTGGTCGCGCTGGTCACGGGCCTGACCCTCTACAACGGTTCGGTGCTCGCCGAGGTCTTCCGTACGGGCGTGAACGCCGTCGAACGCGGTCAGGGCGAGGCGGCGCACGCGCTCGGGATGCGCAAGACGCAGGTCATGACGCACGTCCTCGTCCCGCAGGCGGTCCGGGCGATGCTGCCGACGATCATCAGCCAGCTGGTGGTCGCGCTGAAGGACACCTCGCTGGGCTTCCTCATCACGTACGAGGAGTTCCTGCACGCCGGCAAGTTGATCGCGTCCAACCTCGACTACGACCTGCCGTTCATCCCCGTCGTCATGATCATCTCGCCGATCTACATCGGCCTGTGCATGCTGCTCTCCGCGCTCGCCACCTGGGTCTCCCGGCGGCAGCGCCGCAACCCCAAGGTGGAGGCGGCCGAGGTCGGGCCGACGGAGCCGGGCACGCTGCTGCCCGGCGCCGGACAGCACCCGGCGCCGCCGCACCACTGACCGCGACGGCGCCGGGAAACCGCAGGTCAGCGCAGGCGGAGCGGGAGCGCCGTCAGCCGCCAGCTGGAGGGCAGCGGGACGCGCTGCAACTCCTCGGGCGCGACGGCCAGGGCCACGGCCGGATAGTGCGCGAGCAGCTTGGTGAACGCCACCTCGCCCTCCTGGCGGGCCAGCGCCGCACCGAGGCAGTAGTGCATACCGTGGCCGAAACCGACGTGGTTCTCGGCCTGGCCCGCCGGGTGGCGGGTGAGGTCCAGCCGGTCGGGGTCGTCGTAGTGGCGCGGGTCGAAGTTGGCGGAGACCAGCATCAGCTGGACCGCGTCGCCCTTGGCGATCCGCACCCCGCCCAGCTCCACGTCCTCGGTGGCGTACCGCAGTTGGGTGCCCTGGACGGGGCCGCACCAGCGCATCAGCTCATGGACCGCGCGAGGCGCGAGGTCCGGGTCCTCGCGCAGCAGCCGCAGCTGGTCGGGGTGGGTGAGCAGGGCGGCGGTGCCGTTGGTGATGAGGTGGGCGGTGGTCTCGTGGCCAGCCAGGACCAGTGTGAGCACCAGGGTGACCATTTCGACGTCGCTGAGCCGCCCGCCGTCCTCGTCGTGCGCCCGGATCAGATCGCTGAGCAGATCGTCGGTGAGCGCCTGGCGGCGACGCCGGATCAGATCGTGGATGTGCTCGATCATCTGCGGCATCGAGCGGCCCAGCCGTCCCGGCTCCAGCGAGGCCAGATCGGCGCCCCAGGAGCGCCACTGCGGCCGGTCCTCCTCCGGGATGCCGACGAGTTCGCAGATCACGGTGATCGGGAGCGGGTAGGCGAAGTGCTCGACGAGGTCGACGACGCCGTCCTCGGCGTGCTCGGGCAGCCGCCGCAGCAGATCCTCCGCGATCTCCTCCACCCGGGGCCGCAGCGCGTTGATCCGGCGCGCGGTGAAGGCGCGGGAGACCAGGCGGCGCAGCCGGGAGTGGTCCGGCGCGTCCTTGTTGAGGATGGAGTCGGCGAAGTACCGGTTCAGCTCCGGCGGGACGCCGAAGGTCTCCATCGTCCTCGCCATCGGGTCGTCGTCCTCGGTGCTGCCCCGGGCGTGCGCGCGGTTGTTGGCGAACCGCGGGTCCCGCAGCACCTCGCGCACCTCGTCGAAGCGGAGGACGAACCAGATCGGCGAGTCGTCGAGGAACCGCCCGGGGAGGACCGGCCCCTTCTCGCGCAGGGCGCCGTAGCCGCCGAACGGGTCGTACAGCAGGGTGGGTTCCATGACGTTGGGCTCGCCCGGGTGCTTGCCGACGTGGGCGGTGAGCGCGGCGGGCGCCGTGAGCCGGTTGGCGGACGTCTTCGCTGACATCGTGTTCTCCTCCGGTCGGAGTCAGTCGCGCAGCTGGCGGCGCATTTCCTCGGCGCTGAGCTGGGCGATGCGTTCGTACAGCGCGGTGACCGCGGGTGCGGCCAGGGCGGCGGCCGACCGGACGCCGGGCAGGTCGCCCGGGTCGGCGGCGGAGCCGGCGGGGGTCTCCAGCGCGGCTCGCAGAGTGCGGGCGAGCAGGTCGGCGCGGCTCCCGGTGGTCTCCGGGGCGCGCCCGTCGAGCAGCACCTCGGTGGTGAAGAAGCCGCTGAGGACCGCCGTGAACGTGTACAGCTGGTCGGTGGTGGCGAGATCGTCGCGGACCAGACCGTGGGTGCGCAGGATCTCCAGATGGTCGAGGACGGCCCGGTTGGTGTGGGCGGTCAGCTCGGCGAGTTCGGTGGCGGCGATGTCGTTGAGACGGCCCAGGACGTTGGTGTCGTCGGTGTGCAGGGCGCGCAGGAGCGGGCTGGTCAGGAAGTCCTGGAAGTAGCCGCGCGCCATCCGGCTCGGCAGCACCTCCAGCGGGCACGTGCGCTGCCGCTCCAACTGCCGCTGCAGCGCGGCGTTCTTGCTGTCCAGGAGGACGGCGAGCAGCAGTGCGTCCTTGGTCTTCCAGTGCAGGTAGACGGTGCCCTTTCCGACGCCGGCGCGGCGGGCGATCTCGTCGGTCGTCACCCGCCGGTAGCCCCAGGCCACCAGGAGTTCCCCCGCCGCCCGGAGGATCCGCTCCCCGCGCCCCGCCTGTTCCATCCCTGCCTCCGTCCCGAGCCGTGACCAGATTTCTGATCTGGTCACGGCGTCAAAAGTACGGCGGCCTTCTCCGTCCGGACAGTCAACTTCCGGCCATGCCGGGTGTATTGGGCGCGCGAGGACGCGCGAGGGCGCTGTCAGTGGTCGCTAGTAACGTTCTGTAGTGACCGCGTCGCCGGGACGCGATCGGGCGCTACGGGGGGAAGCGGAGTGAGAGGCGGATCAGTCGCGGACGGGCACCGAGAGGGACGAGGGATCGGCGTCCGGCGAGGAGAGGGTGAGCTTCGCACCGCGCGGGTTGTGCGCGATGTAGAGCGGATCCGCGGTGTCCACGACCACCGCGAGCCGGTGCCCGGCGGGCACGTCGTACGCGGTGGAGAAGAGTTCCAGGTCCACGCCGAAGGGGACGCCGGGCGTCTTGCCGTGGAAGGTGTACGGCGCGTGCGTGACGAGCCTGCCGATGCCGAGCGCGTCGACGTCGTAGAGGTAGGCGACGGCGGTGCCGCTCTCCGCGGTGCCGGTCAGTGTGGTGTGCAGGGTCGCGGTGCCGCGGATGTGCTGGGTGGTGCGGTAGGGCGCGGACTGCCAGACGGCGGCCAGCGAGCGGGGCAGCAGCGGGATGGAGGCGGTGGGCGGCAGGTGGAGGAACTGATCCAGCATGCTGGAGAGGAAGATCAGCCCGCCGTCGGCGCCGGAGTCGATGCCGGTGCGGAGCGTGCGGGTGCCGTCGAGCGCGATCCGCCGCTGCCCCGACGCCACCTCCCGCCAGCTGCGGTAGCCCTCGTAAGAGCCCGTCGAGCGGGGCTTGAGCTGCACCGGCGCCGCGCGGTCGATGCCGTTGTCCGCGCCCTTGAGATAGTGGTCGAACCACGACCGGGCGTGCGACCAGGTGTCGTTGGGCAGCCCGAAGAGCCCGAGTCCCTCGGCCGTGGCGTGGTCGCCGGGGCGGAACTCCAGCCGCTTGGGCCCCTTCAGCTTCTCGAAGAAGTCGGCGTACTGATTCGGCGGGAAGAGGGAGTCGCCCCAGGCGTTGCCGAGCATGATCGCGGCGCCGTTGGCGTTGATCCGGTCGAGATAGGTGGCGGGGGAGCGCTTCTTCCCCCAGGCGATCATGTCCTTCTCCTTGGCGAGGTTCGAGCCGAGGAAGTCCGCGAGGACGGTACGGAGTTCCGGCCCGGGGCGTCCGGTCAGCGCGCCGCTGGCGCCGAGCATCGCCGCCGCCTGGAGATGCTGGGTGCGTCCGCTGTAGATGGAGTCGATGAGGTCGCCCCAGCCGCTGAGCGCCGTGACCGCCCGGACCCGCTTGTCGTGCGCCGCCGTCAGCAGGCTGATCCCCGCGCCGTAGGAGACTCCGCCCATGCCGACCTTCGCCGGGTCGGCGGGGGTGTGCGCGAGCGCCCAGTCGATCACCTTGGAGGCGTCCGCGATGTCGCGCGGCCCCGCCGTCTCGATCTCTCCGCCCGACTGCCAGAATCCGCGCACGTTGTAGCCGATGACGACATAGCCCGACGCGGCCAGCTTCTGCGCCTGTGCCAGGTATTCGACCTGCGGCATCGCCCAACTCGTCGGCAGCACCACGAGCGGATACCGCCGGGTGCCGTCCGCGTCCGCGGGCAGGGTGACGTTGGCCTTCAGCGTGACGCCGCCCTCGCCGGTGATGTCGGTGAACCGCACGGCGGGCGCCGCGGCGCGGCTCCGTCCCGTGGTGGCCGCCCCCGCGGCAGGGGCGGCGGCGAGCGTGGTGGCGGCGAGCGCCGCGGCGCAGACGGCGGCGGTGGCGGCGCGCAGGGCCGTGCGGGAGGACGTCATCTTCTGCTCCAGACCGTGAGGTGCCGCCGGACGTGCCCCGCCCGGCGGGGCCCGGCCACCTCCGGAGCGGAGGAGCGGGCGGCCCCGGGCGCCCGCCGAAAGACGCGACGCCCGGCGTACGAGGTGGTCAGGAGGGTACGACGGGAGGATTACTGGTGGTAACCCGCGAGTAGGTTACGTGTGGGTAATGTCCGGAGTGGGGAGCGGATGTGTAGCTCCGCTCGCTGCGTCCGGCAGTCCGCATGCCGGGCCGCGGGGTGCTCTCCGTTCACAGTCCCAGGTCCGGTCCGAAGACCTCGTAGTGCAGGTCGGCCGGGCGTACCCCCGCGGAAAGGAGTTGGGTGCGGACCGCCTTCATGAACGGCACCGGGCCGCACAGGTAGGCGATCGTGCCGGGCGGGATCTCCAGTACGCCGAGGTCCATCAGCCCCTGCCGGACGGTCGGCTCCCGCCCCTCGCGGGAGCGGGTCGCCCCGGCGGGATCGGCGGGGCCCGTACGCGTACCGGCCGTCCTGGAGTCGGCCGCCTTGGAGCCGAACGGCCCGGCGCCGACCGGCCCGGCGCCGACCGGCCCGGCGCCGACCGGCGCGGTGGCGCCGGCCTCGACGGCCGCCGCGGTATCCGCCCCGGCGCCGGCCTCCGGCCACTCGTACCAGACCTCCGCGGTGGCGTTCGGGAGTTTGCCGATGAGGTGGTGGAGGTCGTCGCGGAAGGCGTGGGTGGCGGGGGTGCGGTCGGCGTGGGCGGCGATGACGCGGCGGGGGGAGGCGGTGGCGGCCAGATGGGAGAGCATGCCGAGGGCGGGGGTGCAGCCGATACCGGCGGTGGCGAAGAGCAACGGGGCGTCGCCCTCGTCGAGGACGACCGCGCCGAAGGGGGCGCTCACCCGCAGGGTGTCGCCCTCGTGGACGTGGTCGTGCAGATGGCCGGAGACCTCGCCCGCGGGGTGCGCGGCGGCGTCCGTTCCGGCCGGCACCCGCTTCACGGAGAACTGGAGCCCGCCGTCCGGCTGCCCGGAGAGGCTGTACTGGCGTATCTGGCGGGCGCCGTCGGCCAGTTCGACCTGGACGGAGACGTACTGCCCGGGGCGGGACGGCGGTACGGGCCGGCCGTCGGCGGGCCGGACGAAGAACGTCGCGACGTCCTCGGTCTCCGCCACCCGTCCGGTGACCCGGTAGGTGCGCCAGGTGTCGCCGTCCGGTGCGCCGGCCGCCGCGTACAGCCGTCGTTCGGCGGCGATCAGCCCGTTCGCCATCAGCCAGTACACCTCGTCCCAGGCGGCGGCGACCTCCTCGGTGACCGCATCACCCAACACCTCGGCCAGGGCGGCGAAGAGGTGGGTGCGGACGATCGGGTACTGGTCCTCGCGGACGCCGAGGGAGGCGTGCTTGTGCGCGATCCGGTCGAGGAGGGCGTCCGGCCGCTCGTCGGGGTGGTCCAGAAGGTACGTGGCGAACGCCGCGATGGATCCGGCGAGCGCCTCGCGCTGGGTGCCGTCGGCCTGGTGGGTGCGGTTGAACAGATCGCGCAGCAGCTCCGGGTGGGCGGCGAACAGCTTCTCGTAGAAGAGCGGGGTGACCTCGCTGATGGAGGCGGCCACGGCGGGCAGGGTGGTACGTACGGTCTCGGCCGATTTCGGCGACAACATGGCGGACTCCTGCGGTTCGGGAGGGGAGGGAGGGGGATGGGGTGCCTCCGCGCGCCCAAATAGGCATGTGAGATGCGTATTTTTGGGCGATGGGAGGGAGTCAAGGGTGTTCCGTGGCGGTGGGCGTGCGGGCGGCCGGGGCCCCGGGGGCGGGCGCGGCCCGTCGGCCCGCTCGACCGGCCCCGGTTCACCGCGGCCGGTCGTGCGAGGTCAGCCGGGCGGCCGGGGGGAGAGGCCGATCAGCAGGGGGCCGGTCGGGGCCTCGATCAGGTCGTTGATCGAGAGGGGGTCGAGGGAGGCGTAGAACGCTTCCTGGGCGGTGCGCAGGGCGCCGCGCAGCCGGCAGCCGGTGCGCAGCGGGCAGCCCGTTCCCTCCTCGCAGCCGACGACGTCGTGGACGCCTTCCAGCTCCCGGACCAGGCGTCCGAGGGAGGCGGTGCGGCCGGCTTCGGTCAAGGTCAGGCCGCCGCCCCGGCCGCGGCGCGCCTCGACCGCGCCGAGGCGCTGGAGCTTGCTGACCACCTTGGCCGCGTGGGTGTAGGGGACGTCGACCGCGGCGGCCACCTCGCGGGTGGTCGGGGCGTCGCTGTCCTCGATGACCGCCAGTCGCATGGCGATCCGCAGGGCGATGTCGGTGCTTTTGGTGAGGCGCACGGCCTCACCGTACATAAATGGCATCTCCGATACCAATTTCGAGGAGGGTGGCCCGGATGGCGGGTATGGCTCGATCCGGGCGGGCCCCGCGGCGCTGCTTTGACGCGCTGAACAGGGCCTCCTTACCGTCGATCATGAGTCGGTCGGTTGGGTGCGGACCGCGGCGGGGGAGGTGCGTGACGCGGTTCACGGTGCTGCCCGACGTGACGGCGAGCCACGGCGACCGGCGGTTGTCACGGCCACCGTCAAGAGAATGAGGACCCCCATGCGTGTTCTGTGCACCTCGATAGGTTCGCCGTCCCACGGCCGGGCCATGCTTCCGCTGGCCCGCGCGCTGGCCGGAGCCGGGCACGCGGTCACCGTGACCGCCACCCCCGAGACGGCGCCCGTCTTCCGCGCCGACGCGGTCACCCTGGACCCCTGCCTGCCCCGGATGACCCCGCCCGCGCCGCCCGCCGACGGGGCCGAGGCCGATGCGGAGACCGCGGCCCGCGACCACCTGGCGCGGATGCTCGACCAGCTGACCGGCGCCCACGCCCGCGCGATGTACGAGGTGCTGGCGGAGCGGGCGGCCGCGATCCGCCCCGATGTGATCCTCCGGGACGGGATGGACATGGCCGGTGTGCTGCTCGCCGAGAAGCTCGGCATCCCGCAGCTGCCGATCCCGTCCGGGCTGGTCAACATGGTCGATCCGGCGGAGCTGCTGCCCAACCTCAATGCGATGCGCCGGGAGCTGGGCCTGCCCGAGCAGGAGGACGCCGGATCGCTCTACCCGTACGGCAGGTTCGACTACCTGCCGCAGGAGTACACGTTCGGCCGGTTCCCCGCGCAGGTGCGGGCCTACCGGCAGACCACGCTGGTGGACCGTACGGACGGGCTGCCGGAGTGGGTGGCCGCGCTCCCCGCGGACCGGCCGCTGGTGTTCGCGGCGTGCGGCACCGCGCTGCCCATGATCCTCACGATGATGGAGAGCGGCATTCCGCTGCCGGTCGGGATGACGCACCCGGCGGAGATGCTGCGGGCGGCCGTCGAGGCGCTGTCGCAGCTGGAATGTTCGGCGATCGTGGCGACCGGCGGCGTCCCGCTCGACGGCGTCGAGCCCGCCCCGCACGTCCGGCTCGTCGACCGTCTCGCCCAGCCGCTGCTGCTGGAGTGCGCCGACCTGTTCATCACCCACGGCGGCTACAACAGCGTCCGCGAGGCGGTGCGTACGGGGACGCCGATGGCGGTGCTGCCGAACTTCGGCGACCAGACGCAGAACGCCGAACGCGTCGCCGAACTGGGCCTGGGCCGGCACGTCACGGAGGTCACGCCGGACGCCGTCGCCACCGCCTGCCGTGAGCTGCTGGCCGACCGCGACGTCGCCGCCCGGGTCCGCCGGGCGCAGCGCGCGGCACTCGCCCTGCCGGAGGTCGGCCAGGCCGCCGCGGACCTGGAGAAGCTGGTCCAGCAGCCGCGCTGAACGGGGCGCGCCGCCGGGCCCGTTGAGCGGGCGGGTCCGGCGGTCGCCTCGCCGGTGCGCGTCACCGGTGGGGCCCGCCGGTCGCCGTTCCGGGGCGAGGAGGCGTCCCGCTCTCTCACCGGAGGGGCGAAGCGGCAGGCCAGGGGTGTGCCGGACGGGCCGTGCCCTTTCCGGTCCTCCTCGTCGGCACTCCCGTGCGTTCACTTCCGGTCCGTGGTGATCCTTTACGATCACTGCCGGTCAGCCCCCTGCGTCCGGCGGGGGAAACGGTGAGGTGGAGCGTGTCCATGCAGCGGTCCGGTCAGCTTTCCCGTCGGTGGTACGGATGCCCCGCCCGGCCGTCGTTCGGCCGAGGCGCGGTCGCGGGAGGTGTCCGGTGAGCCGCGCGGTGCTGGTGACCGGTGCCTCGCGCGGGATCGGCCGGGCGGTCGCCGAGCGGTTCGCCGCCCAGGGTGACCGGGTGGCGCTGCACTACGCCTCACGTGAGGCGGCGGCGCGTGAGGCGCTCGGCGCGCTGCGCGGCAGCGGGCATGTGCTGGTCCGGGGTGACCTCGCCGCACCGGAGGGCGCCGCGGCGGTGGTCGCCGCCGCCGTCGACGGGCTCGGTGGCGTGGACGTCCTGGTCAACAACGCGGCGGTCAACCGCCCGCACCCGGCGGCCACCACGCCGTTCGAGGAGTGGCGGGACGCCTGGCGGGAGATCGTGGACGTGAATCTGCTCGGCGCCGCGCACGTCAGCCACTGCGCCGCGCGGAACATGATCGACCGGGCGGTGTCCGGCCGCATCGTCAACATCGGCTCCCGCGGCGCCTACCGGGGCGAGCCCGACCACCCGGCGTACGGCGCCTCCAAGGCCGCGCTGCACGCCCTCGGGCAGTCGCTCGCTGTCCATCTGGCGCCGTACGGCATCGCGGTCGCCTCGGTCGCGCCGGGCTTCGTCGCCACCGAACGGGTCGCCGACCGGCTCACCGAGGACGTACGGAACCAGAGCCCCTTCGGGCGGGTCGCCGAGCCCGCGGAGATCGCCGCGGCGGTCCTCCATCTCGCCTCGCCGGAGGCCGTCTGGAGTTCGGGCACGGTGCTGGACGTGAACGGGGCGTCGTATCTGCGGTGAGGCGCGCATCCGGCGCCGGGGGTGAGCCGCTGGGCGTGGCCTGCGGCGGGTTTCGTGGGGGAGGGGAAGCCCCGGCCGGACGGGGGAATCCGGCCGGGGCGGCCGGTTACGCGTGGCGTCCGGCTCACGAGGTCGTCGGCCGGAGCTTCCGGGCGGCCGGGGGGACGGCGGGCCCGGGCGGCACTGCGACACCCGCTTCCAATTGAACGATAAACCACTCGGGTGGGTGTATCCGTCCGAAGGGGGCTTCGCGGACCGTGGCACGTGTCACGGTGCGGCCGGAGTCCGGGCCGGCGCGTCGCAGGGGGCGGCCGGTGCGTCGATCCGGTCGAAGAGCGGCGCGGTGCCGGTCAGCCGGAGCAGCCGGAGCAGGAAAGGACTGCCGATCGCGAGCGTGACGCCGCCGCCCCGGCCGCGCAGCGTACGGGCGGTGCGGGTCAGCGGGGCGAGACCGGTGGTGTCCATGAAGGTCACCCGGCGGAGATCGACGTGGAGCCGGTCGTGGTGCGCGGCGGCCGCGGCGAGCCGTACGGCAGCGCCGGGGGCGGTGAGGATGTCCAGCTCGCCGTCGAGGGTGACGACGGCCTCGCCTGCGGCGGTCAAGGGAGCGGTGGTCACGGGGATGGCGGTCATGGAGAACTCCTTCCGTGCCTCGGTGCGCGGATGCCCCGGGCGCCTGCGGGGCGGGTCGCTTCACAGCGTAGGGCGGAGCTACGGGGCGAAGGGGGCGCGCAGGGGAAAGGGGGATGAATTCGGGGCATAGGGCATGGGCGCGGTAGGGCGAGCGGCCGGGCCGGAAGTCCCGGGACGGGCCTCCGCCGGGACCTTCGGGCCGTCCCGGCGGGGCGGAGGTCCTCCGGCGCCGGGGCGGGTGCGCCGGTCGAGGAGGTGCGGGGTTTCGGCGGGGAGGGCCCGCGGGGTCGGTGCCTGACTCGTGAGCGGCGCCGCGGCCAGGGCGCGGGATGCGGGTGCGCCGGCGAGGCGGCGCCGGGCATCGGGCGGGGAGGGCGGTGCGCGGGGCCGGGAGCGGGGGCGCAGGTCGGGGCGCGTATGCGTGGCGTGGCGGGGGGCCGGTCACCGGCCGCCGAGGTGCTTCACGGGGTACCGGCCGGAAGGCGGAGGGGGCGCCCGTCGGCCGGGGCGCGGGTGCGCCGGTGCGGGCACCGCCGCGAGGCCGTCGGCCGTGGTCGCCCCGGGCGGGCCGTCCTCCGTCTCCTCACGGACTGATCGCCAGAACGATGTACCCGGCGAAGAGGGTCAGATGGACGCCGCCCTGGAGCGGTGTGGCGCGGCCCGGGATGACGGTCAGGGTGCCCGCGGCGACGGTCAGGGCGAGGAGCACCATATGGGTCGGGCCGAGGCCCAGTTCCAGGGGGCCCGCCAGCCAGACGGAGGCGGCGGCGACCGCGGGGATGGTCAGGCCGATGCTGGCCATCGCCGAGCCGAGGCCGAGGTTGAGGCTGGTCTGGATCCGGCCACGGCGGGCCGCGCGGACCGCCGCGATGGTCTCCGGCAACAGCACCAGCAGCGCGATCACCACACCGACGACCGACGACGGCAGCCCCGCCGCGGCCACCCCCGACTCGATCGCGGGCGACACCGCCTTCGCGAGCCCCACCACCGCGATCAGGGCCAGGCCCAGATGGGCCAGGCTGATCAGCGCCGTCCGCTTCGACGGCGGCTCGGCGTGGTCGTCGTCGAGCACATCGCCCGCCGGGGTGACCGGGGCGAGGAAGTAGTCGCGGTGCCGCACCGTCTGGGTGGTCACGAACAGGCCGTACAGCACCAGGGAGGCCAGCGCGGCGAAGATCAGTTGCGGGGTGGAGAACTGCGCGCCGGTGCCGCTGGTGGTGAAGCTCGGGAGGACGAGGCTCAGCCCGGCCAGGGTCGAGACGGTGGCCAGCGCCGCGCCGGTGCCCTCCGGGTTGAAGATCGCCACGCGTCGCCGCAACGCGCCGACCAGCAGACAGAGGCCGACGATGCCGTTACAGGTGATCATGACGGCGGCGAAGACGGTGTCCCGGGCCAGCGCGGCGCTCTTGTCACCGCCGTCGGCCATCAGGGTGACGATCAGCGCCACCTCGATGATGGTCACCGCGACCGCGAGTACCAGGGAGCCGAACGGTTCCCCGACCCGGTGGGCGATCACCTCCGCGTGGTGCACGGCGGCCAGGACCGACCCCGCCAGGAAGAGCGTCACCACGGCGACGAGCGCGCCCGGCAGCGACCTCCCCCAGACCAGGATCAGCAGGACGACGCCGAGAACGGGCACCGCCCGGGTCCAGTGCTGGGCGGTCGAACGGAGCCGGGCGATCATGTTGACGAGCTTGGCAGATCCCACCCGGGCCCGCGCGCCGACGACCGCCCGCCGGGTGTCGGACCGTTCCGAGGAGGGACGGTGTGCGGGCGCGCCCGCACGAGCGGACCGGGGGCGGCGGCACTTCGGGCAGAAGCCTGCGGCGCCGGGCCGGCCGCGAGGGTGCGGCGTGCGGGGGCGCCGGTGTGCGCCCTCGCGAGCACGCCGGCGCGGACCGTTCGGGGCAGGTCACTCGGGCCGGACCGCTTCACCGGCCACCCGCCGTATCGCCCCTCGCCCCCGGCCCGCGGCGCGCTCAGGCCGTGGCCCGGTGCCCCCGTGGCTCGGCCGGTGCGGTGGCCGTGCGGGTCACGTCCGCGACGAGTTCGACCACGTCCGGTCCGTACGCCTGGGAGTTGACCACCTTCAGCAGGACGCAGAACTGGCCGTCGGGTGCCGTACCTGCGGGCCAGCTGCGGATGGTTGCGGACCAGGTGGCGGACGGCGGCCCGGTGGGAGACCGGGCGCTGGCCGGCCGCGAGGAACACCGGACGGCCGCCCTCCCCGGCCGTCAGCCGGGCCAGCAGGACGTACTCGACGGCACCCGGTTCCATGCGGTACGCGGTCGGGCCGATGGTGAACGTCCCCCGGTCGGCGCCGGTCGCGTCGCCCGGGTGCACGGTGACCCCTGGCAGCAGCGTCGCGAGGTGCGCGGCGAGGCGGCGGTGGGCCGTCGGGTCGCCGACGCAGAACTCCGTCCGGGCACCGAAACCCTGCAGCCCGGTGTCGTGCGGCGCGACCTCCGGGTGGGCCCCGCAGTTCTCGACGACCGCGGCGAGCCCGAGCAGCGCCAGCGCGTCGTGGCGCGGGATGCTGCCGTGGGCCGAGGCGCTGTCCCGGTGGGTGACCAGGACGCACTCCGAGCCCTCCGGCAGACCGAAGAAGCGCTGGGTGCGGGTCAGCTTCCGGCGGGCGGCCGCGGAGAAGGCGGCCCAGCCGGCCGCCGCCCCCACGACGAGTGCCACGGCGGCGGCGATCAGGACGAACAGGGTGTCGTTCATGGCGGGGGAGCGTAACCGCTGTCCGGGTGTGTGTTCGAGCGGACGGGGGTGGGTGTCGGGGCTCGTCCCGGTTCATACGCCGTGGTTGGCCGGGAAGCGACGCCGCGGAGTCGCCGCCGTGCGCCGCGAAGCGGGGGGCGGAGGGAGCCACGCGGCCGCCCCCGGCGCACCGTCACCCCGCCGAGGCGCCCTTCCGGAGGCAGCGGAAGCGGACCACCCGCCGGACCGGGAAACGCCCCGCGGCAGACACGCGCCACACCCCGCCGCGCCGCCGCCCCGCCTCGCGGGCACTCCGCCCGGAAATCGCGGAATACGGACATCCTGCGGCCGGGCGGGCGGCATGACGGTGCCTCAATATCCCGGTCATTACGGGCGGATGGGGCATCGCGGTGAGACGCGGGGACCGCCTGCTGGACCGCGCTGTCACGGCATGAGCACCACGAGTAGGCTCCCGCCACCTGCGTTTCCCCTGCGCTTGGAGGAAGTCCCCTCATGTCCCGTGCCCGACGTCTCACCGTCCTGGGGGCCGTGGCCGCCCTGGCCGGTTCACTGGTGGCGGTTCCGGCCGTCGCCCAGCCCGCACCGGCGGGCCCCGCCGCCCCGCACCCCGCGCCCGAACCGGTCAAGACGCCCGTCGCCGTCGGCTCCGGCGGCGCGGTCTCCAGCGTCGACCAGGACGCCTCGGCCGCCGGTATCGCGGTGCTCAAGCGGGGCGGCAACGCGGTGGACGCCGCCGTCGCCACCGCCGCCGCCCTCGGCGTCACCGAGCCGTACTCCGCCGGTGTCGGCGGTGGCGGCTACTTCGTCTACTACGACGCCAAGTCCCGCACCGTGCGCACCCTGGACGGCCGCGAGACCGCCCCGCGCACCGCCGGAGAAGACCTCTTCCAGGAGAACGGCAAGCCGCTGCCGTTCGAGGACGTCGTCACCAGCGGCCTCGGCGTCGGCACCCCCGGCACACCCGCCACCTGGGACACCGCCCTGCGCAAGTGGGGCAGCCGGTCGTTGGGTCAGGTGCTGCGGCCCGCCCGTGACCTCGCGGCGCGCGGCTTCACCGTCGACGAGACGTTCCGCAAGCAGACCGCCCAGAACGAGGCGCGATTCCGGGACTTCCCCGCCACCGCCGATCTCTTCCTGCCCGGCGGCAAACTGCCGGTCGTCGGCACCACGATGAAGAACCCCGATCTCGCCCGCACCTACGACGAGTTGAGCCGCCGCGGTGTCGACGCGCTCTACCGCGGTGACCTGGGCCGCGACGTCGTCAACACCGTCCGCAAGCCCCCGGTGCGCCCCGGCTCGGACCGCAAGGTCCGCGCCGGTGACCTCACCCTGCGGGATCTGAAGGAGTACAAGGCGCTCGGCGAGGCCCCGACCCGCACCCGCTACCGCGGTCTCGACGTCTACGGCATGGGCCCCTCCTCCGCCGGCGGCACCACCGTCGGTGAGGCGCTGAACATCCTGGAGCGCAGCGACGTCAAGCACCTCAGCCAGGCGCAGTACCTGCACCGTTACATCGAGGCCAGCCGGGTCGCCTTCGCCGACCGGGGCCGCTGGGTCGGCGACCCGAGGTTCGAGAACGTGCCGGTCCGCGGCCTGACCTCGCAGCGCTTCGCCGACGCGCGCGGCTGCCTCATCAAGGACGACGCGGTCCTCACCAGCCCCCTCGCGCCCGGCGACCCGCGCCACCCGAAGCCCTGCGGCACGTACGGCAAGGCGTCCCCGACGACGTACGAGGGGGAGAACACCACCCACCTCACCGTCGCCGACAAGTGGGGCAACATCGTCGCCTACACCCTCACCATCGAGCAGACCGGCGGCAGCGGCATCGTCGTCCCCGGGCGCGGCTTCCTGCTCAACAACGAGCTGACCGACTTCTCGTTCGCGCCCATCACCCCGGGCGTCCACGACCCGAACCTGCCCGGTCCCGGTAAGCGTCCGCGGTCGTCCATCTCGCCGACGATCGTGCTGAAGCACGGCAAGCCCGTCGTGGCGCTCGGCTCGCCCGGTGGCGCGACCATCATCACCACCGTCCTGCAGTCCCTCGTCAACCACCTCGACCGCGGGATGCCGCTGGTCGACGCCATCGCCGCGCCCCGCGCCAGCCAGCGCAACGCCGCGAAGACGGAGCTGGAGCCGGCGCTGTGGAACAGCCCGCTCCGCGCGCGGTTGGAGAGCATCGGGCACCGGTTCACGCAGGTCGAGGAGATCGGCGCGGCCACCGGTGTGCAGCCGCTGCCCGGCGGCCGCTGGCTGGCCGCGGCCGAGAAGGTCCGGCGCGGCGGCGGCTCGGCGATGGTCGTCAGCGCGAAGTAACCGGCCGCACCCTTCACCGGACCGGGCCCGGTCCACCCGGTCCGCCCGCGCCCGTCCGGCGACGACGCGCCCCGCCACGGCGCGTCGTTGCCGGGCGGGCGCCTGCCGCATAGCCTCCCGGGGACCGCCGGTCCGCAACCGCACCCCGGGAGGCGCACGCCGTGAGCATCGACGAGAGCCGCGAGCGCCGCCCGTCCCCGCCCGGCACCCAGGGACCGCCGGAAGGGCTCGCCGAACAGGCCGCCGCGCTGGCCCGCGGCGAGACCACCTCCGCCGCCCTCGTCCACCGCTGCCTGGAGCGCATCGCCGCCGGCGCCACCACCGTCAACGCCTTCCGGCGGGTACGGGCGGAGGCCGCCGAGGTGGAGGCGGCGGACGCCGACCGCCGGCTCGCGGCGGGGGAGCGGCTGCCGCTGCTCGGTGTGCCGGTGGCGGTCAAGGACGACATCGACGTGGCGGGCGAGCCCACCGCGTTCGGCTGCGCCGGGCAGTTCCCCGCCAAGGCGCGCGACGCCGAGGTGGTGCGGCGGCTGCGCGCGGCCGGGGCGATCGTCGTCGGCAAGACCAACGCCTGCGAACTGGGCCAGTGGCCGTTCACCGAGGGCCCCGCCTTCGGCGACACCCGCAACCCCTGGCACCTCGGCCACACCCCGGGCGGCTCCTCCGGCGGCAGCGCCGCCGCCGTCGCCGCGGGTCTGGTGCCCGCCGCGCTCGGCACCGACGGCGCGGGCTCGGTCCGTATCCCCGCCGCCTGGACGCATCTGGTCGGCGTCAAACCGCGCCGCGGCACCCTCTCCACCTGGCCGGACGCCGAATCGTTCCAGGGCATCACCGGTATCGGACCGCTCGCCCGCACCGTCGAGGACGCGGCCCTGCTGCTGGACGCGGCGAGCGGCAGCCACCCCGGCGACCTGCACCGCCCGCCGCCGCTCGCCGCCCGTGAGGCGGTGCGCCGCGACCCCGGCCGGCTGCGTATCGCGCTGTCGTTCACACCGCCGTTCACCACCACCGCCGTCGCGCTCCACCCGGAGATCCGGCGCGCGGTGACCGCGGTGGCGCACACCCTCGCCGGGCTCGGCCACTTCGTCGAGGAGGCCGATCCGGACTACGGGCTGATCGGCCTGGCGTTCGTGCCGCGCGCCACCAACGGGGTGCGGGAGTGGGCGGCGCGGGTCCCCGATCCGGCGCTGCTGGACCGGCGCACCCGCGGCGCGGTCCGTCTGGGACGGCTGCTGGGCGGCCCGGTCCTGCGCCGGGCGCGCGCCGCCGAACCGCGCCAACACCGCCGGATCGGCGCACTGTTCGGCCGCTACGACGTGCTGCTGACACCGACCACCGCCGCCCCGCCGCTGCGGATCGGCGCCCTCGCCGGGCTCGGCGGCCGCCGTACGGATCAGGCCATGACCGCCGCCTGCCCGTACGCCTGGCCGTGGAACGTGCTGGGGTGGCCGGCGGTGAACGTCCCCGCCGGGTTCACCGGCGGCGGACTGCCGCTCGGCGCGCAGCTGCTCGGGCCCGCCGACGGCGACGCCCGGCTGCTGTCGCTGACCGCGCAGTTGCAGTCCGCGCTGGGCTGGCACGAGCGGTGGCCGCCCGCGGCGGTGCCCGGCGCCGGGCCCGGGGACGTCAGCCCAGCAGGGCGATGATCTCGTCCGTGGTGCCGGTCTCGCCGAGCCGCGGGAAGATCTTCTCGACGCTGTTGCGGTGCGCCGCCCCGTCCAGGCCGGTGACCGCGTCGGCGGTGGCCGTGACGTGGTGGCCGTGCTCGTGCGCGGCGCGCGGTGGACTCCGTACCGATGCCGGTCACCCTGCCGGTATCGGGTGGGCGGCGCGGTGCGGCCGCGTCCGTGCCGGGCACGCCCGGCGACGCACCGGAGAGGGGCTTGCCCCGGTGCGCGGCGGGGCCTACGGTCGCCTCCACGCGCGCAGGGCCCGCCCGAGACCGCGTGGGCCCGCAGCCTGACGCGACGGCGAAGGAGCTGTTCATGGCCGATGTTGTGCGAGCCGCACTGGTCCAGGCGACCTGGACGGGCGACACCGAATCGATGATCGCGAAGCATGAGGCCCACGCCCGGGAGGCGGCCGGGCAGGGGGCGAGGATCATCGGCTTCCAGGAGGTCTTCAACGCCCCGTACTTCTGCCAGGTGCAGGAGCCGGAGCACTACCGCTGGGCCGAGCCGGTCCCCGACGGCCCGACCATCACCCGGATGCGGGCCCTCGCCCGCGAGACCGGCATGGTCGTCGTCGCCCCCGTCTTCGAGGTCGAGCAGTCCGGTGTGTACTACAACACCGCCGCCGTCATCGACGCCGACGGCACCGTGCTCGGCAGCTACCGCAAACACCACATCCCACAGGTCAAAGGCTTCTGGGAGAAGTACTACTTCAAGCCGGGCAACGCCGGATGGCCGGTCTTCGACACCGCCGTCGGCAAGGTCGGCGTCTACATCTGCTACGACCGCCACTTCCCCGAGGGCTGGCGCCAGCTCGGGCTCGGCGGTGCCCAGCTCGTCTACAACCCCTCCGCCACCTCCCGTGGCCTCTCCGCCTACCTCTGGCAGCTGGAACAACCCGCCGCCGCCGTCGCCAACGAGTACTTCGTCGCCGCCATCAACCGCGTCGGCACCGAGGAGTACGGCGACAACGACTTCTACGGCACCAGCTACTTCGTCGACCCCCGCGGGCAGTTCGTCGGTGACGTCGCCGCCGACGGCACGGAGGAACTCCTCGTCCGCGACCTCGACTTCGGACTGATCGACGAGGTCCGGCAGCAGTGGGCGTTCTACCGCGACCGGCGCCCCGACGCGTACGAGGGGCTGGTGCGCCCGTGACGGCCGACGGCGCCCCCGGGGCGCTGCTCGCCCGCCACCGCGCGGTGCTGCCCTCCTGGCTCGACCTCTACTACGCGCGTCCGCTCGAACTCACCCACGGCTCCGGCCGCCACGTCTGGGACGCCGAGGGCAACCGCTACCTCGACTTCTTCGGCGGCATCCTCACCACCATGACGGCGCACGCCCTGCCGGAGGTCACCGCCGCCGTCACCGAACAGGCCGGGCGGATCCTGCACACCTCGACGCTCTACCTCTCCCGCCCCATGGTGGAGCTGGCCGAGCGTATCGCCGCGCTCTCCGGCATCCCCGACGCGCGGGTCTTCCTGACCACCTCGGGCACCGAGGCCAACGACGCGGCGCTGCTGCTCGCCACCGCCCACCGCCGCTCCCACCAGATCCTGGCGATGCGCAACAGCTACCACGACCGCTCCTTCTCCACCGTCGCCGTCACCGGCAACGCGAGCTGGTCCCCGACCGGCCTGACCCCGTTCCAGACGTTCTACCTCCACGGCGGCGTGCGCACCCGCGGGCCGTACGCCGCGCTCGACGACGCCGGCTTCATCGCGGCGTGCGTCGCCGACCTGGAGGACGTGCTCGGCCAGACCGCCGGGGGCGTCGCCGCGCTGATCGCCGAACCGGTCCAGGGCGTCGGCGGCTTCACCTCCCCGCCGGACGGGCTCTACGCCGCGTTCCGTGAGGTGCTCGCCGCCCGCGGCATCCTCTGGATCAGCGACGAGGTACAGACCGGCTGGGGCCGTACCGGCGACCATTTCTGGGGCTGGCAGGCGCACGCCGGGAACGGCCCGCCCGATCTGCTGACCTTCGCCAAGGGCATCGGCAACGGCATGTCCCTGGGCGGGGTCGTCGCCCGCGCCGAGGTGATGGACGCGCTGGACGCCCACTCCATCTCGACGTTCGGCGGCAGCCCCGTCACCGCCGCCGCCGGTCTCGCCAACCTCACCTACCTCATCGACCACGACCTCCAGGGCAACGCCCGGCGGGTCGGCGGCCTGCTCATCGAACGGCTGCGGGCCGTCGCCGCCGGGAGCGATCTGGTCCGCGAGGTGCGCGGGCGGGGCCTGATGATCGGCGTCGAACTCGTCACCCCCGGCACCGACGAGCCGTCCGCCGAGGCCGCCTCGCTGGTCGTGGAGGCGGCCCGGGAGCGCGGACTGCTCGTCGGCAAGGGCGGACGGGGCGGCGCGTGCCTGCGCATCGCCCCGCCGATGACGCTGAACGTCGCCGAGGCGGAGGAGGGCGCGGCGCTGCTGGCCGGAGCACTGGCCGACGCGCGCGCCCGCCTCACCTGATGCAGCGTCAGGGCGCGACGTCGCCGTATGCGCGGCCCACCGCGGCGTCGTCGAGGTACGCGGTGGCCGCGCCGGTGACACCGTCGGAGCGGTAGACGCCCCACTTGTCGGTGACCCAGTCGGCCCGCAGCGTGGCCGCCCGGTACTGCGTGGCGCCGCCCGCCAGCTTCTGGGCGGCGCCGTTGTGCCACAGCTTCACCCACCCCTTCGCGGGGTCCTGGGAGATCTTCAGGCCGACGACGAACGCGTGCCAGGAGTTGAGCTTCAGCCCGGAGCGCCACAGGTAGGTGGTCTTCATCTCCGGGTCGCAGTACTCCAGATCGACGGTGCCGTCACCGCGGGCGCGCAGCGACAGCGGTGGGGTGGCGGCACCGGAGCCGTAGTCCTTGAGCTGCCACAGCGTCACCCAGTCGCCCTTCTTGGTGGGCAACGGCCCCCACATCGACCGCCAGCCGACGTAGAAGACGTCCCCCTCCTTCGAGAACCGCAGCGGACCGCCCGAGGCGCGGTGTCCGCGCGTTTCGACCCGCACCCGCGTGGCGTCGTCGACCTTGCGCCCGGAGGTGTGCAGCGCGTACGTCTTCCCGTACTTCCCGGCCGGGTCGTCGACGACGGTGACCTGTCCCGGCTTGGTCTCCACGCCCTCGAACGCCTTGGTGCCGGTGGCCGGATCGGCCCGCCAGAGGGGCGCGGCGCGGTGGGCGGGCGGCGGGGCGGCGCCGTCGGCCACGGGTCGGGGGGTGTGCGCGGGGGTGCCGCCCTCGGCGTCGGCGACGGTCCACAAACCGATCAGTGCGAGGCCGGCCAGCGGAGCAACTACCCATCGTGCAGGGCGAGTTGAGGCGCGTCTCATGGGGTCTCCCGAATGTGGGGGGTGGGAGGAACGCGTGAAAGTTAGGTTTGTTGCCAGTAATCGTCAAGAGGCGCGGCAAGGGCGCGCGGCGGAGTGCGACGGGCGCGCCGTGCGGCCGGAGCGGGCGCCGGTCCGGCCGCACCGGTCCCGCACCGGGGGGGGGTACCGGCGCCGCGTCCGGGCGGCGCGCACCGCACCAGCGGCAGCGGGCGGCCTGTTCCGGCGCCCGGGGGCGGGGCGGGCCCGCGCCCGGGGCGTGGCCCGACGCCGAAACGGGCCCCGGCGGCCCGCCGCGCCCGTCACTCGTACCCGCGCAGCTTCCGGTACAGCGTCGCGCGGGCGATGCCCAGGGACGCGGCGGCGCGCGCCTTGTTGCCGCCGTGGGCGCGCAGGGCCGCCAGGATCGTCTCCCGTTCGGCCCGCTCGATGGTGCCCGGACGGGGCGGCACGGCCCCCTGCCGTACCGGCCGCGGCAGCTCCTCGCGGTGCACCGGGCCGCCGGACCGCCGCCCCCGCGCCACCTCACGTACCAGCGCGGCCAGTTCGGTGACGTTCCCCGGCCAGGGCCGCGCCTCCAGCGCCCGTACCGCCTCCAGGGTCCAGGTCAGCGGGGGGCGGCCGGGCGGCGGTGGCGGGGACAGCCGGGACAGCAGGTGGTGCAGGTCCTCCGGCCGCTCCCGCAGCGGCGGCAGCGTCACCGACCGCGCCCCGAGGGTGTCCAGCAGCCGCGCCAGACACGGCCCGACCTCGGTGCCCGGGGTGTACGTCACGATCAGCGGCAGCCGCGGCCGTTCGCCGAGCAGCGCCACCAGCGCCGCCACGTCCCGCTGGGCCAGCCGCTCGGCGTGGAGCAGCAGCACCGGCCGCGCCACCGGCGCCGGACCGGCCCCGCCGTCCGCCGTCAGATACGGCCGCAGCGCCGCCAGTTCGCCCTCCGGCGCGCACGCCGCGTCGACGGTCAGCGGCTCCGCCGCACCGTCCGGGCCGCGCAGCAGCGCCCGGCCCAGCGTCGCCTTGCCCGTCCCGCGCTCCCCGGTCAGCAGCAGCGGCCGCGGACAGGAGAACAGCTCCACCGCGCGCTCCACGGCGCGCCGCCAGAGAGCCGAACTCCCCGGCGGCAGACAGGACGCGGCGCCCGCCCCCACGCCGGGCCCCGGCCCCCTGCCGGCCGGGTCCTCCTCGACCACCGCGAGCGCCCCGGTCACCGCGCCCGCCTCCCGCACCGGCAGCAGCCGCGCGGCGACCGCGCCGCCCCACCGCACCAGCGGCTCACCGTCCCAGCGGCCCGCCGGCCCGTCCGCGCCCAGCAGCGCCACCGTCTGCCGCTCCAGCCCGGCCACCGCCTCCGGCGACAGCAGCCCGGCCGCCGCCTCGCTCACCAGCCGGCTGCGGCCGTCGAAGGCGAGCACCGCGCGTCCGGCCGCCCGCTCCCGCGCGAACGCGTCCAGCAACCGCCGCTCCGGCTCCCGCGGCCCCCGCGCCGCCAGCTCCGCCTCGACCGCGGCGGCCACCGCCTCCGCCAGCGCCGCGTCCGGATGCCCGCCGCCCGGCGCGCACAGCCCGCGCACGAGCGTGACGGTGCCCAGCGCCCGCACCCCGCCCGGCCGCCGCACCGGCACACTGACCGCCGACACCTCCTGCCACAGATCGAGGACGTGCTCAGGGCCGTGCGTCTCGGACCGCTGCCCGTACCGCAGCGCCAGCGCGGCGCTGTTGTGCCCGACGACCTCCTCCGACAGATCGTCACGGAGCGTGCCCGGCGACGGTGTACCGCTCCGGCACACCACCCGGCACCGCCCGTCGGCGACGACCACCCGGCGCTCCCCGTCGTCCAGCGCCCCGGCCAGCCGCTCCAGCACCGGCCGGGCGGCCCCGGCCAGCGCGCCGTCGCCCGCGGGCCGGGGCGTACCGGTGGCGGGCAGATCGTTCGGGACACCGAAGAACGCGGCCCGGCGCCAGGCGGAGACCAGTGGCTCGGGGGCGCCGTCCGGCAGCGGGAGCCCGGCGAGGAACCGGGCCCGCGCCTGGCGGATCAGCGCCTGCTCCGGCGCCGGGCGGAAGGAATCTGAGCTGCTCACGACCGGTCCACCGTACCGGGGCGGCGCGCGCCCGCGGCCGGGAGGTGACGCCGCCGGGCGGCCCGGGACGGCGGCCGTCCGGTGCGCGGGTGTCTCATTTCGAGACACCCGCGCACCCGCCGGACGTTCCAAGATCATGGATGGCGGTACCGGCCCGGCGCGGGGCGTCCCGCCGCCGCACGGGCCCGCGGCCGCACCGTCCGGCGCCACGCACCGCACGCCGATGAAAGGTTGCACACACGATGGCTCTCGCTTTCCTCCGGCGTGGCCGGTCCGCCCGCGGCGGAGCGGGTATCCGGCTGGCCCTGCCGGTCGGCGCCGGCGGCCTCGCCCGTACGGTCACCGACCCCTACGGGCAGCCGGTCGACGGCGCGGACGTCACGGTCACCGCCGTCACCAGCCGCAAGGTGATCTTCAAGGGCGCCACCGACCCGTTCGGTCTGTTCGCCGTGGCGCTGCCGCCCGGCCGCTACAGCGTGATGGTGTCCGTCGCCGCCCTCCAGCCCCATCAGGAGACGGTCGAGGTCACGGCCGGGCACGGCGCAAAGCCCGAGCCGGTGCGGCTCTCCGAGGCCCGGCAGCTGGAGCTGCCCACCGCCGGGACCTGGCTCTTCGACCCGCCGCACACCGCGATCCGGTTCATCGCCCGCCACGTCGGCATGGCCAACGTGCACGGCCGGTTCACCCGCTTCGAGGGCGGTATCCGGGTCGGCGCCGACATGGCCCACTCCCACGTCGAGGTGCGGATCGACGCGTCGAGCATCACCACCGGCAACAAGACCCGCGACAACCACCTGCGCTCCGCGGACTTCCTGGACGTCGAGAACTATCCGTACATCCACTTCTCCAGCAACCGCTTCGTGCACCGCGGCGGCTCGCAGTGGCAGCTCCAGGGCTCGCTGAGCATGCACGGCGTCAGCCGGTCCGTCGCCCTCGACACCTCCTACCTCGGCGTCGTCAACGGCGGCTACGGCCAGGAGCTGCGCTGCGCGGCCCTGGCCAAGACCGAACTGCACCGCGAGGACTACACGCTGAACTGGCGCACCATGCTCGCCCGCGGCATCGCCGTCGTCGGCCCCACCGTCAAGCTGGAGCTGGACGTCCAGGCGATGTACCGCAGCCACGACACCCCGACCCCACCGGAGTGACCCGGCCGCGGCCCGCGCCGGGTCACCGCCCGGCCGCGCCGCGGACCGCCGCCGCCACCTCGTGGAAGAACCGCGCGTGCGCCCGGCGGCTGCACGGCGCCTCCGGATTCCAGCCGACCAGCCGCGCCGACGCCGCCACCGCCCGCCAGTGCGCACCGCCGCGCAGCGCCCGCGGCGGCGCGGCGTTGGCCCGTACGTCGCTCAGCACGATGTCGGGGGCGAGCGCCGCGACGTCGGCCCAGGTGGCGGTGGCCCAGTTCGCGCCCGGACCGGCGGCGGGCTCCAGCAGCTCCACACCGTGCTCCCGCAGCGTCCGCAGATCCGGCCAGGCCCCCGGCCGCGCCAGGTACGCCTGCTCGGGACCGGCCGCGGAGAGCGCCAGCACCCGGGGGCGGCGGCCGTCGCCCGCCGCCGTCCGCAGCGCGTCCTCCGCGTCGTCCAGTGCCACCGCGGCGCTCGCCGGCTCGCCCGCGCCGAGCGACCCGGCGAGCGCCGCGAACCGCTCCCGCACCACGGCCAGCCCCCGGCCCGGACCCACGCCCAGCGCCACCACCGGGACGTGCGCCTCCAGCTCCTGCGCCGTCTTCGCCGCCAGGCCGTACACCGTCTCGCCGTCGTAGGTGACGGCCACCACCAGATCCGGCGCCGCCCCCAGCACGGTGTCCGGGTGCAGCGCCGCCCCCGCGCCGAGATACGGGATGCCCTCCCGGGGCAGCTCCCCGCTCTTCGTCCGGTCCGGCACCGCCCCGTCGTGCTGCGACCCGAACAGCCCCACGGGGCGGACGCCGTGATCCCACAGCGTCGCCCCGGCCTGGAGGTACGTGATGATCCGCGACGGCCGTTCGCCGGCCACCGCCAGTCGCCCGCGGTCGTCGGAGAACTCCCACGGCGTGCTCCGCTGCATGACGTGTCGCCTCTCTGCCCGGTGATGAGATCCGCTCCCGCCGCCCGCGCCGCGTCCCGGCGTCGCCCGGCCCGGCTCCCGTCCCGCGGACGGTGAGGGGCGCTCCCCGGCGGCGTCGGTTACCTGCCCACTCCGCGTACCCCGCACCCCTTCCGGCCCGTACCGCCCCGGGCGCACCGCGTGCCGCCCGTTCAACCGGCCGGATGACCGGCGCCGCCACACGGCTGCCCCGCGCGCGGGCCGCGGACACGGTATTGCCCCCGCGGCTGCCATGCTTCTACGGTCTCCTTCCCGCCCGGGGACCGGCGCCGCACGGGCCCGCCCGCCGCGCGCGGGCACCCGCACGGAAGGAAACGGACGGCGGCCTCGCGCAGGTCACCGCCCGTGGCACGGGCGGCCGTTGGCGCCGGGCCGCCCGCCGCACGGCACGCACCCGTGGCGCAGTGAGGGAGACCGGACGTGACACGCACTCTCATCACCGGCGGCCTGGTGATCACCGCCTCCGACGAACTCCACGCCGACGTCCTCGTCGAGGGCGGCCGGGTGGCGGCCCTCGCCACCCCCGGCAGCCACGACTGGCAGGCCGAACGCGTCATCGACGCCGCGCAGAAGTACGTCATCCCCGGCGGGGTCGACGCCCACACCCACATGGAGATGCCCTTCGGCGGCACCCGGGCGTCCGACACCTTCGAGACCGGCACCCTCGCCGCCGCGTGGGGCGGCACGACCACCATCGTCGACTTCGCCATCCAGCCCAGGGGCGGCTCCCTCCAGGAGGGGCTCGACACCTGGCACGCCAAGGCGGACGGCGTCTGCGCGGTCGACTACGCCTTCCACATGATCATGTCCGACGTGAACGCCGCCTCCCTGAAGGAGATGGACCGCCTCGTCGAATCCGGCGTCAGCTCCGTCAAACTCTTCACCGCCTACCCCGGGGTCTTCCTCTCCGACGACGGGCAGATCCTCCGCGCCATGCAGCGCGCCGCGGACAACGGCGCGCTGGTGATGACCCACGCGGAGAACGGCCTCGCCATCGACGTCCTCGCCGAACAGGCCCTGGCCCGCGGCGAACGCGACCCGCGCTACCACGGCGAGGTCCGCAAGGCGCTCCTGGAGGCCGAGGCGACCCACCGCGTCATCAAGCTCGCGCAGGTGGCGGGCGCCCCCGTCTACGTCGTCCACGTCTCGGCGCGCGAAGCCGTCGCGGAGATCGTCCGCGCCCGCGACGAGGGGCTGCCGGTCCACGGCGAGACCTGCCCGCAGTACCTCTTCCTGTCGACGGACAACCTCGCCGAACCGGACTTCGAGGGCGCCAAGTACGTCTGCTCCACCCCGCTGCGCCCGGCCGAGCACCAGGAGACGCTCTGGCGCGCCCTGCGGACGAACGACCTCCAGGTGGTCTCCACCGACCACTGCCCGTTCTGCTTCACGGGCCAGAAGGAGCTGGGCCGCGGCGACTTCTCGAAGATCCCCAACGGGATGCCCGGCGTGGAGAACCGTATGGACCTGCTCCACCAGGCCGTCGTCGACGGACACATCGGCCGCCGCCGCTGGATCGAGATCGCCTGCACCGCCCCGGCCCGGATGTTCGGCCTCCACCCCAAGAAGGGCACCCTCGCCCCCGGCTCCGACGCCGACATCGTCATCTACGACCCGCACGCCGAGCAGACCCTGTCGGCCGCCACCCACCACATGAACGTCGACTACTCCGCGTACGAGGGCCGCCGGGTGACCGGCCGTGTCGAGACGGTGCTCTCCCGCGGCGTCCCGGTGATCGAGAACCGCCGCCACACCGGCCGCGCCGGACACGGCGTCTACGTCCCCCGGGGCCTGAGCCACCCCGCGGGCTGACCGCCGCTTGCGGTTGCCGTTACGTCAACTTCTACGGTCTCCACCAGGGCCGGAGAGACCGGCCCGGCGAGGAAGGACACCGCGATGACCTGGTCGATCGCCGAGGTCGCCCGGATGAGCGGGGTGACGGCCCGGACGCTGCGGCACTACGACGGGATCGGCCTGCTGCCCCCGGCCGGTATCGGGAGCAACGGCCACCGCCGCTACGGCGAGCCGGAACTCCTGCGGCTCCAGCAGATCCTGCTCATGCGGGAGCTGGGCCTCTCCCTGCGGGAGATCCACGAGGTGCTGGAGCGCCGCGCCGACCGGATCGCCGTACTCCGCGAGCACCACACCCGGCTGCTGGCGGAGCGGGACCGGCTGACGACGCTGGCCCGTACGGTCGGCCGCACCCTCGCCGCACTGGAGGAAGGCAGGGAACACCCCGACATGAACGGCATCAACCGCCCCGAGAACCTCTTCGAGGGCTTCGAGCACGACCCGGAGATGGAGGCCGAGGTCCGGGAGCGCTGGCCGGCGGCGTGGGAGGAGTCCCGGCGCGCCACCGAGGCGATGACCGGCGAGGAGACCGAGCGGTGGCAGCGGGAGGCGACGGCCCAGATGATCCGCATGGCGGAGTTCATGGTGGCGAAAACACCCGTCACCGACCCCGAGGTGCAGGCCGAGACCGACACCCACTACCGCGGCGTCTGCCGCTTCTGGACCCCGAACGCGCAGGCGTACCGGGGGCTGGCGGCGACCTACACCGACGACCCCCGCTTCCGCGCCAACTTCGACCGGATCGCGGAGGGCCTGGCCGCCTACCAGCGCGCGGCGATGGAGGCGTACGCCGACGCCCGGCTGAGCTGACACCCCGGTGGTCCCGGCATCCGGCCGGGCCCACCGGGCACGGGGCCGGGCGACGCCCGCGTCGGGGTGTCCACGCGCGGCGTGCAGCACCAGCCGGGCACGTACCCGCAGCCGGTGTCCGGTCCTGTGGCCGTACGGCGTCTTCTTCAACCGCACGCGTCCGGCGGCGCTCAAGGCCATGGGACAGGCAGTGCGGACGGGCATGGCGGGCGGACCGACCGGCCGAAGCGGAGCACTGGCGAGCCGCGGTCCGCCCCACCCGCCGCGAGGGCGGCGCCCAGACGCTGAGCGTGGGCCCCATGTCGCTTGCCATGAGCACCTGTTGAGGACGAGACGGATCTGACCGCAGGTGTGCGAAGGCCAGAGCGATGACTGTCCGGACTGTTGGTGTGCGTCGGATTCAGCCACCCTCGCGAACGGCCAATGGGCCTGCTTCAGGGCCGGTAGACGTACTCCGCTAGCGTGGCGTGCTTCTTCCATCCCAGCGTCTCGTACAGCGCGCGCCCGGCGTCGGTCGCACCGAGAACGCCGAGGGCCGCGCCCTCCTTCAGGGCGTGGTCGGAAAGCGTACGCATCACGAAGTTGCCGAGCCCGCGCCGACGATGGGCCTCCTCCGTCACCACCCGATCCATGACCACGACTTCCCCGAGGGACGCCATCTGCCCCTGGGCTGCCTGCTTGCCCGCCGCGTCCAGGACCCGAGCGTGGGTGACGGCTCCAACGGTCTCCACTGTCGCGGTGTACCCCTCAGGAGCGGCCGGGTTCGTGGCCATCAGGTCAACGGCCATCAGATGGCCGTTTTCCTCCCAGACCCACTCCTGGGGGAGCCAGGACTCGATCTCCTCCGGTTCCGCGGGCATCTTCATCCACGTCCGCGGTACGGACACCGAGCCCGCGGCCCTGCGGACCAATGACTCCTCGACCTCGGGCAGGACATGGCGTCCTACTTCGTCGGGGTTGTCGGTCACCTCGACATGGAACCCCCAGGGCTTTTCGACAGGCGGTGGCGTGCGCCGGGACACGGCCCAGCCCGCCACCCAGGTCCTGACCATGTCCGCAACCACCGAACCCTCCCGAAGCTGTGGCCGCACCAACGGCCCAGGTAATAGGCAACATTCGAGAGCACACATTACGTCGATGTGCGTCCCGAGGCACCTGTTCTGCCGAATGCGGGCCTGAAGGACGGTCGGGAAAGATCACAAACACGCAGAACCGCCACCAGCCGGCAAGTATCACGAGGACGCGCCCCGCCCTCCCCGCCGGCACCCTGGACTGCGCCCGCGGCTTCTGCCAGCCGACCCCAGCGCCTGGCACCGCGCGCACGAGACAGGCCCAGGGGGCGTCCCCGAAGGAAATTACGGAGCCGACCGCTGAGACGGGACGCTGGTCAGGGCC
This sequence comes from Streptomyces sp. NPDC027185, assembly GCF_055567035.1. Taxonomy (NCBI): domain Bacteria; kingdom Bacillati; phylum Actinomycetota; class Actinomycetes; order Kitasatosporales; family Streptomycetaceae; genus Streptomyces; species Streptomyces sp. NPDC027185. The sequence continues at coordinate 399,250 of NZ_JBVHRF010000007.1, read as the reverse complement.
GGACGTGAACGGTCCGCCCTCCGGGAGCGGCCCGGTTGGGCACAGGCCCGGCCCTCCTCGGTCACCATCACCCCGGCGTCAGCACTCACCCGCCACCCCGTACCACCCGACGGGCAACGGGCCCCACTTGGCTCAAATTCACCTCATCGGGTGCAACGGCGCCCGCGGCCGACCGCGGCGCACCCCGGACCGGCACGCGCATGGCCCCTGCTCACCCCCGCACGGACACCCGCCCGGTGCTCCGCCCCCGGCTCGCGCGGGCCCGGACGCCCCTCCGGTGCGGGACTAGCCTTCGCTCCGGCCGGGCCGAACCAGCCACCGGCCGCACCGAGTTGACCGCTACCCCGAGGTGTGGTGATCGCCGTGGCCGGGCCCGAGAAGCCCTCCGAACCGCCGCTGCCGTGGTGGACCGTACCGCTGCTGCCCCTCTCGGCCGTGGTGGCCGCGGTGTGGGGACCGGCGTCCGCGTCGGGGTTCTGCGCGGTGGCCGCCGTGGTGGTGCTCTACCGCACCTCCGCCCGGGTCGGCGTATGGCACCTGGGCGCCGGTGCCCTGCTGTGCGCATGCGGCGCCGGAGCCGTCATCCACGCCAACTACCTGCTGATCCGGACCGACACGGCCGACAGGCTCGGCCGTGTCCTGGTACCGGCGGCGCTCCTGTGGTTCCTGGGGCAACGCTGCTTCACGGCCGGGCGGCGGGTACGGCTCACCGCGCAACTCTCGCTCTCCCGGCTGCGGCGGCACCGCGCCGACCACGGACTGCCGCCGCCCGCCGAGGCCCCCGGCGCCCTGCGGCCCGGCCCGCGCACCTCACCGTTCTGGCGGGCGACCGTCCTGGGCGGAGCCCTCTGCGGCCTCGGCTGGCTCTGCTTCTGCTTCGCCCTGCACGCCGCGCGGGAGTTCTGGGCCACCGGCGAGATCCCATGGTGGGGCCCGCCCCTCGCCGCCCTCCAACTGGCGCTGGCCGTCGCCCTGACGGGCCTGGGCAACTCCGTCCTCCGCCTCGGTGTCCAGCACTACGAGAAGGTGATCACCTCCCCGCACGACCTCACCCCCGGCGGCTACGTCCTCTACCTGCGCTCCTTCGGGGACGACCACCGCCTCGCCCGCCCGCACCGCATCCCCCTGGTGGGCGGCTGGCTGAACGGCTGGATCACCCTGGCCGACGGCGAGGAGGAACGCATCGGCGCCGCACTCTCCTGGGCCGGACCGCTCGTCGGCGTGGGCGCCCCGGGGGAGCGGGTGCCCCGCGCCGGGGCACGGCGGATGTATCTGCCGCGCGACGGCTGGCAGGACGACGTCCGCACGATGATGCGCCACGCCACCCTCGTCGTCATCGTCCTCGGCACGGGCCCCGGCACGCTCTGGGAGATCGGCGAGGCGATGCGCGTCCTGCCCCCGGAACGTCTGCTCTTCCTCGTCCCGATGAAGGAGCGGGCGTACGAGGAGTTCCGCACGCTCGCCGCCGACCGGGGGCTTGTCACCCTGCCGCCCTACGAGCGCAGCCGGGTCACCTCCCGGGTGCGGGGCATCGTCCACCTCACCCCCGACGGCCGGCCGCGGTTCGTGCCGCTGCGGTGGCCGCCGCCCCTGGAGGACCGGCTCATGGGCGCCCTCGACCGTGCCCTGTGGCCCGTCGCGGTACAGCTCACCGCACGCGATCTGGCGACAGGCGGTACGGGGTGACCCGCCGCCCGGCTACCGTGCGGCGCCGCGCCGGGCGCCCTCGGGCCAGAGCACCCGGACCGGCAGCCCCGCCTCGCGCGCCTCGGCGACGGTGGTGGCCGTACCGCCGCCCTTCGCGGGCGGTTGCCCGTCCCACACGGCGATCAGGGCGTCCGCCCGCGCCAGCAGCGCGGAATTGGCGGCCTCGAACGCGGCCAGGCTCGCCGCGGCGTAGGGCAGCACCGTCACCTCGGACGCCGCCGCCGTCAGCCGGTCGAACCTCTCCCGTACGGCAGGGTCGGTGAGGGAGCGCCGGTAGTCGCGGAAGGGCAGGATCACCGCCAGGGTGCCCCCGGCGTCGAGCACCGCCTCGGCGAAGACCGAGTCGGCGCCGGGGGCCAGGCAGGACACGCCCGTCACCTCATCCGCTCCGGCGGACAGTTCACGCAGCAGTGCGGGCAGCGCGTCCCGCAGCAGCTTCTCCGTCCCCTCGGCCAGATCCATGTGGCCGGTCACGGCGATCGTCCGCATTCCCACCTCGCCCCTCGGCCCGTGTGCCGGTCCCGGGCGCCTCACGCCACGGTGGCGAGGAACCCTACTACGTAGGCCACGGCGAAGATCGACGGCACCCACTGCTCCACATAGGTCAGCGGCAGGTACCGGCGCCAGTCGCGGCCCTCGCCCAGGGCGCCCCACTCCGCGTCGGAGTAGGCCAGGGCCGGGAGCTTCCGCTCCAGCGCGCCGATCACCGCGAACTTCGCCGCGTTGAGCTGGCGGTAGGAGCGCATGGTCACGAACCACGCCAGGCACTGCGTCAGCAGGATCACCAGCCCGGCCAGCCGCACCCACACCGAGAAGTGGGCGCCACCGCTCCCCGTCGCGGCGCCGCTGGCCGCCGCGGCGGCGACGACCGCGGTGTTGAGCGTCAGGAAGAAGGTGTTGGTGAGATTGCGCCGCGAACTGACCCGGTCGGCCATCTCGACACACAGCTTGTACTGCTCCAGCACCGCCCCCTGATAGGTCTGCTCGCTGCCGGAGTAGTGCGACGGTCCGATGTCCGCGTTCCAGAGGCTTTCGTCCATACCGGTCATGCGTTCATGGTGGCCGAACTCCAGCCATGGAAGGGGGAGTTCCGCACGGACGGAGAGGCGGACGGGAGGCCGCTACCCCACGTCCGCACCGGCCGCCGCAAGCCCTGTGGACAACCCCCGCAGGAGGTCCAACGTCCTTGCGCGGGGCCGGATTCGGCGCAGTCGCGGGGGCGTCTTCGCAGGTACGCGGCCGGATGTGGCGGGTGGCGTCGTACGGGGTTCGGTACGCCCCGTTGTGGAAGGATTCCGGCACCGTCGGCGTCGGGCGGACCGGCGGGCGGCACCGGCCGGTGCCGCCGTGGCCCGGCCGCCGGCCCCGCCCGGCCGGTGCTCCCGGTGCCGCCCGTACGCCGCACAGGCCGCCCGTACGCCGAACAGAAGGAGTGCAGCGTGGACTTCGGAGTCGTTCTGCAGACCGATCCGCCCGCCTCGTCCGTGGTGGAGCTGATGCGCCGGGCCGAGCGGAGGGGGTTCCGCTACGGCTGGACCTTCGACTCCGCCGTCCTCTGGCAGGAGCCGTTCGTCATCCACAGCCGCATCCTGGAACACACCGAACGGCTCATCGTGGGACCGATGGTCACCAACCCCTCGACCCGCACCCCGGAGGTCACCGCCTCCACCTTCGCCACCCTCAACGACATGTACGGCAACCGCACCGTCTGCGGGATCGGCCGCGGCGACTCCGCGATGCGGGTCGCCGGGCGGCCGCCCAACACCCTGGCCCGCCTGGGCGAGGCGATCGGCGTCATCCGTGACCTCGCCGAGGGCCGCGAGGCCGACATCGGCGGCCACCGGCTGCGCATCCCCTGGGTGCGCGAGGGCCGGCTGCCCGTCTGGATGGGCGCGTACGGTCCGAAGGCGCTGGCCATGGCCGGGCGGCTGGCCGACGGCTTCATCCTCCAGCTCGCCGACCCGTTCCTCACCGCATGGATGGTCAAGGCGGTCCGCGACGCGGCGGCGGACGCGGGGCGCGACCCGGCCGAGGTGACGGTCTGCGTGGCCGCGCCCGCCTACGTCGGCGACGATCTCGCGCACGCCCGGGAGCAGTGCCGCTGGTTCGGCGGGATGGTCGGCAACCACGTCGCCGACCTCGTCGCCCGGTACGGCGCGCACTCCGGGGCCGTCCCGGAGGAGCTGACGGCGTACATCGACAAGCGCGCCGGATACGACTACGCCCACCACGGCCGGACCGGCAACCCCGACACCGCGTTCGTGCCGGACGCCGTCGTCGACCGCTTCTGTCTCCTCGGACCGGCCGAGGCCCACATCGAGAAGCTGCGGCACCTGCGGGACCTGGGCGTCGACCAGTTCGCGCTGTACGCCATGCACGACGCGAAGGAAGCCGTCATCGACGCGTACGGGGAGCGGGTCATCCCGGCGCTGAACGGCTGAGCGGGCCGCCCGGTGCGGGGCGACGCACCCGGGGCACGGGGGCGGGGCGCGCGGACCGGGAGCGCGCGCCGCCCGAGACGCCCCGGGAGCCCGCCCCGGGCCGGAAACGCGTCGTACCCGGACCGGCCCGGGTACGACGCGCCACGGGCCCACCTGAAGCACCCGGTTCGCAGGCTCCGGGCACCCGCTCCGTCCCCGGACAACCACGGCCCGCCCGAAGCAGCCGTTCCGCCGCCCCGGCACCCGCCCGCCCGGACACACCACGGGCCCGGCCATGACGGCCGGGCCCGTGGCACGTACGCGGAAGATCCGCTCTGCCGGTCTCTCGCCGGTCTCCCGTCAGACGCCGGGCGGGACCCGGGACGGGCGGCCGCGGCCGGCGGTGAGGCGGTAGCCCGCGATGCCGGCCAGGGCCGCGGCGACGCCGCCCGCCGCGGTCCAGATCCAGCGGTCGGACCACCAGCCGGAGGCCCAGCCGCCGTCCGGCTCGGCTGCCGTGGCGGTGGGGGCCGCGGAGGCCGACGGGCTCGCCGGGGAGCCGTCCGTCCCCTCGTCACCGGCCTCGTCGCGCGCGTCGGAGACGGTCGCCCCGGGGACGAGCGGCGCGGCCAGCGCCCCGTCCACGGCGTGGGCGGCGCCCGCGTCCTTGACATCCGCGGTCACCTCGGCGCGTACCGGCAGGCCCAGGTCCTCCTGGGACAGTTCGGTGGTGGTCAGCCGCAGGTAGTAGCGGCCCGGCAGCGGGTCGTCGGACCACGGCTCGGCCCAGGCGCGGACGGTCCGCAGGGTGCAGGCCAGCTCCACCGACGCGGCGTCGGCGGCCGCCGTCCGCGCCTGCATGCCGTAGCGGCACGCCTGACGGCGCCGCAGCCCGTCGTACACGTCGAGACGCCAGGTGGCCGCGGCGTGCCGGGCCGAGTCGGGCAGCTTCACCTTCGCCCGTACCGTCGCGTCCTGACCCCCGTCGAGGGGGACCGCCCAGTACAGGTAGTCGCCCGTGGAGGCGTCGGCGGTGGCGCGCTGTCCGGGCAGCATCAGGGCGGCCGTACGGAAGGAGGTGCCCGCCTCGGTCGGCGCGGGCGCCGCACCGTCGGAGCCGGGGCTCGGGGAGCCGGCGGAAGCGGTGGGCTCCGGGTCGTCCGCGAGCGCCGGGGCGGCCGAGGTGAGCAGGGCGGCGGCGGTGAGCAGCGCCGCCGTCACGGTGCGCGGGGTCCGCATCAGTTGGTCCTCCAGACGGAGATGCGCCAGCGGGAGATCCAGCCCCACACGAGGCCGCCCACCAGACCGGCGAGGGCGAGGGTGACCAGCAGCCACCAGCCGCGGCCCAGCCCGAAGGCGGCCGGATCGGCGGCGGCGCGCGGCGCGTCCACCAGATCGACGGCCAGCTCGACGGGCAGGCCCGGCTCCCGCTTGACCGACGCCGGGGCGGAGAAGGAGTTGCTGACCTGGAGGCAGACCGTCTCGGCGGGCGGGGTGTCGCTGCCGTCCGGCGCGTCCTCGTCCGGCTTGGGGTAGCGCAGGCCGGTGGAGAGGACGTCGGTGCGCCCGTCACCGGCCTCGGAACCGCGGACGATCTCCCGCCCGTGGACGGTCACCGCCCGCAGCAGCACGCCGTAGTCGTTGTCGACGGCCCGGTCCGCGGCGACGCTCACCGAGGCCCGCAGCTCCTGGCCGGGCCGGACCGCGACGCGGTACCAGCGGTGCTCGGCGAAGCGCTCCCGGTCGCTGTAGAGGCCGGGCTTCAGCTCGGGCGCCTTCGCGCACTGCGCGGCGCCCTCGGTCGCCACCGGCGTCACCACCGGATCGGCCGCCCGGTCCACCAGCTGGTGCACCCGCTTGCCGAGCTGCTCGGTGTGGTGGATGGAGGTGTACGTACCGCCGGTGGCCTCCGCGATGCAGCTCAGCTGCTTACGGGTCTTGGCGTCCGGCAGCAGGCCGAGGGTGTCGACGGTGAGGTGGATGCCCCGGGCGGCGATGTCGCGCGCCACCTCGCAGGGGTCGAGCGGCTGGCAGGTGTCCTCGCCGTCGGTGATCAGAACGATCCGGGCCGAGTCACCGCCCTTGAGGTCGTCGGCGGCGGCCAGCAGCGACGGGCCGATCGGCGTCCAGCCCGTGGGGGCCAGCGTGGCGACCGCGGTCTTCGCGTCGTTCCGGTCGAGCGGCCCGACCGGGTAGAGCAGCTTGGTGTCCTTGCAGCCGACCTTGCGGTCCTCGCCCGGATAGTTCGCGCCGAGGGTGCGGATGCCCAGTTCGACATCGGCCGGCACCGCGTCCAGGACCTCGTTGAACGCGGACTTCGCCGCCGCCATCCGGCTCTGTCCGTCGAGGTCGCGGGCGCGCATGGAGCCGCTGACGTCGAGGACCAGCTCGACCTTCGGGACGGGCTTGGCGTCCGGCTCACCGGCCGCGGCGGGTGTGGGGAGCAGGCCGACGGCCACCGTGGCGAGCAGGCCGCACACCCCGGCCGCCAGCCGCTTTCTTATGATCATCGACGGATCGTATGGAGGATTCACCGCCAGAACAAAACGGCCCGTCAGATACCGGCTGCGGACCGCCGGACGGGCCCGCAGCCGCGTGGCCGGGACCCGCCGCCGGCCCCCCGGTCCCCGTGTCCGGCCGCCGGGGAACCCGCCGGAGCGCCCCGCATCCGAAGGGCCGGGCCCCGCCCGGCGGTTACGGCACCCGCGCCGTCCACTCCTCGTTCGCGAACTTCGTCCGCACCAGCTCCTCGGCGCGCGCCAGCTCCGCGTCGGTGACCGCGCCGCGGGTCAGCCCGTACCGGTCGCGGAACGAGCCGATCATCCGCGTGATGACCTCCTCGCGCGGCAGCCCCGTCTGCCGCCGCAGCGGATCGACCCGCTTCTTGGCACTCTTCGTGCCCTTGTCCGACAGCTTCTCCTTGCCGATCCGCAGCACGTCGAGCATCTTCGCGGCGTCGATGTCGTACGACATGGTGACGTGGTGCAGCACGGCGCCGGGCCCGCCGTCCGGGCCGACCATCCGCTTCTGCGCGGCGCCGGCGACCTTGCCGACCTCGGTGGCGATGTCGTTGAGCGGCTGGTACCACGCCTTGATGCCCATGTCGCCGAGGGCGCCGAGGACCCAGTCGTCCAGATACGCGTAGCTGTCCGCGAACGACAGGCCGGAGACCAGCGCCTCGGGGACGGCCAGGGAGTAGGTGATGGTGCTGCGCGGCTCGGCGAACATCGCGCCGCCGCCGGAGATCCGCCGGACGACCGTGACGCCGTGCCGGGCGGTGCCCTCCGGATCGACCTCGTTGCGCAGCGACTGGAAGCTGCCGATGATCACGGCGGGGGCGTCCCACTCCCAGACCCGCAGCGTCGGCGGACGGCGACCCGCCGCCACCTCTGCGGTGATGACCTCGTCGAGCGCCATGTGCAGGGCGGGCGGCTGCGGTTGGTCGTGGATGAGCTGCCAGTCGTAGTCGCCCCACTCGGTGGCCTGCGCCAGCGCCCGCCGCACCGCGATCGCCACGCCCTCCGCCGTCAGCCCGAACATCACCGTGTCCGCCGGCAGCGCCGCCGTGATCCGTGCGGCGAGCCCCACCGCGTCGGTGGTCGCGGGGGCGCCCTCCAGCGCGTTGTCGATCGCGCCGATCGCCTCGTCCGGCTCCAGGAAGAAGTCCCCGGCCACCCGGACGTGCCGCAGCACACCGCCGGCCACGTCCAGATCGACCACGACGAGCTTGCCGCCGGGAACCTTGTACTCGCCGTGCACCGTGCCGCCTCCACGCCCGCCGTCGGCCGCGCCGGCCGAGATCCGTCCTGATTCGTCCCACCGTAACCGAGGCCACCGACAGCCCGGCGCCGCCCGCGCACGCGCCCCGGGGGCGCCGCTTCGCACCACGTCAGGGGCGCGCCGCGGCAACTCCCCGGCCCGTCAGGGATCTTGGCGGCCCTGGCCAGAGCCCTCCCCGAACTCCTACGATGCGAGGGAACGGGGAGGGGGCTCGACGTGGTGCAGCGAGTGGGACGGGTGGAGTTCGGCGTCGCCTGGGTGATCAGGAACCTGGACGTGCTGATCGCGGTCGGGCTCGGCCTGACCATCGGCATGATGGACGTCTTCGGCGACGTCATCAGCGACGACGTGTCGTCCGGCGCGACGTTGCTGGTGCTCGGCACCCTCGCGGTCGGCTCGATGACGGAGCGGCTGCGCCGCAAGTCCGACATCGAGGAGGCGTCCGCGGACACCCGCCGCGCCCTGGAGGACCTCGCGATGGTCCGCTCCCTGTCCGGCGACGAGGTCGGCGACGCCCTGGAGGAGGCCCGCGCCCAGACCAACCGCTGGTACTTCAAGGGCGGCACCGGCACCTACCTGCGCGCCGTGACCCTGCCGCGCTGCGTGGCGAGCGCCACCCGCCGGCGCGCCCAGCTCAGCGTCAAGATCGACATCATCAACCCGGCGGACGAACGGACCTGCGCCGCCTACGCCCGCTTCCGCCAGACCTTCGCCCGCCGCCGCAACGACGACGCGGCGTACGCCTGGACCGCCGACCGCACCCGCAAGGAGGCGTACGCCACGGTCCTCGCCGCCTGCTGGTACCGCCAGCGGCTCGACACCCTGGAGATCAGCGTCCATCTCTCCTCGGGCGTGCCCACCCTCCGCTTCGACCTCTCCGAGTCCTGCCTGATCATCACCCAGGACGACCCCAACCGCGTCAACCTCCTCGTCCCCCGCGGCCGGCCGCTCTACGACTACTACGTCACCGAGCTGCACCAGAGCCGTGAGCAGGCCGTCCGCCTCGACCTGCGCGGTATCGCCCCGCTCGGCGACGAGCCCACCGTCGACGAGGTCCGCGCGGTCTTCGACGACGTCGCGCTGCCGCTGCCCTCGGTGTTCGGCGACACCGACGTCGCGGAGATCATCGACAAAGCCCTGCACGCTGAGGACCCCTACCGGAGGTGAGACGCCTCGGGCGCGGCTCATGGACTACGACACGCTCGAACGACTGCTCCGGCCCGGCACACCACGGGAGGCGCCCCGCGCCGGGGTCACCGCCGTCCTGGAGGACATCGCCCACGGCCGGCGGGCGATCCGCGCCGTCCACCACCCGCTCGGCTTCCTCTGCCTGCCGCTGGACCGCGACGGCGCCCGCGGCGTCTGCGTCCACCTCTTCGGCACCGGCGCCCGGCCCGACCCCACCGCCGCCCCCATGCACGCCCACAGCTGGGAGCTGCACAGCTACGTCCTCTACGGCCGGGTCGGCAACCTCCCGGTGACCGTGACGGACGCCGCGCACGCCCCCACCCACCGCGTCTTCGAGGTCGCGAGCGCCCCCTCCGGCGTCGACACGCTTCGGCCCACCTCCCGCCTGGTGCGCTGCGAGCCGGGCCCCGCCGCCGCCAGCGGCAGCGGGGAGACGTACCGCCTGCCGGCCGGTGAGTTCCACGCCACCGTCGTCACGCGCGACGAGCCCGCCGCCACGCTGGTGCTCGGCCGGTCGCTGCCCGGCCACACCGACCTCTCCCTGGGGCCCCTGCACGGCCGCGGCCACCGGACGGTGCGCCGGCTGTGCGGCGCGGAACACACCGAACGGACCGTCCGCACAGCACTGAGGAGGATCCATGCCGAGCAGCGCGCATGACCGGGACGCCGCACCGTACGCGCACGAGGCGCGGGTGGCCGTCGCCGCCGCCGAGGAGGCCGGGGCGCTGCTGCGCGGCCGGTTCGGCGCGGCGCGGGCGGTGGGGGTGAAGGACGCCGAGGGCGATGTCGTCACCGATCTCGACCTGGCCGCCGAGAAGATCATCCTGGCCCGCCTCCAGACCCACTTCCCGCACGACCGGATCCTCTCCGAGGAGGCGGGCCTGCTCGACGCTGCCGGCGCCCGCACCTGGCTGGTGGACCCGCTCGACGGCAGCAACAACGTCGCGATCGGCCTGACCGCGTACGCCGTCGGCATCGGGCTGTGCGTGGACGGCGCGCCGGTCGTCGGTGTGGTGCACGAACCGGTCACCGGTTGCACCTGGCAGGCGATCCGCGGCGGGGGCGCCACCCGCGGCCCGGACCGGCTCCCCGGACCGTCCGGCACGGTGCCGCGCAGCGGACCGGTGGTGGCCTGGACGCAGGGGCACGCGGTGGGCCGGGCCGACCCGGTGGCCGCCGGGCTCCGCGGTCAACTGGAGCGCCGGGCCCGGCGGGTGCTCCAGCTGTGGGCTCCGCTGCTGGGCTGGTCGATGCTGGCGCGCGGCGCGATCGACGGTTTCGTCGGCTACCGCGCGGAGGGCATCGACTTCCCCGCGGGCGCGCTGCTGGCCGCCGAGGCGGGCGTGGAGTTCCGCACCCTGAGCGGCGGCCCCTTCACGGTGGGCTCGACCGGCCCGGACACCGACCGCAGTTTCGTCGCCGCCCGCGCCGACACCCTGACGTACCTGCTCGACGTGGTCGCCGGGGCGCGGGCGGCCTGAGGCGCGGCGGGCGGGAAGGCGGCGGCCACGGGGGAGTGGCGGCCGCCGGTCCGTCCCGGTGGGGCCTGCTCCCGGCGGGGCGTCACCGGCCGCTGCGGGGCGCCCCCCTCACCCCACCGCCAGCGCCGCCGTCGCCGCCGCCGTCGCCGTCACGGCCAGGACGAAACCGGTGCCCACGAAGCGCCGCAGCGGGATGACGGTGCCCTGGCCGCGGCACCGTTCGAACCACAGCAGCGTCGCCAGCGACGCCCACGGCGTGACCAGCGGGCCGACGTTGGTGCCGATCAGCAGCGCCAGCAGCTGGTGGTGGTTGCCGACCGGGACCGCCGCCTCGCCCGCCATGTAGACCGGCAGATTGTTGAGGACGTTGGACAGACCCGCGCCGACGCCCGCCGAGCGGAACATGCCGAGCAGCCCGCCGTCCGGCCCCACCGCGGCGGTCAGCAGCGTGTGCAGACCGTGCGCGTTCACCGTCTCGACGACCAGGAACATCCCCGGCACCAGCACCAGCAGCCGCCACGGCACCAGCGACCAGCGCAGTTCGGCGGGGCGCCGCACCGCGAACGCCACCACCACGACCAGCATCGTCGTCAGCGACGCCGACCACAGCGGGACGTCCGCGACGAGGATCGCCACCAGGAATCCGGCACACGCCAGCGCGCACACCCGGAACAGCACCGGATCGGCCGGCGCCGTCCGCTCCGGCGGTACGTACGTCTGCGCGCCCCGTCGCCCGCGCCGCCAGTAGAAGCCCCACAGGCACACCGTCGTGGCGGCGACGGCGGCCAGCTGGGGCAGGCCCATCGTCGCCGCCATCTCGGTGGGGGAGAGGCCGACCCGGTCCGACGCCAGCAGGTTCGTCAGGTTCGACACCGGCAGCAGCAGGCTGGCGGTGTTCGCCAGCCAGACCGTCGTCATCGCCAGCGGCACCGGCGCGATGCCGACCCGCCCGGCCAGCGCCAGCATCACCGGCGTCAGCAGCACCGCCGTGGTGTCGAGGTTCAGTGCGATGGTGATGACGGAGGCGAAGAGCACGCACAGCCCGAACAGCCGCGGATAGCTGCCCCGGCCGGTCCGCGCCACCCAGGACGCCACCGCGTCGAACACCTCGGCCCGGCCGGTCAGTTCGGCCATCACGATCACCGTGGCGAGGAACGCCAGCAGCGGCCCGATGCGCGCCATCGCCTCCCCGGCCGGCGCGGTCGGCAGCAGCCCCGTGACCACGCACAGCAGACCGCAGGCGAGCAGCCCGGCGGCGAGCCAGTCCAGGGGATGCAGACGTTTGAGGAAGCGCACGCCCGACAGCGTCGCACACCCGCCCGGACCGGACGGGGGAGAGGTACGGATCAAGGGCCCCGGCGGAAGGCTCCGGCGCCCGCCGCCCGCCCCCACACGCCGGAGCCCGGCGCCGCCCGGACGGCCCGGCGCCCGCGCCCGGCCCCCGGCACCGGCCCGTACACATGATCCCCTCAACCGCCTGCCCCGCCCGCCGCGACCTCCTACGATGGGCGCATGGTGACTGACGGGGAACTGCTCGGCCGGACGCGCGACTTGGACTTCTTCATCAGCTATTCGCCCGCCGACGAACAATGGGCGTCCTGGATCGCGTGGACCCTGGAGGAGGCCGGGTACCGCACCGTCATCCAGGCGTGGGACTTCGTCGCCGGGACCAACTTCATCGACTTCATGGACCGCGGCGTCAGCGAATCCGTCGCCGTCATCGCCGTCCTCTCCGGCCACTACGGCCGCTCCACCTACGGCCGCATGGAGTGGCAGGCCGCCCTCCGCGCCGAACCGGAGCAGCCCGAACGCAAGCTGCTGACCGTCCGCGTCGAGGACATCCCCATCGAGGGCCTGCTCGCCACCATCACCTACGTCGACCTCGTCGGCGTCACCGACCCCGCGACCGCCCGGAGCATGCTCTTGACCCGCGTCGGCCAGGCCGTCGAGGGCCACGCCCGGCCCGGTCACAGCCCCGGCTACCCCGGCTCCCTCACCGCCACCGGCTCCTTCCAGCTGCCCGCGCCCGCCACCGCCCCCGACGACCGGCAGCGCCCGCTCGGCCGCACCGGCTGGTCCGGCCGCCGCCGCCCGGCCCGCGCCCCGCAGTACCCGCAGGCCCCCGGGCCCGCCCGCGACCAGGGCGCGCTGACGGTGCTGCACCTCGCCGGGCCCGACTTCGGCCGCGGCCGCGAACCGGACGCGCTGCGCCGGGAGATCCGCGGCGACCTCGTCGAGCTGAAGGACGCCGGGGCGCCCTCACCCGACCTCCTCGTCGTCACCGGCGACCTCACCGCCTCCGGCAGCCCCCGCGAGTGCGACCAGGCCCTCAGCTTCCTCACCGGCCTGCGCTCCCAGCTCGACCTGCCGCCGCAGCGTGTCGTCGTCGTCCCCGGCAACCAGGACGTCAGCCAGGCCGCCTGCCGCGGCTACTTCCACACCTGCGAGGCCGACGAGATCCCGCCGCAGCCCCCGTACTGGCCCAAGTGGCGCCACTACACCCGCCTCTTCCGCGGCCTCTACGAGGGCCTGGACACCGTCTTCGACAGCGACCAGCCCTGGACCCTCTTCCCGGTCCCCGAACTCCACACCGTCATCGCCGGGTTCAACTCCTCCATCGCCTCCAGCCACCGCCCCGACGACCAGTACGGCTTCCTCGGCCGCGACCAGGCCACCTGGTTCGCCGAGGCGCTGCGCGGCTACGAGGACGAGGGCTGGCTGCGCATCGGCGCGCTCCGCCACCCGCTCACCGGCCGCCGCCGCCCCCAGGACGCCCCCGGCGGCCCCGGCACCCTCCGCGACGTCGACACCTTCACCCGGCTCGCCGCCCCCCGCCTCCACTTCGTGCTGCACGGCCCCAGCGGCGGCCCCCGCACCACCGGCGGCGAGCCCTCCCACGACCACCTCCCGCTCCAGAACGGCGCACTGCCGCTGTACGGTTCGGCCGCCCCCGCCGGGTTCGAGCTGCTGCACGTCACCGCCGACGGCGTCACCCGCTGGACGGGCGAGGGCGGCACCGAACCTGCCGTCTTCCCGGTCAGCTGGCAGGGCGCCGGCCGGATCTTCGCCCCGCCCGGCGAGCCCGCCGCACCGGGCGCCGCGGCCGCCGTCCCGCCCGCCGACCACCGCGCCGTCGCCGAGCCCGCCGACTCCCTCGCCGAACGCGTCAAGGAGGTCTGCCGCGCCCGCCAGGAAGGCGTCCGCCTGCGCGACGTGCCCCGCACCGCCCCCGACGACCTCACCCAGATCATGGTCACCTGGAGCGACGAGGGCGTCATCCGCCAGCAGCGCGTCGCCGTGCACCCCGGCACCCCCACCGACGCCGAACTCGACCGCTTCCTCGCCCAGGTGCACGCCACCGACACCACCTCCGAGGCCGAGCTGGTCCACGACGGTCCGCCGCCCGAGCAGGCGCTGCGCGAGCGCGCCGGGCGCCGCGGCATCCGCGTCCGCAGCTTCCTCGAATTCCAGGGCCTGCTGGACCTGCGCACCTACGTCACCGCCCAGACCGCCCGGCTGAGCAACGACGACCGCTACGCCCCCGACCTCTACCTCCCGCAGCGCTTCCGCGACGCCGAACGCCCCGACGCCGACGTACGCGACCACCTCGTCGAGGAGATGCTCCAGCTCCTGGAGACCGACCACGGCCGCTTCCTGCTGCTCCTCGGCGACTTCGGCCACGGCAAGACCTTCGCCCTGCGCGAGCTGGCCCGCCGTATCCCCGAACGCCTCCCGCACCTCACCCCGATCCTCATCCCGCTGCACACCCTCGACCGCGCCCACAGCCTCGAAGGGCTCGTCGCCGCACACCTCGCCGGCCATGACGTCGACACCATCGACCTGCGCGCCCTGCGCTACATGCTCGCCCAGGGCCGCGTCGTCCTCCTCTTCGACGGCTTCGACGAACTCGTCAACCGCGTCAGCTACGACCGCGCCGCCGACCACCTCCAGGTCCTCCTCAACGCCGCCGTCGACAACGCCAAGATCGTCGTCAGCAGCCGCACCCAGCACTTCAAGTCCCGCGACCAGGTCCTCACCGCACTCGGCGAACGCGTCGGACTCCTCTCCCAGCGCCGCATCCTCGCCGTCGAGGGCTTCGTCCCCGAACAGATCCGCGCCTACCTCGTCGGCCGCTACGGCGACGAGGAGACCGCCGCCCGCCGCTTCGAACTCCTCGCCGCCATCCCCGACCTGCTCGCCCTGTGCGCCAACCCCCGGCTGCTGAGCTTCGTCGCCGACCTCGACCCCGACCAGCTGCGCGCCGTCGCCGGCGCCGGCCGCGCCCTGAGCCCCGCCCGGCTCTACGAGGACGTCTTCACCGCCTGGCTCGCCCACGAGGAACGCCGCGGCCAGGGCGGCCCCGGCGCCGCCCCCGGCCTCACCCTCGACCACCTCTGGGCCGCCGTCACCGCTCTCGCCCGCCGCCTGTGGGAGACCGGCCGCAGCGCCCTCCACCTCGACGAGCTGACCGACACCGTCGCCACCGCCCTCGCCGGGCTCGCCGGGACGACCCTCACCACCCAGGAGAGCGCCCAGGCGGTCGGCGCCGGATCGCTGCTGATCCGCACCGACGACGGGCTGTTCCAGTTCATCCACGGCTCCGTCGTCGAATGGCTCGTCGCCCGCGAGGCCGCCGACCGCCTCGCCGACGGCGACAGCGCCCTGCTCGCCGCCCGCCCGCTGAGCGCCCTGGCCGTCGAGTTCTTCTGCGACCTCGCCGACCACGACCTGTCCACCGCCTGGGTCCGCACCGTCCTCAACGCCCCCGGGCCCGGCGTCAGCGACGCCGCCCGCGCCAACGCCGTCCGCGTCATCGACCGGCTCCGCGTCCCCGCCGGCGCCGATCTGCGCGCCGCCCGCCTCTCCGGCGAGGACCTCTCCGGACGCGACTTCTCCGGCGTCGACCTCACCGGCGCCGACCTCACCGACACCCGCCTGATCGGCGCCAACCTCTCCGGCGCCGTACTGCGCGACGCCCGCCTCAACGGCGCCCGCCTCGACCACGCCGACCTCTCCGGCGCCGACGTCACCGGCGCCGATCTGCGCGGCGCCCGTCTGACCCGCGCCGATCTGCGCGGCGCCGTCCTGGCCCGCAGCCGCTGGCACCGCGCCGCCCTCATCGACCCGCTCCTCGACCCGCAGGTCCGCGCCGCGCCGGAACTGCGCACCGCCGCCGTCGCCCCCGGTATGCCCGTCGAGGTCGGCTTCCGCCCGGCCGCCGTCGGCGTCCCGTACGGCTTCGACATGCGCACCAGCCGGCTGCCCGAGCCGCTCTCGTACAGCCCCGAGGGGGAACTCCTCGCGGTGGGCAGCGAGGACGGCGGGGTGCTGGTCTGCGCCGCCGACACCGGCCGCGCGCTGCGCACCCTCCACGGGCACGAGGGCCGGGTGTACGCGGTGAAGTTCCGCTCCCGGGTCCTCGCCACCGGCGGCGCCGACGGCACCGTCCGGCTGTGGGACCCGGTCTCCGGACGGCAGATGCACCGCCTGGACATCCACCCCGGCGGCGTCTGGCCGGTCTCCCTCGACGACGCCGGCACGCTGCTCGCCACGGGCGACGCGGACGGTCTGGTCACCCTCTGGGACACCGCCACCGGCGAGCCGCTCCAGCAACTGCCCGGCCACGCCGCCCCCGTCTACACCGCGGTCTTCAGCGCCGACGGCCGCACCCTCGTCACCGGCGACGCCGCTGCCGACCTCCGTATCTGGGACACCCGTACGGGAGAGTGCACCGGCACCCTCGACGGCCACGAACACGCCGTGTTCCGCGCCCGGTTCAGCCCCGACGGGACGCTGCTGGCCACCGGCGACCACGGCGCCGACGGCCACGGCACGGTCCGCGTCTGGGACCTGGCCGGACGGCGGCTGCTGCACACCTTCACCGGCCACACCGGCCGCGTCTACACCCTCGACTTCCACCCCGACGGCAACCTCCTCGTCAGCGGCGACACCGACGGCCAGGTACGGCTGTGGGACCCGGTCGTCGGCGCGCCCGCGGGCGCCCTGGAGCGGTGCACCGGCGCGGTCTACCAGGTGATGTTCGGCAACGGCGGGCGGCTCCTCGCCGCCTGCGACAGCGACGGCACCGTCCGGCTGTGGCGCGTCGCGCTGAGCGGCGGCCACCGCGCCATCAGCCTGCTGCGGCAGCAGCCCGTCGAACACCGCGGCTCCGCCTGGGCCTGCCGGTTCCGCCCGCAGGGCAGCCAGCTGGTGACGGTCGGCAACGACGGCGGCGCGCAGATCTGGGACGCCGACACCGGCCAGGGCCAGCGGATCCTGCGCGGGCACGGCCGCCGGGTCAACACCGTCGCGTTCAGCGCCGACGGCGCCCGCCTCGCCACCAGCGGCAACGACGGCGTCGTCCGCCTCTGGGACGCCCGCACCGGCCGCCGCACCGCCGAACTCACCGGCCGCGGCGACCGGTTGATCTCCGCGGCCTTCAGCCCCGCGGGCCCGATACTGGGCACCGCCAGCAACGACGGCGACGTCTACCTCTGGAACGCCGTCACCGGCGAGTACCTGCGCGAGATCGACGTGGAGACCGACCACACCTGGGCCGAGGCGTTCAGCTCCGACGGCACGCTGCTGGCCACCGCCAACGACGACGACTCCGTCCGCCTGTGGTGGCGCGCCACCGGCGCCCATGTCGCCACCCTCGCCGACCACCGCGGGCGGGTGCGCTCCATCGCCTTCCGCGGCGACGGCGCGGCGCTGGCCACCGGCTGCGACGACGGCCGGGTCCGCCTCTGGGAGCAGGAGAGCGGCCGGATGACCGCCGAACTCGACGGCCACGCCGACCGCGTCTACGCCGTCGCCTTCGGCGCCGACAGCGACTGGCTGGCCAGCGCCTCCTGGGACGGCACCGCCCTGATCTGGCGGGACGGCGCGCCCCGCCACGTCCTGACCGGCCATCACGGCAGGCTCTGGGCGGCGGTCGCCCACCCCCGGCTGCCGCTGCTCGCCACCGCCGGCGACGACCGCGTCATCTGCCTCTGGGACGCCCGCACCGGCACCCGCACCGCCCGGCTCACCGGCCACACCGGCCGGATCTTCTCCCTCGCCTTCAGCCCCGACGGCACCCGCCTGGCCAGCGCCGGTGAGGACGGCACCGTCCGCCTGTGGAACATCCCCGCACCGAACTGCCCGCCCACCCCGCACGCCACCCTCATCGGCGTCTCCGGCGGCTGGGCGGCGCTGACCCCCGAGGGCGGCTACAAGTACGAGGGCGAGGTCACCGGCGAGTTCTGGCACGTCGTCGGCATGGCCCGCTTCACCCCCGGCGAACTGGACGAGTACCTGCCGGGCGTCCACCGGCTGCCGCTCGACGCGGAGTTGTGAGGGGCGGGGTCCGGGCGCCGAGGGCGGCCCGGACCCCGGTGTTCCGCGGGCTCGGGAGTAAAGAAGGAGCGGAAAGCAGAGGCGAGGGGGCGTCGGTCCGGCGTCCCCCGCTTCGTCGTGCCCGCCCGTCGTTCTGCGCACGGGCGGCTTCTCCGCCGTGCCGCCTCCCCGCCGCTCCGGCGCGGTGCCGCGGTGTCGTCTTCCGCCGGGCTCGTGCGGCCTCCTGACCCTGTCCGGGCCGAAAGATTATTTGGCTGATTCTTTGTGGCGCAGGCGCGATCTCGGTCGACATGATCATCACGCTCTGCCGATCTTCTGCTGCATATGGTTATCGGTTCGCGAGGTTGGCGAGCATAACCGCAGGTCGGAGTCGGGTGGGGTGCGGCGGGTGTCCCCGTTCGGGGAGTTCCTGTCATACGGACGTTCCACGGCATCAGGTGGAAATGAGCCGAATGGCCGTGGGTGGACTTGAGGGAAAGTGGACGGTTGAATGGCGACAAAGTCTGATAGCAGGGATTTTGAGCCGGTAGCGGTGATCGGGATGGCGCTGCGGTTCCCGTCAGCCGCCGATTCCCCCGAAGCGCTGTGGCATCTGCTGACGTCGGGAGAGCGGACGGTGGGCCCGGTCCCCCGGGAACGGTGGGAGCCGTATCTGTCGGACAGTCCGGAGGTCGCCGGGCTGCTGCGGCGGACGGTGCAGTACGGGTCGTTCCTGGACGACATCGCAGGGTTCGACGCGAATTTCTTCGGCATCTCCCCGCGCGAGGCCCACGTGATGGACCCGCAGCAGAGGATCGCGCTGGAGGTCTGCTGGCGGGCCCTGGAGCATGCGGGAATCCCGGCCCGCGCCCTCGCGGGCAGCGACACCGGGGTGTTCATGGGGGTGGCGGACAGCGACTACGGCCGGCGCCTCCTGAGCGACATCCCCGGCGTCGACGCCCTGCGGATCTCCGGCGGGATGCACTACGGCGTGCCCAACCGGATCTCCCACCTCTACGACCTCCTCGGCCCCAGCATCTCGGTGGACACGGCCTGCTCGTCCAGCATGGCGGCGATGCACCTCGCGGTGCGGAGCCTGCAGTCCGGCGAGATTCCGCTGGCGCTGGCCGGCGGCTCCCACCTGATGATCGGCCCGGCTCCGCTGCTGGGGCTCACCGACGCGGGAACGACGTCCGCGGACGGGATGAGCAAACCCTTCGACGCCGCGGCCGACGGGTACGGACGCGGCGAGGGCGTGGGCGTTCTCGTCCTGAAGCGGCTGGCGGACGCCCGGCACGCGGGCGACCGGGTGCTGGCGGTGATCGTGGGCAGCGCCGTCAACCAGGATGGCTGGACCCCCGGGTTCATGGCGCCCAGCGACACCGCTCAGGCCCACATGCTGCGGACGCTGTACGCACGGGCGGGGATCGCGCCGTCGGCGGTCGATTACGTGGAGGCCCACGGCACCGGCACCGCGGTCGGCGACCCGCTGGAGGCCGCGGCCCTCGGAGAGGTCTTCGGCCGCGGCCGGACCCCGGACGATCCCTGCCTGATCGGTTCGGTCAAGCCCCACATCGGCCATCTGGAATCGGCTTCCGGGGTGGCCGGTGTCATCAAGACGGTGCTGGCGATGCGGGCCGGAACCATTCCGGCGGCCCCCGGGTTCTCGGGAGCGCTCAACCCGGCGGTGGACTGGGCGGCCTCGGGACTGAGCGTGGTGCGGGAGCCCACGGCATGGCCGGACCGCGGACATCCGCGGCGCGCGGGCATATCCAGCTTCGGAGCCGGCGGCACCATCGGCCACCTCATCCTGGAACAGGCCCCCGAGCCGGCCGCACCCGAGCGTCCGGCGCAGCACGCGAACACGCCGTACCCGCTCTCCCCGGCGGGGGCCGACGGTTCGCAGCGGCGGACACCGCGCCTGTTCCCGTTCTCCTCCATGTCCCGCGAAGGGGTGGCCGCCAATGCGTCCGCCCTCAAGGAATGGCTCGACGGCCACCCGGAAGCGCCGCTGTCCTCGGTCGCCCATACGCTCACCAGGCGCCGGTCCGCGCTGCCGTGGCGCGGGGCCGTCGTCGCCGCCGATCACGCGCAACTGGCCGACCGCCTGGCACGTGCGGCCGAGGACGGTCAGGCGGAGGGCGTCGTGCTGCGCCGCGTGCGGCACGAGGACGCCGACGCCGTCTGGGTGTTCTCCGGGCAGGGCGCGCACTGGCCCGCCATGGGAGCGCAACTCCTGGCCACGGAGCCGGTGTTCGCCGAGGTCGTGGCGGCGCTGACGCCCGTGTTCCAGGAGGAGTTGGACCTCGACCCCAGGGCGGCACTGACCGGCGGCCCGATCGAGGACATCGCCCATGTCCAGGCGCTCACCTTCCTGATGCACACCGCCCTGGCCGCGCTGTGGCGGTCACACGGCGCCCGGCCCGCCGCGGTCGTCGGGCACTCCCTGGGCGAGATCGCCGCGGCCGTCGCCGCCGGGGTGCTGTCCCGCGCGGACGGCGCCCGGCTGGCCTGCCGCCGGGCGCGGTTGATGCGCGCCGCCCAGGGCAAGGGCGCGATGGCGCTGGTGGGACTGGCGCCGGACCGGATCGCCGCCCAGCTGGCGGACGACCCGGCGGTCTCGCTCGCCGTGTACTCCTCCCCGGTCTCCGCGGTCATCAGCGGTGACACCTCCGCCGTCGACCGGTGGTGCCGGCGGTGGGAGGCCGAGGACGTCTTCGTCCGGCGGGTCAAGAGCGATATCGCCTCCCACAGCGCGCACATGGACCCGATGCTTTCCGGTATCGCCGACGCCGTACGCGACCTCACGGTCCATGAGCCGTCAGTGCCCCTGTACAGCACCGCCCTCGACGACCCCCGGTCGGCCGCCCCGAGGGACGGCCGCTACTGGCAGGCGAACCTGCGCAACCCGGTCAGGTTCCGTCAGGCCGTCGAAGCGGCGGCTCAGGACGGGCACCGGGTCTTCCTGGAGGTCTCCAGCCACCCCATCGTCACCCACTCCCTCACCGAGACGGTGGCCGGCGGCTGGGACCTCGACGACTTCACCGTCGCCCACTCGCTGCGCCGCGGCACGGGACCCGAAGCCGTGGTCGCCAACCTGGCAGAGCTGCACTGCGCCGGTATGCGCGTGGACCGGTCCGTACCCCGGTACGACGGCCGGCTGGCCGACCTCCCGGGCATGGTCTGGCAGCACACCCGCTACTGGTGCGACACCTCGCTCCGCCGCGGGGGACACGACCCGGAGGCACACACCCTGCTGGGCTCCGTCACCGCGCTCGCGGGGCAGGCCACCCAGTACCTGTGGGAGACGCTGGTGGACCGCCATCGGCGCCCCTACCCCAAGGAACACACGGTGCACGGCGTCGACATCGTCCCCGCCGCCGTACTCATCAACACGTTCCTGAACGCCGCCCACCACGCCGGTCACCCCCTCGCCCTGCGCGATATCGCGCTGCGTACCCCGATAGCGGTCGATCCGGCCCGGAACGTGCAGGTCACGCTGGGGGAAGGCATGCTCGCCCTGCACTCCTGCCCCAGCGGCACCGAGACCCCGGAGAGCTGGCTCACCCACACCACGGCGTGTCTGGACACGAGCGGCGGGGAGCAGCACCACGCGGCCCCGCGTCTCCGGTCGCTTTGTGACACCCCGCTGGACCCCGCCCGGCTCCTGGAGACGCTCGCCCCGCTCGGAGTGGCGGGATTCGGCTTCGACTGGGAGGTCGGCGACGTGTGGCGGGGCACGCACGACATCCGGGCCCGTTTCCGGACGCCCGCCCCCCTCGTGAACCCCGGGACCGACTGGGCGCCGCTCCTCGACGCCGCGATGACGATCACCACCGTGCTGCTCCTGGACGAGGACGGGCCCCGTATGCCCGCCCACGTCCGCCACGTAGGTGTCCAGGGAAGTCCCCCGGCCGAGTTCGTGGTCCATGCGCGGAGGATTCCGGACGGCGGCGGCATCGACATCCAGGTCACCGGCGTCGACGGGGCGCCGGTCGCCGTCGTCGGCGGCCTCTCCTTCCGGGCCCTCGACGGCGACGGCACCGGCCGGCTCCCCGACCCCCGCCGTATCACCCACCACGTCGTACGGCGTCCCTGGACACCGTCCGGGACGAGGGAGGACCCGTCGCATCTGATCGTCGTCGCCCCCGACGGCGCGGTGCCCCCGTGGCTCGACAAGGTCCTCGCCGCGGCCCCCCTTCCGTATACGCTCGCCGACGGCCCCGACGCGCTCACGGCCCTGGTGCCCGCCGCGGGCGGCCGCGTCGCCGTCGTGGTCGCCGCCGCCACGCCGGACGCACGCCAGGTCGGCCGGGCGGCCG
Organism: Streptomyces sp. NPDC027185; assembly: GCF_055567035.1. Taxonomy (NCBI): domain Bacteria; kingdom Bacillati; phylum Actinomycetota; class Actinomycetes; order Kitasatosporales; family Streptomycetaceae; genus Streptomyces; species Streptomyces sp. NPDC027185. Next base: position 377,035 of record NZ_JBVHRF010000007.1, on the reverse strand, counting down.
AGGAACGCACCTGGTCCCTCCTGCGCACCGCGCAGTGTCTCGCCGATCTTCCCCCCGGCCACCGGCCGCGCCTGTGGTGCCTGACCGAGGACGCGGCCACCGCGCACACGCTCGACGGCCTGGCGCAGGCCGCGCTGCTCGGTGCCGGCCGCGCCGTCGCCGGCGAACACCCGGAACTGTGGGGCGGGCACATCGATGTCGCCGACCCCGCCGGCCTGGATGCCGCCACCTTGCTGTCCATACTGGGCGATACGGCCGACGAGGACACCTATCTGATCCATGGCGACGGCGTGGGCGTCGCCCGCCTCGCCCCGCTGCCCGGGACGGCGCCACGGCTTCCGGCGCCGTGCCGGCCGGACGGCACCTACCTCATCACGGGCGGGCTGGGGGCCCTCGGCCTCGAAACCGCCCGCCGGCTCGCCCACCGCGGCGCCCGCCGCCTCCTGCTGCTGGCCCGCACCCCGCTCCCACCTCGCGCCACCTGGGGGGACGAGCACCCCACGGCGGTGCGGGACCGTATCGACGCCATCCGCCGACTGGAGGAGCGCGGGGTCACCGTGCACACCGCGGTGGCCGACGTCGCCGACCGCGAGGCGACCTGCCGCGCACTGGCCGACGCCATGGAGCACCTGCCTCCCGTCCGCGGTGTCGTCCACGCCGCCGGCCTCAGCGAGAACCAGCTGATCGCCCGGTTCGACGCGCCCGCCCTGCACCGCGTCCTGGCCCCCAAGGTCGACGGCACCCTCGTGCTCCACGAGCTGTTTCCCCCCGGCAGCCTGGATTTCCTCGTCCTGTTCTCCTCCACCGGTCAGCTCATCCGCAACACCGGACAGGCCGGGTACGCCGCGGCCAACGCCTTCCTCGACGGCTTCGCCCGGTACCGCCGCGCCCAGGGCTGCTCCGGCACACTCACCCTGGCCTGGCCGGGCTGGCAGGGGCTCGGCCTCTACGCCACGGCGACCGGCGTCTTCAGCCAGGAGATGGCCGCGTCGGGCACCGGTGACATCTCGGCCGTCACCGCGTTCCGGTGCTGGGAACACGCCGAGCGGTCCGGGGTGCCGTACGCGGCGGTGCTTCCGCTCACCACCGAGCCGACGGGGACGCCCCTGGCCCTCCTCCGCGACCTGGCCGCACACCACAAGCCCGTGCCCGCTCCCCGCGAGGAGGAGCACGAGGTCACCGACTGGAAGACGCTGCCGGGCGCGGAGCAACGCGCCTACCTGGACCACGTGGTCGCCCAGCACCTCGCCCGGGAACTCCAGATGGCGCCCGACGAGATCGACCGCAGGCGTCCCCTCCTCGACATGGGCCTCGACTCCCGTATGACGCTCTCCCTCCGCGTCCACCTGGAGCAGGCCCTCGGCCTCAAACTCCCCGCCACCCTGCTGTGGCGGCACCCGACCCTCCACGACGTCCTCACCTACCTCCAGCAGACCCAGGAAGCCGCGGAGGTGACGACCTGAGCAGGGGGAGGGGCTGAACGAGGGAAGGAGACGGCTCCGTTGCTGTGCCTGCCTGCCCCGGCAGACACAGCAACGGGCTCGCGCGCAGTCCCGCCCCGGGGCGTACCGCCACCCGGGCCGCGCCCCCTCATTGCGCCCGGCACGCCCCGTGCGCTCTGCTGGCTCCGTCGACCGTCCCGCCGGTCCGGGGTGCGCCCCGGGCGGTGGCCGCCCGCGTCCGGAGGAGTCCGCCCGTGTTCACCACCCGCCCCACTCTCCAAGGCACCTTCGGGATGGCCGCCACCACCCACTGGCTGGCGTCGCAGTCCGCGATGGCGGTGCTGGAGGACGGCGGCAACGCCTTCGACGCGGCCGTCGCCGCCGGGTTCGTCCTCCACGTCGTCGAACCGCACCTCAACGGACCGGCCGGTGAGGTGCCGATCCTCCTCGCCCCGGCGGGCGGACCCGTCCGCGTCCTGTGCGGCCAGGGTCCCGCGCCCGCCGGGGCGAGCATCGCCCACTACACCGGCCTCGGCCTCGACCTGGTGCCCGGCACCGGGCCGCTGGCCGCCGCCGTGCCCGGAGCCTTCGACGCCTGGATGCTGCTCCTGCGCGACCACGGCACCAAACGCCTCGCCGACGTCCTGCGGTACGCCATCGGGTACGCCGAGCACGGCCACCCCGCCGTCGAGCGCATCGGCGAGACCATCGCCGCCGTCCAGGAGCTGTTCACCACCGAGTGGACCACCTCCGCCGCGCTCTACCTGCCCGGCGGCCGTCCCGTCGCCCCGGGCGGACTGCTGCGCAACCGCCCGCTCGCCGCGACCTGGCAGCGCCTCATCGCCGAGGCGGAGGCCGCCGGACCCGGCCGCGAGACGCAGATCGAGGCGGCCCGCCGCATCTGGCGCGAGGGCTTCATCGCCGAGGCCCTCGCCGGCTTCGCCGCCCGCCCGGCCATGGACACCTCCGGGGAACGCCACGCGGGCACCCTGACCGGCGACGACCTCGCCGCCTACGCCGCCGGTTACGAGAACCCGGTCACCCACGACTGGAACGGCTGGACCGTCGCCAAGGCGGGCCCCTGGTCGCAGGGGCCCGCCTTCCTCCAGCAGCTCGCCCTGCTGCCCGGCACCCTGCCGCCCTACGGGAGCGCCGAGTACGTCCACACCCTGATCGAGGGCTGCAAACTCGCGATGGCCGACCGCGAGGCGTGGTACGGCGACGCCGCCGACGTCCCCGTCGCCACGCTGCTCGGCGACGCCTACAACACCGCCCGCCGCGCCCTGATCACCGATACCGCCAGCCACGAGCTGCGCCCCGGCAGCCCCGACGGCCGCGCCCCCCGGCTCGCCCGCCACGCCCTCGCGGCCGCCGCCGGCGCCACCGGGGCGGCCTGGTTCCCGGGCGCCGGCGAACCGACCGTCGGCACGGGCCTGCCCGGTACGGACCTTGCCGGTACGGGGCTTGCCGGTACGGGCCTTGCCGGGGCCGCTCTCCCCGGGGCCACCGACCCGCTGACCGGCCCTGACGGCGCCACCCGGGGGGACACCTGCCACCTCGACATCGCCGACCGCTGGGGCAACCTCGTCTCCGCCACCCCCTCCGGCGGCTGGCTCCAGTCCAATCCGGTCGTCCCCGGCCTCGGCTTCCCGCTCGGCACCCGCCTGCAGATGACGTGGCTGGAGGAGGGCCTGCCGGGCAGCCTCACCCCGGGGCGCCGCCCCCGCACCACGCTCACCCCGTCGATGGCGCTCCGCGACGGGGTGCCCGTCATGGCGTTCGGCACCCCGGGCGGCGATCAGCAGGACCAGTGGCAGGTCCACTTCTTCCTCGCCGTGGCGCTGCGCGCGCCGGTCCGCGCCGGTCTCGACCTCCAGGGCGCCATCGACGCCCCGAACTGGCACAACGACTCCTTCCCCGGCTCCTTCCACCCGCGCACCATGCGCCCCGGCGCCGTCACCGTCGAATCCCGTATCGGCGAGGACGTCATCGCCGGACTGCGCCGCCGCGGCCACCACGTCACCGTCGGCGGCCCCTGGTCCGAGGGCCGGCTCTGCGCGGTGGCCCGCGACCCGGAGACCGGGGTCCTCTCGGCCGCCGCGAACCCGCGCGGAATGCAGGGATACGCGGTCGGACGCTGATCTTTCCGCAGGTCAGCGGCAGACCACGGGCGGGCCGCGGCACTCGCCCGTGGCCTGCCGGGCGCCCGGAATTCACCTGGGGTCCGGCTGCCGTGTCAGTGGGTCGTGGTTCGATGGACGCATGATCGAAGCAGTCGATAACCGCCATCCGGGAGATAACGCACACCGCACCGCCGCGCCCACCCGGCCCCTGACCGCCGTCCCGACTCTCCAGGAGACCGCCGCCGTCGAGGACGCGATCCGCCGTGCCGCGGCCGAGGAGATCCTGCCGCGCTTCCGGCAGCTCGCCGCCGAGGACGTCGTGGAGAAGAACGGCCCGCACGACCTCGTCACCGTCGCCGACCGCCGCGCCGAGGAGCAGCTCACCGCCGCCCTCACCGCCCTGCTGCCCGGCTCCGTCGTGGTCGGCGAGGAGGCCGTCCACGCCGATCCGTCCGTACTCGACGCGCTGCGCGGCGACGCCCCCGTCTGGATCGTCGACCCGGTCGACGGCACCCGCCAGTTCGTCCACGGCGACCCCGGCTTCGCCACCCTCGTCGCCCTCGCCCACCACGGCGAACTCCTGGCGTCCTGGACGTACGCGCCCGCCCTCGGCCTGATGGCGGTCGCCCGCCGCGGCCACGGCGCCACGCTCAACGGCGCCCCGCTCGTCCCGCACCCCCCGGTGCCGGGCGCCGCCCTCGAAGTCGCCATCTCCCACTACGACTTCACCACCGACGACCAGAAGCGGGTGCTCGGCGCCCTCGACACCGAAGGCGTGGCCCCGCGTCCCTGCGGCTCGGCCGGTCTGGAGTATCTGCGCATCGCCCGCGGCGAGATAGCGGCCACGGCCTTCAGCTGGGAGAACGCCTGGGACCACGCCGCCGGGCTGCTGCTCGTCCAGGAGACGGGCGGCGCTTCCGCCACCGTCGCCGGAGTGCCGTTCGCCCTGGCCGGGGGCAACGCCCTGCCCTTCACCGCGGCCCGGGACGGCGAGGTGGCCCGGCGTATCCTCGGACTGCTGGCAGCCGCCAACTGACCCCCGCGGCGGTGGGGGCCGCACACGAGGGGAGTGGCGCAGGTGCCGAGAATGCTGGACGCCGTGGTGATCGGGGCGGGCCCCAACGGCCTGACGGCGGCGGTCGAACTGGCCCGCCGCGGCCTCGCCGTGGAGGTCTTCGAAGCCCGCGACACCATCGGCGGCGGAGCCCGTACGGAGGAGCTGACCCTCCCCGGCTTCCACCACGACCCCTGCTCGGCGGCGCACCCCTTCGGCATCGGCTCGCCGGCGTTCGGCGCGATGCCGCTCGCCCGGTACGGCCTGGAGTGGCTCCACGCCGACCTGCCGATGGCGCACCCCTTCCCGGACGGTACGGCCGCGGTGCTCGCCCGCTCCGCCGCCGAGACCGCCCGCTCCTTCGGCGCCCGCGACGCCGGTACGTACCGCAGGCTCGTCGCCCCGTTCCTCGGCAGGTGGGACACGATGGCGCAGGACTTCCTGCGCACCCAGTGGCTGGGCCTGCCGCGCGACCCGGTGACGTACGCCCGCTTCGGGCTGACCGCGATGCAGCCGGTCACCCTTCTGGAGCGCCGCTTCCACGGGGAGAAGGCCCGCGGTCTGCTCGCAGGTCTCGCCGCGCACGCCATGGCCCCGCTCGGCGGCTTCGGCACCAGCGGTCTGGCCCTGATGTTCGCCCTCGCCGGGCACGAGCGCGGCTGGCCGGTGGCGCGCGGCGGCTCCCAGGCGATCTCCGACGCGCTCGCCGGACTGCTGGGCGACCACGGCGGCACCGTCCACACCGATTTCGAGGTCAAGCGGCTCGATGACCTGCCGCCGGCCCGCGCGTACGTCTTCGACACCTCACCCACCGCGCTCGCCCGGATCGCCGGACTCGGCAACGCCTACCGCGACGTGAAGTACGGCCCCAGCGTCTTCAAGATCGACTACGCGCTCTCCGGGCCGGTGCCCTGGACCGCCGAGGAGGCCCGCCGGGCCGGGAGCGTTCACATCGGCCCGACCAGCGGCGAGATCGCCGCGGCCCTCGATGCCGCGTCCCGGGGCGACGGCCCCACCGTCCCGTTCCTCATCACCACCCAGCCCAGCCTCGTCGACCCCACCCGCGCCCCCGAGGGCAAGCACACCTTCTGGGCGTACGGCCATGTCCCCAACGGCTGGGAGGGCGACGCGACCGAGGCCGTCGAGCGGCAGATCGAGCGGTTCGCCCCCGGCTTCCGCGATCTGGTGCTGGCCCGCGCCGTCGCCGGACCACCGCAACTCGCCGCCCGCAACGCCAACTACGTCGGCGGCGACACCGCCACCGGCTCCGCCGCGGGCCTGCGCCTGCTGATCCGCCCCAAACTCGCCCGTGTCCCGTACGCCACCGCGCACCCCGCCGTCTTCCTCTGTTCCCAGGCGACCCCGCCGGGCCCGGGGGTCCACGGCATGTCCGGCCACCACGCCGCCCGCGTCGTCTGGCGCCATCTGGGCGGCGGGCGGAGCTGAGCGGCGCGCCGTTGCGGCGGGTGCGGGCCCGCACCCGCCGCTGTCCGGCCGGGCGCCCGGGGCCGTGGCGGCGGCGCCCGGGTGCCGCTACGGTCGGGTGCCATGCGCCTTCTCGTCCTCGGCGGTACCTCATTCGTCGGCCGGGCCCTCGTGGCGGACGCCCTCCGGGCGGGAGCCGAGGTGACGCTGTTCGGCCGGGGCCGGACGGGGCCCGGACTGTTCCCGGGGGTGCCCCGGCGGATCGGTGACCGCGACACCGGCGACTACACGGCCCTGCGGAAGGGCAGGTGGGACGCGGTCGCCGACGTCAGCGGCTATGTGCCGCGCCATGTCGGCCAGGCCATGGACGCGCTCGGCGACCGCGTCGGCCGGTACCTCTTCGTCTCCAGCCAGGCCGTGTACGTCCGGACGGGGGTGGCCGCCGGGGCGGACGAGAGCACCCCGCGCCGGCCGCCCGTCCGGGACACCGAGGAGCTGACGGAGGAGACGTACGGGCCTCTCAAAGTGGCGTGCGAGGACGATGTGTTCGCCCGGTACGGCGCGCGGGCGACGGTGGTGCGGCCGGGGAAGGTCGTGGGGCCGTACGACGCGCAGGACGCGGTCACCTACTGGTTGCGCCGGGCCGCACGTGGCGGGCGGGTGGCCCTGCCGGGCCGCCCGGAACAGCCGGTCCAGGTGATTGACGCGCGAGATCTGGCCCGGTTGATGGTGTGCCTGTTGACGGACGGCCGCCCCGGCGCGTTCCATGCGGTCGGCCCCGCCGAGCCGATCACCCTGGCCGGGCTCATCCACACCTGCGCGCGGGTCGCGGGCAGCGCTGTCGACCTCGTCCCGGTGCCCGCCGACCCGGCGGCGCCGCTGCCGCTCGTCCGGCCCGTGCCGCAGTGGCCCACCCAGCAGCGCGACCCGGCGCGGGCGCGGGCCGCCGGGATGCCCGCGACCCCGCTGGCGACGACCCTCGCCGAGGTTCTCGCCTGGGACCGCGGGCGCGGTGAACCACCGCTGGATCACGGCCTGTCCCCGCAGGAGGAGGCACGGCTGCTGGCCCGGGCGTGAGCCGGGCGTCCGCACTCCGGCACCACCGATGTCCGGTGACGGCCCGTCACCCCGACCCGCATCTTTCCCCAAGAGCTCACCAAGACCGGGAACTAAGCTCCCGCCCATGAACGCCGCACCCGATGACTCCCCGGCCCCGTCCGCCCCCGGCCCCCGGCTCGCGCTCGTGCGGGGGGACATCACCGAGCAACGCGTGGACGCGGTGGTGAACGCCGCCAACTCCTCGTTGCTGGGCGGCGGGGGAGTGGACGGCGCGATCCACCGGCGGGGCGGGCCCGAGGTGCTGGCCGCCTGCCGCGATCTGCGGGCCTCGCGGTACGGGCGGGGGCTGCCGACGGGCCGGGCGGTCGCGACCACGGCGGGCCGGCTGCCCGCGCGCTGGGTGATCCACACGGTCGGTCCCCGCTACGCGCGGGACGAGGACCGGTCCGCGCTGCTCGCCTCCTGCTACCGGCAGTCGCTGCGCGTCGCCGATGAACTGGGCGCGCGGACGGTCGCGTTCCCCGCGGTGTCCGCCGGCATCTACGGCTGGCCGATGGCGGACGCCGCGCGGATCGCGGTCGGGACGGTACGGGCCACGCGCACGGCGGTCGAGGAGATCACCTTCGTCCTCTTCGACGACCAGGCGTACGAGGCGTTCGCCGCACAGCTGACCTGACGCCCCCGGACCGGCCGGACCCGGGCGCGCGCTCCCCCGGCTCCGGCCGTCCGGGAAGACCGGGCCGGGCCGCGCGCCGGAGCCCGGCCGGTCCGGAAGCACCGACCACCGGTCCCGTCCGGCCGTCCCGCTCCGAGCCGCCCCGCCCTGCCTCGCCGGACGCGTCGAGCCGCGCCCCGGCCCGGGGTGACACCACGCCTCCAGGCGCGGCGCCCCACCTCCCGGGACGGCGCCCCGCCTCCCGCACGGAACGCCGACGCCGAGCGGCCGCCCCCTGAGCCCCACCGCCGCGCGGCCCGCCTGGCCCGGCCCGCCTCCCGTGCCGAGCGCCCGGCCCCGCCCCCGCCCGGCCGGGCCGCCCACCCGCCTCCGCGATACCACCCCGCCACCCCCGTATGGCAGGGTCTACCTGGCCGTCCACCCGGCCCGTACCGCGATCAGGAGTGTTCCCATGCCGCAGATCCTCGTCTCCTACGACGCGTCCCTGGACGGTGTCCTCGACCGGCGGGCCTTCGCCCGGGAGCTGCACGCGGTGGCGGCGGCGACCGACGACGGCATCACCGTGGGCGGCTGCCGGACCCGTTTCCAGCGCGTCGAGGAGACCGTCGTCGGCGACGACGAGCCCGGACAGGCGCTGGTCCACCTGGAGTTCGCGATCCTGCCGGGCCGTACGGAGGGCGCCAAGCGGGCGCTGGGCTCGGCCGCGCTGGACGTCCTGCGCCGCCACACCGCCGCGGTGCCGCCCGGCACGGTGGTCCACGCCTCGGTCGACGTGACCGAACTGGGCACCGCCTACACCGCCTACAAGGGCCCCGGCGCCGCCGACGCCTGACCCGCCCCGGACCACGAGAGGAACCCGATGGCCGAGCCGTACCCGCCGATCGCACCGTACGACCACGGCATGCTGGACGTCGGTGACGGCAACCTCGTGTACTGGGAGGTCTGCGGCAACCCGCACGGCAAGCCCGCCCTCGTCGTGCACGGCGGACCGGGCTCCGGCTGCACGGAACGCGCCCGCCGGAACTTCGATCCGGCCCGCTACCGCGTCGTCCTCTTCGACCAGCGCGGCTGCGGCCGTTCCACCCCGCACGCCGCCGACCCGGCGACGGACATGCGCCACAACACCACCGCGCACCTCGTCGCCGACATGGAACGCCTCCGCACCCACCTCGCCATCGACCGCTGGCTGCTCTTCGGCGGCTCCTGGGGCTCCACGCTGATCCTCGCCTACGCCGAGCAGCACCCCGACCGCGTCTCCGAGATCGTCATCCCGAGCGTCACCACCACCCGCCGCCGCGAGATCGACTGGCTCTACGGCGGCGTCGGCCGCTTCTTCCCCGAGCAGTGGCAGCGGTTCCGCGCCGGAGTCCCGGCCGCCGACCGCGACGGGGACCTCCTCACCGCGTACGCCGCGCTGATGTCCCACCCCGACCTCGCGGTACGGGAGCGGGCCGCGGCCGACTGGCGCGCCTGGGAGGACACGGTGCTCTCCCTGGAACCGCACGGCGCGCCCGACGTGTACGGCGGCCGTCCCTCCGCCGCCCGGCAGGCGCTCGTACGGATCTGCGCCCACTACTTCGCGCACGGCGCCTGGCTGGCGGAGGGCGCGCTGCTGCGGGACGCGGGCCGCCTCGCCGGTATCCCCGGCGTCCTCATCCACGGACGGCTCGACCTCAGCACGCCCCTGGAGACCGCCTGGGAACTGGCCCGCGCCTGGCCCGGCGCGGAGCTGACGATCATCGACGACGCCGGTCACAAGGGCAGCCTGGCCACCCGGGACGCGGTACTCGGCGCACTGGACCGCTTCGCGGCGGCCGACTGCCGGTAGTGAACGGGCCCGGTCCGGGGGCAGCCCGGTCCCGGGCCCGCCCACCCTCATGTCGGATTTCCGCCAGCGCCGAGCCGCCCGGCGGACAATCCTGGAGCCATGCACACCGACACCCAGAGCTGTCTGCGCGCCGTACGGTCCCGGGACGCCCGCTTCGACGGCCGGTTCTTCACCGCCGTGCTCACCACCCGGATCTACTGCCGCCCCAGCTGCCCCGCGGTGCCGCCCAAACCGCAGAACATGCGCTTCTACCCGAGCGCCGCCGCGGCCCAGCAGGCCGGTTTCCGCGCCTGCAAGCGGTGCCGTCCCGACGCCGCGCCCGGCTCCCCGCAGTGGGACGCCCGCGCCGACCTCACCGCCCGCGCGATGCGGCTGATCGCGGACGGCGTCGTCGACCGTGAGGGCGTCCCCGGACTCGCCGCGCACCTCGGCTACAGCACCCGCCAGATCGAGCGGCAGCTCCGCGCCGAACTGGGCGCCGGACCGCTGGCCCTGGCCCGCGCCCAGCGCGCCCAGACCGCCCGGCTGCTGATCGAGACGACCGCACTGCCGATGGCCGAGGTGGCGTTCGCCGCCGGGTTCGCCAGCATCCGCACGTTCAACGAGACGGTCCGCGAAGTCTTCGCGCTCGCCCCCGGTGACCTGCGGCAACGCGCCGCGCCCGGCCCTCGCCCCGCGCTGCCCGGCACCCTCACCCTCCGGCTGCCGTTCCGCCGCCCGCTCTGCCCCGACAACCTCTTCGGCCACCTCGCCGCCACCGCCGTCCCCGGCGTGGAGGAGTGGCGCGACGGCGCCTACCGCCGCACCCTCCGCCTCCCGTACGGCCACGGCATCGCCGCGCTGACCCCGCGCCCCGACCACATCGACTGCCGCCTCTCCCTCACCGATCTGCGGGACCTGACCGGCGCCATCGCCCGCTGCCGCCGGATGCTCGACCTGGACGCCGACCCGGAGGCCGTCGACGGCCTGCTGCGCCGCGATCCGCTGCTGGCCCCGCTGGTCGACGCGGCGCCCGGACGGCGCGTCCCGCGCACCGCCGACGCCGACGAGTTCGCCGTCCGCGCCGTCCTCGGCCAGCAGGTCTCCACCGCCGCCGCTCGCACCCACGCCGGACGGCTCGTCCTCGCCCACGGCGAAGCGATCGACGACCCCGAGGGCGGCCTCACCCACCTCTTCCCGACCCCCCGGGCGCTCGCCGGACTCGACCCGGAGAAACTGGCGATGCCCCGCTCCCGCCGCACCACCCTCACCGGGCTGATCGCCGCCCTCACCGACGGCACCCTCCACCTCGGCCCCGGCGGCGACCGCGCCGAGGCCCGCGCCCGCCTCGCCGACCTGCCCGGCATCGGCCCGTGGACCGTCGAATGCATCGCCATGCGCGCCCTCGGTGACCCGGACGCCTTCACCCCCACCGACCTCGGGCTGCGCCGCGCCGCCACCGCCCTCGGCCTCCCCGGCACCCCCGCCGCCCTCATCCGCCACGCCACCGCCTGGAGCCCCTGGCGCGCCTACGCCGTCCAGTACCTCTGGGCGACGGAGGACCACCCGATCAACGTCCTCCCGGCCGGCTGACCCCGGCCCCGCACGCCACGGCTCCGGCCACCCCGTACCCCCCGCCCTTCCGACCGAGACGGCACACCATGACCACGCCCCTGGAAAACCCGCCCGCCGACCGCGCCCACACCGTCCTCGACACCAGCCCCGTCGGCCCGCTCACCCTCGTCGCCGCCGGGCCCGCCCTCTGCGGCGTCTACATGACCGACCACCGCCACCGCCCGCCGCTGGAGACCTTCGGCCGCCGCACCGACCCCGGCGAAGCGCCCTTCGCCGCCACCGCCGCGCAGCTGACCGCCTACTTCCGCGGCGACCTGACCGTCTTCGACCTCCCGCTGGCCCTCGGCGGCACCCCGTTCCAACGCCGGGTCTGGGCCGAACTGCTCACCATCCCGTACGGCACGACCCTCACCTACGGGCAACTCGCCGACCGCCTCGGCGCCCCCTCCGCCGCCCGCGCCGTCGGCCTCGCCAACGGCCGCAACCCGGTCAGCATCATCGTCCCTTGCCACCGCGTCATCGGCGCGAGCGGCAGCCTCACCGGATACGGCGGCGGCCTCGACAACAAGCGCCGCCTCCTCGCCCTGGAGACGGCGGGCAAGGACGGCGACGAGGCACTGTTCCCGGCGGCGGCGGAGGTGGGCCGGGCGAGCCGGCCGTAGGGGCGGCCGTCACCCGCCCACGACTTCCCGCACCTCCGCCACCAACCGCCGCGCCCGCTCCAGCGACCGGCGCAGCGGCTCCTCCTGTGTGCCGAGGCCGCCGAGCAGCGCGGCGGCGTCGCGGGCGAACTCCGGCGGGGTGCCGGGCAGCGCCGCGACCGCCGCGAGCGCGCCCTTCTCGTTGACGCACCAGACCCGGTGGTGCGCGTGCAGCGCCTGGACGAGGGCGCCGACCGCCCGCGACAGACAGAGCGCCGCGTGCAGCACGTCCCCGCGTCCGGGCGCCTTCGCGGCCATCGCCACCGAGAACTCCGCGTCCCCCACGGCCCGCCCGGACAGCGCCGCCCGCAACGCCTCCGGATACTCCCGCACCGCGCGCCGCAGCTCCGTCAACTCCCCGGCGGGATCGGCCAGTACCCGCCCCAGCGCGACCTCACCCGGATACGCGGGGGACCAGAACCCGAGCGGGTGCCCGAGCTGTTCGCCGATCTCGTACCGCCCCTCCCGGCACTCCCGCCACACCCGCCGCACCCGGTCCACGTCCCGCAGAATCCAGTCCACCGACGCCCCGCCCCCGGCCGGCGTCAGCCACGCCCCGCCGTTGACCCACGCGCCCCACGCCCCCGGCGGAAACACCTCGACGGGCTCGCCGGCGACCTCGGCGGCCAGCGCCTCCAGCGCCGGTACGTCCACCTCGCCCCGGTAGTACACCCCCAGATCCCAGTCGGAGTCCGCCCGCTCCGCGCCCCGCGCCCGGCTCCCGCCGAGCATCACCCCGACCACCCCCGGCACCCCGGCCAGACGTACGGCGATCTCTTCCATCTTTTCGCTCTCTTCCACGGCAGCTCCTCGTTCACGGGTAGGGGGAAGGGCAGGCCGGACGTCAGCCGGCGGCGCGCAGCGGTCCCCGCGCGCCGCTCCGGTCCCCGCCCAGGGGGCACTCCGCGACGATCTGATCCCCGCTCAGCTCCCCGGTGGGCCGGAACCCGAGCTTCAGATAGAACGGCTCGGGCCCGCCTTCCCCGACACCCCAGGTCACCGTCATCGTCTGCGCCCCGCGCTCCCGCAGCATCCCCCCGACGGCCCGCACGGCGAACGTCCCGTACCCCTTGCCCTGCTCACCCGCCGCGATGTTCAGCCGCCACAACCCGCTCCGCGGCCGGTCCCCGGGCTCGTCCGGCCGGAACCGCACATCCAAGAATGCCATCACGAACCCGACGGCCCGCCCCTCGTCCACGATCAACCGGGGCCAGGCCCGCTCCGGCCGCACATAAGCCTCCGCCAACGACACCGCCACCGGCCGCACGAACTCTTCCTGCTCGGGCCGCACCCGCAGCTCACAGGCAGCCTCGACGTTCTCGTGGGTGACCGGCACCAGCCGGGGAGATCGCACCATGCGGGGCACGGTACGGGCGGGCGCGGGAGTGCTCAACGGGATTTCTCGGCGCCCGGGTTCACGGCCTGACAGGCAGTTGTTGCGGAGTGGGGCCGGGAGATCCCCGCACCCGCGGGGCCCACCCGAGAAGTTCCCATGCGCCGGGCTGCCAGATGGGACCACCCCCGCACCCGCGGGGCCCGCCTCGCCTCCGCAGTCGAAGTCGGCCCACTGGTGGGACCACCCCCGCACCCGCGGGGCCCACCTCGGCGACCCTGGCCCCGGCCAGGGCCTGGCGGGACCACCCCCGCACCCGCGGGGCCCACTTCGACGTGCCCGCCGAACCGTTCACCGAAGCGGGACCACCCCCGCACCTGCGGGGCCCACTCCTCGACCAGTGCGACCGCCGCGCTGTTCCAGGGACCACCCCCGCACCTGCGGGGCCCACCCTCCGACCTGGCTAAACGCTCACCCAACCCACCACCCCCGACCATCTGAGCCCCCGTCACAGGACCGGGAAAAACCGCCCTCAACCCCCCACCGGGACCCGCCCATCCTCCAGCTCCACCGTCCCCGTCCCCCTCTCCAGCGCGTCGAGCGCGGCCCGTACCCGTAGCGCCAGCTGCGGATCCAGCAGTCGGGCGGCCTCCTCCCACGGGGCCATGCGCCAGGAGAGCAGTTCGTCCTCCTGGAGGCGGATCGAGGCGAGTGCCGTTTCGTCGAGGACGCCGCCGTCGAAGAGGTACGAGACGACGGGGGGCCAGCCGGGGCTGCGGACCCAGTCGACGGCGAGCAGCGGGCCGAGTGGGAGGTCCAGGCCGATCTCCTCCGCCGTTTCGCGGCGCGCGGCCTGGCGGGGGGATTCCCCGGTGTCCGATTCGACGGTGCCGCCGGGCAGCAGCCAGCAGTCCCGGTAGTCCGGCTCCACCAGCAGGATCCGGCCCGCCGCGTCCCGCAGGACGGTACCGGCGCCGGAAAGCACCCGCGGCAGGCTCGCGATGTAGGTCGCCTCATCCATGGTCGTCATGGCGGCGAGCATAGGAGAGCCGGGCCCCGCGCGGCCGTGCCGTCGCCACGGGAAGCCCTGTTCGTGGTGGCTTTCCCCGGATAGGGTCGCAGCGGCGCGACTGCCAGTTCGAACGCAAGGGGAAACACGATGGCGGACGCAGCAAGGACACGCGCGGCACATGTGCTGATCGCCGCGGACAAGTTCAAGGGCTCCCTCACGGCCGTCGAGGTCGCCGCGCACGTCACGGCGGGCCTGCGCCGCGCCGTCCCGGACCTCGACGTGACGGCCGTGCCGGTCGCGGACGGCGGTGACGGCACGGTCGCCGCCGCGCTGGCGGCCGGTTTCGCCCGGCACGAGGCGCAGGTCACCGGCCCCACCGGCGCCCCGGTCACCGCGACCTTCGCCCTGCGTGACGACGGCACCGCGGTCGTCGAGATGGCCGAGGCGTCCGGTCTCCAGCATCTGCCGCCCGGCGTCTTCGCCCCGCTGACGGCGACCACGTACGGCACCGGCGAGCTGCTGCGGGCGGCGCTGGACGCCGGGGCCACCTCGATCGTCTTCGGGGTCGGCGGCAGCGCCACCACCGACGGCGGCGCGGGCATGCTGGCCGCGCTCGGCGCCCGCCTCCTCGACGCGGACGGCGTGCCGGTCGGCCCCGGCGGCGGCGCCCTGCACACCCTGGCCACGGCCGACCTCTCCGGCCTCGACCCGCGGCTGGCCTGCACGGACCTCGTCCTCGCCAGCGATGTCGACAATCCGCTCACCGGCCCCAAGGGCGCGCCCGCGGTCTACGGCCCGCAGAAGGGCGCGAGCGAGGCGGACGTCGCGGAGCTGGACGCGGCGCTCACGCATTACGCCACCGTCCTGGAGCGGACGCTCGGCTCCCGGGCCGCAGAGTGCGCCCAGGCGCCCGGCGCGGGCGCGGCGGGCGGTATCGGCTACGGCGCGCTGGTCGGTCTGGGCGCCACGTTCCGGCCCGGTATCGACGTGATGCTGGAGGTGCTGGGCTTCGCGCCCGCGCTGGCCGGGGCGACCTTCGTGATCACGGGTGAGGGCTCCCTCGACGAGCAGACCCTGCACGGCAAGGCGCCCGCCGGCGTCGCCGCGGCGGCCCGCGCCGCCGGTCTGGAGGTCGCCGCGGTCTGCGGGCGGCTGCGCCTGCCCCCCGAGGCACTGGCCGCCGCCGGTATCCGCCGCGCCTACCCCCTGACGGCCCTGGAGAGCGACCCGGAACGCTGTATGGCCCAGGCGGGCCCCCTCCTGGAACGCGCCGCGGAACAACTCGCCCGCGACCTGCTGAGCTGAGCCCCGGAGCAGCCACACGGCGGACCACCCGTACGGGGCCGGGCGCACGGGCCCCGTACGGGCCGCCCGGCCACCGGCGAGCGCCCGGGGCCACCGGGTCCTTCGGCCACCGGCGAGCGATCGGACCACCGGCCCCGTCCCGCCCGCCACCGACCGCACCCGCCCCCGAGGGGGAACTCCTGGCCACCCGGCGAGCGCCCGGCCACCGGCCCGGAGCCGCCCCTCAGGAAGTACCCGGCCCCCACACGCGCCGAGAGCCCCGAGCGAGGGATTCGCTCGGGGCTCTCGGCGTAGGTCGTACGGGCCGTTACGGCAGCTGGGCGGCGCGGGCCTCGCGGCGGTTGTCGCGGAAGGTGTTCACCCGCCGGGCCGTCGCGAAGAGCGGGATCATCGCACCGAGGACGATCTGGAGGGCGCAGCCGGTCTGCAGCAGCCGCTGACCGGCGGGGGCGTCCAGCGCCCAGGCGGCGAGCATGCCCATGCTCAGCACGATCCAGCTGAGCATCGCCACGGCGAGGCGGCCGCGCGGCTTCGGGTACTCGACCCGGCTCACCATCAGCCAGGCCACCCCGATGATCGCCAGCAGCGTCGGCAGGAACGGCAGCTCCAGCAGGACGATGGCGACGACGGTCAGCGCGCCGAACGGTCCGGGCATCCCCTGGAACATCCCGTCCCGCATCGGTACGCAGGAGAAACGCGCGAGCCGCAGCACCACGGCGAGCAGGACCACCACCGCGGCCACCACCGATACCTGCTGGTTGGCGTCCTGGGCGACCATGCCCCAGGTGACGACGAAGTAGGCGGGGGCGAGACCGAAGCTGATCAGGTCGGAGAGGTTGTCGAGCTCGGCGCCCATCGCGGAGGCCCGCAGCTTGCGCGCCACGAGTCCGTCGAAGAGGTCGAAGACCGACGCGAGCAGCATCAAGATCACGGCCATCGCCGCGCTGTGCCGCGCCATACCGCCGTCGTCCATGCCCGTCAGATGCGGGATGAGGACACCGGTGGTGGTGAAGTAGACGGCCATGAAGCCGCAGATGGCATTGCCGAGGGTGAGGGTGTCCGCTATCGACAGCCGCGTGGACAGCGGAATGTCGACGTCCCCCTCCTCCTCGTTCTCGGGAGCCCAGCCGGCCTGGGTTTCGGGATCAGTCACGGTCAAGTCGAGTCACCCCCGCGGTGGTGGCCTGTCCGACCTCGACCGCCGCCTCGACGCCTTCCGGGAGGTAGACGTCGACGCGGGAGCCGAAGCGGATCAGACCGATGCGTTCGCCCTGCTCCACCTTGGTGCCCTGCGGCACGTAAGGCACGATGCGGCGGGCCACCGCACCGGCGATCTGGACCATCTCGACGTCACCGATCTCGGTGTCGAAGTGCCAGACGACGCGTTCGTTGTTCTCGCTCTCCTTGTTGAACGCCGGGACGAACCCGCCGGGGATGTGCTCCACGGACGTCACCGTGCCGGCCAGCGGCGCGCGGTTGACGTGGACGTTCAGCGGGCTCATGAAGATCGCGACGCGGGTGCGTCCGTCCTTCCACGGCATGATGCTCTGCACCACACCGTCGGCCGGGCTGATCACGCGGCCCGGCGCGATCTCGCGCTCGGGGTCGCGGAAGAACCACAGCATGCCCGCCGCGAGAGCGGTGGTGGGCACGGCGACGGCGGCCCAGCGTCCCGAGCGACGGGAACGGGCCAGGCTGACCGCTGCCGTTGCCACGGTCGGGAGGAGCCACGGCGACGCTCCGCGCGCGAGGCGGACGCGACCGCGTGGTGCAGAGGATTGGCTGTGGGGCATGGATGACCTTCGTAGCGGAGGATGCCGCGTAGGAGTTACGGGGGACGGCGGCTTTCCGGGGATGCTATCGGTTACGAGCGGCAACTGGCCAAGAGCCAGAGCCAATCCGTGGCCGAACAAGCATGACGCGGTGTGATCTTCGTCTAGGTGAAATCCGGGCAAAGGGGAATTTCACCCCTGGATTCGGTACTCCTCCAGTAGCCGCCGACCGATGATCATTTTCTGGATCTCGGCGGTACCTTCACCGATCAGCAGCATCGGGGCCTCGCGGTAGAGGCGCTCGATCTCGTACTCCTTCGAGAAGCCGTAGCCACCGTGGATGCGGAACGCGTCCTCCACCACCTCCTTGCAGTATTCGGAGGCCAGGTACTTCGCCATGCCCGCCTCAAGGTCGTTTCGTTGCCCTGAGTCCTTTTTGCGTGCGGCATTCACCATCATTGCATGGGCGGCTTCGACCTTTGTTGCCATTTCGGCCAATTTGAACTGGATCGCCTGGTGCTGCGCGATCGGCTTGCCGAAGGTGTGGCGTTGCTGGGCGTAGTCGATGCCCAGTTCGAAGGCGCGCCGTGCGACGCCGCAGCCGCGCGCGGCGACATTGACCCGGCCGACCTCGACGCCGTCCATCATGTGAGAGAAGCCACGTCCGGTCTCGCCGCCGAGCACCCGGTCGGCCGGGACGTGCAGGCCGTCCATGATCAGCTCGGTGGTGTCGACCCCCTTGTACCCCATCTTCTCGATCTTGCCGGGAATGGTCAGACCGGGACGCACCTCACCGAAACCGGCCTCCTTCTCCACGAGGAAGGTCGTCATCGACTTGTGCGGGGCGGTGCCCTCCGGGTGGCCCTCGTCGGTCCGGCAGAGCACCGCGACCAGCGTCGACGAGCCGCCGTTGGTCAGCCACATCTTCTGACCGGAGAGGACGTACGCGTCACCGTCGCGGACGCCCTTGGAGGAGATCGCGGCGACGTCCGAGCCGAGCGCCGGCTCCGACATCGAGAAGGCGGCGCGGATCTCGCCCGCCGCCATCTTGGGCAGGAAGTACTCCTTCTGTTCCTGCGTGCCGTGCTGCTTGAGCATGTACGCGACGATGAAGTGGGTGTTGATGATGCCCGACACGCTCATCCAGCCGCGGGCGATCTCCTCCACGGTCAGCGCGTACGTCAGCAGGGACTCGCCGAGACCGCCGTACTCCTCGGGGATCATCAGCCCGAAGACGCCCAGCTCCTTGAGGCCCTCGACGATCTGCGTCGGGTACTCGTCGCGGTGCTCCAGCTCCGTGGCGACGGGGATGATCTCCTTGTCCACGAAGTCGCGGACGGTGGCGAGGATCTCCCGCTGGATGTCGGTCAGGCCCTCGGTCTGCGCGAGACGGGACATGTCTACTTCTCCTTCCGGGCCGCCGGGGCCTTCAGCTCGGGGCGGCCGGGCTGTTCGCCGCCGCGCTCCGCGATGTACTGGGCGGTCGGCACCATGACCTTGCGCCGGAAGACGCAGACGAGGGTGCCGTCCTGGTTGTAGCCCTCCGTCTTGACCTGCACGATGCCGCGGTCGGGCTTGGAGCGTGACGGCGTCTTGTCGAGCACCGTCGTCTCGCCGTAGAGCGTGTCGCCGTGGAACGTCGGCGCCACGTGCCGCAGCGATTCGACCTCCAGGTTGGCCAGCGCCTTCCCGGAGACGTCCGGCACCGACATGCCCAGCAGCAGGGAGTAGACGTAATTGCCGACGACGACGTTCCGGCCGAAGTCGGTGGTCTCCCCGGCGTAGTGGGCGTCCAGGTGCAGCGGGTGGTGGTTCATCGTCAGCAGGCAGAAGAGGTGGTCGTCGTACTCGGTGACGGTCTTGCCCGGCCAGTGCTTGTAGACATCGCCGACGGTGAACTCTTCGTAGGTACGGCCGAACTGCATCGTGGTCACTCCTCGGGGGCTTCGGACGGGGACGTACGGGGTGCGCGGGACGGCGCCGGGGTCATGCGGGGACCTCCAGAGGGGCGAGCCGGTGCGCCGTGCGGATCTCGTCGACGATACGGCCGATGATCTCGGTGATACCGAAGTCCTTCGGCGTGAACACCGCGGCCACCCCGGCCGCGCGCAGCGCCGCCGCGTCGGCGGACGGGATGATCCCGCCGACGATCACGGGCAGCTCCTCGGCCCCGGCGCGTTCCAGCCGGGCCAGCACGTCCGGAACCAGCTCGGCGTGCGAGCCGGACAGGATCGACAGGCCCACACAGTGCACGTCCTCGGCGACCGCCGCCGCGACGATCTGCTCGGGCGTCAGCCGGATGCCCTGGTAGACCACCTCGAAGCCGGCGTCCCGGGCGCGCACCGCGATCTGCTCGGCGCCGTTGCTGTGACCGTCCAGACCGGGCTTGCCGACCAGCAGCCGCAGCTTGCCGGTGCCCAGCTCGGCGGCGGTCCGCGCGACCTTCTCGCGGACGGCGGCGAGCGGCGTACCGGCCTCGGCGGCGACCGCGAGCGGCGCGCCGGACACCCCGGTCGGCGCCCGGAACTCCCCGAAGACATCGCGCAGCGCCCACGCCCATTCGCCGGTCGTCACCCCGGCGCGGGCGCACTCCACGGTGGCGGGGAAGAGGTTGGCGTCGCCCGCCGCGGTCTTCTTCAGCGCGGCCAGCGCGTCCTGGGCCCGCGTCTCGTCCCGCTCGTCCCGCCAGGAGTGCAGGGCCTTCACCACGCGCGCCTCGTTGGCCGGGTCGACCGTCATGATCGCGGTGTCGAGGTCGGCGGTGAGCGGGTTCGGTTCGGTGGACTCGTAGCAGTTGACGCCGACGATCTTCTCCTCGCCGGACTCGATCCGCCCGCGGCGCTCGGCGTGCGAGGAGACCAGCTGCGCCTTGAGATAGCCGGACTCGACGGCGGCCATCGCGCCGCCCATCTCCTGGATGCGGTCGATCTCCGCCCGGCATTCCGCGACGAGCGCGTCCACCTTGGCCTCGACGACGTGCGAGCCGGCGAAGAGGTCCTCGTACTCCAGCAGGTCGCTCTCGTGGGCGAGGACCTGCTGGATGCGCAGGGACCACTGCTGGTCCCAGGGGCGGGGCAGGCCCAGCGCCTCGTTCCACGCCGGGAGCTGGACGGCCCGCGCGCGGGCGTCCTTCGACAGGGTGACCGCCAGCATCTCCAGGACGATCCGCTGGACGTTGTTCTCCGGCTGCGCCTCGGTCAGGCCCAGCGAGTTGACCTGGACGCCGTAGCGGAAGCGGCGCTGCTTGGGGTTCTCGATGCCGTACCGCTCACGGGTGATCGCATCCCACAGGCGGCCGAACGCCCGCATCTTGCACATCTCCTCGACGAAGCGGACGCCCGCGTTCACGAAGAAGGAGATCCGCGCGACGACATCGCCCTTGCGCTCCTCGGGCACCTGCCCGGAGGCGAACACCGCGTCCAAAACGGCGATGGCGGTGGACAGCGCGTACGCGATCTCCTGGACGGGCGTGGCGCCCGCCTCCTGGAGGTGGTAGCTGCAGATGTTGATCGGGTTCCACTTGGGGAGGTGGTTGACCGTGTACGTGATCATGTCGGTGGTCAGCCGGAGGGAGGGGCCCGGCGGGAAGACGTGGGTGCCGCGCGAGAGGTACTCCTTGACGATGTCGTTCTGCGTCGTCCCCTGGAGCTTCGCGAGGTCCGCACCCTGTTCCTCGGCGACCACCTGGTAGAGCGCCAGCAGCCACATCGCGGTGGCGTTGATGGTCATCGAGGTGTTCATCTGCTCCAGCGGGATGTCCTGGAACAGCCGCCGCATGTCGCCGAGGTGGGAGACGGGGACCCCGACCCGGCCGACCTCACCGCGGGCGAGGACGTGGTCGGGGTCGTACCCGGTCTGCGTCGGGAGGTCGAACGCGACCGACAGTCCGGTCTGGCCCTTGGCGAGGTTGCGCCGGTACAGCTCGTTGGACGCCTCGGCCGTGGAGTGCCCGGCGTAGGTCCGCATCAGCCACGGACGATCCTTCTGACGCTCAGTCATTTTTGCAGCCGCCTATCGGTTCGGACGTTGCGACGGTGTGGCCCGCAGGCCCCGGGACCGCGGGGCCCGCCGGTCGCGTGCGGTCATGCGTCGCGGAAGAGGTTGATCGCGTCGAGGTGCTTCGCGCGCATCTCCGTGTCGCGGACGCCGAGCCCCTCCTCGGGGGCGAGTGCGAGGACGCCGACCTTGCCCTGGTGGAGGTTGCGGTGGACGTCGTACGCGGCCTGGCCGGTGTCGTCGAGGGCGTACACCTTGGAGAGCGTCGGGTGGATCTTGCCCTTGGCGATCAGGCGGTTGGCCTCCCACGCCTCGCGGTAGTTGGCGAAGTGCGAGCCGATGATCCGCTTCAGCGACATCCACAGGTAGCGGTTGTCGTACTCGTGCATGTAGCCGGAGGTCGAGGCGCAGGTGGTGATGGTGCCGCCCTTGCGGGTGACGAACACGGAGGCGCCGAAGGTCTCACGGCCCGGGTGTTCGAAGACGATGTCGATGTCCTCGCCGCCGGTCAGCTCGCGGATGCGCTTGCCGAACCGCTTCCACTCCTTCGGGTCCTGGGTGCTCTCGTCCTTCCAGAACCTGTAGCCCTCGGCCTTGCGGTCGATGATCGCCCCGGCGCCCATCTTCCGGCAGATCTCCGCCTTGTCCTCGCTGCTCACCACGCAGATCGGGTTGGCACCGCCGGCCAGCGCGAACTGGGTGGCGTAACTGCCCAGGCCGCCGGACGCGCCCCAGATCAGGACGTTGTCGCCCTGCTTCATGCCGGCGCCGTTGCGGGAGACCAGTTGGCGGTAGGCGGTGGAGTTGACCAGGCCCGGAGCCGCCGCCTCCTCCCAGCTCAGGTGGTCCGGCTTGGGCATCAGCTGGTTGGACTTGACGAGCGCGATCTCGGCGAGCCCGCCGAAGTTGGTCTCGAAGCCCCAGATGCGCTGCTCGGGGTCGAGCATCGTGTCGTTGTGCCCGTCGGAGGACTCCAGCTCCACGGAGAGGCAGTGCGCGACGACCTCGTCGCCGGGGTGCCAGGAGTTGACGCCGGGGCCGGTGCGCAGGACGACGCCCGCCAGGTCGGAGCCGATGACGTGGTAGGGCAGGTCGTGGCGCTTGGCGAGCGGGGAGAGCTTGCCGTAGCGCTCCAGGAAGCCGAAGGTCGACAGCGGCTCGAAGATCGAGGTCCAGACGCTGTTGTAGTTCACGGAGGACGCCATCACGGCGACCAGCGCCTCGCCGGGGCCCAGTTCGGGCAGCGGGACGTCCTCGACGTGCAGGGACTTGCGCGGGTCCTTCTCGCGGGTGTCGAGCCCGGCGAACATCTCGGTCTCGTCCTTGTGGACGGTGACCGCGCGGTAGGACTCGGGCAGCGGCAGGGCGGCGAAGTCGTCGCGGGTGGTGTCGGGCGCGAGGATCGCGTCCAGGATTTCGTTCACGGTGTGCCTCCGGCGAAGCTCGTTCGGGAACGGCTTGAGGGAACGTCGGGGGTGGTGCGGGGTGCGGACGGAAGATCCGCGGGGCGGCGCCGGTGAGCGCGGGAGTGCCTGTGACGCAGGCGCCGAACGGACGGACGGGATACGGCCGTTGGGACATCCGGCAGGCGCTGGGGGGCGCGCGCCGGCCGCTCGGACCCCCTCAACGTATGACACCGCGTGCCAACGAACAAGACACTGAGTGCCATGAATTTCTCTCAGGTGAAAGAAAGTCGTCACATCTGAGCGATGATCGTTCAAAGGGCCGCGAGGGGCGCCGGATGATCGTTCAAAGGGTCCGGATGAGCGATCATCGCGCGGAACCGGGGTGCGATCCGCGCGGACGCCGGTGCCGGGATCCGGACATGCCGCGGCCCCCGAAGGCCGGACGCGCGACGGCGTCGGGCTCCCGGGGGCCGGGGGTACGGGCCCGTGGTGCGGGCGGGGGAGCGGTGGGCGGTGGCCGGGGGTCAGCGCTTCTTCAGTGCCCGTTCGATCGTCCGCATGACCTCGTCCAGCGGGGCGTCCGTGCGTGCCACCGTGACCAGCACCTCGCCCTCGCGGGAGACCGCCGCGGGCGCCGGCTCCCCGGCGGTGCCGTGGCCCGCGCCGATGCCCTTGCCGAAGGTCTCCCGGACGATCTCGAAGGCGCGGTCCAGCTGGCTCTCCACATCGCCCTGGGCGTCCGCCCGCAGCCACCGCCGCAGGACGTGGTTGTGCGCGGTGACCACCGCGGAGGCGGCGACCTCGGCGAGCAGCGGATCGTCATCGCCCTCGCGGTGCGCGCCCTCGTCGAAATGGCCCAGGAGATAGCGGGTGAACAGCCGCTCGTAGCGGGCCACGGACGCGATCTCGGCCTCCCGGAGGGTGGGTACCTCACGGGTCAGGCGGTAGCGGGCGACGGACACCGCGGGGGACGCCGCGTACATCCGCATGACTTCCTTGATGCCGCGGCAGACCGTATCGAGCGGGTTCTCGTGCGCCGGCGCCGCGTCGAGGACCGCCTCGGCGCGGACCAGGGTGTCGTCGTGGTCGGGGAAGATCGCCTCTTCCTTGGAGCGGAAGTGGCGGAAGAACGTCCGCCGGGCGACACCGGCGGCCGCAGCGATCTCGTCGACCGTGGTCGCCTCGTAGCCCTTGGTCGCGAACAACTCCATGGCCGCGGCCGAGAGTTCGCGGCGCATCTTGAGGCGCTGGGCCGCCGCGCGGCGGGCGCCGGGAGTGGCGGTGTCCGGGGTGTCGGGGGACGGGGAACGAGCGGGCTGGGACATGTGGGGACGGTACTTCATATTCCCGCCGCCCGTGGCATGCGGTGCCCTCCGCACCCCGCTGACCTGGGGCGGACCGCCCGAAGGCGCCAGCAGCCCGCCCCACCGGCCCCGGTCAGCGCCGGGCGTACTCACGGAAGCCGCGGCCGGTCTTGCGGCCCAGGCAGCCCGCGGCGACGAGATGCTCCAGCAGCGGCGCCGGGGCCAGCCCCGGATCGCGGAACGCCTCGTGCAGCACCCTCTCGATCGCCAGCGAGACATCGAGCCCGACGACGTCCAGCAGTTCGAACGGGCCCATCGGGTAGCCGCCGCCCAGCTTCATCGCGGTATCGATGTCGTCCGGCGTCGCGTAGTGCTCCTGGACCATCTTCACCGCGTTGTTCAGGTACGGGAACAGCAGCGCGTTCACGATGAAACCGGCGCGGTCGCCGCAGTCCACCGCGTGCTTGCCCGCCCGCGCGCACACCTCGCGGACGGTGGCGTGCGCCTCGTCGGCGGTCAGCACCGTCCGCACCACCTCGACCAGCTTCATCGCCGGCGCCGGGTTGAAGAAGTGCATCCCGATGACGTCCTGCGGCCGGGAGGTCGCCCGCGCGCACGCGATGACCGGCAGCGACGAGGTGGTGGTCGCAAGGATCGCGCCCGGCTTGCAGACCGCGTCCAGCGCCGCGAACAGCTCCTGCTTGACGGTCAGGTCCTCGGCCACCGCCTCGACCGCGAGATCCACCCCGGCCAGCGCGTCCAGGGTCCCCGCCGGGGTGATCGCGGCCAGCGCGGCGTCCCGCTCCCCGGCGGTCAGCCGCCCCTTCCCCACCGAACGGTCCAGCGACTTCGCGATCCGGGCCACCGCCCGCTCCGCCTTCTGGGGGGTGCGGGCCGCCAGCACGACGTCGAAGCCCGCCTTCGCGAAGACCTCGGCGATCCCGGACGCCATCGTCCCCGACCCGGCGACACCGACGGCACGCACCGGACGCCCGGCGCCGCGCCCGCCGCCGTCCGCCGGCGTCAGCGCGTCCGGTACGACGGTGGCCGAGCCCGGCGCCTGGTACGTGTAGAAGCCGCGGCCCGCCTTCCGGCCGGTCAGCCCCGCCTCGGCGAGCTGGCCGAGGACCGGCGCGGGCGCGTGCAGCCGGTCGCCGGAGGCGGCGTACATCGCCTCCAGGACGGTACGGGCGGTGTCCACGCCGATCAGGTCGAGCAGCGCCAGCGGGCCCATCGGCAGACCGCAGCCCAGCCGCATCGCGGCGTCGATGTCCTCCCGCCCGGCGTACCGCGACTCATACATCGCGGCCGCCTGGTTGAGGTAGCCGAACAGCAGGCCGTCGGCGACGAAACCGGGCCGGTCGCCCACCGCGATCGGGTCCTTGCCCAGCTCCCGGGCGAGCTGGGTGACGGCGGCGACGGCGGTCGGCGCGGTCAGCACCGAGGAGACCACTTCGACCAGTTTCATCGCCGGCGCCGGGTTGAAGAAGTGCAGCCCGAGGACGCGTTCGGGGCGCCGGGAGTCGGCGGCGAGCCGGGTCACCGACAGCGCGTTGGTGCCGGTCGCGATGATCGCCTCCGGCCGCACCACGTCGTCCAGCGCGGCCAGCACCTCCCGCTTCAGCGCGGGATCCTCGGGCACCACCTCGATGACGAGATCGGCGTCGGCGGCGGCCCGCACGTCCGGGAAGGTCCGAAACCGCGCCAGCACCGACTGCCGCTCCCGTTCGGTGAGCCGGCCGCGCGCGACGGAGCGGGCGGTGGTGGCGGCGAGGGTCTTTGCGGCGGTGCGGGCGGCCGCGTCATCGGTGTCGACACCGATGACCTCCCGCCCGGAGCGGGCGAGGAGCCCGGCGATCTGGGTGCCCATCGTGCCGAGGCCGATCACGGCCACGGTCGGCAGGGCCGGTGCGGTGCCGGCGGGGTCGGAGGAGAGATCTGGGGTGGACTGACGGTCCATCGAAGGCTCCAGGAAGTGTTCCCCTACGCGCAGGGGAGAGGTGACGACTGAGGGTGGGGCGCACCGCCGTGCGGCGGCCGCCGCGGCGGGCGTGCGCCGGGGAAGGCCGGGCACCGCGGGCGGTG
The DNA here is from genome assembly GCF_055567035.1 of Streptomyces sp. NPDC027185. NCBI lineage: Bacteria > Bacillati > Actinomycetota > Actinomycetes > Kitasatosporales > Streptomycetaceae > Streptomyces > Streptomyces sp. NPDC027185. The sequence continues at coordinate 350,960 of NZ_JBVHRF010000007.1, read as the reverse complement.
CGGAAGGTGCGGGTGCGCGAAGAGGCGGGCGGCGGGCCCTGTCCCGGGGCCGTGCCGTGCTCTTCCGTAACGGTGTCGCGTGGAGAACCGGACCGGACGCGTGGACCGGACCGGGCCGGGCTCACCGGACCGACGTACTGCGGGCGGCTGCGTCACCAGGCCGCCGGAGCAGGGGTACTGCTCGTCCCCCGAGGTTAACCGGTGGGTAACGCCGGGTCCAGGGGTAGGGCGGGGCTTGAGACATGGCGCGGGCCACAGTGGGCGGGCCCGGCGGGTGATGGCCCGGTCGGCGGGAGAGAAGGCGGCAAATGGAAGAAGAATTCCACGATTTGACGGACCGGGTGCGCGCCGAACTGCGCACCGCGGACGATCTGGCGGCCTACGAGCGGCTCCTCGGCCTCGCCCGCCGCGGCAGCCCCGCCGGACGCGACGAACTCGCCGCCGTACTGGTCGCGGTGGAACGCCCGCTGTGGGCCCGGGAGATCGCCGCCTTCACCCTCGGCTGCGCGGGCGACACCCGCGCCTTCGAGACGCTGGTCCTGCTGCTCAACTACCGCGACCCGGTGCGCTGCGCCACGGCCGCACACGCCCTGGCCCGGCTCGGTGACCCGCGCACCGCCCGCGCCGCCGCCGCCCTCGCCACCAATCCGCTGCGCACCGCCTATGCCCTGCACCCCGTCCGGCTCCTGGCCGAACTCCGGGCCCCGCAGTCCGTACCGGCCCTGATCACCACCCTGGAACGGCTGACCGCCCCCCACACCCCGTACTGGCGCGTCGCCCTGGCCTGCGTCGAGGGCCTCGGCGCCCTAGGCGACCGCCGCGCCGTTCCCGCCCTGACCGCGGCGTCCGGCCATCCCCGCCTGGCGGCCGCGGCGGCGGCGGCGCTGGCGCGGTTGGGGGTGCCGGAGGAGCCGGGCCGCTAGATACGGCACCGGGTGCCGTACGGAAGCGGGTGCCCGTACGGGCCGGGCGTCGGACGGGCCGGGCGCCGGGGCCCTGTCTCCCCGGCGCCTCCGTCCGGCGCCCTCACCCCACCGTCCGCCGGTACCGCAGCTCGGGGACGGGCACGCCGTCGACCTCGTCCGTCTGTTCCGTGCCGTCCGGGGTGAAACCCGCGCGGGCGTAGAACCGCCGGGCGCGGGCGTTGCCGCGCACCACCCACAGGCACAGTTCGCCGAAGCCGGACCGCCGGGCGTGTGCCAGTGCGGCGGCCATGAGGGCGCGGCCGATTCCCGTGCCGATCAGCTCGGGCGTGACGTACAGGGCGAAGAGTTCGGCGACGGGGGCGGGTGCCGGAGCGGCCGGGGTGCCAGGCGCGGGGCCCACGCACGCCCAGCCGACGACCGTGCCGGACCGCTCCGCGACCAGATCGCGGACCCCGGGCGGCCGTCGCCGCAGCCGGGCCCGCTGCGCCGCGGCCTGCTCCGGTACATCCAACGCGTCCAGATACGTCCGCGGCATCAGCCCGTCGTACGCCGCCCGCCAGCCACGCACCCGCACCGCGGCGACCGCCTCGGCGTCGTCCTCGGCCATCTCCCGGATGTGTACCGGTGGCCTGTCCGTTCTTGTCATGCGGGGACGGTAGGGGGCGCCGGGCGGGGCGGGCAGGTGCTTTTCCGGGGCGGCGAGCTCACATCAGCGTCAGCTGCGTCGGCTGCGAGGAGGGCCCGGGAGAGGGTTCACTCCCGCTCCGCGGGCGTCCCGGGCGCATGCGGCGGGCCTCGCCGGAGCGGGCCGGGCCGATGCCGTACTCGGCGGCGAACTCGTGGACCTGGCGGGTGATGCGGCGTTGGTACCAGGTGGGGGCGTAGGCGCCGCCCGCGTACATCCGCTCGTAGCGCGGGACCAGGTGCGGGTGGTGGTGGCCGAGCCAGGAGAGGAACCATTCGCGGGCGCCGGGGCGCAGGTGGAGGGCGAGCGGGGTGACGGATTCGGCGCCCGCCTCGGCGAGGGCGCGGACCGTGGCGCGCAGCTGCTCGGGGGCGTCGCCGAGGAACGGGATCACCGGGGCCATCAGCACCCCGCAGCCGATGCCGTGCGCGCGCAGGGTGCGCACCACGTCCAGGCGGCGCTCCGGGGCGGGGGTGCCCGGCTCGACGGTGCGCCACAGCTCGCGGTCGAGGAAGCCGACGGAGACCGAGACGCCGACGTCGGTGACCTCGGCCGCCTGCCGCAGCAGCTCCAGGTCGCGCAGGATCAGCGTGCCCTTGGTGAGCACCGAGAACGGGTTGGCGCGGTCGCGCAGCGCGGTCAGGATGCCGGGCATCAGCGCGTACCGGCCCTCCGCCCGCTGGTAGCAGTCGACGTTGGTGCCCATCGCGATGTGCTCGCCCCGCCAGGTGGGCCGGGCCAGCTCGCGGCGGAGGAGTTCGGGGGCGTTGACCTTCACCACGATCTGCGAGTCGAAACCGTGGCCGGTGTCGAGGTCCAGATAGCTGTGGGTCTTGCGGGCGAAGCAGTACACACAGGCGTGGCTGCAGCCGCGGTAGGGGTTCACCGTCCAGGCGAACGGCATCCGGGAGCCGCCGGGGACGCGGTTGACGAGTGAGCGGGCGCGGACCTCGTGAAAGGTGATCCCGCGGAATTCCGGGGTGTCGAACGTCCGGCTGACGACCTCCGTGCCGAACAGCGCCGACGGGCCGTCGCCCAGATGGTCCCAGCGCATCGTGCCTCCTTGGCTGTCCTTCCGTTCCCCCGCACCCAGAATAGAACACTTGTTCGTTCGGTGGGGGATGCGGGGGACCGCGCCGGATTTTGGGCGGGCGGTGCCGGGATGGTTGGCTTGGCGCGCATCGCAGGACCGCGCCGAGTTGGACCGCGCCGAAAACTGGAGGACAGCACACATGGGTCAGGTCGAGGCCGTCACCGAACGGGAGATCGCTGCGGACCCGGAGGACGTGTTCGACGCGCTCGCCGACTACACCGGCACCCGCGGCAAGCTGCTGCCCGAGCAGTTCAGCGAGTACGAGGTCCGCGAGGGCGGCGACGGCAAGGGCACGCTGGTGCACTGGAAGCTCCAGGCGACCAGCAAGCGGGTCCGCGACTGCCTGCTGGAGGTCGACGAGCCGACCGACGGGCAGCTGGTGGAGAAGGACCGCAACTCCTCCATGGTCACCACCTGGGTGGTCACCCCGGCGGGCGAGAACCGCGCCAAGGTCGTCGTCACCACCACCTGGCAGGGGGCCGGTGGTATCGGCGGCTTCTTCGAGCGGACCTTCGCACCCAAGGGCCTCGGCCGGATCTACGACGCGATTCTCGCCAATCTCGCCGCCGAGACGGAGAAGTGAGCCGTACGGCGTCCGGCGGCGTACGCTGCCGCTGATCGGGCGGGCCCGCGCACGGGCCCGCCCGGACACACCGCTCCGGCGGTGGGCTCCCGCGCCTCGTGCAGGGCGCGGGAGCCCACCGCCGGTTCTTGTTCTCCGGGATGTCCGGGATCTCCCGGGGGTCCGGCGCCCGGCCGACCGGGCGCCCGCGGGATCAGCCGCGCGGCCGGGGTGCGGCCCCCGACACCTGGAGGGCGAAGTCGAACGTCGCCTCCTTGCCGCCGCCCGCGTCCCGCACGTTCATCAGCAGCGCCGGGTCGAAGATCGGGTCGGTGTTGTTGCGCGGCTCGCCCGGGAAGTACAGCTGCGTGGTGAGGATCGGGCCGCCGGGCGCCTGGACCTTCACGTGGAGGTGCCGGGTGCGTCCCGGGTAGAGCCCCGGCACGATCGTCGTCAGCGTGAACGCGCCGCGCTCGTCGGTGAACTGGTGGCCGCGGAAACGGAATCCGGTGTTGTCGTACGCGCCGTCGTCGTCCGCCTGCCACCAGTCCAGCAGGACGCGGGAGAGCGGGGTGCAGCTCAGCCCGAAGACGAAACCGCTCACCGTCAGCGGGGTGCCCTGGGTGCCGGGCTCGACGAGCGAGTCCCGCAGCGGGGAGTTGGGCTTGAAGTACGGGCCTTCGATCTGCGGAGGCGTCGGATCGTCCCCGTCGTCGCAGTAGGGCGTCGGGGTCAGGGGCCCGTCGGACGGCTTGCGGTCACGGGCCAGGGCGACGCCGCCGAGCAGCATCGTCGCGGGTACGGCCGCGGCGGCGGCTCTGAGCACGTTCTTCCGGCTGATCAGCCGCGGGGGCCGGGCGGCCGAGCTGTCGGGCTCCGCGTGCGGCCGGAGGTCCGGACTGCGGTCGTCTTCCATCGCGCGCTCCTGTGGGGAGAGAGGGGAGTTCGGGCGGGGGGTGACGGGCGAGGGGCGTTCTCCGAGGGGAAGGCACCCCTTGAGGAACCCGTACGGGAACGGCTCACCCGGGCGGCGGGCGTCCCCGCCGCCCCGCCACATGGTCCGGACCATGTGGTGCGGGCCGATGACGACAGACGGTAGGGCAGGCGGCGCGGGCCGTTCGAGGGACTGGACGCGGGGGTCATGGTGAATTCCGCGGCTCGGGTGGCGGGCCCGCCCGGACGGCCGGCCGCCGGGGGTGCCGGGGCCGGTGCGCGGTTCCGTTCCGCCGCCGCTACGCCCCCGCGCTCTCCCGCGCCGCCGTCTTTCCGGTGGCCCGCGCCCCGGCCGTCCCGTTCGCCGTCGCCGTCCCGTTCGCCGACCGGCGGAAGTCGCCGGGGCTCACGCCCGTCTCGCGGCGGAAGAAGCGGGAGAAGTACGCGGGGTCGGCGAAGCCCAGGCGGGCGGCGATCTGGGCGATGCTCAGACCGCTGCCGGACAGCAGGCGTTTGGCCTCCACGGTCTGCGCGTGCCGGATCAGGCCGCCCGGGGTCCGGCCGGTGCTCCGCTTGACCACCTCGGCCAGGTGCCCGACGGAGACGCCCAGTTCGTCGGCGCAGGAGCGGACGGTGCGGGCGGCGCCGGGACGGGCCAGCAGAGCGGTGAACTCGCGGGCCAGCGGCGGCATCCGGCCGGCGGCGGGCGCCGGTCCGGGCGTGCCGGGCAGCCGCAGCGCCTGGGCGATGAGGATGTGCAGCTGCGCCTGGAGCACCGAGACGAACCCGTCGGCCCGCTCGCCGTACTCCCGGACCATCTCCGCCACCAGCGACGCGAACCGCGGCGCCGCCGTGGCCGTCACCCGCCGCCCCGGGCAGCCGCCGAGCGCCGCCAGCGCGTCCCGGTCGCCGGGGTGAGCCAGCAGGAAGTCGTCGGTGAAGAGGACGACCCAGCCGTGCAACTGCGTGGCCTGCTCCCAGTGGTGGACCTGGCCCGGCACGATCACGCTCAGCTGCGGTGGCCGCAGCGGGCGCCGGGCCTGGTCCACGACGTGGGCGCCGTGGCCCGCGGTGACGTAGACGATCTCGTAGAACGAGTGGCGGTGCGGGAAGTTCGCCCGGGAGAGCGGGCCGATCGTGTCGAACGAGCCGATCGCGAAGGGGAGCAGATGCGGCGCGGGTACGTCGAGGCGGTGCAGGGGCACCGGATCGTCGTTGCGGGGGCCGTCGTTGCCCCCGCCGCGCGGGACGAAGACATCGGGCGCGGGACCCGCCGCGCGGCCGCCGCGCGCCGGCCGTGACTGTTCGCTGCGTCTGGGCACGCCCTCACCCTACGAACCGCCGCAAGACCCGCCCTCCGGCCAGAAGGCCACCATCGCCCGGCCAAGAGGGCGTAAAGATACGGGAGTTGGGGCCACGCCGGGTGGGCCGTCCGGGGAGTCGCGACCCGGGGCGTGCCAGGCCGGCCGGGCCGGGACGGTCACCGTGCGGCGGGTGGCCGGGGGAGTCCGGCCGCGGCCCGCTCCAGTGCGTCGACGTCGCCGGACATGACCGTGCGCAGCTGCTCCGTGAGGTACGGCAGCGGCCAGTCCCACCAGGCCAGGGCCAGCAGGCGGTCGATGTCGGCGGCGTCGAAGCGGCGGCGGACGAGGCGGGCGGGGTTGCCGCCGACGATGCCGTAGTCGGGGACGTCGGCGGCGACGACGGAACCGGCGGCGACGATCGCTCCGTGGCCGATGCGGACGCCGGGCAGCACCGTGGCCCGGTGGCCGAACCACACGTCATGGCCGACCACGGTGTCCCCCCGCCCGGCCAGCCCGGTGATGAGGTCGGTGTGCTCGGCCCAGGCGCCGCCCATGATGGGGAAGGGGAACGTCGAGGGGCCGTCCATACGGTGGTTGGCGCCGTTCATCAGGAACCGCACGCCCGCGCCCAGTGCGCAGAACTTCCCGATGACCAGCCTCTCCGGCCCGTAGTGGTACAGCACGTTGCGGGTCTCGAAGGCGGTCGGGTCGTCGGGGTCGTCGTAGTAGGAGAACTCCCCGACCTCGATCAGCGGGGAGGTGACCAGCGGTTTGAGCAGCACCACCCGCGGCTGGCCGGGGATCGGGTGCAACACGGTCGGATCGGGGGGGAGGGGCGGCATGGCGGAGGGTTTCCTCACTGTGCGGGGGAGGGCGTGGAGGCGCGGCGGTCTCAGACGCGGGCGGCGGACAGCGCGGCGCCCGGCAGATCGAGCCGGGTGCCCTGCCAGCGCCGCCGCAGCCGGCGGTCGTGGCTGACGATGACGAGGGTGCCGCCGTACCCGGCCAGCGCGGTCTCCAACTCCTCGACGAGGGCGGGGGAGAGGTGGTTGGTGGGTTCGTCGAGCAGCAGGACGTCCGACGGCTCGTCGAGCAGCCGGGCCAGGGCGAGGCGCTGGAGCTGGCCGGTGGAGAGGCGGCCGACCGGCACCGTGAGCCGTTCGCGGTCGAACAGGCCGAGCGAGAGCAGCCGTTCGGCGTGGTCGGCCGGCTCCCCGGTCCGGCCGCGGGCGAAGGCGGCCAGTACGGTCTCGTGCGGCTCCCCGGGGCGCGGGTCCTGGGGGAGGTGGCCGATCCTGCCGCGGCGGATGACGCTTCCGTGGTCGGGGGCGGTCTCACCGGCCAGGACGCGCAGGAGGGTGCTCTTGCCCGCGCCGTTCGGGCCCGTGATCAGCAGCTTCTCGCCTGCCGTGACGGTGAGGTCGGTGCGGTCGAGCCGGCCGGTGACGGTGACGCCGGCGGCGTCGAGGACGGCGCCCTCCAGGCGGCCGGCCCGCAGGACGGGCGTGAAGCGCAGCGGCTCCGGCGGCGCCGGGACCGGGTCGGCGAGGAGACGGCGCAGCCGCTCCTCGGCGTTGCGCACCCGGGCGGCGAGCGACTGCTGCACCCGGCCGCCCGCCCGGTCGTAGGCCATCTTGTTGCCGTCCTTCATCGGGCGGCCCGGGGCCACCTGACGGGCGCTGGTCGCGGCGGACTCGCGGAGCCGGGCGATGTCGGCCCGCCACCCCTCGTACGCCTGGGCCCAGCGCTGCCGGGCGGCGGCCTTCCCGGCGAGGTAGCCGGAGTAGCCGTTGCCGTACCGGACGACGTGGTGCCGGTCGCCGTCCACCTCCAGCAGGGTGGTGGCGACGCGGTCGAGGAAGACCCGGTCGTGGGAGGCGGCCACCGTGGTGCCACGGCGGGCGCGCAGATGGTCCTCCAGCCAGGTCAGGGCGGTGTCGTCGAGGTGGTTGGTGGGCTCGTCCAGCAGCAGTACCTCCGGCGCGGACGCCAGGACGGCCGCCAGCCGGAGCCGGACCCGCTCCCCGCCGGAGAGGCTGCCGACGGTGCGGTCGCGGTCCACCAGGCCCAGACCGAGGCCGTGCAGGGCGCGCTCCACCCGGGCGTCGGCGTCGTAGCCGCCGCGGAGTTCGAAGACGGTCAGCAGCTCGCCGTACTCGGCCATACCGGACTCGTCGCCGGTGGCCATCGCGGCTTCCAGGTGGCGCATCCGCCGCTCGACGGCGCGCAGGTCGCCCAGGGCCCGGTCGATGATCTGCTGGACGGTCGCCCGCGGCGCCATCCGCTCGTTCTGCGCCAGGTAGCCGACGCCGCCGGTGGCCTGGACGACGATCTCGCCCTGATCGGGCCGTTCGCAGCCGGCGAGCAGCCGCAGGAGCGTGCTCTTGCCGGAGCCGTTCTCCCCGATGATGCCGGTGCGTTCACCCGCGGCGAGCGAGCAGCTCACGGAGGTGAGAACGGGCCTGCCGTTGAAGGACTTGCTGACGTCGAGGGCGGTGATCTGGGTGGGCATACGGGGTCTCCAGGGCATTCGGGAAGGGGGCGGTCCTCGTGGGCCGCGTGGCCGGGCGAACGCTCCGGTGAACCATCGATCACTCCACTAGTGCGACAACTGATGCTTTAAGATGGTGACACACCACCGTCCCCCGATCAATCGGATTTCCCGTGCCGCCTTCCGCAGAGCCGGAACCGGAGCCCGTACCGGAACCGGACACCACCACGCCGTCACCGCCCCGCCGCCGTCCCGGGGGCCGCACCGCCCGCATCCGCCGGCAGGTCCTCGACGCGGTCCTCGCCGAGCTGGGCGAACACGGCTACGACGGGCTCACCACCGATGCCGTCGCCGCCCGCGCGGGCGTCCACCGCACCACGGTCTACCGGCGCTGGGGAGACGTCGGCGGGCTGCTCGGCGACGTCCTCGACGCGGCGGGTGACGACGACTGGCAGCCGCCGGACACCGGCTCACTGCAAGGCGATCTGACCGCGCTGAACCAGGAGATCCAGGACGCGCTGAGTGCCGAGCCGCCGGTCGTGGCCGCGCTGATCGCCGCCTCCTTCCGCTCCGAGAAGGCCGCCGACGCCCAGCTGCGGCTCTGGGAGGACCGGTACACCCGCTGCGGCATCGTCGTCGAACGGGCCGCGCGCCGCGGGGAACTCCCGCCGCACACCGACGCCCGGCAACTGCTCCTGAGCGCCACCGCGCCCCTCTACCACCAGCTGCTGCTCCTGCGCGCCCCCGCCGATCCGCTGCTGCCCGCCCGCGCGGCCAGGACCACCGCCCTCGCCGCGGGCGCCGGCGCCTTCGTGGAGCCCTGGCCGGACGGCGGCTGAGGCGGGCGCCCGGACGCCGGGTACGGCAACGGGCGCGGAGGAGAGAAACCTCCGCGCCCGTTGCCCGTTCAGGCGTCGCCGTCCGGTGGCCGGATCAGGTCGGCACGCTCCACTTCTGCGCCGGGTTGCCGGAGCAGTTGGCGATCTGCACCCGGGTGCCGTTCGAGGCGTTGGCCGCGCGGATGTCCAGGCACTTGTTGGCCGGGAGGTTCACCAGGTCGTGCGGGGCGCCGGCGAAGACCCACTGCTGCGAGGCACGGCCGTTGCAGTCCCACAGGTGGATCAGCGAACCGTCCGACGTGGCGTTGTTCGCGACGTCCATGCACTTGCCGTAGGCGCGGACCGTGCCGTCCGACGCCATCGTCCAGCGCTGCGCGGGCATGCCGTTGCAGTCGTGGACCTGGATGGGCGTGCCGTTGGCGCGGTTGCCGTTGGCGACGTCCAGGCAGATGCCGTTCATCCCGGTGATGGTGCCGGTCGGGCCGGTGACCTTCGGCTTCGCCGGCTTGTGCTTCGTGGTGCCGGTGCCGGTGCCGGTGCGGGGCGGGTCGCCGGCCACCGCACCGCCGTTGACACCCTGCGGCGGCGGCGCGTCCCCGGTGCGCGGCGGGGGCGCGTCGTGCGCGGGTTTGCCGGCCGGCGGCGCGTCGTCGCTCTTCTTGCCGGGCGTCTCGGTGGGCTCGGCCTTCTTCGTCGCGCTGGGCGACGGGTCGGCCTTCTTCGACGCCTCCGGCGACGGGCTCGCCACCGAGGCGGCGGCCACCCGGGTGTCGTCGGCGCTCATCTGCAGCCCGCGCTGGGCCAGCGGCCCGAGCACCACGGCACCGGTGACCAGCGCGACGGTCGAGCCGAGCGCGATCCACACCCGGCGCTCGGGCAGCAGCCCGATCCGCGGCCGGCCCGGATCACGGGCGAACGTACGGGAGAAACCGCCGGCGGGATCCTTCGGCGGGGATTCGGGGGAACGGGAACTGTCCGGTGGCACGGGGACCTCCGAGTCGGAACGGATGGGAGGGAGGAAGGTCAGAGGGTGAGGGCGTTCTCCGGCAGGTCGAGCGGCGACAGCTGCATCAGCGCGTCGGCGTCCGGCGCCTCCAGCTCGGAGACGCGCATCGCCTGCCGCTCGGTCATCTCCTGGAACACCTGGCGCGCGGTACGGCCGTTGCCGAAGCGGACGGTCCGCGGGATCGCCGCGAAGTGGCCGGACAGCGCCTCGCGCGCCTCGTCGGTCAGCTTGTACGCGTGCCGCTCGGCGTGGTGCTCCACGATGTGCACCAGCTCGTCGGAGCTGTAGTCCTCGAACAGCAGGGTGCGGGAGAAACGCGACGACAGACCGGGGTTGGAGCCGATGAAGCGGTCCATGTCGTCCGGGTAGCCCGCCGCGATGACGACGACCTCGTCACGCTGGTCCTCCATGAGCTTCACCAGCGTGGCGATGGCCTCCGTACCGAAGTCGTTGCCGGCGATGGCCGGGGCCAGCGAGTACGCCTCGTCGATGAAGAGCACCCCGCCGCGCGCCCGGTTGAACGCCTCGGTCGTCTTCGGACCGGTGTGGCCGACGTACTCGCCGACCAGCGCGGAGCGGTCCACCTCCACCAGATGCCCGACGGCCAGCAGGCCCAGCGCCTTCAGCAGCCGGCCGTAGAGCCGGGCCACCGTCGTCTTGCCGGTGCCGGGGTTGCCCGCGAAGACCAGATGGCGGCTGAGGGGCGGCGCGGGCAGCCCGGCCTCGCGGCGGCGCCGGACCGTCTGCATCAGCTTCACCATGCCGCCGACATCGCTCTTGACCCGCTCCAGACCGACCAGTTCGCCCAGCTCGGTCAGCAGGTCCTCCAGCGACTCCGGCTCCGCCTCGGGCGCGCCCTCGTCGGCCAGCTCCGCGTCCTGGCCCTCCGCGGCCCCACTCTCCGGCGCCTCGGCCCCGGACGACGGGCCGGACGGTTGACCGGGCGCGCCGGGCCGGGCGGGGCCCGCCGGTCCCGGCCCCGGCCCCGGTGGTGTCGCGGTCGGCAGCATCGACTGCTCCACCCCGTGTGCCGTGCAGTCCTCGAACACCGGGGACGCGCCCTCGGCGGTGCCCAGGTCCTGGGCACAGTCGAAGACCCGGCAGCGGACGAACCGCGGCTCGGCCCGCTCCCCGACGTGCAGCGCGGGGAAGGCGGTGGCCCGGATGTCGCAGTACTCGAAGGTGCCGGACGCGTCGTCGCCGACGAGGATGCCGTTCTTGCCCGTGGTGTCGATCCGGACGCCGCTCACCGCGCAGTCGGTGTCCTTCCACAGCACCAGCGCCGTGCCGCCGGCCCGGAACACCCCGCCGCCGTCCATCCGCAGCCGTCCGCCGCCCGCCACCGTCACCCCCGCGCTGCCCACGTCCGCTATCCGGGCGCCGGTCAGCTGCGCCCGCGCACCGGGCCCCAGCTCCACACCGGCCTTGCGCTGCCCGGCGACCACCGTCTCGACCAGCACCGACTCCTCGTCCGACAGCAGCCGTACGCCGCTCTCGCCGCCGGTGACCCGGCATCCGGTCAGCGTCACCGCACCGGCCATCGCCACCTGCACCCCGCACATCGCGGCGTCCCGCAGCGCGGTGTCCCGGGCGTGCACCCGGGCCTCGTCCGTCACGACCAGCGCGTGCTCCTCGCTGTCCGTCACCCGGCAGCCGGTCAGCTCACCGCGGGCCCGCTCGCCCAGGTGCAGGGAGCTGAAACCGCTGCCACAGACCGCGCAGTCCGTCAGCTCCAGCGCGCTGTCGCCCAGCGCCAGCGCGCCGTTGGCCACCGGCGTCACCACCCGGCAATCGCGCGCGGCCAGCCGGGCACCGCCGCCGGTGACCAGCCCGCTGCCGCCCGGCGCCACGATCCGGCAGCCGGTCAGATCGACCCGCGCCTCGTGCTCGGCCTGGACACCGGAGCCGGCCGCGCCCTCCACCAGGCAGTCGTCCAGGAGTACCTGCGCGGTGTCCTGGGCCAGCAGCCCGTGGCGGCCCGGACCGGTCAGCCGGGCGGCGCGCACCGCCAGCCGGGTCGCGCCCCGGGCGCGCAGCGCGGAGCCCGAACTCCCGGTGATCCGCAGCCCGTCGGCGACCACCCGCGCGGTGCCCGACAGCACCACGCCGATGCCGTCGACCGAGGTGATCACGGTGTCCTCGATCCGCGCCCGGCCGTCGCCGCTGACGTGCAGCGCGGCATGGCGGGCACCGTGCAGCCGGGTGTGGCGCAGCAGCAGCACCCCGCCCGTCGTCGGATCCTGCAGCTCCTCCACCAGATCCGCGGCGAGCGCACCGTGCAGCGCCGCCAACCGGTCGCCCTCCTCGGGCGGTTCGCCGCCCTCCGGGGCGTCCGGCGCGTCGGGCCGCCCCAGCACCTCGATCCGGCCGTGGCTGAGCGCGCACTCCTCCAGCACCAGACCGGCCGCGTCCTCGACCCGTACCAGCGCCTCCGCGGGGTCGGTGCCCTGGAGTGTCAGCTGCCGCACCGCGCAGTCCGGGGCGGCGACGCTGAGCGCCGGGCCGTGTGCCGGACGGATCTCGACGGTGCCGGGGCCCTGTTCGGGGACGAGTACCACCCGGCGCTCCAGCCGGACGTTCTCCGGGTAGACACCGGGCGAGACGGCGACCACCGCGCCCGCGGGGACGGCCGCCACCGCGTCGGAGATCGTCCGGTGGGCACCGCGCCCCCGGGCGGCGACGCGGTACACGGGGTTGGTCATGACGTGCTCTCCTGCGGGTCGTGCGGGTCGTCCTCGGACGGCTCCGGTGCGGGCTGCTGCTGCCACCACGGCGGATCGGCCTTCCGCAGCTCGGGGGTGAGGATCAGCCCGCCGAACATCTTGTCGGCGAACTTGCTGATGCCACCCACCAGGAACAGGTCCACCAGACCCTGCCGATGGTAGAACCTGCCCGCCGCGGTCTGCTGCAGCACCGTCTTGGCCGCCCCGAAGCTGAGGCCGCCGGCCAGGCCCGACGCCATGCCGAGGGCGCCCTCGCGCAGTGCGTCGGTGCCCGAGAGATGGACGAGGTTGCCGTTGGAGTCGTACACCCCGAAGATCGCCGAGTTGGCGGCGCCGACGATGAGGCCGGACGCCAGGCCGGAGGTGATGCCGACGCTGAAGTCGTACGTACCGGCGCGCCAGCGGGTGACCTTCTCGTTGCCCGCCCACTCCGTCGACCAGGTGTCGTCGGAGGCCGGCGGCCGGGCGTACGGTTTGCCGGCGTCGACGTTGCTCATCCCGGTCTTGACGGAGCCGCCGCGGCCCGCCATGTTGTGCAGCCCGCTCACGCCGATCTTCACGGTGGAGCCGACCGCCGCGCCGAACGCCGCCTTCGCCACGTCCGTCCAGCTGAACTCCCGGCCGGAGATCTCCGCCGCGATGGCGTTGACGATCAGACCGACGGTGAAGTCCAGCGTGAACTCCTGGATGAACTCCACCAGCGCCTGGTTGGCGGCCTTCTGCACGAACGGTGTGTACAGCGATTCGCCGTTCACGTTCTTCGACCACTCGAAGCGGTTCGGCTCGCGCATCATCCGGCTGCCGCCGCGGAACTCGGCGGCCCAGCCCCGGAAGTCGTTCTCCCGGCCGACCAGCGTCATCCGGCCGAAGCTGTCCTTCTCCCAGACGTACCCGGCCATCGTCCGCTCGGACAGCAGCGTGGTGCCGTCCGCGCCGCCGTAGCGCCGCCACTGCTTGTTCCACTCGTCGGACTCCAGGAACGTCCCGTCGTCCAGTGCGGTCCGCGTGCGCACCGCCGCGCCGTTGTCGAACTCCCGCCACTCGCCGGGCTTGTACTCGGCGTCCGGGGTGGCGCGGTGCTCGCGGACCCGGAGCGACGGATCGCCGAAGTGGTCCTGGAAGAGGGAGCCGGAGCGCGGCACCGGCGGGATCTCCTGGACCAGGTCGCCGCCGGAGTGGTCGCGCCACAGCGCGCCCTCGCGCCAGTCGTCCAGCGGGTTGCCCCGGGCGTCGGTCCAGGTGCGGACGCGCCCGGCACCGTCGCCGAACTCCAGGATGTGGCCTTCCTTGTCGGTCTTGTTCCAGTGCCAGACCGGCGGTTCGCCCTCGCCGCCGGCGACCCGCCAGGCATCGACGGTCGTGCCGTCGTCGAGCACCCGGTGGTCGCGGACCAGCCGGCCCGCGGCGTCGAAGTCCTGGTACGAGGCGTTGTCCCAGTACCGTCCGGTGCCGCCGCCCGCCGACTGCACCCGGACGCCCAACTCGCCGCCCGCCTCCCAGGTGACCTTGGCGGCGCCGGGGCGGCCGGTCGCGGTGACCTCGATGCCCGCGCCGCCGTCGCCGCCCGGCCAGGTGTCGCGGCGCGCCACGACCTCGCCGTGCTGGTTGGTACGGATCCAGTCGTCGCCCGGTCCGGCGTGCACGGCCTCCCCGCCGGCGGCGCGCGGCGGGGTGCGGTACTCCACCACGGTGCCGTCGGCGAAGCCCTCCCGGGCCACGCGCCACTCCCCGGCGCCCGGCGTGAACCAGTCGCCCTCCGCGGCGCCGGGGCGGTAGCGGTCCTGCCAGAGGAGCGCGCCGTGGCCGCGGTCGCCGCCGCCGGTGCCGGTGAAGTCGTCGGGGTGGAAGGTGCGGTGGCCCTTGAGCCCGTCGTCCCCCGCCGACCAGGGCAGATAGCCGTCCTGGCGGGTAGCTCCGGCCGGCAGCTCCACATCGCCGACGGTCAGCTTGGAGCCGTCGGAGAGAGTGGTGGTGGCGCGGACGACGGTGCCGTCGGAGGCGATGTCGAGCGTTGAGCTGTCCCGGCCCACCAGCCGCACCCCGGTCGTCGTGGGCGCTTCGGCGCCGGCGGGGGTGTACTTCCAGGTGTGTACCTGGAAGCCGTTGTCGGCGGTGAGCCACGCCTTCCCGGCGAAGGTGCGGTGCTCGACGGAGGAGAGCAGGTTGCGGACCCACGACGGGGGCCGCTGCTCCGTGAGGCGGTGCGTCTGGAGGAACCCGCCGTCCTTGAGGGTCTTGCCCGCGGCGTTCTCCTTGCCGTGCGCGGAGTGCGAGATCCAGTCCTTCTTGAGGGAGCCGTCCGCCTCCATCTCCCGCTGGAAGTACCGGCGGTTGTCGTCGGCGTGCAGCCGCCCGAACCGCTCGTGGACGGTCTCGGTCAGCCCCGTCCGCGTGTCGGTCATGGTGTCGGTCCAGCCGCGCCCCGGGCTCCACGTCCGCTCGCCCTGGGCGAGGTGCGTGTACTCCTCGTCGTAGCGGTGCCAGGTGGTCGGGCGGCCGGTCAGGCCCTGGGTGAGCGGGTCGCGGTCCAGCTGGGCGAGGACGTGGCCGCCGTCGGGGTTCTCCCGCCAGTGCCGTACGCGGACGGCGCCGTCCATGTCGTACCAGCTGCGGCCGCTGGTGCCGAAGTGGCGCTTGCCGTGGCGTCCGGCGGAGCCGTCGGCCGCGATCTCCTGCCAGTCGCTGCGCTGGTGGCCGAAGCGGGCGAAGCCGGTGGAGGCGGTGGGCCGCTGGGCGTCCAGGAAGCCGCCGCCGGGCAGCGGGCGCCGCTCGAAGACCTCGGCGCCGCTGTGGCTGAGCAGCTGCACCCGGCCGCCCGCGACGCCCTTCTCACCGACGGTCCCGGAGTCGAACCACTTCGCGGTGGCGTCCGGCCGCTCCGTGGTGCCGGGTGTGACCCGCTTCCAGGTGGCCTTCGCAGCGTCGGTGCCGTCGGCGGGCTTCGCCGGGAAGTCCACCTCGAAGTGGTGGCCGGGCCGCGGCGACCCGTGGTGGATGACGTTGATCCGCATCTTTTCCAGGCTGCCGTCGGCCCGGTAGCGGGTGAACTCGCCCTGGCGCAGCGGCCCGGTGCCGTCGGTGCGGAAGCCGCCGCCGTCCTCCCGGGTGACGCGGACGCCGGTGCCCTCCAGGTTGGCGTCGAGCAGTTCGTCGGAGCCGGTCCGCAGGAACCGTCCGTCGGGCGCGTCGGCCAGCCGTACCGCGTCGTAGAGGTGGTTCCCGGCGCCGTCCGCGACGTGGAACGTACTGCCCTCGACGGTGACCACGTGGGTGGCGGCGCCGTCCTCGCCGACGAGCCGGAAGCCGCCGTCGCCGTCCTCGATACGGAAACCGCCGCCGGGCCGGGTACGGGCGGTGAACCCCTCGGCCCGGGTGCCGTCGCCGAGGACCTCCAGCGCGCCGTGTTCGTACGTGCGCAGCAGCTGTCCGGTGGCGCCGGGGGCGTCCGGGAGCCGCAGCGCGCGGAACTCGAAGGTGCCGGAGGAGTCGAAGACGTGCACGGTGGTGCCGTCCGTCACCCGGAAGCCGTCACCGTGCACGGCGACCTCGGTGCCGGCCACCGGCACGCCGTCCGCCCGGTGCAGCTCCCCGGACGGGAGCGGCGTCGTGCCGCCGTGCCGGGTGAGCGGCCGGTGGGCGAAGTACGTCAGGCCGTCCGCGCCGGTCAGTTCCACCAGGTCGTGGAGGTGGGTGCCGTCCGCGGCGAAGACCTGGTGCATCTGGGGGGTGGAGACGCGGAGGTGTTCCCCGTACGCCTCGACGCGGGCGCCCGGCACCGGGGCGCCGTCGGCGCCGGTGAAGCGCAGGACCGGCCCGTCGGGGGTGTGCACCACCTGGCGGAAGTGCGACAGGCCCTCCGGCGAGTGCAGCTGCACCGCGCCGGTGCCGCCGGTGCCCGCCGCCGCGGGCGGCGGGGCGCCGTGGGTGGCCGCCACGTCTCCGGCGGGCGGCGGCGGGGTGGGCCGTTCCCCGGGGATGTGCGCCGGGGGCAGGTCCGCGGGGGGTGTGCCGAGCCCGGTGCGGGTGGCCCGGAAGTGGGCCAGTTCCAGCTCCAGCTCCCGCAGCTCGTGCCATTCGCCCGAGGCCCGGCCCGGCCCCCGCCCGGAGCCGCCGAGCAGCCGGGGGCGTTCCTTGAGGGAATCGGCGGTCAGCTCGTCCATCCGGGCGCCGACCGCGTCCGGGTCCATGCCGTGCGCCCGGAACGCCTCCCGCGCCTCGTCGAACCGGGTCTGCGCGAGGTGCAGTTCGGCACGGGCCCGGTCGCCGACGCCGAGACCGCGCGAGGAGCCGTCGATCCGGCCGCCGTCGCGCTCCACACGGGCCTGCGCGTCCGCGAGGCCGTTCCGTGCGAGCTGTACGTCGTTCCAGGCGGCGGCGCGGGCGTTGACGACGTCCTCGGAGTCGCCGGGGCGGCGGAGGACGTCGAGGCGCGCCTCGGCCTCCCGGGCGTGGATCTTCTCCAGCTCCGCGCCGGTGAGGCGGGAGGAGTGCGGCGCGGGCACGCTGCCCTCGGGGAGCTTGCCGGCGGCCTTGGCGCTGACGCCGGAGGCGGGCGCGTCGCCCACGCGGAGGTCGCCGGTGGAGACGGTGAGGTCGTCCACGGCGCCGTCCACCGGGGTGTGCGGACTCTCCCAACTTCCCGGCTTCGGCAGGTTGGTGAACTCGTCGGCGTTGTGCAGCACCCCGCCGCGCAGGTCCGCGGCGATGTCGCGGAAGTCCGTACCGCTCCAGCTCTTCGGCGTCGCCAGCAGCCCGTCCGAGCCCGCGAAGGCGACGCCGACGCGGTTGTCGCCGGGCTGATGGGTGACGGTGATGGTCAGACGGTCGGGCGAGCCGGGCTTGGTGACGGTGAACGTCTTGACCAGCCCGTCCTCACTGGTCGACGGATGCACGGTGACATCGTCGAAGTCCTTCCAGCGCACGATGGAGGACTGGTCGAAAGCCTTGCCGAAGTCGTCGAACGCGGTGCCCGACGGCAGGCCGGGCCACTCCTCCTTGAGCACGGCGGCGAAGTCGTCCGGGGAGATCGCCTCCGCCCGCACCGGCACGACGTTCAGTCCGTCCTCGACGCGGGTGGGGCCGGTGCGCACCAGCTTCGTCGGGGGAAGGGTGATCTCCCACTGGTCGGGGCTGCGCGGCGCCGGGGAGCCGGTGGCGAGATGGTCGAAGTGCGGCGGGTACGCCATCGCGAGCTTGCCGTGACCGGCCGGGACGTGGATCTCGAAGACCACCCGGTTGCTCAGCTCCAGGCCCTTGGCCCACTCGTGCTGGAACGCGAAGTTGTTGGAGGTCGAGATCGGCAGCCGCTCCGTGAAGACGTCGGCCGACTGGCTCGCCGGGTCCATGGAGACACCGCGGTAGACCGTGATGTCCTTGTTGGCCCCCTCGAACAGCAGGTCCTGGGTGACCTGGTGGAAGTACCGCACATTGGTCAGGAGCTTGTCGTCCGCCGCCCCCGGCTTGAGGAAACCGCCGTAGCCGCGCTTGGACGTGAACGCCGAACCGGACCTGACGTCCGTCATCAGCGCGTAGATCTTGCTGTCGCCCGCCGCGCGCCCGAGGTGGCGGTGGCCGACGTCGACGAGGGCGTTCCAGTTCTCGGCGGCCTTCCCGTCGAGCCCCGCGGCGGCGGGCGGTGTGTCGGTGCGGGGCGCCGGGACCGGCGGCGCGTCGTGGAAGGCGCCGTTGGACCACAGATAGCGCTGCGGACCGGACGGCGAGGCGACGGTGATGTGGCCGTCCTCGACCTTCACCGGCCAGCTGTGGCCGCCGTTCGGGTCCGCCATCGGCGCCGCGTGGCGCTTGTCGAGGTCCGCCCTGGTGGTGATGGTGACGTCGTCGAGCGCCCCGCCGCGCAGGACGACGTCCTCGCCGGAGAGGGTGAGCCGGTTGCCGAACCCGACCTTGTAGTGCCAGGTGCGCACGGTGGCACCGCCCGGTGCGTCCAGCATGTCGACGCGGAACACCTTGTTGCGCGGGCCGAAGTCCTCGGCACGCATCACCAGCAGACCGTCCGCGTCGTCCCCGCCGCGGAACCGCGGCACCCCGCCGCGCGGCGCCTCGACGACGGTGCCCTTGCCGAAGGGCAGGGGCTGCTGGTGGGGGCCGAGTTCGTCGCCGCTGCCGCCGAGCAGGCGGGGGCGTTCCTTGAGCGAGTCGGCGGTCAACTCGTCGAGACGGGCGCCGACGGTGTCCGGGTCCATGCCGTGGGCGCGGAAGGCGTCCCGGGCCAGGTCGAGGCGGGCGACGGCCTCCGCGTGGCTGATCCGGGCGTGGTCGCCGGCGGTGAGGCCGTCGGAGGCGCCGGCGCCGCTGCCGCCCTCGGCGTCGAGGCGCACCTGCGCCTGGTCCAGCTGCTTCTGGGCCCGTACGACCTCTCCCCAGGCGTCGATCCGGGCGTTGACGACGCCGTCGGAGTCGCCGGGACGGCGGAACACATCGAGGCGCGCCGCGCTCTCCTGGGCGTGGATCTTCTCCAGCTCCGCGCCGGTGAGGCGGGAGGAGTGGGGCGCGGGGACGGACCCCTCGGGCAGCTTGCCCATCGCCTTGGCGCTGAGGCCGGAGGCGGGGGCGTCGCCGACGCGCAGACCGCCGACGGACGAGGCGAGGTCGTCCACGGCGCCCGCCGGGGTGTGCGGGGTCTCCCAACTACCGGGCTTCGGCAGGCTGCTGAACTCCTCCGCGTTGTGCAGGACACCGCCGCGCAGATCGGCGGCGATATGGGTGAAGCCGGTACCGCTCCAGCTCTTGTCGAGCAGCTTCTCGCCGCCGGGACCGGTGAAGGTCACGCCGACGCGGTTGTCGCCGGGGTGGTGGGTGACGGTGACGGTGAGGTGGTCGGGCGAGCCGGGCTTGGTGACGGTGAACGTCTTGACCAGCCCGTCCGCGCTGTCCGACGGGTGGACGGTGACGTCCTCGAAACCGCTCCAGCGGACGATGGAGGACTGGTCGAAAGCCTTGCCGAAGTCGTCGAAGGCGGTGCCCGACGGCAGACCCGGCCACTCCTCCTGGATGACCTTCGCGAAGTCGTCGGGGGAGATCGCCTCCGCGCGCACCGGCACGATCGTCAGGCCGCTGCCCGGATCGGTCCGGCTCGCGCCGGTGCGGACCAGCTTCGTCGGGGAGAGGGTGATCTCCCACTGATCGGGGCTGCGCGGCGCCGGGTTACCGGTGTGGTCGAAGTGCGGCGGGTACGCCATCGCCAGCTTGCCGTGGTCGGCGGGCACCTGGATCTCGAAGACGACGCGGTTGCTCACCACCCCGTTCTTCGCCCACTCGGGCTGGAAATCGAAGGTGTTGGACGTCGAGATCGGCAGCCGCTCGGTGAAGACGTCCGCCGCCTGGGCGGACGGTTCCATCGAGACGCCCCGGTAGACCGTCAGCTCCTTGTTGGGCCCCTCGAACAGCAGGTCCTGCGTGACGCGGTGGAAGTCCTCCACCTTCGCGAGCAGCGCCCCGTCCTCCAGCTTGGAGGGGATGACGAAACCGCCGTAGCCGCGCTTGGAGGTGAACGAGCCGCCGATGACGTCCCGCATCAGCGCGGCGACCTTGCCGTCGGTGTCCGCACGCCCCAGGTGCAGGCGGGCGACGTCGATGAGGGAGTTCCAGTTCTCCGCGGACGCGCCGTGCAGCCCCGACGCGGCGGGCGGGGTGCCGGTGTGCGGCGCCGGGACCGGCGGCGCGTCGTGGAACGCGCCGTCGGACCAGGTGTAGCGCTGCGGACCGGACGGCGAGGCGACGGTGATGTGGCCGTCCTCGATCTTCACCGGCCAGGCGTGGCCGCCGGCCGTGTCCAGCACCGGCGCCGCCGTCGAACTGCCCAGCTTGGACGTCGTGGCGACCGTGACCCCGTCGAGCGGGCCGCCGCGCAGGGCGATGTCCTCACCGGTCAGCGTCAGCCCGGAGAAGCCGCGCTGGTAGTGCCAGGTGCGGACGGGGCTGCCGCCCGGCGCGTCCAGCAACTGGACGTCGATCCGGGTGTCGGCGGCGCCGCCGTGGACGACGAGCCGGTCCCCGAACGCCTCGGCGTCCGCGAGCGTCGGCACCTGCCGGCGCGGCGCCTGGAGCACCACTCCGCCCAGCCCCGGGAGGTCCTTCTCGAAACGGTTCTGGGCCGAGGCGCCGCCCAGCAGCCGCGGACGCTCGTTGAGGGAGAGGTCGTCCAGCGCGCGCAGTTCGTGCGCGACGGTGTCCGGGTCCATCCCGAGCTGCCGGAAGCTGTCCCGGGCGTGGCCGAGGCGGTTGGCCGCCGCGTCCAGATCGACCCGTGCCTGCTCACCGACGGACGGCCCGGCGGAACTGCCGTCCGTACGGACGCCGTCGGCGTCGAAGTCGAGCTTCGCCCGGTCGAACTCCCGCTGTGCGCGCTGCACCTCACCCCAGGCGCCGACCCGCGCGTCCACCAGGTCGTCCGACGCGCCGGAGCCGCGGAAGACATCGAGGCGGGCATCGGACTCCTGGGCCCAGATCCTCTCCAGCTCCGCCCCCGAGGGACGGGACGGGGCGCCGTGGCCGCCGCCGGTACGCACATCGAGCGCACCGGTGCCCTCCGGCAGTCCGCCGGTGGCGCCGGTGACCGGGCCGGGTGCGGGGGGTGTGACGTCGGCGGTCGCGCCGGCGCCGGGGGAGTGGGGGGCCTCCGCGGGCGGACGCCATCCCTCGGGCAGCGGCAGCGGCCTCAGCGAGTCGTTCGCGTACATGACATCGCCCCGCAGGTCCGCGCCGATGCGCTGGAACTGCTCCTGGCCGAAGGTCCGCTCGGTGAGGATCTTGCCGTCGCCGTCGGTGAACGTGAGACGGACGGCTTCCTTCTCCGGCAGGTGGGCGATGTCGATGGTGAGTTCGCCCGCGTGGCCGGGCTTGGTGACGGTGATCGTCCGCCCCAGGCCGTCGCCGCTCAGCTCGGAGCGGGCGACGGAGCCCTCCAGCCCGCTCCAGCGGTCGATCGTGCCCGGGTCGAAGGCGCGGCCGAAGTCGTCGAAGGCGGTGCTGGACGGGAAGCCGGGCCATTTCTCGTTGATGAGGGCGGGGATGTCGCCCCGGGGGATCGCCTCGGCACGGACCGGCACGATCGTCAGACCGCTCTCGGGGTCGATGCGGTTGGGGCCGGTCCGCACCAGCGTCGTCGGCGCGAGGGTGATCTCCCACTGGTCGGTCAGGGGCGGCGGCGCGCCGGCTCCGGCGTGGTCGTAGTGCGGCGGGTACGACATGGCGATCTTGCCGTGGTCGGCCGGGACATCGATCTCGAAGACGACGCGGTTGCTCAGCGGCAGGTTCTTCGCCCACAGCGGCTGGAACTCGAAGGTGTTGGACGTGGAGACCGGCACCCGCTCGATGAAGGCGTCCACCCTCTGCGCCTGCGGTTCCATCGACACACCGCGGTAGACGGTGATCCGCTCGTTGGCGCCCTTGAACAGCAGATCCTGGGCGATGTCGTGGAACTTCTCCGTGCTGCTGACGAGGACGCCGTCCTCCAGCTTGCTGGGCTTGACGAAACCGCCGTAGCCGCGCTTGTCGGTGAAGCCGTTGACCTTGACGCGGTCGATCATGGAGGCGAGCGCCTTGTTGCCGACCGCCTCGCCCAGGTGTACATGGGCCAGGTCGACGAGCTTGCCCCAGTTGGCGGCGGCGTCGCCGGTCAGGCCCGCGGCGGCGGGCGGGGCGGGGTGCGGCGCCGGGACGGGCGGGCCCTCCTGGAAGGCGCCGTCGGACCAGGAGTAGCGCTGCGGCCCGGTCGGCGAGGCGATCGTGACCTGGTCCCCGTCGATCCGGATCGGCCAGGAGTGTCCGGCCGAGTCGAGGGGCGCCGCCGTCGACGTGCCCAGCTTCGAGGTGGTGGAGACCGTCGCGCCGTCGAACGCCCCGCCGCGCAGGACGAAGTCCTCACCGGCGAGGCCGAGCCCCATACCGCGCTGATAGTGCCAGGTGCGGACGGGGCTGCCGCCCGGCGCGTCCAGCAGCTGGACGCTGAACTGCCGGTCGGCGGCGCCGCCGTGGACCACCAGCCGGTCCCCGAGGGCACCGGCGTCGAGGACCTCCGGTACCTGGCCGCGCGGCGCGTTCACCACCGCGCCCTCGACACCGGGCAGTTCCTTCTGGAACCGGCCGCTCGGCGTCGCACCGCCCAGCAGCCGCGGCCGCTCCTTCAGCGACGCGGCGTCCAGCGCGTCCAGCTTCCGGGTCACGTCGTGCGGGTCCATCCCGTGGACCCGGAACGCGTCCTCGGCGTCGCCGAGCGCCTTCCCGGTGGCCCGGAAATCGTTCAGCGCCTGCTCCCCGACGGACGGACCGGACGACGGGCCGTCGATCCGCCCGCCGACCGCGTCCAGACGCGCCTCGGCCGCCGCGTGGTCGATCCGCGCCTGCTGCACCCGGTTCCACGCGCCCAGCCGGGCCTCCAGGTCGCCGGGGAGGTCGCCCGGCTTGCGGAACACGTCCACCTTGGCGAGCGATTCGTTCTTCCAGTCCGCGAACGGATCGGGCGCCTTGCCCTTGCCCTTGCCGCCGATGCCGCTGCCGCTGCCGCCGAGGTCGACGCCGTCGGGGCGCCCGTGCGGCGCGGCCGGCGCGGGCACGTGCCCGGTGGCGGGCCGGACCACTCCGGCGCCCGGTACGTCGACACCGCCCGTGTGCGGGACCACCGGGGTGTGCGCGCCGTCCAGCGCGGGACCGCCGTGCCCGGGTACGCCGGCACCGGGTACCTCCGGCAGCTTCGGCTCCGGAACGGCGGTGTGCGCACCGGCGCCGGCCACCGGGGTCTCCACCGGGCGGCCCGGCACGGCGCCGGGCCCGTCGATCCCGCGGCCGGGCGCGGGCGCCGGGACGGTCCGCTCGCCCAGCCCGGCGAGGTCGCCCCCGGCCCCGCCCTGCGGCATCCGCACCGGACCGCCCACCACGGGCACATCGGTGTGGGCCGCGGCGGCGGGCGGCGGGGTGATGCCGTGCGCGGTGGCGCCCGGCGTGACGGCCGGCGGGGTGATGCCGTGCTCCCCGGCGGCCGGCGGCGTGACGCCCCGGGTACCGGTCGGCGGGGTGACGCCGGTCGTCCCGGTCGCGGGCACGTCGACACCGTGCGTGACGGTGCCGGGCGGGGTGATGCCGTGGGTGGCGGACGCCGGGGGCGTGACGCCGTGGGTGGCGATCGTCGGCGGGGTGACGCCGTGGGTGACGGCGGTCGGCGGGGTGATACCGGAGACGTCCACGCCGGAGCCGAGGCCGCGGCCCGCGCCGACGTCGGCGATCTTCCCGGCGCCCGCGTTGACGGCGGCACCGGGCACATCGGTGTGGACCAGCCCCTGCACCGGACCCGGCGTCACCGAACCGGTGGCCGGCAGGTGCACGCCGCCCGGCGCGGTCACGCCGGGGGCGGCGCCCGTCGCGGGCAGGTCGACCCGGCCGACGGACGGCGTCGAGACCGGCGTGTGCGCCCCGGTCGCCGGGACGTCGAGGTGCCCGACGGTGGGCATCGACCCCGGTGTGACGGAGCCGGTGTGCAGGTCGAAGGTGCCGGCGGCGGGGACGCCCGGCGCCTCGACATGGCCGAGGTCGACCAGGCCCGCGCCCGAGCCGTGCGGCGCCGCCGTCGAGGGGGCGGGCAGGTCGAAGGAGCGCAGCGCGGGGACGTCCGCGATGCGCGCGCCCGAGCCGATGTTGCCCAGATCGCCCAGGTTGCCGGAGAAGTTGAAGTGCCCGCCGGAGACGGAGCCCAGCCCGTGCGAGCCCAGCCCGCTCACGCCGCCCGGCGCCGTCACCCCGGACAGCCCGCCCTGCGGCGAGAGGTGCGAGACGGGGCCCGCGGTCGGCAGGTCGCCGAGCATCCCGGAGTGGCCGAGGTTCGACAGTCCGCCGAGGGACGACTCGATCCCGCCCAGCCCCTGCATGGACGGCAGGTTCAGCCCGCCGTGCAGCCCGCCGACGCCCTGGAGCGACGGCATGGAGATCCCGCCGTGCAGTCCGCCGCCGATGCCCTGGACGGACGGCATGGAGATGCCGCCGTGGAGCCCGCCGCCGATGCCCTGGACGGACGGCATGGAGATGCCGCCGTGCAGACCCTCGCCCATGCCCTGGAGCGACGGCATGGACAGATGCGGGGTGCTCAGCCCGCCCATCGACCCGTCGAAGTGCATCGACGGCGGGGTGACCACGCCGTGCGTCGACAGCGACGGCGAGAACGACCCGGGACCGGCGAAGTTGCCGGTCCGGATCACCGCGAGGTCGCCGATCGGGTCGATGTGCACCGACGGGATACCGCCGCCGCCCGCGCCCACCAGGTGGTTGATCGGCCCGGCGCCGCCCAGCAGCCGACCGCCCGCGCCGACCGCGCCGAAGCGGTACTTGCCGAACACACCGCGGTCGATGAAGCCGATCCGGAGCGCCTTGCCGATGCCCAGCGCCTGGATCTCGGCGGCGTCCACCGGCAGGATCAGCCGCAGCGCCTTGAAGCCGGACAACCCGTTGACGACGGACTTCCCGCCGGCGACCAGCCCGGAGCCGATCCACTTGGCGGCGTTGCCGATGCCCTTCATCCCGCCGTACACCAGCGCCCCGGCGATGTGCAGACCGTTGATGCCCGCGGGGAGCATGAACGGCAGCGCCTTGAACGGCGTGACGATGTGGAACGAGCCGTTCATACCGGTGAAGATCCGGCCGCCGAACCCGGGGATCTTGCTGAACGGGGTGTGCGTCCACAGGCCGTTCAGGCCCCGGCTCCAACTCGCCGCGCCCCGCGCGAAGTCCTTCGTGCCGAAGAACAGGTGGAACGACATGTTCAGGATGTTGCGGCCGGTGAAGACGTTCTTGAACGACGTGAACGCCGTCTTGATGCCGCCGATACCCTTGGCTCCCAGCCCCCGCAGGCCCTTGAGCGCCTTCATGACGTTGAGGCCCTTGGTGCTGGGGGCGATCATGCCGAGCCCGGCCAGCAGCAGATCCAGCGCGCTGGCGTCGCCGTTGGCGAAGTCCACCGCGGTCTTGATGAAGATGGCGACGTTCAGCGCGACGGCGAACAGCGCCACCGGACCGCCGAAGATGATGGCGGGGATGATCAGGATGATCGCCAGCCAGCTGAGCGCCTTCATGATCTCGTCACAGGCGTCGATCGGCGAAGCGATCTTGTCGCGGGCCGCCCGCACCGCGCTCGCCGCCGTCGCCGACGCCTCTTTCTGGATGTCCCCGGCGTCCTTGGCCGTCGACTTCAGCGACTCCCGGCCGTCCTCGTCGTCCTCGGACAACTCCTTGGCCTGCTGGAGCGCGGCGTCCGCCCGGCCCTGCTGCTCCTCCATGACCGCTTGGTACGTCCGCAGCGCGCTCTGCACGTCCTCCTGCGCCTCGCGGAACGTCGAGACGAAGTTGCGCAGTTTGCCGTCGATGACCTCGCGCAGCGCGTCACCGGTCTTCCCGACGAAGGCGCCGTCCGTGGTGTTCTTCACCTCGGTGAGCCCGTCGTCGATCTTGTCGGCGAGGTCGACCAGATCCTGCTGGGAGGCGATGACCTCCCGGATCCTGGCCGCGTCCCCCGGGGTCGGGTCCGAGTCCAGGCCCAGGGCGCTCCAGTCCGTTTCGCGGGGCAACGACGGTACCGGCCTTCCATGATCGGCTGCCGCGGGCGGTGCGGCAGGGCGGTGCGGGTGGGGTGCGGTGCGGGCGGGTACGGGCAGTTCGGGCGGGTGCGGGCGGCTCTTCCGGCGGCGCGGCGGCCGGTGCGGAGGAGCACCCGTACGCATAACACGCACCACGGGGCCAGGAGGTTCACCGTTCCCCGGCATGAATTCCGCTTCCGGGTGAACCATCCGGCGCGTCCGTGCGTGAGAGGGGTGCAAGGTATTGCTTCCACGCCGCCCGGCCGCCGGCCCGAGAGGTGCCCATGCCCGACTTCTCCATCGACTACGAGCTGCTCAACCAGGTGCAGACGCGGATGCGTCAACTCGCCGACACCGCCGACTCCGGCGGCGCCAAGGGCGCGCTGAAGGACCTGTCGGAATCGACGAGCGCGGCGAAGAGCGTCATGGGCTTCAGCGACCTCGGCACCGCGATGTGGAGTTTCTCGCAGCGCTCCAGCCAGCGGGCGAAGGACGCGAAGGACGGCCTCAACAAGCTCGCCGACATCTTCGAGTCGGTCTCCGACAACTACTTCCAGGTCGACGCGGGCATGGCCGACAGCGCCGGGGTGATGGGCGCCAGCCTCGGCCTCGACGACTGGAAGCACAAGAAGGCCGCCTGGGACCAGTGGGACAAGGACACGAAGGCGTGGAACGACTACCTGGACAAGATCGGCGCCTCCGGCTACTTCAAGGAGCATCCGGACGCCGACATCAACGAGGTGTGCTCCGCCGACGGCGCCCCCGGCTGGTGCGACCGGTACAACAACGACAAGGACGTACCGTCGCAGCCCGGTGACCACCCCGAGGGCGAGCGGCCCAGCGACACCCCGCCCACCGAGAAGACCATCACCACGGAATCGGGCAGCACCCACGTCAAGGTGACCCTCGACGACGACAACAACGTCATGACCGAGGAGTCCACCGTCACGATCGGCTCCGGCGACGACGAGCAGAAGTACACGAACAAGACCACGTACGACTCGTCACCGCAGCCCATCACCCTCAAGGACGGCAAGACCTTCGACGCCCGTGACTACACCACGGTGACGACCGGTCCGGACGGTTCGAAGACCACCAGCCGCTACGTCATCAACGACGACGGCAGCGGCACCATGACCGTCACCACGGACGACGAGACCACCACCTACACCCGCTCCTCCCCCTTCGGCGACGGCGCCGAATGGAAGGAGAAGGAGGACGACTGAGCCGCGCCCCGCGCACCGGCCGTCCGCTCCCCGGGGCCCGCCCCGGACCTCGACCCCCGTCGGAAACCCGTAACCAAGGAGAGATCTTGGCCGCCAACATCAGCCTCGACTTCGCGGAGATCGAGCGCGTCTCGAACCTCCTCAAGAACAGTGCCGACAACACCCTTGTGCCCCGTATGACGGAGGCCAAGAACGAGGTCGACACGATGCTCAACTCCACGCTGAAGTTCAACAACTCCAGCCCCGCCCTCCAGCAGTCCTACGAGAAGCTCACGCAGTCGCTGACCGACGCGACGCAGAGCATCAAGGACTTCGCGGAGCAGTTCGAGAAGATCGTCCAGTCGATGCGGGACATGGACGACGAGATGGCGAACAAGATCCGCTCCAGCGGCTGACGCCCCCGCCGCCCGGCGGCATCCCGTACCACCCGACCGCATTCACCGGAGGAACACATGGCGCAGGACGTCTTTCTCGACTACGACGACATCAAGCGTGTCGCCAACACCATGGAGAACAAGTTCACCGACATCGCCAACGAACTCGGCGATCTGGAGAACACCGTCAGCGCGCTGCTCAAGGACGGTCTCGTCTTCGAGCAGTCCAGCCCGGCGCTGGAGGAGGCGTACCAGGCGTTCAGCAAGCAGATGAAGGAATCCTCCGCGAACATCAAGGTGTTCGCGCAGTCCTTCACCGACATCGTCAAGTCGATGACGGACTCCGACAGCCAGATCGCCGCTGGCGTCCGCAACAGCTCCAAGGGCTGACCCGCCCCGCGCGGACGGGCCCGGCACCCACCGTGGGTGCCGGGCCCGTCCGCGTTCCGCCCGCCCCAAGGCCGTGCTCCCGGGGCGGGCTGCCGTATCAGCTCTCCAGGACCGTCAGCGGGACCTGGACCGGCACCACGGTGCCGGACGGGCCCGCCGTCCAGGCGCGTCCGGGGACCATCCGGGTGCGGATGTGCTCGGCGGTGATGCGCGCGCCGATGATGTCGCCGTCACCGATCGTCCGCGCCCCGAGCAGCAGACCGCGCCGCGAGCGGCGGACCATGCCGATCCAGCCCATGGAGCTCATGCCCTCGGACGGACCGCCGATCAGGATGCCCTGGTTACGGTCCCGGCCCGACGAGGCGATCCGCCGCAGCACCTTGTCCGCACCGCAGCTGGAGAGCAGGTCGCTGTCGTCGGCGACCACGACCACCGGCTTGTCGCCGATGGCGCGCAGCGCCTCCTCGACGGTGTTCGCCGACGGGTCGGTGTCCGTGATGACCTGCGCCAGACCGTGGTCGGCGAGCTTGCGCAGCGGCGACTCGCGCGGGGCGAGCACCACCAGCGACGTACCGCCGGTGATCAGCGAGACCGACATCGCCGCCAGCGCCGTGGAGCGGCCCGAGCCGGGCGGGCCGACGACCGCGAAGCTGCCGCCGCCGGAGAGGAAGTCGAAGCCCAGCGGCCGGACCTCGTCCCCGCCGATGCCCAGCAGCGCCCACATCGGGCGGCGCGACGCCTCGGGAACCTGCTCCATCGCCTCCTGGAAGCCGATGGACTTCGGCATCTCCGCCACCCGGAACGGCCGCCGCTCGGCGCGGAGCCCGGCGTCCCGTTCGGTGGCGACGCGCCCGATCTCCCGCAGCGCGTCGGCCTGGTCGGCGCTGCCCTGGCCCGGCACCCCGTCACCGGCGGTCGGCAGCAGCGCGATCTGCGTCTCGACGGACGCGGGGGTGTGCCAGCCGCGGCCCGCCGGGATGTGGCTCGGCACCCGGTTGGGTGACATCCCCGCGAGGTAGTAGTCGCCCTTGTCCGACTGGCGCAGCAGCAGCCGGAAGTCGTTGTGCGCGGAGAGCCGGCCGCCGAGCAGCCCGCGCTCGGACGAGGCGACCAGGTGGATACCGGCCGCGGCACCCTCCCGCAGCAACCGCGTGACCTCCTCGAACAGCCGCCCGCCGTCGTACTCGTCGAGCATCTGCGAGATGCCGTCCCAGCCGTCGATCAGCAGCATCAGATGGGCCGGGCGCTCGGCGGCCGGCAGGGCGGCGCGCAGCTCCGTCAGGCTCGCGCAGTCGTGCGCCGCCATCTTCTCCTGACGCATGGTCAGCTCGCGGATGAGGCGGCTCAGCAGCCGCGCCAGCCGCTCGGTGTCGAACCGGGAGACCACCGCACCGCAGTGCGGCAGCGCCTCCAGCGCCGACAGACCGCCGCCCGCCGCGTCGATCGCGTACAGGTGCAGATCGGCGGTGGACAGCGTCCGCGCCGCCGAACCGGCCAGCGTCCGCAGCACCTGCGTACGGCCCGAGCGCGGCGCGCCCACGACGTAGAGGTGGCCGAAGGTGGCGAAGTCCAGGCAGCAGACCCGGCGTTCCTGGAGGCTCGGCAGGTCCAGGAGGGCGTACGGCACTGCGGCGGGACGGCCCGGCGGGGTCGGCGGGGCCTTGGGCAGGTCGTCGAGGGTGACGACGTCCGGCAGCGCCGGCAGCCACGGGCTGGCCTGCTCGCTGTGGTCCTCCAGCGCCGCGGTCGCCTTCCGGATCGTCTCGACCAGCGCCAGCAGGTCGGTCGCGGTCTCCGGGGCGGCGACCTCCTCCACCTCGTCGTCGTCGAACAGCTCGACGGGGCGGCCCAGCCGGTTCCAGGACAGCTCCACCCCGCGGACGTTGCGGGCGGCGGCGGTGACCGAGCCCGGCTGCGCGGGCGCCTCGTCCTCACCGGGCTCCGCACCGGCGCGGGCGGCACCCACCCAGGCGGTCTGGAACGGCGTCGGCGCGTGGTCGCCGCGGCGCACCAGGGCGCGGCCCGGCGTCGCGGAGGAGATGCTCACCGCGTCGCCGGAGTCGATGATGTCCTGGCTCTCGCTCTTGTCGGTGACCCGCAGCGCGATCCGGAGGTTGGTGTTGGCCTTGATGTCGGTGGAGACCGAGCCCCCGGGCCGCTGGGTCGCGAGGATCAGGTGCAGACCGAGCGAACGGCCGCGCTGCGCCAGGCTGATCAGGCCCGGCACGAAGTCCGGCACCTCGCGCACCAGCGTCGCGAACTCGTCGATGACGATCAGCAGCCGCGGCAGTGCGGGCAGTTCGCGGTTGCGGGAGCGCTTGGCGCGGTAGTCGGCGTGGTCCTTGGCCTCGACGTCCGCGAGCAACTGCTCACGGCGGCGCAGCTCCGCGTCGAGCGAGGCCAGCGCCCGCTGCACGAGGTGGCCGTCGAGGTCGGTGACCATGCCGAGGGTGTGCGGCAGTTCGGCGCACTCGCGGAACGCGCTGCCGCCCTTGTAGTCGATGAGGACGAAGGCCAGCTCGTCGGGCCGGTTGGCGGCGGCGAGCGAGGCGATCATCGTCTGGAGCAGTTCGGACTTGCCGGAGCCGGTGGTGCCCGCGACCAGCCCGTGCGGCCCGTCGCGGACCAGGTCGAGCCGGAGCGGCCCGTCGTACCCGGCGCCCAGCACGAACGTCGTGGAGGCGGGACGCTTCTCCCACGAGCGCAGCAGCGCCTCGACGCTCGGCGGCTCCTGGCCGATCAGCCCGAGCAGCTTGACGCCGTCGGGCAGGCCCGAGTCGCCGTCGAGGGTGACGTCACGGACCGGGGCGAGCGCCCGCGCGACCTCCTCGCACCAGGCGGTGTCCACCAGATCCGCGCGCACCCCGCTGACCTTGGGGATACCGGTGACGCGGACCGCGAGGTGGT
Source organism: Streptomyces sp. NPDC027185 (assembly GCF_055567035.1). Taxonomy (NCBI): domain Bacteria; kingdom Bacillati; phylum Actinomycetota; class Actinomycetes; order Kitasatosporales; family Streptomycetaceae; genus Streptomyces; species Streptomyces sp. NPDC027185. The sequence continues at coordinate 319,924 of NZ_JBVHRF010000007.1, read as the reverse complement.
TGCCGGTCGCGGTGATGACGGAGGTGCACTCCTCCGGCAGCAGCCGCTCCTGCTCGTCCACGCAGAGGCTGTAGATGTGCACCGGCGGACCGGCCTTGAGGACCTGCACCATGCCCGGTACGTCGCGCAGCCGCCGCGCGCCGTCCGCGATGACCAGCACGTCCGGCTCGTCCAGCAGGGTCCGGCCGAGCGCGGAGCCGGCGGCCGCGGTGCGCGCCTGGATGTCGGCGACGAGTTCGTTGATGCGGTGCGCGGTGCTCTCGGGGTCGTTGCCGAGCGCGACGACGCTGGTGCCGCGGCCGGTGTCCAGATGCGGCAGCCACCGCACCCACGACCACGCCTCGGCGTTCTCGTCGCTGGTGAGCACCACGATCCGCAGGTCCCGCGGGCTGTGCAGCACCGCGCTCTGCGCCACCGTCCAGGCGGCGACGGACCGGGTGGTCGCGCCGGGTCCGACCAGTCCGACGACGCCGAGGTCGGCCATCTCCAGGCCGTACGGCACATCGGCGAGCCGCCAGTGCACCGAGCGGTGGTTGGCGTCGCGGGCCTGGTCCTCGATCCGCCGCAGCGACGGGCGGGTCAGCGTGCCCAGCCGCACCGTGAGCCGGTCCGGGTCACGGCGGCGCCGCGCCCAGAGGGCGCCGGACGGGCCGGTGGCCGTCAGCAGCACCGACGCCGGGTCGGGGAAGGTGGTGTTGCGCAGCTCCCGCTCCTCGACGGCCGCCTCGCGCAGCTCCAGTTCGAGGGAGGCGCGGCGCAGCCGGTAGATGCGCAGCGACTCCTCGTACTGCTTGCGGCCGGTGCGGCGGCCGATGATCCAGTTGCTGACCGCCATCATCGGGCTGAAGAAGATGAAGATCATGAAGTAGAAGGACCGGAAGAGGCCCATCATGATCAGGCCCATCATCAGCGGCGCCAGCACGAACAGCAGCGGGAACGCCCGCGGTCCGGGACGCGACGGCGGACCCTGCATCCGCATCGTCTCGGCGTCCAGGTGCGGTGCGATCCGCGGCGGGCGGTTGTACTCCACCGCCATCCCGTCCGACGACGGGTTCACCGCCGCGTCCGGCTGGAACGGCGCCGACAGCCGCAGCAGGTGCTCGCCCAGGGAGAGGTCGGCGAAGGCCGGCCACTCGGCGGAGCCGTCGTCCGGCGGCGGCCGGTGGCCCGGCGGGCGCTCCGGCTCGGCCGGCGGCAGCCCGTCGGGGCCGGGCGCCACGGAGTGGCCGCCGGTGCCGCCGTCGCGGACCCCGGCGGGCTCCTCCGCCGTCAGCGGGGTGCCGGTCTCCGGGTCCACCGGCGGCGGGGGCGTCAGGCTGCGCAGTCCGCAGCTCTCCTCGTCGGCGTCCTCCGGCAGCAGGTACGTCACCTCGCCGTCCGGGCCGACGGTGAGCCAGACGCCGTGGTCGGGGGCGCCGCCGCCGGACAGCCGCAGTGCGCAGCCGCGGGCGGTGCCGATCTCGTGGCTGCCCGCGCCGAGCCGCCAGACCCGGCCCGCGCCGGGCCCGCCGACGTGCCGCACCTCGATGAGGACGGGGTCGCCCGGCGCCGGGTCCCACGCCCGCGACGGGTGGTCGATGGCGCACGGCGCGCCCAGACCGAGGACGGCGCCGTCCCGGATCCCGGAGCCGCGCAGCGGCAGCGCGCCGTCCAGCGCGCGGTCACCGAGGTAGACCTGCGGGGGCGGCGGGGGTGTCGAGGAGGGCTCGCCGGTGTCCGGCGGCGGGGCCAGGGAGGCGGCGAGGTCGGCGACGGTCGCCTGCTCGGGCACATCGAGCAGATGGTCCGTCAGGCGTCCGGCGTCGGAGGTGGTGAGCGTCAGTTTCACGGGGGTCCCACTGATCGGTGCCGTCAAAGGGGCGGTACGGGGCGAGCGGCCGCCGGGCGGCGGCCGCTCGCGGTGCGGCGGGTCGGGTCAGGAACGCGCGGTGGGCCGGGTGGCGGCGCCGGGCGTCTCCTGCGCCTGGTCGGCGGGTGCGGCCTGGCCGGGGAACCCGTCCGCGGCGTCCTGTGCGGTGCGGGCCGCGTCCGCGCGCGCGGAGACGCCGGGCGCACCGGCGGCGCCGCTCCGGGCGGAGGCCCCCGCAGCGGGCGGCTCGGCCGTCGCGGCGGCGCTCTTCGCGGTGGACACCGGGCGGCGCTCGGCGGGCGCCGGGGCACGGCCGCCGGCGGTCGCCGTCTCCTCGGCCGCGTCCTCGTCGAACAGCGCGTCCGGGTGGCCGTCGGCCATGCCCGCGGGCGGTGGCGGCGGCAGCACCGGCGGCAGATCGGCCAGCACCCGGGAAAGGGCCCGGCCCAGTGCGTTCGCCGAGGTCAGCAGCGGGGTACCGGCGAGCAGCAGCTGGCCGTGGCGGTCCGTCAGCAGCCGCCGGGCGTGGCCGCGGGGCCGGCCGGGGACCACGATCCGCAGCCGGGGCGGGCCGCCGGGGCTGCGCCCGAAGTCGTCGGGGAGCGGATCGGGCAGCTCGGCGGCGGCGAGCACCGGCGCGATGCCGTGCTTCGGCTCCGTCTCCCGGGCGGCGCGGTACGCCTCGCGCACCGGCGCGCCCGGATGCCGCGGGTGGACACCCTCGGCGACGGTCACCAGCCCCTCCGGGAGCCGCGCGTCGAGCTGCGCGGCGAGCGCCCGGACCATGGCGGGGGCGGTGCGGGCATCGCCCTCCACCGCCGTGAGGGCGGGCCCCGACGCCAGGTCGAGGAAGGCGCAGCGGCCCTCCCCGACGCCGACGGCGACGAGCAGCGGCGGGCCGTCCTGCGCGGACGGCGCGACGGCGGGCAGGTCCTCGCGCCGCACCGTCCAGCGGCGCGGGTCCTCAAGGTCCTCGGACCAGGGGGCGCCGGGCGCGTCGGCGGGGGTGCCGGCGAACAGCACGGTGACGGTGGCGCCGTCGGCCAGCGCCGCGTACGGGCGCGGGGCACGGTCTGTGGCGGAGCCGGGCGCGGCGGCCTGCCGGGCGGCGGTCACGGCGCGCTCGGCGTCACGCCAGGTGTGCGGGGACTTCAGGTGGCGCACCAGCAGCCGCAGTGACCTGCGGTGGGCGCGCAGGGCGCGCAGCGGTGCCCCGAAGGCGTAGGCGGTGGCGGTGGCCTCACGGCGTACGGCGTCCTTGGACGCCTTCCAGCCGCCCGCCCGCTTCACGGGGATCCGCAGCAGCAGGAAGAGCAGCAGGACCATCCCGAGCACGCCGAGGATGGTGAAGATGAGGTTCTGGTGGGCGCTGATGAAGGCGAACGGATCGCCGGAACGGCTCATGCGGCGGCGCTTTCGGCGGGGGAGGGAGGGGGCGTCGCGGTCGTACGGTCGGCGGGGTGCGGGGGCGTCGCGTTCGTGGCGGTCCTCGTGGTCGTGTTCCGCAGCCGGGGGCGCGGGACGGTGGGCCGGGAAGGGGCGGCGAGTTCACGCCGCATTGCGAGCAGAGCGTAGTGCGTACGGGACTTGACGGTGCCACGCGGTATGCCCATGGCCTGGGCCGCGTCGGCTCCCGTGCGGTCCATCAGATGGATGTGGACGAGGGCGTCACGGTGTTCGGGGCTCAGCCGGCACAGCGCCTGGGTGATCACACAGCGGTCCACGACGGCGTCGGCCATGTCCGCCCCGGCGGGCCGGGTCAGGGCCTCGGCGGGCGTCGGGCCCACCGGTACGGCCCGTTCGCGGCGGTGCGCGTCCACGGCGAGGTTGTGCGCCACGGTGAACAGCCAGGACCCGAGCCGGGGGGTGCCCCGCCCGCCGTCCGCGCGCCCCGGCCCGTCGCCCCTGCCCCCGCTCCGCCGGTGGTGACCGTCCTCGGCGCCCGGACAGGAACCGCCGGCGCGGGGACCCGGCGGAGGTACGGACGCGGTCTCTTCCGCCCGGAGCATCCGGTTTTCCCGCAACGCCCGTGATTCATCGGCCTTCTGACGCTCCAGGCAGGTCGGCGGCTCAAGGGAGCCTTGCGGTGATTTCCCCCGTACCGCGCGCCTTTCCTCCTCTTCTTCCCCTCCGTCGTATCCGTCCTCCTCCCCGGCCTCCCGGGGTGCGCCGGGCCCGTAGGGGGTTTCGGTGGCGCGGAGTTCGTGGAGATCCTCCTCGGCGAGGTCGAGGCGGTCGGCGGCGAGCCAGGCGCGCAGGAAGGTCTCCTGCACGATGTCCTCGGCGCGGTAGGGATCGCCGGAGGTCAGCCGGGCGGCATAGCGCAGCAGCGCGGGACGGTGCCGCTCCATCGCGCCGCGCAGCAGCGCGTCCGCGGAGGCGGGCGGGCGTATCCCGCCGGAGCGGGCGCCGTCTGCACGAGGTGTCGACGGGTGGGCCGTGTGCAAAACGGGCACTCCTCCTCGGACAGGGCACGAACCGGGAAAAGCTCTCTCGTGCCGCCGGTACGTGGCGTTTCTCGGCGCGGGGCGCGGGGGGTGAACGGAGTCCGTGGGGCTCCCCGATCCTGGTCGGGGGTGCGCCGCTCCCGCCCCGGGTGGTCATCCCGGGAGCGCGCCGGATACTTCGCGAGCTTGACGCAAAGTCCGGCCCGGCAACCTCAAGGGACCCTCTGAACTTCTCACAGAATACGTGAAGTGTGCAGCCATGATCCGTGCGGATCCGGCCGTCCCGGAGCGCCGCGGGCGCGCTGACGCGCTGTCGGCCTGCGATGTCGTCGGGGGAACTGCGCCGTGTTCATATGAAGTTCACCGCCCCGTCCGTCCCAACCGTGCCCGGTGGGTGCGCCAGACCCCGTGGCCGACAATCGCCCCTCGGTCACGGGCGCGCGGAGGGGCCGTGCTTCCGCCGCGCCGATGCGCCGCCCCGTCAGGAGCCGTGGAAGAGGCGGCTGCGGTGGGAGGCGCGGCGGGCGGTGGCCAGCAGCGCCTGGAGCTGGGGGCCGAACTGGTCGGCGTGGTGGAGCCGCCGGTGGAAGGGGAGGCGGACGTCGTGGTGGCCGAGCGGGTACTCCAGGCGCAGGGTGAGGCCGTACCGGTCGAGGGCGAGCGGGAGTGCCCGCCGGACATGCCGGCGCAGGCGCGGCTCGACCAGGCGCAGCAGCAGCGGGACGAGGTGTCCGTGTCCGTCGGCGAGGTGGGTGAGCAGGCCGGCCTCGCGGGTGGCGAGCGGGTCCGGCGCCGCGGCCAGCAGTTCGTCCAGGGTGACGGAGGTGCGGCCGGTGGGCGTCGTGAGGAGGGCGCTGCCGAACTCCAGGCACCGGCCGGCCCCCGCCTCCGGTCCGTCCTGGGGCAGCAGCCGGCCGGTCAGGGTGAGGCGGGCGCGCACCCGGCTGCGGGCCGGGAGCGGGGCGATATCGGTGAATTCAAGGGTGGCGTCGGCGCTGTCCTGTTCCGTCCCGGTACGGCCGCCGGGTGCCGGACGGAGGCGGAGCGGGCTCGCCGTCCCGTCGGTGCCCGTGCGGGAGATCTCCGTGCGGCGGCCGTCGGTCAGCAGGGACATCGACTGTGCCGAGGTCAGGATCGTACGGACCTGTTCGGCGCTGGTGGGTCGCCCGCCGGGGGAGTTGAAGATGCGCACGCACGCCTCCTGGATAATTAGGTAAGGCTAATCTTACTTTGAGCGGGTGTGTGGTGGTGCGCCGGGGCGGTGCCGGGACGATGCGGAGCCGGGAGGCCCGCGCCGCCCCGGCCAAGTTCCCTGCCGCACGCAGGTGTTGGAGTGCGCGGGGCGGTGCCGCGGGGGAAGGGGCCGGGCGTGTGGCCGAACGGGCCGGTGCCCGCCGGGGCCGCCCGCGCCGCCGGACCCGCCCGGAACGGCGGCGCGCCCGCCCGCCGCCGACCGGGGGAGGGGCGGCGCCGCCGCGGCGGAGGATGCTTGGATGGGCCGGTCGAACACGGGACCCGGTGCCCCCGCAGGGGCGGCCGCCGGGCCCGCGGTCACGACGGTACGGACAGCTTCTGACCGGCGAGAGGGCGCGAACCTGTGAAGATCCTCATCAGCGCGGACATGGAGGGCGCCACCGGCGTCACCTGGCCCGCCGACGTGCTGCCGGGCACGCCCCAATGGGAGCGCTGCCGCCATATGTTCACCTCCGACGTCAACGCCGCGGCCGCCGGGTTCTTCGCCGGCGGCGCCGACGAGGTGCTGATCAACGAGGCGCACTGGACGATGCGGAACCTCCTGCTGGAACAGCTCGACGAACGCGTCCGGATGCTCACCGGCCGCCACAAGGCCCTGAGCATGGTCGAGGGCGTCCAGCACGGCGACGTCGACGGCATCGCCTTCGTCGGCTACCACACCGGCGCCGGCACCGAAGGCGTCCTCGCCCACACCTACCTCGCCAACTCCCTCACCGGCGTCTGGGTCAACGGCACCCGCGCCAGCGAGGGGTACCTCAACGCCCTCGTCGTCGCCGAGTACGGCGTCCCCGTCGTCCTCGTCACCGGCGACGACCGCACCTGCGCCGACGCCCGCGGCTACGCCCCCGGCGCCCGCACCGTCGCCGTCAAGGACTACGTCTCCCGCTACGCCGCCGTCTGCCGGCCCCCGGCCCGTACCGCCGCCGACATCCGCGAGGCGGCCCGCGAGGCCACCGCGCTGGCGGTCCGCCACGAGCCCGCGCGCGGCGGGCCGTTCCGGGTGGAGATGGAGTTCGACGCCGAGCACCTCGTCGGCGCCGCCTCCTGCGTCCCCGGCGTCGAACGCTGCGGGGAGCGCCGCGTCGCCTACACCAGCGACGACATGTACGAAGGGATCCGCTGCTTCAAGGCGGTCACCACTCTCGCCTCGTCCGCCGTGGAGGAACAGTATGGCTGAGCAGCACTTCGGAGCCGTCGACGACAAGGCCCTCGACGAGGTCGTCCGCTTCACCTCCGACCTGATCCGCATCGACACCACCAACCACGGCGACGGCACCTGCCGGGAGCGCCCGGCCGCCGAGTACGTCGCCGAGGCCCTCGCGGAGACCGGGCTCGAACCGGCGCTGCTGGAGCGGACCGGGGGCCGTACCAACGTCGTCGCCCGGATCGAGGGCACCGACCCGTCGGCCGACGCCCTCCTCGTCCACGGCCACCTCGACGTCGTCCCGGCCGAGCCCGCCGACTGGAGTGTGCACCCCTTCTCCGGCGAGGTCCGCGACGGCGTCGTCTGGGGGCGCGGTGCCATCGACATGAAGAACATGGACGCGATGGTGCTCGCCACCGTCCGCCGCTGGGCCCGCGACGGCGTCCGCCCGCGCCGCGACATCGTCCTCGCCTTCACCGCCGACGAGGAGGCCAGCGCCGAGGACGGCTCCGGCTTCCTCGCCGACCGGCACGCCGCGCTCTTCGAGGGCTGCACCGAGGGCATCAGCGAATCCGGCGCCTTCTCCTTCCACACCGACTCCGGGCTGCACCTCTACCCCGTCGCTGCGGGCGAGCGCGGCACCGCCTGGCTGAAACTGACCGCCCACGGCCGCGCCGGCCACGGCTCGAAGGTCAACCGCGACAACGCCGTCACCCGCCTCGCCGCCGCGATCACCCGCATCGGCGAGCACCGCTGGCCGGTCCGGCTGACCCCCACCGTCCGCGCCGCGCTCCGCGAACTCGCCGCCCTGCACGGCATCGACGCCGACCCGGACGCACCGGGCTTCGACGTCGACGCACTCCTCGCCCGTCTCGGCACCGCCGCCGCCCTCGTCGAGCCGACCGTCCGCAACAGCGCCAACCCGACGATGCTGGACGCCGGTTACAAGGTGAACGTCATCCCCGGCAGCGCCGCCGCCCAGGTGGACGGCCGGATCGTGCCCGGCGGCGAGGACGAGTTCCGCGCCACCTTGGACCGGCTCACCGGACCCGGCGTCGACTGGACGGTCGACCACGGCGAGGTCGCCCTCCAGGCCCCCGTCGACTCGCCCGCCTTCGCCGGGATGCGCGCCGCCCTGGAGCACTTCGACCCGGACGCCCATGTCGTCCCGTACTGCATGTCCGGCGGGACCGACGCCAAGCAGTTCTCCCGGCTCGGCATCACCGGCTACGGCTTCTCGCCGCTCAAGCTCCCGCCGGGCTTCGACTACCAGGCGCTCTTCCACGGCGTGGACGAACGCGTGCCCGTCGACGCCTTGCACTTCGGCGTCCGCGTCCTGGACCGCTTCCTGCTCCGCGCCTGACCGCCCGCGCGGCCGTACGCCCCGCCCGGGGCCGCCCGCGCGCCCGCCACGCCCCGTCGTCCGCGCACCCCACGATCCGGCCCCGCCGGTGCACAAGGAGGAAGACCCCGCATGGTGACCACGGCCCCCTACGGAACCTGGACGTCCCCCGTGGACGCCGAGGCCGTCGCCGCCCACGACGGACGCCCCGCCTTCATCGGCGTGATCGGCGACGAGATCTGGTGGACCGCGCCGCGCCCCGCCGAGGGCGGCCGCCGGGCGCTCGTCCGCCATCGCGCCGACGGCACGGAGGAGTCCGTCCTCCCCGCGCCCTGGAACGTCCGCAGCCGCGTCCACGAGTACGGCGGCCAGCCCTGGGCCGGCACCGTCACCGGCCACGGGCCGCTCGTCGTCTTCAGCCACTTCGCCGACCAGCGCCTCTACGCCTACGCACCCGACCACGACGCGGAGCCCCGGCCCCTCACCCCGCTCTCACCCGTGGGCGACGGACTGCGCTGGGCCGATCCGGTGCTCGTCGGCGACGAGGTCTGGTGTGTCCTGGAGGAGTTCACCGGCGACGGGCCCACCGACGTCCGCCGCCTCGTCGCCGCCGTCCCCCTCGACGGCTCCGCCGCCGACGACCGCGCGGCCGTCCGGGAGCTGAGCGACGACCGCCACCGCTTCGTCACCGGCCCGCGCCTCGCGCCCGACGGCCGGCACGCCGCCTGGCTCGCCTGGGATCACCCCCGGATGCCGTGGGACGGCACCCTCGTGATGCTCGCGGACGTCACGGGCGGGGAGTTCACCGCCGTCCGCCCGCTCCTCGGCGACCTTGGCCCCGACGTGCCCGCGCCCGGCAAGCGCGGCGAGTCCGTCGCCCAGATCGAATGGGCCCCGGACGGCGCGCTGCTCTTCGCCTCCGACCGTGAGGGCTGGTGGGAGCTGTACCGCACCGAGATCGACGGCGACCGGGCCAAGGAGCCCCGGCGGCTGTGCGGCGCCCGGCAGGAGGAGTTCGGCGGGCCGCTGTGGAACATCGGCTCACGGTGGTTCCTGCCCCTGGAGAGCGGCACCGTCGCCACCCTCCACGGCCACGGCACCACCGCCCTCGGCATCCTCGACCCGGTCAGCGGCGACCTCGTCGACACCGCCGGCCCCTGGACGGAGTGGGCGCCCGCCCTCGCCGTCCACGGCAGCCGCGTCATCGGTGTCGCCGCCGGACACCGCACCGGCTACGAGATCGTCGAACTGGACACCTGCACCGGCCGGGCCCGCGTCCTGGCCCACCGCCACACCGACGCCGTCGACCCGGCCCACTACCCGCGGCCCGAGGCCCGTACCTTCACCGGGCCCGGCGGGCGCGCCGTCCACGCCCACCTCTATCCGCCGCACAACCCGGACCACACCGCGCCCGACGGCGAACTCCCGCCGTACGTCGTCTGGGCGCACGGCGGCCCCACCGGCCACGCCCCGCTCGTCCTCGACCTGGAGATCGCCTACTTCACCTCCCGCGGCATCGGCGTCGCCGAGGTCAACTACGGCGGCTCCACCGGCTACGGCCGCGACTACCGCGAACGGCTGCGCGGGCAGTGGGGCGTGGTCGACGTCGAGGACTGCGCCGCCGTCGCCCAGGCGCTGGCCGACGAGGGCACCGCCGACCGCGCTCGGCTCGCCATCCGCGGCGGCAGCGCCGGCGGCTGGACCACCGCCGCCTCCCTCACCTCGACGGACCTGTACGCCTGCGGCACCATCAGCTACCCGATCCTGGACCTCGCGGGCTGGGCCACCGGCGAGACCCACGACTTCGAATCGCAGTACCTGCAATCCCTCGTCGGCCCGCTCGCGGAGGTCCCCGACCGCTACCGCGCACGCTCGCCGCTGCACCACGCCGACCGCGTCCGGGCGCCGTTCCTGCTGCTCCAGGGCCTGGACGACGTCATCTGTCCGCCCGCGCAGTGCGACCGTTTCCTCGCCGAGGTCGCCGGACGCGGCGTCCCGCACGCCTACCTCGCCTTCGAGGGGGAGGGCCACGGCTTCCGCCGCGCCGACACCATGATCCGCGCCCTGGAGTCCGAATTCGCCCTGTACGCCCATGCGTTCGGCTTCGAGCGGCCGGACCTGACGCCGCTCGACCTGCGGTCCTGAACCCGGCCGCCGGGCCGCCCCGCGCCGGGCGGCCCGGCGGCCCCGGCGCGCAGGGCGGCGGACGGTGCGCGCGCCGGCACCAACTGCCCCCTGACGGGCCCGAATCCCTCCTGTCCGGGCCGTTGACACCCCTGTCGGGCGTACCGGAGCATGAGCGCGCCGTTACCGACTGGTGGGTACGGCACGTCTCGTGGAGGTCCTCGTGCCCAGCGTCTTCCGCCCCGCGCACCGCCGCACCACCCGCCCCGCACTCCGCGCCGCCCTCACCGCCGTGACCGCCACGGCGCTCACCGCACCGCTCGCCCTCGCCGCCCCGGCCACCGCCGCGTCCGCCGGCCCGTACACCACCACCGCGCTGAAACTCACCGTCCACGCGGGCGACCGCGACTGCACCGTGGACGCCGACCTCTACCGCCCGGCGGGCGTCGACGCCGCGCATCCGGCGCCCGCCGTGCTGACCACCAACGGCTTCGGCGGCAGCAAGTCCGACGGCTCCACCGCCGCGACGGCGCGGGCGTTCGCCGCCCGCGGCTACGTCGCCCTCGCCTACTCCGGGCTCGGCTTCGGCAGGTCCGGCTGCCCGATCTCGCTGGACGACCCGCGGACCGACGGGGTGGCGGCGAGCCAACTGATCGACTTCCTCGCCGGTTCGCGCGCCGCCGACGACGGCACCCGCATCGACTACGTCACCAAGGACCGCACCGCGAAGGGCGCCGCCCCCGACCCCCGCGTCGGCATGATCGGCGGCTCCTACGGCGGCGCCATCCAGATGGCCACCGCCGCCGTCGACCACCGGGTGGACGCCCTCGTCCCCCTCATCACCTGGAACGATCTGTCGTACTCCCTCGACCCGAACAACGCGGGCCGCACCGACGGGGTCAGCGGTCCGCTCCCCGGTGCGTACAAGAAGGAGTGGACCAGCGGGTTCTTCCTGATAGGTGAGGCGCAGGGGCTGCTGAACCCGAGCCTGGACCCGTCCCGGACCGGCAGCGCCGGCTGTCTGCACTTCGTCGCCGGCGCCTGCCGCACCAAACGGCTGCTGGACTCCGGCAGTTACCCCGAGGACCGCACCCGTCAGATGCTGACGTACGCGCGCAGCGTCTCGCCGGTGTCGTACCTGAAGTCGGTCAAGGCGCCGACCCTGCTCGTCCAGGGGGAGGCCGACACCCTCTTCAACCTCAACGAGGCGGCCGCCACCTACCGCACCCTCGCGGCCCAGGGCACCGACACCAAGATGATCTGGCAGTCCTGGGGCCACAGCGGCGGGATGGCCGATCCCGCGCCCGGCGAACTCGACCTGGGCAAGGGCAACCTGGACACCAGCTACGTCGGCCGCCGCGTCCTGGCGTGGTTCGACCGCTACCTCCACCACCGCACCGCCACGGACACCGGCCCCGCGTTCGCCTACTACCGGGACTGGGCCGCCGACGGCGACACGTACGCCACCGCGGACACCTTCCCGGCGGCGGGCGCGCGCAAGCTGTACCTCTCCGGTGACGGCACGCTCGTCGGCAGCCGCGCCGAGGTGGTCCGCGGCAGCCGCGAGTACCGCAACTGGCCGGTCCCCACCAGCCATTCGGAGAGCTCCCTCGCCGGGACGCTGGGCATGTCCGACCCGGCCCCGTACGACCTGCCGGGCACCGCCTTGAACTGGACCTCCGCGCCCGTCACCGGAGAACCGCTGGACGTCGCGGGCATCCCCCGGGCGACGCTGAAGGTCGTCTCGCCCCGGACCGAGCAGACCCAGCACAGCACGGACGCCGCCGACCGGCTGGTGCTCTTCGCCAAGCTCTACGACATCGCGCCGGACGGCTCGCAGACGCTGGTGCACCGCCTGGTGGCGCCGGTACGGGTCCCCGACGTCACCCGGAAGTTCACCGTCCAGCTGCCGGGCATCGTCCACCGCTACGCCCCCGGCCACCGGCTCCGTTTCACGATCGCCGCGAGCGACGGCGCCTACAAGGGCAATCGCGGCATCAAGCCGGTGACGGTCACCAGCGCGCCCGACGACACCGGGGTCCTCGAACTCCCCGTCGTCGCGGGGAGCGTGCGGTAGGGCGGAGGGCGCATCCGGCGGGCGCCGCGCGCCGCCCCGGGAATTCCGGGGCGGCGCGTCCCCACGTCCGGGGCGGGCGCCCTCCCGGGGCCGGTCACGGACGTCCGGCCCGCGCCGCCGCCCCGCGGCCGGTGCCCGTACGGCACCGCCCGGCAGCGGACGGAGACGGTCCTCTTCCGCCGTGCACCGCACCTGCCGTCCCACCCGCCCCACCACGGCTCCGGCGCTCCGCCCACCGCCCCACCCCGGCTACCCCCGGCCCGGCGCACGGTGCCAGACTGCGCCCATGGGGCAACGAGACGGCGGGAAAACCGCGCAGGCGTGGGCGGCGCTCGGCGGCGCCCCGGAGCTGACCGACCGGATCCGGTACACCGGACCACAAGGACTGCTGCCCGCCCGGCTGCCGGTACGGGACCTGGCCCGCGCCGCGGTCGCCTGCTGCGCACTGGCCGCCGCCGAACTGGCCGCCCACCGCACCGCACGCCCCGTCCCCGCCGTCCGCGTCGACGACGCCGCGGTGGCGACCGCCTTCGTCAGCGAACGCCATCTGCGGGTCGACGGCCGCGCCGCCTCCACCTTCGCCCCGCTCTCCCGCTTCTGGCGCACCGCCGACGGCTGGGTCCGCACCCACGCCAACTACCCGCACCACCGCGAGCGGTTGCTGCACGCCCTCGGCCTGCCCGCGTCCGCCGACGCCACCGCCGTCGCCGCCGAACTGTCCGGACGGCGCGCCGAAGAGGTCCAGGAAGCGGTGTACGCGGCGGGCGGGCTGGCGGTCGCCGCCCGCACGCCCGAGGAGTGGGCCGTCCACGGCCAGGGCGCGACCGTCGCCACCCACCCGCTCGTCACCCGCCAGCGCCTCGGCGCGGGCGCCGGGCCGCGCCGCCTGCCGCCCCTGACCGGCCCTGAGCTGCTGCCCGCCCACGGGCTGCGGGTCCTGGACCTGACCCGGGTCATCGCGGGCCCGGTCGCCACCCGCACGCTCGCGCTGCTCGGCGCCGATGTGCTGCGTATCGACGCCCCGCAGCTGCCGGAGAGCCAGGACGCGCACGACGACACCGGGTTCGGCAAACGCTCCACCACTCTCGACCTGGGCGCCCGCGCCGACCGGGCCCGCTTCGAGGAACTGCTGGCCGGTGCCGACGTGGTGGTGACCGGCTACCGCCCCGGCTCCCTCGACCGCTTCGGCCTCGCCCCCGAGGCGCTGGCCGAACGCCGCCCGGGACTGGTCCTCGCCCGCCTCTCCGCCTGGGGCGAGGACGGCCCCTGGGGCGGCCGCCGGGGCTTCGACAGCCTGGTGCAGGTGGCCACCGGTATCGCCGCCGTCGAGGCGGACGCCGACGGCACCCCGGGCGCCCTGCCCGCCCAGGCGCTCGACCACGGCACCGGCTATCTGCTCGCCGCCGCGGTGCTGCGCTCCCTCACCGAACAGATGGAGACCGGCGACGCCCGGCTCACCTCGGTCTCCCTGGCCCGCACCGCCCGCTGGCTGGTGCACGGCGCCGCCCCGGACCTGGAGCCCGGCCCCGCGGACGACGGCACGTACGACCCCGAGCACCATCTGCGCACCACGGACGGCCCGCTCGGCCGGCTGCGGTACGCCGCCTCGCCCGTCACGTTCGACGGCGGGCCCGCGGACTGGGCCACCCCGCCCGGCCGGTGCGGCGCGGACGCGCCCCGGTGGCGCGACGGCTGACCGCCACGGCCCGGCACCGCGCCGCCGTCCGGACGGCCCTGGCCCCGCGCGCCCGCCGCTCCGTACGATCGCCCGATGACCGATGATCACTATCTCGCGACGGGTCCCCGGGTGGGCATCCGGCACTTCACCCCGGAGGACTGCGCGGAGTTCACCGCCCGCGCGCGGGAGAGCGCCGCGCTGCACCACCCGTGGCTCGCCCCGCCGTGCGACGCCGACGCGTACGCCGGGTACACCGCCAAACTCCGCGAACCGCTGCGCGAGGGCTTCTTGATCTGCGAACGCGACGGCGGCGCCCTCGCCGGCTATCTGACGATCAACAACATCGTGCACGGCGCCTTCCGCTGCGGGGCGATCGGCTACGGCGGCTTCGCCCACGCCGCCGGACGCGGCCTGATGAGCGAGGGCCTGGGCCTGATCCTGCGGTACGCCTTCGACGTCCTCGGGCTGCACCGGCTGGAGGCCAACATCCAGCCCGGCAACGCCCGTTCCCTCGCGCTGGTGGGCCGGGCGGGCTTCCGGCTGGAGGGCTTCTCGCCGGACTTCCTCTTCATCGACGGCGCCTGGCGCGACCACGAGCGCTGGGCGATCACCAGCGAGATGGTGGCGCGGGAGACGGCGACCTGACGGAGCCGAGGCCCGGCCGGGTCGGGCCCCGGCGGCCGTCAGCGGCCCTTGCGGTTGATCTTCATCGTGTCCATGTCGGTGGCGGTGGAGCGGAGGTTGCGGTAGCCGTGCCCGGCGGCCCGCAGCGCCGCCTCCGCCTTCTCCTCGGCGAGAGCGGCGGCCATCTCCTCACCGTCCTCGGCGTCCGAGACGACGGTGTAGCGGTAGCTGAACGACACCAGCGCGGCGTCGTAGGCGAGCGAACCCTCGGGCGTGAACCGCAACTGCGCCAGCCCGTGGTCGTCCACCTCGGCGAGGAGAGTGGCGCGGGACTCCTCCGACAGGCGGTCCCAGGTGCCGCGGACGATCACTCGGTAGGTGTGCTGCGCTGCCATCGGCCCGTCTTTCCGTACTCCGTGGTGTGCCGGGCGTGCCGCCCCGCCTGTCCGTACCGCCCGGCGCCGCCGGAGGGCGCGGACAGCGTAGAGGGGGCAGGGGCGACGGCGCGCGGGAATTTCCCGGCGGCGCGGGGCGTGCCGGGGCGCCCGGCCCTCGTCCCCGCCGCGTCCGGGAAATTCATCCGGAGAGAGCAGCGGGGCGCGGAATCATCCGCGATGGTTACGCGTTGTGACGAACATGAAGGCAATCATTGCGAACAGTTACGGCGGGCCCGAGGTCCTCACGCTCGCCGACCGCCCCGACCCCAAGGTCGGCCCCGATTCCGTCCTCGTCCGCGTGCGGGCCGCCGGCGTCAATCCGGTCGACTGGAAGGTCGTCGCCGGTGGGCTCGATCCGATGATGGATGTCTACTTCCCGCTCATCCCCGGCTGGGACGTGGCCGGTGAGGTGGTGGCCACCGGCGCCGACGCCACCGAATTCGCCGTCGGCGACGAGGTCATCGGCTACGTCCGCAAGGACGCCGTCCAGCACGGCACCTACGCCGAGCTGGTCGCCGCGCCGGTGCGCACCCTCGCCCGCCGCCCGGCGGCGCTGAGCTGGCAGCAGGCCGCGGGGCTGCCGCTCGCCGGGCTGACCGCGTACCAGTCGATCCGCCGGGTCGGGCTGCGCCACGGCGAGACGGTGCTGGTGCACGCGGCGTCCGGCGGGGTCGGCTCGCTCGCCGTGCAGATCGCCGTGGCCGAGGGCGCCCGCGTCATCGGCACCGCGGGCGAGCGCAACCACGACTTCCTCCGCTCCCTCGGCGCCGAGCCGGTGCGCTACGGTCCCGGGCTCGCCGAGCGGGTACGGGAGCTCGCCCCCGATGGTGTGGACGCGGCGCTGGACTTCGTCGGCGGCGGGGTGGTGGCCGTCTCCCAGGAGGTCCTCAAGGACGCGTCCCGGGTGGCGTCGATCGCCGACGGCGAGGTCACCGCCCGCGGCGGACACATGGTGTGGGTGCGGCCCGACAGCGCCGATCTCACCGCCCTCGCCGCCCTGGCGGACGCCGGCCGGCTGACGGTCCCGGTCGAGGCCACCTTCCCGCTCGCCGCGGCGGCCGACGCCTTCCGCCTCAGCCAGGGCGGCCACGTCCGGGGGAAGGTCGTGCTGGAGGTGGCGTGACCGTCCGGTACACCCTCACCGGCCGCACCCCGCCCACCGGCGGCTGACGGCGCAGCCCGCGCCGGGGCGCCGGCCGCGCGCCCCGGCGACGGCGCCGGGGCCCCGGTCCCGCTGCCGGTCCTCCGGGTTCTCCGGCGGACACGGTGGTACCGGCGCCCCGGGCGGCTGGTGGCGGCTGGTGGCGGCTGGTGACGGTGGGTCAGGCGGCCTGGCGGTCGACGTACTCGAAGACCGAGCCGTCCGGGTGGCGGGCGATGAGGTTGCGGCCGATCGGGGTCGGCAGCGGACCGGCGATGATCTCCGCGCCGACCGCCTGCAGATCGGTCACCGCCTCGTCCACGTCCTTGACGGCCAGCGTCGCGGTCACCTTCGACAGCACCGAGAGTTCCGCCTCGGGGCCGCTCATGAGGAAGAAGCAGCCCACCGCCGCGACCGCGACCGGCCCGCGCCGGAAACGCACCGCCTCCGCCCCGGTCAACCGCTCGTAAACCCCGACCGCCGCGTCCAGATCACCGACACACACCCGCAAGGAAGTCCCCAGAATGTCCATGCGGGGCAGGGTAGTTGAGGCGGCGGGCGCTACGCGATCAACAGATCGGACGGACCGTCAGGAACGGTGCGGGGCACGGTTGTGCGACTGCGGTGCGGCCCCGGGGGGCGTGCACCACGGGCGGCCGTACGGCCGCGCCGCCGTGTGCCGCGCCTCGCGTGCCCGGTGCGCCCGGACCGCAGCTCGTACGGCCGTCGCGCCGCGCGGTCGGACGGCCGCGCCCCCCCCGTGTGCCCGCGCCTTCCGCTCCCGCGCCCCCGCGTCTTCTCATACCCGGCAGAGGAGTTCACCGTTCAGTACGGCGAACCAGGCGTCCTCGGTGGCGCCCCAGGTGCGCCAGGTCTCCGCGATCTCCGTCAGCTCCTGCGGGGTGGCGTGGCCGCCGTCCACCGCGCGCTCGGCGTACGCGGAGGAGACCGTGCGGTCCGCCCACAGGCCGCTCCACCAGGCGCGTTCCTCGGGGGTGCGGTAACACCAGGCGGAGGCGGTCGCGGTGACCGCCTCCGGGGCGAAGCCCGCCTCGCGGGCCCAGGCGTGCAGGCGCCGCCCGGCGTCCGGCTCGCCGCCGTTGGCGCGCGCCACCCGCTCGTAGAGGTCCAGCCAGGCGTCCATGCCGGGGACCTCGGGGTACCAGGTCATCGCCGCGTAGTCCGCGTCGCGGACGGCGACGATGCCGCCGGGCTTGGTCACCCGGCGCATCTCCCGCAGCGCCTGGACGGGGTCGCCGACGTGCTGGAGCACCTGGTGGGCGTGGGTGACGCAGAAGGTGTCGTCCGGGTAGTCCAGTGCGTGGACGTCGCCGACCGCGAAGCGGACGTTGGTCAGACCCCGCTCCTCGGCGGTGGCGCGGGCCTTCTCCAGGATGCCGGGCGCGTGGTCGAGGGCGGTGACCTGGCCGTCGGGCACCAGTGCGGCGAGGTCGGCGGTGATGGTGCCGGGGCCGCAGCCGATGTCCAGGACCTGCATGTGCGGTTTGAGGGAACTCAGCAGGTAGGCGGCGGAGTTGGCGGCGGTGCGCCAGGTGTGCGAGCGGAGGACGGACTCGTGGTGGCCGTGGGTGTAGACGGCGGTTTCCTGCGGCATGGGGGTCTCCTTCGCGGCGTCGGACGGCGGCCCGATCCGGCGGGCCGCCCCGGGTCCCCGGGGCGCCCGTGCCGGTGGCACGGGCGCCCTCGCGGCGTGCGGAACCACCGTACGCCGACGTCTTGCATGACGAGAGAGATATCTCAGGATTCGGGCAACAGGCGGTAGACCGTCAGCGCCTCGTTCTCCTTCGTCAGCGTCAACGGGCCCGGAGCGGCGGCGACTTCACCGTCGTACGCCAGGTCCGTACCGGCCGGCAGCCCGTCGATGCGCATACTGCGCAGCCGCGCCTCCTTGAGGACGGGGGAGGAGCGCGGGGTGCCGGTCAGCGCCGCGACCAGCAGCCGGGTGCGGGCCAGCCGGCCGGCCCGCACCACCCGTACGTCCAGCACACCGTCGGCCAGATCGTGGCGGCGTACGGGCGTCAGGCCCAGCCCGCGGTAGGAGCAGTTGCCGACGAACAGCATCCACAGCTCCATCCGGCGGCCGTTGATCTCGGCGGAGACCGGCTCGGCGGTGCGCAGGACGTGCCAGGCGGCGAGCACCCCCGCCGGCCAGGCGCCGATCATGCCCGCCCAGCGCTCCCGCAGCCGGACCAGCTCCGGGTAGGCGCCGATCGAGAAGGTGTTGAGGAAGTACTGCCCCTCGCGGTGCGGTGCGGTGCGGAAGCACGCCAGGTCCACGGCGACCGCCTCACCGTCCTCCACGGCGCGCGCGGCCTCCCCGATCGTCTCGATGCCCAGGTCGTAGGCGAAGTGGTTGTGGGTGCCGCCGGGCAGCACCGCCAGCGGCAGGCCGTGCCGGACCGCGACGGCGGCCGCCGCGTTGACGGTGCCGTCGCCGCCGAGCACCCCCAGCGCGCCACCGCACCGCTTGGCCTGCTCCGCGGCCTCCTCCAGCGCCTTGTCCAGATCGGGGGCGTCCGCCCCGCCGCAGGTCACGACCGTGGCACGGGGCAGCGAGCCGTGCACCTCCGGCGCCCGGTCCGGCCGGGTCTCGCCGCGCTGCCCCGACCCCTGGTTCGCCACCACGAACAGTCCGCGGCCACCGGGCAGCGCGGGCGCGTCGGCGCGCGGCCGGGCCGGCGGCGCGAGTTGGGCGCGGGTCGGGGCGAGGCCGCGCACCGCGAAGGCGGCCCCGGCGCCGAGCGCGGCGCCCGCCAGCACGTCACCGGGGTAGTGCACCCCGGTGTAGACGCGGGAGAACGCCACGGACGCGGCGAGCGGCGCCAGCGCCAGCCCCCACCACCTGTTCTCGAAGGCGACCCCGGTGGCGAAGGCGACCGCGGACGCCGCGTGCCCGGACGGGAACGACGAGGTGAAGGGCTGGCGGCGCAGACGGCGTATGACGGGCACCGGGTCCAGCAGCGGGCGCTCGCGCCGCACGGAGCGTTTGCCCAGGGTGTTGACGGTCGCGGAGGCCACGGCGAGGGAGGCGACCCCGCGGACGGCGGCACGGCGCGCGGGCCGCCCGCCGAGCGCCGCGGCGCCGGCCGCGAGCCCCAGCCAGAGCAGCCCGTGGTCCGCGCCGCGGGTCAGCCGCGGCAGAACGCGCTGCGCGCCGGGCCACTCGCGCGCGGCGATGGTGGCGAAGAGCCGTCGGTCGACACGGGACAGGAGTGTTCGCATGCGCCCCCTTGTACCCCGAGCAGGGGTCCGGACACGACAGCACCCCCCCCCGCGCACGGCTCCGGAAGGGCGGCGGACCACCGCAGCGACCCCGGCCCCGCACCCGGTCGCCACGGTCCGCTGCCCGCCCGGCGCCCGCGCCACCGGTCCCCGCCCACCGCACACCCCGGCCCGTCCGCCTCCCCGTTGCTCCGTTCGGATGGTGATGCCGCGGTCAGGTCCGGCCGGGTGGGCGTGGCGCGGGGTCCGCTGCCGTGTCGGGGGTGCCCCGGGCGCGGGATCTGCCAAGGTGGGCCGGGCGTGATTCATGTGATGGGCCCATGAACGACCCACGCGGACGACGGCCGGTCGGCGCACCGCCGGCGCCGCGGCCGGGCGTCGGCGGCCCCGTTCCGTCGTGTGCACTGTGGAGGTACGGATGCAGCGGACCGTCCCGGATCCGCGGCCGGAGCCCGCCCCGGACCCGCCCGGCCTCCCGGTGCTCCCCGAACTCGCCGACCGCCTCGCCGCCGCGGCCGGACGCGCCGACCCGGAACCGCCCGGCGGCTCCCCGGAGCTGCGCGCCGCCGCCGCCGGACACGCCGCGCGCCGCGTCCCCGCCACCGGCCCCGACCGCCTCCTCCTCGGGCCCGGCGCCCCGGCCCTGCTCCTCGCGCTGTACGCGGCGGTGGGCGGCGCCGTGGTGCTGCCCCGGCCCTGCGCCGCCTGGTACGCGCCGCCCGCCCGGCTGCTCGGCCGCGCCGTGCACCTCGCGCCCGTACCGGCCGAATCGGGTGGCGCGCCGGACCCGTTCGCCTTCCTGGAGACCGTCCGCCGGGCCCGGCTGGAGGGGGACGGGCCCGGGGTGCTGGTGCTCTCCGTCGCCGACGATCCGACCGGTACCTGTCCGCCGCCCGAGCTGCTGCACGAGGTCTGCGAGGCGGCCGTGGGGGAGGGGATGTGGGTGGTCAGCGACGAGACGCGCCGCGATCTGCTGCACGATCCGCACGACACGGTGGTGCTCAGCCCCGCCGAGATGCTGCCCGCGGACGTCGTGGTGCTGACCGACCTGCGGGCCACCCTGCTGCCCGCGTCCTGGCCGGTGGGCACCGCCCGTTTCCCGGCGGGGGAGCGCGGCGCCGCGCTGCGTGCCGCCACCCTGGGTGCGCTGGGCGCCGCGCACCCCCCGCTGCCCGGCCCGCTCGCCGACGCCACCCGGTACGCGCTCGGCGAACCGGCACCGGTCCGCGCCCGCACCGCGGCCGCCGCCCGGCTGCACGGCACCCTCGCCGCCGCCCTGTACCGCACCCTCACCGCCGCCGGCGCGCTCTGCCGCCCGCCGCACTCCGGCAGCCACCTCTACGCCGACCTCGAACCGCTCCGCCGCCCGCTGGCCGCCGCCGGGGTCACGGGGGCCGCCGCGCTGGAGCGGGAGCTGGCGCCCTGGGCGGCGCGCGGCGGGCACCGGTTCGGCGACGACCCCGGCGCGCTCCGCGTCCGCCTGGGCACCGACGCGCTCCTCGGCCCCGACCCGGACGCCCGCCCCCCGGTCCTGAGCGCCCCCGACCCGCTGCGCACCGCCCCGGTGGCCGAGGCCCTGGCCGGCCTGGACCGCGCCCTGACCGCGCTGACCTCGGGCGGCTGACAGGCCGTCATCATCCCGCTGCCCGTTTCTCCCGCCTCGTGTCCGCGACCCGCCACCGTCCGCCCCGACCCGCGGCCCGCCCGTCCCGGCCCCTGCTCGTAGCCCGGCCGCACCGGCCCGCCCGCCACCGCACCCGTGCCCGCCCGCCCCGCCGTCCCACCTCACCGAAAGGGAGCACCGCGATGACCGAACAGACCGAACGCTCCGTCCCCGCGTCCCCGCCCGGCGGGTCCGCCGCGTCCCCGGGGCGGGCCGCCGCGGCCCGTTCCGCGGTGCGGCGGCCCGGGGCTGCCGTCCGCCGGGACGCCCCGCCGCTCACCGCGCCCCGGCCGCTGGGCGAACCCCGCACCTGGCCGCGGGACTTCACCGACCGGCTGACCGCCCCGCTGCCCGGCGTCCGCGCGCTGGCCCGGATCGCGCGGGAGGGCAAACTGCGGCCCGCGCCTCAGACCCTGGCGCAGATCCAGGACCTGCCGTTCGCGCCCGGCCCGCTGCCGGCCGCCGGGCCCGCCACCACCGCCGTCACCTGGGCCGGGCACGCCAGCTGGATCGTGACCATCGGCGGGCTGACCGTCCTGACCGACCCCGTCTGGTCCCGCAAGATCCTCGGCACCCCCGCCCGCGTCACGCCCGTCGGCGTCCGCTGGGAGGATCTGCCGCCCGTCGACGCGGTGGTCATCAGCCACAACCACTACGACCACCTCGACGCGCCCACCCTCAAGCGGCTGCCGCGCACCACCCCGCTGCTGCTCCCGGCGGGCCTCGCACCGTGGGCCCGGCGCCGCGGCTTCACCGCCGTCACCGAACTCGACTGGTGGGAGGCGGTCGAACTACCCGCGCCCGGCGGCCCCGTACGCGTCGACTTCGTCCCCGCGCACCACTGGAGCAAGCGGACCCTCCTCGACACCTGCCGCACGCTGTGGGGCGGCTGGGTGCTCACCGCGCCCGACGGACGCCGGGTGTACTTCGCCGGGGACACCGGCTACGGCCACTGGTTCGAGGAGATCGGCCGCCGCCACCCGGGCATCGACGTGGCGCTGCTGCCGATCGGCGCGTACGACCCGCGGTGGATGCTGCGGCCGGTGCACACCGACCCGGAGGAGGCGGTCCGCGCCTGCCAGGACCTCGGCGCGCGGGCGCTGGCCCCCATGCACTGGTCGACGTTCCTGCTCTCCGGGGAGCCGCCGATGGAGCCGCTGCACCGCGTCCGCGCCGCCTGGCAGGCCACCGGGCGCCCCCGCGAGGACCTCTGGGACCTGCCGGTCGGCGCCTCCCGCGCACTGCCCGAGACCTGACCGGTGCTCACACCCCGCCGCGCGCCTCCCGCACCCGCCGCCACACCGCGGGGACCGCGCCGACCAGCGCGGTCAGCGCCACCGCCGCCACCACGCCCTGCCACGGACTGCCGAACAGCGAACCGCCCGCCACCCCGATGAGCTGGTACGTCGCCGTCCAGGCCAGACAGGCGGGCGCATCGCCGCGGGCGAAGGCCGCAAGCGGCATCCGCGACAGCAGACACGCCAGCATCACCGGGATCCGCCCGGCCGGCACCAGCCGCGACACCGTCAGCACCAGCACCCCGTGCGTACGCAACTGCTCCCGCGCCCGCGCCAGCCGCTCCGGCGCCGCCCGGTCCCGCAGCCGCTCCGGCCACCGCGACCCGCTCCCGGCGCGCAGCCCGCGGGCGCCCAGCCCGTACAGGCCCAGATCGCCGAGGAACGCCGCGAGCGACGCCACCGCGAAGACGTACAGCGGCGCGAGGGGCGACGCGTGGTGGAAGGCGACCACCGCCGCCGAACTGACCACCGCGCCCGTCGGCACCACCGGCACCAGCGAGCCCACGACCACCAGCAGGAACAGCGACGGATAGCCCACCGCCTGCTGGGTCGACTCCGGCGGCACCGCGGCCGCCAGCAGCAGCGCGGGCGTCACCGCGCGACCGCCGGCCGGACCCGTTCGCCATGCGCGGGCCGGTACACCCGCACCCCCGGCGCCAGCCGCGCCGCCTGCCGCTCGAACTCCTGGCCCGGCGCGTGGAACTCGTGCGGCCGCACCGCGTCCAGACCGATCGGCCAGTACGTGCCGTAGTGCACCGGCACCGCGCACACCGGGTCCAGCAGCGCCGCCGCCCGCGCCGCGCGCCGCGCGTCCAGATGCCCGCCGCCCAGGAACGGCCCCCAGCCGCCGACCGGCAGCAACGCCACCTCGCACGGGCCGACCGCCTCCGCCATCGCGTCGTACAGCCCGGTGTCGCCCGCGAAGTACGTCCGCGCAGTGCCCCGGACGACGTAGCCCAGGGCGGGCACCCGGTGCGGTCCGTACGGCAGCCGCCGCCCGTCGTGCGCCGCCGGGACCGCGGTGACGGTGACCGTGCCCGCGGCGTCGGCGGCGACCGTCCCGCCCGGCGCCACCTCCGTCAGCCGCAGCCCGCGGGTGCGCACCACCCGCCGCAGCGCCGGCACCGCCGCGAACGCGCCGCGCGGCACCACCAGACGGGTCCCGGGCGCGAGGCGGGCGAGGGAGGCGGGGTGGAGATGGTCGGCGTGCAGATGGGAGACGACGACGAGATCGGCGCGGGCCGCTTCGGGCGGGGGCAGGGCGCCGCGGCGGCGCCGCAGATGCGCCAGCCGGCGGGTGAAGAGCGGATCGGTCAGCACCCGCACCCCGGAGTCCTCGATCGTCGCGGTGGCATGTCCCCACCAGGTGATCTCCACCGGCACCGCGCACCTCCCGACTCCCGGCGCCGGACCCTCTCCCGCGCGCCGGGAGTCGATCCTGCCTCATCCCCGCCCCGCACCCCGCCCCGGGGCCAACGGGACACGAGGCCGCATACCGCTCCATTCCCGCCGATCACTGGGCCAAGGCCGAGGAGCTACGCGTATATGACAGGCTGGGGCGGACGCCCGTGCCGTGCGGTCCGGGGCCGCAGCGAAGGAGAGGAAGGCCGTGACCGGGCGGTGGAGATCCCTCGGCGGCGCCGCGCTGCGCGTACTCGCCGTCTGGGCCGTTTCCAGCCTCACCCTGCTGGTGCTCGCCACCGCGCTGCCGGACTTCCGCCTCCAGTCGCCCGGCGGCGACAGCCTCACCCGCACCGCGCTCAGCGCCGTCTACGGCGCCGGCGCCTTCGGCCTCCTCGGCGCGCTGGTCTGGCCGCTGCTGGTCCGCGCGTTCCTGCTGGTCCCCGCCCTCGTCCTGGGCCTGCTGGTCTTCTTCCTCAACGGCTCGCTGCTGCTCGTCGCGCTCGGGCTGCTCCCCGAGGGCCGCGGCCAGGTCGCCCCCGAGACCGCCGTGATCGTCGCCGCCGCGATGTCCGCGACCTCCTCGGCCACCTCCGCCTTCCTCGCCGTCCGCAACGACGAGGCGTACCGCAGACGGCTGGTGCGGCTCGCCGGACGCCGGGCCCGCCGCGCCAAGGCCGCCGCGCCCCGCACCCCCGGCACCCTCTTCGTCCAGCTCGACGGCGTCGGCCACGACGTGCTGCGTGACGCGACCGAGGGCGAGCGGCCGCTGATGCCGACGGTGGCCCGCTGGCGCGCCGACGGTCACCGCCTCACCCCCTGGCACACCGACTGGTCCAGCCAGACCGGCGCCAGCCAGCTCGGCATCCTGCACGGCACCAACCACGACCTGCCCGCCTTCCGCTGGTACGAGAAGGAGAGCGGCCGCACCCTCGTCAGCAACCGGCCGACCGCCGCCGCCGAACTCCAGCGCCGCGCGGTGGCCCGCACCGGCCACCCCGGACTCCTCGCCGACGACGGCGCCAGCCGCGGCAACCTCTTCAGCGGCGGCGCGGGTCAGCTCGCCCTCGTCATGTCGGTCGCCGCCCGCCGGGGCCGCGCCACCCGCTCCCGCGCCGGCTACTTCGCCTACTTCTCCGACCCGGCCAACGCCACCCGCACCGCCGTCTCCTTCGTCGCCGAACTCCTCCGCGAGACGGGCCAGTCGCTGCGCGCCCGCGCCCGGCGCGAGACGCCCCGGGTGGGCCGCGGCGGTCTCTACCCCGTCCTGCGCGCCTTCGCCACCGTCGTCGAACGGGACGTGGTCGTCGCCGCGATCGTCGGCGACCTCGTCGCCGGACGCACCGCCGTCTACGCCGACCTCGTCGCCTACGACGAGGTCGCCCACCACTGCGGCCCCCGCCACCGCGACACCCACCAGGTGCTCCGCGGCCTCGACCGCGCCCTCGCCCTGATCGCCGAGGCCGCCCGGCACGCCCCGCGCCCGTACCGCATCGTGCTCCTCTCCGACCACGGCCAGAGCCCCGGCGAGACGTTCCTGGCGCGCTACGGGCTGAGCCTCGGCGACCTCGTCCGCGCCGGGTGCGGGCTGCCGGTGCCGCGCCGGGCGGGCCGCACCCGCAGCGGCGCCGAGGCCCGCGAGGCGGCACGCGCCGCCCTGGGCCGGCCCGAGGACGCGGCCGGGGAGCGCCCCGGGCGGACGCGGCGGAACGGAGCCGCCCCGGGCCGGTCCGGCGACGGCCACCGCACCGCCTCCCAACCCGTGGTGCTGGCCTCCGGCAACCTCGGCCTGGTGTCGTTCCCGGACATGCCGGGCCGCGTCACCCGCGAGGAGCTCGACCGCCGCAACCCGGCCCTGCTCACCACCCTCGCCAACCACCCCGGCATCGGCTTCCTGCTGGTCCGCTCGGCGGCGCACGGCGCGGTGGTGCTCGGCCCGGCGGGCGCCGAACACCACCTCGACACCGGACGGATCATCGGCACCGACCCGCTCGCCCCGTTCGGTCCGGGCGCCGCCGACGCGGTACGCCGCACCGACACCTTCCCGCACGTCGCCGACATCATGGTCAACTCCGCCTACGACCCGGCCACCGGCGAGGTGCACGCCTTCGAGGAACAGATCGGCTCGCACGGCGGCCTCGGCGGCGACCAGAGCCGCCCCTTCCTGCTCGCCCCCGCCGACCTCTCGCCCCCGGTCCCCGACGGCGCCCCGCCGCTGACCGGCGCCGCCCGCGTCCACCACGTCCTGCGCCGCTGGCTGCGCGAGGCGGCGGAGTCCCACGAGGCACCCACGGCCACGCCGGTCGCCGACGAGGTGTGAGGGCGCCGCCCGCCCCCCACCAGGACGGACACCCGTTCGGAGGTGCCCCCGGGTTTTCCGCGCGCCGCCCGCCGTGCCGGAGATCCTCCGTCCCGGCGAACGGTTGACGGGAGCATTCGCGGCGATTTTGCGCCCCGCCCCGAACCGGTGACCATGTGCATCAGTCCGGCACTCCGGACACCCCGCACGACGAGAGACACCCCCTCCATGCACCGCAGCCCCGACGAGCGGCCCCCCGCAACGGGCGCGACCACCGACGCACCCCCGCCGGCCCGCCGCTTCGGACTCGCCACCGCCACCTGCCTGGTGATGGGCAACATCATCGGCGGCGGCATCTTCCTGCTCCCCGCGTCCGTCGCCCCGTACGGCACGGTCAGCCTGGTCGCCTTCGGCGTCCTCACCCTCGGCGCGGTGGCGCTCGCCCTGGTCTTCGGCAAGCTGGCCCGCCGCCACCCGGAGACCGGCGGTCCCTACGTCTACGCCCGCGAGGCGTTCGGCGACTTCGCCGGCTTCCTGTCGGCCTGGTCGTACTGGACCATGACCTGGGTCAGCAACGCGGCCCTCGCGGTCGCCGCCGTCGGCTACGTCCACGTCCTGCTGCCCGGCCACGCGGGGCGCGGCACCGACCTCGCCGTGGCGCTGGCCGCGCTGTGGCTCCCGGCGCTCGCCAACCTCGCCGGGACCCGCTACGTCGCCGCCGTCCAGCTGGTCTCCACGGTCTTGAAGTTCGTCCCGCTGCTGTTCATCGCGGTCGTCGGACTGTTCTTCTTCGACCCGGACAACCTCGGCCCGTTCACCGAGGGCAACGCCGGCACCCTCGGCGGACTCTCGGCCGCCGCGGCGATCCTGCTCTACAGCTACGTCGGCGTGGAGTCCGCGGCGATGAGCGCGGGCGAGGTCCGCGACCCGGAGCGCAACGTCGGCCGGGCCACGGTCCTGGGCACCCTCGGCGCCGCCCTCGTCTATCTCCTGGGCACCGTCGCCGTCTTCGGCACCGTCTCCCACGCGGCGCTGGTCCGCTCCAAGGCGCCGTTCTCGGACGCGGTCGACGCGATGTTCGGCGGCCACTGGGGCGGCACGCTGATCGCCGCCGCCGCCGTCATCTCGATCGTCGGCGCCCTCAACGGCTGGACGCTGATGTCCGCGCAGTCCCCGTACGCCGCCGCGCGGGACGGGCTCTTCCCCGCAGCCTTCCTGACCAAGCGCCGCGGGGTGCCGACCTTCGGCGTGCTGGCCGCCGTGGTGCTGGCCAGCGGCCTGACGGTGATCAACTACCTGCTGGGTGCCGGCGGCGTCTTCGAGATCCTGGTGCTCATCACCACCTTCTCGGCGACCGTCCCCTACCTCCTCGCGGCCGGCGCGCAGATCTACTTCCTGCTCACCGGCGAACGCGACCGGGTCCGCCCGGCACGCTTCGCCCGCGACCTGGCCATGGCGCTCGCCGCGTTCGGCTTCACCTTCTGGCTCGTCGCCGGCGCCGGATACGCCGCGATCTACCAGGGCGTGCTCTTCCTCTTCGCCGGCATCCTCGTCTACGCCTGGATGGCCGCCCGCCGTACCTCCCGCACCACCGACGCGGCGGTCCCCGAGGACGCCCCGGCGCCGTGACCGGCCCGCCCGGCCCGCCGCCGGGCGCCCGCCCGCACCCGCGTGCCACGCTGGAAGCCGTACGGGCCGACGGCCGCGGGCACGTCCGCGCGGCCGGGCCGCCCGGTGCGGAGCGGCCGCGCCGGGGGACGACGAGGAGGCGACGGGATGCCCCAGCCGGAACCGCTCAGTGACCAGGACATCGACGCCCGGCTCGGGGACCTGCCCGGCTGGTCGGTCTCCGACGGGCTGCTGCGCCGCGGCTACCACTTCGCGGGCCACTTCCCGGCCGCCGCGATGGTCCTCCACATCGCCCAGATCCAGGAGGAACTGGGCCACCACGCCGATCTGACCCTCGGCTACAACCGGCTCGCCGTCGCGGTCAACACCCACAGCGCCGGCGGCCGCATCACCGCCCTCGACTTCGCCCTGGCCCACCGCATCGAGGCCATCGCCGCCGCGCACGGGGCGGACTGAGGGGGCGGACGCGGGGCGGCCACGGGGGCGGGCGGCCCGTGGCCGGAGCGCCCGGCCGGGGTCCACCGGGCCCGGACCGGCCGGGGCGCCGTCGTGCCAGGGAACCGGACGAACCGGACGCCGGGCCGGTACGCCGGGCCGGAGGCCGGGACCGCGCCACCGCCCGCGGCCTCAGCCCGAGGGGCGGCTGACCCCCGGACCGGGCCGTGGCACCTTCCCCCGCGCGGACGGCTCCGGGTCCGGGCCCGGAGCGTCCGGCACGGAGCCCGGCGCGGTGCCCGGTCCGGGACCGGCGTCCGGCCGGGAACCGGCATCCGGCCCGTCATCCGCCCGCTGCCCCGGCCCCGCCGCGCGCCCCGGCCGCGAAGGCGCTACGGACTCCTCCCCGGACTCCTCCCCGGGCGCCGGCCCCGCCGCGCCCTCGGCCCCGGACGCGCGGCCCGGCCCGCCCGCCGGACCGGCCCCGGCCTCCCGGTCGTCCCCGTGGACGCGGCCGTCCCGCTCACCGCCGTGCCACCCCGCCCGCCGCAGCTCCACGTTGAACTGCGCGCCCGACAGCAGCGACAGATGGGAGAACCACAGCCAGATCAGGAAGACCACCGGCCCGGCCAGCGACCCGTAGAGGCGGTTGAACGTGCCGACGTACGACGCGTAGAAGGTGAACGCCGCCGACGAGACCAGCCACATCAGCACCGCGACCACCCCGCCCGGCACGGCGCGCGGCACCCCGCGCGAGGGCGGCGGGCCGGAGCGGTACAGCACCATCACCAGTACCACGGCCAGCAGCAACAGCAGCGGCCACTGGAGGAGGTTCCAGGTCTCCTCACCGGCCTCGCCCAGGCCCAGCGCCCGGCCCAGCGCCGTCGCGATCGGCCCGCTCACCAGCAGCGCCACCGCCGAGCTGATGAGCAGCGCGATCAGCAGCAGCGCGGTGGCGAGGATGCGCGGCGCCTTCCGCCACGGCGGCCGGTCGTCCTTCACCCGGTTCATCGCGTGCAGCGCCCGCCGGAACACCGCGAGATAGCTGCACGACGACCAGACCGCGCTGACCAGCGCACCGCCGACCAGCATCCACGCGGCGGTCCGCTGATGCGCCATGCCCACCAGCGCCCGCCGCAGGGTGGGCCCGGACTCGGCCGGCGCCAGCGACGTCAGATGGTTGATCAACTGCTCGGTGGCCGGCGGATCGGCCAGCCCGATCAGCGACACCGTCACGATCGTCGAGGGCAGCAGCGCCAGCACGGAGTAGTACGTCAGGCTCGCCGCCCAGTCCGTCACATCGTCGTGCCACACCGACAGCGGCGTCCGGCGCAGCGCGGTACGCCACTGCCGCGCCGTCGGCAGCGCCCGCCGCCGCCCGCCGCGCGGGGCGGCCCCGGCGCTCACCCGGACCTCCCGCGGCGGCACGGCGCGACGGCGCCCGGCGGTACGCGGCCCGAACCGCTCCCGGCCATGTCGTATCCATCCTTCACGTGAGCAGGGGTGATGTCGGGAACGCGCCCCGGGGCGACGACGCCCGGGTCAGGGCATCAGGTGGTGGGCGGGTGCGAGCCGGATCACCAGACGCGGCGGCCCGACGAGGCCCAGCAGATCGCGCAGGGCCCGCAGCTCCGCGGTGAGCGCGGCCCGCGCCTCGGCCGGATCGCCGAACACCAGCACCGCCCGGACCACGGCCCGGCCGCCCCGCACCCGCACCCGGGCCCGCGCGATGCCCGGCACCCGCAGGGCGGTGTCCCGCAGCAGGGCCCCCACCCCGCGCCGGTCGAGGGCGGCGCCCGGCAGCCGCACCCCGGCGCCCTCCCGGAGCCCGCCCGGCGCCAGGGCCAGCGCGACCATCGCCACGCCCAGCAGCGCGAGCAGCGCACCGCCCGCCACCAGCCATCCGTCGGCCGGCCGCAGGGCGGACACCACCGCGTCGAGCAGACCGGCGAGCACCCCCGTCCGCCCGGCGGGCCCGGGGAGGGGCCGGGCGCCCCACACCACCGCCGCCGCGGCGCAGCACGGCACCACGGCGGCCACCGTCAGCGCCGCCCGCCACCGGCGTTCCGTTCCCTGCATCCTCGTCCTCCTCGGCCCGGGTGCCCGGCGCTCCCCGGTCCCTTCCGCCCCACCGGACACTTCCGGCATCGCGTCCGCCCCTCTCGCCTGCCCACTGTCCCTGTGAAGTCAACCTCATCCGGCGGCCGCGCCGTGCCCGAACCCCTCCCGGTAGGGGGCCGGGCCGGATTCCGCGCCGGTCTCAGCAGTGCCGGCGGACGTAGCCGTCCTCCCCCGCCGGCCGTACGTCACGGTCGCGCAGGGTCAGGGAGAGACGCTCGCCCCAGTGACGGCAGCCGCCGGTGAAGTCCCGGGCGCGGTACTCGATGTCGAAGACCCGGCCGTCGTAGGCGGACAGATAGCGGTCGCACTCCCGGTAGCGGGCGCACTCCTCGGTCACCGCGAAGTCGAAGCCGATCCGGTCCTTCCGCCCGAGCAGATCGGCGGTGTTCTTCTGCGCGAAGGCCAGCCCCCGCGCGTGCGCCCGCCGCGCCAGCAGCCCGGCGAACGCCGCCGCGTCGTCCGCGCCGAGCCGCCCGCCGGAGCGTTCGTACGAATCGAGGTTGTCGGCCTCGACGGCGTCGAAGCCCGCCGAGGCGCAGCCGTCGATCCAGCCGCCCACGATCTTCGCGGCGGCGGTGCGCTTCGCGGGCGTGGACACATCCAGCAGCGGCTCGTCCCAGTCCTCGTCGATGACCAGCGGTCCGTCGTCGCCGTCCTCGTGCAGCAGCAGCTCGGGGTGGTGGCGCCGCCACCAGCCGACCGCCGCGCCGGGCTGGGTCTGGAAGGCGTTCACGTAGCAGACGGAGTAGCGGCCCTTCGCCGGTTTCGCGGTGCGGTCGCGGGAGACCACCCGCACGTCGCCCCGCGGCGGGTACGCGCCGCCCAACTGGTAGTCGAAGACAGCGTCCGCGGGCGGCAGCCGCACCGTCGAGGACGCGGCGGTGGCGGGCCGCGCCCCGGCCGGGCCACCGGCGGCGGGGGAGCACCCGGCGAGGGCGGTCACCGAGCACCACAGGGCGAGGAGCAGCACGGAACGGCGGAACGGGCGGCGCACGACGGCATCAGCTTTCGGTCGGGGTCACCTGGGGAACCGGCCCGGCGAAGGGCCGGGAGCACACGCGCGGCGCGCTCGACGGGACACCGGAAAGCGTACGCACCGGGGCGCGGCCGGCCGACGGGCGCCCCCTGGGGGGCCGTTCGCCCGGGGTGGCCACCGGTGGCCACCGGGTCCGTTCCGGCCACGCTGCGACCGTGCCCCGCCTCGCCCGGGACGGCGGCCAAGTCCCCTCCCGGCCGCCGCCCTTGCCCCGGCACCCGGTCTCCGCCCCGCCGCGGGGTCACGGCCGCCGGGCCCACCCGCGGCGGGCGTCCGCCGTGCTCAGTCCGCCTCCAGCCCCCTCGCCCGGCGGAAGCGGGCCAGGCCGTCGGTGAGGTCGATCAGCGGGGGCGGGTAGTCCAGCGCGGCCCGTTCCCCGGGATCCAGCCGCCACGGGCGGTGGACGGCGGAGCCCGGCAGACCGGCCAACTCCGGTACCCAGCGGCGTACGTACGCGCCGTCCGGGTCGAAACGGCGGCCCTGGGTGACCGGGTTGAGGACGCGGTGGGGGCGGGTGTCGGTGCCGGTGCCCGCCGCCCACTGCCAGTTCAGCTGGTTGTCGGCGACATCGCCGTCCACCAGCAGATCGAGGAAGTGCCGCGCCCCGACCCGCCAGTCCACGTACAACGTCTTCGTCAGGAAACTCGCGGCCAGCAGCCGGGCGCGGTTGTGCATCCACCCCTCGTGCCGCAACTGCCGCATCGCCGCGTCGACCACCGGATAGCCGGTACGCCCCGCCCGCCAGGCCGCCGCCTCCGCGCCGTCGCCCCGCCAGTGGTCGCCCCGGGGCCGGTAGTCCTCCCACGCCGCCGCCGGACGCGCCGCCAGCACCTGATGGTGGAAGTCCCGCCAGGCCAGCTGCCGTACGAAGGCGGCGGCCCCCGCGTCGTCCCGCGCCGCCGCCTTGCGGACCAGCTCCACCGGGGAGACGCACCCGAAGTGCAGATACGGCGACAGGCGTGAGGTGGCGTCGCCCGGCAGATCGTCGTGCCGGTCCGCGTAGGCGGCCATCCCCGCCCGCTGCCAGGCGGCGAAGCGGCGCCGCCCGGCCGTCTCACCGCCCTCCGGGAGGCCCGGCGAGGGGCGGCCCCCGGGGCAGAGCTGCCCGGCCGTCGGCAGCGCCGCCGAGCGCACCCCGTCCGGCACCGTCAGGGCGCGCGGCGCGGCCACCACCGGGCGCGTCCCCTCGGCCCGCCACCGCCGGAAGTACGGTGTGAACACCGCGAAATGGTCCTTGCCCGCCCCGGAACGGGAACCGCCCGAGGGGACCACCGCGCCCGGCGGCACCGCCGTGATCACCGCGTCGTGCACCACCAACCGCCGCCCCGCCGCGGCGAGTTCACGGCCGAGCCGCCGCTCCCGCCGCGCCGCGTAGCCGGACACCCCCGCCGCCAGATGCACCTGCCCGGCACCGCACTCCGCCGCCACCTTGCAGGTCTCGGCCACCACCTCACCCGTACGGATGACCAGCCGCCCGCCCCGGGAGCGCAACCGCGCATCGAGACCGGCCAGCGCCTGGGCCAGGAAGGCGGCCCGGTTCGCCGTCACGAACCCGGCCGCCGCCACCCCCGCGTCCACGACGAACAGCGGCACCACCCGCTCCGCGGCGCGCACCGCCGCCCGCAGCACCGGCTGATCGTGGACCCGGAGGTCGGAGGTGAAGAGACATACGGCGGTATCCATACGCCCACTCTGGCCGATCCGCCGAGCGGTGCCGGAGCGCCGCCACGCCGCCCCGCGTGCCGCCGCCCCGCGTGCCGCCGGACCGCCGCCCGGCCCGCTTCCTGCCCGCCCGTCATCGGCCGGGCGGTCCGGTCCGGCCCGTCCGGTCACCGGATCCGGCCGACGCGGGCGGAGGCCGATGCCCGCCGCGTACCGCCCGCCTCACCCGCCCCGGCCGAAGTCCCCAGCTCACGCCCCGCCCTCAGCCGAACGCCAGCCCCCGCCAGGGCGACGCCGGGTCCTGGGTGAGCACCCGGTGCACATGCAGCGTCCCGGCGTACGCGGGGCCGAACCAGCCGTTGTCGAAGGCGAGCAGCCGGCCCAGCGTGTACCCGGCCGCGTACCCCTCCCAGGAGTCGTACGCCTCCCGGGCCACCGCCCCGGCCCGCCGTACCGCCTCCTCGGCCTGCGGCGGGGCGCACAGCCGCGCGCTCAGGCCCCGCCGGACGAGATCCACCGCGTGGGCGAGGTCCAGCGCCAGCACCGAGGCCACCTGCCCGTCCGCCGCCAGAACCCCCTCCGTACGCAGCCGCTCCTCGTACCGCGTCACCAGCTCGGGCACCTCGCCGCCGGCCGCCCCGCCGCCGGCGTCGCCCCGGCGGGCGCGGAGGGCCGCCTCGGTGTCCGCGGGCAGGAAGTGGCCGCCGAGCAGCTGCTCCAGCCGCTCCTGCCAGGACGCCGGATCGGTCACCGACCACTGCTCGCGCAGCGTCTGCGCGTCCGTGGCGTGGTCGAGGACGAGGGTGCCCAGCTCGTTCCACGGCACGCTGTGGTGGACCGCGAGCGGCGCCCCGCAGGCCAGGCCCTGCGCCGACGGCCCGTGCAGCGGCCCGGCGGCGAGCGTGGTCAGCAGCCCGCCGGGGCGGACGCCGACGTGGGCGCGCGCCTGGAGCCAGCCCGTACGGTGCGCGGGCGTCGCCGGGAGGTACGCGGCCGCCGGCGTCCCCGGGTTGACCGCCAGTCGCCACTTGTCGTTCGGCCAGTCCTGCGCCAGCTCTTCGACCGAGACCCGGTCGAAGAACTGCTGCGGCTGCCAGGGCGGCAGCATGCCCCGCGTCAGCACCGGCAGACACGTCCCGCCGGCCACCGGGTCGTCGTAGACCGGCAGCGGATCCTGGCCCGGCTGCGGCGCCGCCAGGTAGAGATCCTCGCCCGCCACGGCCGCGACCTGAGCCTGCAGATCGCCCCGCGCCGTCGCCTCACACAGCCGCCGCTCGGTGTCCGTCGGCGGCATCCATACCGGAGTTCCCATCCGGCCGACCCTATGGCGTCCGCCCCGGACCGCCGCCACCAGGGAGTATCTTCCCGCCACCGGCGGCCTTGCCGGACCGGCAACGAAGCTTGCCTCCCCTCGGCGACCGGTCCAGGCTCACCCCATGACGCACGACGACGCCCCCGGCACCGCCCACCCGCACACCCCCGCGCACGGCCACGGCGGGCACGCCCCCGGACACCGCCACGGCGACGCCGACATGGACTGGGAGGTGATGGGCCCGCTCCTGGAGAGCGGCGCCGAACTCCACTCCGCCGTCTTCGAACAGGCCGCCGCGTGGCTGCGCACCCTCACCCCGCAGGACGCCCCCGTCCGCCGCGTCCTCGACGTCGGCAGCGGCCCCGGCGTCGCCACCTGCCTGCTGGCCCGCGCGTTCCCGGAGGCGGAGGTCGTCGCGATCGACCCGACGCCCGCCCTGCTGGACCGCGCCCGCGCCCGAGCCGCCGCCCTCGGCCTCACCGGCCGCGTCACCACCCACCGCGCCGAACTCCCCGACGGCCTGGACGGCCCGCCCGGCGACGCGCCCGCCGACCCCGGCGGCCACCCGACCGGACCCGTGGGCGACGCCGACCTCATCTGGACCAGCCGGACCCTGCACCACGTCGGCGACCAGCGGCGCGCCGTCGCCGCTCTCGCCCGCCACCTGCGTCCCGGCGGCGTCCTCGCCGTCTCCGAAGGCGGCCTGCCGCAGCGCTTCCTGCCCCGCGACATCGGACTGGGCCGCCCGGGACTCCAGGCACGGCTGGAGGCGGCGAACGAGGAGTGGTTCGCCCGGATGCGGGCCTCGCTGCCCGGCGCCGAGAACACCGTCGAGGACTGGCCGGCCTTCCTCACCGACGCCGGACTCACCACCCCGCACAGCCGCAGCTTCCTCGTCGACCTGCCCGCCCCGCTCTCCGCCGAGGGCCGCGCGTACGTGAGCACCGGACTGGCCCGCGCCGCCGAGGCGTTCGGCGAGGACCTCGCCCCCGACGACCTCGCCGCCGTCACCCGCCTCCTCGACCCCGACGACCCGGCCGGCCTCGCCCGCCGCCCCGACGTCTTCCTCCTCGCCGCCCAGACCGTGCACGCGGCCCGCGCACGGTAGGGGCACCCCTCCGGCTCACCGGTGCCGCACCGCACGGCGGCCCGCCGCCCCGTCCGCGGACGGCCCGCACCGGACGCCACGGCCCCACGAGGAACGGAGAACCCCGGCCGCCGCCCCGCGCCCCGGAACGCCGCCCGCCCGGCGACCGGGGCGCACGGCCGCCCCCGAACGCCGCCCGGCACCGGTGGCATGGCAGCCCCGGCGGCCCCTGGTTACGCTCGACCGGGGGACCGACGACCCGATCCAGGGAGGCTTCGATGAAGCTGGTGCCCGAACCACGTGACGTCGCCCCGCGCCTGGCCACCGGCGCGTTCCTCCTCAACTCCGGCCTGGGCAAACTGAAGGCCGACGAGGAGACCGCCGCCGGGATCCACGGCATGGCCTGCACCGCGTACCCGTTCCTGGAGAAGCTCGAACCGGGCACCTTCGTCCGGCTGCTGGCCTGGACGGAGGTGGCCGTCGGCAGCGCGCTGCTGGTCCCCGCCGTCCCCAGCCGCCTCGCCGGACTCGGCCTCACCGGCTTCTCCGCCGGTCTCGTCGGCCTCTACCTCCGCACCCCCGGCATGCGCGAGCCCGGCAGCCTGCGCCCCACCCAGAACGGCATCCCGCTCGCCAAGGACAGCTGGATGCTCGGCATCGGGCTGGGCCTCCTGGGCTCCGGCGCACGCTGGGGCTGCTGCCGCCGGCGCCGCCGCTGCCGCCGCTGAACCACCCGCCGGGCACCACCCGACGGCCCCCGCGGCCGTTCGGCCGGACGACGCGCGTGCGACACGGCGCGCTCCGCCGACCGGCCGAACCCGTTCGCGATTCCGTGTGCACCCGCATCACTCGAATGCAGCATGTACGACTGGCCGGTTTGTTCGTTGGTCCGGGCGTGACGTCAGCACGCGCCAGTGACCGCGCGCGGCCGGGAGGCCCCGCCGCGCGCCGAGCCGCCGGACCCGGCGGGCCGCCCCGCCGCCGTCCCGCCGGCCGCCGCGGTGCCTGCGCGGGCCCGCCGCCCGCCCGCCGTACGTCCGCCCGGTCCCGGCGTATACGCGGGCGCCACCGAGCCGGCACACGTCCCCGGGCGTCCGGCGCCGCGGCCCGGGGGCGGCCCGGCACCGCGCTCCGCCCGTGAACGTCCCCCGCGAACCACGTCCCTCACCCGACCCGGCCCCGCCCCCGCGGGCCCGCCCCGGCGCAGGCCGCCGGAGCGGGCCCGCGGCGCACGCGCGTCCCGGCCGGGCCTTCTCCCGAAAGACATGACGTGCACGAGACCCAGACCTACATCCCGGCACAGCAGACCGATGAATTCGTGCCGAGCCACGGCGCCTTCTCCCGTACGGTCCGGGACGCCGAACCCCAGGTCGGCATCCCGCTGTTCGCACCCCAGCCGGACCCCTACGGGTTCGAGGCGGTCGCCTGGGAGAACGTCCCGGTGTGGGAGACCGACGGACCGGCGCCCCACGACCCGCACACGGGCGCCGGATATCCGGCGCCGCCACCCGCCGGGCCCGCCATCAGCCATGCGCGCACCCGGCAGCACCGGCCCGGTGTCCACCGCGCCGACGGCGCCCGGCTGCGGTCCTGGGCGCGGCGGGTGAGCGCCGCCGTCGCCGCGCTGACCGCCGTGATGATCAGCGTGCTGGGCGCCATGGTCTGCTACGCGCCGCTGCGCGCCCTCGCCTCCCAGGGCGCCTCCGGCGGCCTCGCCGACCTGTGGCCGCTGCTGATCTACGGCCCCTGGATGGTCGCGTCCATCGCCATCCTGCGCGCCTCCGTCAACGGCCGCCGCGTCGCGCACTCGTGGTGCGTGGTGATCCTCTTCTCCGCGCTCGCCGTCGTGCTGTGCGTCGCGCACGCCCCGCTGACGCTCTCCGCCATCAGCGTCGCCGGACTGCCGCCGATCACCGCGCTGCTCTCGTTCCACCAGCTGGTGCGCCAGATCGAGCCGCCCGCGCCGCCGCGCCCCGCCCCGGCGGAGGAACCGGGCAGCGGCCACCACCGCAAACCGCCGGCCTGCCCGTAGGCCACACCGTCCGCACCGCGAGCGCGCCGCCGCCCGGCAGACCGGGGCGGCGGCGCCCTCGCGCGCCCGGCGGGCTCAGACCACGTCGAACGTGGCCGGGTCCGGGCCGAGGCGGGTGCCGTTGTCGAGACCGGCGAGGGCCGCGAGGTCGGCGTCGTCCAGCGTGAAGCCGAAGACGTCGATGTTGGCGGCGATCCGCGACGGCGTGACCGACTTCGGGATGACGACGTTGCCGAGCTGGAGGTGCCAGCGCAGCACCACCTTGGCGGGCGTCACACCGTGCTTCGCCGCGATCTCTGCGAGGACCGGCTCGGACAGCAGCTCCTTGCCCTGGCCCAGCGGCGACCACGCCTCCGTCGCGATGCCGTGCCGGGCGTGCACCGCGCGGGCCTCGGCCTGCGGGAAGTACGGGTGCAGCTCGATCTGGTTGACCGCCGGGACGACGGAGGTCTCGCCCAGCAGCCGCTCCAGGTGGGCGGGGAGGAAGTTGGAGACGCCGATGGCGCGGGCGCGGCCCTCCTCGTAGATCTTCTCGAAGGCGCGGTAGGTGTCGACGTAGGTGTCCTTGGCCGGCAGCGGCCAGTGGATCAGGTAGAGGTCGACGTGGTCCAGCCCCAGCTTGTCCAGGGAGGCGTCGAAGGCGCGCAGCGTGGCGTCGTAGCCCTGCTCGGCGTTCCACAGCTTGGTGGTGACGAACAGCTCGTCACGGGGGATGCCGGAGGCGGCGAGCGCCTTGCCGGTGCCCTCTTCGTTGCCGTAGATCGCGGCGGTGTCGATGCTGCGGTAGCCCGCCTCCAGGGCGTGGCCCACGGCGACGGTCGCTTCGTCGTCCGGCACCTGCCAGACGCCGAACCCGAGCTGCGGCATCGCGACGCCGTTGTTGAGCGTGATGGTGGGGACCTGGCTCACAGGGATCGATCCTTACGTTGCGGGGGAGGTGGTGCGGAAGGAAGAACGATCTTCCGCCGCCGCGCATTCCCCACGGAGCAGAAAAATTCCGCCCGGCGGCCTCGTCCCCCCCCCGCCGGTCCGGTCACCGGCCCGCTGCCCGCCCGACCCCGCCGGGCTGGGACCTCAGCCCCGGTAGAGCGCCTCCACCTCGGCCGTGTACGCCGCCTCTATGGCCTTCCGCTTCAGCTTCAGCGACGGCGTCAGCAGCCCCTGCGCCTCGCTGAACTGATGGGCCAGTATCCGGAACGTCCGGATCGACTCGGCCTGCGACACCAGGGTGTTCGCGGCGACCACGGCGCGCCGGATCTCCGTCTCCAGATCCGGGTCCCGCACCAGCTCCACCGGGCGCATATCGGGTTTGCCGCGCATCGTCAGCCAGTGGCTCACGGCCTCCGGGTCCAGCGTCACCAGCGCCGCGACGAACGGCCGGTCGTTGCCGACGACGAGGCACTGCGCCACCAGGGGATGCGCCCGGACCCGGTCCTCCAGGACCACCGGTGAGAGGGTCTTGCCGCCGGAGGTGACCAGCACCTCCTTCTTGCGGCCGGTGATCGTCAGGTAGCCGTCCTCGTCGAGGGCGCCGAGGTCACCCGTGGCGAACCAGCCGTTGTGCAGGACGGCGCCGGAGCCCTGCGGATCACCCAGGTACCCCTGGAAGATCTGGTCACCGCGCAGCCAGATCTCCCCGTCGTCCGCCACATGGACGGTGATACCGGGGACGGGGATGCCGACGGTGCCGAACCGCGTCCGCTCGGGCGGATTGGCGATCGCGGCGGCGGTCGACTCCGTCAGGCCGTACCCCTCGAAGATGCGGACCCCGGCGCCGGCGAAGAACAGGCCGAGGCGGCGCTCCATACGGGAGCCGCCGGACATCGCGTTCCGCACCCGGCCGCCCAGCGCCTCCCGGACCTTGCTGTAGACGACCTTGTCGAAGAACTGGTGCTGCATCCGCAGGGCGGCGCCCGGCCCGGGGCCGGTGCCGAACGCCTTGCGCTCCAGGGCCTCGGCGTAGCGGACCGCGACATCGACGGCCTTGTCGAACGGCCCCTCCCGGCCCTCGGCCTCCGCCTGCCGCC
The DNA here is from genome assembly GCF_055567035.1 of Streptomyces sp. NPDC027185. NCBI lineage: Bacteria > Bacillati > Actinomycetota > Actinomycetes > Kitasatosporales > Streptomycetaceae > Streptomyces > Streptomyces sp. NPDC027185. The sequence goes on along the minus strand of NZ_JBVHRF010000007.1, from coordinate 280,562 downwards.
GGGCCGCCGCGAAGACCTTCTCGAAGACGTACGGCACGGCCAGGATGAAGGTGGGCCGGAAGGTCCGCAGGTCGGGCAGGAGGGCGCGGGCGCTCAGCTCCGGCTGGTGGGCCAGCTTGACCTTGCCGCGCAGGGCGGCGACCTCGACCATCCGGCCGAAGACGTGCGACAGCGGCAGGAACAGCAGGGTGGACGCCTCGTCGCCGGGCCGGGAGTGGAACGCCGCCTCGTACCGCTCGATGATGTTGTCCGCCTCGGCCATGAAGTTGGCGTGGGTCAGCACGCAGCCCTTGGGGCGGCCGGTGGTGCCCGAGGTGTAGATGACGGTGGCGATGGCGTCCGGGGTGACGGCCATCCGGTGGCGGTGCACCACGTCGTCGTCGAGGTGCGCGCCGGCCGCGGTCAGTTCGGCCACCGGGTCCGCGTCCAGCTGCCACAGGCGGCGCAGCCGCGGCAGCCGGCCGATGACCGAGCCGACGGTCATCGCGTGGTCCTCGTGCTCCACCAGACAGGCGGTCACGCCCGCGTCGTGCAGCATCCAGAAGACCTGCTCGGCGGAGGACGTCGGGTACAGCGGTACGGACTGGCCGCCGATCGACCAGACGGCGAAGTCGAAGACGGTCCATTCGTAGCGGGTGCGGGACATGATGCCGACCCGGTCGCCGAAGCGGACGCCCTGGGCGAGCAGCCCCTTGGCGAGCGCCATGACCTCGTCCCGGAAGCGTGCGGCGCTGACGTCCTGCCAGCGCCCCTCGGCGTCCTTACGGGCGAGCACGATCCGCTCCGGATCGCGTGCCGCCTGGTCGAAGACGCTGTCCGCCAGCCCGCCGACCCGGGGCCCGGTCGCCAACGGCTCCACGGTGAACTCGCGCAATGACCCGCTCCTTGTGGTACTCCTCACACGGCCGCGACCGTACCCCACGGCATCGCTCCGCGACAGGGCGTTACCGTCCTCCGAGCGGGCCGGGCCGCCCGGCGGACCTCCGGAGGAATCGGACCACTCCCCGGAAGAGCGGACATGCACCGGTCGTCTCCCTGCGGAACGATCACGACCCCGGGACCGTATCTGCACCGAATCTCTGCACCGCGAGGGTGAATCCGCGGTCGCCGGACGGGCCGGAAGCCGGGGCCTTGGGTGACCGTCCGTCACGGCAGCTGCAACCGGTCGCCCCCGGCCAGGATCGCGTCGGCCAGCGCCTCGGCGGGGCCACGGGCGGCGGCGGTGGCGCGCCGCCCGTGCAGCAGGACGAAGTCCACCCCGCCCAGCTCCGGCAGGCCCGCCCGGGGTGTCATCCGCACCAGGCCCGGCGGGATCATGCCGCGGGTGTGTGCCATCACGCCGAGCCCGGCGCGGGCGGCGGCGACCAGTCCGTTGAGGCTGCCGCTGGTGCAGGTGATGCGCCAGGGGCGGCCGTGCTCCTCCAGGCGCTCCAGCGCCCGTGCGCGGGTGACCGCGGGCGGCGGGAAGACGACCAGCGGCACCGGGCGCTGCGGATCGAGCCGCAGCCGGTCGCTGCCGACCCACACCAGCCGGTCCCGCCACACCAGCCGGCCCCCGGGCCCCTCCGGGCGCCGCTTGGCCAGGACGAGGTCGAGCCGCCCGGCCGCCAGCAGTTCGTGGAGGGTGCCGGAGAGTTCGACGGTCAGCTCCAGATCGACCTCGGGGTGGTCGCGGCGGAACCCTTCCAGGACCTCCGGCAGCCGCGTCAGGACGAAGTCCTCGGACGCGCCGAACCGCAGCCGCCCGCGCAGCCGGGTGCCGGTGAAGAAGCCGGCGGCGCGCTCGTTCGCCTCCAGGATCGTGCGGGCGAAGCCGAGCATCGCCTCGCCGTCCTCGGTCAGCTCCACACCGTGGGTGTCCCGCGCGAACAGCCGCCGGCCGGCGGCCTCCTCCAGCTTCCGCACGTGCTGGCTGACGGTGGACTGCCGCAGCCCCATACGGTGCGCGGCCTGGGTGAAGCTCAGGGTCTGCGCGACGGTCAGGAACGTACGCAGCTGCGCGGGGTCGAACACGGGCACCTCGGGTGGGTGGCGATCCGGCCACCGGGGGCCGCGATGCGGGGGAGCGGTGTGGCCGGAACGGGCCGGTGGGATCATGGTAATCACGTTCCGGCATCACAGTGAGCGCGGCGAACGGGGTTCCCGATATCCGTGGGCCCCGGCACGCTGGAGAGGGCACCGTCCATGCCGCCGTCCGAATGTCACCGACCCGAAGTGAGACCATGCGCCGCCCTGCCCTCGCCCTTCCTTCCTGGCTCCCCGTGGACGGATACATCCTGGCGCTCCTCGCCACCGTCGGGATCGCCGCGCTGTGGCCGGCCACCGGCGCGGGCGCCACCGTCGCCGACTTCGCCGCCACCGGAGCCGTCTCCTTCCTCTTCTTCCTCTACGGAGCCCGGCTCTCCACCGCCGAGGCGATGGCGGGCCTGCGCCACTGGCGGCTCCATCTGACCGTCCTGGCCTGCACGTTCGTGCTCTTCCCGCTGCTCGGTCTGGCCGCCCGCGGGCTGGTGCCCTACGTGCTGCCGGGCGGGCTGTACACCGGGGTGCTCTTCCTGTGCCTGGTGCCGTCCACGATCCAGTCGTCGATCGCGTTCACCTCCATCGCGCGCGGCAACGTCGCGGCGGCGATCTGCGCCGGATCGTTCTCCAGCCTCGTCGGCATCGTCGTCACCCCGCTGCTCGCCGCGCTCGTCCTGGACGGTGAGGGGCCCGGTGTCTCCGGTGGCGCGCTGGTCTCGATCGTCTGCCAGCTGCTGCTGCCGTTCGTGGCGGGGCAGGTGCTGCGCCGCTGGATCAGCGGGTTCCTCACCCGGCACAAGAAGGTCCTCGGCTTCGTCGACCGCGGCTCGATCCTGCTGGTCGTCTACAGCGCCTTCAGCGCCGGGGTGAGCGCCGGGATCTGGCACCAGGTCTCGCCGCTGCGGCTGCTGGTCCTCCTCGGTGTCCTCGGGCTGCTGCTCGCGATCATGCTGACCCTGACGTCGTACGGCTCCCGGAAGCTGGGCTTCGGGCGGGCCGACCGGATCGCGATCACCTTCGCCGGTTCGAAGAAGAGCCTGGCCGCCGGGTTGCCGATGGCCAGCGTCCTCTTCGGCGCCCAGGCGGGCCTGGCGGTGTTGCCGCTGATGCTCTTCCACCAGATGCAGCTGATGGTCTGCGCGGTGCTGGCGAAGCGGTACGCGGCACGGGCGGAGGCGGACGGGCCGGTGGACTCCCCGGAGGGGCCGGCGGCGGACTCCCCGGGGGATTCCCCGGCGGGCGGCTCACCGGCCGGTGAGCCGGTCGGCGCCGGGGAGTCCCGGTAGGGCCGCCGCCGACGCGGCCCGCTTCCGTCAGGGCGTCGTCACCCGGTCCAGGGCGAGGCCGAGCACGAGGGGGCCGGACGGTGCGCGGCCGGTGGTGCGCAGGGCGGTCAGGTCGGCGTCGGACAGGGCCCGGCGGTACACGGCCACCGCGTCCAGGGCGCCGGTGAGGTGGGCGCGGCCGTCGAGGCGCGTGCCGAGGCGGACGCCGAAGGACGAGCCGCGGCTGACCGAACCCGGCACGTCCGGTGCGGCCGTCGTTGTGGCGTCCACCGTCAGCAGCAGCCGGCCGCCGGTGCGGCGCAGCGCCAGCAGATGCCAGCGGCCGTCGTTGTACGCGCCCGCCGTCGCCACCGTCGCGGTGGCCGGCGGCGCGGCGCCCGCGACGGCGGTCACGGTCGCCGTGATCCGGTCGCGGGCCGGGTCGCCGACAAGGGTGACCTGCGGGGACCGGCCGCCCGAACCGCCCATCCACAGCAGCGGCTGCTCCCCGCCGCTCGCCTCGTAGCGGAACCACAAGGCGCAGGTGAACGCCGCGTCGTCCAGCGGCAGTGAGGTGCGGAAGGGGACGCGGACCGCGTCGTCGGCGCCGTCGAAGGCCAGCGCCCGGCCGAGGACGCCCGGTGTGGTACGGGCCCCGCCGAGGACGGTGGCCGGGCGGGCGCCGGGGGCGCGGTCCTCGGTGGTGGGGCCGGGCGGGCGGCGTGGCCCGAGCCAGGCGTCGGTGAAGCGGGCGAACCGCATCTCGTCGCGGGCGTCGGCGGTGCCCGCCTCGTAGAACAGCCCGGTCAGGCCGGGGGCGACGGGGACCAGGTCGGAGTAGCCGGACCAGTCGCCGGTGATGCGGACGCCCTCGTCGGCCTCCTCCCAGGTGCGGCCCTCGTCGTACGAGGAGCGGAGCGTCATGGCGCGGCGGCGGTCCGGGTCGGCGGGGGCGGCGAGGAGGGTGCGGCGGCTGCCGCCGGGGGCGGGCAGCCGGAGCACCGACGCCTGCACCATCGGCGCGAGGAAGCCGGGCAGCGTCCGGAACGGGTGCGTGAAGGACGCGCCGCCGTCGCGGCTGACCGCCTCGGTGCGGTTGCCGAGGTCCGTGCCGTCCTGTTCGCGGGCGTTGACGTAGACCGCGCCGTCGGCGCGCTCCAGCAGCGTCATCTCGGACGGTTTCTGGCGGAATGTGCCGTCGGCGGCGACCGGCCAGGTGTCGGTGGCGCCGACGCGCCAGGTGGTGCCGCCGTCGTCGCTGTGGACCAGCGCGGCGTGGTTGGCGGTGATCCGGCCGTCGGCGTAGCTCTCGGCGTTGACCCCCAGGACGAGCCGTCCGGCGTGGCGGCCCCGGGTGAGCTGGATGCCGTGCACCGGGCCCGTCGCGTACCAGGCGTTCCAGCGTGCGGGGCGCAGGGAGCGGCTCAGGTCGCGCGGCGCCGACCAGGTGGCGCCGTCGTCGTCGCTGTACTGCAGGTGCGGGGTGCGTTCGCACGGCATCGTGCAGTTCAGGCCGTCGGTGCGGCCCTTGTTGTACGTCTCGGCGAGGACGATGCGGCCGGTACGGCGGTCCACGACCGGCGCCGGATTGCCGTGGGTGTCGCCGCCGCCTTCGTTGACCACCTGGAGCGGGCCCCAGGTGCGGCCGCCGTCGGCGGAGCGTTTGAGGACGAGGTCGATGTCCCCGGCGTCGCCGCAGTCGTGCACCCGGCCCTCGGCGAAGGCGAGCAGGGTGCCCCGGACGGAGCGGACGACCGCCGGGATACGGAAGCAGGCGTAGCCCGGGTCCTGGGCCGCGCTGAAGAGGGTCCGCTGGTCGAAGCCGCCGGGCGGGGGCGCGGCCCGGTCGGTGGCGGCGCCCGCGGGGGCGGCGGGGAGCAGCGCGAGCGCGAGGACCGCCAGCGTGGTGAGGGCGGCGAGGGCGCGGCGCCGCCGGGGTCTGCGGTGGGGGATGGAGTGTGCGCGCAGGAGTGACGTCATGATCCGGCCTGCCCTTCGAGGCATCGGCGTCATCCACAGGACATCCCACGTCCCATGTCGTGTGACGGAACGTACTGCCGTCGCTACAGAGCGACAAGGAGGGTGCGGTCGTTCCTTCGCGGGCCCGGCGAATTCACCCGTACGGGCCGACGATCGCCGCGTCGCCCGGGGCTCATGCGGCTCCCGCGCCGGGCGGTGCCGGGGCCGGAGTCCCGGCCGGTGTGCCGCCGTGCCGGAGGGCGGGAGCCGGCCCCGCCTCCCGGCGCCGGGCCTGACGGGCTCCACGTCCCGGCGTCCGGCAGTCCCTCTCCCCGGGCTGTCACCCCGCCGCGCCGGAGTCCCCCGCCGTGTCGAAGCCCCGCGCCGCGTCGGGCCGGAGCACGACCTTCCCCAGGTTCGCGCGCGCTTCGATCAGGCGGTGGGCCGCCGCCGCTTCGCCCAGTGGCAGTTCGGTGTGGATCGCGGCCCGCAGGCGGCCGGACGCCGCCAGCTCCCAGAGCCGCGCGCGGTGCTCCGCGTACCGCTCCGGCCGGGTGGTGGCGAAGTGATGCATCGTCATCCCGGTCACGGTCTTCGCCCCGGCCAGCAGGTCATGCGCGGGGAGGGTGCCGCCGCCGGAGCTGAAGTAGATCAGGCGGCCGCCCGGTGCCAGTGCGCCGAGCGCGCGCGGCAGCAACTCGCCGCCGGCGCCGTCCAGGACGACATCGACCGGCGGGCCCCAGGACTCCCGGTCGTAGGTGACGGCCTCGTCGGCGCCGAGCGCCCGGACGAACGCCGCCTTCTCGGGGGTGCCGACGGCGGCGACGACGCGGGAGGCGCCCTGGAGCTTGGCGAGTTGGACGGCGAGGTGGCCGGTGGCGCCCGCCGCGGCGGTGATCAGCACCGACTCGCCGCCCCGGAGCGCCGCGGTGTCGAGCGCGGCCAGTGCCACATGTCCGCCCCGGATCAGCGCGACGGCCTGTGCGGCGTCCACCCCGTCGGGGACGCGGGAGGCCATCCGGGCCGGGGCGAGGGCGAGTTCGGCGTACGCGCCGGGGTGGCCGAGGGCGGCGACGCGGTCCCCGACGGCGAAGCCGGAGGTTTCCGGGCCGAGCGCGACGACCTCCCCGGCCAACTCGTCGCCGGGCAGTCCGGGCAGCGGCCCGCCGCCGCGCACCCGGCGCACCATCGGCAGGGTCACGCCGATCGCCTCGGGTCGGACCAGCAGGTCGCCGGGGCCCGGCACCGGAGGCTCGGCCTCCTCGACGCGCAGGACCTCGGGGCCGCCGTGGGAGTGGAAGCGGACGCGGCGCATACGGGTACCTCCAGGAAGGCGGAAGGGGCGGAAGGGGAGCGCAACGTTGGGTGGCCCAACAGTAGGCGAAATCGTGGGTAGCGCCAACGGTTTTCCGTTGGGGAGCCCACGGAACGGCGCTACCGTGGAGGCATGGCCGACACTCCGTACGTCCCACGTCGCATCCGCGCGCTGCCGAGCTGGCTGCTGGGCCGGGCCGCCGCCCGCGGGCACCGGCTGGTCGCCGAGGCGCTCGCCGCCGAGGGCATGCGGATGATGCACCACGCCGTGCTCAGCGCCGTCGCCGAACTGGGCCCGGTCTCCCAGGCGGAGCTGGGGCGCACCCTGGGCATCGACCCGAAGGACATGGTCACGGCCGTCGGCGACCTGCAACGCGACGGGTTGGTCACCCGCACGCCCGACCCCCGCGACCGGCGGAAGAACGCCGTCGAGGTCTCCGCGGAGGGGCTGCGCCGACTGCGCCGCACTCAGCGGCTCGGTGACCGGGCCAACGCCGAACTGACCGCCGCCCTGACCCCGGCCGAACGCGAGCAGCTGATCGACCTGCTCACCCGGATCGTCCGCCCGGCCGACGGCGCCGCCGCGGAAGGAAAGGGCAGCGGCTGACGGTCCGCCGCTGGCGGACCCGCCCCGCCTCAGCCCCCGGCGACCGCCTCGCCGAGGCCGAGCCGGTGGGCGCCCGCGTAGACGTTCATCGAGCTGCCGCGGAGGAAGCCGACCAGCGTCAGGTCCGTCTCAGTGGCCAGATCGACGGCGAGGGACGACGGCGCGGAGACGGCGGCGAGGACGGGGATCCCGGCCATCACCGCCTTCTGCGCCAGCTCGAAGGAGGCCCGGCCGGAGACCATCAGCACACACGACGACAGCGGCAGCCGGTCGTCCTGGAGCGCCCGCCCGACGACCTTGTCCACCGCGTTGTGCCGCCCGACGTCCTCGCGTACGTCCAGCAGTTCGCCGTCCGCGGTGAACAGCGCCGCCGCGTGCAGCCCGCCCGTGCGGTCGAAGACCCGCTGGGCGGCGCGCAACCGGTCGGGGAAGGTGCTCAGTGTCGCCGGAGTGAGGCGGACCCCGGGGCCCGGGAGGCTGTCCGGCGCCCAGCGCGCGGTGGTCCGCACCGACTCCAGGCTCGCCTTGCCGCACAGTCCGCACGACGACGAGGTGTAGACATTCCGCTCCAGGGAGATGTCCGGCACCGGGACACCGGGCGCGAGGCGGACGTCGACGACGTTGTAGGTGTTCGCGCCGTCGTCGGTGGCGCCCGCGCAGTAGACGATGTTCGCCAGCTCCGCGGCGGAGGCCAGGACGCCCTCGCTGACCAGGAAACCGGCCGCGAGCGCGAAGTCGTCGCCCGGGGTGCGCATGGTGATCGCCAGCGGGTTGCCGTTCAGCCGGATCTCCAGCGGCTCCTCGACGACCAGGGTGTCCGGCCGGGTGCCGGTGGCCCCCTCCCGTACGCGGATGACGCGGCGCCGTTCGGTGACCCGTCCCATGTCTGCCTCCACCCGTCGTGCTGCGGCCCGGCCGTACGTCCCGCGCCCCGTGCCCGGGGGCGCTCCCCGGGGCGGGCCGCCGGTTGCCGGTACGGCGGGACGGGTACAACCGGGCAACGTACTCGGTAAACTGTAGACGATAGCCAATAGGCCGTCAGGCGCCTCCCGGAGGCACGCCCGGCCACCACACCAAGGGGGACCGATGCTGTCCAGCGGACTGCCGCACGGAGCCGTCCCGAAGCTCGAACGGCCCGGCCCGCTGCGCGAGCGGGTCTACGAGACGCTGCTCGAACTCATCACCACCCGCGCCCTGCGCCCCGGGGCCCACCTGGTGGAGAGCGAACTCGCCGGGCACCTCGGCGTCTCCCGGCAGCCGGTCCGGGAGGCGCTCCAGCGGCTCAACACCGACGGCTGGGTCGATCTGCGGCCCGCCCAGGGCGCGTTCGTCCACGAGCCGACCGAGGAGGAGGCCGACCAGCTGCTGACGGTCCGTACGCTGCTGGAGGCCGAGGCCGCCCGGCTGGCCGCCGCGCACACCGGATCGCCCGGTATCGCCGCGCTGGAGGAGCTGTGCGTCACCGGTGAGCGGGCGGTGCGTGAGGACGACGTGGACGGCGCGGTGGCGGCAAACGCCGCGTTCCACGCCAAGGTGATGGAGCTGGCCGGCAACACCGTCCTCGCCGAGCTGGCCGAGCAGGTCGGCCGCCGGGTGCGCTGGTACTACACCCCGGTGGCCCGGCAGCGCGGCGCCCAGTCCTGGATCGAGCACCGTGAGCTGATCGCCGCCATCGCCGACCGCGACGAGGCCCGCGCCACCGCCGTGATGCGCGCCCACACCGAGCACACCCGCCGTACGTACCACGAGCGGGAGCGGGAGAGCGGGCCGGACGGGCACCGCGGCTGACCGTCTGACCGCCTGAACGGCTGACCGGCGGGCCCGGGGCCCCGGCCCGCCCCGGTGCGTCTCCCGGCCCTGGGGCGTCCGGCCCGCGCCGGGCCCCGGCCCCGCCGCCGCCCGGAAGCCCCACCCCCGCCGTTCCGGGGCGTCGTCCCACGTCACCCCGGCCGTTCCGGTCCCCGAGACACCCCGACCGGTGGGCGCGGCGGACCGGTAATCTGCATCCGATCACGCACCACCGATGACGAATGGCGAGAGACGTATGAGCGAGGAGAGCGCACCCGAGACCGGCGAGGCGGCGGCCGTCTCCGACCGGGCGGCCCGGGAGCGGCTGCTCCACCTGCGCAGCAGCATCGACAATCTCGACGCCGCGCTGGTGCATCTGCTCGCCGAGCGGTTCAAGTGCACCCAGCAGGTCGGCGAGTTGAAGGCCCGGCACAGTCTGCCGCCCGCCGACCCGACCCGTGAGGCCGCCCAGATCGAGCGGCTGCGCCGGCTCGCCACCGACGCCCGCCTCGACCCGGCGTTCGCCGAGAAGTTCCTCAACTTCATCATCAGCGAGGTGGTCCGCCACCACCGCGCCATCGCCGAGGGCACCCACGAGGCGCCGGCCACCCCCGCCGACGGCTGACCGGAGCGGGCGGCGCCCCTCGGCACCGCCCGCCCCCGTACGCCGGGTCCGTCTCAGATCAGCTCGCGGCTGACGGCCCGCCCGCCGGCGACCGCCGCCCCCGGGCGTGTCCGGCCCGGCTGCCGGAGCAGCAGCGTGCAGCCGGCCGCCAGCAGCGAGACCCCGCCGGCCAGCGCGTAGGCGCCGTCGTACCCCCAGGCGCCCACCACCATCGAGCCGAGCCCGCCGCCGAACAGTCCGCTGATCAGCTTGCCGCTGTAGACCAGGCCGTAGTTGGTGGCGTTGTAGTTCTCGCCGAAGTAGTCCGGGGTCAGCGTCGCGAACAGCGGGTAGAACGCGCCGCCGCCGAAGCCGGAGAGGAAGGCGAAGAGGAGGAACAGCCACTGGCTGTGGATGTGCCCCGCCCAGATCACCCCGAACTGCGCCAGCCCGAGGACGACGATGACGGCGACCAGCGTCGTCCTGCGGCCCCACAGGTCCGACAGCCATCCCACGACGGCCCGCCCGACGCCGTTGACGACGGACATCACCCCCATCGACGACGCCGCCACCAGCGGCCCGAAGCCGACCTCGCGGGCGTAGTCCACCTGGAACGAGATCCCGAAGATCGACACCCCGGCGGTCAGCACGACCGCCAGCCACATCAGCGGCAGCATCCCGCTGCGCAGCGCCTCCTTCGGCGTGAACTGCCGTACCGCGGGCGGGTTCTTCGCCAGACTCGCCGCGCTCCGCCGGTCGCCGGCCACCGGCACGGCGCCCTCCGGCGCCCCGGTCGGCGGTGCGATGTGCGCCGGCCACCAGTTGGGCGGCGGATCCCGGAAGAACCACGCACAGGCCGCCACCACGACCAGGACGTACACCCCGATGAGGTCCAGCACCTCGACGTAGTCGGAGGTGTCGAAGGCGTAGTTGAAGAGGAAGATGAACGGCAGCGCGCCGTAGGCGAAGCCGCCGTTGACGAAGCCGGTCTTCGCGCCCCGCCGCTCCGGGAACCACTTGCCGACCATGTTGATGCAGGTCGCGTAGATCAGCCCGGAGCCCAGCCCGCCGACCACCCCGAAACCGCAGAGCGCCAGCGCCACACTGTCCAGATGGGCCAGCGCCGTGAAGCCCACCAGGCACAGCGCCGAGCCGAGATACATCGCCCACCGCGCGGTGAGCAGTCCCCGCTCCCGTAACCACCCCGCCGGGAAGGCGATGCCCGCCTGGAAGAACACCCAGACGCTCAGAATCCAGAAGGTGTCGCTCTGCGACCAGCCGTGCGCCCGCGAGAGGGTGTCCTCGGCGGAGCCGTAGGCGTACTCCGACACGCTGATCGCCATCATCGCGATCCACGGCAGATACACCATCAGTTTGCGCGAGTGGCCCAGCAGCTCCCGGTCGCTCTCGCCGATCCGGTAGACGCGCCCTTCGCCGTCCGTCACGTCGCGGTACCGGATCCGCCGGCCGGACCCGCTCTTGTCGCCCCCGTTCCCGCCTGTGCCGTCCTCGTTGCCGTCCCGTTCCGTCTCCGTGCTCATCGTCCGTCCCCTGCCCGTCGCATGGCTGCCGTCAGCTCCCCCCTGTCCGTGCTCCGTCCGCCCCCGTGGCCGCGTTCACGGGAGTTTCCCCGCGGCCCGCGCCCAGCGGTACTTCGCCCCGAGCACCGCCACCGGCTTCTCCGTCGTGTACGGGTACGCCACCACGCCCCGCGCGAAGAGATACGCGCACGCCTCCTCGACCTCGGTGTCCCCGGCCAGCGACGCCACCACCGGCTTCTCGATCCCGCGCGCCCGGAACTCCGCGACCAGCCGCGCCGTCAGCTCGGCGAAGACCATCGGCGGGGTGACGAGCGTGTGCCAGTAGCCGAGCACCAGCGCATGGATACGCGGGTCCGCAAGGCCCAGCCGGATCGTCGCCTCGTACGTCGACGGCGGCTCGCCGCCCGTGATGTCCACCGGGTTCCCGGCCGCCCCGAACGGCGGGATGAACCGCCGGAACGCCGCGTCGAGATCGGCGGGGATGTCCATCAGCCGCAGCCCGTTGTCGACGATCGCGTCCGACAGCAGCACCCCGGAACCGCCCGCGCCGGTGATCACCACGACGTTGTCCCCGGCGGGCGCGGGCAGCACCGGCAGCGCCCGCGCGTACTCCAGCATCTCCGCCAGGCCCGGCGCCCGGATCACGCCCGCCTGCCGCAGGATGTCGTCGTACACCGCGTCGTCCCCGGCCAGCGCCCCGGTGTGGGAACCGGCGGCCCGCGCGCCCGCGCCGGTCCGCCCCGCCTTCAGCACCACCACCGGTTTGTGCGGCACCGTCGCCCGCGCCGCCGCCACGAACGCCCGGCCGTCCTTCAGATCCTCCAGATGCATCGCCACACAGTCGGTGCGCTCGTCCTGGGCGAAGTAGGTGAGCAGATCGTCCTCGTCGACATCCGCCTTGTTGCCGAGGCCGACGATGGCCGACACGCCCGTCCCGGTGGCCCGCGCGAAGCCCAGGATCGCCATCCCGATCCCGCCGGACTGCGAGGTCAGCGCCGTCCCGCCGCGTACGTCGTACGGGGTGCAGAAGGTGGCGCAGAGGTCCTGCCAGGTGGAGTAGTAGCCGTAGATGTTCGGGCCCAGCAGCCGGATGCCGTACTTCTCGCCGATCGCGACCAGCCGTTCCTGGAGGGCGTGTTCGCCGGTCTCGGCGAAGCCGGACGGGATCAGCACGGCGTTCGGGATGCCCTTGCGGCCGGCCTCCTCCAGGGCCGCGGGCACCAGCGGCGCCGGTATCGCGAACACCGCCACATCGACCTCACCGGGCACCTCCCGCACCGAGCGGTACGCCTTGCGGCCCAGGATGTCGTCGGCCTTCGGGTGCACCGGGTGGATCTCGCCGGGGAAACCGCCGTCGATGAGGTTGCGCATCACCGAGTTCCCGATCTTGCCGGGCGCCGCCGACGCCCCGATCACCGCCACCGACCGCGGCCGCATCAACCGCTCCATCGCGGTCAGGATCTCCTCCCGCGAACGCCGCGGCCGCTCCACCGGCGGGCTCTGTGCCAGCAGGATCCGCACATCGGCGGCGCACACCCCGTCCGCCGCCGCGAACACCGGGTTGAGGTCGATCTCCGCGATCTCCGGGAAGTCCGCGGCGAGTTCGGACGTCCGCACGATCAGGTCGGTCAGCGCCGCGCGGTCCACCGGCGGCGCGCCCCGCACCCCGCGCAGCACCTTCGCCGCCCGGATCGAGTCCAGCATCGACGCGGCGTCCGCTCCGCTCGCGGGCGCCAGCCGGAACGTGACATCGCCCAGCGCCTCCACCAGCACCCCGCCGAGCCCGAACGCCACCACCTTCCCGAACGTCGGATCCGTCACCGCCCCGACGATCACCTCCTGGCCCCCGGTGACCATCTCCTGGACCAGCACCCCGTCGATCCGCGCCCTTGGGGAGTGCGCCGTCGCGCTCCGCACGATGTCGCAGAAGGCGGCGCGCACCTCGGCGGCGGACGCCAGCGCGGTCCGTACCCCGCCCGCCTCCGTCTTGTGCACGATGTCCGGCGAGACGATCTTCAACGCCACCGGGAATCCGATCCGGTCCGCCAGCGCCACCGCGTCGTCCGCGGTCTTTGCCAGCCCCTCCGCCGGGGTCGCGATGCCGTACGCGCCGGCCACCCGCCGGCCCTCGGGCGCCGTCAGCGCCGTACGCCCCTCGGCCCGCGCCGCGGCCAGCACCGCCCGCACCGTCTCCGCCCGGCCCGTGGCTTCCTCACGCTCCGCCATCAGATCACTCCGTTCGCCTTGAGCAGCCGCAGTTCCTCGTCGGCGAGCCCCAACTCGCCGCCGTACACCTCCTGGTTGTGCTCGCCCAGCAGCGGCGAACGGTCGATCTCGACGGGGGAGTCGGACAGCTTCAGCGGGGAGCCGACGGTGGTGAACGTGCCGCGCTCGGGATGGTCGACGCGCACCACCATCCCGTCGGCGACCAGCGACGCGTCCTCGATCAGCTCCTTCGGCGAGAGCACCGGACCGCACGGGACGTTGCGGGCGTTGAGCCGCTCCAGCACCTCCCACTTGGGCAGCGTGGCGCTCCACTCCTCGATCAGCTGGAACATCTTCGCCAGTTTCGGCAGCCGCGCCTCGGGCGTCGCCCACTCCGGATCGTCCGCCAGCTCCGGACGGCCGATCAGCTCGGTCAGCGGCCGCCAGCCGACCGGCTGCACGATCACGTACACGTAGTCGTTGGGCCCGCCCGGCGCGCATCGCACCGCCCAGCCGGGCTGCCCGCCGCCGCTGGCGTTCCCGCTGCGGGGCACGGTGTCGCCGAAGCTCTCGTTCGGGTACTCGGCCAGCGCACCGTGCGCCAGCCGCTGCTGATCGCGGAGCTTGACCCGGCACAGGTTCAACACCGCGTGCTGCATCGCGACGTTCACCCGCTGCCCGCGCCCGGTGCGTTCGCGCTGGTAGAGCGCGGCGAGGATGCCCGCGACGCAGTGCACACCGGTCCCGGAGTCGCCGATCTGCGCCCCGGTCGCCAGCGGCGGCCCGTCCTCGAACCCGGTCGTCGCCATCGCCCCGCCCATCGCCTGCGCCACCACCTCGTACGCCTTGTACGCGGTGTACGGGCCGTCGCCGAAGCCCTTGATGGAGGCGTAGATCAGCCGCGGGTTGATCTCCTTCACGCGCTCCCAGGGGAAGCCCATCCGGTCGACGGCGCCGGGGCCGAAGTTCTCCACCAGGACGTCGCTGCGGGCGATCAGTTCGGTGAGCAGCTCCTTGCCGCGCGGGCTCTTGGTGTTGAGGGTGATGCTCCGCTTGTTGCAGTTGAGCATCGTGAAGTACAGGGAGTCGGCGTCCGGCACATCGCGCAGCTGCCGCCGCGTGATGTCCCCACCGGTCGCCTCCAGCTTGACCACGTCCGCACCGAGCCAGGCCAGCAGCTGCGTGGCGGAGGGCCCGGACTGCACATGCGTCATGTCGAGGACGCGGACGCCCTCAAGTGCCTTGGTCACGACGGGTTCACCTCACTTGTACATCGTCTGGTTCATCGTTCCGGGGGCGTAGGCGTCCGGATCCACCCACACATTGATCAGCGACGGCTTGCCGCTCTCCCGCGCCCGCTGGAGCGCCGGCCGGATCTGCGCCGGATCGCGCACCTCCTCGCCGTAGCCGCCGAGCATCCGCGCGAACTTGTCGTACGGCACATCGCCGAGGGTGTTGCCGACGCGCTCCCGCGCGTCGCCGTACTTGGCGCGCTGGCCGTAACGGATCTGGTTCATCGAGGAGTTGTTGCCGACGATCCCGACGAACGGCAGGTCGAAGCGGACCAGCGTCTCGAAGTCCCAGCCGGTCAGCGAGAACGCGCCGTCCCCGAAGAGCGCCACGACCTCCTTCTCCGGCCGCGCCTGCTTCGCCGCCATCACGAACGGCACCCCGACGCCGAGCGTCCCCAGCGGCCCCGGGTCCATCCAGTGCCCCGGCGCCTTCGGCTGCACCACCTGCCCGGAGAAGGTGACGATGTCGCCGCCGTCCCCGATGTAGACCGAGTCCTCGGTCAGAAAGTCGTTGATCTCGCTGACCAGCCGGTACGGGTGGATCGGATGCGCGTTGGAGCGCAGCTGCGGCAGCCGCTTCTCCACCGCGGCGCGCTCGACCGCCCGCAGCTCCTCCAGCCACTCCTTGCGCCGGACGGAGCCGCCCGCCGTCTGCCCGGATGCGGCCTCGGCGACGGCGGTGAGCACCAGCCCCGCATCGCCCACGATCCCCAGATCCACATCGCGGTTCTTGCCGACGGTCCGGTAGTCCAGATCGATCTGTACGACGGTCGCGTCCGGCGACAGCCGCTTGCCGTACCCCATCCGGAAGTCGAACGGCGTCCCGACGATCACGATCACATCGGCCCGTGAGAAGGCGTGCCGCCGTGACAGCTGGAAGTGGTGCGGATCCCCGGGCGGCAGCGTCCCGCGCCCGGCACCGTTCATGTACGCGGGAACGTTCAGCGCCCGCACCAGTGCGACGGCGGCGTCGGTGGCCCGCGTCGTCCAGACCTGGCTGCCCAGCAAGATCGCCGGCCGCTCGGCCCGCGCCAGCAGGTCGGCGAGCTTCTGCACATCGTCCGGATCGCCCGGCGACCGCGTCGAGGCCCGGTACCGCCCCGCCTCCGGCACCCGCGCCCGCTCCCGGGGCACTTCGGCATCGAGCACGTCCCGCGGGATCTCCAGGAACGACGGTCCGGGGGCGCCGTGGTAGCACTCGCGGAACGCCATCGAGACCATGTCGGCGGCGCGCGCGGTGTCCGGCACGGTCGCCGCGAACTTGGTGATCGGCGCCATCATGTCGACGTGCGGCAGGTCCTGGAGCGACCCCATCTTGTGCTGGGTGCGCGCCCCCTGCCCGCCGATCAGCAGCATCGGCGACTCCGCCCGGAAGGCGTTGGCGACCCCCGTGACGGCGTCGGTGGTCCCGGGCCCGGCGGTGACCACCGCACACCCGGGCTTCCCGGTGATCCGCGCGTACCCGTCGGCGGCGTGCGCGGCGACCTGCTCATGGCGTACGTCGATGACGTCGATGCCCTCATCGACGCAGCCGTCGTAGATATCGATGATGTGCCCGCCGCAGAGGGTGTAGACGACGTCCACCCCTTCCGCCTTGAGCGCCTTCGCGACCAGGTGCCCGCCGGAGATGAGTTCCCGCGCGTCCTCGGGCATGGGGCATCGCTCCCTTTCGCGGGGCCGCCCGCGGACGGCCCCCGACGTGGTCGGACGTAGATTGCATACAGTCGACGAATACTGTATGAACCCGTTATCCCGCATCGCCCGTCCGCTGTCCAGGGGGCAATGAGCCGCGATCGCACCAAGGATTGGTCATGCCCGGGTCGCCGCCGGGGAAAGGCGCGGCCGGCGCCGTCGAGCGGTACGGGGCCGGGAGGTGCCACCTGTGACGCCTGAGGCGGACGAGGTCGCCAACCCTCCGCGAACGTTACGTCCCTTCCATGCCGCTCTGCGCCGATCTATCCAGCGGATACGCAGGTGAAAGGCGCTCCGAAACCTTGGTATTGTTGTCCATGTCGCCGCGGGGAACACCCCGCGAAGACCACACCTTGTCCGGGTGGCGGAATGGCAGACGCGCTAGCTTGAGGTGCTAGTGCCCTTTATCGGGCGTGGGGGTTCAAGTCCCCCCTCGGACACAGCTGAAGGCCCCAGTCGTGAGACTGGGGCCTTCTCTTCGTTTCACCGTGCGGAGGGACCGGCGCCGGGGAGCCCGGCGCGGCGGGGAGTCGTGGTCACGACCCCGCCGCATGGCCCTCCAGCACCCCCGTGCGTTTGCGTTGGACGAGCCAGTAGTAGAGGAAGCCGCCGCCGGCGACGATGCCGATGAAGAGGAAGGCGCCCCAGCGGAGGTACCAGTGCTGGGGGCCCGTCGCGTTGTAGACGGCGGCGCGGGGCCAGGCGAGGTTCACGGACATCGCCAGGCCCCAGAGGACGGCGAGGATGTTGACGGGGAGGCCGAAGCGGCCCAGGGAGAACTTGCCCTCGGCCGGGGTCCAGCGGCCCCGGAGGCGCTGGATCAGCATCGGGACGGTCACCATCAGATACGCCAGGTAGATCATGATGATCGCGATGCTGGTGATCACCGAGAAGATCTGCGGTTGGTTGACGTTGATCAGCAGGATCGCGACGCCCACCAGGCCGATCACGATCGCCGGCAGGACCGGGGTCTGGAACCGCGGACTGACCTTCGCCAGCAGGGACGCGGCGGGGAGATTGTTGTCGCGGGCCATGGCGAAGGCGAGGCGGATACCCGCGGTGTGCACCGCCAGTTCGCAGACGGTGATCGCGATGACCACGCACCACAGGACGATCTGGCCCATCGTCGAGCCCAGCGTGGAGAGCACCACGTACTGGAGGCCGTCCACGGACAGCTCCTCGGCGCGCAGATCGGGCACGGCGAGAAGGGCGAAGAGGAGGATCAGACCGCCGATGAGGAACGAGGCGGTCAGTGCCCGGAGGATGGCCCGGGGGGCGTTGCGGCCGGGGTCCTTGGACTCCTCGCCCAGCGAGGACGCGGTGTCGAAGCCGTACATGACGTACGCGGAGGCGAGTGACGCGGTCAGGAAGGCGCCGAAATAGCCGAGGTTCTCCCCGGCGCCCCTGCCGAAGGTGTTGGTCACCGCGGCCGGACCGCGGGTGATGTGCGCGGCGAGCAGGACGATCAGCACGATCGCCGCGATCAGTTCGATGGCGACACCGGCGGAGTTGATGCGCGCCATCAGCTTGACGCCGAAGGCGTTCACCAGCGTGGTGAAGAGGATGAGGATGCTGCCCAGCAGCACGGCGTTGGCGGCGGCGTCGGTCTTGCCGGTGCCGTCACCGATGAACTGGAACCACGAGGAGATCTGCGGCAGCGTCACCTGATACGCCAGCGCCACCGCGGCCAGCGACACCATGGTGGCGGTGAGCATCATCCAGCCGCCGAGCCAGCCCGCGTGCGGACCGCCGAGCCGCTTCGCCCAGTTGTAGATCGATCCGGCCACCGGATAGCGCGCGGCCAGCTCGCAGAAGCACAGGGCGACCATCAGCTGCCCGCAGAACACCATCGGCCACGACCACCAGTACGCCGGGCCGCCGTGGCTGACGCCGAAGTAGAACAGCTGGAAAGTGCCGGTGAGGATGGAGATGTAGCTGATACCGGCGGCGAAGGTGTGGAAGTTGCCGAGGGTCCGCTTCAGCTCCGGTTTGTAGCCGAACTCGGCAAGTGAGTCGTCGTCATGTGTGCCGTCGTCCCGGGTGCCGGGGCGCGGCGAACCCGCCTCGCTCACTCGAACCACCTCTGCGGCCGGGGCGCGGTGTTCCGCCACACGTGCTTGGCCTCCTGATACTCGGCGAGACCCGCGGGCCCCAGCTCCCGTCCGACACCGGACTGCTTCATGCCGCCCCATTCGGCCTGCGGGACGTACGGATGGAAATCGTTGATCCAGACCGTGCCGGCCCGTAGCCGGCCGGCCACACGGTGAGCCTTCCCGGCGTCCTGCGTCCAGACCGCGCCGGCCAGGCCGTACACCGTGTCGTTGGCGAGCCGGACCGCCTCGTCCTCGTCACGGAACCGCTCGACGGTCAGCACCGGCCCGAACGACTCGTCGTGGATCACCGACATGTCGGGGGTGCATTCGTCCAGCACCGTCGGCAGGTAGTAGAAGCCGTCGCGCAGCGCCGGGTCCTGCGGTGGCCCGCCGCCGCAGCGCAGCACGGCGCCCTCGGAGAGCCCCGTGGCGACGTACGCCGCGACCTTGTCGCGGTGCGCCGCGGAGATCAGCGGGCCGGTACGGGCGTGCTCGTCGAAGGGGCCGCCGAGCGGGATCCGCCGGGCGCGGACCACCAATTCGTCGACGAAACGGTCGTGCAGGCTGTTCTCGACGAGGAGCCGGGCGCCCGCCGAACAGACCTGGCCGGAGTGGAGGAAGACCGCGGTCAGCGCGTGGTCCACCGCGGTGTCGAACTCGGCGTCGGCGAAGACGATGTTGGGGTTCTTGCCGCCCAGCTCCAGGGCGATCTTCTTGACGGTGGGGGCGGCCGCGGCCATGATCCGGCGCCCGGTGACCAGACCGCCGGTGAAGGACACCAGGTCCACCCGGGGGTCCTCGGTCAGCGGGGCGCCGACGAGCGGGCCGGTGCCCAGGACGAGGTTGGCCGCGCCGTCCGGCAGCCCCGCCTCGGCCAGCAGCCGCATCAGATGGACCGCGGTGTGCGGCGTCAGCTCGCTGGGCTTGAGGACGAAGGTGTTCCCGGCACCCAGCGCGGGGGCGACCTTCCACGCCGTCTGGAGCAGCGGGTAGTTCCACGGGGTGATCAGCGCGCAGACACCGACCGGCTCATGGCGGACGGTGCTCTCGATCTCCGGCTGTCCGGTGTCCACCACCCGGTCGGGGGAGCCCGACGCCGTGAGGTTGCCGAAGTAGCGGAAGCAGTTGGCGATGTCGCCCATGTCGTAGACGCTCTCCACCAGCCGTTTGCCGGTGTCCAGCGATTCGGCGCGGGCCAGCGCCTCGGTGTCGCGCACCAGCAGATCGGCGACGCGCAGCAGCAGCGCGCCGCGCTCGGCGGCGGGCGTGCCCGGCCAGGGACCGTCGTCGAACGCGGTGCGGGCGGCGCCGACGGCGGCGGCCGCGTCCTTGGGGCCGCCTTCGTCGACGGTCGCGACCAGGGTGCCGTCCGCCGGGCAGCGGATCTCGCGCCGCCGGCCGTCGGCCGCTGCTCGCCAGCGGCCGCCGATGAACAGGTCCGGCATGGGGATGCCTCCGGTCTCCGGTTGTCGCGCCAGGCCGGCGGCGGGCGGGGCACCGCCTGCCGCCGGGGTACGGCCGCCGCCCACCGCGGCCCGGCGGTCCGCACCCGGGTGATGATCTCGGTACCGAGCGTAGGCGCGGCGGTGCCGCTCCGCACGGCACGGCACCCCCGGCTTTCCCCTGAGCGCCGTGGCGGCAACCCGTAGGGGGACCGGGCCGCCCGACCGGCCCGCCCCGGGGCGCGCCGGTCACCTGGGGCCCGCGCCGCCCCGCCCGCCCCGCGATTCCCGGGCCCGCCGCCCCGCGCGCCCCGTGAGGCAGCCACCCGGCGGCCCGTAGGGGACGGGCACGCGGCGGGCGGGGGAGAATCGGGCCATGCCCACCGCTCCCGGCAACCGGCCGCAGCCCTCGCCCGCCCCGTCCCCCACCGCCTCCGCCTGCCGTCCGGTCCCCGATGTCGTGGCCTACCTCACCGGCCGCTGGAGCATCGAACGCCGTGTCCTGGACGTACGCGCCGGGGCCGAGGGCAGCTTCCGGGGCATCGCGGAGTTCCGGCCCGAAGGCGTGGACGGCGCTCTGCTGCACGTCGAGGAGGGCGAACTGACCTGGGCGGACGCGGTCCACCCGGCCGGGCGCACGCTGTGGCTGCGGCCCCGGCCCGACGGCACGGCCGAGGTGGAGTTCGCCGATGGCCGGCCCTTCCACGACCTCGACCTGCGGACCGGACACTGGCACACCGTCCATCCGTGCGCCGCCGACCGCTACGCCGGCACGTTCACCGTGACCGGACCGGACGTCTGGCGGCTGGAGTGGCGGATCGACGGCCCGGCCAAGGAGGCGGTGCTGCGTTCGGTCTACCGCCGCCGGTAGACCGGACGCCGCACGCGCGGCCCGGCACGCAACCCGTCCGCGCGCGCCCGGCACGCGCTCTCAGCCCTTCGTGGCGCGCAGCGCGTAGAGCATCGGGACGATCGGTTCCGAGGGCGGCAGCCGCCACCAGCCGTTGTCGCCGGGCACCATCGTGTCGAACCGCTTCCACGGGACCTGCTCGGTCTCCCGCAGCACATCGACGCGGAGCCCGGCGGCGGAGACCGCCGAGACGACCTCGCCGAGGCCGTGCCGCCATTCGTAGCTCGTCGCCCCCTCGTCGGCGAGCGGTGGGCCGTCGGTGTACGTGTGCGGACTGTCGCTGCGCAGCGGACCGCGTCCGGCGAGGTAGTCGTGGCGCAGCAGCAGGTCCTGGTTGCCGGGGTCCGGGGTGGGGCCGAGCGCGTCGAGCAGCGGATGGAACTCGACGAGGTAGAGCATGCCGCCGGGGCGCAGCAGCGAGGCGATGATCCGGGCCCAGACGGTGAGGTCGGGGAGGTAGCACAGGGCGCCCTTGCCGGTGTAGATCACGTCGAAGCGGCGGTCGCCGAGCGCTTCGGGTGCGCGGTGGACGTCGGAGTGGACGAAGGTGACGTCCCGGCCGCTGTCGGCGGCGAGCCGGCGCGCCTCGGTCAGGGCGGCGGCGGAGAAGTCGAGGCCGGTGGCGCGGGCGCCGCGGTCGGCGAAGGCGGCGGTCTCGGTGCCGAGGTGGCACTGGAGGTGGAGGAGGTCGCGGCCCCGCAGGTCGCCCAGGTCCTGCCATTCGAAGGGGGCGAACCAGTCCTCGGCGGTCCGGGAACCGTCCAGCCCGTAGAACTCGCTGGCGACGTGGACGGGGGTGCGGGCGTCCCAGTTGGCCTCGTTGGCCTTCACCATGTCCGCGACGGTCGGCCCGTCCTGCGGCGTTCCGCTCTGCTCCGGTTCGCGCATCTGTGTGGTCATGGGGGACTGCCTACCCGGTGCGGCGGGTGGGATGACAGCAGGCGGCGAGGCGGCGGGCGCTTCCCCGGCCGGTGGCGGCGCCACCCGCTGTGACCAGGGGCGTTCTTGCCTGCCGTGCTTCCGGCACCGTAATCTCGCGTATCGGTGGATTTTACCGATTGGTAGGGAGTTTTCCGTGGTCGAGGACGTCCGGGGCCGGTTGGCGGAGCTGGACTTCGCGGGGGTCACGCCCGAGGAGTTCGCCGGGATCGTCAAAGGGCTCAGCGCCCGCCAGATCACCGAGATCGCCACGGGAGAGCTGCGCGCCCGGGTGCTGGGCGAGATCTTCGGGCGGATGGGGGAGCAGTTCCGCCCCGCGGCCGCCGGGGAGCTGCGGGCGCTGATCCGGTGGCGGATCACCGGCGAGTCCGAGGCGGTCTACGAGACCGTCATCGCCGACGGCCGCTGCACGGTCACCGAGGGCCGCTCGGCCGCCGACGCCCGGCTGACCCTGGTGATGGGCGACGCCGCCTTCCTCAAGCTGGTCTCCGGCAACGGCAATCCGGTGACGATGTTCCTCACCCGCAAGATCGCGGCCAGCGGCGATCTGGCCCTCGCCGCCGGGATGCACCGCTACTTCGACATCCCCGTTGCCTGACCCGCCCCGGCGGCCGCCCGTCCGGACGCGCAGGTGTAGGACGCGCCGGACGTGGTAGGCGCCCGGTGCGCGCTCCCTCGCGGGGCGGCGGGTCTTCGGGTGACCGGCCGCCGCCGGGAGCCGGTGCGGATCAGGTGTTGCCCCGCGGGGCCGGTCCGCGCCACGGGGCGCACCCGGCACGGGTGACGCCGGGACAGGGATCGGGCCGCCGCCCCTGAGTGGCGTGGCGGCGGCCCGCCCCCGAACGGGGGGACGATTCCCGGCCACGCTCAGCCACGGGTTCTGCCCGCGCCGTCCCGCTCACGCGCCGTCCGGACCGTACGGACGTCCGCCGTACCCGACAGGCCGTCAACTGCCTCTCCCAGCAGTCTTCCTGGGAGATCAACCCCGCCTCCCAACTGCAACAACCGCACATCCGTAGGTATGTTGGGGACGAGCCCGGCCCGGCCGTCCGTTCGCACGGCGGCCGCAGAACGATGCCGGTGGCGCCGAACGACGGGAACGTAAGTCATGAGCCAAGAGCCCCAGCCGCTGTCCACTGTCGTCGATGTCAGCATCCCGAGCGTGGCCCGGATGTACGACCACTACCTCGGCGGCAAGGACAACTACGCCGTGGACCGCGAGGCGTGCGAGGAGCTGGACAAGGTCGCGCCCAGCACCAAGGCGCTGGCCATCAACAACCGCCGCTTCCTCCAGCGGGCGGTGCGCTGGCTCGCGCAGGAACACGGCATCCGCCAGTTCATCGACCACGGCTCCGGCCTGCCGACCCAGGACAACGTCCACCAGGTCGCCCAGGCCATCGACCCGGACTCCCGCGTCGTCTACGTCGACAACGACCCGATCGTCCTCGCGCACGGCCGGGCGCTGCTGGAGGAGGACGAGCGCACCGCCGTGATCCAGGCGGACATGCGGGACACCGACGGCATCCTGGGCAGCCCCGAGGTCGAGCGGCTCATCGACTTCGACCAGCCCGTCGCCGCGCTCTTCGTCTCCGTCCTGCACTGCATCCCGGACGAGGACGACCCCAAGGCGCTCATAACCCGGGTCGCCGAACGGCTCTGCCCCGGCAGCTTCCTGGTGGTCTGCCATCTGGTCAGCGAGGACAAGGCGACGCGGGACTTCGTCACGGAGTTCATGCGGGTCTCCACCCAGGGGAACTGGGGCCGGGTGCGCCGGGCGGCCGAACTGGAGGCGTTCCTGGAGGATCTGGAGGTCCTGGAGCCCGGACTCGTCGAGGTCTCCACCTGGAAGCCGGACGGCACCATGGGCCCGAAGCAGGCGACCATGGAGTGGATCGAGTACGGCGGCGTGGCGCGGAAGAACTGAGCCCGCCGTACACATGAGGGAGGCGGGGCCCGGTGGCCCCGCCTCCCTCATGCCGCCTGCCGTCCGGCGGCTCAGCCCAGCTCGCGCAGCAGCCCTTCGAGGAGCGCCAGCGAACCGCGCGGCGATTCGGCCTGGGCGCTCAGCCGGTCCATCACGGCGAGGTAGTGGTCCACGTCATCGCGCTTGTCCAGGTAGAGCGAGCTGGTCAGCTGCTCCAGGTAGACGATGTCCGGCAGGTCCGGCTCCAGGAACCGCAGGATGGTGATCGGCCCACCGGCCGCCGCGAGCCCGCCGAGGGCGAACGGCGCGATCTGCAACGTGACGTTGGGCAGTTTCGACATCTCCAGCAGATGCCGCAACTGCTCGGCCATCACCTCCGCACTGCCCAGCGGGCGCCGCAGGGACGCCTCGTCTATCACCGCCCACAACCGCGGCGCGTGCGGCGCCGTCAGCAGCTTCTGCCGCTGCACGCGCAGCGCCACCCGCCGCTCGATGTCCTCGGCGGACGCCCGCGGATGACCGAGCCGGGCCACCGCGCGGGCGTACTCCGGTGTCTGCAGCAGACCGGGGACGAACTGCACCTCGTACGTACGGATCACCGACGCCGCCTCTTCGAGACCGATGTGGGTCTCGAACCAGCTGGGCAGTACATCGCTGTACTGGTGCCACCAGCCCGGGGTGCTGGTGCGGCGGGCGAGTGCGAGGAAGTCGGCGCGCTCCGATTCGGCGGTGACGCCGTAGAGGGTCAGCAGATCGGAGATGTCACGTTCCTTGCAGCTCACCCGGCCCAGCTCCAGGCGGCTGATCTTGGCGTGGGAGCCGCGGATCGCGTCTCCCGCCGCCTCCCGGGAGACGCCGGCGGCCTCCCGCAGCCGTCGCAGCTGGGTGCCGAGGACGATGCGCAGCACCGTCGGCCCGCCGCGCGGGTTGTCGAGGTAATGGCGCAGTGAGGGTTCGCGGCTCGGCTGCGCGGCGGTCATGCTGACTCCCCTGGGTGGTTGGGCGAGCGCTCAGTGTCCCATCGTGGCAAGGATACGTACAGCGAACCGATTATCCGGATGACATATGCGTCAGCCACGGCCGATCAGGTCGTCGAAGTCGCCGTCCTTGGCGCCCTGGACGAACGCCGCGATCTCGTCGCGGGTGTAGACCAGGGCCGGCCCGGCGATGTGCCGGGAGTTGCGCACCGCGACCCCGCCGTCCGAAAGAACCGCCAGCTCAACGCAGTTGCCGCTCGGGTTGCTGCGGCGGCTCTTGCGCCACTGCGCCTGCTCGATACGGGTCGACTGGATGCCGTTGGGCACCGTCTCCATCACTGTCGCTCCCTTGCTGGAGGCGTGGCCTCCTACCGTTCCCGGGCCGTCGTCCACGGTGGCGTGAACAAGCCCCTGTGTGACCGTCCTTGCCGATGTAATTGCAGATGCACTTGCAGCGGGGGGCGGCTGACGAGGATATTAGCTGTCCCGAGCACGACAGCCCAGACCAGAAGCGCCCCTTCGCGGAGACGTGATGACGACACATCCGGCAGAGACCGTGTACGCAACACCGCGCAAGGAGCCGCGCGACGACGGCTGGTGGGTGCCCGGCCCCGACTCCTTCGCCGCCTGCGCGCTGAGCGCCTCCGCCCGCACCGTCGCCGACGCCCGGCGCTTCACCCTCTCCACCCTCCGGGGCTGGCGGATATGCGCGGCGCTGGCCGACGACGCCACCCTGATCGTCTCCGAACTCGTCAGCAACGCCCTGCGCTACGGCGTCCGCGACACCTGTGACGCGACGGACGACCGGGTGGCGGGCCCCGTCGTCACGCCCGCCTGGCTCGCCCTGACCCGGCGCGACGGCGGTGTCATGTGCGCGGTCTCCGACGGCGGCGCGAGCACCCCGCAGCTCGGCGCCCCCGATCCGCTCGCCGAGTCCGGCCGGGGTCTGCGCATCGTCGAACAGCTCAGTGACGACTGGGGATGGACCCTGCCGGACCGTTCCGGCAAGACCGTCTGGGCCACCCTCTCGCCCCGCGCCTGACCGGGCGCCGGCGACCGGCGCGGTACGGCGGCCCGGACACGGCGATGCCCGGACGGGCCCTAGCCGGCCGTCCGGGCACCGCCGCGGGCCTTCTTCTCAAGGCCCCTTCTGCTCAGGGACCTTCGGGAGGCAGCCCGAAGGCTGTCAGGAGGCGTTCGGCGGCCAGCGTCGCGGTGAGCGTGCCCGACCGGACCTCCCGTTCGACGTCCGGAGCGATCCGGCGGACCTCCGGATCGTGCCGCAGCCGGTCCACGAGCTGGTCGCGGACCATCGTCCACACCCACTCCACCTGCTGCGCACGGCGCCGCTCGGTGAGCGCGCCGGTCGACTCCAGCAGCGCGCGGTGCTGCTCCACGCGCTCCCACAGCTCTTCGAGGCCCGTGCCCTCCCGGGCGCTGCAGGTGAGCACCGGCGGCGTCCACACCGCGTCCGGTGGCTGCAGCAGCCGCAGCGCGCCGGACAGCTCCCGGGCCGCCGCGCGGGCGTCGCGCTCGTGCGGACCGTCGGCCTTGTTGACGGACACCAGGTCCGCCAGCTCCAGTACGCCCTTCTTGATGCCCTGGAGCTGATCGCCGGTCCGCGCCAGCGTCAGCAGCACGAACGTGTCGACCATGTCGGCGACGGTGGTCTCGGACTGCCCGACACCCACCGTCTCGACCAGCACGACGTCGTACCCGGCCGCCTCCATCACGATGATCGACTCCCGGGTCGCCCGCGCCACCCCGCCCAGCGTCCCGGAGGTGGGGGAGGGCCGCACGAACGCCGCCGGGTCCGTCGCCAGCCGCGCCATCCGGGTCTTGTCACCCAGGATGGAGCCGCCGGTACGGGAGGACGACGGGTCGACGGCGAGCACCGCGACCCGGTGCCCGGCGCCCGTCAGCCGCGAGCCGAGCGCGTCGATGAACGTCGACTTGCCGACGCCGGGCACCCCGCTGATCCCCACCCGCCGCGCCGCCCCGGCGTGCGGCAGCAGCGCGACGAGCAGTCGCTGGGCCGCCGCGCGGTGGTCGGCGCGGGTGGACTCCACCAGCGTCACGGCCCGCGCGATCCAGGCCCGGGAGCCGGCCCGGACCCCCTCCGCGTACCGTTCGACATCGATCCTCGCGGGCATCAGCGCCTCACAGTTCGTGGCCGAGGGCCCGTGCGAGGTCCCGGACCAAGTCGTACGCGGCGTCCGGGATGACCGTGCCGGGCGGGAAGACCGCGGCGGCGCCCATGTCCCGGAGGGTCTGCACGTCCTGCGGGGGGATCACCCCGCCCACCACGACCGTGATGTCCTCCCGGCCCTCGGCCGCCAGCGCCTCGCGCAGCGCGGGCACCAGCGTCAGATGGCCGGCCGCCAGCGAGGAGACGCCGACGATGTGCACATCGGCCTCCACCGCCTGCCGTGCCACCTCGGCCGGGGTCTGGAACAGCGGGCCGACATCGACGTCGAAGCCCAGGTCGGCGAAGGCCGTGGCGATCACCTTCTGTCCGCGGTCATGGCCGTCCTGGCCCATCTTGGCCACCAGGATGCGCGGCCGGCGCCCCTCGGCGCGTTCGAACTCGGCCACCAGATCCCGGGTGCGGCCGACACCGGAGGAGGGGCCCGCTTCGTCTCGGTACACACCGGAGATCGTACGGATCTGCCCGGAGTGCCGGCCGTAGACCTCCTCCAGGGCGTCGGAGATCTCGCCGACCGTCGCCATCGCGCGCGCCGCGTCCACCGCCAGCGCGAGCAGATTGCGCTCCAGGCCCTCGCCGGGGCCGGCCTTCGCCGCGTCGGTCAGCGCGCGCAGCGCCGCCCGGCAGGCGTCCTCGTCCCGCTCGGCCCGCAGCCGCTTCAGCTTCTCGATCTGCTGCGCCCGCACCGCGGAGTTGTCGACCTTGAGGACCTCGATCTCCTCGTCGGTCTCCACCCGGTACTTGTTCACGCCGATCAGCGCCTGCCGCCCGGAGTCGATCCGCGCCTGCGTACGGGCCGCGGCCTCCTCCACCCGGAGCTTGGGGATGCCCGCGTCGATCGCCTTCGCCATCCCGCCGGCCGCCTCCACCTCCTCGATGTGCTGCCAGGCCCGGTACGCCAGGTCCTGCGTCAGCTTCTCGACGTACGCGCTGCCGCCCCACGGGTCGATGACCCGGCAGGTCCCCGACTCCTGCTGGAGGAAGAGCTGGGTGTTGCGGGCGATGCGGGCGGAGAAGTCGGTGGGCAGCGCCAGCGCCTCGTCCAGCGCGTTGGTGTGCAGCGACTGGGTGTGGCCCTGGGTCGCCGCCATCGCCTCGACGCAGGTGCGCGTCACGTTGTTGAAGACGTCCTGCGCCGTCAGTGACCAGCCCGACGTCTGCGAATGGGTGCGCAGCGACAGCGACTTGGGGTTCGCCGGCTCGAACTGCTGGACCAGCTTGGCCCACAGCAGCCGGGCCGCCCGCAGCTTGGCGATCTCCATGAAGAAGTTCATGCCGATCGCCCAGAAGAAGGAGAGCCGCGGCGCGAACGCGTCCACGTCCATCCCCGCCGCCATGCCCGCGCGCAGGTACTCCACCCCGTCGGCCAGCGTGTACGCCAGCTCCAGATCGGCCGTCGCCCCCGCCTCCTGGATGTGGTAACCGGAGATCGAGATGGAGTTGTACCGCGGCATCTTCTGCGAGGTGTACGCGAAGATGTCGGAGATGATCCGCATCGACGGCTGCGGCGGATAGATGTAGGTGTTGCGGACCATGAACTCCTTGAGGATGTCGTTCTGGATGGTCCCGGCCAGCTTCTCGGGCGGTACGCCCTGCTCCTCGGCGGCCACGATGTAGAGGGCGAGGACCGGCAGCACCGCGCCGTTCATCGTCATCGACACCGTCATCCGATCCAGCGGGATGCCCTCGAAGAGCTGGCGCATGTCGTAGATCGAGTTGATCGCCACGCCCGCCATGCCGACGTCGCCCGTCACCCGCGGGTGGTCGCTGTCGTAGCCGCGGTGGGTGGGCAGGTCGAAGGCGACGGACAGGCCCTTCTGGCCGGCCGCGAGGTTACGCCGGTAGAAGGCGTTGGACTCCTCGGCGGTGGAGAACCCGGCGTACTGCCGGATCGTCCACGGCTGGTTGACGTACATCGTCGGGTACGGACCGCGCAGATACGGCGTGATGCCCGGGTACGTCCGCAGGAAGTCCACCCCGTCGAGGTCGGCGCCGGTGTAGAGCGGTTTGACGCCGATGCCCTCGGGGGTCTCCCACGTGAGGTCGGCGACGCCCGTACCGGTGGCCCGCTCGACGGCCTCGGCCCACCGTGCCGGGTCGGCGCCGGCCGCGCCGCCGTCCAGCGGGACGCCGCTGAAATCGGGGACGGTGCCCGGCCCGTCGGTCCGCCGTGTCCCGGCCATCACGCCACCTCCATGACATCGAGGGCCGAGGCGAGGGCCCCGGCCGCGTCGCAGCCGGTGAAGACGTACGCGTCCACCCCCGCCTGCTCGAACTCCGCGCGCCGCTCACCGGGCGCGCCCGCCAGATACACCCGCACCGCACCGGCCGCCTTCAGCGCCGCCGCGACCTGGGCCGCCTGCTCCGCGTAGAGCGTGTCGCTGCCGCACAGGCAGGCGATCCGCGCGCTGCTCGCCGCGAAGGCCGCGGCCACCGTGTCCGCGTCCACCGACGCGGGCTCGTGCACCGTCTCCACGCCGCCGGCCTGGAAGAGGTTGGCGGCGAACGTCACCCGCGCGGTGTGCGCGGCGGCCGGGCCCAGCGCCGCCAGGAACACCTTCGGGCGGGCGCCGGTCGCCGCCAGATGCGCGTCCGACCTGGCCCGCAGCGTCTCGTACGCATCGTCCCGCCGGACCTGCGGCAGCCCGCCGCCGGTCGGGGCCGGTGCGGCCTCACGGCGCACCGGGGCCTCCGCGAGGTACGGGAACTCGCTGACGCCGGTGATCGGTTCGCGGCGGGTGGCCAGGTCACGGGAGCGGCGCTCCCAGGTGGCGGCGAGGCGGCCGGCGATCAGTCCGCAGTCCAGCGCGGCGGCCTGGCCGCCCGCGCCCTCGATCTCCTGGAACCACGCCCAGGCGGCCCGCGCCAGCTCGTCGGTCAGCTCCTCGACGTACCAGGAGCCGCCCGCCGGGTCGATCACCTTCGACAGATGCGACTCCTCCAGCAGCACCGCCTGGGTGTTGCGGGCGATCCGGCGGGCGAACGCGTCCGGCAGTCCGAGCGCCGCGTCGAACGGCAGCACCGTCACCGCGTCCGCGCCGCCGACCCCGGCCGACAGCCCGGCGACCGTGGTGCGCAGCATGTTCACCCACGGATCGCGGCGGGTCATCATCACCGGTGACGTCACCGCGTGCTGGCGCTGCGCCCGCGCCTGGGGCGAGGCGCCGCACACCTCGGTGACCCGCGCCCACAGGCGGCGCGCGGCGCGCAGTGTGGCGATGGTCAGGAACTGGTCGGCGGTGGCGGCGTACCGGAACTCCAGCTGGCCGCAGGCGGTGTCGATGTCCAGCCCGGCGGCGGTCAGCGCCCGCAGGTACGCGACGCCGGTGGCCAGCGCGCAGCCCAGCTCCTCGGCGGCCGAACCGCCCGCCTCGTGGTACGGCAGCGCGTCCACGGTCAGTGCCCGCAGCCCCGGCGCCTGCTTCGCGCACCGCGCGGCCAGCGCCGCGGCGGCCGTCAGCCGGGCGCCGAGCGCGGTGGCGTCGCCGCTCCGGGCGACGAGCGCCAGCGGGTCGGCGCCGAGCGTGCCGGTCAGCGCGGCCGGGGCCACGCCGGTGGCGGCGGCCAGCGCGAACAGCTCCTCGGCCGCCGCGCCGAACTCCGCGCCCGCGTCGAGTGCGACGGCGGCGAGGTCCAGATGGACGCCGGCCAGCGCCCGCGGCAGCGAACCGGGCGGCACGCCGCCCTCGCCGACGGCCAGCCACAACGAGGTGACGCCGTTCTCCAGGTCGGCCAGGGCCGCTTCGTTGACCCGCTCCGGATCGGGATACGCCTGGCGCTGGCGTACGTCCCAGCCGGCGACGGTGGCGCCCTCGGGGCGGGAGCCGCGGACGAACGGCGGGAAGCCGGGGAGCCCGGCGGCGTCCGCGCCGGCCGGGGCGTCGTCGGCGGTGTAGAGGGGACGGACGCGGATGCCGTCGGGGAGGCCGGTGGCGAGCGCGTCCTCGGGGGAGTCCGCCGCCGGGGTGGCGCCCGACTTGCGCAACACACCCGCGACGAGGTGCTGCCACTGCGCGCGGTCGGCGTCCGGGAACGCGGCGGCCAGGGGGAGTTCGGGGGACTGGGCGGTCATGGCAGCAGGCTAGGCGAACGACCGTTAGCTGGAGCAGGGGCTCCCGCTGTGACCTTGCCCTCGTTGATCCGAGCGGGCGTACGGGCCGGGCGGCGTACTCCCGTGCCCCGCCCGGGGCCTGACGGCGGGCCCGGGACGCGGCAGCCGGCGGCCGGGGCGCGGCGGGTCCGGCCGGGGGCCGCCGCGCCGGGCGCTCCGGTCCGCGGGCGCCGGGGGTGTCGCACCGGCGCCCGCGGGCGGGGCGTCAGCGGGCGTGTTCCCGGCGCCATTGCCGGGCCTGTTCCTCGATGTCGAACGGGGCAAGGCCCAGTGGCGGCCCTTCGAGCGGGGCGCGCAGGGCGGCGCGGATCTTGTTGTTGACGGCGGTCAGGATGCGGCGCAGCGCCGCCTCGCTCGGCGCGTCGGCCGCCGCCCGCTCCGCCTCCTCGGCCTCCTTGCGCAGGGCGAGCGACGGCGGCAGGTAGGAGAGGTCCTCGCGGGCCATCTTGTCCTTGACCCACCACAGTTCGTCGTACGGCTTGTCGAGGCCGGGGAGCGGTTTACCGGCGCCGGGCAGTGCGGCGAAGTCACCCCGCTCCTGGGCCTCGCGGATCTGCTTGTCGATCCAGGATTCGAAGTCGACGCCGGGGGGTTTGCGCTCGGTCATCGGAACATGCCTCTCGCGGGATGCGGGGCCGGGGCCTGCCGTCACCTTCCCGTCGGCGGGCCCGGCCGGGCCGGGGTGCCGCCCCGCGCGGTCCGGCGCGCGGGGGCGCTCTCCCACGGTAGCCCGCCGCCCGGCGCGGGCGGCGGGCTCAGTGCGGTGTCGCCACCGAGGACGGCTGGACCACCGGGAAGGCGGTGTCGCCGCCGCAGACCATCGGGCCGACGCGGGAGCCGGAGCCGGTCAGGGTGACCCGTACCGAGGAGGGCGGGTGGCCGCCGGGGACCTCGGCGTTGGCCGCGGTGCAGACCAGCTGGCTGAGGGCGGCGGTGTCCAGCTTCTTCGGCGGGACGGGCAGCTCGATGTCGACCCGGCCCTCGTCCGCGCGGGCCCGCAGCGGACCGGTCGGCGAGGGCAGCGCGCTGGACAGCCCGCGCTGCCGTTCGGCGTGGTCGGGGCCGTCGAGCAGCAGGTCCAAGGCGGTCTGCGGATCGGCCGGCGCCTTGGCCGGGCGGGTCGCGGAGCGCAGGCCGGACGGTCCGTAGAAGAAGAGCTGGACGCCGGTCTCCGGGCGGCCGGGGGCCTTCACCCCGGACGCCGGGGCGCCCGCGTCGATCACATCGCTGGGCTCGATGCCGCAGCCGGCCGGGACGGCCGCGGCGGCGCAGGCCAGCGCGGCGACCAGTACCCGGACGGCGCGGGGGCGGGGCACACTCATGCGGCGCGCTCCTTGCCGCAGCCGGAGCCGGAGCCGGAGCCGCGTGGGGCCGGGGCGTCCGGGGCGCGGTCCTCGGGACAGTCCGGGGCCGCTGCCGTGCCGGAGGCGTCCTCCGGTGCGTCCGGGCCCGGGGCGTCGGGGCCGTCCGGCCCGGCCCCGGCACCGCCCGGCGGGCGGACCGGCAGTTCCACGGTGAACACCGCGCCGCCGTCGGGCGCGTTGGCGGCGCGGACGGTGCCGCCGTGCAGCCGGACGTTCTCCTGGGCGATGGCGAGGCCGAGACCGCTGCCCTCGGAGCGGGCGCGCGCCGAATCCGCCTTGTAGAAGCGGTCGAAGACGTGCGGCAGTACCTGCGGGTCGATGCCCGGACCGCTGTCGCGGACCTCCAGCCGCAGCCGGCCGGAGTCCGGGCCGGGAGCCTGGAGCCGGACGCGGACCGGCCGCCCGCCGTGGTGCAGGGCGTTGCCGACGAGGTTGGCGACGACGACGTCCAGCCGCCGCGGGTCGAGCCGGGCGCGGACGCCGTCGGGCAGCTCCGCGCCGACCTCGTCCTGCCAGGCGCGGGCCTGGAGCGTCTTGCGGACGGCCTCGGCGACGTCCACCTCGTCGAGGTGGAGCGCGGCGGCGCCCGCGTCGAACCGGGAGACCTCCATCAGGTCCTCCACCATGCGCGTCAGCTTTCCGGTCTCCTGGCTGATCAGACGCACGGCGGACGCGGTGTCCGGGTCGAGCGCCGCGGCGTCCTCGTCGAGTACGTCGGTGACGGCGGTCATCGCGGCGAGCGGGGTGCGCAGTTCGTGCGAGACGTCCGCGGCGAACCGGCGGGCGTTGGCCTCCAGCCGCCGCAGCTCCGCCACGCTGGCCTCCAGCTCCTCCGCCATGTCGTTGAACGACCGGGAGAGACCGGCGAGTTCGTCGGTGCCCTTGACCTCCAGCCGGGTGTCGAGCTTCCCCTCGGCGATCCGCCCGGCCGCCTGCCGCAGCCGCCGCACCGGCCGCAGCACACCCCGGGCGGCGAGCAGCGCCGGCAGCACCGACAGCGCCAGCACCGGCAGCGCCCCCCGCTGCGCCGCGCTGACCAGCGCCTCGACGTTGGCCTCCTCGGCCCGCAGGGGGAGTTGGGCGTACACGGAGAGGGCGGACGGCGCACCGTCGGACTGGCGGACCGGCATGCCGATCAGCAGCCACGGATCGCCGTCGCGCACCACCCGCTGGAAGGCCGGGACGTGGCGCTGCTCGACGGAGCGCTCCAGCTCCTGCGGCAGGGGCACCGGCGCGCCGGACGGGGCGTCGTCCCCGCCGGGCATCCCGCGGTAGCGGACCCGGACGTCCCAGTCCCGGGCGGCACCGGACCGCTCCAGCTGGGCGCGGAAGGCGTCCAGGTCGGTGTGGGTCGGCGGCACGGTCAGCTCCGGGGCGAGCGAGTTGACCTGGGTACGCAGATCGTTGACGGCCGTGTCCTGGGAGCGCTGGAGGATGGCGTTACGGGCCTCGCGGTACGTCAGTCCGGCGGTGGTCAGCGCGCTGACCGCGGCGACCAGCAGGAACGCCACGACGAGCCGGGCCCGCAGCCCGCGCAGCCGCCCCGGAGGGCGCAGGTGCCGGCGCCTCACAAGGGGCCGAAGCGGTAGCCGAATCCGCGCACCGTCTGGACGAAGCGGGGGCTGCGCGGGGTGTCCTCTATCTTCGTGCGCAGCCGCATCACACAGGCGTCCACCAGCCGGGCGTCCCCGTGGTAGCTGTGCTCCCAGACGTGCTCCAGCAGTTGCTGGCGGCTGAAGACCTGCCCCGGCGTGGCCGACAGGAACAGCAGCAGCTTCATCTCCGAGGGCGCGAGCGCGAGATCCCGGCCGTCCTTGGCGACGACGAGCCCGGCGCGGTCGATGGCGAGCGGCCCGTACGCCTCGACGGGCGCGGGCCCGGGGTCGGCCGCCGTACCGTCGGCGGGCGGCGCGGTGCGGCGCAGCACCGCGCGGATCCGGGCCTCCAGCACCTCGCCGCGGGCCGGTTTGACGATGTAGTCGTCGGCGCCCGCCTCCAGGCCGAGGACCACGTCGAGGTCGTCGCCGCGGGCGGTGAGCATGATGATCGGCAGTTGCCGTTCGGCCCGGATCAGGCGGCAGACCTCGAAGCCGTCCTTGCCCGGCAGCATCAGGTCGAGGAGCACGATGTCCGGCCGGAAGCCGGGCAGCATGTCGAGCCCCGCCTCGCCGCTCTCCGCCGCCGCGACCTCGTGGCCGCGCCGCCGCAGGGCGAGGGACACCCCGTCGCGTACGGCGGCGTCGTCCTCGATGAGAAGTACACGTGGCATGGGACCAGTATCAAGAACTTTCATGATGGATCGGTAACAGCCGGATCCTGATCGTTTTTCTTCGCGTCTGTGGGGGTGTGGCCGGGCGCCGTAAAACGCCCGGACCGGACGGAAGCGACACAGGACCACGGCACAGCGCGGGGGACGGACATGAACACGGCAGGGCGCTCCGGGAGCGGACGCGGCATCCTCAAGGCGGTCACCGCGGCGGCGGTGGCCCTCGGCGCCGCCGGGGCGCTGGCCCTGGCCTGGCCCGGCGGCCCGGCGAGCGCCGAGGCGGACACCCCCGCCGCGAGCCGGCCGGCCGCCACGCGCCCGGTGGACCCGTCGATCGTGCACGCCTCGGACCGCGCCGGTCGCAGCCTCAACCTCACCATCGACGACGGACCGGACCCGGTCTGGACCCCGAAGGTCCTCGACGTGCTGGAGCGCCACCACGTCAAGGCGGTCTTCTGCATGATCGGACCGCAGGCCGCCGCCCACCCCGACCTCGTACGACGGGTCGTCGCCGCCGGGCACCGGCTCTGCAACCACACGGTCAGCCACGACACCGGCATGGACCACCGGCCGGAGCGCTACCAGGAGGACCAGATCCTCCCCGCGCAGCGG
Source organism: Streptomyces sp. NPDC027185 (assembly GCF_055567035.1). Lineage (NCBI taxonomy): Bacteria > Bacillati > Actinomycetota > Actinomycetes > Kitasatosporales > Streptomycetaceae > Streptomyces > Streptomyces sp. NPDC027185. The sequence goes on along the minus strand of NZ_JBVHRF010000007.1, from coordinate 245,429 downwards.
ATGATCGAGCGGGCCGGGGGCGCGCCGGTGCTCTACTACCGGGCGCCCGGCGGCGCGTTCACGCCGTACAGCCGGGCGCTCGCGGCCCGGCACGGGATGCGGCCGCTGGGCTGGAACATCGACAGCAAGGACTTCGAGGGCGGCTCCGTCGCCGCCATCGAGGCGACCGTCCGCGGCGAGCTGGACAACGGCCCGACCGTCCTCTTCCACGACGGCGGCGGCGACCGCGCCCGTACCGTCGAGGCACTGGACCGGCTGCTGCCGTCGCTGCGGCAGCAGGGCTACGGGTTCGGCTTCCCGCAGCACTGAGACGACCGGGCCACGGGCGGGCACGGTCCGGTGCCCGCCCGTGGCCCGATGGCGGCAGGGGGGCGGCGCGGTGGCCGCCGGAGGCTCAGGCCGCGCCGAACAGCGCGGCGAGATCGCGGTCGACATCGAGGTGGGCCGGCTCCTGACCGGCGGGCACCGCCGCGTACGACCGGGCGAGGAAGCGCCGCACATCCGCCGTCCGCAGCTGCACCATCGCCACCCCCTCGTCGGCGTGGAACTCCATCACCGTCCGCTCGGGCCCGGCCGGACGCACCCGCACATCGCCCCGGCCCGCGGCGCCGTGCACCCCCTCCGCCAGCAGCTCGCGCGCGAACGCCCAGTCCACCGCGGCTCCGTCGAGGGAGATCTCCGGCGGGAACGACATCCGCACCGCCAGCGGATCGGCGGGGTGGTACCGGAGCACGGCGGGCACCGTGTGCGGCCCGGGAGCCGTCGCGAGGAGGCGGACCTGAACGGCGTGGTCGATGGCGGCGGGCATCGCGGCGGCTCCTCACAGCGGTCGGTTCACGTGGCGGTTCACGTCGGTTCACGGCGTCACTCACCCCCTAGGACGAACGACGGGCCCCGGTCGTGCACGCCCAGGGGGTGTGATCTGCGTCATGGTGCGCATCGGTGGTGTGAGAACGGGTACCCGCCGGAGTCGGACCCCGGAGCCCGAGGCGGTCACCGGCCTGTCGCGGGACCGCCGCCACCCGCCGTCACCAGGAACTCCTCGACGATGCCCGGCGCGGCGGCCGCGGCGAACGCCGGCGCCCGCGCCGCCGCCAGATCCGGGATCCGGTGACGGCCCTCGCCCGCGGCGAACGCGGCGGTCAGCGTCGTCAGACCGGCCCGGCGGCCGAACGGCGTGCTGGAGAACGTCCACGCCGCGACTGCCGACCGCTCCAGCGCCAGCGTGTCCCGGCCGAACACCCCCGACCGCACCACGAGATGGCCCCCGCACAGCCCGTGCCCCAGCGCCCGGTACGCCGACCGCGCCGCCCACCACACCACCGCCGCCGACACCACCGCGTACGCCCCCGCCCACGGCAGCAGCACCGGCGTGAGGACCGCCCCGCAACCGGCCAGGGCCGCCGTGCCCGGCACCGTCACCCACCCCAGTCCGCGCAGCAGCCGCCTGCGCAGCGCCGCCCGGGGGTGGCGCGCCAGGGCGTCCGGAGTGTCCCGCCCCGGGAGCGGCGGATCGGGGAACGGCGCGCGCAGCACCCCGCCGGCGACCCGTACCGCCACCGTGCGCGGCGCGGGCGGCAGCAGCGCGGAGCGGGCGCGGTTCTCGTCGCGGTCGCCGAGCCCGCCGGCCACCGCCCGCACCGCGGCCCCGCCGCCCGCCCGCAGCAGCAGCGGCTCCCGGAGCAGCACACCGCGCAGCCGGGCCCGGTCGATCGTGACCGTACGGGTGGTGAACAGGCCGCGCCGCACCCGCAGGGTCGAGGCGTCGGTCCACTCCAGGCGGTGGTGCCACCAGTTCTCCGCGTACAGCACCACCGCGCCGACCGACCCGGCGGCCAGGAGCGCGAGGAGCGCCGCCGGGACCGCCACCCACGGCGATACGGCGCCGGACGCCGCGAACAGCCGCCGGACGAAGCCCAGTTCCCAGAAGTCGACGCCCATGCCGTGCAGGACGCGGTGGACCGTGCCCGCCGCGATCAGTACCCCGCCGGCCACCCGGAACGTCAGCGGCGCGTACCGCAGCCAGCGCGGCGAGAAGCGCGCCAGGACCGGATCGTTCGCCGCCGCGCCGGACGCCGCGCGGGCGAGCAGCTCACCGCGCAGCCGCCCGGCCTCGGCGACCGGCAGCGCGTCCAGCGCCGGGACGCCGTCCCCGCCGCCCGCGGTCCCGGCGCGCAACGCCGTCAGCCGCAGCACCCGGTGGAGCGGCGTCGCCGTGAGATCGACGGTACGGATCCGGTCCAGCGGCACGGTGCGCAGCCGCCGGGTCAGCACCCCCGTCCGCAACTCCAGCGCGGCATCGGTGACCCGGAACTCCGTCCGCGCCCAGCGCACCGCGCCGACCGCGGTGAGCACGGCGAACGTCACGGTGAGCGCGGCCAGGGTGATCCAGGTGCCCGGCGGGATCCGCCCGCCGGTCACCACGGCCGCCCCCGCGAGGGAGGCCAGCGGCGGCAGCGGCCAGGCGGCGTGGACCAGGAGGGTACGCGGATGGGTGCGGCGCCACCCGGGGGCGGAGTGCGTCATACCGCGTCCCCCGGAACCAGCTGCGCCGCCGCGCCGATCCGCCGGGACAGCGCGTCCGCCGCCGCGTCGGACAGCCCGCGGATCCTGATGTCGCCCGCGGTCGAGGCGGTGGTGACGGTGACCGTCGCCAGCCCGAACCGGCGCTCCAGCGGCCCCCGGACGGTGTCGACCGTCTGCACCCGCGACAGCGGGGCGATCCGCCGCCGCTGCCGGTACCAGCCGTCCGACGCGTAGACCGCCCGCTCGCCCACCTCCCAGGCGTGCACCGCGTACCGCACCCGCGGCATCAGCGCGGTGTGGACGAGCGCCGCGACGGCGAGCGCGGCCAGCGGCGGGACCAGCCAGGGGAGCGCCGGCGGCAGGAGGAGCAGGGCGCAGAGCGTGAGCGCCGCCGCGGCCAGCAGTACCGGTCCGCTCACCATCAGCAGTGCCCGCGCCGTCCACCAGCGGCGGGCCCGCGGATCGACGCGGTGCCGCGGTGGCCGCAGCGCGGCGGTGGGCGACGGAGGCGCGGTTGTGGATCCGGGCATGACGATCCCCCCGTTTGCAAGTCAACTGTATTGGAAGTGGGTACGTTATACCGTACAAGTGACTTGTGAAAACGGGCCGTGCCGGACGGCCCGACGACGGAAGGCCGGAGCGTGCCCAAGAAGGTCGATCACGAGGCCCGACGGGAGCGGATCGCGGAAGCGCTCTGGCGGATCGCGAGCACCCGGGGGCTGGACGGCGCCGGACTGCGCGACGTCGCCGCCGAAGCCGGCATCTCCCTCGGCCAGCTCCAGCACTACTTCCGCAGCAAGGACGACATGCTCGCCTTCGCCCTGCGCCACATCAACGCCCTCGCCGACCGCCGCATCCGCGACCGCATCGGGGACCTGGGCGGGGAGCCCGCCCCCCGCGACGTGCTGCGCACCTGCCTGACCGGCATGCTGCCGCTGGACGCCCACAGCCGCACCGGAGTCCTCGTCGGCGCCGCCTACTTCGTCCGCGCCGTGCACGACGCGGACCTGCGCTCCGAGGCGAGGAACGGCATCCCCCGCCTCCGCGACTTCTTCACCGGACAGCTGCGCCGCGCCGCCGACCGCGGCGAACTCCCGCCCGCCCGCGCCACGGACGACGAAGCGATGCTCCTCATCAGCCTCGCCGACGGCCTCGCCACCTACCTCCTGCTGGAGGTCCACACCCCCGCCCAGGCCCTCCGCCTGCTCGACCTCCACCTGGAGCAACTCTTCGGCGGACGGCCGGAGGGCGGCGGGATGGAGTGACCGCCCGCCTCCGGGGCCGAACTGACGGCGCGTGGCGCCCCGGACGCCGCCGGGTGCCCCACTGAGGGCAATTCAAGGAGATTGCCCCCACCTGTCCTTGTCCGCCCCGCCTGCCCATGACTGCCGCTTCCGGGCGGGGGCGCCCGCGCGTTTTCCGGGGCGCGCGGGAGCGCATCGTGACCCCTTTCACCAAAGCCACGTCCCGGTCATGGCCCGACAGATGGGAGAATCAGCCCTCCTAGGCGGACGAACTCCTCCCGGCCCGCCCGGACCGAACCTCCCCGGGACACGCGGCCCCGCCGTCCCGCCCCGGGGCGAACACCGAAGGTTGCTCCCCCCATGTCTGAAGCCCCCGCGGACTCCGCGCGGCCGGCGGACCGGCTCACCCCCACCGTGTCGGTCCCCGCCCAGGCCGGCGCCCCCGAGGAATCCGCCGCCTCCGCCGCCTCCGCCGTCGACGTCTATGCCGAGCTGTACGCCGAGGAACACCCGCGGCTGGTCGGCTACGCCCGCTCGCTGATCGCCAACGCCTGGCTGGCCGAGGACGTGGTGGCCGAGGCGCACTTCCGGGTCTGGCGCCGCATCCACGGCGGCCACCACATCGACAACGTCCCCGCGTACCTGCGGACCACCATCCGCCACCTCGCCTCCACCGCCGGGACGGACGCCGCCCGCGAGGTTCCCCGCGACCCCGAGGACGGCCTGACCTGGCCCGAGACCGCCACTGTCGGCGGCGCCGCCCCGCCGGAGGACCCGGCGCAGCGCGTCGCCTACGTCGACCAGCTCGCCCGCGTCCTCGACCAGCTCCCGCACCGCTGGGTGAAGGCGCTCTGGCTCGCCGAGGCCGAGGGACAGCCGCTGGAGGCCGTCGGCAAGGCGATCGGCGCCGGCAAGGGCGCCACCGCCGTCCTCCTGCACCGCGCCCGCGAAGGCATGCGCCAGGCGTTCCTGCGCGGACTGCCCGGCAGCCCCGAGGCGGCCGCGTGCGCCACCCACTGGGAGCGGATGCCCGCCTATCTGCGCGGTGAGGCCACCGCCCGGCAGGCCGACGGCCTCGGCCGGCACCTCCCGGACTGCGCCGACTGCCGCGACCGGCTCGCCCTGCTCACCCGCGCCAACCACCGGCTGCCCGCGCTCACCGGCCCCGCACTGCTGGTGTTCCTGGCCGGCGGATCGGCGAAGTTCCTGCTCCCGCTGCTCGGTGCCGGCGCCGGTGCGGGGGCGGCCGCCGCGGCCTCGTCCGGTGCCACCCCGGCCCCCGGCAGCGTCCTGGCCGCCCTGCGCCGTCTGCTGCGCCCGCGCTCCGGTCCGGCCGCCGCGACGGCCGCCGGCGTCGCGGTCGTCGCCATTGCCGGAGCCGCGATGGCCGCCGGTTACGTCCTCACCGACGACACCCCCGCCCCCGAACCCCGCCCCCGCGCCACGGTCGCCGCTCCCCGGACCCCCGCCGCCCCGGCCCCCTCCGCCGCCCCCCACCACAAGACACCGCCCCCGGCGTCCCCGGGCCCGGCGTCGCCCTCGACGTCCCCCTCGTCCCCCGCCCCGGCCGTGCCTCCGGCGCCGTCCCCGACACCCACGCCCACGCCCCCGGGCCCGTCGGCGACGCCGAGCCCGACCCCCACCCCGACGACATCACCGACGCCGAGCCCCACGCCGACGCCCACCCCCACCCCGACACCCACCCCTACGGAATCGCCGACGCCGACGCCCACTCCGACCCCGACGCCGACACCGACCCCCACGTTCACGCCGCCCACCGCCTCGCCCAGCCCGTCGCCGACCTCCCACTGCGGCTGGCACCGCGAAGGCCCGCGGTGGGTCTGGAACTGTTCGCGGAACTAGAGGTGCCGGGAGCCCCGCTGCCTGCCTGAGCCGTTGGACGTCGCAGGCCGGGCGGGCCGCGCGGACGTGTAGAGATGCCCTGGCCAGGGCGCGTACACGGGGATGGTCGCGTACGGAAGGGGGAGTCGGGAGCGGCGGTGCGGGGGTGGGGAACGGAGAGCGCCGGGCCGAACGCCGGAGGCGGGGCCGGGGCCGTTCAGCGCCCGGCCGTTGAGGGCCGGTCACCGCAACAGGCGCGCATCCGTGAGCGACGGCACGGGCAACCGTGAAAGGCCGGTGAACGGCTGTCCGGCCACCCGTCCGGACCTTGCTTTCCGCCCCGGTCGCCGCCCTCAGTCCAGCAGGCTGCCCAACCGGCCTTCCAGGACGACGAGGAGTTCGCCCAGTCCTTCGGAGAGGTCCTCGCGACGGCTCTCGCCGACCCCGTCGAGCAACGTGGCCTCGTACGCCAGCTGTTCCGGCAGGATCCGGTCGATCAGCGCGCGGCCCTCGTCGGTGAGGGAGAGGTGGGCGACGCGGCGGTCGCGGTCGTCCACGCGCCGGCTGATCAGCCCGCGCGTCTCCAGTTGCCGCAGCCGTTTGGTGACCGCGGCGCCCGACGCGAACGTCTCCCGGGCCACCCGGCCCGGCGTCAGCTCCCGGTCCATCCGGCGCAGCGTGCCCAGGATGTCGAACTCCGGACGGGACAGCCCCGCCCGCCGCAACGGCGCGTCGGCGGCCTGCTGCAACAGCGCCGAACAGCGGTTGAGCCGCCCGATCAACGCCATCGGGCCGGTGTCGAGCCCCGGATGCACCTGCTGCCACTGACGCAGCACACCCGCGACGATGTCCTCGGCCACCCGGCTCTCCTCTCGGCCCCGTACCGGCTCAGCTCACCGCCGTATCACCGTCGTACGCCGTCAATTGTGCCTGCCGCGGCCACCTGCTCCGGCACGGGGCGGACGGGCGGCGCAGCGCCGGCCAGCCGTCGCGCGAGCAGCGCCAGGGTGCGGTGGCCGTGCCGCTCGGCCCGTGTCACCCGCTCCTCCGGCAGCGCCCGCTGCCACCACTCGCCCGAGGCCACGTCGACGGCCTCCCGCAGTTCGGCCAGCGCCCCGGCCAGCCGGTCGCGCGCCCAGCCGGTCTCCTGCGCGTGCGTCGCGCCGGGCGCCGCATCGGCCGCCAGCAGCCGTCCGGCCGCGATCTGTGCCGCGGCGGTCCGCTCCAGTGCCGTGCCGATACGGTCACCGGCCCGCCGGTTGGTCACCAGGACGCAGCAGAGGAGGCCCAGGGCGGCGCCCACCACCGTGTCGATCCACCGGTCGGCGACGAGCACCCGGGCCGGCAGCGGATTGCCGAACTCCGTCAGCAGCAGCGCCATCGGCGTCACGCACACCGACCCGAGCCAGTAATTCCGCGTGATCCACGCCTCCGCGCCGAACTGGAAGACCAACGCCAGCGCGATCATCGCCGGATGACCGGTGTGGATCACCGGCAGCAGCGCGGTGAACACCACCAGCCCCAGCAGATTCCCCACCGAACGCTGCAACGCCCGCTGCCAGGACAGCGTCGTGTTGGCCTGGAACACCGACGCCGCCGTCACGACGGCCCAGTACGGATGCCCGACCCCGAGCCCCATCGAGACCCACCCGGCCAGCGCACACCCCACAGCGGTCCGCAGCCCCACCGGCAACAACGGCGAACCGGGCCGGAACGCGGCCCCCACGGCCCGCCACCCCCGCACCCGCCCGGGTGCCGGACGCCGCGGCCACCCGTGCCCGGGGAGCCCGGCGCCGGACGCCGTCTGCGGCCCGGAGCGGTCGGCTCCGGACGCCGTCTGTGCTTCGGAGAGGCTCTTGCCGGTACCGCTGTCCGGAGCCTGCCCGATCTCTCCGGCGGAACCGTCGAGCGGGTCCACCCGGGGCCGTTCACCGGTGCGGAGCTGCTGTTCCCCGCTGTGTACGTCCGGCTGTGCGCCGGGGCCGAGGTCCACCCCGGGCCGTTCCTCGTCGCAGGTCGGCTGCCCGTTCTCCCCAGTCCGGTCGATGTGCCGACGCTCCCATTCGACGCCGTCCAGCTCCGCCCGCTGCGCCGGGGTGAGCGCCACGACGGGAAGCTCCCCGCCGCCCCGGGCCGCCCGCGCCCACCACCCGAACCGCTCCGCCTCGGCGAGCAGCACGGCGACCGGAGCGGACGCCGACCGCGCCGCCGCGGGGGAGGAGGGGACGGCGGGCGGCGGCATGCTGTCGTCGCCGGTGTCTCCGGCCTCGTTCCCGCCGTGCTCCCCGCCCGTCGCCCCGTCCAGCGCGGCCTCGGCCCGGATCAGCAGCCGTTCCAGCCCGGCCCGCGCCTCGGCCTTCGCGGGCGTACGCGCGGGGACCAGGAAAACCGTGTGCCAGGCGGCGTTCACCGCGCCCGCCGTCGCCTGCCGGGCGCGGGCCACCGCCGCCTCGGCCGCCCCGGGTGCCGCACCATGGGCCGTCGCCTCGGCCCGCAACTGCGCCGACGCGGCCTCCAGCGCGCGGGCGGTGGCTATCCGCTCCGGCCCCCGCGGCCGCACCACCGAGGGCGCCATCCCCACCAGCCATGCCACCGCGCCACCCGCGAGCGCCAACGCCAGATGCGCCGGCACCTCCCCGAGCCGCTGCGGTACGAAGAACGCCGACGCCGCGATGAACGTGAAGATGAGATTCCCCGGCGGCCCGATCCGCGTCGCCTCGCAGACCACCTTGTGCACCGCGGCGAGCACCGCGGCCAACGCCACGAGCACCACGGCGGACGACACCAGCGACGCCGCCGTCAACGCCAGACCCAGGCTCGCCACCATGCCGAGCACCACCCACGGCAAGGTCCTGGCCCGCGCCGCGTACGGAAGCCCGTGCCCGTAGAGGACGCACATCGCCCCGGCCGAGGTGTAGAGCACCAGGTCCATCCGGCCCCACGCCAAGAGCGTGAGGTCCGGTATCGCCAGTGCCACCACCGCGCTCAACGCCGGCTTGTGCCAGATGTCCACCGGCCGCCGCAACCGCACACTGCTCCGCACCGGCAACGGCCGTACTCCACCCCGCAGCCCACCGCCCCCGCGCTTCCCGGCCGCCTTGGCATGCTTTCCCATAAGAGAAGATTAACAGGTGTTTTAGTCGTAAAAGATGAGTCATGGGTGTGTCCCGCCCCGCCAAGGCCGGATGCGCCCGAGGGGAGGGGCGCGTGCGTGACGGGATGGCTAGGGCGGGCTGCGCTCCCGTCGCTGGGGCCCGGGTTCCGGTGGGGAGCTGAGGGCTGGGCCAGGGTGGCGGGGCGATTTCGGCAGGCCAAGGCGCAGGACCGAGCCCTGGGGTGGCCCGGTGGGGCACGGCCGGGGCTACGAGGGCCGCATGGGAGGGCCGCTTACTGCCGCACGGCTCGGGAGCCGGAGGGTGGCATGAGTGGCATGAGCCCGGCGGTCCGCGCTCCGGTACGGCGGGGCGGGTCTGGCGGGCGCCGGGCCTGGCGCCCAGCGCGAACCGGCTCCGGTGCTCACATCGGATACGTCGGCATCGGCGCGGCGGGGGCAGGTGGGGCGGAGACGGCGGCAGAAGCGCGGGTCAGACTTGTCCGCGCCCGACCGGTACCCCCGCCCGCTCCCGCCCGACGGGGGCATCCCCTCGCCGCCTCAACAGCGGGCGTTCTTCACATACACGGCGCGCGCCGACTTCGCCGTGGCATAGCGCACGTTCTTGGTCGTGCCCTTGGTGAGCCGACCCCGGGGATCGGCGTGGTGCGGCACCACGATCACGTAGCACGCCGGACGCCGACTGCACAGGTTCGTCAGCCGCACGTAACGCTGATGGCCCTTCGTGTAGAACTTCCGCACCTTCACACACCGGACGGGCGGCCCGGCAGCCGCCGCCTCAGACGTCGCCGTCAGGCTCAGCGTCCCCCCGCACAACACCACGGCCAACGCTGTGACCAGCAACTTCCGCATCAATCCACTCTCCCCCTGATCAGGCCCGGTACATCTCCCGCCAACGGGCTCAGCTGGCTTCGCCCGCTCACCCCATTCTCCACACCCACCGACAGGTATCAGCACCAGCCATCGAACGCCACCTTCCGGCCACACCCCGCCCGACCGGCACCGCCCTTCGAGGCCACGCACCCGGCCATCCCGTCCAGCTCCCGCGTTCCCCGTGGGCCCGCGCACCGAGGACAGCACCCCGAGCGCCGCCCCCACCGCCCTCGCTCAACCGGCGTCCACGCTCCGTGCCGTCACGACCTTCAGCCCGCGATCGGTGAACTCCCGGAGCATCCCTTCGGGGGCACCGCCGTCCGTGATGAAGGTGTCGAACACGTCCGCTCCGCCGATCCGGGCGAAGCAGCGCTCACCGATCTTTGACGAGTCGGCGACAACGACCGCTCGCCGTGCCCGCTCGGCCATCAAATGGTTGATCCGGGCTTCCGCCTCGTCGTGAACCGTCGCCCCCATCACCGGGTCCATCCCGTTGGCACCGATGAACGCGAGATCCACCGAGATCTGCTGGAGCACCAGCTCGCTGAACGGCCCCACCAGCTCGAAGGAGCGGGAGTGCGCCACGCCGCCGGTCAGCACGATCTTGATCTGGGGGCGTACCGCCAGCTCATTGGCGATGTTGAGGGAGTTGGTCACGATCGTCAGATGAGGCTGGGGCCCCGCTTCGGCGAAGTCCGGACGGACGGCCAGCGCTCTGGCGATGGCCGTGGTGGTGGTGCCTCCGCTCAGACCGACCACATCGCCGCGCTCCACCAGCCGTGCCGCCGCCTGTGCCACCGCCTCCTTCTCCACGGACCGATGCGCGTGCTTGTAGCGGATCGGCAGGTCGTACGCCACCGAGCTGAGCACCGCCCCGCCCCGGGTGCGGGTCAGCAACTGCTGCTCGGCCAGCGCGTCCATGTCGCGCCGCATCGTCGCGGCGGAGACCTCCAGAGCGGTCGCCGCCTCCTCGACGTCCACCCTGCCCCGTTCGCCGAGCAGCTCGAGCAGTGCGTTCATCCGTTCATGGCGCTTCATACGGCGAGCCTAGCCGCGCCACGGGACACTCCCGGCCGGTCACCCCCGCGCCGCCGGCGCCTGCGCCGCGTACTGCTCGGGCAGGTCGGGCGCGGTGTTCACCACCCCCAGCAACCTCGCGGCTTCCTTCGTCACCTCCTCCCTGGCCGGCTTCAGGTACTTGCGTGAGTCGATGAGATCGGCGTCGGCACCCAGCGTCCTCCGGATGGACCGGGTGAAGACCGATACCAGATGCGTCGAGATGTTGATCTTCGTCATTCCGGCGGCGATGGCGCGCTGCAGCTCGGCGTCCGGCACTCCGGAAGACCCGTGCAGCACCAGCGGCACCGGGAGCGTCTCGCGCAAACGGGAGATCAACTCCTTGTCCAGCACCGTCGTCCGCTCCCGCATCGCGTGCGAGGAGCCGACGGCGACCGCCAGCGCGTCGACACCCGTCGCGTCGACGAAGGCCAGCGCCTCGTCCGGATCGGTCCGGGCACCGGGCGCGTGCACCCCGTCCTTCCCGCCGACCTCGCCGAGCTCCGCCTCGACGAAGGCGTCACGCTCATGGCACCAGGCGGTGAGCGCGGCGGTGGTGGCGACGTTCCGTTCGTAGGGGAGAGCCGAGGCGTCCACCATGAAGGAACGCACACCGGCGGCCGCTCCCTGACGGACCAGTTCGGCATCGGTGAGGTGGTCCAGATGCACGGCGACGGCGGCGGACGATTCCTCCGCGAGCGCGAGGGTGGCCAGGGTGATCGGCCGCAGGCCGCCGTGATAGCGGATGCAGTTCTCGCTGATCTGCAGGATCAGCGGGGCTTCGGCCCGCTCGGCGGCGGTGACCAGCGCCTCGGCGGTCTCCAGATGAATGACGTTGAAGGCTGCCGCGCCGACGCCGTTCACCCGGGCGGCGTCGATGAGCGAGGAGGTGGAAACGAGGGGCATGGGCGCTGACTCCCTTGTGTGCGGGGCGTGGCGGGGTGGAGGGCCGGCTACCGGGCCGCCGGCACGGTGAGCATCACCGACCGGGTCAGGCTGCGGGGACTGTCGGGGTCGAGGCCCCGGGCGCGGGCCCGCTCCAGGGCCACCCGCTGCACCAGCACCAGGTCGGCGAGCGGGTCGCGGTCGTGGCGGACGAAGCGGGCGCCGGTACGGGCCACCTCCGCCTCCAGGCCCGCGGGGGCTGCGCCGAAGAGCCAGGTCACCCGGTTGGGAGCGGCTATCGAGATCGGGCCGTGGCGGTACTCCATCGCCGGGTAGGACTCCGTCCAGCTCTGGGACGCCTCCCGCATTTTGAGTGCCGCTTCGTTGGCCAGGCCGAAGGTCCATCCCGTGCCGAGGAACGTGAACTGCTCGGCCTCCACCCACTCCTGCTCGACCGGAGAGGTGAGCGCGGCGCGTGCGTCGTCGATCGCCTTGGTGGTGTCCTCGCCCAGGTGCGCGCGGAGCAGGGTCAGGGCGGTGGTGGCGAAGCGGGTCTGCACCACGGAGCGCTCATCGGCGAAGGGCAGGGTGACCGTCGCGTCCGAGAGCTCCGTCGCGGGGGTGGCGGGGTCTCCCAGGATGGTCACCGTGGGGATGCGTCCCTGGACGGCTTCCAGGACGCGCAGGACTTCGGTCGTGGTGCCGGAGCGGGTGATCGCCACCACCGCGTCGTAGCCACGCGCGGCGCCGAGGAAAGCCTCCGAGGCGGCGAAGGCGTCGGTCACCCCGGCCCCGGCGCTCTCGCGGAGTGCCGCGTACGACTGCGCCATGAACCAGGAGGTGCCGCAGCCGACGACCGCCACCCGCTGCCCCGGCTCCGCCAGCGGGCCGCCCGCCGCACCGATCCCGGCGGCCTCGGTCCAGGTCTCCGGCTGACTGCGGAGCTCCCGCTCCATGTGGGACGTCTCGCTCATGGCACACCTTTCGTGAACGGTGGGGGTGATCCTCATTCTGCGCGAAGAGTGAGTGAATCTGCATTCTTCTCGGAAGTTGCAATCAACTCTACGCATGGAATTCCGCTCGGGCCATCCCTCGCGCGGGTGAAGTGTTCGAAGGGAGTGGAGCGGGGTGTCGCCCGACTGGACCCTTCCGGCCGGTGTGCGAGCGGTAAACGGGGTCTACTGGGAGTTGTTGACAGTTGCGCGAAAGGACTTCGATACTTGCAAGATCAGTCATGAGTAGGTCAGCACGCTGAGCGAAGGGCCCGCCATGTCCACTCCCACGCTCCCCGAGACGCCCCCGCCCCCGCCGCCCGGAAAGTCCTGCCGCACGGGGCGGCTCTTCGCACTGACCGGCGCCTTCGTCGGCGTCATCTACGGCTACGACTCCGGCAGCATCTCCGGCGCGCTGGTGTTCCTCAGCCGGGACTTCCACCTCACCGAAGCGGAGAAGGGCCTGGTCAACAGCATCCTCGTGGGCGGCTGCATCGTCGGGGCACTGCTCGGCGGCAAGCTCGCCGACGCCTTCGGCCGCAAGGCCGCGATGCTGATCGTCGCGGGTTCCTACGCCCTCTTCGTCACGCTCTCCGCGCTCGCGCCCAATGTCGTCGTGCTGGACACGGTGCGCTTCCTGCTCGGTGTGGCGATCGGCATCTCCATCGTCGCCGCCCCGCTGTACATAGCGGAGTCGACGCCCGCGCGGATCCGCGGTGCGTCCGTCGCGGCCTACCAGGTCGCGACCGTGACCGGCATCGTCCTCACGTACTTCGTCAACTGGGGCCTGTCCGGCGGCGGTCACTGGCGCTGGATGCTGGGGGCGTCGGCGGTCCCCGCGGCGCTGGTCATGATCCCGCTGTTCCGGCTGCCGGACACGCCCCGGTGGTACGTCCTCAAGGGCCGGACCGAGCGCGCGGTCGAGGTCATGGCGATGACGGATCCGGACGTCGACGCGCGCACGGAGGTGGCGGCGGTCGGCGCGGCGCTGGCCGCGGAGAGCGGCGGCTCCGCGCGCTCCCTGCTGCACAAGCCCTACGTCCGCGCCACGTTCTTCGTCATCGGTCTCGGCTTCTTCTGCCAGATCACCGGCATCAACGCCGTGACCTACTACAGCCCGCAGATCTTCGCGCAGATGGGATTCAGCGGCGACGGTCTGAACTTCCTGCTGCCCTCGTTCGTGCAACTCGCCTCGCTGGCCGCCACCGTGGTGGCGATACTCATCATCGACCGGCTGGGCCGCCGGATGGTCCTGCTGACCGGTATCGGCACGATGGTCGTCATGCTCGCCGTGCTCACCGCCGTCTTCGCCGTGGGGGATCCGCACGGCGCCATGACCTGGGTCGGCTTCGGCGCGATTCTGCTGTTCACCGCGGCCTTCAACTTCGGCTTCGGCTCGTTGATATGGGTCTACGCCGGCGAGGCGTTCCCCGCGCAGCTCCGGTCGACGGGCGCGTCGGTGATGCTCACCGCCGATCTCGTCGCCAACCTCCTCATCGCGCAGTTCTTCCCGACGCTGATGGCCTGGGCCGGGGCCTCCTGGACGTTCGCCGGTCTGGGGCTGCTGGCGCTGGGCGCGCTGGTCTTCGCCTCCTTCACCGCGCCCGAGACCAAGGGGCGCCACCTGGAGGAGATCCAGAGCTACTGGAGCAACGGAGGCCGCTGGCCCACCGCGCCGTCCGCCCCCGCTCCCGCCCCGGAGGTGGTGCGGTGACCTGCGGGCCCGGCCCGCGCCCGCCCTCGCCGGCGGTGGGGCACGGGCCCGCCCGTTCGATACCGTGGGCGTCATCATGGACAACTCCAGCCCCGTCTCCCTCGACGACGAACTGCGGAACTGGCCGGCCGACGAGGCCGAGGCGCGCGCGGTCCAGGACCGGCTGCGGCGCCATGTGCGCCTCGACGGGCCGGGCCCGCCACCGGACTTCGAGGGCACCGTCGTCGGTGTGGACGTGGCGTACGACGACGAGCGGGACGTGGTCGCGGCAGCGGCCGTGGCGCTGGACGCCCGCACCCTGGAGGTCGTGGACGAGGCCACCGCGGTGGGCCGAGTCTCCTTCCCGTACGTGCCGGGACTGCTGGCCTTCCGGGAGATCCCCACGGTCATCGACGCGCTGGCAGGTCTCGCGCGGACGCCCTCTCTGGTGGTGTGCGACGGCTACGGACGGGCGCACCCGCGGCGCTTCGGCCTCGCCAGCCATCTCGGCGTCCTGACCGGTCTGCCCACGATCGGTGTCGCCAAGAACCCCTTCACCTTCCGGTACGACCCCCCTGGCGACGCACGCGGGGCGACCTCCCCGCTCCTGGACGGCATCGGCGGCACCACGGAAGAGGTCGGCCGGGCGCTCCGTACCCAACGGGGCGTCAAGCCCGTCTTCGTCTCGGTCGGGCACCGCACCGATCTCGACGGAGCCTGCGCGCACACGCTCCGCCTGGCGCCGCGGTACCGGCTGCCGGAGACCACCCGCGCCGCCGACGCCCTCTGCCGCCGGGCGCTGGCCGCCAACTGAGGCCGGGCTCCGGCCGCACGATGGACCGCCGCTCCGGCCCGGTGCCGGAGCGGCGGCGCGAACCGTCAAACGCGGGAGGCCGCGCCGCGACACGTGACCACTGCCTCTTCGCAGGCGCTTTCGCCGTATTCCGCAGGCGGTTTGGGCAGCCCTTGTCCCTGAATTCAGGCTTCCGTTCCCCGCCCTTCAGGCAGGCGCCTGCGAGCTCATGGTCTTGACACCCTGCCTGCCCTGGTCCACATTCACCGATGACATGGGACGTCCCATGTCCGGACGGCGGCGCGGGTACGGGCCCCCACCGCCCTGTGCGTCACCGCCGCGCACCCGCACCACCGGCCCCGTACGGCAGAAGGCTGGACCTGCATGCCCCTCCCCGCACCACTCACGGGCGTCGTGCCGCCCGTGTGCACGCCGCTCACCGCGTCCGGTCGCGTCGACGTCGACTCGCTCGCCTCCCTCACCGAGCACCTCATCGACGCCGGCGTGGACGCCCTGTTCGTGCTCGGCTCCACCGGGGAGGCCGCCTGCCTGTCGGACGGCAGACGCAGCACCGTCATCGAAACGGTCGTCGCCGCGGCCCGCGGACGGCTCCCCGTACTGGCCGGCGCCCTCGACATGGCGACCACCCGCGTCCTCGACCACGCCCGCACCGCCCAGGCGCTGGGGGCCGACGGCATCGTGGCCACCGCGCCCTTCTGCACCCGGACCCACCCGGCCGAGATCGCCGACCACTACCGCCGCATCCGCTCCGCCGTCGACCTGCCGCTCTTCGCCTCCAACGCCCCCGCGGCGGTCCACACCGAACTCTCCGCGGACACCGTGCTCGAACTGGCGGCGGACGGTGTCCTGGACGGAATCGAGGACAGCAGCGGTGACCTCGGCGCGCTGCGCCGCCTCCTCGTGCGGCTGCCCGCCCTGGACCGGCCGTTCTCGGTGCTCAGCGGGTGCGAACTCGCCGCCGACGGCGCCCTGCTGGCCGGGGCGCACGGAGTCGTACCCGGGCTCGCCAACATCGACCCCGCGGCCTACGTACGGCTCCGCGAACGCGCCCGCGCGGGCGACTGGCGTGCGGCCGCCGCCGAACAGGACCGGCTCGCCGTGCTCTTCGCACTCGCCGATGTGGGTGACACGGCGCTGATGGGCCGCGGGTCGTCGGCCATGGGGGCGCTCAAGGCGGCGCTGCACCTCCTGGGCGTCATCGGCTGCCCGGACACCGCGCCGCCGCAGATCCCGCTGGACGGCGCCGCCCGCGAGGCGGTGCGCCGCCTGCTGGAGGAAGCGGAACTGCTCTGAGACGCGGGGGCCGTCACTCGGTCGTGTCCGGCTGCCGGCCCAACTGCACCTCCCGCACCCCGTCGAGGTCGGCGAGCGCCTCCACCAGGGCGTGCGCCGACGCCGTGCCTTCCAGACGGAGCAGGACCTCGGCCGAGACGGCGCCTTCCGGAGGGCCGGTCTCCACCTGGACGTCGGACACGAGGAAGCCGCTGCCGGTGCACAGCTCCAGCATCCGCCCCAGCAGCCCCCTTCGGGGGCGGTAGGTCAGGCGCAGCTCGAACCGTTCCGCCGACGGCGTGGCGCCGATGCGCTCCGACACCTTCGCGAATCCGCGCACGACGAGGAAGTGCACCGCCGTCGCCCCGAGGGCCAGCAGCGGCAGTCCGCCGCCGCACGCCATGCCGATGGCGCAGGTCAGCCAGATGGTGGCGGCGGTCGTCAGGCCCCGGACCGCGTCCTTCTTCACGAAGATCAGGCCGCCGCCGATGAAGCCGATGCCGGACACGACCTGCGCGGCGACGCGGGAGGGGTCCAGCGCCACGCCGTCCGCGCCCAAAAGCGCGCCGAAGCCGTGGATCGACACCTCCATGAAGAGCGCGCTACCGACCCCGACGAGGGTGTGCGTACGCAGCCCGGCGCTCTTCTGCCGGGCTTCCCGTTCCATCCCGATCAGCGACGACAACAACAGCGCGAGGGCCAACTCGGCGAACTGACGAGGGCCCTGACCTGGTTGGAAAGCGAACAGCGAGGCGGCGAGAGGAAGATGTGACATGCCCGCATTGTCCTCCCGCACCGCTCGTACGCCGCCGCTTCACGGGCCGTTGTCAGTGGTGGCCGTTAGCGTGGATGACGAGATCGGGAGAGGGCGCCGGAGCGGGACGACGGACGGCGGAAGCGGCCCGGAACGACCGGCACATGACGAGGCGGGCGCGCCCGTGCGGAGACGGAACGAAGGGAAGGGGAGAGCGGCATGGCGAAGGTATGCGGAGGGGCGACGCGCGGGCGGGTCGTCGTGCCGGGGTGCGCGGGGCCGGCGGGGGAGCGGCGCCGGGCGGGTGCCGCCGTGGCCCTCGGGGGAGCGCTGCGGGGTCCGGCGGCGGAGCCGTACCGCGGTATAGCCCCGTCGTGGCCCATCGCCGGGTTCGACGGGGGATAGCGGCGCGCGAGCAGGCGTGCAAGACCCGTGGCGGCGAGGGCTGTTGAGCCTCGCCGCCGTTGTCGTTCCAGGGGGCGGAAACGATGCCCAGGGGGCTTGTGGAAAGTGGAACACGTTCTTAACATCGCGGGTGTTACATCAGAAGTGTCACAGTGCGGAGGAGCGGGGAGCACGATGACGGAGTCAGGCAACGGCCCGCTCAGCGGGGTACGCGTGGTGGAACTGGCGGGCATTGGCCCCGGCCCCTTCGCCGCCATGACCCTCGCCGACCTCGGCGCCGACGTCGTACGCGTCGACCGCCCCGGCGGCGCCGTACTGGGCATCGACCCGGCGTACGACCTCACCAACCGCAACAAACGCTCGGTCGTGGCCGACCTCAAGACGCCCCGGGGCGTGGAGCGGGTGCTGGAGCTGGCCGAGCGCGCCGACATCCTCATCGAGGGGTACCGCCCCGGCGTCGCCGAGCGCCTGGGCATCGGACCCGAGGCGTGCCTGGCCCGCAACGAGCGGCTCGTCTACGGCCGGATGACCGGCTGGGGCCAGCGGGGACCGCTCGCCAAGGCCGCCGGACACGACATCTCCTACATCGCGGTCACCGGCGCCCTCGGCATGATCGGCACGCCGGACAGCCCGCCCCCCGTCCCCGCCAACCTCCTCGGCGACTACGCGGGCGGCGCGCTCTACCTCGTCATCGGCCTCCTCGCCGCACTCCGCCACGCCGCCGCCCCCGGGGGCACCGGACAGATCGTCGACGCCGCCATCGTCGACGGGACCGCGCACCTCTCCTCGATGATCCACGGCATGCTCGCCGCCGGCGGCTGGCAGGACCGCCGCGGCGCCAACCTCCTCGACGGCGGCGCCCCCTTCTACGGCACCTATCGCACGGCGGACGGCGGCCATATGGCGGTCGGCGCGCTGGAGCCGCAGTTCTACGCCGAGTTCATCCGCCTGCTCGGCATCGAGGAGCAGGTGCCCGAGCGCGGCGACCTCGCCTCCTGGGACGCGCTCCGCGACGCCATCGCCGCCCGTTTCCGGCAGCGCACCCGCGCCGAGTGGACGGCCGTCTTCGAGGGCACCGACGCCTGCGTTGCCCCGGTGCTGTCGCTGCGCGAAGCGCCGGACCACCCCCATCTGGCCGCCCGCGGCACCTTCCTCGACCACGGGGGGCTCACCCAGCCCGCACCCGCGCCCCGGTTCTCCCGCACCCCCGGAGCCGTCCGCCGTCCGCCGGCCCGACCGGGCGCCGACACCGAGGAGATCGCCCGCGACTGGGCCGTCCCCGGCCTGCTCACCGACCCGCCGGACACCCCACCCACCCCGCAACCGCCCGCGGCGGACCCCGCACGGCCGGTGCGCCCCGGTGAGCGGGAGGCCCGCTGACCGACGCCGCGCGCTCCCCCGTCGCTCACCGCAATCCGGCTCCCAGGAGGGCCAGCACACCATGAAGCGTCAGATCTTCACCGCGGATCACGAAGCCTTCCGCGAGACGGTACGGACCTTCCTCGCCAAGGAGGTCACCCCGCACTACGCCCAGTGGGAGCGCGACGGCATCGTCAGCCGGGACGCCTGGCGGGCCGCCGGCCGCCAGGGGCTGCTGGGCCTGGCCGTCCCCGAGGAGTACGGCGGCGGGGGCAACCCCGACTTCCGCTACAGCGCCGTGCTGGCCGAGGAGTTCACCCGCGCCGGTGCGCCGGGCCTCGCCGTCGGGCTGCACAACGACATCATCGGCCCGTACCTCACGACGCTCGCCACCGACGAGCAGAAACGCCGGTGGCTGCCAGGGTTCTGCAGCGGAGAGATCATCACCGCCATCGCGATGACCGAGCCCGGTGCCGGCTCCGACCTCCAGGGTATCCGCACCACCGCCACCGACCACGGTGACCACTGGCTCCTCAACGGCTCCAAGACCTTCATCTCCAACGGCCTCCTCGCCGACCTCGTCCTCGTCGTCGCCCGCACCACCCCCGAGGGCGGGGCGCACGGCCTGAGCCTCCTCGTCGTCGAGCGCGGAATGGACGGCTTCGAGCGCGGCCGCAACCTCGACAAGATCGGCCAGAAGTCCCAGGACACCGCGGAACTCTTCTTCCACGACGTCCGGGTCCCCAAGGAGAACCTCCTCGGCGAGCTGAACGGCGCCTTCATCCACCTGATGACGCACCTCGCGCAGGAACGCATGGGCATCGCCGTCTCCGGCATCGCGGGCGCCGAACACCTGCTGGAGATCACCACGCGGTACGTCAAGGAACGCGAGGCGTTCGGCCGTCCGCTCGCACGGCTCCAGCACATCCGCTTCGAGATCGCCGAGATGGCCACCGAATGCGCCGTCACCCGCGCCTTCCTGGACCGCTGCATAGCCGACCACTCCGCCGGGGAGCTGGACGCGGTACACGCCTCGATGGCCAAGTGGTGGGCCACCGAACTGCACAACCGCGTCGCCGACCGCTGCCTGCAACTCCACGGCGGATACGGCTACATGACCGAGACCGCGGTGGCCAGGGCATTCACCGACGGCCGCATCCAGACGATCTACGGCGGGACGACGGAGATCATGAAAGAGATCATCGGCCGTTCCCTGCTCGGCTGACCCCACCGCCGCGTCCCGCCGCCCCTGCCGAGGCTTTCCCCACATCCGAAAGGCTGCCTGACTTGAGCACCGAAGCGTACGTGTACGACGCGATCCGCACCCCGCGCGGCCGCGGCAAGGCCAACGGCGCCCTGCACGGCACCAAGCCTGTCGACCTCGTCGTCGGCCTCATCCACGAACTGCGCCGCCGCTTCCCCGGACTGGACCCGGCCGCCATCGACGACATCGTCCTCGGCGTGGTCAGCCCCATCGGCGACCAGGGAGCCGACATCGCCAAGATCGCGGCCATCGCCGCGGGGCTCCCCGACACCGTGGCCGGGGTCCAGGAGAACCGCTTCTGTGCCTCCGGGCTGGAAGCCGTCAACCTCGCCGCCGCCAAGGTCCGCTCCGGATGGGAGGACCTGGTCCTGGCCGGTGGCGTCGAGTCCATGTCACGGGTACCTATGGCCTCCGACGGCGGCGCCTGGCACCTGGACCCGATGACCAACTTCGAGACCAACTTCGTCCCGCAGGGCGTCGGCGCCGACCTCATCGCCACCCTCGGCGGGTTCTCCCGGCACGACGTCGACACCTTCGCCGCCCGCTCCCAGGAACGCGCGGCCCAGGCGTGGAAGGAAGGCCGCTTCGACCGCTCCGTCGTCCCGGTGCGCGACCGGAACGGCCTGGTCGTCCTCGACCGCGACGAACACATCCGCCCCGGCACCACCGCCGAGTCGCTGGCCGGCC
Source organism: Streptomyces sp. NPDC027185 (assembly GCF_055567035.1). Classification (NCBI taxonomy): domain Bacteria; kingdom Bacillati; phylum Actinomycetota; class Actinomycetes; order Kitasatosporales; family Streptomycetaceae; genus Streptomyces; species Streptomyces sp. NPDC027185. The sequence continues at coordinate 224,651 of NZ_JBVHRF010000007.1, read as the reverse complement.
TCAAACCGTCCTTCGCGACGATCGGTGAGGCGGGCGGCTTCGACGCCGTCGCACTGCAGAAGTACCACTGGGTCGAGAAGATCGACCACGTCCACCACGCGGGCAACTCCTCCGGCATCGTCGACGGCTCCGCCCTGGTCGCCATCGGCAACGCCGCCGTCGGCGAGCGCCACGGCCTGACGCCCCGGGCCCGGATCGCCGCCGCCGCGGTCTCCGGAGCCGACCCGACGATCATGCTGACCGGCCCCGCGCCCGCGGCCCGCAAGGCACTCGCCAAAGCCGGTCTGACCATCGACGACATCGACCTCGTCGAGATCAACGAAGCCTTCGCCGCCGTGGTCCTGCGGTTCGCCCAGGACATGGAGCTTCCCCTCGACAAGATCAACGTCAACGGCGGCGCCATCGCCATGGGCCACCCGCTGGGCGCCACCGGCGCGATGCTCGTCGGCACCCTCGTCGACGAACTGGAACGCCAGGACAAGCGGTACGGCCTGGCCACCCTCTGCGTCGGCGGCGGCATGGGCATCGCCACCGTCATCGAGCGTCTCTGACCACCCGTCCCACCCCTTACGGAGAAGCCACAGTGAGCGAGACCTCTGCGATGACGACCATCCGCTGGGAGCAGGACGAGACCGGTGTGGTCACCCTGGTCCTGGACGACCCCGGTCAGTCCGCCAACACCATGAACGATGCCTTCAAGACCTCCCTCACCGCGGTCGCCGACCGCCTGGAGGCCGAAGCGGACACCGTCCGCGGCATCATCGTCACCTCCGCCAAGAAGACCTTCTTCGCCGGGGGTGACCTGCGCGAGCTGATCGCCGTCACCCCCGAGGGCGCCCAGCGGGCGTTCGAGGCGGGCATGGGCATCAAGCGCGATCTGCGCCGTATCGAAACCCTCGGCAAACCCGTCGTGGCCGCCCTCAACGGCGCGGCCCTCGGCGGCGGTTACGAGATCGCGCTCGCCTGCCACCACCGCATCGCCCTCGACACCCCCGGCACCAAGATCGGCCTGCCGGAGGTCACCCTCGGCCTGCTGCCCGCGGGCGGCGGCGTCACCCGCACCGTCCGCCTCCTCGGCATCGCCGACGCCCTGCTGAAGGTGCTGCTCCAGGGCACGCAGTACAACGCCGTACGGGCCAAGGACGCCGGGCTGATCCACGACGTCGCCGCCACCCCCGAAGAACTCCTCGCCAAGGCCCGTGCGTTCATCGACGCCCACCCCGAATCCCAGCAGCCCTGGGACGTCAAGGGGTACCGCATCCCCGGCGGCACCCCGGCGCAGCCGAAGTTCGCCGCCAACCTCCCGGCGTTTCCCGCCAACCTCAAGAAGCAGCTCAACGGCGCGCCCTACCCGGCGCCGCGCAACATCCTCGCCGCCGCGGTCGAGGGCTCCCAGGTCGACTTCGAGACCGCCCAGACCATCGAGGCGCGGTACTTCACCGAGCTGGTCACCGGCCAGATCTCGAAGAACATGATCCAGGCCTTCTTCTTCGACCTCCAGGCCGTCAACTCCGGCGCCAGCCGTCCCCAGGACGTCGCGCCCCGCCCCGTCGAGAAGGTCGCCGTCCTCGGCGCCGGGATGATGGGCGCGGGCATCGCCTACAGCTGCGCGCGGGCGGGGATGCAGGTCGTCCTGAAGGACGTCTCGCCGGAAGCAGCCGCCAAGGGCAAGGCGTACTCCGAGGGGCTGCTCGCCAAGGCGCTGGCCCGCGGCCGTACCACCGAACGTAAGCGGGACGAACTCCTCGCCCGCATCACCCCCACCGCCGATCCGCGGGACCTCGCGGGCTGTGACGCCGTGATCGAGGCGGTCTTCGAGGACACCGCGCTCAAGCACAAGGTCTTCCAGGAGATCGAGAACATCGTGGCGCCCGACGCGCTGCTGTGTTCCAACACCTCGACGCTGCCCATCTCGCAGCTGGCCGAGGGCGTGCAGCGGGACGCCGACTTCATCGGCCTGCACTTCTTCTCACCGGTCGACAAGATGCCGCTGGTGGAGATCATCAAGGGCGAGCGCACCGGCGACGCGGCGCTGGCCCGCGCGTTCGACCTGGTCCGGCAGATCCGCAAGACCCCGATCGTGGTCAACGACTCGCGGGGATTCTTCACCTCGCGGGTCATCGGCCAGTTCATCAACGAGGGCGTGGCGATGGTCGGCGAGGGCCTCGACCCGGCCTCCGTCGAACAGGCCGCCGCGCAGGCCGGATACCCGGCGAAGGTGCTCTCCTTGATGGACGAGCTGACGCTGACCCTGCCGCGCAAGATCCGCCGGGAGACGCAGCGCGCCGTGGAGGCGGCCGGCGGCAGCTGGCCGGCGCACCCTTCCGACGCGGTCATCGACCGGATGGTCGACGAGTTCGGCCGCACCGGCCGCAGCGGCGGCGGCGGTTTCTACGACTACGCCGAGGACGGCACCCGCAGCGGTCTGTGGCCGGGGCTGCGCGAGCACTTCACCCGGCCGGACGCCGCGATCCCGTTCCGCGACATGCAGGAGCGGATGCTGTTCGCCGAGGCGCTGGACACCGTCCGCTGCTTCGAGGAAGGTGTGCTGACCTCGGTCGCCGACGCCAACATCGGCTCCATCCTCGGCATCGGCTTCCCCGGCTGGACCGGCGGTGTGCTCCAGTACATCAACGGCTACGAGGGCGGCCTGCCCGGTTTCGTGGCCCGCGCCCGCGAGCTGGCGGCGGCGTACGGCGAGCGCTTCGCGCCGCCCGCCCTGCTGGTCGGCAAGGCGGAGAGGGGAGAGACCTTCCGGGACGCCTGAGCGGCGGGGGCCGGGCCGGGTGACGGCCGGAACCGGGCACGGCAGGGGGCGAGCCCCGGCTCCGCGCCCGGCCCCTCACCCACGCCCCGGCCCAGGGTCCGGCCCGCCCGGCCCCCTGCCCGGCATCCGCCCGGAGCCCGAGGCGGGCCCCGCAGCGCCGCAGCTGAGCCGCCCTTTCCCCAGGGGCCGTGCCCGAGCCCACCAGACACTCCGGGCCCGGCCTGCCCCCCCCAGCACGCGACCGGACTCCACCAGGCACTCCGACCGGACTCCACCCGGCACTCCGGCCGAACCCCACCAGGCACTCCGCCGACCCCCGCCCGGCCCAGCCCGAGCCCGGAGTCGAGCCCACCGACCGGGCCCACCGCCCCGATCCTGAGGGACCCCGCCCCCCGTGGTTCGCCCCCTACCCCTCTCCGAACGCCTCCCGGAGTTCCTCGCGCATCGAGCGTTGGAAGGCGGTGACCAGGGCCTGGACCACCATCGGCTGCATATGGGCGGAGAGGGATTTGATGCGGGCGACGTCCTCGGCGTCGGGGGTGCCTTCGCGGTAGGGCTCCCAGACCTCGTCCTTGAAGAGGCGGCTCAGCTCGCGCGCCGCCGAGCGGGTGTGTTCCAGCACGACGGTGCGGGCCGCGAGGATCGTCTCCAGCGCGATCGGCACGTCCAGCAGCCGGGTGCCCAGGTGCAGCAGCCCCGGGTCGACCTGGAAGACGTCCGGGTCGTCGGTGCGGACCAGCACGCTCATCGCGGCCAGCCGGTCCAGGTCGTCCTCGGTCAGCTCCCGGCCGACGCGGCGTTCCAGCAGGTCACGGGTGGTGTCCTCGGCTTTGTCCGGGATCCAGCTCGCCACCAGGGCGCGGTGGATGGCCAGGTCCTGGGCGCTCAGATCGGGCGGCAGCTGCCGCAGATAGCGTTCGATCGCCGACAGGGTCATGCCCTGGTGCTGGAGTTCCTCGATCAGCGCGAGCCGGGAGAGGTGGTCGGGGCCGTACCGGCCGACACGGCGGGGGCCGATCTCCGGCGGGGGCAGCAGTCCCCGGGTGCTGTAGAAGCGGATCGTGCGGACGGTGACGCCGGCGCGGGCGGCCAGTTCGTCGACGGTCAGAGCGGTGCCGGGCCCGGTACCGGTCTCCGTGGCGGACTCTTTCATGCGGGACAGTATTGCTGTCTCACCAATTGTGTGAAACCTCTGGAACGGTTCCGCGGATTCCGTGCGGCGTTCCGGGCGGACGCTTCGGTGCGGAGTGGGGAACGACACGGCCGTTCGCCGTCATTTCCCGGAAAGATCGCCGGAATTCATCCGGGCGTGTGCGGGACGGTGTTTTTGAAATGTCCGCCCGGTGCAACAGCGGGCAAAAGGCCCCAACTTCAAAATGGCTGATATCTCATGTGATCCAGGCCACAGACGAGGGGCCCGGGTTCGGGGAAGGTGTGCCGTCGGCCCTTCGTGTGAACCGCGGGATTCGGCCACGGTTCCCGGTGCCCGCCTGAAAGCGAGTTGAACCACCAGTGAGTACTGAGACGGTTACGGAAGAAACGACGCAGCCACCGGGTGGGGGTGGCGGCGGACGTCAGGACGCGGGGGACGCCGGCTACAGCAAGGCCCTCAAGGGCCGCCACATCAACATGATCGCCATCGGTGGAGCAATCGGAACCGGCCTCTTCCTCGGTGCGGGCGGCCGGCTGCACTCCGCCGGACCGGCGCTGGCCATCGCCTACGCGGTCTGCGGCCTCTTCGCCTTCTTCGTCGTCCGGGCCCTCGGTGAGCTGGTCGTGCACCGCCCGTCGTCCGGCTCGTTCGTCTCGTACGCCCGGGAATTCCTCGGGGAGAAGGGCGCCTACGTCGCTGGCTGGATGTATGTGGTCAACTGGTCCACGACCGGTATCGCCGACATCACCGCGATTGCCCTTTACACCCACTACTGGAGCATGTTCACCGACATTCCGCAGTGGGTGATGGCGTTGATCGCCCTCGCTGTGGTGCTCACCGTCAACCTGATCTCGGTCAAGATCTTCGGCGAGCTGGAATTCTGGTTCGCGATCATCAAGGTCGCGGCGCTGGTCGTGTTCATGTTCATCGGCATCTTCCTGCTGGCCACCCAGCACCCGGTGGGCGGCCACACTCCGGGGCTGCATCTGCTCTCCGACAACGGCGGCTTCTTCCCGACCGGTCTGCTGCCCGTGGTGATCGTGCTCCAGGGCGTCGTCTTCGCGTACTCCGCCGTCGAGCTGGTCGGTGTCACCGCCGGTGAGACCAGCGAGCCTGAGAAGGTCGTCCCCAAGGCGGTCAACTCGATCATGTGGCGGGTGGGCGTCTTCTACGTCGGCTCGGTGCTGCTGCTGACGCTGCTGCTGCCGTGGAACAAGTACACCGGCGGGGAGAGCCCGTTCGTGACCGTGCTCTCCAACGTCGGTGTGCCGGCGGCCGGTGATGTGATGAACCTCGTCGTGCTGACCGCCGCGATGTCGAGCCTCAACTCCGGCCTCTACTCGACCGGCCGCATCCTGCGCTCCATGTCCATGGCGGGCTCCGCCCCGAAGTTCGCCGGGCTGATGAACCGCAACCAGGTGCCGTACGGCGGCATCCTGCTGACCTCCGCCGTCTGTGTGCTCGGCGTCCTGCTCAACTATCTCGTCCCGGGCAAGGCGTTCGAGATCGTGCTGAACATCGCGGCGCTCGGCATCATCAGCACCTGGTGCACGATCATGATCTGTCACATGGTGTTCGTGCGCCGCGCCAAGGAGGGCACGGTCCGGCGGCCCCGGTTCCGGCTCCCCGGTACGCCCGTCACGGACCTGGCGACGATCGCGTTCCTGCTCGGCGTCATCGTGCTGATGTGGTTCGACGACGGTGTCGGGCGGCAGACCGTGATGCTGATCCCCGTCCTCGCGCTGGCGCTGATCGGCGGCTGGTTCGTGGTGCGCGGCCGGGTCGGCCGGCTCGCCGCGGAGCGGGAGGCCGAAGCGGCCGGGCAGGGAACGCCGCAGTGACCGCGTAGGCCACCTCGTACGGGAGGGCGGCCGCGGTGGACCCCGGTCCCCGCGGCCGCCCTTGCGTACGTGTACCGGCTAGCCGCCGATCAGCGGGTAGTGGTCGGAGAGGTTGGTGTAGGTGTACTGCTTGCCCCAGCTGGAGACGGTCCAGGGGGCCGACTCCTCCTTGACGACGGTGTTGCCCCAGCCGCTCGGCCGGGCGTGGCCGTTGCGGTGCAGGACGTAGTCCAGGTCCTCGCGCGGATCGTTCGGGTAGCGGTCCTTGGCGATCGAGTTCTCCTGGGTGTCGAAGGAGTACGGATGGCCGGTACGGCTGTCGGCCGGCGCCAGGTCCGCGTCGGCCAGCAGCGCGTCGTACTCCGGGCCGCGGGAGTCGATGTTGAGGTCTCCGGCGACCATCACCTCCTCGTCCGCGGGGATCTTCTTCGCGTCGAGGAAGGCGTCCAGCTCCTTCAGCTGCGCGGCGCGGTCGGCGGCCGCCTCGCCCGCCTTGCAGCCGGAGTCCGTCGACTGGGTGTGGGTACCCACGACGTGCACCTTCGTGCCGTTCACATCCAGGACGGCGTAGACGAAGCCCTTGTTGGAGAGGGTGTCCGAGCCGCAGGCGTCCTTGTAGACGTACTGCTCCTTGCGCAGCAGCGGCCACTTGCTCAGCAGCGTCACCCCGCCGTCCTCCGGGGTGGTCGCGGAGTAGGCGCCGCCGGTGGCGTCCCAGCCGTCCTTGGTGCGGCCGACCACCGGCGTCTGGTGCGGGTACCGCGCCGCGGCCCGCGCCTTGAGGGCGTCGGAGGAGGAGTTGTCGAACGCCTCCTGAAGGACCACGACGTCGTTGCCCTGGAAGAAGTCCGCGTCGGGTATCGCCTGGGCGCGGTGGTCCTGGCCCCAGTTGGGGTAGAGGGTTTTGCTCATCAGGAACGCGTTGTACGTGAGCACCTTCAGGTGCGGGGGCGGCGTCGCGGCCGAGGCGGCCGGCGCGCCGGCGGCGAGAACGGTGGCGGTCAGCGCCGCGGTGAGCTGGACGGCCCGGCGGGCGCGCGGCGAGAGGTACGGCACGGAAACTCCCTGTGGGGGTGGGGACGTGACCCGGCGCCGCCCATCCAACCAGCCGCGGTTACCTCTTGGTAACCGTCCGGTGTGCGCGGGATTCCCCGGCGGTGACGGACCGGGGCGCCCGTACGCGGACGAACCGGGGCGCGGTCGCCGCGTACGGCCACCGCGCCCCGGTCCGGGTCCTGCCGCTCCGGGTGCTCAGCCCTGGTGGACCGAGTGGGTGGCCGCGATCTTCGGCCACGAGGCGGGGCGGGGCGCCGGGGCCGCGGCGCGGGCGCCGAGGGCCTGCCGGGCCGCACCCGCCGACGGCTTGGACGGCTGGAACAGCCAGGTGTCGAAGAAGTCCGCGAGCGGCTTTCCGGACTTCTTCTCGGCGAACGCCACGAAGTCGGCGACGGAGGCGTTGCCGTACGCGTGCTCCTGCGGCCACGACTTCAGCAGGCCGAAGAAGACCTTGTCGCCGAGCTTGTTGCGGAGCGCCTGGAGGGCCACCGCGCCACGGTCGTAGACGGCGTCGTCGAACTGCTTGTCCGGGCCCGGGTTTCCGGGCTTCACGGTCCAGAACGGGTCGTCGTCCGGGTGCTGGTCGTAGACGTAGTCGGCCAGCTCCTGGGCGGTGCCCTCGCCCTCCTTCTCGGACCAGAGCCACTGCGCGTACGCCGCGAAGCCCTCGTTGATCCAGATGTCCTTCCAGTCCTTCAGCGAGACGCTGTCGCCGAACCACTGGTGGGCCAGTTCGTGGACGACGACGGAGACGTTGGCGCCGCGGTCGAACGCCTTCTTCCCGTAGAACGGGCGGGTCTGGGTCTCCAGCGCGTACCCGGCGGGGACGTTCGGGACGTAGCCGCCGACGGCGTTGAAGGGGTAGTGGCCGTAGACCTTCTCCAGCCAGCCGGTGATCTCGGCGGTGCGCTCGATGCTGGCGCGGGCGGCACCCTCGTTGGCGCCGAGGTCCTTGCTGACGGCGTTGAGCACGGGCACGCCGCCCTCGGTGGTGCCCGTGGTGATGTCGAACTTGCCGACGGCGAGCGTCGTCAGATACGTGGCCTGCGGCTTGTCGGAGCGCCAGCTGAAGCGTGTCCAGCCGAGCTTGGAGGTCTGCGAGGCCAGCACACCGTTGCTGATCGCCTGGGTGCCGTCGGGCACGGAGACCGAGATGTCGTACGTCGCCTTGTCGGTGGGGTGGTCGTTGCTCGGGTACCACCACACGGCGGAGTCCGGCTCCTGCGCCGCCACACCGCCGTCGGGTGTACGGGCCCACGCGGTGTAACCGTCGATCTTCACCTCGGAGGGCTTGCCGGCGTAGCGCACCACGACACTGATCCGCTTGCCGCGCTCCAGCGGCGCCGCCGGGGTGATCTGCAGCTCATGGGCGCCGGTGGCGGCGAACTTCGCCTTCGTGCCGTCGACGCGGACCTCGCTGACCTTCAGACCGAAGTCGAGGTTGAAGCGGGAGAGGTCCTGGGTGGTGGTGGCCAGCAGTGTCGCGGTGCCCTCCAGGAGGTCCGTCTTCGGCTGGTACTTCAGGCGCAGGTCGTAGTGGGAGACGTCGTAGCCGCCGTTCCCGCTCTCCGGGTAGTAGGAGTCGCCCGCACCGGGCGCGCCGGGGGTGAAGCTCGCCGCCGATGCCGGGATCGCCAGCAGCAGACTGAGCGCGGCCGCGCCCGGGACGAGGAGTCTGTGACGCACCGAGTCCTCCAACTCGTAGGGGTGGTCGAACCGTTCCGACCTTATGTACGCTCCCGCCCCTCGTCATGTCCATGGCCTCAACTGACACATGAACGACATGAGGGGCGGGATACGGCGGCGGTCGGGCACCCGGTGCGCCGCGCCCGGTGGTCACGGCCCGTACGTCACACGGCCGGTGCCTCGCGCACCAGCCGCCGGACCTCGTCGGCGCAGCCCCACGCGACGGTGACGCCCGCGCCGCCGTGGCCGTAGTTGTGCACGCACCAGGCACCGCCGGGCAGCCGTTCGCCGGCCAGCCGGACCGCGGCGCGGGCGGGCCGCAGCCCCACCCGGTGTGCCAGGACCTCGGCCCCGGCCAGTGCGGGGAACTGCCGGGCGGCGCGCGCCACGATCGCCTCGGCCACCGCCGGATCGGGCTCCGTCGACCAGGCGTTCTCGTGCGCGGTGCCGCCGACCACCACGCCGTACGGCTGCGGCAGGACGTACGTGGTGTCCGTGGCGCCCGGGGCGGCACGGACGTACCACTCCTCGATCCCCGGGTCGGCCACCACGACCAACTGGCCCTGCACCGGGTGGACCTGCGGGTCCGGCACCAGCTCACGGGCGCCGAGACCCGAGCAGTTCACCACCACGGGCGCCTCCTGGCCCGCCTCGGCGAGCGAGGTGAACGTGGTGCGCTCCACCGTGCCGCCGGCCGCGCGGAGCCGCTGCTCCAGGTAGCGCAGATGCGTCGGCATGTCGACGAGCGGGGTCCGGGCCCGCCAGCCGGTGTGGCCCTCCGGGACCTCGTCGGGGCGGGTCCGGCGCAGACCGGGCACGGCCGCGTACCAGGCGGCGAGCGGATCGCCGTCGGCCTCCGGCCCGGCGGCCACCGGCTCGGTCATCGTCCCGGTCACCATCCGCGCCCCGGTCTCGTCCGGCCGCTCGGCGAGCCGGCCCAGGATCTCGAAGCCGCGCAGGGACCACCGCACCGCGGGCGCGTGCGGCTGGATGCGGTAGGGCCAGCACAGCCCGCCCGCCACCGCCGAGGTGGAGTCGGCGGCCGGGTCCCGGCTCACCAACCGCACCCGGTGCCCGCCCTCCGCCAGCGCGATGGCCGAGGTCAGACCGATGACACCGCCACCGATCACCAGAATGTCGTTCGCCTCGCTCGTCATACCCGGACGCTATCGGCTGCCCTTCGACCGGGCGAGAGCAGGCCCGCCCACGGATGGCGTACGCGCGCGGGTGACCTGGGGCGGGGAGGGCGGCCGGCGGATCGGCGCCGGGCGGCGACGGGGGCGCGGGGCGTACGTCACCGGGGGCGGTGCGGGTACGGGCCCCGGGCCGCGGAGCGGCGGCGTTCGGCGGGGACGGGACGCGGCGGGCGGCCGTCGGGCGGGCCGCGTGGTGCGTGCCGGACGGTGAACCCTCCCCTGCCGGGCGGGCCGCGGGGCGTTGCCCGCAGCGGCTGACGCTCGGCGGCGGACCGCCCCCTGCCGGGCGGGCCGCGACGCGTGCCCCGGGACGGCGGGCCGCCCCGTGCCGGGGTGCCGTGGCACGCGCCCCGGGACGGCGGGCCGCTCCCGGAGGCCGTGCCGTGGCGCGGGCGGTGCCCGACGGGGGAAGATCCGCCGCGTACGCTGGTGACCAGCACCGTCGGCCGATGTCGCCCCTCGGATCGTGTTCGTCATCCGTCGACTGAGGAGGCACATGCCCCGCGCCCCGCGGGCCGTTCCCGCCTGGCTCGCCCACCCGTTCCGCTGGCAGCGCCTGCCCGTGCCGTGGCCCGCCGTCGTCCGCGGCGGGCTCTGCGCGGGGCCGCTGCTCGCCGCCGGCATCGCCACCGGCCATCCCGCGCCCGGCGTCCTGACCGGCCTCGGCTCCATGATGGCCGGGGTCAACGACCGGCCCGGCACTCGGCGCACCGGCATGGTCCACATCGGACTGCCCGCCCTCGCCTGCGGCCTCGGCACGCTGATCGGCGCCTCGTTGCAGTCCGCGCACGCCGGATGGTGGACGGTGCCCGCGCTGTGCGCCGTCGCCTTCGTCTCCGGCGCCGCGAGCGTGGCCGGACCGGTCCGCTCCACCGCCGGGATGCAGATGCTGGCCACCGCCGTCCTCGGCGCGGGCATGCCGCTGCCCGGCTCGCCCTGGGCGAAGGCCCTGTACGTCCTCGCCGGATGCGCCTGGCTGCTGCTGTTGCGGCTGGTGCTGCGCTCGCCGCGGCCGCCCGGCGGCGCCCTCGGGGGCGAGCGCGCCGCCGTCGCCGCCGTCTTCGACGCGCTGGCCGACGCGCTCACCGCGGTCGGCGGCGAGGACGCGGAACCGGCCCGCCGCCGCCTGACCTCGGCCCTGGACCGGGCCGACGAGGCGCTGCGGCTGCGCCGCCTCACCGACCGGCTGCTGCGCCGTACGCCCCGTGCCGAGGAGGTGTTGCTGGGCGAGCGGTTCGCGGCGGCGACCGCGCTCTGCGAGGCGAGTGTGGCGCTCCTGTGGGAGGGCAGGCCGCTGCCCGGCGCGGTCACGGCGAGCCCCCGCCGGTTCGCCGCCGCACTGCGCACCGGTCAGGCGCCCGGCCGCCTCTCCGCCCCCGCGAACAACTCCGCCGCCCGCGGCGCCTTCGACCGCGCCCTGCTGGCCGCGGCCGTGGTCTTCGACCGGTCCGCGCCCGCGGGGACGGACGGACCGGGGGAGCCGTACCGGCCGTCCGGACCGGCGGCCGTGCCCTCCGCCCCGGACGCGCCGGCCGCCGCCCCGACGGCACCCGGGCCGCGCCCCGCGCGGTGGCGGGCGTTGCCCGGCCGGATCCGCGGCTTCCTGGACCGGCGCACCCGCCGTGGCCGGGATCTGCTGGGGAGCGCCGCCCGCGACTACGGACTGCGCGTCGCCGTCTGCGTCGGCGCCAGTGCGGCGGTCGCGCTGCTGCTCCACCCCGAGCACTGGTACTGGCTCCCGGCGACCGCGACCTTCCTGGTCAAGCCGGACCTGGGCCCGCTGTTCTCGCGGACCGTCAACCGCTTCGCCGGGACCGTCGCGGGCGTGCTGGTCTTCGCGCTGGGCGGCGCGCTGCTGCCCGGCTCCTGGTGGCCGGCGCTCGCCGCGGGCATCGGGGGTGCGGTACTGCCGTTCGCCACCCGCCACTTCGCGTTGCAGACCTCGGCGATCACCTTCATGGTGCTGGCGTTCGTCTGGGTGGGCGGCGACCCCCAGGCGGCGGGGGAGCGGATCGCGGACACCGCCATCGCCTGCGGCATCGTCCTCGTCGTCGGCCATCTGCCGCGCCTGGCCGACCCGCGCCGCCGCCTCGCGCAGCGGGCGGTCACCGCGCTGCGCGCCACCGAGGTGTACCTGCGGCACGTGCTGGCGGCCGGTCCCGGCGCCGGGAGCACCGCCGAGCGGCTGGCGCTGCGCCGCCACGCCTACCACGCCCTGGGCCAGGCCAGGACGGCGGCCGAGACCGCCGCCGCCGAACTCCTCGCCGCCCGCGGACGCACCCCCGACTGGCCCGCGATCCTGGCCGCCGCCGAACGCGTCGTCGACGCGGTGACGGCCGCCGCCGTCCGCATCGACCACGGCGCGCGCCGCCCGAGCCCCGAGGAGGCCGCCCGGCTCGGCGAGGCGCTCTCGGCGATGGCCGACGCCCTGGCCGACCCCGGCCGCCGCCTCCCGCACCGCCACGACCGCCCCCTCGCCCCCGTCCCCGACTGCGCCACCCTCACCGACGTGGCCACCGAACTGGAACGGATGCGCGGCCACACGGGCGCGCCCTGAGCCACCGCGGCACGGCCGGGACCTGGGGCGATGTCCCCAGGCCACGGGGCGGTCGCGTACCGCCGGGGGAGCGGTGCGGTGCGCGGAACCCGGCCGCGTACCGCCGGCCGCTCCGTGCCTCGCCCCCTGTACGGGCCCCTGCCGACGACGGGGCGAAGCCGCCCGTACGGCGGAGATCCGGACCGGACCCCCGTGGCACGGCCCCGCCCACACCGGGCCCACGACACGGAAGCGGGGCCCCGCGGGAACCCCCGCGAAGCCCCGCTTCCGGCGCGCCGGGACCACGGCCCGGCCCCGGGTCAGCGCCGCTTGCCGCCGCCCTCGCCGCCGCCGAGCAGACCGGCGCGGCGCAGCGCGTCGGCCATCGCGTCGTTCGCGGGTGCGGGACCCTGGCCGCCGCCACGCCGGTCGCCGCCGCGTCCGCCGCCGCCCGACCGGGGCGCGTCGGCGCGTCCACCGGAGCGCCGGGCGGCCGGCCGCCGACCGCCGGGCCGCTCACCGTCGCCACGCCGCTCACCCGCGGCCTTGCCCTCGCGTCCGGGCTCGTCGTCCAGACGCAGCGTCAGCGAGATCCGCTTGCGGGGGATGTCGACGTCGAGGACCTTGACCCGCACGATGTCACCGGGCTTGACCACCTCACGCGGGTCCTTGACGAACGTCTTCGACAACGCCGACACGTGCACCAGACCGTCCTGGTGGACGCCGACGTCCACGAACGCCCCGAACGCGGCGACGTTGGTCACCACGCCTTCCAGGACCATCCCCGGCGTCAGGTCGCCGATCTTCTCCACACCGTCCTTGAACGTCGCGGTCCGGAACTCCGGACGCGGGTCGCGGCCCGGCTTCTGAAGCTCCTGGAGGATGTCGCCGACGGTCGGCAGCCCGAACGTCTCGTCGACGAAGTCGGCCGGGCGCAGCGACCGCAGCACCGAGGTGTTGCCGATCAGCGTGCCCACCGCGCCGCCCGCCGCGGCGGCCATCCGGCGCACCACCGGGTACGCCTCCGGGTGCACGCTGGAGGCGTCCAGCGGGTCGTCGCCGCCGCGGATCCGCAGGAAGCCGGCGCACTGCTCGTACGCCTTCGGGCCGAGCCGCGACACGTCCTTGAGGGCCTTGCGGGAGCGGAACGGGCCGTTGGAGTCGCGGTGCGCGACGATGTTCTCGGCCAGGCCCGAGCTGATGCCGGAGACCCGCGAGAGCAGCGGCGCGGACGCGGTGTTGACGTCCACACCGACGCCGTTCACACAGTCCTCGACGACCGCGTCCAGCGAACGCGACAGCTTCACCTCGGACAGGTCGTGCTGGTACTGGCCGACACCGATCGACTTCGGGTCGATCTTGACGAGTTCGGCCAGCGGGTCCTGCAGCCGCCGGGCGATCGAGACCGCGCCGCGCAGCGACACGTCCATCCCGGGCAGCTCCTGCGAGGCGAACGCCGAGGCGGAGTACACCGACGCGCCCGCCTCGGAGACCATCACCTTCGTCAGCTTCAGCTCCGGCTGCGCGGCGATCAGCTCGGCGGCCAGCTTGTCCGTCTCACGGGAGGCGGTGCCGTTGCCGATCGCGATCAGCTCGACGCCGTGCTCCTTCGCCAGCCGCGCCAGCGTCGCCAGCGACGCGTCCCACTTCTGCTGCGGCACGTGCGGGTGGATCGTCTCCGTCGCGGCGACCTTGCCGGTCGCGTCCACCACGGCCACCTTCACCCCGGTACGGAATCCGGGGTCCAGGCCCATCGTCGTGCGCGTCCCGGCGGGCGCCGCCAGCAGCAGATCCCGCAGGTTGGACGCGAAGACCCGGACCGCCTCGTCCTCCGCCGCCTGCCGCAGCCGCAGCCGCAGATCGATACCGAGGTGGACCAGGACGCGGGTGCGCCAGGCCCAGCGGACGGTGTCCAGCAGCCAGCCGTCGGCCGGCCGCCCGCGGTCGGCGATGCCGAACTTCGCGGCGATGGTCCGCTCGTAGGAGGTACGGCCCTCGACGGGCTCCGCGTCCGGCTCCAGCGTGAGGTCGAGGATCTCCTCCTTCTCACCGCGGAGCATAGCCAGCACCCGGTGCGAGGGCAGTTCGGTGAACGGCTCCGCGAAGTCGAAGTAGTCGGCGAACTTCGCGCCCGCCTCCTCCTTGCCCTCGCGCACCTTCGCGCCGAACCGGCCGCGCGACCACATCCGCTCCCGCAGCTCACCGATGAGGTCCGCGTCCTCGCCGAACCGCTCGGTGAGGATGGCCCGCGCGCCCTCCAGCGCCGCACCCGGATCGGCGACGCCCTTGTCCGCGTCCACGAACGCCGCCGCGGCCGCCTCCGGCGCGACCGAGGGGTCGGCGAGCAGCCCGTCGGCGAGCGGTTCCAGCCCCGCCTCCCGCGCGATCTGCGCCTTCGTCCGCCGCTTCGGCTTGTACGGCAGATAGATGTCCTCCAGGCGCGCCTTGGACTCCGCGCCCCGGATCCGCTCCTCCAGCGCCGCGTCCAGCTTGCCCTGGGACCGTACGGACTCCAGGACCGCGGTGCGCCGCTCCTCCAGCTCCCGCAGATAGCGCAGCCGCTCCTCCAGCGCGCGCAGCTGCGCGTCGTCGAGCATCTCGGTGGCTTCCTTGCGGTAGCGCGCGATGAACGGGACGGTCGAGCCGCCGTCCAGCAGCCCGACCGCGGCCACCACCTGCCGCTCCTTGACGCCGAGCTCCCCGGCGATCCTCGCTTCGATGGACACCATGACCTTGGTGGATGCCGTCACGTTGAACCAGACCCGCCTTCCCGCGCTCGCTTGAGCCTGCATTGTGCAGGTTCACCGGTCGCGGTGTCGCACCGCCCGGCCGGGAGCGCCGGGGTGTGAGAAGGCGCACGCCCGCCCGGCGCTCCCCTGCGGGAACGGCGGACGGGCGTACGGTCCGAGGCAGCGGTCTACCGGCCGAACAGCTCCGCCGGGAACGCGCCCGCCGCCATCGCCGCCTGCGTGAACGCCCCGCCGATCTCGGTGAGCCGCGCCACGCCCTCCGGGCCCAGGTGCTCGTACGGCGCCCGGTCCAGCCGGTCGGTGGTGTCCTCCAGATCCGCGCGCAGCCGCACCCCCGCCTCGGTCAACTCGCCGTCGGCGTCCAGCAGTCCGCGCCCGCGCAGCCGCTCCTGCGCGGCCGTCCACTCCGCCTCGCTCCAGCCGCGGGTGCGCATGACGCCCAGGTAGCTCATGCCCCGGCCGCTGGCGTTGTGCGTGACCAGCGCCTCCAGGCCGTCCAGCTCCGCGTCCAGCAGCGCCATCAGGTGGGCGTCGCCGCGGTGTTCGCGCAGCAGCGTCGCGGCGTGCCAGTACGCCAGGTGCGGCGCTTCGGGAACGGGCAGGTCGGCGTGGGCGGCGAACAGCGGCCGGGCGCAGCGGCTGCCCGCCTCGGCGGCGCGCAGCGCCAGCCGGGCGGCCTCGGCCATCTCCGGCGACGCCAGCGCCTCCTCGCCGAGCAGCCGCCGCAGCGTGGCGTCGGCGGCCCGCAGCCGCGCCGCCAGAACCGCCTCGGGCGTCACCTGCTCCCAGACGGCGGGGACGTGCCGGGCGACCAGCGCGTGGCTGAAGTTGTAGAACGTCGCGGTGACCGTGCCGGGGCCGACCGCTCCCATGGCGGCGGCGCGGACGGCGAAGTATCCGGCGCTGCGGTCCTCGACCCCGAGCTTCGCCAGCTCGACGCCGAGGTCGGGGGAGAAGTAGTGCGTCGAGTGGAACGGGTTGACGACGTTGTGGCAGTGCCGTCCGGCGCGCGGCGCCAGGGAGGTCGCAGAGGTCATACCCGGCAGGTTACCGACCCGTCGGTATGGCCGGAAGGGCGGTACGGGAAGGGGCCCGGCCGGTACAGGGACGGACCCGGTGCGGGTGGGCGGGGCTCGGCGGTCCCCGCCCACCGCAGCTCACCCGGCCGCCGGCCTCCCCGTCCCGTGGCGCACCCGTCCCCGGCCCCGCCGCGCGCCCCGCCGCCGGACCGCCTCTCCGTCCCGTGGCGCACCCGGCATCGGCCCCGCGGCCCGGACCGCTCCCGCCTGTCAGAGCGCCGGACCGAACCTCGGCGTCCGCCGCTCCAGGAACGCCGCGGCGCCCTCCGCCGTGTCACCGTTCGCCTGTGCGCGGGCCGCCCAGTGCGCGGCGCGGCGCTCGGCCTCCTCCGCCGGGACCTGCCCCGCCCCGTCGATCAGCTCCTTCGCCGCCGTCTGCGTCACCGACGACCGGCTCGCCAGGACGGCGGTGAACTCCGCGACCCGCGTGTCCAGCCCGCCCGCCGGGCTCACCTCATCGACCAGGCCGGTCCGCAGCGCCCGCGCGCAGTCGATCAACTCACCGGAGAACAGCAGGTACTTGGCGGCCGTCGGCCCCACCAGCCGCACCAGCCGCCGGGTGGCCGACGCCGGATAGACCACGCCCAGCTTGGCGGGCGTCACCCCGAACACCGCGCCCTCCTCGGCGAACCGCAGATCGCAGGCGGCCGCCAGCTGCGCCCCGCCGCCCACACAGTGCCCCCGTATCGCCGCCAGCGTCGGCCGGGGGAACGCGGCCACCGCCTCCTCCGCCGCGACCGACAGCGCCTGCGCCTCACCCGCGCCCGCGCGCAGCGACGCGATGTCCGCACCGGCGCAGAACGTTCCGCCCTCGCCGGTCAGCACCAGCGACCGGACCGCGCCGTCCGCGGCCAGCCGCGCCAGCAGCGGCGGCAGCTCCCGCCACATCCGCGGTGTCATCGCGTTGAGCTTGGCGGGATTGCGGAGGACGACGGTCGCTGTGCCGTCGCTGACATACGTGTTCAGGCCCGGTTCCATCCCCGGATATTAGAGCGGTCGCCCGGCGGCCGGGCCGCTACGATCGGCGGTCTGATGTCAGCCACCCTCATC
Organism: Streptomyces sp. NPDC027185; assembly: GCF_055567035.1. Lineage (NCBI taxonomy): Bacteria > Bacillati > Actinomycetota > Actinomycetes > Kitasatosporales > Streptomycetaceae > Streptomyces > Streptomyces sp. NPDC027185. The sequence goes on along the minus strand of NZ_JBVHRF010000007.1, from coordinate 207,537 downwards.
GCCAAGGACCTCACCGCCGGCCACGGTGAACGCGTCCTCTTCTCCGGCCTGGAGCTGGTCGTCGCCCCCGGCGACGTCATCGGCCTCGTGGGCGCCAACGGCGCGGGCAAGTCGACCCTGCTGCGCCTCCTCGCCGGCCTCGACACCCCGGAGCAGGGCTCCCTCGCCCTCAGCCCGCCCACCGCCACCGTCGGCCACCTCCCGCAGGAGCCCGACCGCCGCCCCGGCGAGTCGGTCCGCGCCTTCCTCGCCCGCCGCACCGGCGTCGCCCGCGCCCAGAGCGACCTCGACGCCGCCACCCAGGCACTGGTCGACGAGCGCCCCGGCGCCGACGACGCGTACGCCACCGCCCTGGAGCGCTGGCTCGCCCTCGGCGCCGCCGACCTCGACGAACGCGCCGAGGAGACCTGCGCCCAGCTCGGCCTGACCACCGGCCTCGACCACCCGATGACCGCCCTCTCCGGCGGCCAGGCCGCCCGCGCCTCCCTCGCCTCCCTCCTCCTCTCCCGCTACGACGTCTTCCTCCTCGACGAGCCGACCAACGACCTCGACCTCGACGGACTGCGCCGCCTGGAGGACTTCGTCTCCGGACTCCGCGCCGGCACGGTCCTGGTCAGCCACGACCGCGAGTTCTTGACCCGCACCGTCACCTCCGTCGTCGAGCTGGACCTCGCCCAGCAGCAGGTCACCACCTACGGCGGCGGCTACACCTCCTACCTGGAGGAACGCGAGCGGGCCCGCCGCCACGCCCGCGAAGAGTACGAGGAGTACGCCGACACCAAGGCATCGCTGGAGGCCCGTGCGCACACCCAGCGCAACTGGATGGCCAAGGGCGTCCGCAACGCCCGCCGCAAGGCCACCGACAACGACAAGATCGCCCGCAAGGGCCGGGTGGAGGCCACCGAGAAGCAGGCGGCCAAGGCGAAGCAGACCCAGCGCCTGATCGACCGGCTCGACGTCGTCGAGGAGCCGCGCAAGGAGTGGGAGCTGCGGATGGAGATCGCCGCCGCGCCCCGCGCCGGAGCCGTGGTCGCCACCCTGCGCGCCGCCGAGGCGGCGCGCGGCACCTTCCGCTTCGGCCCGGTGGACCTCCAGATCGACTGGGGTGACCGCGTCGCCATCACCGGCCCCAACGGCTCCGGCAAGTCGACGCTGCTCGCCGCCCTCCTCGGCCGCCTCCCGCTGACCGCGGGCGCCGCGGCGCTGGGCCCCGGCGTCGTCGTCGGCGAGGTCGACCAGGCCCGCGGTCTCTTCACCGGCGATGCCCCCCTGATGGACGCCTTCCGCGCCGCCGTCCCCGAGATGGCCCCGGCGGACGTACGGACCCTGCTGGCGAAGTTCGGGCTGAAGGCGGCGCACGTGCTGCGGCCGGCGGACACCCTGTCGCCGGGGGAGCGCACCCGCGCCGCCCTCGCCCTTCTCCAGGGCCGCGGCGTCAACCTCCTCGTCCTGGACGAGCCGACCAACCACCTCGACCTGCCCGCCATCGAACAGCTGGAGTCCGCGCTCGCCTCGTACGGCGGCACCCTGCTGCTGGTCACCCACGACCGCCGGATGCTGGACGCGGTGCACACCACCCGCCGGATCGAGGTCGACGCCGGAACGGTCACCGACCGGGCGGTGTGACCGTACGGAGGCGGTTTCCGGTCACCGATTTGGCCCTGCGCCGGCCGGCCCGTACTGTGGGGCGAACCGACGCGGGGTGGAGCAGCTCGGTAGCTCGCTGGGCTCATAACCCAGAGGTCGCAGGTTCAAATCCTGTCCCCGCTACTCATCGAGGAAGGCCCGGTGCCCACGGCACCGGGCCTTCCTCGTTCCCGGACGCCGCTTCCGCTCGCCCTGCCCCGCCCGCCGAAACGCGGTATACCGGGACGAATCAGGTTTTCGAGGAGGCGGCGATGACCGGCAGATCCGCGCGGGACCGTACGCCGGAGCAGCGGCGCTCCGCTGAGCTGGGCCGCGGCTTCGGCAGGCTGATGGCGCTCGGCGTCGTCCTCGTCGTCGCGGGCGCGGTGGGCCTGGTCTACGCCGGACTCGCCACGCTCACCTCGATGCTGCTCTTCGGCTGGCTGCTGCTGATCGGCGGCGCGGTGGGGCTGCTGCACGCCTTCCAGTCACGCGGGACGCACTTCGTCTGGCTGGCGGTCATCGTGGCGGCGCTGAACCTCGCCGCCGGCGTCGTGGTGATCGTCCGTCCCGATGTGGCCGCGGCGGCGCTGACCATGTTCGCCGCGCTGCTCTTCCTGACCGGCGGCGTGTTCCGGCTGGTCGGCGGCGTGGTGGTACGCGGCGCGCAGTTCGGCTGGACGCTGGTGCAGGGCGCCTTCGACCTGTTGCTGGGCATCCTGGTGCTCGGCGACTGGCCGCACAGCAGCCGCTACGTCCTGGGCGTCTTCATCTCCCTCGCGCTGCTCTTCGACGGGCTCGGGCTCTTCGCGATGGGATTCGGCGGACGCCGGATCGTCAGCCTGGTCGAGGAGGGGCGGCACGACGGGACGGCCCGGCGGGAAGAGGGCGTGGCGAATGGCTCGGAACGTTCGTCCGGCGCGCCGTGGAGTTCGCTGACGAAGAAAGAAAAGCGCCAGGACCGGTCATCCGAATGAGCCAATCGCTCTGAACCAGTCAGAAGTCGTCGATTGGCGCTGACTTGTGTTCAGTTGGCCGGGCCGGACCGGCGCATTCCCAACACTCGACCTGTGAGGACGCCTCCCGGACCACCCGCCGGCCCCCCAGAGGAACTGACCGCGCCGCCCGCCTGCGAAGGCACCTGGCGCTTCACCGCCCCGCTCGACGTCGCCTCGGTACCGCTCGCCCGCCACGCCGTCCGGGACCTGCTCACCGAGCGGCGGGTCCCCCTCGACCCCGCCGTCCACGACGGCCTGCTGCTAATCGTCTCCGAACTCGTCACCAACGCCGTCCAGCACGCCGCCCTCTTCTCCCCCGAGATCGCGGTACGCGTCGACCTCGGCGGCGGGCGGCTGCGCCTCGCCGTCGAGGACAACCACCCCTACTGTCCGAAAGCGCTCGAAGCCGACGAGAGCGATCTCGGGGGCCGGGGGCTGTGGCTGGTCAAGACGGTCACCGCCGAGGCCGGGGGCGTCTGCGACGTCGCCCCGACACCCGGCGGTGGCAAGATCATCTGGGTGGAGTTCCCGCTGGCGGCCCGGCCGGGCGCCGCGCCCCTTACCAGCCCGCCGCCGAGCCCGTCAGCTCCCGCACCGCCGGACGCACCGCGTCCAGCACGGTCATGAACCACGCGGAGAACGGCCCCTCGGCGTGCCGCTTCGCCAACTCGTCCGGCGTCACGAACGCGATCTCCCCGATCTCCGCCGGATCCGGCCGGGGCGTCTCGCGCACCAGCCCGACGAAGAGGTGGTTGTACTCCTGCTCCACCAGCCCGGACGCCGGATCCGGATGGTTGTAGCGCACCGTGCCCGCCTCGGCCAGCAGCGACGGCGCCAGCCCCAGCTCCTCCGCCGTCCGGCGCGCGGCGGCAGCGAACGGCTTCTCGCCCGGGTACGGGTGACCGCAGCAGGTGTTGGACCACACACCGGGGGAGTGGTACTTGCCCAGTGCCCGGCGCTGGAGCAGCAGCCGCCCCTGCTCGTCGAAGAGGAAGACCGAGAACGCGCGGTGCAGCTGCCCGGGGGCCTGATGGGCGGCGAGCTTCTCCGCCGTGCCGATCGTCGTGCCGTCCTCGTCGACCAGCTCCAGCATGATCGGCGCGGCGTCGCCGCCCGGTGCGTTCACCGCCGCGAGTTCGGCGGTCTGTCCGTTGGCAGGTGTGATCGGCATGCCCATCCTTGTCGTCGGTCTTCGACGCCAAGTCTGCCCCACCGCCGTCCCCGTCACGGCCTCGGCGGCACGCGGCGGCGCGTACCCGCTTCCGCCCTCCCGGAACGCCGCCGCGCCGCGCGCCCGGCGGCGCCCCGCCCGCGTCGGGCGCCGCCCGGCCCGTGAGAAGGTCCACACCCCCGCGCGGGCCCCGCGCCTCCCCGACCAGGACATCCGTGCGGCCCCGGCGGGGTGCCGGACGCGTCACGGATCAACCCGCACCACCTGTGACCAGCCCCCGCATAACCGGCGCCGCAACGTGCCGTCGCCCCGGCCGCCAGTTGTTCCGGCGCCACCCGATCCACCATGATGATCGCGGCAGGCGCAGCCGTCGGTCACCCGATCGTGCGGTGAATCCGCGGTGAACGGCCGCAACCCGCATCCGATAGCCTCTGCCGACGTGCCACCGGCCCCCTGGGGCGAGGTGTGCCGCGCCCACTGCCCGGGTAGTTCGTGCCGAATGCGGACCGGCCGGCGCGGCCTTGTCAGCATTCAAGGAGTGAGTTCGTCTGTCGACCGCCATCCTCACCGGTCCGCCGGTCGCCGGGTCGCCGCTCGAAGGCGATCTGCGCGCGCTGGGCTTCGACATCCGTACGGCGCAGGACCCCGCGTCCGCGGCCGAGCTGATCGCCGCGGCCCCCGCCCATGAGCGGATCGCCGTCGTGGACCCCCGCTTCGTCGGCCACCGGCACACCCTGCGCCTGGCGCTCACCGACCCCCGCTTCCCGGCCGCCGCCGTCGACGGCGCGCTCACCGTGCAGCCCGCGGCCCGCGCCGCGCTGGACCGCGCCGCCACCCGCATCCCGGTCGGCGCCGGCAGCGCCCACCTCACCGACGTCCTCACCGGCACCCTGACCGACGCCCTGGAACGCGCCGACGTCGGCCTGACGCGCATCGAGCCCGGCAGCCTGGTCGCCGCCGTCCCGCTCACCCCGGCCGCTCGCGAGGAGGCCCGGGAGGCCGTCGCCGCGGTCGACGAGGAGGCGGTGCGGCTGCGCAGCGCGGTCAAGTCCCGCGACGGGTTCTTCACCACGCACTGCATCAGCCCGTACTCCCGCTACCTCGCCCGCTGGTGCGCCCGGCGCGGCCTGACCCCGAACCAGGTCACCACCGCCTCGCTGCTCACCGCGCTGATCGCGGCGGGCTGCGCGGCCACCGGCACCCGCGGCGGTTTCGTCGCCGCCGGTGTGCTGCTCCTCCTCTCCTTCGTCCTCGACTGCACCGACGGGCAGCTCGCCCGTTACTCCCTGCAGTACTCGACGATGGGCGCCTGGCTCGACGCCACCTTCGACCGGGCCAAGGAGTACGCCTACTACGCCGGCCTCGCGCTCGGCGCCGCCCGCGGCGGTGGCCATGATGATGTATGGGCGTTGGCCGTCGGCGCGATGATCCTCCAGACCTGCCGGCACGTCGTCGACTTCTCGTTCAACGAGGCCAACCACGACGCGACGGCCAACACCAGCCCCACCGCGGCCCTCTCCGACCGGCTCGACAGCGTCGGCTGGACGGTCTGGGCGCGCCGCATGATCGTGCTGCCGATCGGTGAACGCTGGGCGCTGATCGCCGTCCTCACCGCCTGCACCACGCCCCGCATCGTCTTCTATGTCCTGCTGATCGGCTGTGCGCTGGCCGCCTGCTATACCACCGCCGGGCGCGTCCTGCGCTCGCTGACCCGCCGGGCCCGGCGCACCGACCGCGCCGCCCGCGCGCTGGCCGACCTCGCCGACACCGGCGCGCTCGCCGAACTGATCGCCCGCCCGATGCGCGGCCGGGGCCGCACCGGCTCGTTCCTCGCCCCGGTCATGGCCTTCCTCGCCGCCGCCGTCCTGCTGGTCGCGGTGGTCTTCGAGGACGACCCGGCCTCCTGGCTCACCGTCGGTCTCGCCTGCTGCGCCGCGCTGCTGACCGGCGCCGCCGTGGCCCGCCCGCTCAAGGGCGCCCTGGACTGGCTGGTGCCGCCGTTCCTGCGCGCCGCCGAGTACGTCACGATCCTCGTGCTCGCCGCCCGCAGCGGGGCGCACGGCGCGCTGCCGGCGGCGTTCGGCCTGGTCGCGGCGGTCGCCTACCATCACTACGACGCGGTCTACCGCATCCGCGGCGGCAGCGGCGCGCCGCCGCGGTGGCTGGTGCGGGCGGCAGGCGGCAGCGAGGGACGCATCCTCGTCGTCACCGTCCTGGCCGCCGCGCTGTCCCCCTCGGATTTCCCCCTCGCGCTCGCGGTGCTCGCCGGCGCGCTGGGTCTGCTGGTGCTCGTCGAGAGCATCCGCTTCTGGGTGCGTGCCGCGAAGACCGGCGCACCCGCCGTTCACGATGAAGGAGAACCCGCATGATCGGCCTCGTGCTGGCCGCCGGCGCCGGACGGCGTCTGCGCCCCTACACCGACACCCTGCCCAAGGCGCTGGTGCCGGTTGATGGGGACACGACCATCCTGGACCTGACGCTCGGCAACTTCGCCGAGATCGGCCTGACCGAGGTCGCGATCATCGTCGGCTACAAGAAGGAAGCCGTCTACGAGCGCAAGGCCGCCCTGGAGGCCAAGTACGGCCTCAAGCTGACGCTCATCGACAACGACAAGGCCGAGGAGTGGAACAACGCCTACTCCCTGTGGTGCGGCCGTGACGCCATCAAGCACGATGTGATCCTCGCCAACGGCGACACCGTGCACCCGGTCTCCGTCGAGAAGACGCTGCTCGCCGCCCGCGGCAACGGCCAGAAGATCATCCTCGCGCTGGACACCGTCAAGCAGCTCGCCGACGAGGAGATGAAGGTCGTCGCCGACCCGGCCAAGGGCGTCCAGAAGATCACCAAGCTGATGGACCCGGCCGAGGCGACCGGCGAGTACATCGGCGTCACCCTCATCGAGGGCTCCGCCGCCGACGAGCTGGCCGACGCCCTGAAGACCACCTTCGAGCGCGACCCCGACCTCTACTACGAGGACGGCTACCAGGAGCTGGTCAACCGCGGCTTCCAGGTCGACGTGGCCCCCATCGGCGACGTCAAGTGGGTCGAGATCGACAACCACGACGACCTCGCGAAGGGCCGTGAGATCGCATGCCAGTACTGACCCGCCTCATTCCGTCCCCGGTCGTCGTCGACATCAGCGCCGGCGCCCTGGACGACCTGGCGGGCCTGCTGGCCGATCAGCGCATCTCCGCATCCGGGAAGCTCGCGATCGCCATCTCGGGCGGTTCGGGCGCCCGGCTGCGGGAGCGGCTGGCCCCCGCGCTGCCCGGCGCGGACTGGTACGAGGTCGGCGGCGGCACGCTCGACGACGCGATCAAGCTCGGCGACGCCATGAAGAAGGGCCACTACGACGCCGTCGTGGGCCTCGGCGGCGGCAAGATCATCGACTGCGCCAAGTACGCCGCGGCGCGGATCGGACTGCCGCTCGTCGCCGTCGCGACCAACCTGTCGCACGACGGCCTGTGCTCGCCGGTCGCCACCCTCGACAACGACGCGGGCCGCGGCTCCTACGGGGTGCCCAACCCGATCGCCGTCGTCATCGACCTCGACATCATCCGCGAGGCGCCCGTCCGCTTCGTCCGCTCCGGTATCGGTGACGCCATCTCCAACATCTCCGCGGTCGCGGACTGGGAGCTGGCCCACCAGGAGAACGGCGAGGCGATAGACGGGCTGGCCGCCGCGATGGCGCGCCAGGCCGGTGAGGCGGTGCTGCGCCACCCCGGCGGCGTCGGCGACGACAACTTCCTCCAGGTGCTGGCCGAGGGCCTGGTCCTCACCGGTATCTCGATGTCCGTCGCGGGCGACAGCCGGCCGGCCTCCGGCGCCTGCCACGAGATCAACCACGGCTTCGACATCCTCTTCCCCAAGCGGGCGGCGAGCCACGGCGAGCAGTGCGGCCTCGGCGCCGCGTTCGCCACGCACCTGCGCGGGGACGCGGAGACGTCCTCGCTGATGGTCGAGGCGCTCCAACGGCACGGCCTGCCGGTCACGCCGGGTGAGATCGGCTTCACGGACGAGGAGTTCGTCCAGGTCGTCGAGTTCGCCCCGAAGACCCGGCCGGGCCGGTACACCATCCTGGAGCACCTGGACCTGTCCACCGACGAGATCAGGGACGCATACGCCGACTATGCCAAAACCATCCGTAGCTGAGCTCCGGCCGGTCGTTCACCCTCCGGGCGTGAAGGACCGGCGGAGCGGCGAGCACTGGGCCGGCCGGCTCTACATGCGCGAGGTCTCCCTCCGCATCGACCGCCACCTGGTGAACACGAAGGTCACGCCCAACCAGCTGACCTACGTGATGACCGTCGCCGGTGCCCTCGCCGCCCCGGCCCTGCTGGTGCCGGGGATCTGGGGCGCCGTGCTCGGCGTGGTGATGGTCCAGCTGTATCTGCTGTTCGACTGTGTCGACGGTGAGATCGCCCGCTGGAAGAAGCAGTACTCGATGTCCGGTGTCTACCTGGACCGCGTCGCCGCCTACCTGTGCGACGCCGCGGTCCTGGTCGGCTTCGGTCTGCGCGCCGCCGACCTGTGGGGCACCGGCCGCATCGACTGGCTGTGGGCCTTCCTCGGCACCCTCGCTGCGCTCGGCGCGATCCTGATCAAGGCGGAGACGGACCTCGTCGGCGTCGCCCGGCACCAGCAGGGACTGCCGCCGGTCAAGGAGTCGGCGGCCGAGCCGCGCTCCTCCGGTATGGCGCTGGCCCGCAAGGCGGCCGCGGCGCTCAAGTTCCACCGGCTGGTCCTCGGCGTCGAGGCGTCCTTGCTGATCCTTCTCCTCGCGATCGTGGACGCCGTCCGGGGCGATCTGTTCTTCTCGCGCCTGGGCGTCGCGGTGCTCGCCGGTATCGCGCTCCTCCAGACGCTGCTCCACCTCGTGTCCATCCTCGCTTCCAGCAGGCTCAAGTGACGAAGACCCCTCAGAAGATGACGGTCGGCGCGGTGATCCTCACCATGGGCAACCGCCCCGAGGAGCTGCGCGCGCTGCTGGACTCGGTCGCCGGGCAGAAGGGCGACCCGGTCGAGGTGGTGGTGGTCGGCAACGGCTCACCCCTGCCCGAGCTGGACGTCCCCGGCCTCACCGTGCGCACCGTCGAGCTGCCGGAGAACGTCGGTATCCCGGCGGGCCGCAACGTCGGCATCGAGGCGTTCGGCCCCGGCGGCACCGACGTCGACATCCTGCTCTTCCTCGACGACGACGGACTGCTGGCCCGGCCGGACACCGCCGAGCTGTGCCGTGAGGCGTTCGCGGCGGACGAGAAGCTGGGCATCATCAGCTTCCGGATCGCCGACCCGGACACCGGTGAGACCCAGCGCCGCCACGTCCCGCGGCTGCGCGCCTCCGACCCGATGCGCTCCTCGCGCGTGACCACCTTCCTCGGCGGCGCCAACGCGGCCCGCACCGCGGTGTTCGCGCAGGTCGGCGGCTTGCCCGACGACTTCTTCTACGCGCACGAGGAGACCGACCTGGCCTGGCGCGCGCTGGATGCGGGCTGGCTGGTCGACTACCGCGCGGACATGCTGCTGCTCCACCCGACGATGGCGCCGAGCCGGCACGCGGTCTACCACCGGATGGTGGCCCGCAACCGTGTCTGGCTGGCCCGGCGGAATCTGCCCGCCCTGCTGGTTCCGGTCTATCTCGGTGTCTGGTTCCTGCTGACGCTGGCCCGGCGTCCCTCGCTGCCGGCGCTGCGCGTCTGGCTGGCGGGTTTCAAGGAGGGCTGGACGACCCCCTGCGGCCCCAGGCGTCCCATGAAGTGGCGTACCGTGTGGCGCCTGACCCGGCTGGGTCGCCCTCCCGTCATCTGACAAGCTCAATATCTGAGAGCATCAGGCGCGAGCCGGGGCGTGGCCCCGGCAGCGCACCTTGAGGACGAAAGTGTCAACTGTGAGCGAGACCACGCACGACAGTGCGGTCGCCATGAGTGCCCCGCCATCCCCCGACGACGGGCTCACCCCTGCCCAGCTGGCCCAGAAGTACGGGCTGTCGCAGAGCGGTGCCCGGCCCGGCCTGTTCGAATACGTACGGCAGCTGTGGAACCGGCGCCACTTCATCGCCGCCTTCTCCAGCGCCAAGCTGACCGCGCAGTACAGCCAGGCGAAGCTGGGCCAGGTGTGGCAGGTGGCGACGCCGCTGCTCAACGCGCTGGTGTACTACTTCATCTTCGGTCTGCTCATGGGCGGCCGGGGCAGCATGACGAACGACGTCTACATCCCGTTCCTGGTGACCGGTGTCTTCGTCTTCACCTTCACCCAGAGCTCGGCGATGGCCGGTGTCCGGGCGATCTCCGGCAACCTCGGACTGGTGCGCGCGCTGCACTTCCCGCGCGCCTCGCTGCCGATCTCGTTCGCGCTCCAGCAGCTCCAGCAGCTGCTGTTCTCGATGATCGTGCTGGTCATCGTGTTGCTCGGGTTCGGTCACTACCCGTCGCTGTCGTGGCTGCTGGTCTTCCCCACACTCGTACTCCAGTACGTCTTCAACACCGGCCTGGCCATGATCATGGCGCGCGCCGGTGCGAAGACCCCGGACCTGGCGCAGCTGCTGCCGTTCATCATGCGGACGTGGATGTACGCGTCCGGTGTCATGTACAACCTGACCGAGCAGCTGCGGGGCAAGCACGCCCCCGAGTGGCTGGTCGATCTGCTGGCGTCGAACCCGGCGTCGGTCTACATCGACCTGATGCGGTACTCGCTGATGGGTCACGGCTTCAACCACGCGGACCTGCCGCCGCACGTCTGGGCGCTGGCTCTCGGCTGGGCGCTGCTCGTCGGCGCCGCGGGCTTCGTGTACTTCTGGAAGGCTGAGGAGCGTTACGGCCGTGGCTGAGCAGCAGCAGGACACCGGGGCCACCGCGCAGGCGGCCCCGGCCACCCCCACCGTGATCGCCGACGATCTGCACATCGTCTACCGCGTCTACGGCGGCAGCAGCGGCAAGGGCAGTGCCACCGCGGCGCTCAACCGCATCATCCGCCGCAAGCCGGGCGGCAGCGTCCGGGAGGTCCACGCGGTGCGGGGCGTCACCTTCACCGCGTACCGCGGTGAGGCCATCGGGCTGATCGGCTCCAACGGCTCCGGCAAGTCGACGCTGCTGCGGGCCATCGCCGGTCTCCTCCCGGCCGAGCGCGGCAAGGTCTACACCGACGGCCAGCCCTCGCTGCTGGGCGTGAACGCCGCGCTGATGAACGACCTGACCGGCGAGAAGAACGTGGTGCTGGGCGGGCTGGCGATGGGCATGTCCCGCGACCAGATCCGCGAGCGCTACCAGGGCATCGTCGACTTCTCGGGCATCAACGAGAAGGGCGACTTCATCTCCCTGCCGATGCGGACGTACTCCTCCGGCATGGCGGCCCGCCTGCGGTTCTCCATCGCCGCGGCGAAGGACCACGACGTGCTGATGATCGACGAGGCGCTGGCCACCGGCGACCGCAAGTTCCAAAAGCGCTCCGAGGCTCGCATCCGCGAGCTGCGCAAGGAGGCCGGTACGGTCTTCCTGGTCAGCCACAACAACAAGTCGATCAGGGACACCTGCGACCGTGTGCTGTGGCTGGAGAAGGGCGAGCTGCTGATGGACGGCCCGACCGACGAGGTCATCAAGGCGTACGAAAAGGAGTCGGGCAAGTAGTCCGCCTGACGGCCCCGGGCCCCCGCGAGCGCTTTCGCGGGGGCCCGGGGCCGTCACGGGCCGGTCAACTCCGGCCGTTCCCATAACGGTTGGGCCCCGCGCGGCGTTGAGCCGGACGTGGGCCCGGGGCCCCGGACCCGGTTACCCGCCGTGAAGATCTACGGCGTAAGCTGTACGGGTACTGATCAGAATAAGTGGTATAAGTCGGGCAATGCTCGCCATTTCTGAGCATCGAACGGTCCCTTCGGGCATAGCGTGTCCGAAATGGGATGTTTTAGCTTGGCGGTGTAGAACGGGAGACGTGACGGCAATGGCTACTGGACCGCTCCGGCTCCGAAACGCGCCGGGCAGACTTCGGTGAGCCGAGAAACGGCCCAGGCCCCCGCAGGCCGGCCGGTGGACGACCCCTCGCGCGCCGTCCTCGACCAGGCCGCCCACGAGAACTTCCCGGTCGCGCCCTTCTTCCTGCCCCGCGCCTGGCGCGGTGACCTGATGGCGGTCTACGGCTACGCCCGGCTGGTCGACGACATCGGCGACGGTGACCTCGCCCCCGGCGGCGGCGACGCCGTCCTCCTCGGGCTGGAGCGCGCGCAGGCCGACGACCGCCTCGCGCTGCTCGACGCCCTGGAGGCGGACCTGCACCGCGTCTTCAGCGACCGCGCCCCCGGCCCCCGCCACCCGCTGCTGCGCCGGCTCGGCCCGACCGTGCGCCGCTGCGGGCTGACCCCCGGGCCCTTCCTCGGCCTGATCGAGGCCAACCGCCAGGACCAGCGGGTCTCGCGCTACGCGACCGCCGCGGACCTCGACGCGTACTGCGAGCTGTCCGCCAACCCCGTCGGCCGTCTCGTGCTGGGCATCACCGGCACCACCAGCCCCGAGCGCGTCCGGCGCTCCGACGAGATCTGCACCGCGCTGCAGATCGTCGAACACCTCCAGGACGTCGCCGAGGACCTGGCCCGCGACCGGATCTACCTCCCCGAGGAGACCCGGCGGCGTTTCGGTGTCACCGAGGCGGACCTGGCCGCGCCGCACGCCTCGCCCGCCGTGCGCGCGCTCATCGCCCACGAGGCGGACCGCGCCGCGCGGCTGCTGGACGCCGGAGCGCCCCTGGTGCACAGCGTGCACGGCCGGCTGCGGCTGCTGCTGGCCGGTTTCGTCGGCGGCGGGCGCGCCGCGCTGCGGGCCATCGCCGACGCCGGCCACGACGTACTCCCCGGACCGCCCAGGCCGACCAAGCTCAGCCTGCTGCGCGCGGTGGGGGCGACATTGCGAAGAGAGGGGTGAGTCGGACCGTGGAGGAAACCGCACAGACATCCGCGCCGGTGCTCGCCGCGTACCGCTACTGCGAGGCCGTCACCGGGCATCAGGCACGGAACTTCGCCTACGGCATCCGGCTGCTGCCGGTCGCCAAGCGACAGGCCATGTCGGCGCTCTACGCCTTCTCCCGCCGCGTCGACGACATCGGCGACGGCTCCCTGGAGCCGGAGGCCAAGCGGGTCCGGCTGGAGGACACCCGGGCGCTGCTGGCCCGGGTCAAGGACGGCGCGGTCGAGGAGGACGACACCGATCCGGTGGCCGTCGCCCTCGCCGACGCCGCCCGCCGCTTCCCGCTGCCGCTGGGCGGGCTCGACGAACTGATCGACGGCGTCCTGATGGACGTCCGCGGCGAGACCTACCGCACATGGGACGAGCTGAAGCTCTACTGCCGCTGCGTCGCCGGGGCGATCGGCCGGCTCTCGCTCGGCGTGTTCGGCACGGTGCCCGGCACGCCGGACGCCGCCCGCGCCCCCGAGTACGCCGACACCCTCGGCCTCGCCCTCCAGCTCACCAACATCCTGCGCGACGTCCGCGAGGACGCCGCCAACGGCCGCACCTACCTGCCCTCCGACGACCTCGCCGCGTTCGGCTGCTCGGCCGGGTTCGACGCGCCCGTGGCGCCGCCCGGCGCCGACTTCGCCGGGCTGGTGCACTTCGAGGCCGAACGCGCCCGCGCCCTCTTCGCCGAGGGTTTCCGGCTGCTGCCGATGCTCGACCGCCGCAGCGGCGCCTGCGTCGCGGCGATGGCCGGGATCTACCACCGGCTGCTGACCCGGATCGCCGACGACCCGGAGGCCGTGCTCCGCGGCCGGGTGTCGCTGCCGGGCCGGGAGAAGGCGTTCGTCGCGGTGCGCGGACTGTCCGGGCTGGACGCGCGCGCGGTGGGCCGCCGCACCGCCGGGAGGCGCTGATGGGCCCCCGCACCACCGGCCGCCCGGTGCCCGCGGCCCCCGGGACAACCCTCCCGGCGCGCACCGCGTCCCCGAGGGCGGCAGCGGAGGAGGACGTATGACGGCCGGAACAGGGCCCGGGAACGGTGCGGTGGTGATCGGCGGCGGACTGGCCGGTACGGCCGCCGCGCTGGCGCTCGCCGACGCCGGGCTGTCCGTCACCCTCGTCGAGGGCCGGCCGCGGCTGGGCGGGCTGGTCTTCTCCTTCCGCCGCGAGTTCGGCGGCGGTGAGCTGAGCGTCGACAACGGCCAGCACGTCTTCCTGCGCTGCTGCACCGCCTACAGCGCCTTCCTGGAGCGGCTCGGCGCCACCGGCCTGGTGCCGCTCCAGGACCGGATGGACGTCCCCGTCCTCGACGCCGACCGGATGCGTCTCGGCCGGCTGCGGCGCACCGCGCTCCCCGTCCCGCTGCACCTCGCCGGCAGCCTCGCCCGCTACCCGCACCTCTCCCTCGCCGAGCGCGCCGCGGTGGTCCGCGCCACCCTCGCGCTCAAGGGGCTCGACCCGGACGACCCGGCGCTCGACGCCGTCGACTTCGGCAGCTGGCTGCGGCGTCACGGCCAGTCGGCCCGTACCGTCGAGGCGCTGTGGGACCTCGTCGGCGTTGCCACCCTCAACGCCGTCGCGCCCGACGCCTCCCTCGGCCTCGCCGCCAAGGTCTTCAGGACCGGGCTGCTCTCCGCGCCCGGCGCCGCCGACATCGGCTGGGCCCGCGTCCCGCTCGGCGACGTCCACGACACCCTCGCCCGTACCGCTCTGGAGAAGGCCGGGGTCCGCGTCCTGCTGCGCACCCGCGCCACCGGCCTCACCCGTACGGAGTCCGGCTGGCGGGTCACCGTCACGGACGGCCCGGACGCCGATGCGGCGCTCGACGCCGGGACGGTCGTCACGGCCCTGCCGCAGCGCGAGACCCACGCCCTGCTGCCCGAGGGGACCCTCGACGACCAGGACCGGCTGCTCGGCATCGGCACCGCGCCGATCCTCAACCTCCACGTCGTCTACGACCGCAAGGTGCTGCGCCGACCGTTCTTCGCGGCCATCGGCTCGCCCGTCCAGTGGGTCTTCGACCGCACCGACACCTCCGGGCTCGCAAAGCTGCCCGAGGGCGCGGGCTGCCAGTACCTCGCGGTGTCGCAGTCGGCCGCGCAGCAGGACATCGGGGAGCCGGTCGCCAAGCTGCGCGACCGCTACCTGCCGGAGCTGGAGCGGCTGCTGCCCGCGGCGCGCGGCGCCCGCGTCCGCGACTTCTTCGTCACCCGCGAACGCACCGCGACGTTCGCGCCCACCCCGGGCGTCGGCAGGCTCCGCCCCGCCGCCCGTACCCGTACTCCCGGCCTGTTCCTGGCCGGTGCGTGGACCGCCACCGGGTGGCCCGCGACCATGGAAGGCGCTGTCCGCAGCGGCCACGCGGCCGCGCGCCACGCGCTCACCGACCTCGGCTTCCCCCAGGGCCGGCTGCCCCGGGAGGCAGCATGACAACGAGCACCAGCGCTCGCATGAGCACGAGCATCGGAAACAGAGGAGAAACCGTGAACCCGGCTTCCCCAGCTATCGACACCGAGAGCGTCACCGCGCTGCTGGAGCGCGGGCGCACGCTCGCCACTCCCGTGCTGCGTGCCGCCGTGGACAGACTCGCTCCTCCCATGGACACCGTCGCCGCCTACCACTTCGGGTGGATCGACGCCGCGGGCCACCCCTCGGCGGGCGACGGCGGCAAGGCGGTACGCCCCGCGCTCTCCCTGCTGTCCGCCGAGGTCGCGGGCGCGGCACCGGAGGTCGGCATCCCCGGCGCGGTCGCCGTCGAGCTGGTGCACAACTTCTCGCTGCTCCACGACGACCTGATGGACGGCGACGAGCAGCGCCGCCACCGCGACACGGTCTGGAAGGTGCACGGCCCCGCCCAGGCGATCCTGGTCGGCGACGCGCTCTTCGCCCTCGCCAACGAACTCCTGCTGGAGCTGGGCACCGTCGAGGCGGGCCGCGCCACCCGCCGGCTGACCACCGCCACCCGCAAGCTGATCGACGGCCAGGCGCAGGACATCTCGTACGAGCACCGGGAGCGGGTCACCGTCGCGGAGTGCCTGGAGATGGAGGGCAACAAGACCGGCGCGCTGCTGGCCTGCGCGGTCTCCATCGGCGCGGTGCTCGGCGGCGCCGACGACCACACCGCCGACACCCTGGAGAAGTACGGCTACCACCTCGGCCTCGCCTTCCAGGCGATCGACGACCTGCTCGGTATCTGGGGCGACCCGGGGTCCACCGGCAAGCAGACCTGGAGCGACCTGCGCCAGCGCAAGAAGTCGCTGCCGGTCGTCGCCGCGCTGGCCGACGGCGGCCCGGCCTCGCGCCGCCTCGCCGAGATCCTGGCGGCGGACGCGAAGAAGACCGAGGACGAGATCGCCGACTTCACCGAGGAGGAGTTCGCCTCCCGCGCGGCGCTCATCGAGGAGGCCGGCGGCCGGGCGTGGACCTCCGAGGAGGCCCGCCGCCAGCACGCCACCGCGATCGCCGCGCTCGACGAGATCGAGATGCCCCAGAAGGTCCGCGCGCAGCTCGTCGCGCTCGCGGACTTCGTCGTCGTCCGACAGAGATGAGCACTATCGACACGAACTGATCGCAGTCGCCGGCCGGTGCCAGCCGGGCGCCGGCCGACGGAATCCCTGAGCACGCTTCACAGTTCACTGCAGAAGGGGAAGCCATGACAGCGACGACCGACGGAAGCACCGGGGCCCTGCCGCCCCGGGCCCCCTCGGCCGGTGATGCCGCCGACCGCACCGAAGACCCGGCGGGCATCGCACAGCGGGCCCGGCGCGCCACGGAGCGCGCCACCGCGTACCTCCTCTCCGTCCAGGACCCCGCCGGATGGTGGAAGGGCGACCTGGAGACCAACGTCACCATGGACGCCGAGGACCTGATGCTCCGCCAGTTCCTCGGCATCCGGGACGCGCACACCACCGACGCCGCCGCCCGCCACATCCGCGGCCGGCAGGGCGAGGACGGCACCTGGGCCACCTTCCACGGCGGGCCCGGCGATCTCTCCGCCACCGTCGAGGCGTACGTCGCCCTGCGGCTCGCCGGGGACGCCCCCGACGCCCCGCACATGGCGCGCGCCGCCACCTGGGTCCGTGAGGCGGGCGGTATCGCCGCCACCCGCGTCTTCACCCGCATCTGGCTGGCCCTCTTCGGCTGGTGGAAGTGGGACGACCTCCCCGAACTCCCCCCGGAGCTGATCCACCTCCCGAAGTGGTTCCCGCTCAACATCTACGACTTCGGGTGCTGGGCGCGGCAGACGATCGTGCCGCTCACCATCGTCTCGGCCGAGCGCCCGGTGCGGCCCGCGCCGTTCGCCGTCGACGAGCTGCACACCGATCCGGCCGTCCCCAACCCGCCGCGCCCGCTCGCGCCGGCCACCAGCTGGGACGGCCTCTTCCAGCGTCTGGACAAGGCGCTGCACCTCTACCGCAAGGTCGCCGTCCGCCCGGTGCGCGCCGCCGCGATGCGCTCCGCGGCCCGCTGGATCATCGAACGCCAGGAGAACGACGGCTGCTGGGGAGGCATCCAGCCGCCCGCCGTCTACTCCGTCATCGCCCTGCACCTGCTCGGCTACGACCTGGAGCACCCGGTCCTCAAGGCGGGCCTGGCCTCCCTGGACCGCTTCGCCGTGTGGCGTGAGGACGGCTCCCGGATGATCGAGGCGTGCCAGTCGCCGGTCTGGGACACCTGCCTGGCCACCATCGCCCTCGCCGACGCCGGACTGCCCGCCGACCACCCGCAACTGGTCAAGGCCGCGGACTGGATGCTCGCCGAACAGATCGACCGCCCCGGCGACTGGACGGTCCGCCGCCCGCACCTTCCCTCCGGCGGCTGGGGCTTCGAGTTCGAGAACGACAACTACCCGGACATCGACGACACCGCCGAGGTGGTCCTCGCCCTGCGCCGCGTCGTCCACCCGGACCCGCGGCGGATCGAGGAGGCCATCGCGCGCGGGGCGCGGTGGAGCGCCGGGATGCAGTCGAAGAACGGCGCGTGGGGCGCGTTCGACGCCGACAACACCAGCCCGTTCCCCAACCGCCTGCCGTTCTGCGACTTCGGCGAGGTCATCGACCCGCCGTCGGCGGACGTCACCGCCCATGTCGTCGAGATGCTCGCCGACCTGGGCCGCGCCGGTCATCCGCGTGCCCGCCGGGGCCTGGCCTGGCTGCTGGCGGAGCAGGAGCCGAGCGGCGCCTGGTTCGGCCGCTGGGGCACCAACTACCTCTACGGCACCGGCTCGGTGGTGCCCGCGCTCGCCGCGGCGGGGCTGCCCGCCTCGCACCCGGCGATCCGGCGCGCCGTCGCCTGGCTGGAGCGGGTGCAGAACACCGACGGCGGCTGGGGCGAGGACCAGCGCTCGTACCAGGACAAGGAGGCGTGGGCGGGCCGCGGCGCCTCCACCGCCTCGCAGACCGCCTGGGCGCTGATGGCGCTGCTGGCCGCCGGGGAGCGGGAGAGCGAGGCCGTCCGGCGCGGTGTGGCCTGGCTGGTCGGCACCCAGCGGGAGGACGGTTCCTGGGACGAGCCGTACTTCACCGGCACCGGCTTCCCCTGGGACTTCTCCATCAACTACCACCTCTACCGCCAGGTCTTCCCGCTGACGGCGCTGGGCCGCTACCTGGGCGGCGGACCGGCGCCCGCGTCCCTGGGGGTCTGATGCCCCGACGGCCCCCGCCGGACGGCGGACCGCCGCTGCTGATCGCCTGTGCGCTCGGCATCGAGCGGTGCGCGCTGCGCGGCGGGGGCCGCGGCGCGGGCGCGCCCGCGCGGGTCACGCTCCGTACCGGCATGGGGCCGCACGCCGCCGAACGCGCCATGGCGCGGGCGCTCGCCCCGGGCGCGCCCACCGCGCACTCCCCTGTGATCGCCAGCGGCTTCTGCGCCGGGCTCGCCCCGGGCATGCGCCCCGGCGACGTGGTGGTCGCCGAGCGGACCCGCGACCACCGACCGGACGCATCCGACGTGACCTGTCACGGCGGCCCGCTGGCCGAGGCGCTGCGCTCGCGCGGGCTGACCGTCCACACCGGGCTGCTGCAGGGCAGTGACCACGTGGTACGCGGTGCGGAGCGGGCGGCGCTGCACGCCGCGGGCGCGGTCGCGGTGGACATGGAGTCCGCCGCGACGCTGCGGGCGGCGCGGGCGGCGGGCGACCGCCCGGTTGCGGCCGTCCGGGTGGTCGTGGACGCTCCAGAACATGAACTGCTGCGCCTGGCGACCCTGCGCGGAGGAATATCGGCCTTCCGCGTCCTGCGGTCAGTCCTTCCTGTGTTCTACGAATGGCACCGTTCTTTGCTGCTCCCCTGGAGGTGAGCCAGATGGCCATGCCGCTCCGCCAGTCCGTCCGGGTCGGGACCTATCTCCTTGAACAGAAACTGCGGAAGCGCGACAAGTTTCCGCTGATCGTCGAATTGGAACCGCTGTTCGCCTGCAATCTCAAATGCGAGGGGTGCGGGAAGATCCAGCACCCGGCGGGCGTCCTCAAACAGCGGATGCCGGTGGCCCAGGCGGTGGGGGCGGTGCTGGAATCGGGCGCCCCGATGGTCTCCATCGCCGGCGGTGAACCGCTGATGCACCCTCAGATCGACGAGATCGTCCGGCAGTTGGTGGCCAAGCGGAAATACGTCTTCCTCTGCACCAACGCGATGCTGCTCCGCAAGAAGCTGGAGAAGTTCACGCCCTCGCGGTACTTCGCCTTCGCGGTGCACATCGACGGTATGCGCGAGCGCCACGACGAGTCCGTCGCGAAGGAGGGCGTCTTCGACGAGGCGGTCGCCGCGATCAAGGAGGCCAAGCGGCGCGGCTTCCGCACCACCACCAACTCCACCTTCTTCAACACCGACACCCCGCAGACCATCATCGAGGTGCTGAACTTCCTCAACGACGACCTCCAGGTCGACGAGATGATGCTGTCGCCCGCCTACGCCTACGAGAAGGCGCCCGACCAGGAGCACTTCCTCGGCGTCGAGCAGACCCGGGAGCTGTTCAAGAAGGCGTTCGCCGGGGGCAACCGCCGACGCTGGCGCCTCAACCACAGTCCGCTCTTCCTCGACTTCCTGGAGGGCAAGGCGGACTTCCCGTGCACCGCCTGGGCGATCCCCAACTACTCCCTCTTCGGCTGGCAGCGCCCCTGCTACCTGATGAGCGACGGCTACGTCCCCACGTACCGGGAGCTGATCGAGGAGACCGACTGGGAGAAGTACGGCCGCGGCAAGGACCCGCGGTGCGCCAACTGCATGGCGCACTGCGGCTACGAGCCGACCGCGGTGCTCGCCACCATGGGGTCGCTCAAGGAGTCGCTGCGCGCGGCCCGCGAGACCGTCGCGAGCAACCGTGACTGAGCCGTCCGGCCGCGCCGCTACGGCCCGGGGGCCACACGCCTCCCGGGCCGTACGGGGCGGGAGCGCGCGGCGGCGAGGGGAGCCACCGGTGACCGGTTTCGATCTCGGCGCACTGCTCGCCGAGCGCGGCGGCGAACGCTACGACCTGCACAGCCGCCATCTCAACCACCAGCTGCCGCGAATGCTGCACACCCTCGGCTTCGACAAGGTCTACGAGCGGGCCGAGGGCGCGTACTTCTGGGACGCCGACGGGCAGGACTACCTCGACATGCTCGCCGGGTTCGGGGTGATGGGGCTGGGCCGCCACCATCCGGTCGTCCGGCAGGCGCTGCACGACGTCCTCGACGCGCAGCTGGCCGACCTCACCCGCTTCGACTGCCAGCCGCTGCCCGGACTGCTCGCCGAGAAGCTGCTGGCCCACGCGCCCCACCTGGACCGGGTCTTCTTCGGCAACAGCGGCGCCGAAGCGGTCGAGACGGCCCTGAAGTTCGCCCGCTACGCCACCGGCCGGCCCCGCGTCCTCTACTGCGACCACGCCTTCCACGGCCTGACGACGGGCGCCCTGTCGGTCAACGGCGAGGACGGCTTCCGCGACGGCTTCGCCCCGCTGCTGCCGGACACCGCCGTCCCGCTCGGCGACCTGCCGGCCCTGGAGCGCGAACTGCGCCGCGGGGACGTGGCGGCCCTGGTCGTCGAGCCGATCCAGGGCAAGGGCGTGCTCCCGGCGCCGCCCGGCTTCCTCGCCGCCGCCCAGGAACTGCTCCACCGCCACAAGGCGCTGCTGATCGCCGACGAGGTGCAGACCGGCCTCGGCCGCACCGGCGACTTCTTCGCGTACCAGCACGAGGCGGGCGTCGAGCCGGACCTGGTCTGCGTCGCCAAGACGCTCTCCGGCGGTTACGTCCCCGTCGGCGCGACGCTCGGCAAGGACTGGATCTTCAAGAAGGTCTACTCCTCCATGGACCGGGTGCTGGTGCACTCCGCCAGCTTCGGCGCCAACGCCCAGGCGATGGCGGCGGGCCTGGCGGTCCTCACCGTGCTGGAGGACGAGGAGCTCGTCGCCCGTGCCCGGCGCACCGGCGATCTGCTGCGTACCCGGCTGGCCGCGCTCACCGACCGGTACGAGCTGCTGCACGAGGTGCGCGGCCGCGGCCTGATGATCGGCATCGAGTTCGGCCGCCCGAGATCGCTGGGGCTGCGCGGCCGCTGGACGATGCTCCAGGCGGCCCGTAAGGGCCTGTTCGCGCAGATGGTCGTGGTGCCGCTGCTGCAGCGCCACCGGATCCTCACCCAGGTCTCCGGTGATCACCTGGAGGTCATCAAGCTGATCCCGCCGCTGATCATCGGCGAGCGGGAGGTGGACCGGTTCGTCGACGCGTTCACCGCCGTCATGGACGAGGCCCACGCGGGCTCCGGGCTGCTGTGGGACTTCGGCCGGACACTGGTCAAACAGGCGGTCGCCCACCGCTGACGGGAGGGGGAGGCATGACACCGACGACCGGTGAGGCCACGGTGCGGGCCGTCAACGCGATGACGGCCCGCTGGGCACGGGCCGCGGTGGGGGAGCGGGGCACCGTCCTGGCCGCCGCCGGGGTCTGGCCGCTGCTCGCCCTGCTCGCCACCCCGGCCGCGGGGCGGGCCCGCGCCGAACTCGCCACCGCCCTCGGCACCGCGCCCGAGCACGCGATGGACGAGGCCCGCGCGCTGCTCGCCACGGTGGACGCGATGGACGGCGCGGCGGCGGCCGCCGGGGTGTGGGCGGCCCGCTCCGCCGAGCTGCGGCCGAAGTGGCGGGCGCGGCTGCCGGAGGGCGCCCTCGGCGAACTGACCGGCGACGCGGCGGCCGACCGCGCCGCGCTGGACGCCTGGGCGCGCCGCGGCACCGGCGGACTGATCGAACGGATGCCGGTGGCGACGGGCCCCGGCACGCTGCTGGTCCTGGCGAGCGCGCTGCTGCTGCGCACCACCTGGCAGACGCCGTTCGCCGGGCGTCCGCTGCGCCCCGCCGACGGCCCGTGGGCCGGGCGGACCCTCGCCGAGCTGTACCGCCGGACCGAGGACGGGACGGAGCTGCGGGTGCACACCACCCCCGACGGCCCGCTCACCGAGGCGCGGGTCACGGGCACGGCAGGCACCGACGTCCATCTGCTGCTCGGCCCGGAACGGCTGCCGGGCGGCGCGGTGCTGGCGCACGGCGTGGCCGCGCTGGCGGGGACGTATCCGGTGGCGCCGGGGGCCGACGGGGACGGGCCGGGGCTCACGCTCTCCTCGGTCCCGTCCCACCACGGCCGTCCGCTGACCGAGCTGAGCACGGCGCGCTTCACCGTCGACGCCGACCACGATCTGCTGCGGTGGCCCGAGGTGTTCGGGCTCGGCGCCGCGGCCTCGGCGTCCACCGGTCACTTCCCGGGCCTCGCCGCGCGGCCGCTGGCGGTGTCCGCGGCGCGGCAGACGGCGACGGCGACGTTCGGGCCGCTCGGCTTCCGGGCGGCGGCGGTCACCGCGATCGGGATGCGGGCCGCGGGGATGGCGCTGCCGCCGCCGCGCCGCTCCCCGCTGGTGGCGGCGGCCTTCACGCGGCCGTTCGGCTTTCTGGCGGTGCACCGGGCGAGCGGGCTGGTGCCGGTCGCCGGGTGGGTCACCGACCCCGAGCCGTATCCGTCGGTGTGAGGGCCGGATACGGAGCGGGGTCAGCCCTCCAGGAGCCGGTCGCGCAGCCGTTCGCGGACGGCGGGGGTCAGGCCCAGCCCCTCGGTGAGGTAGGTCTCGGTCGAGCCCCAGGTCGCGGCGATCGCGTCGTAGGCGGCCGTGAGGTAGGCGGTGTCGGCGCCGAACAGCGGCGCCAGCAGCTCCATGACCTCGGGGGACATGGCGGCGGGGGAGTTGTCCGAGCGGCGGATCTTGTAGCGCCGGTGCGGGTCGTCGGACTTGAGGTAGTCGGCCTCGATGGCGTCCTGCTCGACGCCGACGGCGAGCAGCGTCACGGCGACGGAGAGGCCGGCGCGGTCCTTGCCCGCGGCGCAGTGCAGCAGGGCGGGCGTGCTGTCCTCGGCGAGCGCGTGCAGCAGCCGGCTGTGGTCGGCGGTGCGGGTGGTGATGATGTGGCGGTAGCTCTTCGCCATCCGGGCGGCGGCCTTGCCGTCACCGAGGATGCGCCGCAGCTGCTCCAGCTCACCGTCGCGGACCATCGTCCAGAACTCCGCGCCGTCGGCCGGGTCGGTCAGCGGGATGTTGACGTTCCGTACGCCGGGGAGGGTGACGTCCGGGCCTTCGAGGGCGATGTCCGCGGCGTTGCGGAAGTCGAAGACGGTGCGGAGGCCGAGGCCCGCGAGGAAGGCGGCGTCCGCCTCGGTGGCGTGCGCGAGGTGACCGCTGCGGAAGAGCCGGCCCGTCCGCACCCGCCGCCCGTCCACGGTCGGCAATCCGCCCACGTCGCGGAAGTTGCGGACCTCCACGAGAGGGGAATCGGCCGGTGGGACCTGCGGCGTCTGCGTCACGGGCGCTCCTCGGTTCGGCCGCCGGCGCGGTCGCCGGCGAGACGTGGCCGTTCCCGACGATACGACACGGATGCCGCAGGCAACCATGGTGGGAAGTGCCACCTCCGGGTCCGGACGCGCCCGCTTCCGGAACGGACAGGTGTCACTCGGTGACACCACGTGACCGCTCCCTATTCCAACTTGGAAAGAATTTGACCGGGTGGTATTAATCACCCCTCGTCAACCCCTGGTTACGGTGGCGTAGGTCACTTCTCACGGTGAAGTATGTCCTGACGTGGGAGACGATTCGAAAAACATCAGCAGCGGCGCCGTGCGCGCCATCGGGTCGTACGCAGCCGTCGGGGACAGCTTCACCGAGGGAGTCGGGGATCCGGGTCGTGACGGGGCGTACATCGGTTGGGCGGACCGCCTCGCGGTCCTGCTGTCGGACCAGCGCGCGGAGGGCGAGTTCCGCTACGCCAACCTCGCGGTCCGCGGCCGGCTCCTGGACCAGATCGTCGAGGAGCAGGTGCCCCGCGCCAAGGAGCTGGCCCCGGAGCTGGTGACCTTCTGCGCGGGCGGTAACGACATCCTGCGGCCCGGCTCCGACCCGGACGACGTCGCCGAGCGGTACGAGGCGGCCGTCGCGGACCTGCGCGAGACCGTCGGCACGGTCCTGCTCTGCACCGGCTTCGACACCCGCGGCATCCCCGTGCTCAAGCATCTGCGCGGCAAGATCGCCACGTACACCGCACATGTCCGCGCCATCGCCGACCGGCACGGCTGCCCGGTCCTCGACCTCTGGTCGCTGAAGTCCGTCCAGGACCGGCGTGCCTGGAGCGACGACCGGCTGCACCTGTCCGCCGACGGTCACACCCGGGTCGCGCTCCGCGCCGGTCAGGTGCTGGGCCTGACGGTCCCGGCCGACCCGGACCAGCCGTGGCCCCCGGAGGCGGAGCGGTCGGCCGCCGACGCGCGCCGCGACAACATCCACTGGGCGCGCGAACACCTCGTGCCCTGGATCGGCCGCCGGCTGCGTGGCGAGTCCTCCGGCGACCACGTCGAACCCAAGCGCCCGGATCTGCTGCCGCTGTAGGCGCGGCGCGACGGCCCCGGAATCCCGTGCAGGGATCCGGGGCCGTCGCCGTGTCCGGGCCTGCGCCGCCCGGAGTCAGCGGGTGGCGCTCTCGCGGGCGACCTCGGCCCACACCGTCCGGCCGCCGTGCGCGCCGTCACGGGTGCCCCAGCTCCGGGAGAGCGCGCCGACCAGGAAGAGGCCGCGGCCGCACTCCTGGTCCCCGCTGTCCGGGCGGGCCCGCGGCGCCGGCGCGCCGGCACCGCCCTCGTCCGTGACGGCTATCCGTACGTGCCCGGCGTGCAGGGACAGCTCGCAGCCGACCCGCTCGCTGGCGGTGTGCCGTACGGCGTTGGTGAACAGCTCGCAGACCACCAACTCCACGTCGTCGCAGACGGGTTGGCCGGTGCCCCACGCGTGCAGGAGCGCGGTGACACGCCGCCGCGCCTCGGGGACGGAGGTGCGGCGGGCCGGCAGGTGGAACGCGTCCCGGCGCCCGGCGGCGGGGCCGCGGAGCGCCAACGAGGGGGCGTTGCTGGAGGAAGCCACTACGCAACTATGTGCGATGCCGGTGATCGATGGCAAGGATCAATCTGCAAATTACAGAATCGGATTATGCAGTCTGTTCGCGTAACTGACGGCATGACACACTGCTGCCCGGAAGCAGGCAGAAGGGATCGGACGTGGTGGAAGCACGGTCGGGCGGGGCGCCGACCGTCCTGCGGGTGGTGCTCGGGAAGCGGTTGCAGGATCTGCGCGAGAGAGCCGGTCTCTCCTTCGAGCAGGCCGCCGAGGCCCTCGACGTCACCCACGCGACGGTACGGCGGATGGAGAAGGCCGAGGTCGGCCTCAAGATCCCGTACGTGGAGAAACTGCTGGCCACCTACGGTGTCACCGATGCCACCGAGGTCGAGGGCTTCGTCCGGCTGGCCCGTGAGGCCAACCGTCCCGGCTGGTGGCACCGCTTCCGCGACGTGCTGCCCGACTGGTTCAGCGCCTACGTCAGCCTGGAGAGCGAGGCCACCCTCATCCGCGGCTACCAGCCCGCCTACGTCCCCGGGCTGCTGCAGACCGAGGAGTACGCGCGGGCGGTGCTGCGCGCCGGGATGCCGCACGCCGCCGACGACGACATCGACCGCACCGTCGCCCTGCGCATGGAGCGGCAGTCCCTGCTCACCCGAGAGAACGCGCCGACGCTCTGGGTGGTCATGGACGAAACCGTGCTCCGCCGCCCGATCGGCGACGACCCGCGCGTCATGCGCGATCAGCTCGGCCGCCTCGCGGAGGCCACCGCACTGCCCAACGTCCGGCTGCAGATCATCCCGTTCGCCGCGGGCCCGCACCCCGCGATGTACGGGCCGTTCCACATCTTCCGCTTCCCGATTCCGGAGCTGCCGGACATCGCGTACGCGGAGAGCCTCGTCGGGGCGCAGTACTTCGACCAGCGCAACGACGTCTCGCAGTTCCTGGAGGCCCTCGACCGGATGTGCGCGCAGGCCGCACCGGCACACGCCACCGAGGGCATCCTGGGTGGCTTTCGCAAGGAGATCTGAACCATGGATCGCATACGCATCTACAACGGCATGCCCGCCAAGGAACTGGGCACCGACGGCTGGCACAAGCCGTGGAGCGGCGGCAACGGCGGCGAATGCGTCGAGGCGATGCGGCTGGGCGACGGCCGCGTCGCACTGCGCCAGTCCACCGACCCCGACGGCCCCGCGCTGATCTACACCCACCACGAGATCGTCAGCTTCATCGAGGGCGCCAAGGCCGGGCACGCCGACTTCCTGCTCACCGGCGGACCGCACCGCCACCCCGAACGGAGGACGGCATGAGGGACCCGGAGATCGCCCAGGGGCCGCTGAGCCCGCCGCTGCCCGACGGCACCGGCCACGGCGGCTTCCGCGCCGACGAGATCGACACCGGTACCCCGCACCCGGCCCGGATGTACGACTACTACCTCGGCGGCCGCGACAACTACGAGGTCGACCGGATCGCCGCGGACCGCGTCATCGAGGTGCATCCGCAGGTCCGGCTCAGCGCCCGCGCCAACCGCGCCTTCCTCGGACGCGCGGTGGGCACCCTGGTCGACGGCGGCATCCGCCAGATCCTCGACCTCGGCACCGGCATCCCCACCTCGCCCAACACCCACGAGGTGGCCCGCGCGACCGCCCCGGACACCCGGGTCGTCTACGTCGACAACGACCCCATCGTGGCCACCCACGCCGGGGCGCGGCTCACCGACACCGACCGCACCGGCTTCGTCCTCGGCGACGTCCGCGACATCCCGGCGGTCCTGGCGCACCCGACCGTGCGGCGCCTCATCGACCTCGACCGGCCGGTGGCCGTCCTGCTCCTCGCGGTGCTGCACTTCGTCCGGGAGGAGGAGGACCCGGCGGGCATCGTGGCCGCCCTCGCCGACGCGCTGCCCGCCGGCAGCCACCTGGTGCTCTCGCACGCCACCGACGAGCCCTACGAGGAGTTCCCCGGCGGCCGTGTCGACGCCACCGCCCGCGACGGCGTCGTCAACGTCTACAAGAACGCCACCGCGCCCCTCACCGTCCGCTCCCGGGCCCGGATCACCGAACTCCTCGGCCCGTTCACCCTGCTGGAGCCCGGCGTCGTCCGCGTCCCCCTGTGGCGTCCGGACGGCGAGATCCCGAGCGCCGAGGAGCTGAACAACACCATCTTCTACGGGGCGGTGGGCCGGAAGGACTGAAGCCCGCGGCGGCCGGGCGGGGCGCCGGGCTCAGACCGGGACGGTGTCCGCCGCCCCGCTTTGCGGCTGCCCGCCGGCCGACGCCAACACCGCCGCGTCCAGGGGCACGGTCTGCGTCCCCGGGGCGGCGCAGGCGTGCGCGCCCGCGAGCGCGCCCCGGCGCGCGCACTGGCCGAACTCCAGCCCGGCGAGGTGCCCGTGGAGGAATCCGCTGGTGAACGCGGAGCCGGCACCGTTGCTGTCCACGACAGGGCCGGGCGGTACGGCCGCTGGGACATGGCGCGGGGTGCGGTCCTCCGGGGTGAGCAGATACGCGCCCCCGGCGCCCGCCGTCGCGATCACCGCGGACGCCCGGCCCTCCCGCAGGATCTCCCGCATCACCGAACCGATGCGCTCACCCGCCCCGGCGGTGCTCAGGAACACCAGGTCGGAGCGGTACGCGAACTCCTTGTGGTGGCAGGTGAGTCCGTCCCAGTCGTGCAGGTCCGTGGAGACCGGCAGTCCCAGCGCGGCGATGTCGTCGTACAGGAACCGTGCGAAGTGGGTGACCGACAGGTGGACGTGGCGGGCGCGGCGCAGCGCGGGGAGGTAGTGCTCGGGCGGCATCCGCAGATCGAGCGGGTCGCGGGCGTCGTGGAGGGAGGTGCGGCGGCCGTCCGGGGCGACGAGGTTCACCGAACGGCGGGTGCCGTGCGGGGAGATCAGCGGCCGGAAGTCGACGCCGCTGCCGGCCAGCCGCTCCCGGATCAGCGCGCCCTGCGGATCGTCGCCGATGAAGTCCACGAATCCGGTGCGCAGTCCGAGCGCGGCGCAGCCCAGCGCGACGCCGGTCCCGGTGTGGCCCGCGTACTCCCGGACCGGCGGGACCGGTACGGAGTCGGCGGCGGGGACCGGCAGGGTGGGGACCCGTACGACGGTGTCCACCCCCGATCCGCCGATGACCAGGACGTCGTAGGGCTCGGTTCCCGGCTGTTGTGTCACAGGTCCATCCCTGGCTGGTGGCGGCGGTGTGCGGACGGGCCGCGTCCGCAGGCCGGAGTCTAGCCCCAAGATGCCGCAAATCGGGGCGTCAGGCGCAGAGGGGAGGAGGAGGGGTGAGGGTGGGGAAAAGGTGTGCGACGGCGGGGCGGGCGGCGGTGGTTGCCGGGGACGCGGGGGCGTCGCGCGGTGGTGCGGGACGGCGTTGACAAGGGGCGGCGGGCGCTGAAGTCTGGGCGCCGGAACGGTAGTTGATCATTCGTGGCGGGCGGCCGGCCGGTGGCCGGCCGAGGGGAGCGGGCATGACGCAGCGGCACACCGGCGGCGCACGGGACGCGATCGTGATCGGCGGCGGGCTGGCCGGAATGCTCGCCGCCACCGCCCTGTTGGGCCACGCCGACACCGTCACGGTCGTCGAACGCGACCGCTACCCCGAAGGCCGCGCCTTCCGTAAGGGCGTGCCCCAGGCGCGGCACCTCCACATCCTCATCACCGGCGGCCAACGCGCCCTGGAGGATCTGCTGCCCGGTACCTCGGCGGCGCTCGCCGAGGCGGGCGCCCACCGCCTCGACCTGCCGCGTGACCTGCTCACCCGCACCCCCACCGGCTGGCCGCGCCGGTTCGACGAGGGCCGCCACCACACCCTCAGCGTGACCCGCCCGGTGCTCGACGCCGTCGTCGCCGAACGGGCCAGGGCCGCGTTCGCGAACTCCGTCACCCGGGTGGAGGTGCGGGAGGCCACCGAAGCCGTCGGGCTCACCGGCGACGCGGACCGGGTCACCGGTGTCCGGGTCCGCCCGCGCGGGGGCGGCGCGCCGTACACCCTGACCGCCGGGCTTGTCGTGGACGCCTCCGGACGCGGCTCCCACGCGCCCCGCTGGTACGCCGGACTGGGTCTGGCCGCCCCGCGGGAGGAGAGCGTCGACACCGGCCTGGGCTACGCCACCCGGCAGTACCGGCCCGGCCCCGGGGGCGCCCCGGACACCGGCGTCAACGTGCCCAACTGGCCGGGCTCGCCGCGCGGCGGCTGCTATCTCCCCGTCGAGGACGGCATCTGGATGCTGACCCTCGCCGGGATGCGCGGCGACCATCCGCCCACCGACCCGGACGGCTTCCTCGCCTACAGCGCCACCGTCGGCGACCCCTACCTCCACTCCCTGGTCGCCGGCGCCGAACCGCTCACCCCCGTGCACGGCTTCCAGGACACCCGTAACCGCCGTCGCCGCTACGAGCGTTCCGGCGCCTCGCCGCGGGGCTTCCTCGCCCTCGGGGACGCGCACTGCACCTTCAACCCCGTCTACGGCCAGGGCATGTCGGTCGCCGCCCTGGGCGCGCGGGCCCTGCGCGACACCCTGGTAGGCACCGGTGGGCCGCTGCCGGACGCCGCCGCCGAGGCACGGCGGGAGGTCGCCGCCGTCACCGACCCGGCGTGGACCGCCGCGGTCGGCGCCGATCTGCCCTATCTTCCCGCCGCCGACGGGAAGCGGTCGGCGGGGGAGCGGCTGACGGCCTGGTACCTCGACCGGCTGGCGGCCCGCGCGGCCCTCGACCCGGTCGTCGGCGCCGTCTTCCGCGACGTCTTCTGTCTGACCGCTCCGCTGCCCCGCCTCTTCGGCCCCCGCGTCGCCGCCCGCACCGTCCTGCTGCCCCGCCGCTCCGCGCTGCCCGCCCCGCCGGAGTCGGTCGAGGCGGTCTGACGCCGGGCGGGTCCCGGGGCCGGTCCGGTGCCGGGCCGGTCCGCTCGCCGTTCGCGGGGGCCACGCGCTGGGGGCGTACGCGACGGTGCGCGCGCCCCGGCCCCGTACACGACGGGCGGGACGGCCCGGGGCCCGCCGGCGCGGGAAAAATGTGGTGCGGGGCCGGTGGCCGGGGCCGGAGGATGGGGCATGACCTGGACCGATACCGCTGATCCCGCCGCCTTCGAAGCAGCCGCCGGTGCCTTCCTCAGAGCCCGGCCGGTGCCCCACACGATGCTCCTCTCCGTCGCCGCGACCCTCCGCACCACGGGCGCCGACGCGTACGGCGACGACCCGCCCCGGTACGGCTGGTGGCGCGAGGGAGCGAAGACCGCCGCCGCCTTCCTCTGGACGCCGCCGCGTCCGGTGCTGCTCTCGGCCATGACCGAGCGGACCGCGAGCGCCCTGGCCGGTGCGCTCACCGCGTGGGGGTGGCGCGTCCCGGGCGTCGCCGGTGACCCCGCGGCCGCCGACGCCTTCGCCGCCACCTGGCTGCGTCACCACGGCGGCGCCGCCCGCACCGGCGAACGCAACCGCCTGTACCGCCTCGGCACGCTCACCCCGCCGGACCCCGGCCCGCCGGGCGCGGCCCGCCCGGCCACCGCCGCCGACCGCCCCCTCGTCCTGGAGTGGTTCACGGCCTTCGCCGCCGACGCCGGTGTCGCCCCGCCCCGGGACGCCCGTACGGTCGACGACCGGATCGCGCACGGCCGGGTGCTGCTCTGGGAGGACGGCGGACGGCCCGTGGCGATGGCCGCCCGTACCGGCGCGGAGGACGGCGTCACCCGCGTCGCCCCCGTCTACACCCCGCCCGAGCGGCGCGGACGCGGTTACGCCGGAGCGGTGACCGCGGCCCTGTCCCGGGCGGCCCGCGACGCGGGCGCCCGCGAGGTGCTGCTCTTCACCGACCTCGGCAACCCCACCGCGAACGCCCTCTACCGGCGGCTGGGCTACGAACCGGTCCAGGACCGGGTGATTCTGGAGTTCACCGGGGCGGGGCGGGAAGCGGCCCGGGTCTGAAGAGCGCCGGGCCGGCCCCGCCGAGCGCGTGCGGCACGGCTGTGTACCGGCCGGTGGCGGGTGACCTGCGTTCTCCGGCGGTTCTCCGCAGGTGCGGTCCGCCGGGTGCCGGGGCCACCGGGCGGGGCGGACGGCGCGAGGCCGCGGGCGTGGCGTCGCCCGGGGCGCCTCGGGAGTACGGGGGCCGGAACCCGGTGGCTCGTGCCCCGGAGGAACGCATACGGCGCCCGCCGAGGACCGGCGGTGTGCGCCCCGGCAGCGCGCCCGGCGGCCCCCGGCACCGGGCGGCGGTGCGGCGCCGCCCGCCCCGTACCACCGCCGCAGGTCGCGCCGTGGCGGGTGCGGGGTGAGGCTGTGGGGAGTGCCCGGGTGTCGCGGGGCCGGGGCGGGCCGGGTGCCGGAACCTGTGGCCCGTCCGGTCCGTTCACTGTGGCGACCACCCCGACATTGGAGGATGCGTGACCGGTTCCCGCCCCCGCCGCACGCCGTGGCGCGCGCTGCGCCCCGACGGCTTCGGCGCCGCGCCCACCGGTGAGCGACTGGCCAGGATGCGCCGGTCGCCGCAGTTCGTGGACGGCCAGTTCCGCAACCCGGCGCCGACCCGGCAGCTGCTGCCCGGCTCCGCACTGCGGATGGCCCGTACGCAGTTCAGCCGCGAAGGACGGCTGCACCGCGCGCCCGCCCGCCCGATACCGGTGCACCGCCCCGCCCCGGGGGAGACCGCCGGGCCGCCGCCGAGCGGGCTGCGCATCACCTGGATGGGCCACTCCAGTGTGCTCGCCGAGATCGACGGCCACCGGGTGCTCTTCGACCCGGTGTGGGGCGAGCGCTGCTCCCCCTTCACCTGGGCCGGGCCCAAGCGGCTGCACCCGGCGCCCGTCGCGCTGCCCGCGCTGGAGCCCGTCGATGTGGTGGTGATCTCCCACGACCACTACGACCACCTCGACATGGCGACGATCCGGCACCTGAGCGCCACCGGAGCCGCCTTCGTGGTGCCCCTGGGCATCGGCGCCGACCTGGAGTTCTGGGGTGTACCGCCGTCCCGCGTCACGGAGCTGGACTGGCACGGATCCACCCGCGTCGGCGCGCTGACCCTCACCGCCACCCCCGCCCAGCACTTCTGCGGCCGGGGGCTGCGCGGGCCCCAGCACACCCTGTGGGCCTCCTGGGTCGTCGCCGGGCCCGAGTACCGTATCCACCACAGCGGCGACACCGGTTACTTCCCCGGCTTCGCCGAGATCGGTGAGCGCCACGGGCCGTTCGACCTGACCATGATCCAGATCGGCGCGTACAGCGAGTTCTGGCCGGACATCCACATGACACCCGAGGAGGGCGTCCGGGCCCACCGCGATCTCCAGCGGGGCGATGCCTCGTACGGTGTGCTGCTGCCGATCCACTGGGGCACCTTCAACCTCGCCCCGCACCCGTGGGCGGAGCCGGCGGAGTGGACGAAGGACGCGGCGGAGGAGGCCGGGCAGACGGTCGCGTTCCCGCGCCCCGGCGAGCCGTTCGAGCCCGGGGGGAAGCTGCCCGAGGAGCCGTGGTGGAGAGCAGTGGCCGCACCCATTGCTCACCCTTGGCGCCGGCCCCGGGCTGAGGTCACGGTGGCCCGAGACGACGTTGACATGGCAGGCGAACGGTGACGCCCGTGGACGACCTCAGCGAGATGGTTCGGATGCTGGGGGAAATAACCCGAGAGGAGCGCGACCGGTTAGTGGAGACGATCGACGGCCCACGCCGCAATGAGCGCGTGGCGGTGCCGCAGCAGTTCAGCCCCTTACCCGCCTCACGGGGCTCATCGAGGGTCATAGTCAGAACTCGAATAGTGGATAGCTAATCGGAGGACGTTGTCACCATTTTCTCCGAGAGTGATGTCGAGTTCGGCTACCAGGACCTCGAACCGGACCTGCTGCGAGTGGAGGTCGCTAATGCGACCGGTGATGAGTTGGGTGTCGGTGAGTTCGAGGTACCGAAGATCCCCGTCCTGCCCTTCGCGACGAGCAGTGTGTGCGCCCAGGAAGGGCCAGTAGGCGAGCACTCCCACGAGGACGAGGACTAAGGGCGCGACGATCCACATGGACCACAGCCGCGGAGTGTGGCGCCCCGCGGCAGGTGACGTTTTAACGGGCTGGACATGGTGTCGAGCGTGGAGCAGACGCTGATAGTCGCGGGGCCATTTTGGTTAGTCCGTCTTGTCCGCTTGCCCTGTTGAGCCTCGGCCATTCTCCTGAATCTCGCGGCGCGGGGAGGAAGCAGCCTGGTAGCACCCCCTGACGTTAGGGGGTTGTTCCCCGCGCCGCGGGGAGGATTTGGATCTCGGCCGTGAGCACGCGCTGGACCGGGGGCCACCCCCGCGTTCGCGGGGAAGGTACTCGCTGACCTGCGGCGGTGCCCGAGGGTGGGGGCGGGGGTGCCGTCTTAGCCGGGGATGCCTGTCGGTACCACCGTGGGGGTTTTGGTCTTCGGGTCGACCATGACGATGAAGGGTAGTCCGTAGGGTCGCTGGCTCCGGCCTTGTCGGTGTCGTGGGGGTGTTGCCTGTTCCGAGCGTCGGTAAGTGTCCACCGCTTCTTGGTACTTCGGGTTAATCCACTCAGACATGGTTCCTACCGTACGGGCACGCCCCCGCTGGGTGCGGGGGCGTGCTCAGTTAGTCAGTGCTAGTTCTCACCTGTGTTCGAGCAGTCGCCGGAGCACGATCCGAACGGTCCGGGCGGGGAGTGTTCGCACTCCGCGGCGACCGGGATGGTGCTGTCCTTCGGCCCGGTCCACATCAGCGGATCTACGGGGAACCCTGCCTGCTCGATCGCGGTCTGCGTGCGAAGGAGTGCGTCAGGGGCGTGGCGGGTGGGGTCGGGCGGCTCCGGGACGTGGTGAACGAAGAGGCCGAGCCGTTCGGCCAGCCGGGCTTTCACCTTGGTGTGGAGGATCAGGGCGTGCCAGCCCTCATCGACCACGCGCGACGGCTTCAGCCGCGCCTGCGGATTGTGGGCGCAGGCCGCCTCAAACTTCAGCGCCTCTTCGGTGATGGCTTCGGCGACGTCGAGCGTCATGCCGGGGTTGTTGCGTTGGACGGTCCCGGCGACGGCGGTGAACTCCTCGGTGGTGAGGAGGTTCCTCGCGCTGGACACGGTCTGGCTCACGTGGTCCTGTGTGACAGTCACTTGCATCTCCTTTCTTCAGGGGTGTGTTGGTGGCCCGCTCCCACGGCTGGTCTTGGACGGACAGGTGCCGTGGGAGCGGATTCCTTCCCGCTGACGAAGACCAGCGGAAGTCTGGAACGTGCGCGGCGCGGACGTCGGGTCGGGGCTCATGTCGCGAATTCGGGCACTTGGGCGTGGCGGGCGCTGTCGGTCAGGTAGCCCCAGGACGTTGCCAGGTGGACGGCGTGCTCGGCGCTCGTCGCGTGGATGCCTGTCAGGAGGTTGTGGTACGCGGGGAGCACGTCATTTTTGTAGGCGCAGCGTCGCGCGGTGGCATAGGTCCTGAGCGTGCCGCCCTGTGCGAGCCACCGGAGGAGCCGCACTTCTTTTTCGGTGAGGAGCAGCCGGGCGTGGTCACAGGTGGGCAGGTGGCCGGCTCGCTGCGCGGCATAGATCAGCGCGGCCCTCGTCGGGGCTTCGTAGCGGCGCCGAAGGGCCGTGGCGTAGGCACTCACCTGCCCTGCGGACAGCCCGTAAGCCCGCTTAAGGGAGTCGAGGGTTTCGTGGGCGAGGTGGCGCAGGAACGTGGACTCGAATGCCGTGAGCGCGGGCAGCGGGGAGCGCGGTACGGCAGCGAGGCGCAGTGTGGTCGTCTGCCCGGCGTAGAGGGGGGTGCCGTCTTCGCGGTAGAGAGTGCCGACGAGGACAGCGCTCTCGCCCGGTTCCAAGGGAAGGGTGGTATCCGACACCAGAGCGATGGTGTGCGGGGAGGTCATGGGAATCCTTCACTGATCCAGGTACGGGCGGTGATCAGTCGCTTTTCGTGGCGTTGTCGAGGGCCGCGATCAGGTGGCGGGTCGCTTCGGCGGTGAGGCCGTGGGGCATCAGGCCCGGGGCGTCGCCGTGGCGGGGGCAGTAGGGGTAGATGTCACCGGCGATCGGCTCCCCGAGGACGGGCTCGCTGATGTCCGCGAGCCGGGCGCAGAGGCGTTCCGCGATCTCGTCCTCGACGTAGTCGTCCTCGTCCAGGGGGGCCGGGTACGGGGCCGCTCCGAGGATGAGCGTGAGGGCGTCGACCTGCGGCATGGAGAGTTCCCGGATGTAGGTCTTCTCCTTCCGCGCACGGACGGTCACGTCGATGTCGTGAGCAAGGAGGGCCTGCCGCAGCTCCTCCGCGAGTGTGCGGGCGTGGCTGAGCGCGCTGGAGATCAGTTTCGTCAGGAGGGCGGCATCGGAGCAGCCGAGCCTGCCGAGGACGATCGCGTCGGTGCCCTGCACCGATGCCCGGACGGTGAGGCCGGCCGCGCGCAGGGCCCCCTCCAGGGCCGAGGCGGCGCCCGCGGTCTCGGGCCAGGCGGAGTGGGCGGGATCAGGCGTCATCGGAGTCCAATCAAGAAGGAAGACGGTGGCGGTGCGGGTGAGGAGAAGTGCTTCGGGTCAGGCCGTGTGCGTCGTCGGAGGCGGTGCGGGGCTCCAGGCGGTCAGGCCGCTCGCCTCGGTGCGGGTGGCCAGGCGGCAGGAGGAGGCCAGGGCGTCCCACTCGCCGGAGGGGCGGCTGAGGACGAGGCAGGCCCCGTGCACGGCGGTGACGCGGGCGACACGGGTGCGCCGTTCGTCCACGACGATGTCGCCGACTACGAATGCGGGCATGGGTACCTCCGGTCGGGGAGTGGTGGAGGGAAGTTGGAGGGGAGCCAGCCCAACTCGGCGTAGGTGGCGAGCGCCGTGGCCAGCTCGCTCGCTTCATCGGCGGAGGGCTCGCGGCAGAAGGGGCTGGGTGCGGACCATGGCGGGCCGATTCCTCGGCTGAGGACGAGCCAGCCGCCGTGCTGGTAGATGAGGGATCCGGTGTGGCCGGTGATGGGGTCGGTGACGAAGGTGCCTCTGGGGTAGGCCGGGTATGCCGGACGGGAGTCCGGTCCGGTAGTCACGCCGCCGTCTCGTGGTGCGGATCGTCGGTATCGGCCACGGGGGCCGCGGTGTGCTGGCGGGCTTGGTGTGCCTCGTAGGCGGCGTGGAAGGCGTCGAGCACCGTGCGGGTGGCTCGGTCGGCGGCCGTCGCTTCCAGGCGGGGATGGATGGCGGGCCAGTGCCGAGCGAGGTGCTTGTCCAGGATCATCTCTTCATGGGCCACGGTGTAGAGGGCGGCCCGCGAGATCTGCCGGGTGCGGTACGTGACCGAGAGGAGGTGGACGCGCATCTCGCTGTACACCTCCTGGCCCTCGCGGTCGAGGGCGGGATCCATGATGAAGTCCACGGCGATGTCGAGGCGGAACTTCTCCAGGGCCAGAGCGATCCGGGCATGGTCGTGCCGGATGTTCTGTGCGAGATGTGCGAGGCCCACACCCGCGACGGCGAACAGCGCGACCGGCAGGAGGGGACGGGTGGCGGCTTTCATGAGGTCTTCTCCTGGTCGGCGGTGGCGGGGAGGCAGGCGCAGTCGTGGGGGCGCGTCAGGTATTCGGCGGGGTTCTTGACGCGCCGCCCGGTCTGGAGCGCGGCCCGCAGGGGCTGGAGCCCCCGGCGCAAGGCGCGTGAGACGAGGAATTCGGTCCAGGCGTCCTGGGCCCGGCCGGCGAGGGACCGCAGATCGCCGACGCGCGCTGAGCGGTGGAGACGGCAGAGCCGCTGGTTGTTGCTCATGTAGTTCGAGCGGTACCGGGGCGCCAGAGGAGATATCTGCGTCCAGTCCATGGTGATCATCCCTTCAGGACTTGTTCTTCTTCTCGTGCTTCTCGGCCTTCGCCGCATTGCGCTCGGCCTGTCGGCGTTCAGCGCGGTTGCCGTTCCGGTCCGCGTTGGTGACACGCACCTCCGCCCGGCCGTTATGCAGCGAATCGGAGAGTCCGCGGTTCTTCTTCGTCACCGGGACCTCAGTTCCATTCGTGAATTCGTCGGTGATTGACGGGTCTTCCGGCCGCCGCCCCGCCCATGGAGGCGGCGGCCGGAAGACCGCGGTGCGGCCGGGCCCGGCTGTAGGGAGCCGGTTGGCCCTCCCCGGCCGTCGGCCGTCGAGGGAGAGGAGGGGCCCCCTCGGGCCGTTCCGGGCCGTCCTGTCCAGATCCAGGCGGCCCGGGGCTTCTTCGGTTTCAGGACTCCGGCCGAGCGGGGAGGGCCAGTTGTCTGCCGGGCCCGAGGAGACACACCAGGTCGCGGGCCGCAACCGCGATCTCAGGGCTCCGCTGGTCGGGGTTCTGCTGAGCCGACCGGGCGCGCCGCAAGGTCTGGCAAACGACGACGCGTCCGGTGTCGAGGTGGTCTTCCGCGTAGTCGACGAGACGGGAGAGGTACCTGCTCACGGCGTCCAGCAGCGCGGTGAACTCTCCGTCGGGGTCGCCTCGGCGGTGGAGGGACAGCGCGCACTCGGCGCTGGTGCGGATCGCGTCCAGCGCGACGGGAGACACCGCGTCATCGGCCGCTCCCCACTGACGCAGGGCCTCGACCAGGCGGACCAGCTCCGCGTCCGGAGGCCGTACCCAGGCCGCTGCGACGAGGTCAGGGCACTCGTAGTCGTCCGGCTGCCGAGCACGAGCCGCGTGCGGATCCCGCCGCCGCGTTGCTGCGTGCGCCCCCATCAGACGCCCCGTTCCCGGACAGGTGCCGTCTGGTGTGAGGCCAGTACGTCTACTTCCAGTTCAGCCCAGACGACCTTGCCCCAGCGCCGGGTGTCCGTGCCCCACCCGGACGCCAGTTCGCCCACGATGCGAAGGCCACGACCCGACGTGTCCTCCGGAGCCGATTCGCAAGACACCGGCTGTTTCTTCGACTTGTCCGTGACCATGATTCGCACTCCGCAGGGCGAGTACCGGGTCACGCTTACGCGGAGGACCCTGGACCCGCTGTGGTTGACCGTGTTGGTGACCAACTCGGATGCGACGACCGTTGCTCGCCATCTCAGGTCCTGATCGAGGTTCCACGTGTGCAGTACGGCTTTGACCAGCGCGCGAGCACGACCAGCCGTCTCCTTCTCGCACGGCCACGTCTCGCTGTAACCAGGAGCACCGGTCGCATGGGGGTGAGTCACGGTAATCGTCATGGGGGCCATCCCTCCGAGGTGGTGGAACGCCCAGCCCTGACGGGAGTTCAGGGCCGGCACCGGACAGCCCGGCGGCGTCAGGTGGTGCGGCAATGAACCTAGAGCGGCCCGCGGTTGGCCCCCAAGAAGTTTGCGCGAGATTGCAGCAAGTCGATTGACGGGTACACACAGAACGCCGACCATCGACATGCGCAATCTCGCGCAAGGCAGAGGACGGGAGAGTGACCATGAAGCTACGGTTCCTGGGTAAGAACTCCACCCCCGGAGACAGCCCCACCCTGTACGCCAGTGACCAGGACAGCTATGTCGTCCAGGGCTGGAAGATCTTTGCCCAAGACCTGCTCATGCAGCTCGATGTGCCGGAGGGTCAGGCGGCGGTCGAGGTGCCGACCGAACTGTTTGAGCACCTGACGAAGGACGGTCTCGCGCACGGTGAGATCAAGAAGTTCGAAGACCCGATCATGCTTGTCACCGAGCAGGGAACGTGCGTCGTGCAGGGCCCGGCGATGCGCGACCCCGAGGCTCTGAGCCAGATGCGTTTGCCTGACTACGAGGATTGCATCGAGGTCCCCAAGTCCTCGATCATGGCCCTACTGGAGGAGAACAGTGGACCTGATCACCAGCGCCCAGCGTGACGAGCTGTTCAACAGCTTCGAGCACGACGCGTTCCACTTGGAGCTGAGGGACGACTACGGCTCACCCGTGGAGGACACCCCGTACGCGCGCTGGCAGCGCGGAGAGCCCGACGACTTCACATGGCTTGACCCCTGGATGACCCTCATGAGGCGGGTCGCCGGGGAGGGCAAGACCGTGCGTCGAATCCGGGTGGTCACCGAGCCGCACTCCCGATACGTCGGGTGGGAACACTCGCTGACCAAGTTCAACATCGAGGCCGGCGAGGACATCCGCTGGCTGCCCAGGCACCTGCTGCCCGAGGGAATCGAATTCCCCAATAACGGCAATGACTGGTGGCTCTACGACGACCGGCTGCTTGCAGTCGGACACTTCGACTCCGAAGGGCGAGTTCTGGGATCACAGATCATCAAGGACCCCGACACAGTGGCAGAGTGCATCAAGCTCAGGGATCTGCTGTGGACCATGGCCATCCCTCACACCGAGTACAAGCCCTGACCTCTCGGTGAGCACGCAAGCGCAAGAAGCACGCGAGGCGCTGGGCGCCCGGCTGCGTGGATTCCGGAAGGACGCGGGATTCACGAGTGGCCGGGCGCTCGCCCGTGAACTGGGCTGGCAAGAGTCAAAAGTCTCGCGTCTCGAAAACGGAAAGCAGAACGCCAGCGAAGAGGACATCCGGACCTGGTGCACGGTGACACGG
Source organism: Streptomyces sp. NPDC027185 (assembly GCF_055567035.1). Classification (NCBI taxonomy): domain Bacteria; kingdom Bacillati; phylum Actinomycetota; class Actinomycetes; order Kitasatosporales; family Streptomycetaceae; genus Streptomyces; species Streptomyces sp. NPDC027185. Next base: position 167,965 of record NZ_JBVHRF010000007.1, on the reverse strand, counting down.
CAGGAAGGTCACATTGATGACCTGATCGCCACCGTGCGGCACATCGACGAGCTGTGGCTTGAGTGGCGCCGACAACTCGCTACCGGTGCAGAGAAAAGGCAGCAGGCCGCTCTCCCGGTCTACGCCAAAACCAAAGTATTCCGCATCTGGCATCCGACGCTCGTGTGGGGGACGCTCCAAACGCCGGAATATGCGGCGGAGACATTCAAGCAGGTCGTCAGCTATTACCAGATACCCGACGACGCGGAGGCTGCCACAGCAAAAAGACTCGAACGGAGCAGGTACCTCTACGAAGGTGACCGGGTTTTCAACGTGCTCCTCGCCGAGCAAGCTCTCTACTCGAACTTCGGTGGTCCAGACGTGATGAAGGGGCAGCTCGATCGGCTGCGCTTCGCGATGCACCTCCCGAGGGTCAGCCTGGGGTTCATCCCCCGAGACGCACCACTTGCCATCTGGCCTGGGAACTCATTCTCCATGTTCGATGACAAGCTTGTTCTTGTTGAGACTTACTCTGCGGAGTTCTCCGTGACGCAGCCGCGGGAGGTCGATCTTTACGCCAAGGCGTTCGCCCTGCTGAGACAGTCTGCCGTTTACGGAACAGCAGCGCGAGATCTTATATCTCGCGCGATTCGCCATTTCGAGCAAATGGCAACGGATTAAGGAGGTAATGGAGTGGAAGAGAAGCCGAACTGGCACACCAGTACGTACACTAAGCAGGACAGCTGTGTTGAGGTGGCCGACAATGACCCGGATAGGGTGATGGTTCGGGACACGAAGGACCGAATGCGAGCTGTTCTCCACTTCCCACCCGGCACCTGGGCTGAATTTGTCGAGTTCAGCAAGCAGTAGGTCGTACGTCGTATGATTCGAGCATGGCACAGAAGATCGTCACGATTGTCACAGATGACCTCACGGGTGAAGTGTCCGCTGAAGCGACTCCCCACACCATCGCCATCGACGGTGTGGTGTACGAGATTGACCTTGGCCCTGACAGCTACGACGGGCTGTTGGAGGCTGTGGGCCCGTTCCTCAAGGCCGGCCGCCGTGTCCGTGGAGGCAAGGCTCGGACGAAGGCTGCGGCGTCGGCCAACCAGGACACCGCAGCGATTCGGGCATGGGCCAAGGAGAACGGCTACAACGTGAATGACCGCGGTCGTGTCCCCGCTGACATCCGCGAGGCGTACGCCAAGGCTAATTAATTAGTTCATTCAAAGACTCCCCCGCATCGGCGGGGGAGTCTTTGTCTTTCCCTGGGGGAGCACTGGCCCGGCTGCGAGGGTGGTCACATGGCACGAATCGTCGTTCATCCCCCAGCCCCGCTGGAGGCCGCCGCGTCACCGTGGACGGGACATCCTCGGCCTGGTTATGAACACCCGCGATCTGCTGAGTTCATCCGGAGAGCCGGCCTCGACCCGGACAACGTCGACCTGGACGACCCCGACCTCTCTGAATGGCGGGGCGGCGGCCCCGAGGACTGGTGACCGCCCCCGCCGGCCCACTCCGCAGCCGAGCTTCAGGTAAGCGCCCCGAGGCTGCTGAGCACCAGGAGGAAGAGCGTCAGTGCGACGCCGGCCGCGGCCGACCTGCTCTGAATGCACCCTGGGGCGCGGGCCCCTTCCCACTGAGCGAGCAAGCCGGCCACTAGGCGGACGATGACCGCTGCCAGCGCCGCCGCCAGGACGAGCAGCAGCCTGACGCCGAATGACAGTCCCACGTTGAACCTCCGCTAGATTTCCAGGACTTGATGGGCATCAGCGTCAGTGCTGGTAGCGAGGCTGGGCTACCCTTTTGGGCTACCTCAAGATTTCTTCGGACTACTACAGGGCTACGAGGAGATAGCAGTAGGGCGGCCCCGCAAGATTCGCAACTCGAGAACCCCGCAGCAGATCTACGCTGAGGCGCTGACCGCGTTACGTGACGCAGATGGAGAAGCCGGAGACGAAGCGCGCACCTGCCGCACTGCTGGCATCAGTCGGTCCACCTACTACGCCGCCTTGAACGGTGAGCGCTTGCCCAGTAGAAGCACCGTAATGAAGTTGGTCGGAGCTTGAGATGGCGACGTTGCGGTGTTTCTGGAGCAGCGCAGGAAAGCTGAGCTTGCTGCGGCAGACAGTTCCCGGCCTGAACCTCATGAACGAATGGCCGCCGACCTCAAAGCTGGTAGCTTAGCCAGAGAGGGGGCATGCAAGAAGCTGCGGGGGAGTTTTTTTAGCTCTGTATCAGAATGCTCGCAGACGCAGGGAAACACGCTGGAGTAGATGGCGACGACCCCGAGGACGCGGCGGAGGAGGCCGGGCAGACGGTCGCGTTCCCGCGCCCCGGCGAGCCGTTCGAGCCCGGGGGGAAGCTGCCCGAGGAGCCGTGGTGGCGGGCGGTGTCCCGGCCGCTGGACCACCCCTGGCGCCGCTCCCGGGACGCCGGGGCCGGGGCCCGCCGCGGTGATCTGGACGTCGCGGGCGAGCGGTGACGCCGCACGCTCCGGCGCGGAGCGGCCGCGGGGCCGCGCACGGGCGCGCCGGAGCGTGCGGGATTCCCCCCTTCGAGTGCACACCCGGCGGCCCCGCCTTCCCGTCGGCGCGTACCGCGGATGCCGCCCCCGGTCGCCGGTGGCCTTCCTCTCCGCTGCCGGACTCCCGTACGAGGGAGGGAAGTTCGGCGGCCCCTCCCCCGGGGCAGGAGGGGGGCGGGCGCCGGGGCCCGGGGTGACCGGCCGCGGCGCACCGGCCGACGGGAGGGGCAACGCCGTCCCGGCGGGCGCAGTAGGGTTCCGGTACCGACGGCGGGCGGACAACTCCCGTGTTTCTGTGGTGAGTTGACGCCCGGACGGCAACTGCGGCGTGCGGGGGTGTTCCAGCTGAGCGAGCGGGAGATGGTCGGCGGCCGGTACCGGCTGGTCCGGCGGACGGGGCAGGAGACATCGGGCGGCGCACGCTGGCTCGCCCAGGACGAGGACCTGGGGGCGGACGTCGTCCTCACGGAGCTGCCGCTGGTGCCCGGTGAGGACGCGGCGGCCCGGCTCCGCCGGGTGCGTGAGCGCGTCGAGCGGGTGCGGCAACTGGGTCCGCGCGCCCGGACGGTCGGCGTGTACGACGTGGTGGAGCACGCGGGCAACCCCTGGATCGTCTCCGGGTACCACCCCGAGGCGACCGCCCTCGCCTCCCGCGTCGCGGCGGGCACACCGGTCCCCGTGAGCGAGGCGGCGGCCATCGGACTCGCCGTGCTCGGCACGCTCACCGCCGGCCACTTCCTGGGCGTGACACACGGCAGGGTGTCCCCGTCCGCCGTCCTGCTGGTGCCGGAGGAACGGGAAGAGCGGGCGGAACGGGAGGGAACCGGGGAAGGTGACGCCGCCGCGCCGTCCCGGGTGCTGCTGAGCGACTACGGGCTCGGCGAATCCGGTGTCCCCACGGCGGCGGAGTACCTCGCCCCGGAGCAGGCCCAGGACCCGGGCGCCCCCGCGACACCGGCGGCCGACCTCTACGCCCTGGGCGCGACGCTGTACGCGGCGGTCGAGGGCCGCGCGCCGTTCACCGCCGGTGAACGGCCGGTGCAACCCCCGGCCCCGGAGCACGCCGGGGAACTGACGGAGATCATCCTGGACATGCTGTCCGGGCCGCCGGGCGAGCGGCCGTCGGCCGACGCGGTGCGCGCGGCCTTGGAGCGAGCGGCCCGGGAGGACGGGCGGCGACAGGAGCCGGACGCGCGGGGCGACGGCGGCGCCGGACCACCGGACGCGGCCGGCCGGCCGGCCGGGGCGCCGAGCCGCGGGGAGTTCTGGCGGCGGCCGCCTCTGAAGGTGGCCGCGGCACTGGCCCTCGCGGTCGCGCTGGCCGTCGGCGCCACTTTGCTGCTGCTCCCCGGCGGGGGCCCGCCCGAGGACGGGAAGGGGAAGGGGGGAACCGCGGGGACGCGCTTCCCCTACGGACAGCTGGTGGGGCTCACCGACCGCCTCGACGTGGGCGATTGCGTACGGGCGGTCTGGCCGCGGCAGCCGCTGCGGGGTACCCCGAATCTCGGCATGACCGACTGCGGGGCCGGCACCGACGCGCAGACCGTCGCGGTCATGGACTTCCCGGACGTCGAGGCGGCGCGTACCCGGGCGGCCGAGCGGTGCGCGCGGCAGGCCGGGGAGACCGCCGGGCGGATGCCGGACGCCGGGACCTACGCCCTGGTGCCCACGGCCGAGGGCTTCGCCAAGGCGGGCCGGCGCGCGGCGTGCCTGGTCGTCTCGCGGCACACCTCCTTCGGCGGTGAGGTGGGCCGCTTCCGTGACAGCGGCATCGACCTCAACCTCCAGCAGATGGCGATCGGGGACTGCTGGACCTACGAGGACACGGCGGAGTCGTACAAGGCGTTGCTGGTCTCCTCGTGCGCCGAGTCGCACACCGACCAGGTGGTGGGCTTCGTGACACCGCCGCCGGACATGAGCTCCGACACGGCCCTGGATCAGTCCGGGAAGCTGTGCGAGAACAAGTTCGGCGGCTCCTGGCCGGCCGGCGCCGACGCCGAACTGGTCGGCCGCATCGTCGCGGAGGACTCCTGGGGCAAAGGGTTCCGGCAGGTGATCTGCACGATCCGGCCGGTCGACGGCACAGCCGTCACCACCGAATACCAGCCCTCCCAGGGCTTCTGACAGCACGGCGGAAGGGGCGGACATGAGCGGACGCGCCACGGCGGAACCCGGCAATCAGGAGGCGACCCGGCTGCTGTGCGCCGGGGTGTACGCGGACTACCGGTTCCGGCGCCGGGTCATCGAGGAGTTGGTGGAGCACGAGGAGCGGCCGGTGGCGCCCTCGCTCGGCTGCGATGTGCTGCCGGTCCTGGCGCACGCGCTGCGGGCCCGCCGCTGGGAGGCCGTCACCGGGGTGGCCGTACTGCTGGTGTGGACGGCCTTCGCGGTGGTCGGCGGCCGGGAGGCGGTGCCGTTCGCGGCGGCGTGGGTGCTGCTGTGGGGCGCGCGCCTGCTGTGGAACCGCCGCACACCGAACGTCTTCGACCCCGTACGGGCGGAGAGCAAGGAACTCCCTTTCCAGGTCATCGCGTTCGGGGCACTGCTGCTCATGGGCGCGCTCGGCGCCATCGTCCAGTTCCTCCTGGACTGGGCGCGGCTGGACCGTATGCCGGTCTGGCACTGGGTGCTCTTCCCGCTGCTGCTGGCCGCGCCCGTCTGGGCGCACCGGACGCGGCAGGTGCTGCTGATGCGGCGGGAGCTGAGCCGCGAGGGCTTCGCGGCCGGGCCGCCGCTGCGGCTGCCGGGGACCGCCCGCTACCGCCGCATCGGCGAGGCGATCGCCCGCGAGCAGTTCTCCCCCCTCGCCCCGTACCCGCCGGTCCGGCCGCTGATCGGCTTCGGACTGCCCTACGACGCCTGGTCGTTCGCGCTGGAGCTGCGGCCGGTGGCGGACGGCGCGGCGGGCGGTGGCCGGCTGACCAACCGCGACGTCCTCGACCTGATCCGCCCCCAGGTCGCGTCGCTGCGCCTGTCCGGCCAGGGCACCGCCCGCGACCGGCTCCGGCAGCTGAAGGTCGACGAATGCGTCTGCCGCCCGGTGGACGGACCGCGCCGGGAACTGCCCTACGCGACGGACCGGCTGCGGGAGAGCCTGCGGGAGGCCGTGGACGGCGACGGGGAGCGCAGCCGGCACTTCCTGCGGGTGCGGATCACCGCCTGGGACGGGCAGTTGGTGGTGACCGTCCTGGTCCGGGTGCACACCCAGGGCGGGATGCTGGTGCTGGAGGTGTCCCCGCACGTCCTGCCGCCGGTCCGCGACGATTTCGCGGTGGCCGCCGACGCGGCGTCCGAGCACGACCGGCTGATGCTGCGCAACACCCTGCGGGCGCTGTTCGCCGGCCCGGCCGCCTCCACCGCGGCCGTCGTCTCGCTGCTGCGGACGGCCGTCGCCGTGTCCCGGACCTGGCTGCGCCGCTCGCCCAGCTCCCGGCCCGGCGGCCCCCAGCTCGCCGTACGGGAACTGGCCGCCGCGGAGCAGGTGACGTTCTTCCAGGAGATGGACATCAGCCGCTATGTGAAGACCGTGCAGGACCGGGTCAAGAACGGTGTGCTGGAGGCGCTGCGGGCGAAGGGGTACGACACCCAGGAGTTCGAGCAGCAGACCGTCAACATCGGCCGGGGCGCGATCTACGTCGGCCGGATGAGCGGTGGCGTCGCCGCCACCGGAGAACGTACGGAGATCCACTACACCTCGGGAGACGGAAACCGCCATGGCACACACAGCGGCGAACGGCGAACCGCACCACCACAGCCCCGCTGACGGCCCCGGCGCCGCGGGTGCGCAGGGCCGGCGGGCCGGTGACATCCACGTCGGGGGTTCCGTCTCCGGCGGGGTGCTCAGCACCGGCGCGGACGCCCGGATCGACTACCGGGCGCCGCAACCGCTCGACCTCGAACGGCTGCTGCCGGCGCTGACCGCGCTGCGCGCCGCCCTCCAGCCGGACGCCGCGGGCTCGGACCTCGGCGCCGTGGTGCTCGGCGCCGAGGTCGCGAGCGCCCAGGAGGAGATCCGCAGCTCCGGCACGCTCGCCCCGACCCGGCGCCAACTCCTGCGCGAGCGCCTGGAACTGGTCGCCACCGCCGGCGCCGGAGGGGCGTCGCTGGCCACGCTGGCCCAGACGGTCGTCGGCCTCCTGAGCTGAGCCGGGGCCGGACCCGGGGGAGCGGCGCCTTGCGGGACGGCCCCGATCACCGGACGCGCCCCGCCGCCCCGGACGCCCCCGGCGACGGTGCCCCCGAGGAATCCGCCGCCCCGCCCCGCACCGTCCTCGCCCACCGGTGACCGGCCGCCGGCCCGCGGCACATCCCGGTGTCCGCCCGTACCCCGACTCGCTCCACCGGAGCGGGAGTTGACGCCGCGCTCCGTCGCCCGCCCCGCCCGCCGCGGGCTTGCCGGGAAACCCGCGCCCGCCTCCCCGGAGGGAATACGCTGGGGCCACAGGGGTGTGGGAGCGGCAGGAGGGAACGCCGGTGAACGACCGCCGGACGCGGGAGCCCGCGGACGTACACAACACGGTGGCGACCGGCGCGGTGGTCACCGGGCCGGTCATCCAGGCGGGCCGGATCGAACGGCTCCAAGTGGCGCCCGCCGCGCCGTCCTGGGTGCCCCGCCAGGTGCCGCCGCCCCACCAGGGCTTCGTCAACCGCCGCAGCGAGCTGGCGGAGCTGCGCCGCGCCGCGGCCGTCCGGGAGAACGACGCGGGACGGCCGGCGGAGCCCGCGCCGGTGATCGTGGTGACGGGGCTGGGCGGCGTCGGCAAGACCCAGCTCGTCTCCCAGTGGGTCGCCCGCGACCTCGGCGAACGCTGCCCCGGCCCGCAGCTCTACGTCGACCTCGCGGATCTGCGGCGGGACGGCGGCGTCCACGTCGCGGACGTCCTCGGCGGCTTCCTGCACGCGCTCGGCGTCCCGCCCGACCTGATCCCCGCCGGGCTCGGCCCCCGTACGGCGCTGTTCCGCAGTGCCACCGCCGGGGGCCGGGTGCTGGTGGTGATCGACAACGCGCAGCACGCCGCCGAGGTCCGCCCCCTCGTGCCCGCCTCCGGGCTGGCCGTGGTCACCAGCCGCGCCCGGATGCCGGGCCTGCAGATGGACGGCGCCGCGCACGTCGTCGTGGACCCGCTGGACGAGGCGGCCGGTATCCAGCTGATCCAGGGCTGGCGGATCGCCGCGTCCGAGAGCGCCGCCGCCGAACTGGTGCGCCGGTGCGGCGGGCTCCCGCTCGCCCTGCGCGCCGCGGGGGAGTGGCTGGCGGGCCGCCCCCACCTCCAGGTCGGCGACGCCGTACGCCGCCTCGGTGCCACCGGCGCCGGACAGCGGCCGGCCGCCGGCCCGGACGGTGACGACCGCGAAGCCACGGCCGGAGATCTGACGAGGACGGTGGGCCAGGTGTTCGACTCCGTACTGAGTGAACTGTCCGACGACACCCGGCGGGTCCACCGGCTGCTCGGCACCCTGCCGGGCACGACCTTCGTCCGCGCCGTCGTCATCGCCACCGGCGCCCCGGGCGTCGACGACGCGCTGGGCGACCTCCTCACCTCCCACCTCGTCGTCCCCGCCGACCCGGACGACGCCGCCGGACCGCGCCGCTTCCGCATGCACGACCTCGCCCGCAGTCACGCCCGCGCACTGGCCGGGGAGCTGCCCGCCGAGGAGGTCCGCACCGTCCGCCGGGCGGTGACCGACTTCTACGTGGCCGCCGCCGCCCACGCCGACCGCGCCGTCTCGCCCGGCCGCTTCCGTATCCAGGAGACCCCCGGCCGGACCCCGGAGGAACTGGCCGCCGGTGAACCGCTGTTCACCGGCAAGGCGCAGGCGCTGGACTGGCTGGACGCCGAGCGCGGCAATCTGCTGGCCGTGATGCGGATGGCCGAGCGGGAGCGCTGGTACGACGCCGTCTGGCGGCTGTGCGAATCACTCTGGCCGCTCTACCACGACCGCAAACACCACGCCGACTCCATCGAGGCGCACCACCTCGGCATCGAGGCCGCCCAGTGGGAGCAGCGGCCCGGCGTCGAGGTCCGGATGCGCAACCAACTGGCGCGCGCCCACCACGAGTTGGGGGAGTACGAGGAGGCGGAGCGGGAGCTGGCCCGTGCCCTGCCGCTGGCCGACGCCGACCCCGACACCCGGGTGCGCGGTGTGATCCTGGAGAGCCAGGGGCTGGTGGCGCTCGCCCGCGGCCGGTGGGAGGCGGCCCTCGGCCTCTTCGGTGAGGCCCTGACGGCCAACGCCGGTGACCCGCACGGCACCGTCGTCCAGCGCTACAACCTCGCCCAGGCGCACCTCGCGGGCGAGCAGTGGCAGCGGGCCCTCGACGTCCTCGCGCCGGCCTGGGAGACCGCCGTGGGCACCGATGACGCCCCGATGCTGCCCGGCCTCGCGCTCGTCCGCTCCCGGGCGCGGGAAGGTCTCGGGCAGCTCGACCGGGCGGTGGACGACGCGGTGCTCGCCGCCGAGAAGGCCCTGGAGGTACGGCGCACCGCCAAGCTCCACGACGCGCTGGAACGCCTCGCCCACCTCGCCGGGCGGACCGGTGACACCCGGCTCGGGGCCGCCTGCCGCGATCAGCTGGCACGGCTGCACCACCGGGCGGACGACCGCCCGCCCACCGGCTGACCCGCCGCCCCCGTCCCGCCCGGCGCGAGCCCCGCGCCCGTCCGCCCGCCGTAGCCCCGGAGTATCCGTTGCCCCTGCTGCCCAGACGACTGCTGCCCGTGCCCGCGCACCGGTCCCGGCAGCACGCACGGCGGCTGCTGCCCCGCTGGAACACGCTGCCCCCGGCCCGCGCCCACGTCCTCGGCGTCGCCCGCACCCTGACCTCCGCGACCCGGCTGCTGGACGTCCTCCCGCTGCTGCTGCGCGAGGACGGCATCGAGACCTACTACACCGTCAACCCCGGCTCCGCCTTCGACGCCGGACTCGACACCTACCTCGGCGCCCTCGGCCTCGGCGACCGCCTGCTGACCTGGCAGGAGGCGCTGCGCCGCCCCTTCGACCTGGCAGTCGCCTGCTCCCTGCACCGCTCCATGCGCCACCTGCACGCCCCGCTGATGGTGATGCCGCACGGCGCCGGGTACAACCGCCTGGTGACCGAGTCGACCGGCGACGACGCCGCCCCCGTCGGCCTGTCCCGGTACGAACTCATGGCCCGCGGCAAGCTCGTCCCCGCCGCGATCGGCGTCTCCCACGAGGAGCAGCTGACCCGCCTGGCCCGCACCTGCCCCGAGGCGGTGCCGCGCGCCGCCGTCATCGGCGACCGCTGCATGGACCGCATCCGCCGCAGCCTCCCGCTGCGGGACCACTACCGCGCCCGGCTCGGCGTCAGCGGCGGCCGCCGGCTGGTCGCTCTGCACTCCACCTGGAGCGAGCACTCCCTGCTGGGCCGCCACCCCGACCTCCCGCTCCGGCTGGTCACCGCGCTCCCGGCGGACGAGTTCGCCGTCGCCGCCGTCCTGCACCCCAACGTCTGGGCCCGGCACAGCCCCGCGGGCGTCCTCGACCACCTCGGCCCGGCGATGGCCGCCGGGCTCCTCGTCATCCCGCCGCAGGAGGGCTGGCGCGCGACGATCGTCGCCAGCGATCTCGTGGTCGGGGACCACGGCAGCACCTCCCTGTACTCCGCGGCCGCGGAACGCGCCGTCCTCCTCGCCGCCACCGGTCTGGACGAGCTGGACCCGGACTCCCCGACGGCCGAGTTCGGCCGCAGCGCCGTCCGCCTCGACCCCGCGGGCGACCTCCTCGCCCAGCTGCGCGAAGCCGCGGAGAGCTACGACCCCGCGCTGCTGGAGCCCGTCGTCGAGCGGCAGTTGGGCGCCCCGCACCGCTCCGGCGAGCTGCTGCAACGCCAGATGTACGGCTTCTTCGCCCACCGGGGCATCGCGGGGCCGAGCCATACGCCCGCGCCCGAGCCGGTGCCCGCGCCGGAGCCGGCCCCGCACCCTGCGCCGACCACGTTCGACGTGACGGGGACGGCCCATCCGGACGGCGCGGTGGACCTGCGGCGCCATCCGGTCGTCGCCCGGCACCACGAGGCCGCCCGCGGCTTCTACGCCGTCGCGGCGGAGGAGACCAATCTGCGCTGGCGGCAGAGTGCGGAGGTGCTGGGCCGCGCCACCGCCGACGCCGAACTCGACCCCCTCGACTGGGCCGCGCAGCAGGCCGAGCGGCTCCCCGGTCTCGGCGTGCTCGCCGCCGCGCTGGCCGAGGACCGGTGCCTGGTGCGGCTGCGGAACGGACTCCTGCTGGAGGCGGTGGCCGAACGCCCGTGGGGCACCCCGCGTCCCCGGCTCGACCCGCTGCTGCTGGGCGCCGCCGTGAACCTCTGGCTGACCAGCGGCGCCGACCCGTCCACCCTCCGCGACGGCCTGCTCATCCGCACCGGCAACCGCCACGTCCGGGTGAACTTCGACCCCGGCCCGTAGGCCCCGGCCCCGGCACCGCTTCCCCGACCGTCTGACTCTGTGTCATCTGAACGGGCGCGCAGGCGTCACACGTCCGGGTACCGGGTGGGTGTGACGTTACGTCAGTTACCCCTTTCCGCACGCCACTTCTGCATGGGCGAATGTGCTTCCGGGCCCGGCCCCGACTTCTGTCCGGTCCTCCCGGCGGTGCGGCGTGCGCGGACAGTCGCCGGCCTTCCGGCACCCGCCCTGAGCCCCGTCCGGCACCGGTCACCGTAAGGAATGTTTCCGCACCCCTTATGGGAACGGCGGTTCGCACCCCTTCGAGCGGACGTCCGGTCGGTGCCCTCGTACGGAGGTGGCGGGGGGTGGCGAAAGGGGCAAGGTGGTCCGGACCCCACCCCGGTAACAACTACCGTGCGTGCTTTGCGAACTGCCGATGGCCGATCCGGAGGGCACGATGCCTACCGCACTTCCCCAGGAGCGCCCGACGCCCCAGGAAACGGGGTCCCACGGACCCGAGCCTTCCCCGGGGGCCGCCGCCGTACCCACCGGGGCACGGCGGCGGGACCGCGAGGGCGGCCGACACGGACGGGCCGCCTTCCCCGGCTCGGCCACCGATGCGGTGATACGGGCCAGGCTGGTCCGGATCGCCGTCGTCCCCTGCGCCGTCACCACCGCGGTCTGCGCGGCGGCCGTCGTCTGCCTCCTCCAGACCGGCGCCGCCGCCCTCTCCGGCCGCGCCTGGCCGGTGCTGCTCGCCGCACTGGTGCTGCTCTGCGGGGTCGCGGTCGCCGCGGGCGCCGCGGCCACCTTTGAGGCGCGCGCCACCGCGGACCGCTGCACCGCGCTGCGCCGCCGCTGCGCACGCGACCGGGCGGACCTCCAGGCCCTCGTGGACCGGGTACGCCGGGGGGAGCGCCCCGAACACCACGCGGCCGAACCGGCGGCGGCGCCCGACGGCGACGCCCTCGATCTGCTCGCCCACGAGATGGCCGCGGCCGGGGACGCCGCCTCGGCGGCCGTCGCCGAGGCCGTCGAACTCACCCGGAGCGCCGCCGCCGGGGAGCAGAAGGTCGAGGTCTTCGTCAACCTCGCCCGGCGCCTGCAGTCCCTGGTGCACCGCGAGATCGAGCTGCTGGACGACCTGGAGAACCAGGTCGAGGACCCGGACCTGCTCAAGGGCCTCTTCCACGTCGACCACCTCGCCACCCGCACCCGCCGGCACGCGGAGAACCTCGCCGTCCTCGGCGGCGCGATCTCCCGCCGCCAGTGGAGCCGCCCGGTCGCCATGACGGAGGTACTGCGCTCGGCCATCGCGGAGGTCGAGCAGTACCCGCGGATCAAGCTCGTCCCGCAGATCGAGGGCACACTGCGCGGCCACGCCGTCGCCGACGTCATCCACCTGCTCGCCGAACTCGTCGAGAACGCCTCCGTCTACTCCGACCCGCAGACCCACGTCCTGCTGCGCGCCCAGCTCGTCACCGCCGGACTCGCCGTCGAGGTCGAGGACCGCGGCCTGGGCATGACACCGGACGAGCGGACCCGGATGAACGGACTGCTCGCCGACCCCGACCACGTCGACATGGAGGAACTGCTGGCCGACGGCCGGATCGGCCTGTTCGTCGTCTCCTCGCTCGCCCGCCGCCACGGCATCGCGGTCCGTCTGGAGAGCAACATCTACGGCGGGGTGCAGGCCGTTCTGGTCCTCCCGCGCGACCTCCTCGGACCGGAGTGCCAGGACGCCGGGGCGCTCGACGGCGCCGTCCCCGGCGCCCGCGACGGCCACACGCCCTCCCCGCCCACCGGCGAACCCCCCGCCGGGACCGGACCGGACCGTACGCCGGGACCCGACCGCGCTCCCGGCCCCGACCGCGGGTACGGCGCCCCGGAGCGGCCGTACGCCACGCCGGACCCGCCGTCCGGACCGGCGACAAACTTCCCGGACATCCCGGCGGCACGTGGACCGCTCCCCGCACCGGGAGCGGCCCTGCGCACGGGCGTGCCGGGCCCGGCCGCATCACCACAGGACGTCCCGGCCGGCGGCGACGGTGCGCGGCCCACGGCCGGCGCGGCCCCGCCGGAAGGCGCCGCCGGCGCGCCGTCCGAGGTGCGGGCCGCCGGGCCCCGGCCGTCCCTGCCGCGCCGCCGGCGCCAGGAACACCTGGTGCCCGAATTGCGCGGTGAACCGATCCTGCGGTCCACCGCCGACCGCGCCGGACCCGAACCGGAGCACGACCCGGGCCTGATGGCCGCGTTCCGGCGCGGCATCAGCCTCTCCGACGACGCCTTCGAGGCCGGGCACTCGGCCGGGGGCGACGCCTTCCGCCCCACCCTGAGCCCGGCCTTCGACGGGCCGGACACCACCGAACCCCGCCCCACCGACCCCGAGGCCCCGACGGCCCGCCCCCGAGGAGACGAGCCCCATCATGGTGAGTGATCTGCGCACACCGACCCACACCCCGGCGCACCCCCCGCTGCACACCGGCCCGCAGCCCGACCTCTCCTGGCTGCTGACCGGCCTCGTCCAGCGCGTCCCGCACGCCCGCAGCGCGCTCCTGCTGTCCTCCGACGGCCTGGTCAAGGCCGCCCACGGCTTCGACCCCGACAGCGCCGACCACCTCGCGGCCCTCTCCTGCGGCCTCTACTCCCTGGCCCGCAGCGCCGGGGCCCGCTTCGGTGAGGGCGACGACGTCCTCCAGGTCGTCGTCGAGCTGGAGTCCACCTTCCTCTTCGTCTCCACCGCCGGCTCGGGCACCTGCCTGGCCGTCCTCGCCGGCCGCGAGGCCGACGTGGCGGTCCTCGGCTACGAGATGGGGATGCTGGTCAAGAGCGTCCGCCCGTACCTGATCACGCCCGCGCGGCGGCAGATGCCGGCGGGTGGACGCTGACGATGGCGCTGTGCCACCGCAGCCGGGACGGCGGCCGGGAGCCCGCGTGGTACGACGACGCGGCGGGCCGTCTGGTCCGCCCGTACACCGTCAGCAACGGGCGGACCCGGCCCACCGCCCCGTTCGACCTCCTGACGCTGGTCAGGGCGACCGGGCGGCGGGCCGACGAGCAGGGGCCGGAGCACACCCGGGCGCTCGCGCTGTGCCGGGCGCCGGTCTCCGTCGCCGAGGTCGCCGGCCATCTGCGGCTGCCCGTCGTGGTCACCAAGGTGCTCCTCGCCGACCTCGTCGACTGCGGTGCGCTCACCGCCCACGCCCCCGCGCCCGCGGACGGCGCACCCCGGACCGACCGAGCACTTCTGGAGGCGGTGCTGCATGGACTGCGCACCCGACTGTGATCCCCTGACCCCGCCGGATGACGGGGCCGTCTTTCCGACCGCCGTGAAAGTCCTGGTCGCGGGCGGCTTCGGAGTCGGTAAGACCACCTTCGTCGGAGCGGTCAGCGAGATCGAACCGCTCTCCACCGAGGAGCTGCTCACCCAGATCAGCGTCGGCCACGACGATCTGCTCGGCGTCGAGGACAAGGACACCACCACCGTCGCCATGGACTTCGGCCGGATCACCCTCGACCGGTCGCACATCCTCTACCTCTTCGGCACCCCCGGGCAGGAACGCTTCTGGTTCATGTGGGACGAGCTGTCGCACGGCGCGCTCGGCGCTGTGGTCCTCGCCGACACCCGGCGCCTGGACCACTGCTTCGCCGCCGTCGACTTCTTCGAACGCCGCGACATCCCCTTCATCGTCGCCGTCAACGAGTTCGACGGCTCCCACCACTACGCCCCCGAGGAGGTACGGACCGCCGTCGACCTCGGCCCGGACGTGCCCGTCGTGGTCTGCGACGCCCGGCGCTGCACCTCGGCCACCCACGTCCTGGTCGCCCTCGTGCAGCATCTGCTCGCCCCCGTCCCCGCCGCCGCTGCCTGGGAGCTGCCGTGAGCCGGTCCGCCGCGTACGACCCGAACCGGCATCTGCTGCGCACGCCGGTGGACACCGAGGCGACGGCGCGCGCGGCCCGGCTGCGGGAGCTGGGCCTCGGCGACGCCCCGGTGCCCGCCTTCGACGCGTACGCCCGCGAGGTCGCCCGCGCGCTGAAGGCGCCGTACGGCGTGGTGAACCTCCTCGGCGAGCAACGGCAGTACCTCGCCGGGCTGTACACGCCGCCGCGCGGCCGGGTGCCGGGCGCCCCGCGCGCCCTCGGCGGCGATCTGCGGGTGATCGCCCGCGACCACGGCTACTGCCCGCACGTCGTCGTCCGCCGCAAGGCCCTGGCCCTGGAGGACGTCCGTGACTTCCCGCGGTTCGCCGGGAACCCGGTCGTCGACGGTGCCGGGGTCCGCGCCTACCTCGGCGCCCCGCTGATCGATCGCACGGGCCTGGCGCTCGGCACGGTCTGTGTGGTGGATCTCGAACCGCGGCCGTGGGGCCGTCCGGGGCTGGAGGCGATCAAGGAGGCGGCGGCCGGTCTGGTCACCCGGATCCACCGCCGCGAGGACGGGCTGAGCGACACCTTCTGACCCCGGGCCGCCCGCGGTGCCCCGCTTGCGGCGCGGTGCCCCGAACACCCCGGAACACGCGCCGGGGCGGGGCTCTTGGCGGGGCGCCGCCCGGGAGGGAGAGTGGCGTGCGGCGGGGCGCCGGTCCGGTGGCCGGGATCCGGTGCGGTCCGGTGCGGGCGCCCCGCCGGACCCGCCGCCGTCCGGGCGGCCCGCCCCGCAGTCAGGAGACGATGCCCCATGCAGGTCCCCCAACCGGAGTTCCACGTCGCCCCCGACGGCGCCCGGATCGCCGCGTACACCTGGCTGCCGGAGGCCGGGCAGCCCCGGGCCCTGGTCCAGATCGCGCACGGTGCGGCGGAGCACGCCCGGCGCTACGACCGGTTCGCCCGCTTCCTGACCGCCCGCGGTTTCGGCGTCCTCGCCTCCGACCACCGCGGCCACGGCGCCACCGCCGCGTCGACCGGCGGCCGGGGTGTGGTGGGGGAGGACGCCTGGCGGGCGACGGTCACCGACCTCAAGCGCCTCGGCGATCACGCCGCCGCCGCGCACCCCGGCGTCCCGCTGGTCCTGCTCGGTCACAGCCTGGGCTCGATGCTCGCCCGCGACTACGCCCAGGAGTACGGCGCCGACCTCGCCGGACTGATCCTCTCCGGCACGTTCCGCACCCTGCCCGGTATGGAACTCGGCTCCATCATCGAGGAGTTGGAGGCGGAGGTCGCCGAGCGGGGGCGCACCGCCCCGTCCGCCTTCATCCCCCGCGCCTTCGGCGCCTTCAACGACGCCTTCCCGCACCGCACCGGCTTCGAATGGCTCTCCCGCGACACCGCCGAGGTCGACCGGTACGTGGCCGACGAGGACTGCGGCTTCCCGTTCTGCGCCGGGCTCTGCCTGGACTGGGTCCGCGCGGTCCGCAAGATCAACGATCCGGCGCACCTCGCCCGGATGCCCCGCGATCTGCCGGTACACCTCGTCGTCGGCGCCGAGGACCCCTGCAACCAGCGGTTGACGCAGGTCAGCGAGATGCTGGAGGACTACCGCTACCACGGTGTCCAGGACCTGACCTGGCGCGCGTACCCAAAGGCCCGGCACGAGGTCCTCAACGAGACCAACCGCGACGAGGTCCAGCGCGACCTGCTGGCCTGGCTCGACGCCCGGGTCTGAGTGCCCGGGGGCGCCGCGGACCGCCGGGCCCGGACGCGGCCCGGTCCGGCGGTCGCCGGGCGGGGCGCGGTGCCGTCCGGAATCCGGCAACAGGCACCCTCTGACATGCGGTATTGTTCTCGTGCGCGGTCAGCCGGGGAACCGGCAGGGCGAGCGATCGGGACGTGGCGCAGCTTGGTAGCGCACTTGACTGGGGGTCAAGGGGTCGCAGGTTCAAATCCTGTCGTCCCGACAGTTGTCGGAAAGAGCCCGCCGATCCGGGGAAACCTGGATCGGCGGGCTCTTTCCGTATGTCCCGGGGGCCGCGGTCCGGCCGTGGTGCCGGCCGGACCGCGGCCGCGCTCAGCTCAGGAGCTGGCCGCGCCATTCGCGGAAGCCGTCGGCGAGGTCGGGGCGGCCGGCGGCGGTCAGGCGCGCCACGTGGTCGTCGACGTAGTGCAGGTAGAGCGGGAGCAGTTCCCTCTCCAGGAGGGCGAGGGCCGCCGCGGGGTCCTCGGGGGGCGTGTCGCGCCAGGTGAGGGCGGCGGTGACGAGGGCGGCGCCGGGGGCCTGGGGGTCGGCGGCGTGGTGTTCGGCGGCGCCCCGGTTCGTGCCGACCAGGCCGGTGGCGGCGGTGTAGAGGAAGCGGACGGGGAAGAGGACGACCTTGGTCAGGCGCCGCGGGCCGTGGTCGAGGAGGAGGCGGGGGTCGCGGATCTCCGCCAGGGCCGTGCGGTCGGCGGCGGGCATCGGGCCGAGGCCGGTGGCGGTGGTCGCCGGGTCGTACGCGCGGCCGGCGAGGAAGGCGAGGGCCAACTCGGCGCCGATGGCGAGGAGTTCGTCCGCTCCGGGGCGGCTGATGCCCTGGCGGGACTCGGTGCCGGTCAGGAGGCGGCCGTGTTCGAGGAGGTCGAGGCGGTCGTAGGGCGGGAAGCGGCCGCCGTCGCTCTCGCCGGACAGGGTCGACGGCGTGCCCCAGAAGACCGACAGCCGCTCGTGCAGCACGGAGCCGCCCTTCTTGACGGTGCCGGTGACCGCGTCCACCTCCGCCGCGTCCGCGGGGGTGTGCGGGTCGGCCAGGACGAGTCCGAGGTCGACGTCGCTGACCGGCTCGCTGAAGCCGCCGTGGGCGAGGCTGCCCAGGGCGTAGGCGGCGAGCAGGCGCGGGCCGAAGCGTTCCTGGTAGGCGGCGACGGCTTCCGCGAGGACCTGCTCGCCGCCCGGGTGGGAACTAGGTGTGTCGTACATCTTTGTCCGATCTGTGCGCTGCGGACGTTCACCGGTCACCGGGGGGATGCGCCGGATGAGGTGGTGGGAAACCGTCCGGGGTGGGGCGTGGGGAGGTCAGCCGCGGGGGGCGGCCGTGCGGCACTCGTCGACGAGGGCGGCGAGGATCCGCTCGACCTGGAGCTGCATGACCGGGATGCCGAAGGTGAAAAAGACGGCGCCGCTGGTGATGTCGCCGAAGGCGAAGAAGCGGGGGTCGGCTCGGCCGTCGCGCTGCAGCCTGCTGCTGTGGCGTTCGATGCGCAGACCGCCGAACGGGTGGGGCTCGGCGACGCCCGCGGACACCAGGGCGTCGGTGATTTCCCGGGCCGCGCCCGAGGTGCGCTTCACCGGAGTGTTCATCGCGTTGATGACGGCGTCGACGGTGAAGGAGTCGTCAGCGGTTTCGACGGAGAAAGTGCCGTCGGAGAGCGGAGTGATATCGACGAGGCGGTCGCGGATGCGGAGATGGCCGCTCTCGTGCATGGCGAGGAGTTTACGGGCATTGGCGGGCGGCATCGGACAACATCGGGAAAGCAGCAGCCGCTGGTGCGACGCCAGCAGGGCGGCCTTTCCCTCGTCGTCGAGGAGATACCACAGGTCCTGGCCGACCGCGCGGGCGGCGAATTGCAGTGTCCGCAGCCGGGTGTCGGGGGAATCCGCCGCGTCCAGCTGGCTCTTGAGATCGGTGAGCGGGGAGGCGGCGAGCGTGAGCTGCCGGCCGAAATCCTCGAATTCCTCCGTCGTCAGGCCGAGTTCGGCGCGGGCCAGTTCGACGATGTCGGTCAGCGTCAGGGTGCCGCCCGCGGCGCGCTCGTCGGCCTTCTCGGGGGTGAGGTGGGTGAGCGTGAGGCGGGTGCGGCGCTGGCGGACGGCGGGCAGCGCACCGGAGCGGGAGAGGAAGGTGACGGGACCCCGGTGGTCGCGCGCCCGGAGGGCGAGGGCCACATCGACGCCGGTCAGACCGCTGCCGACCACGGCGACGTGCGCGGTGGGGTCCAGTGTGGTCAGGGTCTTTGACAGGGGGTACGGGTCCGCGATGTAGTGCGGCGCCGCGGCGAGACCGTAGGCGTCGGGCGGGGTGCCGCCGCCGGGGGTCAGCACGACGCGGTCGGCGGTGTGGCGGCCACCGGAGCGGGTGCGCAGACAGGTGGTGTCGCCGGTGAGTTCCACGCCGGTGACCTGGTCCTCGACGATGCGGACGCGGCGGCCGTGTGCGGTGAGGCGGGCGATGGCCTCCCGGGCGGAGTCCGCGAAGTAGTCACCGGCGAGGGTGCGGGAGGGGTACCAGCCGTCGGCGGTGTCCGAGTCGCCGGTGTTGCCGTGGGCGTTCAGCCAGCGGGGGAAGTGGTCCGGGTCGCCGATGCGTACCGACATGTCCTGGGGGACGTGGTTGACCAGCACCTCGTCGGTGTCGCGCTGGTAGGCCCGGCCGCGCCAGAGGTGGCGTCCGCAGTCGAAGACCGTGACCTCCCCCGCGGGCAGCAACTCCACGGCCTGGGCGAGGGCGTCCAGGAGGAGTACGGCGGCCGGACCGCCGCCTATCACTGCGATGTTCATCCGGCTCTCTTTCCTGCTTGTTCGTCAAATACCGCGTCGTGGTGGTGTGCGGTCCGCGATATGTCGTGCTCCGGAATTCCGGCATGGGTGACCGGATCGGGTGTGCGGAACCCGGACGGAACGCATGGTGCCGATCCGGCCCGGGGAAAGCGAGAGGAGGCGGAAGTGTTCACCCGCTGTTCGGTGTACGGGAATTGGCCGTCGCCCGCTTTTCCTTTCCTCCGCCGCTCGGTCGGAACGGGTGAGGGGACCGGAAGCTCGTCATGCCGCTGTGTGTCGCGGACGAATGATTTCCGGTGTACCCGGAAGCCATGCGGGCGAGGTGCCATGAATTCTTTTTCAGGGGCCCCTTAGGGGTTCGGCACGGGCCCGGGAACGGGCGGTGTGCTCCTCCAGAACCACCGCCGGGACGCACCGCGTACGGCGCCGGGCTGCCGAACGGCCGGTGGCGCCCCGGGCCGCCGCGAGCGGTGACACCACTCGCCGTGCGGCACCCGCGGGCCGCCGCTCACCGGGCGGCGGAGTCCTGCCCCTGCGGCGCGGCGCCGTTCGCCGCGTGGGCGAGGGAGGCGGGACGGGGGCGCAGCATCGCCGTGAGGTCGGTGCGGCGCTTGACGTGGAGCTTGCGGTAGACCCGGGTCAGATGCTGCTCGACGGTGCTGACGGTGATGTACAGCCGGGCCGCGATCTGCCGGTTGCTGTGGCCGCGGGCCGCGAGCTCGGCCACCCGGCGCTCCGCGTCGCTCAGGCTCGCCCGCAGCCGGCACTCCCCGTCCGGCCGGCCGGCGTGGGCCGGCCGCGCGGCCGGTGCGAACGGCTGCTGCCGCCCGGCGCGCGCGGCGTCGGCGGCGCTCCGGGGCTGGGGCACGGTCTGCCCCGGGCGCCCGCCGCCGTGCTGTGCGGGCGGCGTCGCGGACCGGCCGCGCGCCGCCGCCTCCGCCGACTCGTCCGTTCCGGCTCCCTGACGCTCCATCACCGTGTACCTCTCTCCCGACGTCCGCAGCTTTGTGCGCTGCCCGATTCCGTTCAGTTGCTTCAGTACGGCCGCCCGGTCGCGCAGCGCCCCGCACTCCGCGAACGCCGCCGCGGCCTCCTCCAGCAGGGCGGCCCGCTCCTCCTGCGGAGCGCAGGCGGCGAGCACCCGCAGGGCGGCGCCGCGCGGGCGGATCTGGAGCGGGGTGCACCGCTCCAGCTGCGTCTGCGCCAGGGTGCGGGCGCGCGCCCGGTCGCCGAGGGCCAGGCACGCCCAGGCGGCCTCGCTGCGCCACGGCACCAGCGCCGGTACGTCCATCTCCCACTCCTCCATCAGCGCGCCGATGGAGGAGAACTCGTCCAGCGCCGCCTGCGGCTGCCCCGCCGCGAGCTGGTACCGGCCGCGGGCGCACAGGTAGTGCAGCCCGATCGGCGTCTCGAAGAGCGTGTCCGGCACCGGGACCCGCAGCGCCCGCCGCGCGATCTCCAGCTGCCCCGACGCGACCCCCGCCGTGATCAGGGTGCCCAGCGGCATCCCGATGCCCACGCCCCAGCTGTCCTGCGAGGTCGCCGACAGCGCGGTGTGCGCCAGCTGGATGGCCTCCGCCAGCGCGCCGCGCCGCAGGGCGAGTTCGGCGCGTACGGCGGTGAAGAGCGCCTGCCAGTTCTGCGCCGGGATCAGCGGTGCCTCGGAGGCCAACCGGCGGCAGGCGGCGTCGGCGGCCTCCAGCCGGTCCGAGTAGAGCAGCGTGATCAGCGCGGAGAGCAGGACCGGGAAGCTGCGTTCGGTCAGCCGGTAGCGGCACAGCAGCCGTTCGGCCTCGTCGGCGAGGGCGGTGTCGGGGCCGGTACCACTGAGCCGGCTCAGCAGTACCGCGCCCTGGACCTCCGGGCTCAGCGGATCGCTGAAGGGCGTCGCGGGGGCCGTGCCCTCCGGTACGTCGACCGGCTCCCACCGGCCCGTCGCGGTCGGGTAGCCCAGCCGCAGCCACTGCAGCGACGCCTGGACGTGGGCCGCCGCACCCGGTGCGTACACCTCCGGCGCGGCGTTGATCCGCTGGAGTCCGGCGACGGCCGACTCCACGTCGCCCAGCCAGAGCGGGACGGTGGCGGGGGCGCCCTCGGCCGTACCCGCCGGGTCACCGGGGGCGGGTGCCAGCGCCGGGAGGCCGCGGACGGCGGCGCACGGGTCGGTCCGCCACTCGATGTCGAACAGCGTCGCCGTGATGGAGGCCCGCAGCTTCTCGTCGGACGGCTCCAGCTCCCGGGCGCGTACCAGGCAGTCGTGGGCCAGATCCGGTTCGCCGCCGCGCAGCGCCGTGCGGGCCGCCTCGTCGAGGATCTCCGCCGTCCAGTCGCCGTCCGGTACGGGCGAGGCGGCCAGCAGCTGACGGGCGATGGTGACGGGCGCCGCGCCGCTGCGGTACAGCACCTCCGCGACCCGGCCGCGCAGCGCGGCCCGTACCGCCGGCGCCGTGTTGTCGAGCACCGCGGCGCGTGCCTTCGGGTGCCGGAAGCGGCTGCCCGACAGGACACCCGCGTTGTTGAGGGTGTTGACCGTCCGCATCAGCGTGGTGGTGTCGACGCCGGTGAGCTGGGTCAGCAGCCGGGTGCTCGCCGGGTCGTCGAGCAGGGCGACGTACCGGGCCAGCGTCTGCGCTTCATCACCGCAGCGGTGCAGGCACGACAGGACGGCCGCGGTGTAGCCGGAGTCGACGGCCGGGGCCCCGGCCGCGGGGTCCGTGTGCCGGTTGTCGGCGATGAGCCCGTGGACCTGGAGCGGGTTGCCCGCCGTGATGTCGTAGCAGGCGTCGCCGAGGTGTTCGGCGGCCGCCGCGCCCAGCTGCGCGGTCAGCAGATCGCGGACGGCGGGCCGGGACAGCGGGCGCAGCCGCAGCCGGCGGGAGTGCGGCTCCAGGGGCAGTTCCGCCTGGAGGACGGCCTGCGCGGCGGGCAGGTCGGGGGCCTCGCCCAGGACGATCAGCACCGGCTTCGTCCCGAGCCGCCGGACGACCGCGGCCAGGCACTGCAACGACACCGCGTCCGCGTGCTGGAAGTCGTCGATACCGAGCACGACCGGGCCGGGCAGCCGCTCGACGGCGTCCAGCAGCGGCAGGCAGAGGGTGTTGACGACCTGCGCCGACAGGGGGAGGGAGCCGTCGGCCGGGGCGGTGCCCGCCGCGGTGTGGAGCTGCGCGGTGTCCAGCAGACGGCCCGGGGAGGGGGAGCCGCCGTCGGACATGAGGGCGGCCGCGCCGCGGAAGAGCTGGGCCCATACGCCGAACGGCACCAGGTGCTCGGTTCGCGACGCCGTCGCGCCGAGGTAGCTGCCGCCGCCCTGGGTGACCTGGCGGGCGAAGGTGCGCAGCAGCTCCGATTTACCGCAGCCGGTGGGCCCCGAGAGGAAGGCGAACCGTGCCGGGCCCAGCCGGTCGTCCGTCAGCAGCTGCTGGAGGACGGTGAGATCCTCCGTGCGCTCCTGGAGGTCGGAGAAGACAGCCTGGCCGTTCATCGCTGCTCATTCGGTCGTTGCGGAAAGCCGGGGTATTCCTTCACGTTTCTTCCTGAACGTCATGGCGGCGGGCGCCCTGCCGATGGCGCCGACGCTCCGGGTGGGGGAGGGCGGGGAGGTGTTCCGTACCGGTGCGTGTCCCCCCGGCCCCCTCGGGCCGGCGGGTGTGGCGGTGCGGACGTGCCCTAAGGCGGGTACGGAGGCGTTCACAGCGGGATTCCCAGGTCACGGGCGCGGGCGATGGCCTCCACGCGGTTACGCGCGTTCAGCTTCTGGAGCACGTTCTGCAGATAGCTCTTGACGGTGTTGCGGGAGATGAACATGGCGGTCGCGATCTCCGGATTGCTCTGGCCGAGCGCGACCCGGCGCAGCACCTCGTGTTCGCGAGGGGTGACGACACCGTCCCCGGCGGCCGCCGCGGCCGGCTGCCGGGCCGGGGCCGGGGCGGCGGAGGGAGCGGCGACCGTGGCGGCGCTGACCCGCTCGACGGTGATGCCGTACCGGGTGACCGGCGCCGCCCAGTCCGGGTGGCAGGTCAGCAGCGCGACGCGGGTGAGGCCGAGGGCGGTCAGCATCTCGGCGACGATCCGGCTGCCGCTCTCCCGCTCCGCGCGGTACTGCGGGGACGCCACCGACGACTGGCGGCGGGCGCAGCTGTCGAGGGCGCCGACGGCACCGAAGCCGCGGCCGGTCTGCCGCAGGTAGAGCAGCACACCCCCGGCGTCGTGCACGGACCGGATGGTCTGCTGGAGGCGGGCCGCGCAATCACAGTGCAGCGCGCCCAGCACCTGACCGCTGAGGCATTCGCTGTGCACCCCCACCAGCGGGGCCCGCCCGCCGGCCGCCGGGGACGTACCGAAGCCGAGCGCGACGTGCTCACCGCCGTACGACAGGCCGCTGAAGGTGAACGACGTGCCGGTCGCGGTGCCGCCGCCCTTCAGGCCGACCTGGAGTTCACCGGCGGCCCGCACCCGGGGGCGCGGCGGAGTCGCGGGCACGGTCCGCTCCCGCTCACCGCGCGGCCGTCCGTCCGGGATCTGCCGCCGTGCGGCCGCCGGGTTCTCCGGGCTGACGAGCGTCATCGCCGCACCCCTCCGATCGCTGCGCCACGGGCCGGGCGGACGCCGTTCACCGTGTCGAGCACGGCATCGGCGAGGGACCGGGGGACCCGGCCGCCGTGCGCCAGGGTCGGGGTGATCCGCACCTCCGGCCCGAGCGCCCGGATCGCGTCCGCCTCCTGCGCGTCGGCGGGGTCCAGGACGAAGACGTCGCACAGGTCGCGGATCAGCTCCGCCGCGCCGGTGGCGGTGGCGGCCACGCCCCGGGACTCCATGAGGCGTTGCCTGCTGTCCGCCCGTCGCGCTTCACCGGGATCCTCGAACGGCACCCGGCTGACGGTCGGGGTGACCGCCACCACCGGGCAGCGCACGTCCCGCAGCGCCTCGCGTATCCCCGGCACCGCCAGGACCGGGCCCAGGCTCGCCACCGGGTTGCTCGGGCCCAGCACGACGAGGTCGGCGCTCTCCAGCGCCTGAAGCACACCGGGCGCCGGGCGGGCCGCGGAGATACCCGCGTACGTCACCTCGTGCACCCGGGGCGCGGCGGCGTCCCGCACCAGGAACTCCTGGTAGCTGCGGCGCTCGCCGTCGGTGCACAGCAACTGGGTGCCGACGGGCTGTTCGGTGGCGGGCAGGACCCGGCAGCGCAGCCCCATGGCGTCGGCGAGCCGGCGCGTCACCTCGGCCAGGCCCACCCCGTCGCGCAGCCACGAGGTGCGCAGCAGGTGGGTGGCGAGATCGGTGTCGCCGAGGTTGAACCACACGTCGTTGCCCAGCTCACGCAGGGTTTCCATGCACCGCCAGGTCTCGCCCTTGGTGCCCCAGCCGCGCTCGGTGTCCTGGCGGCCGCTGAGCGCGTACAGCGTGGTGTCGAGGTCGGGGCAGACCCGCACGCCGTGCGCCCAGAGGTCGTCCCCGGTGTTGACCACCAGGGTCAGGGGAGACGGGCCCGGCGCCGCCTCGTCCAGTGCTTCGTTCAGGGTGAGCC
Organism: Streptomyces sp. NPDC027185; assembly: GCF_055567035.1. Classification (NCBI taxonomy): domain Bacteria; kingdom Bacillati; phylum Actinomycetota; class Actinomycetes; order Kitasatosporales; family Streptomycetaceae; genus Streptomyces; species Streptomyces sp. NPDC027185. The sequence goes on along the minus strand of NZ_JBVHRF010000007.1, from coordinate 143,108 downwards.
ACAGGCGCGATGCGCCGATGCCGCCGCCGATTCCCACAACGTTGACCATGTCACTCCGCCTCAGCGCACTCATTCACCGGCCGCCGGAAGCCGGCGGCTCTCAGGGACGACAGCAGGTCGGCGCGGAAGTCCGCCGACCGGATCTCACATGATCTGCCCGGCACCCGGTCCGCCTCGGGGCGAGCGAGCGGGGGCCGCCCGTACGCCTTCGGACCGGGGCTCCGGGGCTCTCCGCGGCCGGGCGGCCGGCCCCGCACGGGGGCCGCCCGGGGAGGCGGGGGAGCGAGGGGCCCTAACCAGTTGCCCGGCCGCCCGTCCGGACCGGCACCGCCTCCCGGCGCCCGCCTGGTGAGGGCCCCGCGCTCCCGTTTACGGCGTCTGGCCTGCGCGGACGCCAGCACCGGGGCGACGGTCTCCTGCATCCCGTACAGCTGGAGCAGGGAGACCTGGAACCGCTTCTCGAACAGGGTGATCCGCTCCTCGGACACCTTCTGCGTGGCGATCACCGCCCGCAGACCGTGCGCGGTGTCCCAGACGCTCTCCTCCCGCGCGAGCAGCATGCACAGCGGCGCGGGCAGCAGCCCGGCGAGCGTCGCCCGCAGCGCCGCCGCCTGACCGGCCCACCGCTCGGCGGTGAAGCCCGGCGTGAGTGCGATGGAACCGCCGCTGACCAGCGCCGACATCGACGCGTACTGCTGGGAGTTGCCGCGGAAGAGCGGCAGCACGATCAGCTGGCGGTCGTCGGGCCGCATCCGCAGCCGGCCGGCGATGTTGCGCCCGGCGCCCAGGTACGCGGCGTGGCTGAGCGGTACCTCCTCGGCGGGGCCGGACCCCGCCGCGGCGTGCAGCACCCCGAGGAGGTCGTGCGGCCCGGGGCCGGTGCCGTCCCGCCCGGTGTCCCACGGCGCGTCCGACTGCGCGTCGCGCGCCGTGTGGAACGCGTCGGCGCCGTGCCCGCCGATGACCAGCAGATGCCGGCAGTCCGGTGCCTGGAGGCAGGCGCGCGCCGCGGTCTCCCGCAACGCGGCCTGGACGACGGTGACGTGACAGCGGGAGCGGGCGAGCAGATATCCCAGCTCGTCCGGGGTGTGCAACGGATCACTCGGGACGAGTACGGCGCCCAGCCGGGCCGCGCCGAACCACAGGTCGTAGAACTCCGGGCAGTTGCCCGTGTGCACGTTGAACCGGTCACCGGTCCGCAGTCCGAGCGAGCGCAGCAGCCGCGCCGTCCGGGTCGCCCGTGCGTCCATCTCGGCCCAGCTGACGACGCGTTGGCCGCCCTCCGGTGTCTCGGCGACGAGGAAGGGCTCGGCGCCGTGACGGGCGGCTCCCTGGGCCAGTGCGGCTGCGACGGTGTCCGCGGTTCTCGTACTCACGCCAGTGACTCTTGTGCGGTCACCTCACTTGGACCGCAACGGTTCATCAAATATTGCTTAACTGCTTGCTCAAGGTGATCGCGTGGTGACGCGAAGGGGTGAACAATGAGATCATCGACACCCCGCGCAGTGCGGTTCGATCGATGCGGGGAGGCGCTTTGCCGAGCAGTGACACACATGCTCTCGTCCTGGTGGTGGACGATGACGAGGATGTCCGGACGCTGGCCAGATGGCAGCTGGAGTCCGAGGGCTTCGAGGTGCTGACGGCGGCCGACGGACAGGCCGCGCTCGACGCCGTGGCCGAAAGTCACCCCGATGTCGTCCTCCTCGACCTCACCCTCCCGCTCGTCGCGGGCCTCGACGTCCTCACCCACATCCGGCGCCGCTCCGCCGATCTCCCGGTGATCGTCGTCTCCGGCCGGTCCGGTGAGACCGACCGCATCATCGGCCTCGACCTCGGCGCCGACGACTACGTCGTCAAACCCTTCTCCCCGGCGGAGCTCGCCGCGCGGGTCCGTTCGGTGCTGCGCCGCAGCCGCCGCTCCGAGACCGCGCCCGCGGCGCCCGCCCCCGCGCCGGAGCCCGCTCCCGAGCCACCGAACCCCCGCAAGGGCCTGGTCATCGACCGGGCGACCCGGACGGTCACGGTGCGCGGTGACGCCGTGGAGCTGACCGCCCGCGAGTTCGACCTGCTGGCCTTCCTCGCGGCCTCGCCCCGCCACGTCTACACCCGCGACCAGCTCCTCGAACACGTCTGGCGGTCCTCCAGCGACTGGCAGGAGCCGGCCACCGTGACCCAGCACGTCCACCGGCTGCGACGGAAACTGGAACGCGACCCGGACCGCCCGCACTGGCTGCGCACGGTCCGCGGAGTCGGCTACCGCTTCGAGCCCTGAAAAACCCAGAAGGTGTCATGTTGCGCGAATTCGATCGGCGTGCATCCCCCGATGCGGGCCCGGACACCGAGTCCATGCCGCAGTTGCTCGTCCACCACGCCCAGGTACTGGAGATGATGGCGGAGGGCGCACCGCTGCGGCCTGTCCTCGACGCCGTCACCAGCGCCCTGGAGGACCTGCTGCCGGGCACGATGTGCTCGGTGCTGCTCCTCGACGAGCGTTCCGGGCGGCTGCACCACGGCGCGGCCCCCAGCATGCCGCAGCAGTACATCGAGATGATCGACGGTATGGACACCGGCCCCTGCGCGGGCTCGTGCGGCACCGCCGCGTACACCGCCGTGCCCGTGGTGGTGCCCGACATCCACCGCAGCGCTCTCTGGGACGACTTCCGGCCCGCCGCCGCGGTGGCCGGGGTGCGGGCCTGCTGGTCGACGCCCATACCGGGCAAGGACGGTCAGGTGCTCGGCACGTTCGCGGTCTACCACGAGGTGCCGCACACCCCCACCGAGTACGAGCGCCTCCTCGTCGAGCGGTTCACCCACCTCGCCGCCGTCGCCATCGACCACGACCGGCTCTTCGGCAGCCTGGCACAGAGCGAGGAACGCTTCCGCCGCGCCTTCGACGACAACGCCGCCGGCATGGCGCTGCTCGGCCTCGACGGGCGCGTGACACGGGTCAACCGCGCCCTGTGCGCACTCCTGCGGCGGGAGGCGTCCGACCTGGTCGGACGCTACTTCCAGGATCTGGTGGAGGAGGAGGACCGGGCCGGTCTGCTGCACGGCGTCGCCGCCGAGACCGACGACCGGCACCGCTTCGAACTCCGCTTCCGCCGCCCCGACGACGTGCCGATCGTCACCTCGACCACGTACTCCGGTGTCCGCGACGCCTACGGCAACATCGTCTCGTGGTGCGTCAACCTCGTCGACGAGACCGACCGCAAGGCCGCCGAGGAGGAGCGGCGGGCGCGCGCCGAGGCGGAGATCGCCCAGCGCCACGCGGAGGAGAACAGCCGCACCAAGTCGCAGTTCATGACCGCGCTAGGGCACGAGATCCGCACTCCCCTGCACGCCGTGGTCGGCTTCGGCGAGATGCTGCGCTCCGGCGCCCTGGGCCCGGAGCGCAGCCGGGAGGCGCTGGACCGGATGCGTTCGGCCGCGGGCCACCTGGTGGACCTCGTCGACGACCTCAGCGATGTCGCCGCGATCGAGGCGCGCGCCCTGCGGCTGCGCGCCGAGCCGGTGCCCGTCGGCGAGCTCCTGACCGATGTGCACGGACTGCTGGCCAACGCGGCGGATGAGGCGGCGGTGACGTTCGAGACCGAACTGCCCGCGGACGCGGTGGCCGTCATCGGCGACGAACGGCGGCTGCGGCAGGTGCTGCTGAACCTCGCCACCAACGCCATCAAGTACAACAGCCCCGGCGGCCGAGTCACCCTGGGCACCGCCCCCGCCGACGGCGACCGGCTCTCCCTGGTGGTCACCGACGACGGGCCCGGCATCCCCCGCCACCTCCAGCACCGGCTGTTCGTCCCCTTCGACCGGCTCGGCGCCGAACGCGGCAAGAACCCGGGCTCGGGCCTCGGCCTGCACGTCACCAAGGGACTCGTCGACGGAATGGGCGGCGAACTCGCCATCGAGAGCGGCGGTCCGGCTCCCGGCACCGTCGCCCGCGTCACCCTGCCCGCGCCCCGCGACACCGCCGTCCCGTCGCCCGGGGAGCGTCCCGCATCCCGGGACGCATGACGGGACGCATGACGGGACGGAACGGGGCAACCCCCTGCGTACCGTGCCCACCGCCCGTCCGCCGTAAGGCATTTACGCGTACACTTCGCGGCGGCAGCGGCGCGGCGCACCCCTTGTGTCCGCTGCTCAGGCCGTCGGGACGAGCCCGGCGCGCCGGGGACGGGGCGGGCCCGCCGCCACGGTCCCGTCCGCGAACGACGAACGGCACCGGCCGTCGGCCGCGCCCTCGCGGTACGCCGTGCCGAAGCGGTGGTCCGGCGGCGCCGCCGCAAAGCTTTCCGCCGCCATCCGCCGACGCGTCCTCCGGTCGCCCGGGGCCGGGCCCCGGGCGCGGGCGGCCCGAACACACCACACCGAATCAGGGAGCCGACCCGCTCCGGTGCACGACCGGTACGGTCGCCGACCCGACCCAGACGAAGGGGGAGCGGCGTTGGCCCGCCACCTGCTGATCGTGGACCCGGACGGGGTCGACGGACACCGCACCATCGCAGAAGCCATCCAGGCAGCCCGCAGCGGCGCCGTCATCAGCGTGCGGGCCGGGCGTTACGAGGAGAATCTCGTGGTGACCAAGATGGTCACGCTGGTGGCGGACGAGGCGGGCGCGGTCGTCGACATCGCGCCCCGCAAGGGCAGCGCCGTCCAGGTGCTGGCCGAGGCCGTCAAACTCTCCGGACTGCGGCTGCGCAGCGACGACACCGAACTCCCGGTCGTCGACGTACCGCGCGGTCAGGCGGCGCTGGACGACTGCGAGATCACCGGCGCGTCCTGGACGGCGCTGCTCTCCCGCGAGGAGGGCTCCCTGGCGATGCGGGACTGCCGCGTCGTCAACCAGGCGGGCGCCGGCATCGTCGACATCTCCCGCGCCACCAGCGTCATCGAGAACTGCCTCCTCGAACGCCTCGGCAGCTCCGGCGTGGTGATCGGCGAGGACGCCGACCCCGTCGTCCGCGGCTGCACCGTGCGCGACGCCCGCGGCAACGGCGTCCTCGCCAACGGGCGGGCCCGCGGCACCGTCGAGGACTGCACCCTGACCACCACCGGCAAACCGGCCGTCGCGCTGGAGGAGGACAGCGCCACCCGGATCGCCCGCTGTCTGGTACGGGACACCGTCATCGGTCTGCACCTGTCCACCACCTCCCAGGTCACGGTGGAGGAGTGCACGGTCAGCCAGACCTCCAGCCACGGGATGACGCTCGGCGGTGACACCGACCCCGTCGTCCGCGGACTGCGGGTCGAGCGCAGCGACGGCCACGGCATCGTCGTCACCGGGCACGCCCGCGGCACCTTCACCGACTGCACCGTCGAGGAGGCGGCGGGCTCCGGTGTGGTGGCCGAGGAGTCCGCCGCACCCACGCTGACCGGCCTCACGCTGCGCGGCTGCGCGGCGGAGAGCCTGCTGCTCGCCGGGGACGGCGCGGCCCGCGTGGACCGCGCCGAGATCGTCGCCGCGAAGGGCACCGGCGTCCTCGTCGGCGGACAGGCCGCACCGGTGCTGCGCCGGGTGAACGTCACCGACCCGGAGGGCCACGCGCTGGAGATCCGCTCCACCGGCCGCGCGCAGATCGAGGACGGCGAGCTGACCGGCGCGGGCCGGTGCGGCGTCGTCCTCGCCGAGGGCGCCCGGCCGACCCTCCAGGCCACCACCGTGCGCGGCGCGCGCAACAGCGGCGTCCTCGTCGGGCCGCGGGCCGCCGCCACGCTCCTGGACTGCGAGATCGCCGCCGCCGGGGCGGACGGTGTGCTGCTGGAGGAGGAGGCCGAACTGACCGCCGTCCGCACCTGGGTGCACGGCGCCAAGGCCAACGGCGTACGCGTCGGGGACAAGGCGCGCGGCGCGCTCAACGGCTGCCGTCTCACCGACAACGCCGGGGACGGCGCCCGCGTCGAGAGCGAGGAGCGGTTCCGGGTGACCGGCTGCACCGCCACCGGCAACGGCGGCGCGGGTGTCCGCCAGACCTCACCCGAGGGAAAGACCAGCGTCGAGTCGCTGACCAGCAGCGACAACGCCGACCCGGACATCTGGGGCGAGGCCGCGGCCGCCGCGGGTGCGGGCGGCGGCGTCGACGCCCGCGGGCCGCTGGCCAAGCTCGACGGACTCGTCGGCCTCCAGGGGGTGAAGGAGCAGGTCAACATGCTCGTCAACCTCAACCGGCTGGCGCGCCGCCGCCGCGAGGCCGGACTGCCGGTGCCGAACAACTCCCGCCATGTCGTCTTCGCGGGCCCGCCCGGCACCGGAAAGACCACCGTCGCCCGGCTCTACGGCTCGATCCTCGCCTCGCTCGGTGTGCTCCGCTCCGGCCACATCGTGGAGGTCTCCCGCGCCGACCTGGTCGCCAAGATCGTCGGCGGTACGGCGCTGAAGACCACCGAGGTCTTCGAGAAGGCCCTGGGCGGCGTCCTCTTCATCGACGAGGCGTACACCCTCACCGCGCAGGAGGGCGGCGGCGCCAACTTCGGTCAGGAGGCCGTCGACACCCTCGTCAAGCTGATGGAGGACCACCGCGACGACGTCGTGGTCATCGCCGCCGGCTACACCGCGCAGATGAGCAACTTCCTCGACTCCAACCCGGGACTGGGCTCGCGCTTCAGCCGCACCATCGAGTTCGAGAACTACACCGTCCCCGAACTGGTCACCATCGTCCGCAACCAGTGCGAGGCGCACCGCTTCACCCTCGCCGAGGAGACGGAGAAGGCGCTCGCGGTGCACTTCGAGCGGATGCCGAAGGACGAGTCGTTCGGCAACGCGCGCGCCGCCCGCAAGGTCTTCGAGGAGATGGTGGACCGGCAGGCGTTCCGGCTGGCGGAGATGGCCGAGGTCTCCCAGGACGATCTGACCGCCTTCGTCCCGTCCGACGTCGGTGAGCAGGCGGCCGCCGCGGTCGGCGCGGGCACCGCCCGGCACGACAACGAGGCGCTGGACGAGGTCCTGGGCCGGCTGCGCGCCATGACCGGTCTGGAAGCGGTCAAGAACGAGGTCGAGGACCTGGTCAACCTCCTCGGCACGGCCCGCAGGCGGCAGGCGGCCGGGCTGCCCGCCACCTCCGTCGGCCACCACCTGATCTTCGCCGGGCCGCCCGGCACGGGAAAGACCACCGTCGCCCGGCTCTACGGCGAACTCCTCGGCTCCCTCGGTGTGCTGCCGCGCGGCCAGCTCGTGGAGGTGGCCCGCGCCGACCTCGTCGGACGGTACGTCGGCCACACCGCGCAGCTGACCCGCGACGTCTTCACCCGCGCCCGCGGCGGCGTCCTCTTCATCGACGAGGCGTACACCCTCACCCCCGAGGGCGGCTCCGGCAACGACTTCGGGCAGGAGGCGGTGGACACCCTCGTCAAGCTGATGGAGGACCACCGCGGGGATGTCGCGGTGGTGGCCGCCGGGTACTCCGGCGAGATGGAGCGCTTCCTCGCCTCCAACCCGGGCCTGGCGTCCCGTTTCTCGCGCACCGTCCACTTCGAGGACTACACCACCGACGAACTCCTCTCGATCGTGCAGAGCACCTGCGCCCGCGACGGCTACGAGTGCGTGCCGGAGACGGTGGACGCGCTGCGGCACCACTTCGCCGCCATCGAGCGCGGCGACGACTTCGGCAACGCCCGCTACGCCCGCAAGGTCATGGAGGCGATGGTCACCCGCCAGGCGAGCCGCCTGAGCCGGATGCCGGACGCCGGCCTGGACGAGCTGCGCCGGCTGCTGCCGGAGGACCTGGCGAGCGCCAACCTCTGAGCGGCCGCGCCGCCCCGGTGCCCGCCGTCCTCACGGGCGGGCACCGGACACCGCGGCCGGAAAACACCGCCGCATACCCCCCACTTGTAGGTGGTGGCGGCTGCCCGGACCTGGGTGAATGAGGGGTCCGTGGCAGCCGGGGACCGCCTCCCGCCCACGGTCACGGCCGCGCCCCGCTCAGGGGCGGGCGGCCGCGGGTGACGACGACGTGAGGGAACACCGCTGGTGGACAACTGCCGCGAGAGCACTGCCCGGTTCACCGCCCGCGGGGGCCGCCGCCCCCGGCCCGGGGGCGGGCGCCGGGCGCTGACGCTCCTCGCCGCCTTCGGGTTGCTGGCCATGGGAGCCGGTCCGGCGTCGGCGGACGGTCCGGGCGACATCTCGCTGCCGCCCATCCCCCGGGGGGTGGAGGGCAAGTCCTGCACCAAGCCTTCCGCCAAGAAGATCTCGGGGCGCCCGTGGGCGCAGAACGTGCTCCGGCCCGAACTGGCCTGGGATCTGACCGAGGGCGACGGCGCGACCGTCGCCGTCGTCGACACCGGCGTCGACGCCCACGGCACACCCGCCCTGGAGGGGCGGGTCAAGGCCGGTCCGGACGTCGCCGGGGGCGGCTCGGCGGGCAAGGACTGCGTCGGGCACGGCACCTTCGTCGCCGGGCTGATCGCCGCCGCGCAACCGGACGACGCGGGCTTCGCCGGGATCGCTCCCAGCACCCACATCCTGTCCGTCCGGGCGACCGCGGACAACGGCACCACGACCCCGGACCGGCTCGCCGCCGGGATCGACGCCGCCGTCGCGGGCGGTGCGAAGGTCATCGACGTGCCGGTGGCGCTCGCCACCGGGAGCGCGAAGCTGACCGCGGCGGTGAAGGCGGCCCGCGCCGAGGACGTGCTGATCATCGCCCCGGCCTACGGTGTCCAGCAGCTCGACAGCGGCAAGGCGGCGCCCGCCGCCTACCCCGCGCAGCTGCCCGGCGTGGTGGCGGTGGCGTCCCTCGCGCCGCCCGAGGGCCTGCCCGACCAGCAGCAACCGCCGCGTACCGCCCCGGATCTGGCGGCCCCCGGCGACAACGTGGTGAGCGTCGGTCCGCGCGGGGACGGGCACTTCACGGGCAGCGGCGCCGACTACGCCTCGGCGGTCGTGGCGGGTGCGGCGGCGCTGGTCCGTTCCTACCGGCCGGACCTGACGGCACCGCAGGTCCTGGCCCGACTCCAGCGGACGGCGTACCACTACCAGGGCGCGGCCCCCTTCGTCGGAGCGGGCACGGTGGACCCGGGTGCGGCGGTCGCCGCCAACCTCGCCTCGCGCCGGGACGCCGCCGCGGATCCCGCCACGGCGCTGCGGCTGCCCGATCCGCCGTCGCACGACGCCGAGTACCGCGCCTGGACGATCGCCGGGGTCTCGGCCGGGCTGATCGTGCTGCTGGGCGGTGCCGCCGCCGTCGTCCCGCGCGGACAGCGGCGCGGCTGGCGTCCCGGCAGGCTGTCCGCCGCCACACCGGACGCCACCGCCGACGCGGGTCCGGCCTCGTCCGGCGCCTGACCGTCATGGCCCGGACGTCCGGACCGTCCCCGGCCCGCCCCGCCCCCGCGCCACTTTCCGCGGGGGCGGGGCTCTTCCCTCGTTCTCCCACTCCTTCCTCCCGCTATTTCCCGCCGCTCCGCGCCGGTAATTCGCCACCCCAAACCCTCCATCTGGGGGTGGTGCGCGACGGTGTTTCCTCCCTGCTTTCTCCTGCTGTGCCGGAAAGGCGTCCCATTTCGTTCCGGGCGCGAGTGGGAGAGGGCGGCAAAAAGGGAGCGCGTGTGCTTCAGCGAACGCGTCAATCCATTTCCGTCCCGAGGGCGAGGCGGGGGCCCGGGGAAGGTTCTTCCGTCATGGCCCTGTCCAGCAGCTGTGATGCCGGATGGTGGCGGCCTCTCCCATCCCGCTTCAGTGCAATTCTCTTCGCGTATGCACCTTTGCTCATGGTTCGCCGTACGGGGGGTTTTTCCGTACGGTGCGCGGGGGCCTCGGGAATTCCCGTACACCCCTCGGGAGTACCCTCCGTAGTCACTTGATCGATAACCCGTCACGCTAGTCTTTCCGATAATCCGCGTCGGCCCGGAGGGTTTTCCGGGCGAAGAGAGCGAGCCGCCGTGAGCGACACCACAGTCGGCCTGTGCCGACTCACCGTCCGATCCCCAGAAAGGGCCTTCGACATCGGCGTGCCCGTCGATGTGCCCGTCGCCGACCTGCTGCCGGTGCTCGTCGACTACGCGGGTGACGATCTCCACGAGAAAGGCCTGGAGCAGGGCGGCTGGGCCGTCCAGCGGCTGGGCGGGCCGCCGCTGGACGACGAGGGCACCCCGCGCAGCCTGGAACTGCGCGACGGCGAGACCCTCTACCTCCGCCCCCGTAACGAAACGCTGCCCGAGGTCGCCTATGACGACCTCGTCGACGGTGTGGGCGAGGCGCTCCGCAAGCGCCCCGACTCCTGGCGCCCCGAACTCACCCGCCGGCTGCTCCTCGGCTTCACCGTGACCGCGCTCGCCGTCGGCCTGATCATCCTCGCGCTGCCGGGCTCGGGCGTGCTGCGCGCCGTCGTCGGGGCGGGGCTGGCGCTGCTGCTCATCGTCTGCGCCGGTGCCGCCTCCCGCGCGGTGGGCGACGCCCCCGCGGGCGCGGTGCTCGGCACCATGGCGGTCCCCTACATGGCGCTCGCCGGGGCCCTGGTGCCGTCCGGCGGGGAGCCCGAAGTCCTGCTGGGCGCCCGGCTGCTGGCGGCCGGTGCGGCCGGGGCCGGCGCCGCCGTCCTCGCCCTGTCGGCGGTCGCGGCGTACGCCCCGCTCTTCCTCGGCGCGCTGACGCTCGACCTCTTCGTCGCCGTCGGCGGCGCCGGGGCCGTCGCCGGACTGCCGCTCGCGCACGCCGCCGGTATCGCCGTGCTCTGCGTGCTCGTCTGCGGTGGGCTGGTGCCCAGCCTCGGGTTCCGGCTGTCGGGGCTGCGGCTGCCGGTGCTGCCCTCCAACGCCGACCAGCTCCAGGAGGGCATCGCCCCGCACCCCGCCGAGCAGGTCAACTCCCGCGCGGTCCTCGCCGACAGCTACATGACCGGTCTCTACGCGGCGCTGGGCCTGGTCTCCGTCGCCTGCCTGACCGCCCTGCTCACCGCCCCCGCCGCGGACGGCTGGCCGCCCCGCGCCTGCGCCTGTGTGCTGAGCGTGCTGTTGCTGCTGCACTCCCGGCACTTCGGCAGCCTCTGGCAGCGGCTGGCGATGGCGGTCCCCGGCGTCTACGGACTCGCCCTGGCCGCCACCCTCACCGCGGTCGGCTTCGCCCTCCCCGCGCGGCTCACGCTGGCCGCCGCCCTGCTCGCCGCGGGCGCCGTCTCCGCCGTCGCCGCCTGGACGGTGCCGGGCCGCCGCCTGGTGCCGTACTGGGGCCGTATCGGCGACGTTCTGCACACCCTGACCGCCGTCGTCCTCGTCCCGCTGACGATCCTCGTCGCCGGCATCTACCAGCAACTGCGCGCCATCAAGGGCTGATCCGGCCGCGCCGGCGACCGCCGGCCGCACCACGCGGCCGCGGAAGCCGAGGAAGGGGAATGACATGCAATCCAGGCGGGACCAGGTCCAGGCCCACCTGTTCGTGATGAGCCGGCTGTCGGCGGGGATGCTCCGCGTCGAACCTGACGCCCCGGACGCGCCCAGCGCCCGCACCAAGCGCGGTCTGATCGGCGGCACCATCGTCGCCGTGCTCGCCGCCATCGGCGTCACCCTCTACGGGTTTCTCTCCCCGGGCGGCGCCACCTCGTGGAAGAAACCGGGCACCCTCGTCCTCGTCGACGACTCCACCAGCCGCTACCTCTACGCGAACGGCGCCCTGCACCCGGTGCTCAACGAGGCGTCGGCCAAGCTCATCGCCGGTACCCGGATGACGGTGCAGCACGTCAGTGCCGCCTCCCTCGGCGGCACCCCGCACGGCGCCCCCGTCGGCATCGTCGGCGCGCCCGACGCGGTGCCCGCGCCCGACGCCCTGGACAACGGCGCCTGGCTGACGTGTTCCGGGCGCGTCACCGACGCGTACGGCAAGAAGCGGACGCTGCTGAGCGTCGCGGTCGGCAGTGAGGAGGCCGGGCGCTCCCTCGACGACGCCACCGGCACCCTCGTCACCTCGCCCTCGGGCGGTGTCCAGCTGCTCTGGCACGGTATGCGCCACCGCCTCGACACCGAGCACGGCGCGCACACCGCCCTCGGCTGGGCCGACAAGGACCCCCTGCCGGTCAAGGACGACTTCCTCAACACCCTGACCGCGGGCACCGACGTCGCGTCGCCCCCGGTGCCGGGCCGCGGCTCCGACGGCCCCGAACTGGCCGGCGCGCCCAGCCGCATCGGCCAGCTCTTCTCCGGCTCCGGCCAGCACTACCTGCTGCGGGAGGAAGGCCTCGTACCGCTGACCCCGCTCCTCTTCGACCTGCTGCGCGGTGACACCCGTACGCAGAAGGAGGCGTACGGCGGCGCCACCGTCGAGGTGCGCGGGATCGGACCGGCCGACATCCAGGCGCACCAGGCGTCCTCCGGTGTGGGCAACGCGCTCGCCCAGGGCCTGCCCGCCACTGCGCCGCGCCTGGTGGCGGCCGGCCGTACGCAGGACGTCTGCGCCAAGGTCACCCCCGGCGACGGCACCAAGGGCCCGGTGACCGGTATCGCCGTCCTCGACGCGACGGACGTCCCGGCCGGCGCCCCCAACGACCAGCCCGGCGTCCAGGCGGGCTGCCTGCCGTCGGACCGGGTCTGGGTGCGGCCCGGCAGCGGCGCCCTCGTCCGCGCGCTGTCCTCGGGCGGCGCGGGCGCCTCCGACTACCTCGTCACGGACTCCGGCACGGTCTACCCGCTGCCCCCGGCGGCGGCCAAGCAGCTCGGCTACGACAACGCCCGGCCGGTCACCGTCCCCGGCACGCTGGTGCAGCTGCTGCCCACCGGGCCGAGCCTGGACCCGGCCAAGCTCGCCAAGGGCGGCGTGGTGCCCGCGGCGGCCGGCACGTCCGCGAACTGCCCGACCGGGAGCGGCACATGAACGCGCCGCGACGGGGCCCGCGGAGCGGCCCGGCGGGGCGGGCGGGACGGAGACCCGCGACCGTCCCGTCCCGAACCGACACCACCGAGGAACGAAACCCATGAGTGAGATCAGGACCACCAGCGACCTCCGGCGCATCTTCACCCAGTACCCGCAGCTGGCCGCGCAGGTCGACGCCCTGGGCCACGACATCGACCAGATCGCGGCGCTCAACGAGAAGGGCGCCGGGACCAACGACGAGGTCCACGACCAGTACACGAAGATCGCCACCCCGGCGACCGAGGTGCTGCGGAAGGTCGTGCAGCTGATGAGCGACGTCACGGCCAAGACCGGCCAGGACGGCGACGACGTCATGCGGCTCTTCGAGGCGGCCGAGCACGACAGCGAGGCGCTCGCCAAGGCGTGGGACGTCCTGGAGGCGGCCGAGAAGGGCATCGAGAAGGGCACCCCGAAGAAGGAGCCGGGCGATGGCGGTCACTGAGAGATGACGCCGCCGCGCGTCCCCGAAGGCGCCCGCTCCCCGCTCCGCTCCTCCGGCACCGGCCCGTTACGGGCGGCCGGAGCGAGCGGCGCGGGCGCCTCCTGACGGTTCCTCCCCCCGTCACACCCTTCTTCCGCGTTCCCGTACGCGTACCGCCACGCTCCGCACGACGGGCTTCCGCCCGCGCACAGCATCACCAGAAAGGGGTCTGCTGTGGCCCTCATGCCCTCCCAGGACGTCATCAACTTCCTCAACACCATCGGCATGAAATGGCCGCAGGCGAACGAGGACGTGCTGCGGGAGGCGGAGGCCGCCTACCGGAAGACGGCGGTGGACTTCCGGCAGGCCGAGGAGTACTTCCTGGAGGTGGCCAAGCACATCAGCGCGGAGTTCAGCGGGGCGAGCGCGGATGAGTTCGGCAGGTGGGTGACGTACCTCGCCTCCGGTGACCAGCCCGTCCTCGGGGCCGCCGCGGCGCAGTGCGAGCAGCTCGCCAAGAACGCCGCGGACACCGCCACCGACGTGGAGCACACGAAGTGGTCGGTCATCGGCCAGGCCGTCGCGATGATCGCGATGGAGGCCGCCATGGCCGCGTTCCTCTGGTTCCTGGGCCCCGGCGCGGTGTTCGGCCTGAGCTTCGAGTACGCGCTGGTCCAAGAGTTCATCATGAACCTGATCGCGGCGCTGCTGCGGTCCATCGCCACCCAGGCCGTGATCGGCGCCGGCGTCGGCGCCGCGGTCGACCTCGCCATCCAGGACCTCCAGAAGCGCCAGGGCCACCGCGACGCCATCGACCTGAACCTGGTGGGCCAGGCAGCGGTGGCCGGGGCCATCGGCGGTGCCATCGCCGCGCCGTTCGACCTGGTCGGCGTCGGTATCGGCAAGGCGTTCGGCAACCGCATCGGCTTCGGCGTCAAGGGCGTGCTCGGCAAGGAGTTCGGCCACCTCTTCGAGGGCGCGGCCGTCGCTCCGGCCGGTCAGTTCGCCAAGGCCGAGCAGAAGGCGCTCAGCAAGGAGTTCGCCCAGACATTCGCCGGGCTCCTCGGCAACACCCAGCACGAACTGGCCAGCGGCTTCGAGAAGGGCCTGTTCAGCAAGGGCTTCAAGGGCCTCGTCGGCAAGGGCACCGCGGGCGGCGAGGGCACCATCGCGCACGCCTTCACCGAGAAGACCGGCGACCTCTTCGCCAAGAACTTCGGCGGGAAGCTGATGGCGGCCGAGGGCACGGCGATGACCGAGGCCCAGGCCAGGACGTTCGGCAAGGACTGGGCGCGGGCCATGATCCACGAGAGCGGTGACACCGCCGCCCACGGCCTGGAACACGGCACCGCCAAGGGCCTCGGCGCGGGCGCCGGCAAGGAACTGCCGCTGACGATGGACGAGGTGGTCGCCAAGCACCTCGGCAGCGACGGGACGAAGGAACTCTTCGGCACGGCCGTGCCCCACGCCGTCCGCGAGGCGATCGGCACCCACCTCGAAGGCGACCTCCGCTACCGGCTGGCCGGACTGGCCGCGGGCACCATGACCGACGGCGCCAACAACGCGCTCTCCGACGCCGTCGTCAACTACGTCTACACCGGCAAGTTCGAGACGACCGGCGGTGCGTTCCTCGGCGGCATGGTCATGGGCGCCGCGGGCCGTGGCCTGGGCGAGTACGTCATGCCGCCGATCACCAGGAACGTCATCCACCCCGCGATGGCGGCGGTCGGCGGCGGGCTGTCGGCCGTTCACCAGCACGTCCTCGCCCCGGCGCTGACGTCCGTGGGCGAGAGCCTGAAGGGGGTGAAGGAGAGCCTGTTCGCCCCGTCCGTGACGAACGGCGAGACCGTTCCGCTCCTGTCGGACACCGCGAGCATCGCCACGACCAGCACCTCGGACCTCAGCACCTCGGACCTCAGCACCTCGGACCTCAGCACCTCGGACCTCAGCACCTCGGACCTCAGCACCTCGGACTCCAGCACCCTGAACGGGTCGGACGGTGGCGACGGGGCCTACGGCAAGGACCTCGGCGCGGGCTTCGGCAAGGACTTCGACGAGGACTTCGGCAAGGGCTTCGGGGGAGACGAGGACGGCAGCGACACGGCCAGCACCCTCTCCGGCACGGGCACCGTTTCCAGCACGGACACCTTGTCTTCCAGCGCCGACACGCTCCTCACGCACAGCTCGGACGACAGCTCCCCCTCCGGTGCGGACGGCGACGCCGGTGCGGGCGCCGGCCCCGGGGCGGCACACCTCGCCGGTGCCGGGGCCACGGGGCCGTACGCGCCGGAGCACCCGGCCGGTACCCCCGGCCGGAGCACCGGACCGTCCGCGGGCGGCACCCCGCACCCCGGCGCCCCGCGCCCGCAGCGCACCACCTCGCAGAACGACACGGGCCACGAACCGGCCCGCACCGGACCCGCGGCCCGGCCGGGGCAGGACCCCGCCCCGGTGCCGTCGCCGAAGAAGGTCGCCACCGCCGGCAGCCAGGGCGAGACCGCCACCACCGGCGACCACCCCGCGTCCACGGCCCCCACCACGCCGCAGCCGCCCACGGCCCACGCCACGCAGAGCGGCGGTGCGCCCGCCCACACCACCGAGGACACCGGCGCACCGGCCCCGGCCACCGGCGAGCACACACCGGCCACGGACACGCCGCAGCCCGTCACCACCGAATCGGGGGCGGGGACGCGGAGCGGGGACGAGGACACCACCGGCACCGGGCACTCCGACGCCCTGCCGGACTCCGTCACCGACCTGGTGGACCGGATGATCCGGGTCCGCTCGGCCCGTCACGCCGCCGAGGTCACCGAGGTGCCGGGCGAGGTCCACGGGCCCCGGACACTGCTGGAGACCGTCTTCGGCACCGGCGGCCCGCTCGCAGGCCGTCCCGGCGATACCACGCCGACCGGCCTGCCGCACGACGACGGCGGCCCGCTGCGTCCGCTCACCGACGCGGAGCGGCAGCAGTGGATCCAGGAGCGGCTGTCGGCCGACCGCGAGAACCAGGACATTCCCGAGGATCTCCTCCGCGAGCACCTCGACGACTTCCTCACCCGGCTCCACACCGACCTCGCCCCGGAGTTCAGCTTCACCCCGGCGCCCAGCTGGTCCACACACCCCGACGCGGGCACCCGCGCCGACAACTGGCGCCACGCCCAGCGCCGGATGGCGGACGCCTACGAGGACGAGTTGTCGCAGGCCGCGCAGACGGTCACCCGGGAGGACTTCTACGAGAGCGTCTTCGACCAGTGGGCCGGCGAGCGTTTCGGCACCCCGTCCGACAGCCGCCAGCTGATCCCGTATCAGGGAGGGAGCGGTGCCGCGCCGTCCGGGAGCGAGCTGCACCACGCCGTCCTCCAGCGCCTCCGCGACCAGATCAGGGAGCTGGCCGGACACCGGATCGCCGGTGAGGACGACACCCCGCTCGCCACCGCCGAGGAACTCCGCGCCCACCTCGACCGCGCCTGGGTGATCGAGCACGGTGTGGAGCACCTGACCGGCTGGTCCGAGGCAGCCTTCCACGAGTGGCGCAACGGCCTCACCGACGAGCAGCGCGCCCTGCTGGACGAGACCGAGTCCGGCAGCACCTCCCCGAACCCCGGTGCCGCCCCGCGCCTGCTGATGCCGCAGACCCACGGCGAGTGGGTACTCACCGAGGCGCAGCGCGCCTTCGAACAGCAGGCCCGCGCCACCCTGGAGCGCCTCGTCGGCCCCGGCCCGCTGCGCGGCGACCCGAAGACGCTGATCGCCACCCTGGACGCGCTGAACGCGGGCGCGTTCCGCACCGAGACACTGACCGAACACCTCGGCGCGCAGGCCGACATGGTGGGCGACGCCCTCGCCTCCTCACTGAACCGGCTGCACCGCACCTTCGACGACGCCCTCCAGGACCTCGTCGACCACCGCGCCGCGGAGCAGATCTTCGAGGAGGCTCTCCAGTTCGGCACACTCCTGCCCACGCCCGTCCCCCGGCCGACGGAATCCGCCGATGCCCCGCTCCTCTCCGAAGGCGGCCGGGAGCGGCTCCGCCACGAGTGGTGGAAGACGTACGACCGGGACCGGCGGGACCTCCTGCGGGCCCCCGGCGGCAGGAAGCGGCCGACCGAATCCGACGCGCCGCAGGACACCTGGGAGGCCCGGCGCCGGGAGCGTGCCGAGAAGCTGCACGACGAAGTGCTCCTGCAGATGGCCAAGGAGACCGCGGCGCGGGAGGCCGTCACGGCGGTCGAGCAGGCCGCGGACACCTGGCAGCAGTCCCTGGCGGAGCTGTCCGACGACGTCAGGGAGAAGTTCGGGAAGGCATTTGCCCTCGACGGGCAGCAGCCCGCGCCGACGGAGGCGCGGCGCGAGGCGATCCGCGCACTGGGTGAGGCGCTCCACGAGCAGTTCGAGAACTGGGGCCGGAAGGAGAGCCGGGACCCCGCCGGGCTCCACCGTCTGCTGGCGGAGTACACCCGGCCGGACGAGGTGCGGCGCCGCATCGCCCTCGCGACCGCCCGTGCCGAGGCGATCCGCGCCGCCCGCGCGGAGGCCGAACAGCTCGCCGCCGACGAGGCCGAGCACCTCGCCCGGGACGCCCGGGACCGCTTCGTCACCGAGCACGTCGACCGCGTCACCGCCCAGTTCGACGCCCTCTTCACCCTCGGCAACGTCTTCGGCACCGGCCGGCCGGCCGCCTCCCGCCTGCTGACGTACCCGGAACCGCACGACGTACGGGGCGCCGGCGCCACGGACACGAAGCCCGAAACGGCGGATACGGACGGCGAAGCGGACGCGAAGCCCGAAACGGCGGACGCGGAGGGCGAAGCGGCGGGCGCGGCGGACCGCACGGCGGACCCGGCGGGGGAGACGCCCGCGAAGAACGGCGGGACGGAACCTGCGGCCGGGACCGTCACCCGCCCGTTCCCCGAAGCGTTCGCCGCCTGGCGGGACGGCCGTGACAGCCTCAGCGGCGAGCTGAAGATGCGGCTCCTGTTCGAGATCAGCGCCACCGACGGCCTGGGCACCTGGGCCAAGGGCTTCGGCGACGCCGCCGCCCGCCACACCGTCCACCAGGACGAGCTGCGGCGCATCGGCGACGACACCCGCAGGGACTGGTTCACCGCCTTCAGGAAGGCATGGGGCCCCGAAGACCTCGACGCGCTGCGCTGGCTGACGCACGAACGCGAGCACAGGGACCGCTTCGGCACGACCGCCTCCGCCACGGAACCGGAAAGCGCCCTCACCCGCACCGGGCCCCGGCCCGAGGCGGAAGAGATCTTCGGGGAGCTCACCCGGCAGGACCGGGTGGGCGAGGAAGCGCGCACGGGGGAGACGGAGGGTACGCCCGCGCCCGCGGAGGTCTCCGAGGTGACTCCTGCCGCGGCCACGGACTCCCCGGTGGCCTCCGCGCCGGAGTCCCGGAGCGCGGAGGAGCAGCAGGCGCTGGTCACCCCCGGTTCCGACGAGAAGCCGGCCCGTTCCGAAGAGCTCCTCCTCGTCGCGCGCCGGGCCGGTATGCCCGCGCAGGACGTGGTGGAACATCTCCAGGGCTGGGACCGGGCGGGGAAGGCACCGGACGCGCTTCTTCCGCTGGCGCACTCCCTTCTGAGGTGGCAGCCGCCGATCGGGGACGGCCCGGAGGCGGTCCGGCGGCGCGAGGTGACGGCCGCGGCGCGCCGAGAGGTGCTGGACGTGCTTCTCCGGGAGGGGAAGAGCGCCGCCGAGGCGCGCGCGGCCGAACTGTCCCGGAGGGAACGCGAACTCGCGCTGGATACGCTGCGGCGGACGGCCCCGGGACTGTTCGACAGGCGCGGCCCGGAGCCGAAGGGCGGCTGGGACGACTGGCTGGCGGACAAGACCTGGATCGGTTCGGAGACCCGCCGCAGGGGAAAGCCCCTCGGCGGCATGGCGTCGCAAGGATGGCGGATCTCCCCGCCCAGCGGGCGGCAGACGACCGGCTCCTGGCCGGCGGGCCCGTCGGCCTCCGTGCCGAGCACGGGCGCGGCACACCACGCCGGGGCCTTCAGCACGCCGATGCCGGAGCGGGACGTCGTGGCCGGCGCGCTGCTGGAGAAGCTGAAGCAACGGGACGGCGCCGACGGCCACGGCAACCGGCACGCATGGGTGAGCGAGGTCCTGAAGGGCGCCGAGGCCATCGGTATGCACGACGAGTACACCGCGACCATCGAGGCGTGGCTGGAGATCCTCGACGAACGGGGCCAGGACCTGACCGCCCCCTCCCGGGAAGCGGTGGAGCAGGTCACGGAGAACCTGTGGACGTACCTGGGCGCGGACCTCGACCTCGCCCTGGACCCCCTGCTGTCCCTCTCCGTTCTCCGCGACCTCTACGGGGCGGCGGGCGCACCGCTTGTGCCGGGGTACTGGCCCGGTGGCCACCCCTTCGCGGACGTCGTGCCGGACATCCGGGAGGCGGGGCCGATGGAGCTCGATACGGACCCCGCGGGCCCGATCCCGGTGACCACGCCGCAGCAGACGGAGGGTGCGGGCCCGCCGGCCGTCCGGGCGAGCGGAAGCGCGGCCCACGGTGGCGCCCCCGGTACGCCGGGGGCGGGGGTGGACGCCGCTGTCAGGGGACTTCTGGAGAAGCTGCGGGAACAGGACGGTGCTGGGGGCCACGGCGGCCCGTACGGCTGGGTGAGCACCTACCTGGCGGGCGTCGCGTCCCTCCAGGTGCGGGGCGAGCACGCCGAGATCATCGGCGTCTGGCGGGACTTCCTCCGCGAACGGGGCCAGGACCTGACCAGCCCGTCCCAGGAGGCGGTAGGTGAGGCCCTGGAGAATCTGCCCTGGCCCCCGGGCGCGGGCCGGGCCCCCGGCACGGAGTCGGTGCTCTCCGCCCTCCGCGACCTCTACGGGGCGGCGGGCGCACCGGACGTACCGGGGTACTGGCCCGGTGGCCATCCGTTCGCGGTCGTGCCGGTGGGCGGCTCCGGCATCCGGAGGACCGGGCCGGCAGCCGGCCGGGTACCGGACGGGAGCGCCGGCAGGGGATCCGTCCTCGAGGACCAGGAAATGGCAGCTGTCCAAGGGCCGTTGTGCCGTCTCGTTCGCGATCTGGAGAGCTTCTTCGGGGAGGGGAGCGACGAGGCGTGGGTCGCAGCCCGCGCTCTGCGGAAGTTCAGGAATGACGGCAATCAGTCGCGGGCGGTCTGCGGCCTGCGGGCGTGGTGGCGCCAGCTCGACGGTGCCACGCTGATGAACCCGACCCGGAAGCAGGTCCTGCGTTATCAGGCTCAGGTCCGGGCGAGGGCCGACGAGGCGAACACCGGCAGGGACGAGAGGCGGCGTGCGCGGAGGGCGTCGCAAAAGGCGACCAAGGACCTGATGGGTCCCCGCGCCTTTTACGACCAGCTGGTGCAGGAGCGAAGGCTCCGCGTCAACCCCTTCAGAATGCTGCCGAAACACAGGAATGACCAGCGCGGGGCCATGACCGGCCCACTGCCGCCGCTGCCGGACGGCATCGGCTCCGGGTGGGAACCCGCTCCGTCCCCCGGCGGTCCCCACCAGGCCACGGCGAGGGGCCTCGAGGCGCACCCGGTGGGGCCGAGCCGGACCGGGAACACCGTGCAGCAGCCGGCCGGAACGGCCTACGAGCCCACGGATGACAACGACGGGTTCGGCCTGCTGACGGCTGAGGAACTCGCCGCCGAGCTATTCGGAACGCACCACCCGGCCGAGCTGATGGACGCCGGTCCGGGCGCCGGACAGCCGGTGACGGCCCTCCAGGGGACATTCCGTCGGCTCGGCGCGGTGGCGGCGAAGCCCGAGGAGCTGATCGGCCTCGCGTACCGGGTCGGCATCTCCGAACTGGAGCTGGTGGAACGGGTCGAGAACTGGGACGGGGTCTCCAAAGACCTGGGCAAACTTGGTCTCTTGGCCCATTACTTCCTGAATTGGCCCCCGGTGCTGGTCGAGGGCGAGGGCACTCGTGAGGCTCTCAACCGGCGCTTCGTACTGCGTCAGGCGGAGCGGGACGTGCTGGAGGTGCTTCTCCGGGACGGCGCGGACGCCGCTGCCGCGCATGCGGTCAAGGTGTCGCAGGAGGAGCGCGAAGCCGCACTGGCCCGGTTGTGGCAGCGGGACCCCGAGCTGTTCGCACGGCGTGACGGGGAGTCGGAAGAGGACTGGCGCCTCCGGCTGGAGAACCGGACCTGGATCCGCACGGAGCGGCACCGCCTGGAGAAGCGGCGGGGCGGTATGCCGTCCAGGCCGGGGCAACAGCCCCGGGAGCAGGACCTCTCCCGGGCATCCGGATCGGGAAGCGCGGGCTCGTCGGCCTCCTCGTCCGGTTCGGGCGGCGGGCGGCCCGCCGCCAGGCCGGTCACCCCGTTCCGTGACGACGAGGCACTGCCGGTGCACCACCCGGGGCGCCGCGACTCCCTCTCCCCGATCGAGGAGGAGGGCGAGGAGCACGGGTCCGTGGAAGGCGCGGCGACGGAGACCGCGGCATCGGACGACGCCCTTTCCGCCACTCCGCAGGAGGAGTTCGCGAACCTCGTCGAGAAGCTCGCGGACAAGGCCGCCGAACGGAGTGAGGCTCTGGCGGACGAGGTCGAGGCGATGGCCGCCCTCATCGAAGATCACGACCTGCCGGCCACCGTGAATCTGTCCCTCCTGCTGAGCAGGGCCGTCGACGCCTTCCTGTCGAGCGCGGACGTGCAGGCAGGGGCCGGCCGGAGCGCGGTCGAGCGCGTCCTGGAGTACGTCGACTCCCACGGCCGGCTGCCCGCCGATGACCTGTTCCCGTCCGTCCTGACCGATCCTGGGACCCTGCCTCAGCAGATCCGGGAACTCCTCCGCACGCTCGGCCTGTCGTACGCCGGCCTTCTGGAGACCGCCGGGCATCTGGAGATCGTGCCCGAGTGGCTGGCCCCCCTCGCCGGGGAGCTGTCCTGGAGTCAGGAGCTCACCTCCGATGAGCGTTCCCTCGTGCTCGCGCACGCGGTGGAGAGCCGTCTGGGGCTGCTCGGTTTCGCACCGCAGGACCTGGAGTGGTTCGCCGGGTACGGGGCTGTGACGTGGGAGGACCTCGCGGGCTTCCGGCACTACCTGGAGAGCCGCAACGATTCCGTCGCCCTGCTGAGGGAGCGCCCGGAGGATGTGCCGCGGACGCTGGCCGACTGGCTGCGGTGGCGGGGCGAGGAGGGCCGACCGCCGCAGCTGCGGGATCCGGTGCGTCTTCTGGCGCTGGCCGTCACGTCCGGTGCCCCTCTCACCGGCGCTTCGGTGACGGGCGGCGGGCCGCACACCGATCTCGCCGACACGGTGAAGAAGGCCGCGGACGAACTCCGCCTCGACGTCGTGGAACTCGTCCAGCTCTTCGAAGCGGACGTACGGATGCTGCACCGCCGGCGGGCGGGCCACGCATGGCAGATCCCGTCGGACTGGATCGAGGCCATGCGGTACCAGAAGACCGCCCTCGGTCTCGACCGGCCCGCGGACCGGGCCGCCCTCGCCGCCCTGACCGGCCGCTACCCCCACCTGCTCGCCCCGCAGGCCCACCTGCCCGCCAGGGAGGGGGAAGAAGGAAGGCCGCTCTTCGGCAGCGCCACCTATCGCCGGGCGGCGGACTTCCTGAGGGCCTTCAGCCCCCGGAGCCCCGAGATCCTCAACGACCACGGCTGGCATCCGGGCCGCTACACCCTGACCTCACTGCGTGCCTCCCGTGCCTGGGCAGGCATCCTCGACACCGTCTTCGAAAATCTGGGCCGGCACCCGGGGCTGAGGGGCTCGCCGCAAGCCCTCGGGGACCTCGCCGACCACCTCTTCCTGACGGCCCGTAGCAGGACCGCCGACTGGCCGTCGCTCCAGGGGCGGCCCGGCGGCCGGCTGCGGGCAACCCTGGAGTGGCTCGCAGCCGGTGCCCTCACATCCCTCGTGGAGGACTGGGCCTCCCACTACCGCGACCCCTCGGCGGAGTCCGGTACCTCCCAGGCGGAGCCGGCGTACGAACCGCTCCCGCTCTACCACGACGCGACCGGCGAGGAACAATCCCTCCAGGCGCCGCCCTACCTCGATGTCCCGGACCACTGGTCCCTGCGCGACACCACACAGGCGCCGCCCTACACCGAGTCCCCGCACGACGTGCCTCTCAGGACGGACGCGGAGCGCCGTGCGTGGGAGGCCCAGCTCGAAGAGGAGGCCCGGAACCACTTCCTGGAACGGTTCGGCCTGCCGGACGATGAGGACACGCTCTCCGTGCTGAGCGAGGTCTTCGCCGCCGTGGGGCCGGACGTGCCCGCCGTCCGGACCTGGCTCTACACCTTCCTGTCCGACCCGGCGGTCTCGGGCCCCGACCCGCGCACGCAGCAGTGGACGGACCGCTGGTACGCGCCGTCACAGGTGCTCTGGGCCCTGACCGCGGCCGCTTCGTACGCCGAGCGCTTTGACGGTGCTTGGCCACGCAACGGTGTGGCGACGATGCAGGGGGACGAATTCACCACCGCGCTCGGCCGGTTCGACGACCTGCTGTCGGAATTCGGGCGCAACGGCGCAACGCTCGCGACCCTCCACCCGGTGGGGGTCGGTCCGCAAAGCGTCCTGGAGCGGCTGGAATGGGTCGCGGGTTACGCCTACGACCGGCAGTACCTGAACCTCGCCTTCCATTTCGGGCTCTCGAACCCCGCCCAGCCCGGCAACATCGCGCCCTACGCCCAAGCCGGGCTGGTCGAGGACGCGCTGTGCCTCGTCGGAGCGGGGCGCTTCCGTGACCATGTCGTCTTCTTCCGGCTGGCCGTCGCGGCGGGTTCGCTGCGCGCCGCCGCATACCTCGCCCCCGCCTCCCGCGAGAACGGACGGATCCTGCCGGGCTCCGTGCTGACGCTGTTGCACTGGAACGACCAACGGCACGCGAACGAGCATCCGCACGAGCCCGGCAGTCTCGTCGGTGGCCACACCTTCGCGACACTGTCCCGGATGGACGTCGACGACGCCGTGGCGTTCCTGCACGACCTGGCGACGCGGTACGAGGCGGCGCACCCCGGCGAAAACCTGCGCTTCCGCTTCCCCTCGCCGGACACCACGGGAGGGCCCGAAGCGCCCCTCCAGGTCGTGTCGGGCACCCACGACCTGCTCATGTCGCCCCTCGGCACGCGGACGGACACCGACCAGCTCGCCCTGCACAGGGCGGAATCGGGCATCCGTGTCTGGCTGGACTTCACGGAGGCGCAATGCGAGCAGTACGCCTTGTCGGAGGAGGAACAGCGGGAGCTGGGAGCGTTCGGCAGCAGCCCCGTCCCCTGGCTGGTCGATCACCTCGACGCCCTCGCCGGCCTCGACGGCCCTGACCCCGCCCGGTCGGCCGGGTACCGCATCGGACTCGAAGACGTACGGGAGATGCTGCGCATCCGGCTGGCGACCGGTCACTTCCCGGTGGCGGAGGTGCTGGCCATGGCGCGCCAGGAATCCGTACCGGCGTCGCTCGCCCCCCTCCTGGTGCGGTTCAGCTACGAGTACGGCTTCGAGGACCAGCCTTCTCTGGTGACACCGCTCATCGCACCGCTCCTGGACGTGCTGCGGAACGGTGGTGACGTCCGGGACTGGCTGGACGACACCTTCCTGGAACTGCTGGTGCCCCATGGCCTGGACCGGGAGCGTCTGGAGGAGGCTTCCCTGGGCCGGCCGGCGGACGAGTCGGAGCAGCTGGCCCTGGAGGAAGAGCGGGACGAGCAGCTGCGTTACATCCACCGGCTGCTGAAGTGCCTGTCCGCCACCGGTGCCTCGCTGACCGAACTCCCGGAGCTGGGATCCTTCCTGGCGAACAGGCTGGAGGCGCTGGAAGAGGTGCTCCCCGCGCGCGGGGCGGCGTTCGGCTACGCGCACGCCCCGGTCGGCCTGCGGATGGCTGTATGGAAGGCCGTCCCGGAAGAACTGCCTGCCGAGGTCGGCCGCTACTGGCGGGCGTGGCAGCACGGCATGGACCTGGAGCGCTACCGCGACCGGATCCGCCAGCCCTGGTTCGACGCCGCGGGAATCACCGAGGTGGCGCGCGTCCTGCGTCCCGAGGGGACGCCCGGGGAGACGCAGGAGCCGGCTCTGGAGCAGGCTCTGCGGCTGGCCGAGCAGATCCAGGGAGTGCCGTACGCCCTCGGGGAAGCGGCGGAGGTGCTGGGGACGACCCCGGACCAGCTGTGGGAGAAGCTCACCGGCGAGGAGAGCGCGGAGTACCGGCATGTCCTCGTGATGGGCGTCATGGCGCCGTACCTTTTCCCCTCGCGCGGGTCGTCGGACGCGGCCCCGGCCGATGAAGCGCGACAGATCATGGGGAACGAAGAGGTGCGGAACGCCCTCGTGCGGGCCCTGCTGACCGAGGGCAGGGCCGCAGCCGGGCAGTTGGCGGCCCGGTACCTCCGGCAGTTGCAGGAGGAGCAGGAGGCGTCCGCCGCACTCCAGGACGGCGAGGCGTCTCAAGGTGACGGCACGGAGCCCGACGAGCTGAGCGTGTCCGGGGACGGCACCCGCGCCGATGAGGACGAGGCCGTGGTGCTCACCGACCTCGACGACGTGAGCGTGGCCGACGGCCAACTGTCCCTGAGCGGTGACGAGGACAGGGCGTCGGTGCACGGCGCCGCCACCGGCGGGCAGGACCAGGAGCCCCACACGGCGGCGCGGGACGTGGAGGAGGAGCTGATCGCCCAGGTCATGCCGCTTCTGGACCTGAGCGCTCTCCTGGAGTCGTCCCCCGAGGATCCCATCGGTGTCCTCTTCGGGCATTTCCAGGACCACGGCGTCACCTCCCTGCGGGGACTGGCCCAGATCCTCGACCTGGCGGGCAGGGTGGAGTCCGGGCCGTTCGCCCGTTTCGTCGAGTCGCTGCGCGCCGTCGGGCGGCCCGAGGGCGCGTTGCCGTCCGAGCGCGGCCGGTTCCGTCATCTTCTGGCCGGCTGGAGCCGTGGCGTGGGCCGGCGCGTGGACCTGCCCGCCTCGTTCCGTGCCGACCTGGTGCTGGAACGGGTGCTCAAGGACGGCGAGGGGGACGAGGCGCGGACCGCGTCGCTGGTGCGCTGCGCCCTCGACCACACAGACCTGCCCGAGACCGAGCTGACGGTGCTTCTCGACGTGGTGTCGGAGCTCCTCGGCACGGGAGCGGAGTACGCGGACCTCATCGGGATCACCGCGGAGCTCGACGGCATCCCACTGGACCATCTCGCCGTGGTCACCGACGACCTGACCTGGCTGGGCGAAGCGACGCCGGACGAGCGCGCCCGGTTGGGCGCGCACCGGGTCCGCAGCCGGCTGCGGGCGCTGGATCTCGAACCCGAAGACCTCAGCTGGTTCGCCGGCCGGGGCGCGGGGCGCACCTCGGCGGACCTGGCGGCGTTCCGCGCCCACCTGCGGGACACCCTCCGGCAGACCCCGGCGCAGCTGCGGGAGCAGGGCGCCGAAGCGGGGAAGGCGGCGGTTGGGGACTGGCTCGCCCAACTCGGCGCCGCCGCCGCTCAGGCCCTGCGCGAGGCCACCGTCGCCACGCACCCGGCCCTGGCCGAGTTCCTCCTCCCCGAACAGAGCCTGCGCGAGACCGCTGTGCGGACAGCACGCGATCTCGGGGTGGATCTGCAGGAGCTGGTCCACCTCTTCCGCCCGCAGGTGGAGCAACTGCACCAGGCACGTGCGGCGTCGGGCCGCGCGGCGAACGCCATGGGGACCACCGGCCCGTGGTGGGACGGCATACGGCGGAACATGACCAACCTCGGCCTGGACCGGCCCGTCGACTGGGTGGCGCTGTCCCGGCTCTCGGAGAGCTTCGCCCTCCTGGACGTCAACCGGCCGCTCGGCTCCTCCTCCCTGACGGACGAAGAGACCTTCCCGCCGTTGGGTGCGGTCCGCTACCGCCAGGCGAACCGTCTCCTGGGCGATCTGGGCACCTCCCTGCGCGATCTGCTGCACTCCGAGGACGCCGAGCACTACCACGAGATCTGCGCGGTGCTCTCCCTCCACCCGCAGCTCCGCGGCGACCGGACGGCTCTTCGCGCGCTCCGTCGCCACCTCGTGGAGAGCGCCGGTCCGGACATGACGCCCGAGCAGGTGCGCCATATGGTGGTCACGTGGGCCGCTGACGCGGCCCGGCGGTATGCGGAGGAGGCCATTGAAGCGGTCGTGGACGACGCGACGCAGCTTCCGACAGCCTTCGACCTGCCCTCCTACGCGGAGACCGAGGTGCCCTCCTACGAGGCCGCCGTCGCCCGGACCCGGCACCAGCGCGACTTTGGGCACGACCGTGGCAACCCCCCTGGCTATGTGAGCACGGAGCGGATCAGGGAGGTCTGGAGCGCCTACGCCGGCAGGCGGGGCGGCGACCTGACCCCGAATCAAATGATCACGCTCATCGATGTGCACGACCGCTTGGGTGTGCACCGCGTGGAGAGTCTCGTCAAGCTGGTCCGGGCCCTGGGGGAGGTGCCCACGTACGACCAGTTCGCCGAGGGGGCCCGACTGCTGGGCCTGAGGGACGTCAAGGATCTCTACCGGGTTCTGAAGAAGTTCCCCGTCCGACCGGACGAGCTACCGCAACTGGCCAACCAGGAGACGCTGCGGCAGCTCTTCGCCCCGCTCAACGAACGGTCGGCCACGCCGCGTGCCTGGCGGATCGCCCGTGTCGCCGCCGGCCTGAGGCTGCTGCGCGACCTGCGGGACGCCGACGTCGCCGCCGGGCTGAGGCGGCTGCCCGACGCCTCCTCGCTCTCGCCGGCCGACCGCCACTGGTCCCTCCAGCCGCCGCTGCTGGAGGGCCCGGGGGCGGAGGAGGCGGGCGTCGCGCACTTCGCCCAGCGGTTCGCCCTGAGCGATGTGACCTCGGTGCAGCAGGTTCTGTGGGAGACGGCCGGACTGCTCGGCGCGCAGACGCCGCAGGACCGCGCATGGCTGTACCGGGCTCTGGCGGACCCCGCGTTCGTCGGGCCGGGGAATCTGTCCGAACGGGTGTGGACCGGCGAGTGGCTCGCCCCGTCACACGTCGCGGAGCTGATGCGGCGCTCCGCCGAGGTCCGCGACAGCGGCCTCGCCTCACCTGCCGGCTTCTCGACACTGTGGCGCGGGCAGAGTTTCGACGCCGTGGTGCAGTTCATCCACGGCACCGGAACCGACATGGAAGCATCGGGGCACTTCCCGTTGCAGCAGGACGACCTGGTCCCTCCGGGGGGTGAGGGCGCCCTGCAGGCGCTCGGACGGTGGGCTCAGGAAGAGCTGTCACGCCGCGCGGTGCTGCGCGAAGAAGCCGAGATCGCCGATCTGCGCCGCGACCTGGAAGAGGCGGGATCCTCCTACGAGGAGGTCTCGGTCTACGCCGAGGAGATCGGCATGGACGTCCTCACCGAGCCGCTCGTCGAGTTCGTCCTGCGGCACGGGCGGGTACCGCGGGCGGAGGT
The DNA here is from genome assembly GCF_055567035.1 of Streptomyces sp. NPDC027185. NCBI lineage: Bacteria > Bacillati > Actinomycetota > Actinomycetes > Kitasatosporales > Streptomycetaceae > Streptomyces > Streptomyces sp. NPDC027185. The sequence goes on along the minus strand of NZ_JBVHRF010000007.1, from coordinate 114,484 downwards.
GAGCGCCCTCTCCGAGGTCATGGACCTGCTCGAAGGGGACTGCCTCGCCCTCCCCGCCATCGCGCACGCCCTCGGCCTGGGCCCCGACCGGCTCCACCTGCTTCGGGGATTGCGCCGGAGCCTCACCGCCCGCATGGACGCCGGTGGTTCCGACCACGACTGGTCGCAGCAAGTCTGCGACCTCTTCCGGAACGAACTCGGCGGTACCGGCTCCCGCCCCCTGCGGGACGAACACCCGGAGACACTGGAGTCGCTCCTCACCCTGATCGACGCCCACCACCTCGAAGTCCTCGCCCTGCCGGAGCTGGGCGACTTCGTCGGCAGACGGCTGGGACTCGACCGAGACCTGGACACCCACGGATACGAGACCGGCGGGCCGGCGCACCGGCGCAGGCGCTGGGAGCGCCTGCGCACCCGGTCCGGGGAAGACATCGCCGACGTGATCGCGGAGTGGCGTACCCACTTCCTGAACGACGCGGGCCGAGAGGCGATGCGTACCCTTGTCGACGGCCTGCGCGAAACCCTGCGCGAGACCCCGGGTTCCGTCGACCCCGGAGTGGAGGGTCTCAGCAAGGCGGTCCGCAGGGCACTGCTCGCGCTGACGGACACGCTGGGCGAGGTACCCAAGGGGCTCCCCGACATCGTGGAACAGTACGGATGGACCCCGCAGCAGCTGCTGGACAACATCGAGGGTTGGCTGCGGTCCCCCAGCGGGCTTCTGCCGCTGGCCGACCCCCTCCTGAGGTGGCCGGCGCCGATCGGCTTCTCCGACGAGGCGCAGATCCGGCGCGTGGCCCTGCAGAGCGCACGGGACCAGGTGTCGGACCGCCTGCTCAGGCGCGGCCGGGAAGCGGCGCGGATCCTCGCCGACGAACTGTCGCAGCGGGAACGCACCGCCGCGCTGGCGCGCCTCTCCCGCGAGGAGCGGGAGGAGCGCGCTGTTCGTCGGGGCGGTGAGACGGACGAGGAATGGCAGCGTCGGCAGGACGCGACCTGGATCGGTTCGGACGCGGAGCGTGCGAGCCGTGTGCTGGGCGGCGCCATGCCCCCGGGGCGACGCCGGCAGCCCGCTGTGCACGCCCCGTTCCAGGCATCCGGATCGGGAACCTCCGGAGAGAACCGGGAAATCCGTGCGGAACGCCGTCCGACGCGCGATGAGACGGCCGTGTACCGGCAGCCGGCGGAGTTCTCCGGGGAGGCGGGCCCGTCGGGGTCCTCGTCGGGGGGTGGCGCGGTGGGCCACGGCCCGGTCCCCGGCACTCCGCTGCCGTCCTCGCATGACGAGGCGCGGCTGATCGGTGATCTGCTGGAGAACCTGGCCGACGACGTGGAACGCGCCTGGGTGGGCGGTTTCCTGGAAAACGCCGGCTCCGCCGGCATGGCCGGCAATTACGCCGCCATCATCACCGCCTGGCACGAAGAGCTCACGACCTCATGGGGACAGAGCCTGCTCCATCCGTCCGAGGCGGCGGAGTACGCGGTCATGTTGCGGATGCTGTCGGGTCCGGAGCCGGCGGGCGGATTCTCCGCCTTCCCGGCCCTGTCCGTTCTCCGTGACCTCTACGCGGTCGCGCCGGGGGAATGGGAGCGTGCTCGCCCCTTCACGGAACCCGTGCTCGACGAGAGGACATCCGGCGGCGGACCGGTGCGGAGACCGCGGACCGGGGCACGTGGTGGCTTCGTCTTCGCGCATCCGGAGACCTTCCGCCTGGGCAGGGCACCGCGCCTTCTCCTCGCCGAACTGGAAGGCGCCCTCGGGAAGGGATGCGACGAAGCACATCTCGTCGCCCGGGTGTTGAGGGAGATCCCCGAAAACCGCGAACGGGCGCGTGCCGCGTCCACGCTGCGGGCGTGGTGCGAATTCCTCCACGGGGGCCGGCTGATGGGCCCGGCGATGGGGGCCGGCCGGGAATCCCTTCTGGCCTCGCTGATGAACCCGCGGTCCGAGGATGTCCAGAAATACCGCGAGCAGCTCCGCAGGCGGGTCACGCCCACGGGCGAGGGCAGCGGTGCGGAGCGCAGGAACAGGGCGACGAACCGGCTGGACAAAGCCCTGATGGGTCCTCGGAGGTTCTACGACCTCCTGGAGCGCAGTGGGCTCAGTGGTCCCAATCCCTTCCGGAGGAGGAGCGGCCCGGCCCACGGCGCCGGACGCGTGGTGGTGGCTCCGGAGAACCCCACGACCCACCTGCATCCCGGCGCGCAGCGGCCGGAGGCGGCACCCGACCTGGCCGAGGAGGTCCGCGACCAGCTGCTGGAGGAATTGTCCAGCTTCGAGGAGAGGGCCTGGGTGAGCGGGTTCCTGGCGACGGCCCGGTCCACCGCCGAGGGGCTCGGGTACGTGGCGGCCGTCGGGGCCTGGCTGGACTTCCTCGGCGCACGGGACGAGGACCTGGCCGGCCCGTCCCCGGACGCGGTGGATGACTTCACAGAAGGTCTGCTGTCGAGCCAGGACGCGGGTGCGGACGGCTTCCTCACCCCGCAGCTGACCCTCACCGTTCTCCAGCAGCTGTACGCGCACGCGCCGGAGGAAAGGGCATGGCCCCACGGGCGGCCCTTCAACGACCCCATGTCGGTGCCCGGCGGCTCCTCGTCGGCCCACCGGACGGCAGCGCCCCACGGGACCGGGGACGCGGAGCCGGCACAGGACACGGCACCGCACCCGGTCGGCGCCGCCTCGGCCATACCGGTCCTCACATCGGAACAGTTGATCGCCCACCTGGAGAAAAGCGGTGCGCAGGACGAGCGCGACCGGGTGCTCGCCCGTGCGCTGGCACACTGGCTCGACGCGGCGGAAGAGACGCTGACGGGCCGGATCGCGAGCGGCGAGAAGACGGTCAGGGCGAACGCGCTGTGGTCCTGGTACAGGTACCTGAAGTCGCGGAGCGGCGTTTCCGGCGCTCCGCATCCGCTCGCCACGGTCGACCGACCGACACTCGACCCGGAATTCTTCGAATTTCTCAGCGGTGCTTCCGGGGACGGGCTGACGCCTGCCCAGCGGAGCATCTACGAGGTCACGCGCTCCCAGGCCACCGATTTCTACGTTCACCTGCTCAAACACCCGGAGCTGCTGGACACTCTGCCCCCGGTGCCGCAGCCGGTCCCCTCCGCCGCAGCGCACGGGCCGTCCGTGTTCGACGATCCGGCGACGTTCCGGCTGTCCAGGTCGTTGCGTGTCCTCCTGCACGATCTGGAGTACGTCCTCGGGAAGGGGTGTGACGAGGCGAAGGCCGCTGCTGTCGCCTTGGCCGCGATCTCGAACAAGAACAGGCGGACACGGGCCGTGACCGCCCTGCGGAAGTGGTGGCAGCATCTCGACCGGGGCGCCCTGACGAACCCGGACCGGGGGCGGGCCCTGGCCTACCGCGAGGAGAGCCGGTACCTGACGGGCCTCGGGAAGTTCTACGACGCGTTGGTGGGCAGGAACGGGCTCCGGACCAACCCCTTCAAGGTCCAGCGCAATCGCGGCACCGGCGACGGGCAGGACCTCCCCGCCAGTCTGACCGAAGCCATGAGCGGCGGCGTACGGACCGACCTGACCAGCACGGATCCCGGCATGCAGAAGCCGCTGCCGGGCGGTTTCGACTCGGACCCGGACACTGCTGCGCGCGTCGGCGGTGATCAGCCCACGCCGATGGAGATCGACGCGGATTCCGCGGGGACGCTCCCGGCCGAGGAGGTGCCGCAGTGGCCGGAGGCATCGTCCCACCTGGCCGCGGAGGCCGGCGGCACGTTGCTGGAGAAGCTCTCCAGTGATGAGGAGAGGGCCTGGGTGAGCGGGTTCCTGGCGACGGCCCGGTCCACCGCCGAGGGGCTCGGGTACGTGGCGGTCATCGGGGCCTGGCTGGACTTCCTCGGCGCACGGGACGAGGACCTGGCCGACCCGTCCCCGGACGCGGTACGTGGCTACGTGGCGGAACAGCTGACGCACCAGCACGCGGACACGGAGGACCCCCTCGGCCGCCAGCTGACCCTTTCCATCCTCCGGGACCTGTATGCCGCCGTGCCGGGAGACCGGCCCGGGGGCCGCCCCTTCGCGGAGCCCGTCCCGGAGTGGGAGGACATCAACGGTTCCGGCCTGCTGACGGGCACCGATGTGCTGGCCGATCCTCTCTTCACCGGGGGCGGGCACAGCGAGGAGATGACGGACTTCTCATGGCTGGACGGACTCGGGACGCGGCAGCCGGGCGAGGACGCCTTCGGCTCCCTGCCGACGGGCGGCCCGGTCCAGGACCTCGGCACGCAGGTTTCCGTACCGTTCCCGTACGGCCCTGTCGCCGGCACCGACCGGACCACGGAGACCGACGCTCGGTACGACGCCGGCGAGTCCGGCACCGATGATCCCGCCGCCGATGTCCCCGGGGGCGACTGGGCCGATGTCATCACCGACGTGCTGAGCGGGCAGATGAGCATCCTTTCCCCGGAGCTGTCGGCGGTCTCCTCGGACCGGGCAGGGGAGGACAGTGGCGGCTCCTCGCCGCACGGGACGGGCTCCGAAGCCGGCGTGGACCACGGGAGCCCGGCTCCGAAGGTGACGGAGGCCTTCCTGCAACTCCTCCACCACGGCAAGGACTCCGTCCTTCCCGCGCGTCGTCTGCGGGACCTCGAAGTCCGCAGTGCCGGCGGCTTCGAGTACCGGCCGCGCGTGAAGGTGACGCCCACACCGGAAGGAGGGGTCGAGAACCGGCCCTGGGAGGAGAGCGGTCCGCTGATGGTGCGCGTACGCACGCTGTCGCCGTCCGGTACGGCCACGGGCAAGGGCACGTGGTACACGTTCTTCCCGCTGGAGTGGACGGACGAGGAGCTGGCCGCGGCCCTGACACAGGGGCACGCGAACGGGCTGGCCACCGGCGACATCATGCTGCACGACGGCGGCTACCTGGTGCGCGGCAAGGCCGAGGTCAAGGGCAGGGAGGTACAGATCGACATATTCGTCCGCGACGGGGAGTGCGTCTGGGCCCGGCCCTCGGGTCCCGCCGAGACCCCGCCGCCGCGCCGGAGCGCGCCCAACGCCCTGGTCGGCGAGTGGACCGAGGTGGCGTTCGGCGTGTACGACGAGACGCCCGGCAAGGCCCGGTACGTGCTGTCGCAGGACGGCACACTCGGCGTGGAGCTGACCGCAACGGTGCCTCGCCCCGCGCAGGGCAGCGGGATCGAAGAGAAGCGGTACATGGCAGCCGTGACGCGGTTGCAGAAGCATCTCGACGACGTCCACAACACGGTGACGGGCGCCGGGATCCCGGTGACGTTCACCGTGGAGGCGGCGCCGCCGGGCGGGGTGACCGACCCTCACCTCGATGCCTTCTTCCGGGAGGACGACGACCAGAGCCTCGCGGGCGTGGCATACCACCTGTTCCGCATGGAGCCGACAGCCGTGGAGATCGACGAGAACATCACGCGGCTGCGGCGGTACACCCCGGCTCCGACGCGTCAGGAGGAGTGGCGGGCGCTTCCGACGGGCCACCGGGACACGGCGCTCCAGGGCTGGGCGAAGACCCGCATCGGCGCGCTCGCCGACGATGGTGAGTTCCTCGCGTTCACCGGGCCCGCAGGCACGTCGGGCGGTCACGCCGGCGCCGCGGCGCTGGCGGCCCAGCTCCGTGACCGGTTCTCGGACACGGCGTGGGCGCGGTCGTACGACCCCGGGGCGCTGCCGGAAGGCTGGAACGCCGACCGGCTGCGGCTCGCGGCCTATCTGACCGCCCGGCACGCGCCCCGCCCGTGGGAAACGCGCCATGCCGGCACATATGTCGTCGAGGCCGGCCCACCGGACGTGCCGTCCCGGATGCTGGTGACCGTCGATGCCGTACGCGGCACCGTCCTGGACTACGAGCTGCCGGACCTGCCCTCGCCCGCCGGTTTGGAGGGCGGCCTCCAGAACCCCGGTGCGCCGGAGGGCGGCGGGGGTCACGGGCCCGGGAGGGGCGGTGACGACGGCGGATCGCCGCCCACCCGGACGCAGCACCCGATGGCGGCGTTCGACCCGGGCGGCGGGGGAGCGCCGCTCCTCGACGCGTCGGTGCTCGCGGAGCCCACCGGCGGGCCGGCGATGTTCCACGGGCCGGCGGAGCCCTTTCCGCTGCGGCCGGAGTTGGACCCGCGGCCGACTCAGGACGAGTTGGCGAGCGGTGACCTCACCCGTTCCCGGGAGGCGCTGCGCCGGCTCCGTACCCACATGACGACCTGGCGGCAGTCGCAGGAGCCGGAGTCCACCCGGACGCCGCTGCGGCTCCCCCACGGGAAGGCCGCGACCTACTGGCAGCGCAAGCAGGACCTGGACGCGTTCCTCCGGAGGCACTCGGCGCAGATCGAGGCCCAGGGCCGTGGTTCGTCCCACGACGAAGCCGTTGCCCGCTTCATGACGGAACAGGTCAAGCCGTGGACGGCCGAGGCACCCACGCCCGCGCCGCTCGCGGAGCTGTACGGCTCCGGTGCCACCGCCGAGGAGATGCTCGTCCACCTCGGGCACCTCGCCGAGCAGCATCTCGCCCGGACCGTCCCCGGCGCCGGGCCACACCCGCTGCTGCGGTTCGACGTACCGCGCGCCACGATGCGCGCCGGCCGGCTCCTGGGCCTCGTCGGACCGGCCCACGAGAACGCGGCACGCGACCTGCCTGTAGAGGCCCTGCTCACCGCGGCGCTGCTGGGGGGCACCGTGTTCTCCACCCGCGACGGCGGCCTTCCGCTGCTGTCGGCCGGCAGCCTCATCCCTCAGCTGAGCGACCTCTTCGGCAACGGGCAGATCGCTCGGGCGGCCATCCAGGCAACCGCGGGCATCGAGGTGTTCGCCGCGTTCTTCCGGGGGGACACCGGCCCCGAGCAGGTCTTCCGGCACGTCGTCGCGGTCGCCGCACCGCTCGCCGGGTGGGACGTCCACCTCCCCGCGGAGATCCCGGTCTCCCTGGCAGCCCGTCTGCAGGACCTCTTCCACGAACTCCACCAGTTCTTCCAGGCGGACGCCTCCCTTCCGCACGAGGACGGCCGGCAGTTCGCCTTCGAATGGCACACCGCCGCCGACGGTGTCTGGCAGCCGGTCCGCACGGACGGCTCGCCGCGGGGATACCGCTACGAGCCCTCCCACCAGGACCGGTACGAAATGCTGGCGAGTTGGTTCGCGACGGCCGAGGAGGTGTGTGAGAAGTACCGGGCCGTTATGGCGGAGCAGGTCGAAGAGCAACGGTGGTACGACCGCTGGGCGCTCGCCGACGACCCGCTGGCCCACATCACCGACATCGGGCATCACCCGCTCGAAACGTACGACTACAACCGGATCTACCGGCGGCTGTCCGAGTCCCAGCGTCAGCAGGCGGACCGGATCAGGGATGAGCTCATGAGGCGGGGGGACCACGACCTCCTGTCGGCCGCCACCGGCTCGGTCGCCCTGCTCGCCCTCGCCCAGTTCGCCGACGGCTCCGTCGTGTCCGATTTCTGGAAGCAGCTCGCCGCCCGTCAGCTGGACGCCGTGGCGCTCGCCGCCGTCGCCGCGGCCGGCTTGCGGACGCTGGAGCCCCACCCGCACACCGGGCCTTTCCGGAAGACGATGTCCGCGGTGGCGTTGCCGTTCCACGTCGGCGAGGACATCGACATGAGCTTCTGGACCGCCGAGCCGCTGACAGCGGCCGAGCCGGGCCCGGCCGGTCCGCCGCAGGGCCCGCCCGAGAACGTGGAAATCGTCTTCGAGGGCTTCGAGGCCGTGGACACGACCAAGGTGTTCCACGGCCGGGGCCCGGCACCGGCGATGTTCCGCCCCGGCCCCCGAGCGGTGATCGTCTCCGTCGAACGGGCGCCGGAGCTCGACCGTACCGTCACACCCCCAGGGGGCCTGCCGGTCTTCCACCGCGGCCTCCGGTACCGGGCGGTGCCGCTCCTGAAGGAACACCAGCGCTTCGACGTGTACCCCCCGTCGAGGGAGTTCTTCATGCGGCTGTTCCCGCTCGGCCCCGTGCTGGGCCAGCGCTTCGAGGTACGGCGTTACGAATTGGGTGACCACTCCTGGCTCATGCGCCTGATCGTCCGGATCCACCTCGTGCCCGCGGCGGGCGTCACACCGGAGCAGGTGGCCAGGAAGCAGGCCGAGACCGACGCGGCTCTGAAGCAGTACCACAACGTCGGGCACCGCTTCCCCAACGGCGACCTCGTCCAGATCGTCGTGGAGTTCGTCACCGACGAGGCGCTGGCCCACCACCGCGTGGATCTGCGTCCGGGAAGCGGCCGTGAGAACTCCAAGACGTGGTTCGTGGACACCCCGGTGGTGATCATCGGGCATGAACTCGGCCACAACGTCGGTGCCCCGGACCGGTACCGGGAAGGACCGCCCCGTCTCGTCGACGACGACGGCTCCCTCATGGCGGGCCACCTCGTCGACAGGCGCGGCCGGGTTCCGACCATGGGCATGATGGCCAGGAACGTCTCCCCGATGCCGAACCTGCGGTGGGCGCCCTACGACCTGGCGATCATCTTGGCGTCGATCGAGCGGGCATGGCCCGCGGACCAGCAGGAGCACACCGGACCGGCCGAGGACACCCCGATGGCCGGTGCGGGCCCGACGGCCTCCGGGAGGCCGAAGGGTGCCCTCTTCTCGCCGGAGGAGGTGCGGGCCGCGGCCGGAGAGGGGCCCAAGCCGCTGCCGGCCAGCCCCGACACGATCTCCATCCCTCCGGAGGTGCTGCACGAGGCGCTGTGGGGCGGCACCAACCGGCCGGCCCGGACTGCGCCGCGCGACCGCTCCCTGCTCCGTGAACGTCCGGTGCCCGTCCCCGGCTCGATGCGGCCCAACCAGACGTACCTGGCGAGGTTCCCCGGCCGGCCGACGCCCGGGAGGGACGGCATCCGCCACAGCGGCACGGCCGGTGATCTCGCCGGGCCTCCGGTCGGGCCCGACCAGCCGGTGACGATGTGGCCCGACACCATGACGGTGGACGAGATCATCCAGACGGTCCGTCAGGTCTGTCTCAGGTCGCTCGCCCGGTCGAGGCGGGACGGCACCCTGGACGAGGTCACCGGCCCGGTCGAGATCGACGGGGCCTATCAGGGCGTACGCGTGAGGGTCCTCATCGATCCCGCCACCAACACCGTCCTCGACTTCGTCCCGCACGAGGATCAGACCGACCCCTCGACGGGCAAGCCCCTCCAGGCACCGCTCTTCCGCGCCGAACTGCCCCGCCCCCACCACGAGGGCGGACCGCACGTCACCCGCACCGCGGAGCTGTTCGTCCTCACCGGCAACCGTGCCGCGCGCGTGGGCGGCCACCACCTCGTCGGTGACGGCCGCAGGCAGTGCCTCAACGGGACGTGGTACATGACCCCGCAGCCACGGAACGTCCACGAGAACGGCACCGTCTCCACCCGGGTGCGGTTCCTCGACGCGAAGATCCGCCTCAACGACAGGGAGGCGTTCAACGCGGCCGGAGCGGATTCGTGGAAGAACGCCGTCGACGGGGTCGACGGCGAGCACGTTCTCTTCCCGCCGGGCTGGAACGTGGACGATGTATGGGAGGTCGCCCAGGAGGTACACGCCCAGGGCATCCAGCACGGTCATTTCGCCTTGCTCTCCGACCTGAACAATTCGGATGAGGCGGGCTATGTGGTCGTGGATGTGAGCCGTGGCGTAGGTGTCCAGCTCTGCGTGGTCGGCGGCAATTACCTCTGGTTGCAGCCCAACCCGTTCCAGCCGCGGCTGTGCTGGGACGGCCCGGAGGAACCCGTCGCCCGGTCCCGGCCGCAGATCTGCCGGCTGCCGGTCGGTGAGTACGACGAGGAAAGGGAATTCAGCATTTCCTACGTCGTGCTGAAGGACGAGAATTTCGCCCTGCGCATGGGTGTCGAACTGGCGGTGCCGGAGGGGATGAGCCCTGATGAGCAGCGTGAAGTCGACGAGCGGCTGCGGAAGATCCAGAAGGAGATCGACGCGAACTACAACGCGCTGCGACGGCTCGACGGGGCGATGCCTGCCCGTTTCGAAATCCTGAAGTCCCCCCGCGCCGAGGGGCTGACGCCCGAGCAGATGGCGGTATTCCGGGTTTTCTCCACGCACCCGGACGCGGCCGAAGTGGCCGAGGAACTGCTGGGATTCGGACCGACGGACGACGCCATCGAAGCCGTCCTGGACGCCGCTCGCGAGGAGTTGGTGATGCCGGACCCCGATGAGCCGGATGAGTGGGAGCCCGGATCGGACCTGGAGCTGGCCTCCGACGCGGTGAGCCACCAACGTGCGGAGGGCATCGGCACCGCGGAGACGAATCCCGTGCTGGCCGCCTACCGGCCCCGTGACCTGGCGCCCCACCTCACCCGCGAGGACACCGTGCGGGATCTGCTCGCCCAGTGCCGGAAGGCGTTCACCGAGTCCGCCTGGGCGAAGGAGGCTCCCCACGAGGGCGGCCCGAGCCAGGGGCCCACCACTGTGAACCTGCCCGACGGCCTCTCCCTCGACGAAGCCCGTCTCCAGGCCTTCCGCACCATGGCTCTGGGCAAGGAACGGAGCCTGGCTTCGACGCTCTTCACGGGCTCGGTGTGGGGCTACGCCGACCACTGGATCCATGTTCACGTGGATGACTACGGAGACATCGACGACTTCTGGTTCACGGTGAAGGACACCCCCGTCTCCCCCGCACCGACGCCCGCGGACGCCGACGGTGACATCCCCATGTCCGGGGCCGGCCCCCATCGGCCGACCGGCGGCCACGGCGACCGCCCCCAGGGCAGCGCCGGGATCTACGGGGTGTTGAGCGGCGGATCGCAGGCATCCGCCGGCATGGACCTCGACGCCCCCGAGCGGCGTGAGCACGGAGAGGAGGCGTGACACTCATCGTGAGCCGTACGGGGCGGCCGGCCCGCTCCATGCGCCGCCCAGCCACCGGCCGCGAGCGGCGGGGACGTTCGCGGTGGGGGCGGTGTCCCCGTGCGGGCGGGATCCGTACCGTTCGCCGGGCGGGTCCGGATATGATCCTCCGCAAGTCGGACGTTGTCGGCGCCCCAGTGCGGCGCTCCCCTCGGTATGCGGCGCGGAGGGGCGGGCGTCCCGGCACCGCGGACCACGCGGCCGGACAGCGGCGCTTCGTGACCCGCCCGCCCGGTGAACGGTTCCCTTCCCGGGGAGCCGCACACCCCTTCCCGGGCCGCGCCCCGCAGCGGGCGGCCGCCCGGCCGTACCGTCCCACACCCACCCACAGCACCAGCAGAAGAGGAGATGATGGCGCCCATGGAGCCGGAAGAGTCCCGTAAGGGGGGCGGCGCACGGCGGAGTTCGGCCGATGTGCCGTCGGTGGACGGCGAAGCCACCGCCGTCGAAGCGGCTGCGGCACAGGCGTCCGCCGCGCCGTCGTCCGGGGTGGTCGGTGCGACCGAGCACCTCGACTCCGGGGACATCGCCTCCGCCCTGCGTGGCACCCCGGACACCACACCGCGCGGTGCCGCGGAGGGGAAGGCGGCCGCGGCGGCGGACACCGGGAAGGCGGCGGCCGCCAAGGGCGCGCCGGCGGCGGCCGCTTCGTCCTCCGCTTCAGCTTCCGCTGCGTCCTCCGGGGCCACCGCCGCCTCCGCGGACTCCGACACCTCGACGGGGCTGGTGGCCCCGGGCGGCCGGCTGTCGAAGCCGATGGTGGCCGCCGCGGGTATCGCGGGGGTGCTGCTGCTGTGCTCGCCGTTCCTCATCTCGCAGTTGACGTCCGGTGGGGGGCACGAGAAGGCGGCGCCGCCCGCCGCGTCCGACTACGACGGGCAGGGGCGCGGCGCCGGGGTGGTGCCCGGTGCCGAGCAGCCGCAGGGGCAGCAGGCGCCCGACGGCGGGGCGGCGTCGGGCGGTTCCGGTGACGGCGGGCAGGGCGGGGCCCCGGCGGGTGGCGCCACCTACACCGCGATGGCCGGGCCGGGCTGCACCGACAAGTCCACCGGGTACAAGGAGCACGGCACCTACGCCGACGGTGACGCGGGCTGGACGACGCACAAGAGCGGCGGCTGGACGAAGGACGGCTGCAACGGCTCCTTCGTCTCCGTCCCGATGGCGGGCGACAAGGGCGACGACGGCAACTACGTGCTGTGGACCTTCGCCACGGACGCGGTGAAGTCCGGTAGTTGCCAGGTCCGTGTCCAGGTGCCGAAGGACGACGACATCAAGCACGTCGGCGGCCACCCCACCCGGTACTCCGTGTTCGGGGCGGCGTCCGCGACGGGCAAGGCGCTCGGCGACTTCACGGTCGACCAGACCAAGAAGCGCGGGGACTGGGCCGACGGCGGCACCTACCCGATCAGCGGCGGTCACCTCACCGTCAAACTCCACACCCAGGGCATCGACTTCGGCACCGGGTTCGAGGGCGCGCACCACGCCGCGTCCGCCGTCGCCGTGAAGTGCACCGCCTGACCCGCGCCCGCAGGCCCAGACCACTGTCCCCGTCGCCCCGTGCAGGGCGGCGGGGACAGCTGTTCGAGGGGCCCGGCGCCATGCCCGTCCAGGCCCGGTGGCATGCGTCGTACCCGGAGCACACTTCGGGGGATACGCCCCCTGTGGACAGACGATTAATAGGGGGCGATAGGGGTTGGGGTGCGCTGCGCGGGGCGTACGCCGGTTGGAGAATGGAGGCATCGACCGGGGCCGCGCGGTGGCCGGCGGCCGGGGCGGACGGGGCGCAGGCCCGCGTCCCGTCCGGCACCGCGGGACCGGGAAGCGGAAATTCTGCCCGGAGACCGGGGGCGGGACGCTTTTGGTGTCACAGGGCGTACGGACGTGACGGAGGCGGTGAACCGTCTTCGTCCGGCGCCGCTTCCGCACCACGCGGAAGGTGACCGGAGCGGGCCGGCCGCGGTCATGACCACCGGGTCGGGCGGGCCGGGGCGTGAGACGTCCCGGTACACGGACACACATGGCGTGCCGGCACAAGCGGAGTGGCGGCGGTGCGGCTGCCGGGTATCCGGCCGGCCGCGGCGCGCGGCGTGCGAGAGGACATGAGATGGGTATCGCTTCCGAGGCGGACACGGGCGCGGGGCGGATCGCGCCGGCAGAGAACGACGCCATCGCGGTGGTCGGACTGTCCTGCCGGTTCCCAGGGGCGGACGGCCCCGACGCCTTCTGGCGGCTGGTCCAGGACGGCCCGGTGCCGTCGGACGCGCCGGGAGACGTGCGGGTGCGCGACGGGGCCGGCGGCGCGGCGCGCTGGTTCGGCCCGGAGGCGTTCGGGCTCTCCGTCGAGGACACCGCGCTTCCCGATCCGTGCCGGCGGCTCGCCGTCGACCTCGCCCGCGAGGCCCTGGAGAGCGCCGGGATCCTCCCCGAGGGGCTGGCGGGAAGCGGTACGGGCGTCTTCATCGGCGCGGGTGAGCAGGGTGCCGGACGCCCGGCGGACGGTGCGGGCAGCGGCACCCTCGCGGGCCGGCTCTCGGCCGCCCTCGGCCTGCGCGGCCCGAGCCTGGTGCTGGACACCGGCCGCTCCTCGGCGCTGACCGCCGTCCACCTCGCCTGCCTGGCGCTGCGCGGCGGTGAGTGCGACGAAGCTCTGGCCGGCGGGGTGTCCGTGCCCGGTGACGCCGCCGGGACGGTGCGCGCCGACGGCGCTCTCCTCGTCCTCAAGACGCTGCGCCGGGCACTCGCCGACGGTGACCGGGTGCACTGCCTGATCCGCGGCGGCGCGGTCAGCCACGACGGAGGCGCGACGGCCGGGCCGCGCGCCGCCGAGGAGGAAGCGGCGCGCCGGGCCTGCGTCCACGCCCGCGTCGACCCCGCCGCGGTCCGGTTCGTCGAACTGGCCACCACCGCGGGCCCGGTGCGGACCGCGGTGGCCGCCGGTACGGGGAGTCGCCCGGTGCGGGAGCCGCTGCCCGCGGGCACCGGTTCCGGTGCCGGCCGTCCGGAGGGCGCCGCCGCCGCGCTCGTGAAGACGGTGCTGTACCTGCGTGCCTCGGAGGGGGCGGGCCGCCTCCGGGCGTCGCAGCGGCGGGGGAGCGAGCCGGTGCTGACCGGTGTCGGCGCGTACGGTGACGGCGCCGCCTGCCATCTGGTGCTGTCCGACGGGGCGGTGCGCCGCCCGGCAGCCGCCGGGGGCCCGGCCTGCGAGTCCCGGTCGGGCAACCACGGCGTCCCGCGGCCCGGCAGCGGTCCGGCCGTGGACCCGGCGGACGCCGCCGCGGCGATGCGGGCCCGCGCCGCGCGGATGAGTGTGCGGCTCGCGACCCGTCCCGGCTTCCGGCCCGTGGACATCGCGGACGCCCTGACCGCCCCCGCGGCCCGGCCCGCCGCCCGGCAGCCCCTGCCGCCGGCCGCGCCCGCCGAGCCCGCGGGCCCGCTGCCGCAGGAGGCCCCGGTCGCGGCGTCGGACCCGGCACCGGTCGCGGCGGAACCCGCGGCCGTCTCCCGCCCGCAGGAGGAGCCCCCGGTCGACCTGGCCGCCGGGCTGGACGACGAGCAGGTGCTGGAGATACTCGGCGAACTGCCCCTCCAGCGGCTGCGCGAGGCCGGTCTCCTCTCCCGCCTGCTGGAGCTGGCCGGCCACCGCTGAGACGACGGTCATCACCGCGTCGGCTTTCCGCCGATGCGTGCGGCGCTCGTGCCGCCTCGCCTGTTCACCACGCCGCGTCGGGTTCGCCCGGCGCGGCGTGCTGTCGTTTCCGGAGGCGGAGCGCCCCGGCCCCGCGGCGGCTCCCGGATCTTCCGCGCCCCGGCGGCCGCCCCCTGTCACGGACATTCTGGGGTCCGCACGCGAGGGAATTCCCGCGCACATGTACGGGTGTGAAGTGTCGGCCCCTTCTTCTGCGCGGGCCGGACTGTAGGGGGGCATAGGGGCTTGAGGCTTCCGCTCGGCCCTGCTTAATGTGCCTGTTCGACAGGGCCCCTGTCGGGCCGTGTGCGCCCGGCGAGGAATGCAGGGCCCGCTGCCGCATCCGACGGTGAATTCGACAGCCGCATTTCTGGGATCTTCGGACCGTGCGGCCGGTACGTCGGAATGCGCATCACTTCACGGGAGAAAGGGAAATCCATGGATTCCTTGTCCGCCGCGCTGCTCGAGGGAGCCACGCCGGAAGAGATCGAACGTCATGAGCTGCCGGATACCTACCTCGCCGCCCACCTCCGGGCGGAGGATGTCGGGATGTTCGGCGGCGCGGCGGACAAGGACGTCCGGAAATCCCTGCGGGTGGGCCAGGTGCCGATGCCGGAGATCGCGCCGGACGAGGTCGTGGTCGCCGTCATGGCCAGCTCCATCAACTACAACACCGTGTGGTCGGCGATGTTCGAGCCGCTGCCGACCTTCAACTTCCTGAAGAAGTTCGCCCGGGAAGGGGGCTTCGCCGCCCGCCACGACCGGCCGTACCAGGTCATCGGCTCCGACGCCGCCGGAGTGGTCGTCAAAACCGGTGCGGGGGTGCGGCGTTGGCGCGCCGGCGACCATGTGGTCGTCAGCTGCGTGCAGGTGGACGACCAGGAGCCCGCCACCCACAACGACGGCATGCTCGGCGCCGGTCAGCGGGCCTGGGGCTTCGAGACCAACTTCGGCGGCCTCGCCCACTACGCCGTCGTCCGCGCCAGTCAACTCCTCGACAAACCCGCACATCTGACGTGGGAAGAGGCGGCGAGCATCAACCTGACCGCGGTGACCAGCTACCGCATGCTGGTCAGCGACAAGGGGGCCCGGATCAAGCAGGGCGACATCGTGCTCATCTGGGGCGCGACCGGCGGGCTCGGCTCCTTCGCCGTGCAGATGGTGAAGAACGCCGGCGGTATCCCCATCGGCGTGGTCGGCTCCGACCGCAAGGCCGGGATGTTGCGGAAACTGGGCTGCGACGTGGTCATCGACCGCCGGGAGATCGGCATCGGCGACGAGGCCCCGACACCGGAGGAGACCCTCGAACGCGGCAAACGCCTGGGCCGGGCCATCCGGGCGGCCGTCGGCGAGGACCCGCACGTCGTCTTCGACTACGTCGGCCGTGCCACCTTCGGCATCTCGGTGTTCGTGGTCCGCCGCGGCGGCACCGTGATCACCTGCGGCTCCAGCACGGGCTACCAGCACTCCTACGACAACCGCTATCTGTGGATGAACCTCAAGCGGATCCTCGGCAGCCACGCCGCCAACCTCCAGGAGCAGTGGGAGTGCAACCGGCTGTTCCGGCTGGGCCTCCTGACGCCCGTCCTGTCGGCGGTCCACCCCCTGACCGATGTTGGCGAGGCGGCGCGATCGGTGCAGCTCAACGCACATGTCGGCAAGGTCGGCGTGCTCTGCATGGCCCCGGAGGAAGGGCTGGGCGTCACCGATCCGGAGCTGCGCGCCCGTATCGGACCGCAGCGCCTCAACCCCCTGCGGGAGCTGTCCGGCGGGGCCGCCGCCTGACCGGGCCCATGCCACCTTCCCGCCCGTCCGGGCACTCCACACCCACCGAAGAAACGAGGAGCGACATGCCGGACAACCCCTGTACGCCGACCGCACCGGTTCACCGCGTCGGCATCGTCGGCAGCGGCACCATGGGCTCGGGCATCGCCGAACTCTGCGCCCGGACCGGACTGGACGTGACCGTCGCCGTCTCCGGACCGGCAGCCGTGGACCGCGGCCGCGACCGCCTCACCGCCCTCCTCGACCGGCAGGTGGCGAAGGCGCGGCTCACCGGGGCCGAACGGGACGACGCGCTGGCGCGCACCGTCTTCACCGCCGGGCTGGGCGACCTCGCCGACCGGCAGTTCGTCATCGAGGCGGTGCCCGAGGACGAGGCGTTGAAGACGGAGGTGTTCCGCACCCTGGACGCCGTGGTCACCGACCCGGACGCGGTGCTCGCCACCAACACCTCCTCGCTGTCGATCGCCCGCCTGGCCGCCGCGACCCGCCGCCCCGAACGCGTCATCGGCACCCACTTCTTCACCCCGGTCGCCGCGATGCCCCTCGTCGAACTGGTCGGCTCCCTCCGCACCGCCCCCGCCACCCGCGCGCGGGCCGAACACGTCGTCCGTGACCTTCTCGGCAAGCGGGTCATCGCCGTGCCCGACCGGGCCGGATTTCTGGTCAACTCCCTGCTCGTGCCGTACCTGCTGGCCGCCGTGCGGATGGTCGAGAGCCGGGTCGCCACCGCGGAGGCCATCGACCAGGGCATGACCGGGGGGTGTGCGCACCCCATGGGCCCGCTCCGGCTCGTGGACCTGATCGGCCTCGACGTGGTCGCTTCGACGGCGTCGGCGATGTACGACGAGTTCAAGGAGGCGTTGTACGCGCCGCCCGCCCTTCTGCTGCGGATGGTCGAGAGCGGACTGCTCGGCAAGAAGGCCGGCCGCGGCTTCTACACCTACGGCTGACCTCGCGGGGCGTCGCCCGCCTTCCGCGCCGCGCCCCGTGAACCCGGGCCCGGAGTAAGGTACTTGGATTTCTCCGGGCGGAACGTCGACGCGGCTCCGGTACACCGCGCCGGAATTTCCGCACAACAACCCCTGTTCATCGAGGGTCCCTTAAGGGGGGTGCGCGGAGAGAGTGGGGTTCACGCCGAGGACGACGCACCGATACATTGACAGCACGCTCCGGCGGCGCCGCGGTGCACGGAGCGAGAAGGGGGCACGGCCGGGACGTCCGATGCGACGGAAGACCCGAGGACCCCACCACATTTCCCGTGAAAAATCCCGGACCGGATTCCGGGACATCAACCTCCGTGTGCCGGAGCAGTGCAGACGGCGGCGACCGAGGGAATTCCGCGCCACGGTCGCCGGGATACGGGAATGGCGGACTGAATTTGCAGAGCGAGGAGCCATTCGTGCGGTACGAGATTCTGGGTTCGCTTCGGGTGACCGATGACCGGTCCGTCGTGGCGGTCAGCGCACCGAAGATGCAGATCCTGTTGGCGGCGCTGCTCATCAGGGCCAACCGCGTCGTCTCCCGGGACGAGCTGAGCAACGAGATCTGGGGGAGTGCCCCGCCCCGCCGCGCCACCGCCTCCCTCCACGTCCACGTCTCGCAGCTGCGCAAGCTCCTCACCCGCCCCGGACGGCCCGACAACCCGATCGTGACCACGGCACCCGGCTACGTACTGCGGCTCGCCCCCGGCGAGTTGGACCTGCACCGTTTCCAGTCCCTGCTGCGGGACGGCCGCCGCGCCGCCCGTGCGGGCACCCACGAACGGGCCGTGGAGCTGCTCGGCGCCGCGCTGACGCTGCACCGCGGCACGGTGCTGGACGGCGCCGCCGCGGGGCCGATCGCCGGCGGATGCGCGAGATGGGTGGCGGAGGCGCGCATCGAATGCGCCGAACTCTTCGTGGCGTCCGGCATCGCCCTGGGCCGGTACCAGGAGATGACGGGTGCCCTGCGCGCACTGCTCGCCGAGCACCCGCTGCACGAGGTGTTCTACCGGCAGCTGATCCTGTGCATGTCCCGCTCGGGCCGGCGCGCCGAGGCGCTGCGGACCTACCAGTGCGCCCGCGACACACTCCGCCGGGAGCTGGGGCTCGAACCCTCCCGGGAACTGCGGGAGTTGCAGCGCACGATCCTGCTCGCCGACGGCGCCGTGCGGGACATGCAGCTGGCGGGCTGAGACACCTGCCGCGACGCCGGAACGGAGCAGGGCGACAAGGAAGAGCCGGGCGGGGCGGCGGGCGGTCCGGCCGCCCCGCCGGTGTGCCCGCACCACCCCGCCCGGCGGCTCAATCGGTCCGCTCCCGGCCCGCAAGCACGAGACCGCACTCGTACGCGAAGATCACCGCTTGGACGCGGTCGCGCAGCTGGAGTTTGGCGAGCATCCGCCCGATGTGGGTCTTGACGGTCGCGGCCGACACCACCAGGTGTTCGGCGATCTCCGCGTTGGACAGGCCCTGCGTCACCAGGAGGAGGACCTCGCGCTCGCGGGAGGTGAGCTTTTCGAGGCCGCTCGCGTCCTGCGGCATCCATCCGTACCGATGCGGCCGCAGCCGGCTGATCACCGTTGTTCTCCTTGGTCGTCGGCCATCGCGGACGAGCATGCCGAAGGCCGGGGAACGGCAGGCACCCCCAGTTGGAGGGGCGCACGGTGAGCCCCCCCGACCGGGGGTCAGGCCCGTACCGCCGGTCCGGTCAGCGCCCCGGTGATCTCCGTGGCCACCGCGGCGGCGCGCGCGTCGAGGTAGAAGTGGCCGCCGGGATGGACCGAGACGTCGAACGGGCCGGTGGTGTGGGCGCGCCAGGCACCGGCCTCGGACACCGCGAGGGCCGGGTCGGCGTCGGCGCAGAGCACCGTCAGCGGACAGCCGACCGTCGCGCCGGGGCCGCTGAGGTACGTCTCGATCGCCCGGTAGTCGGCGCGGACCACCGGCAGGACCATGGCGCGCAGCTCCGGATCGTCCAGCACTCCGGGGGCGATGCCGCCCAGCCGTTCCATCTCCGCGACGAGCCCGTCGTCGTCCCGCAGCCGGATGTCACCTCGGGACGGCACCGACGGCGCCCGCCGCGCGGACGCGAACAGCCGTACCGGTCCGGTACCCGCCGCCTCGCACCGCCGGGCCACCTCGAAGGCGACCACGGCGCCCATGCTGTGCCCGAAGAAGGCGAACGGCGTCGTCAGATGGGTCCGCAGCGCCTCGAACGCGGCGTCGGCGAGCGCGGTGATCTCTGTGAACAGCGGTTCACGGCGCCGTTCCTGACGCCCGGGGTACTGCACCGCCCAGACCTCGACGCGGGGCGCCAGGTGCCGGGAGAGCGTCACGTACGAGCCGGCGGAGCCGCCGGCGTGCGGGAAGCACACCAGGGGGATGCCGCCCCGGACGGTGCCGAACCGGCGGATCCAGGGGGTGTCCCGGGCGGGGGCGGTCCGGGGGGATTCGGGGGGCTGCAACGGGATCCTTCCGGGAGGGGCGGCCGCCCGGCGGTGCGGTGACGCCGGGCGGCCGCGGAGGTTCAGGGCAGGCCGGTGAGGGCGAGGGTGGCGGCGCCGTCGCACCGGCCGCCCTGATCGTCGTGGTAGCGGTGGGTCGTCTCGCCGATGAGCAGCGGGGCGCCGCCGCGGGGCGTGCGCCGGGTCATGCGCTCCAGGACGAACTCCCCGTGGAAGGCGCGCGGGTCGACCGGGCGGGGGAAGCGGCTGTCGAACCGGACGATGAGGATGTCGGGAAGCTGCCGCTGCCAGTAGTCCGCCATCGTCCACTCCGCGAGCTGCGGCAGCAGCTTCTCGCGCACCGCGACCGCGAGCGCGTAATACATCATCTGGTTGTAGCAGATGTTGACCTCGACGGAGTTCAGGTGCCCGGTGTCGTCGATGTAGCAGGACTCCGGGATCGCGAACGTGCAGCGGGCCGTCAGGCGGTCGCCGTCCGCCGTGACATCCGCCGAGGTCAGGTACTTGCAGTGGGCCTTGTAGGGGCGCAGTACCCGGGCCAGCAGCTCCGGATCGCAGGGGTGGGACGTCCCGGGTGTGCTCATGCGCTCTTCTCGTACAGCGGGTGGGCGTCGTGCACGGTGACGCGGTGCGAGACGGTCGGCTCGGGCGTGGTGGTGTGGCGGGCGCGGTGGATGAGGCTGCGGTTGTCCCAGATGAGCAGGTCGCCCTTCTCGAACTCCTGGAGGTGGACGGCCTCGTGCGCCTTCGCGTCGTCGAGCTGCCCGGTCACATCGAAGAGCCGCTTGAGGAGTTCGTCGTCGAGCGGGTTGCCGTCGGCGTCCTCCAGGCCCATGGTGAAGCCTTCGCTGAGGTAGAGGACGGTCTCGCCGGTGATCGGGTGGGTGAAGGTGGTGGGATGCAGCACCGCCGGGGTCTTGCGCTCCACCTCCTCGATGATCTCGGAGATCGGGCGGTAGACGTCCGACGGGCGGATCTTGAAGTACTTGCGGACGCTGTGCCGCCCGTTGGTGCCCGCCACCGCCTCCTTCAGCTCCTCGGGCAGCCGGCGGTACGCCGCGCCCATGTCGAGGAAGTACGTGCCGCGGTTCTGCTCCGGGACGACCTGCGGGTGGATCAGGGTGATGCCGAACGGGTCCGGCATGAACTGGTAGTCGGCGTGCCAGAACTTGCCGGTCTTGGGCACGCCGATCTGCTTGCCGTTCTCCGGGACGTTCGACGAGACGAAGATGTCGGGGTTGTCGGGGTGGTGGTACATCGGCTCGTAGTACGCCTCGGGGCGGCCGAACCGGGAGCCGAGGTCGTGGAAGGACCGCGGGGACAGGTGCTGGCCCTTCAGTACGACGATCTTGTGCTCGTACACGGCGGACAGGACGCGCGCGACGTCCGCCTCGGAGGCGGTGGTGTGGTCGAAGCCCTCGACAGTGACGCCGAGCTGCTTTCCGGCCTGCGGGGTGATCTGCATGGGCGGTTCTCCTGAGAGGGGTGGACGGGGCGGTCAGGCGGCCCGGGAGGCGAGCTTGGTGTCGATCAGCCGCGCGGTCTGCGCCAGCGTCAGGTCCTCGGTCAGTTCGTCGTGGCCCAGCTCGACACCGAGCGAGCGCTCGATGCGCAGCGACAGTTCGACGAGGGTCAGCGAGTCGACGCCGAGGTCCAGGTAGGTGGCCTCCGGGGTCAGCCGCTCGGCCGGGGCGTCGTGGTTGTCCAGGACGACGGCGACGAGGCGCTGAAGTGTGGTGTCGTTCCGGGTGTCGGTCATCGGGGGTCCTTTCCGCCGGTGCTTCACCGGCCGGTTCCAGGGCTGAGGTCGGGCCAGCGCAGTGCGCACGAGCCCCAGGTGAGGCCACCGCCGAAGCCGGTGAGCAGCACCCGGTCGCCCGGTGCGAGGGCGCCGGTGGTGTGGGCGTGCCCGAGGGCGAGCGGGATGGAGGCGGCGCCGGTGTTGCCGACGTCGACGAGGTGCCGGACACAGCGGTCGCGGGCGATGCCGGTGGCGTCCGCCACGGAGTGCAGGATCCGCAGGTTCGCCTGGTGGGCGACGAGGTGGTCGACGTCCTCCGGCCGCCATCCGGCCGCCGCGAGGGTGGCCTGTGACGACGCCGTCATACGCAGGACGGCGTGCCGGTAGACCTCTCTGCCGCGCATCGCGAAGTGCCGGTCGGCGCGCGGGGTGTGCTCCGTGTCGGGGGTGCGGGAGCCGCCCGCCGCGATGATGATGGCGTCCTCCGCGCCGCCGTCGCTGCCGAGGTCGAAGTGGCCGATCGCGCCCGGCTCGGCGGAGGTCCCGGCGCGCAGGACGACGGCTCCGGCGCCGTCGCCGAAGATGATGGCGTTGGTGCGGTCCGCCGGGTCGACGATGGACGAGTAGACGTCCGCCCCGATGAGCAGGACCCGTTCGGAGACGCCCGAGGCGATCAGTCCGGCGGCGGTGGCGAGTCCGTAGACGAAGCCGGTGCAGACCGCCGAGACGTCGAAGGCGGCGGCGCCCGTCAGCCCGAGGCGGGCGGCCACCAGAGGGGCGGTGGCCGGGAGGCGGCGGTCGGGGGTGGCCGTCGCGACCAGGACGGTGTCCGCCGGGTCGCCGCCCGCCGCGCGCAGTGCCTGCCGTCCGGCCTCGACGGCCAGGTCGGAGGTGGCCTCGCCGGGGGCCGCGGCGCGGCGGTTGCGGATGCCGGTGCGGGTGGTGATCCACTCGTCGGTGGTCTCCAGCCGCGCGGAGAGTTCCGCGTTGCTGACGATCCGGTCGGGCAGCCGGCCGCCGACACCGCACAGCACCGCGGCGCGTCCGGCCGGTCCGGGAGGTATTCCGCTCATGTTCACGACCAGCCTCTGGTAAAGAGAGGAAACGGGCGGATAATTCATCGAGGAAATTTCCGTACCCTGTGTGGGAGAGGTGTTCTCAGGAAAAGGTGACGGGGGGTTTCCTGTCAATCTGCAGGCGTCTTTCTGAAGCGATTCTAAAGTCGCTCTAAAGGCGCCGGACGGGCCACCGGACGAGGGGGATGCTGCTGCCGATTCGTGAGCAAGAAGGCTCTGAGCTGGTGAAATGTGGGTGCGGATGGAGGTGAGGGGCGTTCGCGCGGTACCCCGCGGCGCCGATTCCCCTCCTGGTGCACCGCCGGGGCGGTTGCGGGTGTGACGGTCTGCGGCGTATGAAATGACCTGCTGCCCGGAGCGCCGCGGTGTGAAATCCCTCCGGGTGCCATCGACGCTTTTCAGCTGCCCGTGTGATACCGGCACGCGGTACCGCGCGGATTATTGGAGGCGCGTTTTCCATGGAATCGAATTCGGCACCCTTCCGGCCCGCCGCCGACCTCCCCGCGGGGGAGCGGCGCGGGCTGCTGCTCGGCATGGTCCGCGCGCACCTGGAGGAACTGCTGGGGTACGCCGTTCCGGAGGACGCGTCGGAAGTGCCCTTCCTCGACCTGGGGATCGACTCGCTCACCGCGGTCGACCTGCGGGACCGGCTCGGCGCCGGGAGCGGTCTGCGCCTGCCGTCGACCCTGGTCTTCGACCACCCCACCCCGGCGGCGCTCGCCGCCCACCTCGACACCCTGCTGACGGACACCGCCCCGGCCACGGAACCGGCGGCCGGTGACAGCGCACCGGCGGCCGCCGCCGGGCCCGCCGCTCCTGAGCACGCTCCCGAGCCCGCCCCCGACGGCCTTGACGGCGACGATCCCGTTGTCATCGTCGGCATGGCCTGCCGCTTCGCCGGCGGCGTCGGCTCGCCCGAAGACCTCTGGCGGCTGCTGATGGCCGAGGGCGACGCCATCGGCCCGTTCCCCGGTGACCGGGGCTGGGACCTGGACGCGCTGTACGACCCGGACCCCGACCACCCCGGCACCAGCTACGTCCGGGAGGGCGGTTTCCTCGACGCCGCCGGGTTCGACGCCGCGTTCTTCGGTATCTCGCCCCGCGAGGCGCTCGTCATGGACCCGCAGCAGCGGCTGCTGCTGGAAACGTCGTGGGAGGCGCTGGAGCGTGCCGGGATCGACCCCACCGGGCTGCGCGGCTCCCGTACCGCGGTCTACGCCGGGGTGGCCGACTTCGATCACGCGCTGACCGCCCGGCCCGTCCCGGACAGCGACATGTACTACACGACCGGCACGCACCACAGCGTCGCCTCCGGCCGTATCGCCTACACGCTCGGTCTGGAGGGCGCGGCCCTGACGGTCGACACGGCGTGCTCGTCGTCGCTGGTGACGCTGCATCTGGCGGCGCAGGCGCTGCGCCAGGGGGAGTGCACGCTGGCGCTGGCCGGCGGTGCGACGGTCCTGTCCGGGCCCAGCGTCCACCTGGGCTTCAGCCGCCAGCGCGCCCTGTCCCCGGACGGCCGCTGCCGCGCCTTCGCCGACGCCGCCGACGGCTTCGGCCCCGCCGAGGGTGTCGGGATGCTCGTTCTGGAGCGGTTGTCGGACGCGGTGCGGGCGGGGCGCCGGATTCTGGGGGTGGTGCGGGGTTCGGCGGTGAATCAGGACGGTGCGTCGAACGGTCTGACGGCGCCGAGTGGTCCGGCGCAGCAGCGGGTGATCCGTCAGGCGCTGGACCGTGCCGGTCTGTCCGTACGTGATGTGGACGTGGTGGAGGCGCACGGTACGGGGACCGCGCTGGGTGACCCGATCGAGGCGCAGGCGCTGCTCGCGACGTACGGGCAGCGCGCGCCGCAGGACCCGCCGCTGTTGCTGGGTTCGGTGAAGTCCAACATCGGGCACACCCAGGCCGCCGCCGGTGTCGCCGGGGTCATCAAGGCCGTCCTCGCCCTGGAACACGGCGTCGTCCCGGCGTCGTTGCACGTCGATGCGGTCTCCTCGCACGTGGACTGGGCGGCGGGCGCCGTCGAGGTCGCCCGGGAGACGGTGCCCTGGCCGGACACCGGCCGCCCTCGCCGCGCCGGCATCTCCTCCTTCGGCATGAGCGGCACCAACGCCCACGTGATCGTCGAGCAGGCACCGCCCGCGGCGGAGCGGGATCCGGCGCTGGTGCCGCGCGGCGCCGCCGGGCCGCTGCTGTGGCCGGTGTCCGGACGCGGGGACGCCGCGCTGCGCGCCCAGGCGGGACGGGCGGCGGAGTACCTGCGCACCACCGGAGCGCCGGACGCGGTGGTGGCCGCCGCTCTCGCCGGACGTACCGGGTTCGAGCGGCGGGCGGTGGCGCTCGCCGCCGACCGGACGGCCGCGGCCACCGCGCTGGACGCGCTCGCCACCGGCCCGGCGCCGGACTCCGTCGTCACCGGCACCGCCGCGGGCAACGCGCCCACCGGCGGCACCGTGCTGGTCTTCCCCGGCCAGGGCTCCCAGTGGGCCGGTATGGGGCGGGAACTCCTCGACGCCTCACCCGTGTTCGCCTCCTGGGTGGCCCGCTGCGAGGAGGCGTTCGCGCCCTACCTCGACTGGTCGCTGACCGCGCTGCTCCGCGACGAGGACGACGCCGTCTCCCTCGACCGGGGCGATGCGGTGGTGCAGCCCGCGCTCTTCACCGTCATGACCGGACTCGCCGCACTGTGGCGCCACCACGGGGTGACCCCCGCGGCGGTCGTCGGGCACTCACAGGGCGAGATCGCCGCCGCGTACGTCGCCGGGGCCCTCACCCTCGACGACGCCGCGAAGATCGTCGCGCTCCGCGCCGGGCTCCTCACCGAACTGGCCGGACGCGGCGCGATGGCCACGGTGATGCTCGGCCGCGCCGAGACCGAGGCGAAGCTCGCGGCCTGGGGAGGCGCCCTCACCATCGCCGCCGTCAACTCCCCCTCCTCCACCGCCGTGTCGGGCGACGCCGCCGCGGTGACGCAATTCCTCGACGGGATGGCCGCCGACGGCGTCTGGGCCCGCCGCATCCCCATCGACTACGCCTCCCACTCCGCCCACACGGAGATCCTGGCCGACCGGCTGCACACCCTCCTCGCGGACGTGACACCGCTGCCCGGCAACGGCGTGCTGTTCTGCTCGACGGTCACCGGGCACGTGGTGGACCCGGCGACGCTGGACGCCGCGTACTGGTACCGCAACCTCCGCGAGACCGTCGACTTCCAGGGCGCCGTCACCCACCTCCTGGGGCGCGGCTTCCGGGTCTTCGCCGAGGCGAGCGCCCACCCCGTCCTGACGACGGCGGTGGACCGGATCCTGGAGGAGGGTGGGTACGAGGGCGTGGTGCTGGAGACGCTGCGCCGCGCCGAGGGCGGCGCGGACCGTCTCGCCCGGTCGCTGGCGCAGGCGTACGTCCGCGGCGTCGACCTGGACTGGCCCGCCGTCCTCGGTGCCGATCCGGCCCGCGCCCGCACGCTCCGTACCGAACTGCCGACGTACGCCTTCCGGCACGAACGGTTCTGGCCCGCGCCGCCCGCCGGCCGCGGGGACCCGGAAGCCCTCGGCATCACCGCCGCGGACCACCCCTTCCTGGGCGCGGCCCTCACTCTTCCCGCCACCGGCGGCACCGTGCTGACCGGCAGGATCTCCCTGGCGGCGCAGCCCTGGCTCGCCGATCACGCCGTGGGCGGCGCCGTGCTGCTCCCGGGCACCGCCTTCGTCGAATTGCTGCTGCGCGCCGGTCAGGAGACCGGCTGCCCGCAGATCGCCGAACTCGTCCTGGAATCCCCGCTGTTCCTGCCCGCACACGGCGCCGTCCACCTCCAGGTCGCCGTCGACGCACCCGACGGCAACGGCGACCGCGCCGTCACCGTCCATGCCCGCCCCGGCGGCGCTGTGGACACACCCTGGACCCGGCACGCGACGGGGACACTCACGGCGGACGGGACCCCGCCGGACCAGGCCGGTCCCCACGGCAGCACCCTCCCCGCCCCCTGGCCCCCGCCCGGCGCCCGCCCCGTCCCCCTCGACGACTTCCACGACCGGACCGCCGCCCGCGGCTTCGGCTACGGGCCCGCCTTCCGCGGGCTGCGCGCCGCCTGGCGGGACGGCGACACCCTCCTCGCCGAGGCCGAACTGCCCGACGCCGTCCCCGACGCCGGACGGTTCGCCCTGCACCCCGCCCTCCTCGACGCGGCGGTCCACCCGATGCTGCTGAACGGCGGGCTCGACGATGTGGCCGGCGGACCCTGGTTGCCGTTCACCTGGAGCGGTGTCCGCGTCCACGCCACCGGCGCCGACCACCTGCGGGTCCGGCTGACCCCGCAGGGCACCGGCACCGTCACCGTCGAACTGGCCGACGCCACGGGCACACCCGTCGCCACCGCCCGCTCCCTGGTCACCCGGCCCGTCCCCGCCGACCGGCTCCGCCCCGCCGCCGACAGCCGCGCCCTGCACCGGCCCGTGTGGCAGCCCTGGGACCTGCCCGCCGCGGCCGGCCCCGACGCCACCTGGGCGGTGCTCGGCACGGCCACCGCCACCTGCCCGCCGGGCCTGCCCGTCCACCCCGGCCTCCCCGCGCTCCGCGCCCGCCTCGACGCCGGGGAACCGGCGCCCGCCGCCGTCCTGCTGCCGTGCACCGGCCCGTCCGGCCCCGACCTGCCCGACGCGGCACGGACCGCCACCACCACGCTCCTCGACACTCTCCAGCAGTGGCTCGCCGACGACCGGTGCGCCGCGACCCAGCTGGTGATCGTCACCTCCGGTGCCGTCGCCGCCGGTCCGGGGGAGGACGTCACCGACCTCGCGGCGGCACCGCTGTGGGGCCTGGTGCGCTCGGCGCAGACCGAGAACCCCGGCCGGTTCCTCCTCGTGGACAGCGACGGCAGCGACGCCTCCCGCCGCGCCCTGCCCGCCGCCCTGGCCGCCGCGCGCACCGCCGGTGAACCGCAGCTCACCCTGCGCGCCGGACGGGCCGCACGGCTCCGCCTGACGCCGTACCGCCCGGTGGAGGGCCCCGCACCGCACACCGCGCCCGCCGCCCCCGACCCGGACGGCACTCTGTTGATCACCGGCGGCACCGGCACTCTCGGCGGCGCCCTCGCCCGTCACCTGGTGCGCCGCCACGGCTTCGCCCACGTCGTCCTCGCCTCCCGCCGCGGCCCCGACGCGCCGGGCGCCGCGGACCTCGTGACGGAACTGACCGCCCTGGGCGCCGCGGTGACCGTCGCCGCCTGCGACACCACCGACCGCGCCGCACTCACCGACCTCCTCACCGCCGTGCCCGCCGCCCACCCGCTGACCGCCGTCGTACACGCCGCCGGAGTCCTGGACGACGGCGTCGTCCCCTCGCTCACCGCCGAGCGCACCGCCCGTGTCCTCGACCCCAAGGTGCGGGCCGCCTGGCACCTCCACGAACTGACCCGGGGCCACGACCTGGCGCTGTTCGCCCTGTTCTCGTCCGCCGCCGGGCTCCTGGGCACCCCCGGACAGGCCAACTACGCCGCCGCCAACACCTTCCTCGACGCCCTCGCCGCACACCGCGCCGCCCACGGCCTGCCCGCCACCTCTCTCGCCTGGAGCCTGTGGGAGGAGTCGACCGGCCTCACCCGCCACCTCGACCAGGACGGCCTCACCGCCCGTCTCGCCCGCCTCGGCGTCGGCACCCTCGGCACCGAGCAGGGCCTCGCGCTCTTCGACGCCGCGACGGCCACCGCCGAACCCCTGCTGGCCCCCGTCCCGCCGGCCCCGGCCGCCGCGCCCGCCCACGGCGCCGAACCGCCCGCCCTGCTGCGCCCCACGGCACCACCCGCCCCGCGCCGCGTCGCCTCCGCACGGACCGACGCGGAACCGGACGGCCTGGCCCAGCGGCTGCGGGCCGCCGCACCGGCCGAGCGCGACCGCATCCTGCGCCGGCTGGTCCAGACGGAGGTCCGCGCCGTCCTCGGCGCCCAGGACCGGGACGCGGCACCCGACCGGCGCCTGGGCGACCTCGGCTTCGACTCCCTCACCACCGTCGAACTGCGCAACCGCCTCTCCCGCGTCACCGGCCTGCGCCTGCCGTCCACCCTGGTCTTCGACCACCCCACCCCCGCCGACATCGCCGGCTACCTGCGCGAACGGCTGCTCCCGGACGACACCGCACCGCAACCCGCGCCCCCGGCCGGGCCCACCACCGTTCACCGCCCCGGCGCCCCCGAGGACACCGCCGACATCGCCGCGATGGACGTGGACGCCCTGGTCCGGCTCGCCCTCGACGACCACTCCTGACGGCACGGCAACAGCGAGGTCCGCAATGGAAACCCCCGACACCCCCGGTACGCCGCCGGCACCCGACGCCAAGATCGTCGAGGCGCTGCGCGCGTCCTTGACCGAGGCACGGCAGCTGCGCCAGGAGAACCGGCGGCTGCGCGACGCCGCCGACGAGCCGATCGCCGTCGTCGGCATGGCCTGCCATTACCCCGGCGGCATCGACTCGCCGGAGGACCTGTGGGACGTGGTCACCGCCGGGGGCCGCACCCAGGGCCCGTTCCCCGGCGACCGGGGCTGGGACCTGGACGCGCTGTACCACCCGGACCCCGACCACCCCGGCACCAGCTACGTCCGGGAGGGCGGCTTCCTCGACGCCACCACCGGCTTCGACGCCGCGTTCTTCGGCATCTCGCCCCGCGAGGCGCTGGCGATGGACCCGATCCAGCGGCTGCTGCTGGAGACCTCGTGGGAGGCGCTGGAGCGGGCCGGGTTCGACCCGGCCACGGTCAAGGGCAGCCGCACCGGCGTGTTCACCGGCGCCTTCCCGTCCAACTACTCCCTCCTTCTCCAGCCGGTGTTCGACCAGGTCGAGGGGTACTTCGACCTCGGCACCACCTCCAGCGTCGCGGCCGGCCGCATCGCCTACGTCCTCGGTCTGGAGGGCCCGACCCTCGCCCTCGACACGGCGTGCTCGTCGTCGCTGGTGACGCTGCATCTGGCGGCGCAGGCGCTGCGCCGCGGGGAGTGCACGCTGGCGCTGGCCGGCGGCGTCACCGTGATGCCCACCCCCACCGTCTTCATCGAGTTCAGCCGCCAGCGCGCCCTCTCGCCCCAGGGCCACTGCAAGCCCTTCGCCGACGCCGCCGACGGCACCTCCCTCAGCGAGGGCGTCGGCGTCCTCGTCCTGGAGCGGTTGTCGGACGCGGTGCGGGCGGGGCGCCGGATTCTGGGGGTGGTGCGGGGTTCGGCGGTGAATCAGGACGGTGCGTCGAACGGTCTGACGGCGCCGAGCGGCCCCTCCCAGCAGCGGGTGATCCGTCAGGCGCTGGACTCGGCGGGCCTGTCGGCGGCCGATGTGGACATGGTCGAGGCGCACGGCACCGGCACCGCGCTGGGTGATCCGATCGAGGCGCAGGCGCTGCTCGCGACGTACGGGCAGCGCGCGCCGCAGGACCCGCCGCTGTTGCTGGGTTCGGTGAAGTCCAACATCGGGCACACCCAGGCCGCCGCCGGTGTCGCCGGGGTCATCAAGGCGCTGCTGGCGATGGAGCACGGCGTCGTCCCGGCGTCGTTGCACGTCGATGCGGTGTCCTCGCACGTGGACTGGGCGGCGGGCGCCGTCGAGGTCGCCCAGGAGGCGGTGCCCTGGCCGGTCACCGGCCGTCCCCGCCGCGCCGGCATCTCCTCCTTCGGCGTCAGCGGCACCAACGCCCACGTGATCGTCGAGCAGGCACCGCCCGCGGAGCCCGTCCCGGACACCGGCGCGACGGCCCCCGCCGTGGCTCCGCTGCTGTGGCCGGTGTCCGGACGCGGGGACGCCGCGCTGCGTGCCCAGGCGGGACGGATCGCGGAATTCCTGCGCACCGGCCGGGCGGCGGAGCTGCCCGACACAGCGGTGGCGGGCGCACTCGCCGGCCGCACCGCCTTCGAGCACCGCGCCGTCGTACGGGCCGCCGACCGGACCGCGGCCGCCGCGGCGTTCGACGCGCTCGCCGCCGGGGTCGAGGACCCCGCCACCGTCACCGGCACCGCCGCGGAACACCCCGGTGAGGGCATCGCCTTCGTCTTCCCCGGCCAGGGCTCCCAGTGGATCGGTATGGGCCGCGAACTCCTCGACACCTCACCGGAGTTCGCCGCCTGGGTGGCCCGCTGCGAAGCCGCCTTCGCCCCCTACCTGGACGTATCGCTGACGGCATTCCTGCGCGGCGCGGCCGACGGCCCGGACCGCTACGAGGACCTGTCCGCCGTACAGCCCGCGCTCTTCACCGTCATGACGGGGCTCGCCGCACTGTGGCGGCGCTGCGGAGTGGTACCGGCGGCGGTCGTCGGGCACTCGCAGGGCGAGATCGCCGCCGCGTACGTCGCCGGGGCCCTCACCCTCGACGACGCCGCGAAGATCGTCGCACTGCGCGCCGACTGCCTCAACGCCCTCACCACACCCGGCGCGATGGCCTCCGTGCTGCTCGGCCGCGCCGCCGTCGAGGAACGGATCGCAGCCCAGGGCGGCCGGCTCACCGTCGCCGCCGTCAACTCACCGTCCGCCACCACGGTCTCCGGTGAGCCCGCCGCCGTCGAGGCGCTTCTCGCCGCCCTCGCCGCGGACGGCGTCCGCGCCCGCCGCATCCCCGCGGAACGCGCCGGACACTCCGCCGACGTGGCGGAGGTCGAAGGCCGGCTGCGCGCGGCCCTCGCGGACCTGACGCCGCTGCCCGGCAACGGCATCGCGTTCTGCTCGACGGTCACCGGCCGGGAGGAGGACCCGGCGACGCTGGACGCCGCGTACTGGTACCGCAACCTCCGCGAGACCGTCGACTTCCAGGGCGCCGTCACCCACCTCCTGGACAGCGGGATCCGTACCTTCATCGAGGTCGGCCCGCGGCCCGTCCTGACGGTGGCGGCCGAGCAGATCGCCGAGGACGCCGGGCGCCGCTGTGTGGCGCTGGAGTCGCTGCACCGCGACGACGGCGGCGCGGACCGCTTCGCCCGGTCGCTGGCGCAGGCGTACGTCCGCGGCGTCGACCTGGACTGGCCCGCCGTCCTCGGCGCCGACCCCCGGCAGGCGGACGCGGCCCGCACCGCACTGCCGACCTACGCCTTCCGGCACGAACGGTTCTGGCCGGTGCCGCCCGCCGCCACCGCCGGGGACCCCGCCCACCTCGGCGTCGGCGCGGTGGACCACCCGCTGCTGGGCGCGGCCGTCCCCCTTCCCGGCACCGGCGGCACGGTCCTGACCGGCCGGATCTCCCTGGCGGCGCAGCCCTGGCTCGCCGATCACGCCGTGGGCGGCGCCGTGCTGCTCCCGGGCACCGCCTTCGTCGAATTGCTGCTGCGCGCCGGTCAGGAGACCGGCTGCCCGCAGATCGCCGAACTCGTCCTGGAAGCTCCGCTGTTCCTCCCCGACGAGGAGCCCGTCCGCCTCCAGGCCGCCGTCGACGCACCCGACGGCAACGGCGACCGCGCCGTCACCGTCCACGCCGCCACCGGTGACGACCCGGACGCCCCCTGGACCCTGCACGCCAAGGGCACCCTGACCGCCGGACACCCCGCCCCGGAACCGGCCCCCGCCGCCTGGCCGCCGCCCGGCGCCACCCCCGTCCCGCCCGAGGAGCTGTACACCCGCCTCGACGCCATCGGCGCCGACTACGGCCCCGCCTTCCGCGGACTGCGCGCCGCCTGGCGGGACGGCGACACCCTCCACGCCGAACTCGCCCTGCCCGAGGGCACCGGCCACGCGGGGTTCGCCCTGCACCCCGCCCTCCTCGACGCGGCGCTCCACCCGCTCGGGCTGACCGGCCCCGGGCTGCGCCTGCCGTTCGTCTGGCGCGGCGCCCGCCTCCACACCCCCGGGGCCACCGCGCTACGCGTCACCCTCACCCCCGAGGGCACCGGCACCGTCGCGGTGGCCGCCACCGACCCCGCCGGCCGTCCGGTGTTCACCGCCGACGCCCTCACCCTGCGCCCCGTCGACCCGGCGGCCGTCGCCGCGTCCGGCGGCGCACACCGCGACACGTTGTTCCGCACCGTCTGGCAGCCCCGGCCCGCAACCGGCCCGGCCACCGGCACCTGGGCCGTCCTCGGCCCCGGCCTGCCCGTTCCCGGCGCCCGCCGCTACGACCGGATGGCCGACCTGCGGGCCGCGACGGCGGCGGGCGAGGCGCCGCCCGACGTTCTCGTGGTGCCGCTGCCCGGACCGGAGAGCGCCGCACCCGACGGGAACCTCGCCGACCGGACCCGCACCGCCACCACCGAAGCGCTGACCCTGCTCCAGACCTGGCTGGCCGACCCCCGCCCGCCCGGCCGGCTGGTACTCGTCACCCGCGGTGCCGTGGCGGCCACCCCCGGCGACGGCGTCCCCGACCTCGCCCATGCCGCCCTGTGGGGCCTGGTCCGCTCCGCGCAGCAGGAACACCCCGGCCGCCTCGTCCTCCTCGACACCGACACCGACCCCGCCTCACCGCGCGCCCTGCCCACCGCCGTCGCCACCGGCGAACCCGAACTCGCGCTGCGCCACGGCACCGTCCTCGTCCCCCGTCTGGAACGCGCCGGGACACCGTCCCCGGCGGACGACGCGCCCCTCGACCCGGACGGCACCGTCCTGATCACCGGCGGCACCGGCGTCCTGGGCGCCCTCGTCGCCCGCCACCTCGTCACCGCGCACGGCGCCCGCCACCTCCTCCTCACCGGCCGCCGGGGGCCCGACGCGCCCGGCGCCGACGCCCTCGCCCGCGATCTGCGCGCCCTCGGCGCCACCACCGTCACCCTCGCCGCCTGCGACGCCGGGGACCGGGAAGCCCTGGCCGCCCTCCTCGGCGCGGTACCCCCGGACCGGCCGCTGACCGCCGTCGTGCACGCCGCCGTCACCCTCGACGACGGCGTCCTCACCGCCCTCGACACCGACCGGCTCGCCCGCGTCCTGCGGCCGAAGGCCGACGCCGCACTCCACCTCCACGACCTCACCGCACACCTGCCGCTCCGCCGCTTCCTGCTCTTCTCCTCCACCGCCGGGCTGCTCGGCGCCCCCGGACAGGCCAACTACGCCGCCGCCAACACCCTCCTGGAGGCCCTCGCCCGCCACCGGCACGCCGCCGGGCTCCCCGCCACCACCCTCGCCTGGGGTTACTGGGAACGCACCGCCACCCGTGAGGAACAGCTGGACCGCGACGCCCTCGCCGCCCAACTGCGCCGCACCGGCATCCGCCCGCTCCCCACCGACCAGGGACTGGCCCTCCTCGACACCGCGCTGGCCGCCGCCGAACCCGTCCTGGCGGCCGTCCGGTTCGATCTCACCGCCCTGCGGGAGCGGCCCGGCGGCCCGCCGCCGCTCCTGACCGGCCTGCTGCCCGCCGCACACCGCCCCGCCCCGCCCGGCACCGGCCCCGACGCGCTCCGCGCCCGGCTCGCCGCCCTCGACGCCGACGGACGCGCCGCCGCCCTGCTCACCCTCGTCCAGGAACGCGTCGCCGCCGTCCTGGGGCACCCCGCCGGACAGGCCGCGCGGACCGTCCCCGCCGAACACCACCTGACCGACCTCGGGTTCGACTCGCTCACCGCGATGGCGCTGCGCAACGCCCTCGACGAGGCGACCGGCCTGCGCCTGCCCGCCACCCTCGTCTTCGACCACCCCACCCCCGCCGCGCTCGCCGCGGACCTCGACGCCCGGCTGACCCCCGACGGACCCGCCGCACCGCCGCCCGCGACCGGGGACACCCCCGGCGCGCTGACCGGCGCACTCGACCGGCTCGCCGCCGCACTGGAGAGCGCCGCACCGGACGAACGGGCGGACGCCGCCGCCCGGTTGGCGGCGCTGCTCGCCGGGGTGCGCGCCACCGGCACCGACCCGGACGCCGGGCTGGACGCCGCCACCGACGAACAGCTCTTCGGCCTCATCGACGAGGAACTCGGCACCCGCTGACGGCCCCCGCCCCGCCCGTACCCGCTCCGACCCGCCCGAGGAGGCATCCATGGCAGACGAACGCCAGCTGCGGGAGTACCTCAAACGCGTCACGCTGGAACTGCGCCGCACCCGGCGGGAGCTGGCCGAGGCCGAGGAACGGTGGCACGAACCGGTCGCCGTCGTCGGGATGGCCTGCCGCTACCCCGGCGGCGTCGAGACCCCCGACGACCTGTGGCGCCTGCTGGACGAGGGCCGCGACGCCACCTCCGGCCTCCCCGACGACCGGGACTGGGACGAGGTGCCGGGCGCCACCCGCGGCGGATTCCTGCGCGGCGCGGCCGACTTCGACCCCGCTCCGTTCCGGATGACCGACGAGGAGGCCGACCTGTGCGACCCCCAGCAGCGCCTGCTGCTGGAGACCGCCTGGGAGGCGCTCCAACGCGCCGGCGTCGACCCCACCGCCCTGCGCGGCAGCCGCACCGGCGTCTACGCCGGGGTGATCTACAACGACTACGGCGGACGGGTCCGCGACGCGCCGGACGACACCCTCGGCGCCCTCCTGGTCGGCAGCGCCCCGAGCGTCGCCTCCGGCCGCATCGCCTACACCTTCGGCCTCCAGGGCCCCGCCGTCACCGTCGACACCGCCTGCTCCTCCGCGCTGGTCGCCCTGCACACCGCGCTGAACGCACTGCGCGCCGGGGAGACCGACCTCGCACTGGCCGGCGGCGCGTCGGTGATGGCGACACCCACCGCACTCACCGCGTTCGGCGCCCAGGGGCTGCTGGCGCCCGACGGCCGCTGCAAGTCCTTCGCCGCGCAGGCGGACGGCTGGGGCGTCGCCGAGGGCGCCGGTCTGGTGGCGCTGGAACGCCTCTCGGACGCCCGGCGCCACGGCCGCACCGTCCTCGCCGTGATCCGCGGCTCCGCCGTCGTCCAGGACGGCGCCTCGCACGGACTGACGGCGCCCAACGGCCGGGCCCACCGGCGGATGATCCGGCAGGCGCTGGCCGCCGCCCGCGTCCCCTCGCACTCCGTCGACGCGGTGGAGGCGCACGGCACCGGCACCCCGCTGGGCGACCCCATCGAGGCCCAGGCCCTGTTCGACACCTACGGCGCCGAGCGCGAGGCGGAACGCCCCCTGTGGCTGGGCTCGATGAAGTCCAACATCGGCCACACCCAGGCCGCCGGCGGCATCGGCGGTCTGATCAAGATGGTCCTCGCCCTGCGGAACGGGTACCTGCCCCGCACCCTGCACGCCGACTCCCCGTCACCGCACCTCGACTGGTCCGCCGGCACCGTCCGCCTGCTGACCCGCGCCGTCCCCTGGCCGGCCGCCCCCGGCCGCCCCCGCCGCGCCGCCGTCTCCTCGTTCGGCATCAGCGGCACCAACGTCCACGTGATCCTGGAGGAGGCACCGGCCGACGCGCCCGGGGAGACCGCGACCGGCGAGGACGCGGGCGGTCGGACCGCGGCCGAAGCCCCTGCCGGGGGCACGGCCCCGGGCGGGGCCGTGCCCGGAGCGCCCGCGCCCGGCCACGCCCCGGCCGCCGGAGCCCCCGCCGGGAAGTGCCCGGCCCCCGCAGCCCCGGACCCCGCCCCGCCCTGGCCGCTCTCCGCCGCCGACGAAGCGGGGCTGCGGACCCAGGCCGCCCGCCTCGCCGCGCACCTCACCGCGCACCCCGGAGCCACCGTGCTCGACGTGGCCCGTACCCTCGCCGCCGCCCACGCCGGACTGCCGTGCCGCGCCGCGGTCCTGGGCGGTGACCGGGCGGCCAGGCTGCGCGCCCTGACCGCCCTCGCCGACGGCACCGACGCCCCCGGTCTGCTCCGCCCCGGCCACCGCACCACCCCCGGCACGGCCCCGGCCCCCGGCCCGGACACCGCCCTCGCCGAGGCCCACTGCCGGGGCGAACGACCCGACTGGGACGCCGTGTTCGCCGGCACCGGGGCCCGCCTGACCGAGCTGCCCACCTACGCCTTCCGGCGCCGCCGCCACTGGCTGCGCGCCGCACGTATCTGAAGGGCTGGTCCGCCATGACCGCACCCACCGCGCCTCCGCCGTCGCACCGCACCCTCGACGCCCGGCTCGCCCACCACGCCGTCCACCGGCCCGAACACCCCGCGCTCCGCTGCGCCGGCGTCGAGGTCACGTACGGACGGCTGTACGCCGAGAGCGCCCGCGGCGCCCTCGCCCTCTCCGCCTCCGGTCTCACCAAGGGCTCCCGCGTCGGCTACCTCGGCAAGGAGTCGGCGCGCTTCTACGAGCTGCTGTACGCCTGTGCCGCGGCCGGCGCGGTCCTCGTCCCCGTCAACTGGCGCCTCGCGCCCACCGAGGTCGAGTACATCCTGCGCGACTCCCGCGCCGAACTCCTCTTCACCGAGGCCGAGTTCCTGCCCACCGCCCACAAGATCCGCCCCGACCTGCCCGACCTGCGGGACCTGGTACTCCTCGACGGCACCGACGCGTCGGCCCGTACCTTCAAGGACTGGAAGGACGCCGGGCGCGGTGCCCCGGCCCCCGCCCCGTCCGCCGCCGACGACGCCGTCGCCCAGATGTACACCAGCGGCACCACCGGTCTGCCCAAGGGCGTCGTCCTCGCCCACCGCAGCTTCTTCGCCGTCCGCGGACTGCTCGACGGCGCCGGGCTCGACTGGATCGACTTCCGCCCCGACGACATCAGCCTCATCGGCATCTCCGGCTCCCACATCGGCGGCCTGTGGTACGCCACGCAGGGCTTCAACGCGGGCGTCACCAACGTCGCCCTGCGCTCCTTCGGCGGCGGCGAGGTGCTGCACCTCATCCGGGAATCCGGCGTCACCACCGCCTTCCTGGTCCCCGCCATGCTGCTGATGCTGCTCTCCGAACCGGATGCCGCGGAAGCCGACTTCGCGACCCTGCGCAAGGTCGTCTACGGCGGCTCGCCGATCTCCGAATCCCTCCTCCAGCGGTGCATCACCGTCCTGCGGTGCGACCTCGCGCAGATCTACGGCCTCACCGAGACCGGCAACACCGCCGTCTGCCTGCCGCCCGCCGACCACGTCCCCGGCAGCCCCCGTCTGCGTGCCGCCGGACGCGCCTATCCCGGCATCGAGCTGCGGATCACCGACCCCGACGGCCGCGTGCTGCCGCCCGGCGAGACCGGCGAGGTCTGCATCAGAACGCCCGCCCGCATGCTGGAGTACTGGCAGTTGCCCGACGCGACCGCCGCCACCCTGCGCGACGGCTGGATCCACACCGGCGACGCCGGGTACCTCGACGCGGACGGCTACCTCTTCATCCAGGACCGCATCAAGGAGATGATCGTCCGCGCCGGGGAGAACATCTTCCCCGCCGAGGTCGAGAACGCCCTCGGCGCCCACCCCGCGGTCCTGGACGCCGCCGTCATCGGCGTCCCCGACGACCGCTGGGGCGAAGCCGTCCACGCCTTCCTCGCCCTGCGCCCCGGCGCGTCCGCCACCCCGTACGAACTCCGTACCTTCCTGCGTGACCGGCTCGCCGACTTCAAGATCCCCGGCCGCTACACCGTCATCGACGCGATTCCCCGCAACCCCAGCGGCAAGATCCTCCGCCGCACCCTGCGCGAGCGGTTCTGGGCCGGCCGCGACCGCGCGGTCAACTGACCTTCTCCGCCCGCTCCCTCCCACCGGAAGAAATGAGCCGACATGCCCGAGCAGCCCGTCCCCGCCTTCAAGCCGTACGACGGTAAGGCCGCCCACCCCTGGGAGCAGCTGGCCGCCGACCGCGCCCGCTGCCCCGTCGTCCACTCCCCGGAACTCGACTCCGTGCAGGTCACCTCGTACGAGGCGGTGAAGGAGGTGGGCCGGAACCACGAGGCGTTCTCCTGCACCTACAGCGCCGCCTGGCCGCTGGAGGAGCCGGTGCCGGAGGAGATGCAGGTCTTCACCCTCACCGACCCGCCCCGCCACACCCGCCAGCGCCGCCTCGTCGTCCGGGCCCTGTCCGCCTCCCGTATCAACCGCATGCGGCCGTTCACCGAGAAGACCGTGAACGACCTCATCGACACCATCGCCGAACGGGGCGGCGCCTTCGACCTGCTCGCCGACTTCGCCACCCCGGTGAGCGAGGCCCACATCGTCGAACTCCTCGGTATCCCCGAGCAGGACCGGGAGTACGTCCTGCGGACCTCGCTGCTCCCCGAATCCACCGGCGTCGTCAACAACGAGGGCCTGGCCTCCGCCGAGATGGACGCCTGGCGCGTCTACCTCCAGGAGACGGTCCGCTCCCGCCGTGAGGCGGGCCCCGCCAACGACGACCTCACCACGGCTCTGTGCTTCGCGGAGGAGAACGGCGACCGCTTCGACGAGCAGGAGATCGGCCTGCTCATCATGGGACTGATAGCCGGCAACTCCTCCACCGCCGCCGCCATCGGCAACATCGCCTGCGCCCTGGAACAGCACCCCGACCAGAAGACCAAGTACCTCGGCGACATCGACGGGCTGACCGACGCCCTCGTCGAGGAGGGCCTGCGCTACGACGGGCCGATCCTCGGCCTGTACCGCCGCACCCTCAAGGAGGCGGAGCTGCCCGGCGGACACGTCTCCCGGCCCGGCGAGCGGATCTACTTCTCGCTGGGCGCCGCCAGCCACGACCCGGCGGTCTTCGACCGGCCCGACGAACTCGTCCTCGACCGGGACTGGAAGGACCTGCCCGCCTCCATGGCGTTCGGCTACGGCGTCCACCACTGCATCGGCATGAACCTCGGCCGCCTCCAGGCCGAGGTCGCCCTCTCGACGCTCTACCGCCGCCTGCCCGGCCTGCGGCTGCGTCCCGGCTTCACCCCGGAGCAGGTGCCCGGACCGATGTTCCGCTCCTGGACCTCCCTGGAGATGGTCCACGACGGCCCGGTCCTGCCCCGCACGGACCGCGCGTGAGCGGCCCCGTCGAACGGGCCACCGCGACCCGCCGGGTGAGCGTGGACCACGCGCTGTGCAGCGGCACCGGCCACTGCGCGGAGACCGTCCCCGGCGTCTTCCGCGTCGCGGACCGCCGGGCCTGGCTGCGGCCGGACGCCGACCTGGACGCGACCGACCCCGGAGACCTGGCCCGCGCCGAGGCGATCTGCCCCTGGCTGGCCGTCACCTTCGAACGACAGGACCCCGCATGACCTATGTGCTCGACCCGGCGTGGCACGCGGAACGCGCCCGGCTGGAGAACATCTCCGCGCTCTACGACCCCGGCACCGCCGAACTCTGCGACCGCCTCGGCCTCGCCCCGGGGTGGCGCTGCCTGGACGCCGGCGCCGGTACCGGCGGTGTGGCCCGGATGTTCGCCGAACGCGTCGGCCCGGACGGTGAGGTGCTGGCCGTCGACGCCGACACCCGCTTCCTGGAACCGCTCGCCGGGGGACCGCTGAGCGTCCGCCGTATGGACATCACGGCCGAACCGCTGCCCGAGGGCCGCTTCGACCTCGTCCACTCCCGGCTGGTGCTGGAACACCTCGCGTCCCCGGAGCCGGTGGTGCGGTCGATGGCGAGGGCGGCCCGGCCCGGCGGCTGGGTGCTCCTGGAGGACCTCGACTGGTCCACGGTGCGCGCCGTCGACCCGCCCTCGCCCGCCCATGAACGCGTCGTCACCGCCCTGCTCACCGCCCTCGCGGCCGGCCCCTACGACCAGTGCTTCGGCCGCAAGGTGCCGCGGCTGCTGCGCGCCGCCGGGCTGCGGGACGTCTCGGTACGCGCCGTGTCACTGCCGCTGCCCGCCGACCCGGTGTCCGGACAGCCGGCCTGGGAACTGCTGGTCGACCAGCTCGCCCCCCGGCTGCTGGCCGCCGGCCTCGTCGACGAGGACGACCTCGACGCCTTCCACCGCCTCTGGCACGACGGCGACACCCTCGGCTTCGGCCCGCTGATGGTCAGCGCCTGGGGACGCCGGCCGGACACCGCCGACGCCTGACCCGCACGACGCGGCCGGCCCCCGGATCTCCTCCGGGGGCCGGCCGCGTCCGCCGTCGGCGTGCCCTCAGAACGTCCCCCCGCCCGCCCCCGCACCCGACCGGTCCCGCGCCACGTGCAGCAGTTGCACCGTGGCGCAGCTCACCAGCCGGTTGCGGTCGTCGAAGACCTCCGCCGACCACAGTTGCTGGGAGAAACCGCGGTGGACGGGGACCGCGCAGAGGCGCAGGGTGCCGCTGACCGCGGGGCGTACGTGGTGCATCTGGGTGTCCGCGCAGACCGCCGTCTCGCCCTCACCGGTGTTGAGGCAGCCGCCCGCCGTCGCCGCGCTCTCCGCGAGCGCCGCCAGCACACCGCCGTGCACCGTCCCGGTCGCACCGTGTATGCGCGGGGACAGCGTCAGCGAGGCGAGCACCCGCCCCGCGGACACCTCCTCGTAGCGGATGCCGAGCAGGTCGTCGAGTGGATGCCTTGGGATGGGCAGCAAGGGACTGCTCCCTTCGGGGGGACCGGCACCGCGGGCGGGCGCCGCTGCACGGGGGTCGGCGGATCACACACGTCCGCCCGGCCGCCGCCCCGTGCGCGGGATCCGGCGGCCGGGCGGTGCGGGCCGGTCGCGGGCCCGCACCGGCGCGTCAGATCCAGTCCGGCTGCTCCGGGGGGATCCGGCGGCCATTGGCGATGAAGAACGACCGGATGACGTTGCCGCGGAACAGCTGGCGGTTGCGCGGACCGTCGAGCGCCGCGGAGAACTCCTTGACCCGGTCGCTGTAGAAGCCGCGCTTGCGGTACTTGCGGGTCTTCTCGTTGAAGATCTCCGCGATCATCTCGTCCGGCGTCCGGCCGACGAACTCGGCGAACGCAGCGACGGTGCCGAGCCGCTCCTCGCGCTCCTTCGCGTCGAGGTCCGACAGCTGCGCCGCGTACCGCCGGACGGTGATCAGATCGTGAAAGTCGGTGTCGGTCATGGTCTTTCCTCAGCAGGCGCCGCCGGCGCCGTCGTCAGTGGTTCGTGGCTGGTCAAAGGTGTCGGGCCCGGCGGGGGGTTCGAGCCCGTCGAGGAGGTGCCCCATCCGGGAGCGCTTCGTCCGCAGGTAGCGCAGGCTCTCGCCCTGCGCCGGGGCGAGCAGCGGCACCCGGCCGGCGACCCGTACCCCGTGCCGGGTGAGCGCCGCGACCTTGTCGGGGTTGTTGGTCAGCAGCCGGACACCGGTGATGCCCAGGTCGTGCAGGATCGCCGCGCCCGCGCCGTAGTCGCGGCCGTCGACCGGCAGTCCCAGGGCGACATTGGCGTCCACCGTGTCCAGACCGGTGTCCTGGAGCTGATAGGCGCGCAGTTTGGCGGCGATGCCGATACCGCGGCCCTCGTGGCCGCGGAGGTAGACCACGGCGCCGGTGCCCTCCGTCGCGACCCGCCGGAGCGCCTCGTCGAGCTGCGCACCGCAGTCGCACCGCAGCGACCCCATGAGGTCCCCGGTGGCGCACTCGCTGTGCAGCCGTACCAGCGCGTCGGCCGCCCCGGACACCTCACCCGCCACGAACGCCAGATGCTCCGTGCCGTCCGCCGCCGCGTACGCCACGCAGCGCAGCTCGCCGTGGGCGGTCGGGATACGGGCCTGGGCCAGGCGGCGGACCTCCGCGCGCTCGTCGGGGTGGGCCGAAGGCCGCGACGGCACCCGGGATCCGGGCGCCACCGCAGCCTTCGCCATCAGCTCGGATCTCACTCGGGGAGACCGAACATCCCCGCCAGGGCACGCAGCTCCGCCTTGCGGTGCGGCAGCGGCGCGGGCGCCTGGATCATCCCGGCGTCGGACAGCTCGGCGACGACCGACTCGTCGTTGCCGTAGCTGGCGCCCCAGGTGCCGTCGAAGTACAGGTCGTCGAAGTCGGGACGCGGCCGCTGGCCACCCGCCTCGGTGCCCTCGGCGGAGTAGCCGACCAGCTGGATCTGCGTCGGGATGACGCTCTCGGGCATCTTCAGCAGCTCACGGATCTGCTCCCGGCGGCCGGTGACCAGGCCGGTGCCCAGGCCCTCGTCCGTCGCGGCGAGCAGGGCCGAGCCGACACCGAGACCGC
Source organism: Streptomyces sp. NPDC027185 (assembly GCF_055567035.1). Classification (NCBI taxonomy): domain Bacteria; kingdom Bacillati; phylum Actinomycetota; class Actinomycetes; order Kitasatosporales; family Streptomycetaceae; genus Streptomyces; species Streptomyces sp. NPDC027185. The sequence continues at coordinate 72,073 of NZ_JBVHRF010000007.1, read as the reverse complement.
ACTCGAAGGCGCTGAGCCACTTCGCGAACTCGACGTCACCGGCGAGGACGTTGAAGTCCGGCGTCTTCATCACGACGCTGTCGACGAACTCCTCGGACCAGCCGTAGCTGGAGGTGAGGGAGCCCGACTCCATCAGCTTGAGCAGTGCGGGACGCAGCGGCTCCCAGCCGGCCATGTCGATGCACCACACGATGGCGACCGGCGCCTGGTGGGCCTGCGGCTGGTTGTAGACCGCGTCGATCAGACCGTCGCGGACCGCGTCCGGCGTCTGGCCCTTGGTGATGACGACGGCCTTACGGACCTCCTGCGCGTTGCCGTGGTGCGACTGGAGCCGCGCGGCGTGCAGGATCTTCTGGATCTTCGCCTTCTCCACCGGGCGCCATGCCTGGTAGTAGCGGGTGGTGCGGCGCGTGCCGACGGCGCGCTTGAATTCCATGGATACTCCTGATGTTGAGGGATGGATATCCACCGGTGCGGGCGTCGTCACCGCCCGCACCGGGCTCAGCTACCGCGAAGCAGAGCTTTGCGGATCTTGCCTACCGAGGTGCGCGGCAGTCCTTCGACGACCTCCACACACCCCGGAACCTTGAACGGCGCCAGCCGGGCCGTACACCACTCGATCAACTCGCTTTCCGTCAGAGCGTGTTGACCGTTCGGAACGACGAAGACCTTCACCGTCTCGTCCCGGATCGGGTCCGGGATCCCGACGACCGCCGAGTCGAAGACCGCCGGGTGCGCGTTGACGACCCGCTCGACCTCGCTCGACGACACGTTCTCGCCCGCCCGCTTGATGACGTCCTTGCCGCGGTCCACGAAGTGGACGAACCCGTCGGCGTCCACCCGGACGTGATCCCCGGTACGCAGCCAGCCGCCGCCCAGCGCCGCGGCGGTCGCGTCCGGATCCCGCAGATAACCGGCCATCAGCGTGCGCCCCGGCACACCGCCCACCAGCAGCTCACCGGTCCCGCCGCGCGGGACGTCGCGCAGCCGCTCGTCGACGACCCGCAGCCGTGCCCCGGCCACCGGGCGGCCCATGCTCTGGTTACGGCGCCGCCCGTGCAGCGGGTTCATCAGCGGCGGCGCGACGGTCTCGGTCATCCCGTACAGCTGCAGCAGCGGCACCCGGAACCGGGCCTCGAACTCCACCAGTTGGGCGTCGGTGAGGTTCTGCGCGAAGAGCACCGCCCGCAGCCGGTGCGCGGCGTCGTGCGGTGCCGGGCGCTGCGCCAGGATCATCCGGACCGGCGCGGCGAACAGGCTCGCCACCGTCGCGCCCAGCCGCGCCGCCTGCTCCGACCAGCGCGAGGCGCTGAACCGCGGGGCCAGGGCGATCGACGCCCCGGAGACCAGCGCGGACATCGCGGAGTAGAACTGCGCGTTGCCGTGGAACATCGGCAGCACGATCAGCTGCCGGTCCTCCCGCCGCAGCCGCAGCTGCCGGGCCACGACCTCGCCGGAGTGCAGATACGCCGCGTGCGGTACGACGACGCCCTTGGGCCGGCCGGTGGTGCCGGAGGTGTACAGCACCCCCAGCGGTGTGGCCGGTCCGGCTCCGGGGCGCGCCGGTCGCGCCGGGACGGTGGCGAGCGCGCGGTCCAGCGCCGGGGTGCCCACCACCAGCAACTGCTCGCAGCGGGGCGAGTCGATCGCGGCGACCTGCGCGGTGGTGAGCAGTTCCGGCTGGGTCAGGCTCAGCCGGCACTCGGCGTGCGCCAGGACGTGGGCCAGCTCGTCGGCGGTCGAGAGGGGATTGGTGGGGACCATCACGGCGCCCGCCTTCGCCGCGCCGAACCACGCGTCGAAGAACTCGGGGCGGTTGGTCAGATGGACGTGGAAACGGTCGCCGGGCCCGATGCCCCGGTCGGCCAGGAGATCGGCCATCCGCTCGGCGCGGCGGTCCATCTCCCCGTAAGTGATCGTCGTGACCGCACCGGACTCGTCCAGGAAGGAGAGGAAGGGACGGTCCGGACGGCTCCGGGCGCGTCGCCGCAGGACACCGTGGACGGTGTCCGCTCCTGGGCTGCTCTGCCGTAGTGGTTGCACGCGGACCAGAGTCCGGGGCGTAGATCAGTTCCGGCGTAACGAACCATCAACTCGCTGTTAACGGGAGGGTGATGGGGGAATGCCGCGCACCGGCCGGAACAGCAGGACGCACCGGACGGCGGGGCCGTCCGGTGCGTCCGGGGTCGGGGGAGGGCGGAGGGGGCTGGCCCGCAGGGCGGAGTCGGGGCAACTCCCGGGCCCGCCCCCTCCTGGCCGGCCGCCTTCCGGGGCGGCCGACGGGAAGGCCCCGCGGCAGCGGCGCGGCCCGGACGGGGGAGGAACGTCCCGGGACGCGGCCGTGAGGGTTGCCGCGGGGCTGTCATGGGGGTCAGCGGCGGGGCGCGCCGCGGAGCGAGGTCGCCGGCCGGGGCTCCCGGGGACAGCGCGCGCACCGGCACGGCGGGAACGCGGCGCTGACCGCGGGATGCGGCGGGTTTGCCCCCAACGGCACGTCCACGTAACGGACTTCGGTCCTGGCGGACGTCTCGGGGTCGATCCGGTACACGTTCAGCGTCATGCCGGGCACGCGGCACCCCCGCTGCGGTGTGCGGCGCGGGCCGGCAGAAGGACACGATCGACGGGCGCGGGCCGGGCGGGGCGTACGAAGGCAGGGGACAACACGGGCAGGTCCTCTCCGTCAGGCGGGGGAAGCGGGGAGGGCCGGACAGGACTCACGAAGGGACGCCGGCCGGCGCCGGACGGCAGATCTGCCGCGGCGACTGCCCGTCATGAAACCCGCCCCGCAACGGCGCGGGCACCCCCTACTGGGTACCCCCGGACGGGGGGATCTCCGGGGGCGGCGACGCCTCGCACTCCACCGCGGCGCCCGGCTCTCCGCCCCGGGGGGAGCGGCGGCTCAACTCCCCGTTAAGGAGAGGAGCGGTGGCGCGAGAGGACCGTACCCACCGGCGGCGGCAGAGATCAATCCCCTACGAGACACCGGTATTTCTGCCTTCCGTGCCCCCACCCACTGGCCTCGGGTGATCGGGTCGTGACAGGATGTGCCCGGGAGCTCCGGCGGCGGACTTAACTCGCCGTTGGGCCCGTGGAGAAGGGCCGCGCACGGGCCGGGCGACGGCGCGCGCCGCCCCCGCCACGGAACGGACACGGGGGAAAGGCGGCGGCATGGCTGCGGACCACACCAAGAGCACGGAATGCGGGAACACGGAGAACGTGGAGCGGAAGGACACGCCGGGCGGCGCGGGCCACGACGCGGCACGGCAGGACACCGGCACCCTCGCCGACCGGCTGGGCCGCCTCTTCACGCACATGCACCCGCCCGGCGCGCCGTACACCAACGCCCATGTCGCCGAGGAGATCAGCGGCGACGCGGCACAGTACGGCGGGGTGCGCCTGACCGAGCAGTACCTCTCCATGCTGCGCAACGGCCGGCGGACCAACCCCTCGCCCGAAGTGCTGCGCGCGCTCGCGAAGTTCTTCGGCGTCCCCGCCGGCTACCTCCTGGGCGACCTCTCGCAGCCGCAGGCGGAACGGGTGGAGGAGGAGGTCCGCTTCCTCGCCGCCATGCGCGACCAGCGGGTCCGCGCCATCGCGCTGCGCTCGGTGGGCCTGCCACCGGACGTCCAGGAGAGCCTGACCACCATCATCGACCAGTTCCGCCGCCAGATGGACCTGCCGGGCAGAGGCGGCGGCGATGACAGTTGATCTGCCGCGGACCGACCGACCGGAACGGCTCTTCGCCACCTGGCGGCGGGCGCACGACGACGGGATGACCATGCGAGTGGGGCGGATACGCAGGCGGTGCAAGCGGCTCGTCAAGGAGCTGGCGCTGCCCGCGACGGTCGATCTGCGGGGCCTGTGCGACCTCGTCGGCGCACGCGTGGGAGCCCCCGTCCACCTGGTGCCGATGAGCCTCGACGGCGCCGCCTCCGGCATGACCGCCGTCACCGACGACGCCTACTGGGTCTTCTACGAGAGCCGCACCTCCCCCTGGCACCAGGCCCACATCGTGCTGCACGAACTCGGCCACCTCCTCCTCGGCCACGACCGGGACCCCTCCCTCACCGAGGACGCCCTGCGGGTCTGGACCCCCTCCGTCGACGCGGCGACCGCCCTGCGCCGCATGGGCCTGACCCCCGGACTCGCCCGCCACCACGGCTACGACAACCCCGCCGAACGCGAGACGGAGGTGCTGGGCACCCTCCTGATGGAACGCCTCGCCCCGCCCGCGCAGGAGCCCGCGCCCCCGCCCCACGGCCGCGCCGCCGAACTCGCCGCCGCCCTCGGCCCCGCCCTCCAGCACCTCCGCCGCGCGAACGCACCGCACGGCCCGGACGGCGCCGGGGACGGCCCCGGACGGCCCTCCGACGGCGCGGGATCCGGCCCGGCCACCGGCGCGGCGGAGCCCGGCTCCGGACCGGCCGGCCCCGCCCGCGACGACGGCGGTGACCTGCGTGCCTGACCTCTTCGACATCGTCTACCTCAGCTTCGCCGCCGTCGCCTGGACGATCGTCGGCTACAAGACCACCGCCTGGCTCCGCGACCGCGCCAACGCCGACCTGGGCCTGGCCTGCGTGATGACCGGCGGCGTCGCCACCGTCTTCCTCTTCTCCGCACCCAGCCTCTACCGCGGCTTCGACCGCCTGCTGGGCGTCGCCAACCTCGCGATGGTCTTCCTCTACTCCGCCGTCATGGTCTTCGCCGTCGGCGCGCAGGTGATGCTCGCCCGCTGGGCGGCGGGCGAGGGTGAGGCCGCCCGCCGCCGCGCCCGCACCCGGGCCCGCGCCACCGTCGCCGTCGTCGCGGTGCTGTGGGCGGTGGCCGTCACCGGCTTCGCCGTCGGCCGCCCCGACGCCGTCGAGCACCCCCGCGACTTCAGCACCGCCTACACCGACGCCCCCGGCGTGATGGTCTTCCTCGGCCTCTACCTGGCCGTCTTCGGCGCCAGCCTGGCCGCCCTGGGCATCCTCTGCCTGCGCTACGCCGCCACCCTCGGCACGTCCTGGCTCACCCGGGGCCTGCGGGTGCTGTCCGCCGGGTGCCGCCTCGGCCTGGTCTACTGCGCCGCGAAACTCCTCGGCTTCGCCCTCTCCTGGGCCGGCCGCCCCGCGCCCTGGCTCTCCAACGGCGTCGCCCCGCTCAGCGCCTCGGTCGCGGCGCTCCTCGTCCTCGCCGGTTTCGCCCTCCCCGCCGCCGGGCCCCGGGTGACGGCCTGGCGCCGCCTGCGCCGCCTCACGCCGCTGTGGCGGCAGGTCACCGAGCAGAGCCCGGAGGTCACGATGGAACAGGAATCCTGGCCCGGACGGTGGCCCTTCGCCGACCTGGAGTGGCGGGCCAACCGCCGGATGGCCGAGATCCGCGACGTCCAGCGCTCGCTGCGCCGCCACGTCGAGTCCGACACCCTCGACATCGCCGGGGAACGCGCCCGCGCCGTGGTGCCGGACGAGCGCCAGCGCGCCGCCGTCGCCGAGGCCGCCGCGCTCCGCCGCGGCCTGGAGAACCGCGCGGTGGGCCATGTGCCGCCGCACAGCGCCGAGACCGTCGTGGTGAGCAACGCCGGTACGGACGACCTGCTCGCCGCCGAGTACGAACACCTCGCCCTCGTCGCCGACGTCTACCACTCACCGCTGATCGACACCGTCCTCACCGAGCTGCGCCAACGCGGCACGGAGGCCCGCCGCTGACCGGCGGCACACCGACGGGGTGGCCCGGTACGGGGGTCCGGGCCGCCCGCACCACCGCCGCCACGGGCGGCGCCTGTCTCCGTCCCGCGAGGACGGAAGGCGCCGCCCGCGGCGGCGGGAAGCACCGCGGCCCCGCCGCGATTCGCCATTGCGGTGTCCGCACCCGTGCGGCCACGGAAAGCGAGCCGCTGCCGCCTCCCGGCAGCCCTCCAACTCCTCTTCCGCGACGCCCCCTTGGGTGCGTACACCCTTTCTGATGTCAGCCCCGGAAAAACCTTGCCGCCCGCGCGGGGCCGGGCTGTACTGATCCCGGCGGTGCCCCGGCGCACCGCTCCGCCCGCCGGCCCCGCGCACAGGCGCACCGCCGCGGCGGCCGTCGAGCTTGCGACCACGGGGGTCCAGATGCCGTCCTGCCCGGAAAGCCCCTTCCCGCCAAGGGGAGCCACCGCCGCACCGCGCACCGGGAGGCCGTGATGCCCCGGCCCCCGGAGCCGCCCGCCGTTCCGCCCCGGCCGTCCCGTCCGCCCGGACACCACCCGCCCCGCCCGTAAGGGAATTACCGTCCCGGGATACGCACGGCGCCCGCGCCCCGCCACCGGGTGCCCGCGCGGCCGGTCCCGTTCCTCGCTCACCTGTCGCACGCCACCGGCCCCGGCCCGTACGGCGGTTCGCCACCACCTAGAGTCGGACACCATGCAGAACACCGCCGAGACCGGCCCCGCAGCCCCCCTCGATGTGACGCCTCTCCTCGACGATCCGCACACCGCGTACGCCGCGCTGCGCACGAGCGGCCCCGTCCACCACATCACCGGACCGGACGGACAGCCCGCCTGGCTCGTCACCCGCTACGACGACGTCCGCGCCGGGCTCGCCGACCCGCGGCTCTCGCTCGACAAACGCCATGCCACGCCCGGCGGTTACCGCGGCTTCGCCCTGCCCCCTGCGCTCGACGCCAACCTCCTCAACATGGATCCGCCGGACCACACCCGGGTGCGTCGCCTGGTCGTCCGCGCCTTCACCCCGGGGCGCGTCGAAGCGCTGCGCCCCGCCGTACGCCGCGTCGCGGAGAGCCTCCTCGACGCCGTCGAACCGGCCGGACGGGCCGACCTCATCGCCGACTACGCGGGCCACCTCCCGATCGTCGTCATCTGCGACCTGCTCGGTGTGCCCGACGCCGACCGGCACGACTTCCGCGCCTGGACCGACCGGTTGATCACCCCCGACCCGTCCCGCCCGGAGCTGATGAAGCAGACCGTCGGCCAGATGCTGGCCTACTTCACCGGCCTCATCGCCACCAAGCGCGCCCACCCCGGCGACGACCTGCTCTCCGAACTCATCGCCGTACGCGACGCACCGGACGGCACCACGGCGGACGGCACCGCCCCGCACGGCGGCGCGGCGGACGGTGCCGCCCCGAACGGTTCCGCACCCGGTGGCGACCGGCTTTCCGAGGACGAACTGACCTCTCTCGCCTTCCTCATCCTCTTCGCCGGATACGAGAACACCGTCCATCTCGTCGGCAATGCCGTACTCGCCCTGCTCGACCACCCCGAACAGCTGCGCGCACTGCGCCGGAATCCGGCCGAACTGCCGAACGCCGTGGAGGAGTTCATGCGGTTCGATCCACCGGCCCCGCTCGCCATCCGGCGCTTCGCCCGCGAGGACCTGGACATCGGCGGTGTCCGCGTCCCGGCGGGTGACTGCGTCCTGCTCTCCGTCGCCTCCGCCAACCGCGACGAGGCCCGTTTCCCCGCCCCGGACCGCCTGGACCTCGCCCGCGACCTCTCCGGCCACCTCGCCCTCGGCCACGGCATCCACTACTGCCTGGGAGCGCCGCTGGCCCGGATGGAGACGTCGGTGGCGCTGGGCGCGCTCCTCGAACGGTTCCCCGGGCTCCGGCTGGACGTCCCGCGCGAGCGGCTCACCCACCGCCGGACGCTGCGCGCGCGTGGCCTGATCTCATTGCCTGTGACGTGGTGAGCCGCCGAGGAACACGCTTTCCGAGGCATAAGTGTTCAGCGATGCGGTAGAAAGGTGTTGAGACCCGCCCGGTGTGCATCCCCCGTCGCACCGGGCGGGTCGTTCTGTGTGGAGGCGCGCGGGTGCGGACCGCCCTTGTCGTCCGACTGGCCCAGCCGCCCTGCGAGGTGCGCGGCATCTCCCTAGCGTGATCGTCATGTCACTCGATGCGTTCCTGTCCCGGAAGGCCGGTGCACTGGCGGTGCTCGTCGTCATCGGCGTCTCGTCGGCCTGCATACCGGCCCCGGCCCTCGCGGCCGACGCGCACCGCCGCCCCGCCCCGGTCGCCGCCGGGGTGCAGGTGGCCGACGCACCCGGAGTGCCCGAACTGCCGAAGAACCTCTCCGCCCTGTCGTGGGCGGTCACCGACGCCGACTCCGGCAGCGTCCTGGCCGCGAAGGACCTGCACCGCAAGCTGCCGCCGGCCAGCACGCTCAAGACGCTCTTCGCGGTCACCGCGCTGCCGAAGTTCGCGGCGGACACGGTGCACCGGGTCGAGCCCGCCGAACTCGACGGTGTCGGCTCCGGCAGCAGCGTCGTCGGTGTCGAGGAGGGGGGCAGTTACTCGGTGGCCGACCTGTGGCGCGGGGTGTTCCTGCGGTCGGGCAACGACGCCGTACACGTTCTGGCCTCGATGAACGGCGGCTGGGAGAAGACCGCCCGCGAGATGCAGGCGAAGGCGCGGGCGCTCGGCGCCGAGGACACGACCGTGAAGTCCCCGGACGGTTACGACGCGCCGGGCCAGGTGTCGTCCGCGTACGACCTGACGGTCTTCGCCCGCGCGGGGCTCGCCGACGCGGACTTCGCGCGCTACTGCTCCACCGCGCGGGCCGACTTCCCGACGCCCCAGGGCGTCACGCGGATCGAGAACACCAACCGGCTGCTGTCCGGCGCGAACGGGATGCCCCGCTACCCGGGGATCATCGGGGTCAAGAACGGCTACACCACCCACGCCGGGAACACCTTGATCGCCGCGGCCCGGCGGGGCGGCCACACCCTGCTGGTGACGGTCATGAATCCGCGGTCCGGCGAGGCCAACGGCGTCTACAAGGAGGCCGCCGCGCTGCTGGACTGGGGTTTTGAGAGCGTCGGCACCGCGGAGCCGATCAGTTCGATGACCCGCGCCGTGGCGCAGGGCCCCGCGGTGGAGCCCGCCGGACACACCACCCGCACCGACGCGGAGGGCAACTCGCCGTGGCGGGACGCGCTCGCGCTGTGGGGCGGCGGGGTCGGCGCCGCGATCCTGGCGATGGGCGCGGCACTCGCCCGCCGGCAGCACACCCGCCGCCGGACGGACGGAACGGGCGGCCCTCGGGGGCGGTGACGGGGCCGACGCGGCGGGGCGCCGGGCGCGGGGGCGTTGCCGAGCTTGGCCGCGGTCCCGGCCGTTGCCCCGCCCGCCTGTGACCCGGCCGTCCGGGCGTGGTTCAGGCGCGTAGCCGAGGTGCAAAGCCGGCTGCCGGGACCGGTGCCGCCGGGTGGTCGAGCAGCCGGGTGGTCAGGGCGCGGGCCCAGGTGGTCAGCGCCGGGACGTCGATGCCGTAGGGGGCGGCCTCCGCGTACGGGGTGAGGGCCGCCGCGCCGCGGTCGAGGAGGGCGACGGCGCCGGTCGTGTTGGCGCGGGCCGCGTGGGTGAGGCCGACGGCGAGCTGTGCCAGGCCGCGCCAGAGCGCCCGTTCCGGCTCCGGGGCGGTCTTCCACGCGTCCTCCAGCACCTCGTGCGCGTGGAACGGCATACCGGCGTCGAGCAGCCGCTGCGCCTCGGTCAGGGTCGCGTCCGGTGTGCGGACGACGCCTTCGGGCTGACGGGCCACGCCCGGGGCGCCGTACGGCAGCGGCCGCCCGAGCCCGTCCCGCGGCCGCGCGTTACGGGCCCGGCCCTCGGCGTCCCGGTCCCGCCGCCGGGGGGAGCGGGACGCCGGGGGCGGGCCGGCGGATACGGAACCGCCGGGCCCGGGACCGGTTTCCGGCGTGACGGCTTCCGGGCCGGCGGCATCGGTTCCGGGCGTTCCCGGTCCGCCGCTCGCGCCGGCCCCGGCGCCTGGGCCGTCCGGGTGGTCAGGGTCCGGCGTCGCTGTCGACGCCTCCTCGGCGCAGAAGCGGCAGCCGCCGTCGGCGGTGCGCGGGCGGTCGTCGATGCGGCCGCAGATCTCGCAGACCTGGTCGAGCCAGCAGGCCGGGTCGCCGCCCTCGGCGGGGGCGGGGGGCGGCGTGCCGGGGGTGTCCCTCTCGGTGTCACTCACCCTTCGATTGTGCGTCGGGGAGGCGGGCGGTACGTGTCCGGGTCAGGGGAGCCGGGCCGGGGAGGAGGCGTCGGGGACGCGGAGGGCGGGGGTGCCGTGGCCGTCGGCGGGGGCGGTCCAGATGTCGCTGGAGCCGGTCTCCTCGCCGGGCAGCGCGTAGGCGAGGGTGGAGTTGTCCAGCCAGGCGGCCTGGTCGTCGACGCTGCGGGTCTCGGCGACCGGGTGTTCCTTGAACGTGCGCAGGTCCAGGACGTACAGCCGCCACGGGTCGCGGGCGCCCTCGCGGACCCGTTTCTTGAACGCGAGACGGGTGTTGTCGGGGGAGAGCGAGGGGCACTCGACGTTCTCGCGGAGGGTGCGGGCCCGCCATTTGCGCAGGTCACCCTTTACCAGGTAGGTCTTGCCCGCGGTGGAGACCGTCGCGTAGAAGGTGTTGTCGTCGCGGGCGAAGGTGACGCCCCAGTAGTTGACGTCGGGGGCGTGGTAGCGGCGGCCGCCGAGGGTGAGGGGGACGCCCTCCATGTTCTTGATCAGGTAGCCGGTGCGGGTGTCGAGGATCGACGTGCGGGTGGAGAAGGACGTCGTGGCGTAGGAGTCGCCGGTGGCGAACATCGTCCAGGACAGCATCCGGCCGGACGCCGAGACCCGCGCCCGGTTGGGGATGCCGGTCAGCCCGATGCGGCGCTTCTCGCGCAGGTTCTTGTCGAGGACGACGGCGTACGAGCGTGGCGGGATGCCGGGACGCTGCTGGAGGCAGAGCCCGGTGCCGGCCGCGGCGTAGAAGCGGTCGCAGCGCGGGCCGCCGGTGGTGCGGTGCGGCTCGCGGTCGGCGGCGGGGGCCACGCCGGTGCGGCCGGTGGCGGGCAGCCGGGCGACGCGGCCCTCGCCGGCGCCGGTGGAACGGAAGTACAGCTGCCCGTGGTCGAGGCCGAACGCCGAGACGGGGTCGGCCGGTTCGGCCCGGCGGGCCGCGCCCACGGTGTACGCCACGGCGATCCCGGCCAGCAGCGCGCCGGTGACGGTCAGCGCGAGGACGCGCGTCCGCAACGGCAGCGCGGAGAACCGGGCCGCCGCCCCTGCGGGGGCGGGCCGGACGCCGGGGGAGGTGGCGTCCGGCTGCCGGTCCCCGGCCGGCCGGTCCTCCGGGGCGGGGGCCTCGGCCTCCGGGCCGCCGGGCGCAGGGAGTTCCGGCGCCCGCCCTTGCGGAGCCGGCTCTTCCCGCGTACGGCCTTCCCCTGCCTGACCTGCGGGTTCCGGGCGTTCAGGGTCCCGGTCCGCGGGCGTTGGGCCCTGCGGCGTATGGCCTGTGGGCACCTGAGCTTCCGGCGCGCGGTCCTTTGTTCCCCGGCCTTCCGGCGCCGCCCCGTCCGGTACGGCACTCGGTCCGGCATCCGGTGTGCGGGACGCCGGGCTCCCGTTCTTCTCCCGCGGGCCCCCGTCGGAGCCGGCACAGGCGTCGGGCCCGGTGGCCCGGGGCGGACGTGGCGGTGGATTCATGCGGGGGTGAGGTGCCTTTCCGTGCGGGGGAGGAGGAGGGCGGCGGCGAGCAGGGCCACGGCCAGCGCGGTGACCGCGGCGACCAGGGCCGGGCGGGTGCCCCACAGCGTCCAGGCGGCGCCGAAGCCGGCGGCCGCCAGCAGCCGGCACAGCGCCTGGCCGGTCTGGAGCAACGCCATACCGCTCGCCCGGCGTTCGGCCGCCAGGACCGGTCCGGCGAGCGCCATCAGGACGCCGTCGGTCGCCGCGTAGAAGACGCCCAGGAGCAGCAGGACGGCGGCGAGCAGCGGGAGTCCGGCGCCGGTCGTCAGCATCAGGACGTAACCGCCGAGAAGGGCGGCGTGGCCGATGAGGAACGGCACCCGGCGGCCGATGCGGTCGCCGAGCCGTCCGGCGGGCACCGCCAGCAGCAGATAGACCGCCGCGGCGCCCAGCGGCAGCAGCGGGAACCAGCTGACCGCGAACTCCAGCCGCCGTTGCAGCAGCAGGTAGAGGAACGAGTCGCCGATGGTGGCGGCGCCCAGCAGCGCGGCGGCGGCGAAGATCCGCCGGAACGCCGCGTCGCGCAGCGGGGCCAGCAGCGCGGCCCGCTGCCGGGGCGCGGCGGGCCGCTGCGGCACGGGCGCCGCCGCGCGGTCCGGGACGAGGACGACGAGCATCAGCACGCCCAGCAGCCCCACGCAGAAGCTGACGACGAAGACCGCGTCGTAGGCGTCGGCGGTGGCCCACAGCAGCGCGAACGCGGCGAGCGGGCCGAGCAGCGCGCCGGTGGTGTCCATCGCGCGGTGCACGCCGAAGGCGCGGCCGAGCGCGTCCGGCGGGGCGCTGAGCGAGATCAGCGCGTCGCGGGGGGCGGTACGCACACCCTTGCCGAGGCGGTCGGCGGCGAGGGAGGCGCCGATGCCGAGGGTGGCGCCGCCGGAGAGCAGCAGTCCCAGGCGGGAGAGCGCGGAGAGGGCGTAGCCCCAGCCGGCGACGAGTTTGTGGCGCCCGCCGCGGTCGGCGGCGTGCCCGCCGAGCAGCCGGACGAGGGCGGTGGCGCCGTTGTAGAGGCCGTCGAGGAAGCCGAACTGGAGGGGGGAGAGACCCAGTTGGATGACGAAGTACAGCGGCAGCACGGCGGTGACCATCTCCGAGGAGATGTCGGTGACGAGGCTGACCGCGCCGAGGGCCAGAACCGGCCCGCCGACGCGGCCCCGCGTCACCTTGGTCGCCGTGGTGGCCGCGTCCGTGGTCGCGAGATACATGGTGCCCGGTGCCCGCCTTCGCCGCTCAGTGGCAGGTGTAGGACGGGCTGCTGTCCTTGGTCTTGCCGTCGGTGCCGATCAGGTCCCAGGAGTACCCGTCGTCGGTGAAGTTGAGTTTCACCACCCCGAAGGTGTCGGTCAGCCGCTTCTCGCTGTTGGGCTGCACCTCCTCGATCTTGTACGGGTGGGCGCCGCCCATGCCGCCGAGGAGTTCGACGATGCCGTTCTTGTCGTCCCGCTTCCCGTCCGGGTTCTGCGGGGCGAACCGTTCGTAGTGGTGGTCGTGGCCGTTGAGGACCAGCTCCGCCTTGGCGTCGTAGAGCGCCTTCCACACGGGGCGGCTGACCGGGTCGTTGCCGTGCTCGCCGGAGGAGAAGAGCGGGTGGTGGAAGTAGGTGGCGACGCACTTCTTGGTGGTGGCCTTGAGGTCGGCCTTGAACCACTTCAGCTGGGCGGAGGTGAGGTTGTTGGTGTCGAGGGCGATGAAGTGCCAGTTGCCCTCGTCGTAGCTGTAGTACGGCTTGCCCTCGGGGTAGGCGATCTTGCCGAAGTAGGACTTGTAGCCCTTGAACTCGCCGTCCGGGTCGTAGGTCTCGTGGTTGCCCGGGATGGGGTGGGTCTTGTTCTTGAAGGCGCCCCAGGTCTTGTCGTAGTAGCGGGTGAAGTCCTTGAGGCGGGCGTCGTCGTACTGGTTGTCGCCCATCGTCATGATGAACTTCGGGTTGATCTTCTTCACCAGTGCGGCGGTCTTGGGGTGTTCGCAGTCGCTGCTGTCCGCGGTGCACTGTTCGGCGATGTCACCTGCGGCGACGACGGTGAAGCCGCCCGCCGCGCGGTGCGGCGAGGCGTCGGCGCGTCCGGCGGGGGACCACATCAGCACGCCGCCGGCGAGCGCGAGGGCGGCGGCGCCGGCCGCCGGGATGCCGATGCGGGGGTTCTTGTGGAGGGGCTTCTTGGCGCGGGGGGTGGGCGTCATGTGCGTCTCCTGGTTCGGCGCGGGGAGCCGTTCCCGAGGAATCCTGGCGCCGGGTCATGTACGGGTCAAGATGCCGTCCCGTCATTGTTAGGAAAGTTTCCTACTTGCCTCCCGTGGAGAGCGTCGCCACCTCAAACCCCCTAGTGGCGGCGGGACTTCGGGCGGAGAGGCGTACGCGGGGGTGCCTGCGCCGGGCGCGTACGTATGCGCCGGGGCCCCGGGAGGGTGTCCTCCGAGGGCCCCGGCGGCGGAGCGTCAGACCGCGCGGATCCCGCGTCCCGCCCAGTCGGGGGCGGGCGCCACGAGCCCGCCGAGGGTCCGCTGCGCCGTCTGTGGCAGCGGTGCGGAGCGGCCCGTGCCCTGGTCGACGTGGAGGGCGAACAGCTCCTCCGTTGCCACCGGCGCGTCGCCCGGCTCACCCGTGAACATCTCGTGCGTGAACCGGACCTTCTTCGCGTCCGCCCCCAACACCGTGGTGCGGACGGCCAGTTCGCTGCCGCGCGCCACCTCGTCGAGATAGCGGACGTGCGCCTCGACCGTGTACAGCGAGCAGCCCGACCGCTTCCGGTAGGCGTCGTCCAGCCCGGCCTGCGCCATCAGCGCGTCCGTCGCGAAGCCGAAGACGAGGACGTAGTACGCCTCGCTGAGGTGGCCGTTGTAGTCGATCCACTCGTCCCGGACGGTCTGCCGGAAGAGGGGGAGCGCGGCCGTCATCGGGCGGTGCCCCCCAGGCGGCCGGTGGCGCGCAGGACGTTGATGACGCCCTGGTCGCGCTCGGCGACGAGATCCGCGTACGTCCGCGCGCCGGCGGCCTCCTCGCAGCCCTCGACCATCGCGTCGCGCAGCTTCCGGTCCAGCTCGGGGGCCTCCAGACGGGTCCACGGCGACTTCAGCGACGGGCCGAAGTGGTCGAGCATGTGGCCCATGCCGCCCTCACCGCCGGCCAGCGCGAAGGTCAGGCAGGGCCCCATGAACGCCCAGCGCAGGCCCGGCCCCTCGGTGATCGAGTCGTCGATGTCCGCCACCGTCGCCTCACCGTTGGCGACCATGTGCAGCGCCTCGCGCCACAGCGCCTCCTGGAGGCGGTTGGCGATGAAACCGGGCAGCTCGCGGTCCATGGTGATGACGGACTTGCCCGCCACGTCGTAGAAGCGCGACGACCAGGCGACGGCGTCGTCGGCGGTGCTCTCCCCGCCGACGACCTCGACCAGCGGGATCAGGTACGGCGGGTTGAACGGGTGGCCGACGACGAGCCGGCCCGGGTCGGCCGCCTCGGTCTGCATGTCGGTCATCGGGTAGCCGGAGGTCGACGAGGCGATGACCACGCCGGGCGGGGTCGCGGCGTCCAGCTCGGCGAGGAGGGAGCGCTTCAGCTCCAGCTTCTCCGGGGCGCTCTCCTGGACGAACTGCGCGTCGGCGACGGCCTCGGCGAGCGTCGCGGTGACCGTCAGCCGGTCCGGCGAGGCGCCCTCGGCCAGACCGATCTGCTCCAGGGCGGGCCAGGCGGCGGCGACCAGGCGCCGCAGCTTCTCCTCGGCGTCGGGCGCCGGGTCCCAGGCGGTCACGTCGTAGCCGCGGGCGAGGAAGTGGGCGACCCAGCCGCCGCCGATGACGCCCGCGCCGATGCAGGCGACGCGGCGGACGTCCTCGGGGGCGCAGGGGGCGGGAGGAGTGGTGGTCATGAGGGGCTCCAGGTGTTCCGGTGGGGCGGTCGGCTGCGGGCGACGGGGCGGATCAGCCGCGGGGCTTCAGGCCGAGGCGGGCGCGGGCCTGGTCGGGCGTGGCGGCGGAGGCGCCCAGCAACTCGGTGATCTGCACGGCCCGTTCGACGAGCTGGGCGTTGGTGGCCTTCACGCCCTTGGCGAGGTAGAGGTTGTCCTCCAGGCCGACCCGGACGTTGCCGCCGAGCAGGATCGACTGCGCCACCCACGGCATCTGCATCCGGCCCAGCGCGAAGCTGGCCCACTGCGCGCCCTCGGGCAGCATGTTCACCATCGACTGGAGCACACCGGGGTCGGCGGGCGCGCCCCACGGGATGCCCATGCACAGCTGGAAGACGGTCGGGTCGTCGAGCAGCCCCTCGGCCAGCAGCTGCTTGGCGAACCACAGCTGACCGGTGTCGAAGATCTCCAGCTCCGGCCGCACGCCCAGCTCCTGGATGCGCCGGGCGCCCTTGCGCAGCATCTCGGGGGTGGAGATGTAGAGGTCGTCGCCGAAGTTGAGGGAACCGCAGTCCAGGGTGCAGATGTCGGGGAGCAGATCCTCGACGTGCGGCAGCCGCGCCAGGCCGCCGACCAGGTCGGTGCCGGGCAGCGGGCCCTTCTCCAGCGGCCGGTCGGCGTCGAGCACGAGGTCACCGCCCATCCCGGCGGTGAGGTTGATGATGACGTCGGTGCCGGTGTCCTTGATCCGTGCGACGGTCTCCGCGTACAGCTTCGGATCGCGCGAGGGCGCGCCGGTCCCGGGGTCGCGGACGTGGATGTGGACGACGGCGGCGCCCGCCGCGGCCGCCTCGACGGCGGAGGCGGCGATCTGCTCCGGCGTCACCGGCACGTGCGGGGAGCGGCTGACGGTGTCGCCCGCGCCGGTCAGCGCGCAGGTGATGATGACCTCGTTGTTCACGGGATTCCCTTCGGGCAGGGGCGAGCCGCCGCCGGGCGGTGGCGGCCGGGGGAGGGGCTTCGCGGACTCAGTCCGCGGTGACCTCGCTCGCGACGAAGGCGAGCAGGGCGTCGTGCATGGTGTCGGGGCCGGTGCTGTCCGGCGCGGTGGCCAGGACCTGGGTGGCCAGGCCGTCGATGAGGGCGGTCAGTCGCAGCGCGGTGAACTCCGGGTCCAGGTCGCGGAAGACGCCCTGGGCCGTGCCGCGGCGCAGCACGTCGGCGACGGTGGTGCGCCACTGCCGGTAGTAGTGCTCGTGGAGGCGGCCGATCGCGGTGGAACGGGCGGCCTGCGCCCACAGGTCCAGCCAGACCAGCCACTGGCGGCGCTGCTGGTCGGTGCGGGGCGTCTGGAGGGCGATCAGATGCAGCAGTTCGGCGCGGGCGTCGGGCGCCGCGGCCAGCCCCGCGGCGCGGCGGGCGGTGTCCTCGTCCATGCACCAGCGCACCGCGGCCTCCAGCAGCTCGTCGCGGCCGGGGAAGTGGTAGTGCACGGCCGCGGTGCTGGTGCCGCAGGCCGCCGCGATGTCGGCGACCCGTACGCCGTGGAAGCCGTGCTCGGCGATGAGCCGGACGGTCTCGCGGACGATCTGGAGCGGCCGTCCGCCGTCGGGCACCGCCGCCGGACCGGCCGCGGACGGCGGCGCGGGGCGCTGCGCCGGGCCGAGCAGACGGCCCGCGTCGACGCCGGTGATGTCGGCGATGCGGACGATCTCGGCGACGGTGAAGCGGCGGGCGCCGCTCAGCGACCGGGAGAGTTTCGAGGGGTCCATCACGATCCGGCGGGCGACCTCGCGGCGGCTGCATCCCAGCCCGTCGATCGCCTGCCGGACACGTTCCGTGAGCGCCCCGGCCTCATCGGCCACCCGGGCTGCGGGGTCGTCCGTCATGGTCCGGGACCGTAGCAGCCGTGTTGAGGCCATCGCAACGACGATTGCCGAATGCTTCCATTAAACCTGCTCTGAACAGGTAATTTCTCCGTGTTGCGCTTACTGACTGATGCGAAAGTCAGGGCGTGGGGCCGGTGGGGTGACAGAGGTGCGTGAGGTGGTCGAAAAGCCCTGATACGTGGGGTTGTGGGAGAGTGGCGGCATGGCTGACCGGGGAGCGAAACGGCCCACCGTGTCGGTGCCGGACGACTGGCCCGCCCACCCGGACCTCACCCTTGCCCTCAACCGCATGGGCGGCTTCGACTGGGACCTCGACCGGGGACTGCTGCACATGGACCCGCCCGCGCTGCGCCTCTTCGACATGCCCCCCGAGGCGTACGACGGCCGGCCCGACACTCTCTCCGACCGGGTCCCGCCCGGCGAGGCGGCCCGCCTCGACGCCCTCGTCGCCCGCGCCCTGAAGGACGGCAGCGACGCCTACGGCGCCTACTACCGCGTCCGCCACCGCGACGGCACGCTCCGCTGGGTCCACAGCCAGGGCAGCATCCGACGCGACGCGACCGGCCGCCCCCGCCGCATCATCGGCGTGGTCCGCGACGCCGAGGACGAATACCGCCACGCCGCCGAACGGATCGCCGCCGACGAGGAGCGCCGCCGCCACACCGACGTCGTCCAGCGCACCACCGCCGCCCTCGCCCACGCCCGCACCGTCCAGGACGTCATCGCCGTCCTCGCCGACGACCAGGGGCTGGACCGCCTGCGCGCCGAGAACGTCATCCTCGGGCTCGTCGAATCCGGACACATCCGCCTGGTCTCCGAGGGCAAAGCCGGCAGTTTCGTCCCGGAGCTGGGGCTCACCCGCGTCGGCGACGAATTCCCCATGAGCGAGGTGGTGCGCACCCTCACCCCGCGCTTCATCGGCAGCCGCGCCGAGTTCGCCGCCTGCTACCCCCGCATCTGGCCGGCCGTCGAACCGCTCGACGTGGGCTCCGCCGCCTACCTCCCGCTCATCGCGCAGGGCCGCCCGATCGGCGTCATCGGCATCTTCTTCCAGCGAGAATCGGCCTTCGACGAGCAGGAACGCGCCCTCATGGTCGCCCTCGGCGCCGGCATCGCCCAGAGCCTGGCCCGCGCCATGCTCCACGACCAGGAACACGAACTGGCCGCCGGACTCCAGCGGGCGATGCTGCCGCGCCGCATCCCCGGCGTCCCCGGCGCCCAGATCGCCGTCCGCTACCGCTCCGCCCGCCTCGGCCGCGACATCGGCGGCGACTGGTACGACGTTATCGCGCTGCCGCACGGCCGCGTCGCCGCCGTCGTCGGCGACGTCCAGGGCCACGACACCCAGGCCGCCGCCCTCATGGGCCAGCTCCGCATCGTGCTGCGCGCCTACGCCGCCGAGGGCCACGCCCCCGCCACCGTCATGGCCCGCGCCTCCGCCTTCCTCAAGGAACTGGACACCGACCGCTTCGCCACCTGCGTCTACGTCGACGCCGACCTCAGCACCGGCTCCGCCCGCTTCGTCCGCGCCGGGCACATCGACCCGCTGCTGCGGCACGCCGAGGGGCTCTGCCGGCCGCTGCCCGTCGCCGGCGGACTGCCTCTCGGGATCTCCGCCGAGTTCACCCGTCTGGATTACCCCGTCACCACGGTGCACCTCGCTCCGGGTGACACGCTCCTGCTCTGCACGGACGGACTCGTGGAGCGGCCCGGCGCCGATCTCGGCGACGGCATCCGTGAGCTGGCCGCCGAGGTCCGCCGCGGCCCGCAGGACGTACAGCGGCTCGCCGACCGGCTCTGGGCGCTGACCGACCGCAGCCCCGGCGAGGACGACATGGCCTTCCTGCTGCTGCGCCGCCTCGGCGATCCGCGGCAGGACATCGCGGGCCGCGTCCGGCGGCAGATCGCCCCCGCCGACCCGGAAGGGCTGCGCGCCGCCCGCCACATGGTCCGCTCCGCCGTCCGCGCCTGGGGCGCCGGCGACCGCGCCGAGGAGATCGAACTCGTCGCCGACGAGCTGATCACCAACGCCCTGCTGCACACCGAGGGGTCCACCGTCATCACCGTCGAGATGCCGCACAGCGCCGAACGGCGGCTCCGGCTGGAGGTCGAGGACGAATCGAGCAACCTGCCCCGGCGCCGCGAGCCGGGCGAATCCGGCGTCTCCGGACGCGGTCTGCTCCTCGTCGACCGGCTGGCCGACGTCTGGGGAGTGGAACCGCGCGGTGGCGGCAAGTGCGTATGGTGCGAGTTCAACTGCCCCTGACCGGAGGGCCGTACGGCCCCGCGGCACCGGCGCGGCGTGCGCGCCGGGACCGCCCGCGGGCCGCGCACGGCGCCACCGCCGCGCCCCGGGGCACCGGACGCCGAGACATCGGCACACGCGACGTAAGGACGCACCATGGAATCGCGGTCGGCACAACAGTTGGCACAGGCCGGCGCACTGTCGGCGCGGCTGGACGCCGAAGGGGTCCGCAGCACCGCCCTGACCTGGGTCGACAACGCGGGCATCACCCGCGTCAAGGCCGTCCCCACGCACCGGCTGGAGCAGGCCGCCCACCGCGGCGTCGGCATGTCCCCGGTCTTCGACGTCTTCACCTCCGACGACGCCATCACCGAATCCGCCCACCTCGGCGGCCCCGACGGCGACCTGCGGCTCTTCCCCGACCTCGACCGCGTCACCCCGCTCGCCGCCCAGCCCGGCTGGGCCTGGGCGCCCGCCGACCGCTACGACCAGCTCGGCACCCCGCACCCCGCCTGCCAGCGGCAGTTCGCCCGCCGGATGGCCGACCGCGCGGCGCAAGAGGGCCTGGAGGTGCGGATGGGCTTCGAGACCGAATGGGTCGTCACCCGCGTCCCCGCGCCCGGTGCCGCCGCCGACGGCCCGGACGCCCCGCTCGACTTCCCCTGCGCCGGGCCCGCCTACGGCATGACCCGCGTCGTCGAACTCTCCGACTACCTCCGCGACCTCACCGAGGCGCTCACCGTCCAGGGCCTCGACGTCCTCCAGCTCCACCCGGAGTACGCGCCCGGCCAGTTCGAGGTCTCCACCGCCGCCGCGGACCCGGTGCGCGCCGCCGACGACGTCGTCCTCGTCCGCGAGACGATCCGCGCGGTCTCCGCCCGCCACCGGCTGCGCGCCTCCTTCGCCCCCACCGTCGTCGCCGGACTGGTCGGCAACGGCTGCCACCTCCACCTCAGCCTCCACCGCGACGGCCGCTCCCTGCACCGCGACCCGGCCGGCGCCCACGGACTGGCGCCCGACGCGGCGGCGTTCCTCGGCGGCACCCTGGAGGCGCTGCCCGCCCTCCTCGCCCTCGGCTGCCCCTCACCCGCCAGCTATCTGCGCCTCCAGCCGTCCCACTGGGCGGGCGTCTACCAGTGCTGGGGCGTGGAGAACCGCGAGGCCGCACTCCGGCTGATCACCGGCGCGCCCGACGACCCGGACGGCGGCCACGCCGAGCTGAAGCCCTTCGACGCCGCCGCCAACCCCTACCTCGTCGTCGGCGCCGTCCTCGCCGCCGGGCTGCACGGAACGGCCTCCGGCGCCCGCCTCCCCGACCCGGTCAGCGGCGACCCCGGCGTCCTTGGCGTCCGCGAGCGCGGGCGCCGCGGCATCGTCCGGCTCCCCGCCACCCTCACCGACGCCGCCGACCGGCTGGAGAAGTCGGCGCCGCTGCGGGAGGCGATGGGGGAGGTGCTGCACGGCGCGGTGCTCGCCGTGCGCCGCGCGGAGGCCGCCCGGTTCGCGGGCGAGGGCGACGAGGAGATCGCCGCCGAGACCCGGTGGCGCTGGTGACGCCCGCCGCCGGGCCGGACGGCCTGCCGCCGCTCGTCGACCACCACTGCCACGGTGTGGTCCGCCACCACCCGGACGCCGAGGAGTTCGCCGGGCTCCTCACCGAATCCGACCGCCCGGCCGCCCCGGGCACCAGCTACTTCGACACCCAGGCCGGATTCGCGGTCCGCCGCTGGTGCCCGCCGGTCCTCGGCCTGCCGCCGCACTGTCCGCCCGCCGACTACCTCGCCCGCCGCGCCGAACTCGGCCCCGACGAGGTCCGCCGCCGGCTGCTCACCGCCGCGGGCATCGGCAGCTTCCTCGTCGACACCGGGCTGCCCGGCGATCTCACCGGCCCCGCCGAGACCGCCGCGTCCGGCGGCGGCACCGGCCACGAGGTCGTCCGCCTGGAACACCTCGCCGAGCGCACCGCCCGACGGGCCCGGGAGGCCGAGGAGTTCACCGGCGCCCTCGCCCGCGCGGTACGCGACGCCGCCACGCACGCCGTCGCCTTCAAGACCGTCGCCGCCTACCGCCACGGCCTCGCCCTGGCCGCCCGTCCGCCGGACCGGGACGCGGTGCGCACCGCCGCCCGTGCCTGGCTCGCCTCCGGCCAGGACCGGCTCACCGACCCGGTCCTGCTGCGCCATCTGACCGAACTCGCCGTCGCCACCGGGCTGCCGCTCCAGATCCACACCGGCTTCGGCGACCGGGACCTGCGTCTGCACCACGCCGATCCGGCCCTGCTCACCGACTTCGTCCGCGCCACCGCCGACACCGGCACCCCGCTCGTCCTGCTGCACTGCTACCCGTACCACCGCCAGGCCGCCTACCTCGCGGCCGTGTACCCGCACGTCTACGCCGACGTCGGACTCGCCCTCGGCCACACCGGCGCCGGTGCCGCCGCCGTGCTCGCCGAGTTCCTGGAACTGACCCCGTTCGGCAAGCTCCTCTTCTCCACCGACGCGTACGGACTGCCCGAGCTGTACACCGTCGGCAGCGCCGTCTTCCGCACCGCGCTGCGCACCGTCCTCGACGGCTGGACACACCACGGCGCCTGGTCGTACGAGGACGCCGCCCGTGTCGCCGCCCTGATCGCGGCGGGCAACGCGCGGCGGGTGTACGGGCTGGGGGACGGCGTGTAGGGCCCCGTCCGGAGGGCCGGTCGCGCGCCGCTCGGCGGGGAAGGGCGCCCGGCGACCGGGCCCCGGCGCCAGGGCCCGGCCCCGGCTCAACCGTCCAGCCGCAGCGCGTTCTTGGCGTGTGACAGGGCCTCCTCCGGGGCCGGGCCGTCCATGTTCTCCGTGGCCAGGGCCTGGTTGAGGGTGACGAAGGGGCGCATCCGCCGCTCGTACCCGGCGAACGCGGCGCGGTGGTCGCCGCCGGCCCGGCCCACCTCGTCGGCGAGGACGTACGCACCGGCCAGCGCCAGGCTGCTGCCCTGGCCGGAGAGCGGGGACGGACAGTGTGCCGCGTCGCCGATCAGTACCACCCGCCCCGCCGACCAGCGGTCCATGTGGATCTGCGCCATCGCGTCGAAGAAGAAGTCCGGCGCCTGCCGCATCGCCGCCAGCAGTCGCGGGACGGGCCCGCCCAGGTGGCCCAACCGCTCGGCGAGCAGCGCCTGCTGGGCGGCGGTGTCGTGCCGGTCGTAGGTGAGCGGGCCGGAGCGGAAGCCGAGGAGGGCGCGGAGTTCGGTGTTGCCGCGCGCCGGGTAGACGCACAGGCTCGCGTCGCCCTCCCGCAGCCACACCTGCCAGTCCTCCAGGCCGAGGAAGTTGCCGGTGCGGAAGACGCCGAGGTACGCGCCCAGATGACGGACGTACGCCTCCTCCGGGCCGAAGGCCAGCCGCCGGACCGTCGAGTGGAGTCCGTCCGCGCCCACCACCAGGTCGAACGTGCGCCGGCGCCCGCTGAGGAAGTCGACCCGTACGCCGTCCGGGTCCTGCTCCAGGGCGGTCGCGGAGTCGTCGAAGAGGTACTCCACGCCGTCCTGGGCGCGGAGGTGCAGCAGCTCCGTGAGGTCGTCGCGGAAGATTTCGATGTCCGGGCCGTCCAGCCGCCCGGCGCTCCAGGTCTCCTCGGTCGAACGCCACTGCTCGGTGCCGGCGCCGTCCAGCATCGACATCCCGCGCATCGTGGTCCGCAGCTCCCGCGCCCCGGCCAACTGCCCGCCGCGCTCCAGCACATCGAGCGCGACGCCGCGGACGTCCACCGCCTGCCCGCCCGGCCGCGGCGCCGGGGCGCGCTCGACGACGGTCACCGCGCAGCCGGTCCGGCGCAGCCAGTGGGCGGCGGCGAGCCCGGCGACACTCGCTCCGGAGATCAGGACGGACGGCATGGGATTCCCCCTTCATCGGGTGCACGCGGCGGGACCGCCGTGTACGCAGGAAGAATGTACGGCGTACGCGGCGCTGTCCGCCACCTCCGTGAACTGCGCCTTCGTCCCTCAACTCTCCTTTCTGTACTAGGACATCGGTGCCGGCGCGGTCGTCGTCGCAGGTCGTCTCTGTGCTAGTACAGGAGCGGCGGCCGGGTGGATTTTCCGGAAAGATTGCGGCGGGCGCGGCCGTACCGGGCGGCGCGCCGCACACGGAAGGAGCAGGACGTGGCCGAGCGCCCCGACCCGCCGTACCTGAGGATCGCCGCCACACTGCGCCGCCGGATCGGGAGCGGCGAACTGGCCCCCGGCGACCGGGTACCGGCCACCCGCCGTCTCGCCCAGGAGCACGGCGTCGCCCTCGCCACCGCCACCAAGGCGCTCGCCGTCCTGCGGCAGGAGGGCCTGATCCGCGCCGAGGGGCGCACCGGGACCGTCGTCGCGCCCCGGCCCGCGCCCCGTCGCCCCGCGCCCGTGCCGCCCCGGGAGACCGCGCCCGCCGGGGACCTCGGGCGGGAGCGGCTCGTCCGCGCCGCCATCGAACTCGCCGACGCCGAAGGGCTCCCCGCCCTCTCGATGCGGGCGCTCGCCGCCCGCGTCGGGGTTTCCGCGATGTCCCCGTACCGCCATGTCCGGGGCAAGGACGAACTCGTCGCGCTGATGACCGACACCGTCCTCGGCGAACTGGACCCTCCGCGCACCCCGGCGCCGTGGCGGACCCGGCTGGAGGAGGGCGCCCGCGCCCTGTGGCGGGTGCACCGGGCGCATCCGTGGCTCGCCCAGACCGGCCCGCTGACCCGCCCCCAACTGCTGCCCAGGCTGCTCGACTACTCGGAGTGGATGCTCGCCGCCCTCGACGGCCACGGGCTGGACGCCGCGACCGTCCTCGACCTCAACGCCCTGATCTACAGCCACATCCAGGGGCTGGCCGGCCACGCCGAACGCGAGGCGCACGCCGCCGGGCAGACCGGGCTGACGGACGAGGAGTGGCTGGACGCCCAGGAGCCCGCGATGGCCGCGCTGCTGGGCTCCGGCGCGTACCCGACGCTCGCCCGGCTCCTCGACGAGGTCGGGGAGGACGGCTACGACCTGCGGCTCGACGGTCTCTTCGAGACGGGTCTGCGGGCCCTGCTCGACGGCGTCGCCCGGCTCGTGGCGGAGGGCGCGCCGCCCGGCTGAGCCGGTCCCGGCGGACGGCCGCCACCGGCGGGCACCCGGGGGGAGCCGGGCCCGGTCCGGGCGGGCGCGGCCCCGGCCCGCCCGTGCGGAAGGGGCCGGTGCGGCACCGAGGACGGGCCGAGGCGGTCACCCGGTCTGCGGGGAAGGCCGCCGTACGCACCCGCGCCACCGAGGGACCGCCCCGCCCGCGGGGGAAGCCGCCACGGAGCGCCCCGCCCGGAGAACGGCCCCGCCGCCCGCCGCCGGGGAGCCCGAAGGGCCCGTGTTTTACTTCCGCGTGCCCGATGCAACGAAATCCCCCACGGACCCCGTGCCGCTGCGCTCGCGAATATTCGCCGACCTCACCCCGCTGCGTACCTCGCCGGACTACCGGCGGCTGTGGTGCGGCAACACGATCTCCTGGATGGGCCAGCAGATGACCGCCCTCGCGGTCTCCCTCCAGGTCTACGACCTCACCCGCTCCACCTTCGCGGTCGGCCTGGTGGGCCTGTGCTCCCTCGTCCCGCTCGTCGTCTTCGGCCTCTACGGCGGCGCCATCGCCGACACCGTCGACCGCCGCAAACTCGGCCTCTACAGCGCGTCCGGCGCCACCGTCCTCTCCGTCGTCCTGGCCGCCGCCGCGCTCACCGGCCGCCACCATGTGGCGCTGCTCTACGGCGTCGTCGCGCTCCAGGCCGTGTGTTTCGCGATGAACTCCCCGGCCCGTTCGTCGATGATCCCGCGGCTGCTGCCCGTCGAGCAGCTGCCGGCCGCCAACGCCCTCAACTCCCTGACCAGCAACCTCGGCCTCATGGGCGGCCCGATGCTGGGCGGCGTCATCGTCGGACTGTGGGGCTACCAGGCCGCGTACCTCATCGACGTGGCCGCCTTCGGCGCCTCCCTGTACGCGATGTGGCGGCTGCCCGCGATGCGGCCCGAGCCGGACGACGCCCCGGACGGTGCGCGGCGGCGCGCCTCCGTCCTGGACGGGCTGCGGTTCCTCGCCACCCGCCCCAACCTGCGGATGACGTTCTTCGCCGACCTCGCCGCGATGGTGCTGGCGCAGCCGCGGGCGCTCTTCCCCGCCGTCGCGGTGCTCTGGTTCGCGGGCGACGCGAAGACGGTGGGGCTGCTGGTCGCCGCGCCCGCCGTCGGCGCCGTCCTCGGCGGACTGTTCTCCGGCTGGCTCGGCGGCATCCGCCGCCACGGGCTGGCGATCCTGCTGGCCGTCGCCGCGTGGGGCGCGGCCGTCGCCGCCTTCGGGCTGGCCCGCAACCTCTGGCTCGGCCTGTTCTTCCTGGCCGTCGCGGGCTGCGCCGACACCGTCTCGATGGTCTTCCGCTCCACCATGCTCCAGGCCGCGACCCCGGACCGGATGCGCGGCCGTCTCCAGGGCGTCTTCATCGTGGTCGTCGCGGGCGGCCCCCGCCTGGGCGACTTCCTCGCCGGTTCGGCCGCCGACCTCTCCTCCCCGGCGACCGCCGTCATCGGCGGCGGCCTCGCCTGCGTCCTGGTCGTCACCGCCCTCGGCCTGGGCCGCCGCGCCTTCGCCCGCTACGACGCCCGGGACCCGCAGCCGTAGACGGACGGGCGGGACGCACGGAGCGGGCCGCCGGGCACCGGTCCGGGAGAGCCCCGCCCCCACCGGCCCCCGCCCCGACCCGGGTCTGCGGGCCGCGGTGAGGAGCCCGCTCCGGCCGGACGTACGCCCACCGCGCCGCCCCCGCTCGGCCGGACGAACGGCCCCGGCAGCTCCGGCTCCGCCCGCCGGCCCGCCCTCACCTCCGCCGGGCGTGCGGGGCGGCCGGGAACGGGCCAGACTCGGATACGGGGCCGCAGGCATGTCCGCGAAGCCCGCCCGGCGGGTGGCGGCACGCCTCGGTGCGCGTCCCCGTCCCCCTGCGAAAGGCACACCGTGCAGCCGCAACCGATCCCGTACCGGGGCCGCGGCCGGAGGACGTCCGGTGTTCCGGGCCACGGGCGGTGCGGGCCCGCCACGACCGGCGTGAT
This sequence comes from Streptomyces sp. NPDC027185, assembly GCF_055567035.1. Taxonomy (NCBI): domain Bacteria; kingdom Bacillati; phylum Actinomycetota; class Actinomycetes; order Kitasatosporales; family Streptomycetaceae; genus Streptomyces; species Streptomyces sp. NPDC027185. The sequence continues at coordinate 45,528 of NZ_JBVHRF010000007.1, read as the reverse complement.
CACCCCGCCCGACCCCGGTGGCCCCGCGCCGGTGCCGGAGCCGCCCGTGCCGCTGCCGCCCGACCCCGGTGGCCCGCCGCCCGATCCGGACGGCCCGGCCCCGGAGCCCGGCGGCCCGCCGCCCGGTCCCGTCCCCGAACCGCCGCCGGGGCCCGTGCCGGGGCCGCCCGGTCCCGAACCGTCGCCGATCCCGCGCCCGCCGGGGCCCGACCCCGTACCGGACCCCTCACCGGCCCCGTCGCCGCTGAGCTGAGCCACCGCGCGGACGGCGGCCCGGCGGCCGGTCCCCGCCGCGGGTCCGGCCGCCCCGCCCCGTTCCGTCCCACCGAGGAGGCGCTCCATGGCCATCGCCACGGTCAACCCGGCCACCGGTGAAACACTGAAAACCTTCGAACCGCTCAACCCGGGCGAACTCGAAGACCGGCTGGTCCTCGCCGAGCAGGCGTACGACACGCACCGCCGCACCTCGTTCGCCACCCGCGCCGGGTGGTTGCACGAGGCCGCCGCCCTGCTGGACGCGGACCGCGACGCCGTCGCCCGCACCATGACCACCGAGATGGGCAAACCGCTCGCCCAGGCCCGCGCCGAGGCCGCCAAGTGCGCCAAGACCATGCGCTGGTACGCCGACCACGCCGCCGCCCTCCTCGCCGACGAGCACCCCGATCCGGCCGACGTCCGCGACTCACGAGCAGCCCGCGCCGTGGTCCGCTACCGCCCGCTGGGCGTCGTCCTCGCCGTGATGCCGTGGAACTTCCCGCTCTGGCAGGTCGTACGGTTCGCCGCGCCGACCCTGATGGCCGGCAACACCGGACTGCTCAAACACGCCTCCAACGTCCCGCAGACCGCCCTCTACCTGGAGGAACTGTTCCGCCGGGCCGGCTTCCCGGCCGGCTGCTTCCAGACCCTGCTGATCGGCTCCGGCGCGGTGGAGGGCGTGCTGCGTGATCCGCGGATCGCGGCGGCCACCCTCACCGGCAGCGAACCGGCGGGCCGTGCGGTCGCCTCCGTCGCCGGCGACGAGATCAAGAAGACCGTGCTGGAACTCGGCGGCAGCGACCCGTACGTGGTGCTGCCCTCCGCCGACCTCGACGCCGCGGTCCGCACCGCGGTGACCGCCCGGGTCCAGAACAACGGCCAGTCCTGCATCGCCGCGAAACGCTTCATCCTGCACACCGCCGTCCACGACGCGTTCGCCGAACGGTTCACCGCCGCGATGGCCGCGCTGACCGTCGGCGACCCGATGGACGAGAACACCGACGTCGGCCCGCTCGCCAGCGAACAGGGCCGCTCCGACCTGGAGGAACTGGTCGACGACGCGGTGCACCGCGGCGCCACCGCCCTGTGCGGCGCCCGCCGCCCGCCGAACCGCCCCGCGGGCTGGTTCTACGAGCCGACGGTGCTCACCGGCATCACCCCCGAGATGCGTATCCACCACGAGGAGGCGTTCGGCCCGGTCGCCTCCCTCTACCGCGTCGCCGACCTCGACGAGGCGATCGCCGTCGCCAACGACACACCGTTCGGCCTCAGCTCCAACGCCTGGACCCGCGACGAGGCCGAACAGGACCGCCTCGCCCGCGACCTGCGCGCCGGCGGCGTCTTCTTCAACGGCATGACCGCCTCCCACCCCGGCCTGCCCTTCGGCGGCACCAAACGCTCCGGCTACGGCCGCGAACTGTCCGGCCACGGCATCCGCGAGTTCTGCAACCTCACCACCCTCTGGTACGGGCCGTAGCCCGGCCGCGACCGGGTACGGCCCGCGGAGGGCGCCGCCCCGGGGAGCGGCAGGCGGGTCAGGCCGAGTCCCGGGGCCCGTCCGGCGGGACGAGCCGGTCGAGGTGGTAGTCGAGGACGCGCAGCACCGCCTCGGCTGAGCGGCGGCCGTGCAGCAGATCACCGCCGAGCCCCGTCACGCCGGAGACCAGCAGATCGGCCTCGTGCCGCGGGTCCACGCCGGGGGCGCACCGCCCCTGGGCGCACGCGTGCTCCAGCAGTCCGGCGATCAGGTCCTCCAGCGGATGCTCCGGCCCGAGGAAGACCGCGGCCAGAGCCGGGTCGGTCAGACTGCGGGAGTAGTACGCGGCGAGCACCCGCAGCGCCGTGCGCCGCTCCTCGTCCACCGGCAAGAACTCCTCCAGTACGGCCCGCAGCAGCCCGCGCGGATCGTCGGGACCGTGGTGGATACGGGCACGGGCCCGCCGCTCGTTGTCGTCGTGCAGCAACGTGAGCGCGTCGACGAGGAGTTGGTGCTTGCCGCTGAAGTGGTACTGCACGGTCCGCAGGGACACCCCGGCCTCGGCGGCGATCTCGCGCATGCTCGCCGCGTGCAGCCCGCGCGTGGCGGCGATCCGCCACACCGCCCCGGCGATCTGCCGCCGCCGCGGGGAGTCCGCCGCGGGCGCCGTCACCGGACGGGGCAGCGGCGGGTTCCGGCGCCGCCGGTAGGCCCGCGCCTGGCAGCTCCGGGAGCAGTACCGCGCCGGCCGCCCCCGCCCGCCGCCCGGCAACGTCGCCCCGCACTCCCGGCAGCCCCGCCCCGCGATCTCCGTCTCCATCTTTTCGTCACGCACAAGCGCCACGCTACCGGGTAAGAATCTGTGACGTAATGGCTTTCCACAGCCATTTTCCGGGATCTGCGACTGATACGTTCGTAACGTCGCCGACGGGCGCGCAACGGCGTCCGGACAGGTCGGCGCGGCGGTGTGGTGTGCGCGCCGCCGATGTCACACGAGGGGGAGAGCGACGTGAAGTACGACGTGTTGCAGATCATCGGGGCGGTGGCCGTGGTGATCTTCGGGCAGGGCGCCGTCCGGCTGCTCATCGACCACGGCCACTTCGGGATCCTCGGCGCCCTGGACGCCGGATTCGGGGTGACCCTCGGCCTGTACCTCGCCGGGACCGTGCTCGCCGTCCTGCTGGCGGGCTGGGCCCACGACCGGGCCAAGGCCCTCGGCCGCCGCAACTGACCCGCGGTCCGGGCGGCGCTCACCCCCCGTCCGCGGGGGCCCTCCCGTCCGGGGGGTGCTCCCCGTCCGGCACCACGAACTCGCACCACAGCGCCTTGCCGGAGCCGCGCGGTTCGGCGCCCCAGGAGTCCGCCAGCGCTTCCACCAGCATCAGGCCCCGCCCGGACGTCGCCGTCTCACCGGGGCTGCGCCGGCGGGGCCACTGGCTGGAGCGGTCCTCGACCTCCAGCCGGATCCGCCGCGGCTCCTGCGACAGCAGCTCCATCGTCACCAGCGCCCCGCTCTCCGTGTGCGTCAGCGCGTTGGCGATCAGCTCGCTCGCCGCCACCTCGATGTCGTGCATCACCGGCCCGGCCCGCCACTGGTCCACGGTGCGCCGCAGCGCCGAGCGGACGTCGGCGGCGCCCGCCGGATCGGCCTGGTGGACATGGAGCCGCAGCCGGGGCACCGCGCTGGTGCCCGGCTCCGGCAGCCGCCGCAGCAACAGCAGCGCCAGATCGTCCTCCGAACCGGGCGCCGACCACAGCAGCTCCGCGAGCTGGTCGGCGAGCGGCCCCAGCGCCTCGGGACCGGCCCGCACCGCCGCCGTCAGGGCGTCGATGCCGACCGAGATGTCCTGGCCGGGCTGCTCCACGAGCCCGTCGCTGCACAGCAGCAGCGTCGAGCCGGGCTCCAGGAACAGCTGCGTCTCGGGGAAGTGGTCGTGGCCGAACGCGGTCGCCACGCCCAGCGGCAGCCCGCCGCGGATCTCCGGCCAGTCCACATGCCCCGAGCCGTCCCGGATCAACGGCCCCAGATGCCCGGCCCGCGCCACGTGCAGCGCCCCCGAGTCCAGATCCGCCTGCACGTACGTGCACGTCGCGAACCGGTCGGTCTCCAGCTCCGCCAGGAACCGCGACGCCCGCACCAGCACCGTCTCCGGCGGATGCCCCTCGCTCGCGTACGCCCGCAGCGCGATCCGCAACTGCCCCATCACCGCCGCCGCGTGCGTGTCGTGGCCCTCGACGTCCCCGACCACCAGCCCGGTACGGCCCTGCGGCAGCGCGATCACGTCGTACCAGTCGCCGCCGATGTCACGGCCCACGCTCGCCGGGTGGTAGCGCACCGTCACCTCGCCGCCGGGGATCTCCGGCACCCGGCGCGGCAGCATCGTCGCCTGGAGGCCCGTCGCGAACTCCCTCTCCTGGTCGAAGAGGGTCGCCCGCTGCAACGACTGCGCCACCACACCGGCCAGCGCCAGCGCCAGGTTCCGCGCCTCGGCGGACTGCCCCGACGGCTCGTTGCCGAACAGCCCCAGCGCCCCGATGACGGTGTCCTGCGCCACCAGCGGCAGGAACGACGCGCTGCCCGGCGGCAGCATCTCCCCGTACGGCCGCAGCCGCGGGAAGCGCGCGAGCAGTTCGCCGCGGGTGCGCAGGAAGCTGGGGCGCCGCGACGAGACGGTGTCCGACAGCGGCAGGGTGTCGTCCAGCCGGGAGCGCAGCATGTCCTCGGGCACGTCGCCCTCCAGCCCGGTGGCCGCGATCACCTCGAACCGGCCGCCCGCCACCAGCCCCAGGATCAGCGCGTCCGCCCCGAACCGCCGCGCCCCGCCCGGACCGGTCAGCACCCGCGTCACATCGGCCACCGACATCGCCCGCGCCAGCGCCGCCGTGGTCTGCTGCACCATCACCGTCTGCCGCTGCCGCTCCTGCTGGAGCGAGCGCAGCAGCGCCGAGTCCGCCAGCTCGTTCGACGCCTCGCGCACCACCCCGATCACCCGGTACGGCATCCCTTCCGCGTCGTGCAGGATCCGGCCCTGGGAGTGCGCCCAGTGCATCGTCCCGTCGCGGAACCGCACCCGGAAGTACGCGCCGTACGAGGAGGCACCGTCCTGGAGCGCCAGCGACACCGCCCGGTCCAGCCGCGCGCCCTCCTCCGGCGGGACCCGCGCGGCCAGCGACAGCGGCTCGCCGTCCCACTCGTCGGCCCGCAGGTCGTACAGGCGCAGCGCACCCTCGTCGAGATCCATCCGGCCGGCGGACAGGTCCCAGTCGAAGGTGCCCATGAGGTTGAGGTCGAGGCGGCGGCGCAGCCCGATCGGCTCGTGCTCCGAGACGCCCGGCACCTCCTCGGGCACCGTGCGCACCCCCGGGGCGGCCAGCGGGTCGTAGCGGCGACCGTGCCCGCCGCCGCTCCCGGCGGTCACCGAGAGACCCGCGGCCCGGCTGCCGCGGGCGTACGGGACGGGGGCAGGGGCGGCGCCGCGGCCCGGTCCGCGCGGTGCGGCGCCGCGCGGGCGAGCGCGCCCCGGGCCCCTGGCCGTCCGCCGTTGACCAGGGCCGATATCCAGCAGGACATGCGCTCAACCCTAGGCCGGGCCCGGCCGGGCCGCATGTCCCGCTGCCCCGTCCGGGGCTTGGGAGGCGTACCTCCGGCGGTACCTGCCGCGCGGGGGCCATGAACCGACGTCCGCGTCCGGGGCTCCCGCCGCGCGGTGGGGGCCCGGCGGTCCCCGGTGGCGCCAGGGGCCACGGTCCGCGGACGTTTCCGCGCCGCACGCGGCTTCCCGCGCATGGGGCGTGCGCGGGCCCTGGCGGCCGGGGGAGCGCGGGGGAGGCGCAGAGTTGATCTTCCGTTAACTTTCGGTGATCGTCTGTTGACGGTCCGTTGATTCTTCGTGCCCATGCTGAGGCACGCCACCGGGTGGCCTTCCCGCGCGGCCCTGCCTGCCTCCCCGGGCGGACGTGCGTATGTGCTTCCGGGCGCCTTCGGCGGTACTCGGCGTCCGCCGGGCCGGCGAGGCCATCATTCGATGGCGATCATTCGGACAAGGAGTCTGCTGTGCGCGAAACGGTTGTTCCGCCCGATACCCGTCACGGCGATGTGCTGGCCGGGAAGACCGCCGTCATCACCGGTGGGACGAAAGGTCTGGGACGGTGCATCGCCGAGGGGTTCCTGCGCGCCGGTGCCAATGTGGTGTGCACCTCCCGCCGGGATCATGACATCAAAGAACTTCTCGACGAATTCGAGGGAAGGTCCGCGTTTTTCGCCTCCGACCTGCGCGACGAGGAATCCATCGAGCGCGTCTTTCTCCAGGCCGAGGAGAAGTTCGGCGGCCTCGACATCGTCGTGGCCAACGCCGGTATCACGCGCAACGGAACCGTCGACAATCTCGGTGCGGCGGACTGGCGCGCCGTCATGGACACCAATGTGAACGGTGTCTTCCACACCGTCCGGCACGCCATCCGTCATCTCCCGCCCGGCACCGGAAACATCCTCACGGTGTCCGCGGCGATGGTGAACCACATGGTGCGTGGCGCCACCGCCTACATCACGTCGAAGAGCGCCGTCGAAGCCTTCACGCGCGCCAGCGCCATCGACATCTCCCGGCACGGGCTCAGGATCAACTGCCTCGCGCCGGGGATCATATCCGCCGGTATGGGCGAGGTCGTCATGGCGGATGACCGGCTCTGGCAGAGGTACGAGCCTCACCTGCTCGCCGGAAGGGCCGGAGCGGGACACGAGGTGGCCGCCGCCGCGACCTTCCTGGTGTCTGGCGCGGCCTCCTACATCAACGGCCACGTCCTGGAAGTCAGCGGAGGCGTGCTGTGAGCGTGTACACGGAGAAATCCGGGCGGGTCGCCCGGCTCATCATGGACCGGCCCCCTCTCAACATTCTCGACAGGAAGCTCGCGCACGGCCTCCTGCAGTCCCTGAGCGACCTGCGTGAGGATCCGGACATCCACGCACTGGTGATCACTTCGGCGCACGCACACTTCTCCGCCGGTGCCGACATCAAAGAGCTCGGCAATTCCTCTCCGGCCGAGATGCACGAATTCGCGGAATGTGCCCAGGAGCTCATGGACGCGGTCGAGCATTTCCCGGCGCCCGTGATCGCCGCCATTCCGGGCAACGCCCTCGGGGGCGGCACCGAACTCGCTCTCGCGGCCGACGTACGCATCTGCACCGACTCGGCGCGTTTCGCCCTGCCCGAGGTACTGCTGGGCCTCATTCCGGCCGGGGGCGGCACACAACGGCTGCCCCGGCTCGTCGGCCTGGCCCACGCCAGAGACATGCTCCTCACCGGGCGGACCCTCGACGCCGGCGAAGCCCGTCGCATCGGGCTGGTGGATCTCGTGGTTCCCGAAGAGGACCTGCGCGCCGCCGCCGGCACATGGGCGGAACGCTACTGCTCGAACCCCCGCCGGGCACTGGCCGCGGTGAAGAGGACGATTTCCGCGAGCACGACCCCCACCGGCAACCGCGTGGAGCAGGCCGAGTTCCTCAAACTTCTCACCACCGCCGACCGGACCGAGTACTTCCAGCGCTTCTGGCACGGACACGACCGGAGCGCCACCGCGCGGCGACAGGACGCCCCCCTCCCGCTTGTCTCCGAGTGAAGGACAACGCCATGACGAACGCAGCGCGCACCGGAGTCGGGGTCATCGGGCTGGGGAGCTACCTCCCCGAGGCGATACGCACCAACGACGAACTGGGAGCCCAGTTCGGCCTCACCGCCGAGTGGATCACCCAGCGCACCGGCATCCGGGAGCGCCATGTCCGCGCCCCGGGGGAGAACGCCGCGGAAATGGCGGCGAAGGCCGTCGAAGAGGCGCTCGCCAGTGCCGGTCTGACCGTCGACGACCTCGACGTGCTCCTGCTCGCCGCTCCCTCGCACGACGATTCGGGTCCCGCCACCGCCTGCCGCGCCCAGGCCCTGCTCGGGGCGGCGGGCGCCGTGGCCCTCGATGTCGGCGCGTCCTGCTCGGGCTGGATGTTCGCCGCCCGCATCGCCGTGGACTGGATCAGGTCCGGCGGCGCCCGCCATGTGGCCGTGGTGGGCTCATCGGTCTACACCCCGTGGATGGACCCCGCCGACCGGTCCACCACTCTCCTGTTCGGCGACGGAGCCGGTGCCACCATCCTCGGCCCCGTCGCGGACGGCGAGGGATTCTCCGACATCTACCTCGGCTCGGACGGTACCAAGGCCGACTACATCCACAGCCCGGCGGGCGGCAACAGGATGCCCCCCACCCCGGACAACATCGCCGCCGGCTTCCACTACGCCAGGATGAACGGACGCGCCATCGCCGACTTCACCCTGGAGATGGTCCCGCGCATCGTCGACGAGACCCTTGAACGAGCCGGCCTCGACCGCGACGCCCTCGCCCTCGTCGCCTCCCACCAGCCCAACCCCCTTCTGCTCCAAAGAGCCTGTGAGCTGGCCGAACTGCCCAGCGACCGGGTCGTCGTAGTCGGAGACCGGGTCGGGAACATCGGCCCTGCCTGCATCCCCTACGTCCTCCACCAGAGCCATCTCCAAGGCCGCCTCGCCAAGGGTGACCGGGTCCTCGCCCTGACCTTCGGCGCCGGTATGACCTGGGGCGGCACCGTGCTCACCTGGAGCGGTCCGTAAGCGGTCCGGGGCACCTGTGTCCGGCCGCCCTCGCCGCCGTGAGGGCGGCCGGACCCGGCGTCTCCGTCTCCCGGCCCGTACCGCCCGGGAACGCCCTTGACGTGGACCCGTCATATCTCGAACCATGGAACGGACGGCCCGCGTCCCCGGCGCTCCCCAGGGCGACGGCGTACCCGGCGACCCGGGCGCGCCCCGGGCCGCCGCCCGCCCCAGGAAGGCACGCCCATGCCCCCCGGACGCCTCCGCCGCCTCCTCGCCGCCACCACGGTCGCCGCGCTCGCCGGGGGGACCGCCCTGATCGCAGCCGGTCAGGGCCCGGGACCGCACCGGCCCGCCGCCCCGCCACGGGTCCAGGTCTACCTGACCACCACCACCGACCCCGGCGGCCGCAGCGTCGGCAAGGGCCTGGAGCGGCAACGCCCGCTGACCTTCCGGCCCGGCCCCGGCGGCGGGATCACCGTTGATCCGTCGCGGACGTACCAGACGTTCCGGGGCGGCGGCGCGTCCTTCACCGACACCGCCGCGTGGCTCCTGGGCAGCAGCCGCACCCTCGACGACGCGACCCGCGAGGCGACGCTGCGCGCCCTCTTCGACCGCCGCCACGGCATCGGCCTCAGCTTCCTCCGCAACCCCATGGGCGCCTCCGACCTCGCCCGCTACGGCTACACCTACGACGATCTGCCCACCGGCCGCACCGACCCCGACCTGCGCCACTTCTCCGTCGGCCACGACCTCGCCGACGTCCTCCCGCTCACCGCCCGTGCCCGCGCCCTCAACCCGGCGCTCACGGTCATGGCCTCCCCCTGGACCGCGCCCGCCTGGATGAAGGACAACGGCCGCCTCGACCAGGGACGGCTGCGGGCGCGGTACCAGGGCACCTACGCCCGTTACTTCGTCAAGTACCTCCAGGCGTACCGGGCCCACGGCGTCCCGGTGGCGTACGTCTCAGCGCAGAACGAACCCACCTGCTGCGCCGGTCTGCCGTCGATGCGCTGGACCGGCGCCGGGCTCGCACGCTTCACCCGGGACGCGCTGCTGCCCGCGCTGCGCGGCGCCGGACTGCGTACCAAGGTCCTCGCGCTGGACTGGAACTGGGACCGCTACGCACGCTTCGGCGCGCCCGCCGTCGACGACCCGGCGATCCGCGGACACCCCAACTTCGGCGGCGTGGCCTGGCACGGCTACGCGGGCGACGTCGCCGAGCAGGGCCGGGTCCACGACCGCCATCCGCACCTCGCCGCGTTCGGCACCGAGAACTCCGGCGGGGCGTGGGTCGCCGACCAGCACCGTGAGGACCTGCGCGACCTCATCGCCGCCACCCGCAACTGGAGCAGCAGCTGGGTCAAGTGGTCCCTCGCGGTGGACCAGAACGGCGGCCCGCACCACGGCGGTTGCGCCACCTGCACCGGCCTGGTCACCGTCCACCGCGGCGACGCCGCCCACCGCAGCGTCGACCGCACCGTCGAGTACTACACGATGGGCCACCTGACGAAGTTCGTCCGGCCGGGCGCCCGCCGCATCGCCTCCACCACCAGCGCCGAGGTCCCCGACGTGGCCTGGCGCAACCCCGACGGCTCCACCGCCGTGATCGCCTACAACGCCACCGACGGGCCCCGCCGCACCGTCCTCACCTGGCACGGCCACCACGCGGTCTACCGCCTCCCGCCCCGCGCGTCCGTCACCTTCGTCTGGCCGGCCCGGAGCGCCGCCGCGCGGACCGGGCGCTGAACTGCCGTGACGGACAGGCCCGCTGCGCCGCTATACCCTTTCGGTAGGCGCACCGTCGAGGCTGCCGCGCCGCTCCGGGGCCGTCCGCCGGAAGACCGGAGAACCGGTGGACGGGGGAGTGAAGCCTGGCCGCGCTCGGTTTTCCCGGTGCGGGCGTCCGCGCCGGACCGTCCGCCCGCACCCGGTGGTGCGGGCAGCCGCGCTCACACCGGTGCCCCCGCCCGCACCCCGCCGACCGGCGCCGTGGTGCGGATCCGGTGCGCGCGGGTGGCCTTCCGGGTGGCGACGTCGACGGTGTACGCGTCGAGCGTCAGCGCCGCGCCTGACACCTTCAGCAGCATGAAGCCGTGGTCGGAGAAGTTCTGCCAGGCGGCCGGGTGGCCGAAGTGGGCCTTGCCGTCACCGGTCTTGCCGGACGCGCCGCAGACCACCTGCCGGGTGCCGCCGGTCCGCGCCGTCGGCTCCAGCAGCTGCGAGGTGTGGTCGTGGCCGGAGAGGATCAGATCGGCGCGCCCGAGGACGACCTCCTCGTACATCTCCTTGAGGTGCACCCCGCTGGTGTAGTGCCCGATGGTGAAGCCGTCGTAGGCGCCGGCGCTGCCGTGCTTGCCGTTGTTGAGGTACGGGTGGTGACCCAGCACGATCTTCCAGCGGGCCCGCGAGGCACGCAGCGCGCCGTCCAGCCACTCCCGCTGCCGGCGCATGTACGGGCCGTCCCAGCGGTACTCCGGGTCGGTCTGGGCGACGTAGGACGACCACGGGATGGTGTCGATCGCGAAAAACTCCACCAGCGGCTGCTCGGCGGGCACCGGCACGCTGTAGTAGCGCTCCGGCATGTACCAGCGGCGCGACGTCGCCGCGTACGCCACCTCGCGGTCGCCGCGGGACGGATCGCCGCCGCTGCCCGGGATCAGGCCGGAGCAGTCGTGGTTGCCGAGGACCATCAGCCACGGCACGTCGATACCGGCGTTCGGCTTCTCGAACTTGTCCTGGAACTCCGTGTCGTGGTCGGACTCCGGCCCGTTCTCGTAGATGTTGTCCCCGAGCCCGACGGCCAGGCTCACGCCTTCGGCCCGGCACACATCGCGCGCCGCGGCGGCGACCGCGTACTGCGCCTCGTCCCCGGTGCCCGCGTCGCCTGTGACCAGGACGGCGAACTCGCCCTTGCGGTCCGGCCGTTCGGGGAACTCGAACGCGCCGTCCTCACCCGTACGGGGCGCGGCGGCGGCCGTCCGGCCCCCCGCCCCGAGCGGCAGCACCCCGAGCGCGGCGCCCGCCACGGCGCCGCCCAGCAGCGTCCGCCGGTTCACCCACGGCACGGTGCGCCCGGTCGTCCGCGGCGCCGCCGCTCCCTCTGCGGGCCGCACGGTCTCGTCCCGCAGCCACTGGTCCTCGGTCATGTCCGCCAGCGGCGGGATCAGTTCGTCGTCGCACATGCCTGGCTTTCTCTCACGGGCGCCAGGGCTGATGGTGAAGGTCCGATGAAGACGAAGTGGACGTATGTGCGACACGCGGTGCCGGAGGGTGCGGGGTAGCAGTGCACTCCGTGCCACGGTGGAGTGTGGTCCCGGGGCCGTCCGCTTCCTCCGGGCCCTCCCGTCCCGGCCGGACCCCGGCTCAGGACGGCTCCCACCCGGTGGCCGCCGCCCACCGTTCGGCCGCGAGCATCAGCACCTCGGTGGCGGGTTGTTTGATCTGTCCGTAGGCGGCGAGGTCCGGGACGGCGGCGGCCAGCCGCTGTTTGAACGTGCCCCAGGCGTGCCGGGCGGCCGCGTCCGCGCGCAGATGGTCGCGGAAGAGCAGCGCGTACCGGGCGTTGGGCCCGCCGTGTTCGCGCAGATGGACGTTGATCCGGCGGGCACCGGGCGGCGGGGCGAAGACCAGCTTGCGGCAGCGGTGGCCGAAGGAGACCTCGGTACGGTTCCACGGCTCGGGGCGCAGGCGGAATCCGGCCGCGCCGAGCAGCGCCGTGGCCCGCTCCGCGGCCCCCTCGCCGAGCGGCACCGTCCGCACCTGGATGTCGAGGCAGTCCTTCGCCGCCAGTCCCGGTACGGAGGTGGAGCCGATGTGGTCGACCGCGACCGCGAGGTCCCCCAGCAGCGCCCGCAGCCGCGCCGCGTGCCCGGCGAACTCCTCGGACCAGCAGGGACGGTGGTCGACCACGGCCACCGGGGCGATCTCGTCATCGAAGGGCATGGACGGACGCTACCCGCGTCCCGGCGGCCCGATGGCTTCCCCGGGACGCGCCCCGACGGCTTCCGCGGCCGGGCCCGGCGGTTCTCGTCCTCCGGGCCCCGGCGGCTTCCCCGCCCGCGCCCCGCGGCGCCGTGCCGCCGGGCGCGCTCCCCTCGCGGCCGTCCCCTGGGTGCGCCGTCCCGGGGTCAGCCGGCGTCACCGGTACGGGTGCGTTCCAGGATCGCGGTGAGGTCGGTTCCGGGGGGCAGGGTGCCGAAGGCGTTGCCCCAGGCGCCGTCGAGGCGGGAGGCGCAGAACGCGTCGGCGACCGCGGGGGAGCTGTGGCGCACCAGCAGCGCGCCCTGGAGCACCAGCGCCATCCGCTCGGCGAGGGTACGGGCCAGCAGCTGCGCCCGCTCCGGGTCGTCCAGCTCGCCCAGGAGCGCGCGCAGCCCGGCGGCGGCGGCGTCCAGCCGCCGGTCGGCGCCCGCGGCGGCGTCGACCTCCGCGAAGTACGCCTGGAGCGCCTCCGGTTCGCGGTGCAGGGCCCGCAGCACGTCGAGCGCCGCGACATTGCCCGAGCCCTCCCAGATCGACAGCAGCGGCGCCTCCCGGTAGAGCCGCGGCATGCCGGACTCCTCGACGTAGCCGTTGCCGCCCAGACACTCCAGCGCCTCACCCACATGGGTGCTGCCGCGCTTGCAGACCCAGTACTTGGCGGCGGCCAGCGCCAGCCGCCGCAGCGCCGCCTCGTGCGCGTCACCGGCCTGCGAGCGGTCCACGGCCGCCGCCAGCCGCATCCCCAGCAGCGTCGCCGCCTCCGACTCGACGGCGAGGTCCGCGAGGACGGAGCGCATCAGCGGCTGGTGGTCGAGGGCCCGGCCGAACGCCTGCCGGTGCGCGGTGTGGTGCAGCGCCTGCCGCAGCCCGGCCCGCATCGCGGCGGCCGAGCCCAGTACGCAGTCCAGGCGGGTCATGTTGACCATCTCCACGATGGTGCGCACACCGCGGCCCGGCTCGCCCACCGGCCAGGCCACCGCCGCCTCGTACTCGATCTCCGCCGAGGCGTTGGAGCGGTTGCCGAGCTTGTCCTTCAGCCGCATCAGCCGCAGCCCGTTGCGGCTGCCGTCCGGCAGGACGCGCGGTAGGAGAAAACAGCTGAGACCCTCCGCGGTCTGTGCCAGGGTCAGGAAGACATCACTCATCGGCGCGGAGGTGAACCACTTGTGTCCGGTGATCCGGTAGCTCCCGTCGGCCGCCGCCACCGCGCGCGTGGTGTTGGCGCGGACGTCGGAGCCGCCCTGCTTCTCCGTCATCGACATGCCCGCGATCAGGCCGGACTTGGCCAGCGGCGGCCGCAGCCCGAAGTCGTAGACCCGCGAGGTCAGCAGCGGTTCGTACACCGCCGCCAGTTCGGGCGCGGTCCGCAGCGCGGGGACGGCGGCGTACGTCATCGAGACGGGGCAGCCGTGGCCCGGCTCCGCCTGGGACCAGAGGTAGAACTTCGCGGCGCGCACCAGGTGGGCGCCGGGCCGCTCGTCGGCCCACGGCGCGGCGTGCAGTCCCGCTTCCACGGCGACCGTCATCAGCTGATGCCAGGCGGGGTGGAAGGCGACCTCGTCGACGCGGTGGCCGAAGCGGTCGTGGGTGTGCAGCCGGGGCGGCACCTCCTCCGCCCAGCGGGCCTGTTCCTGGACGGCCGCGCTGCCCGCCAGCGCGCCCAGTGCGGTCACCTCCCGCTCGCCCCATCCGGCGCCCTCCCGGCGCAAGGTCTCCAGCAGGGCCGGCTCGTCCGCGGCGGTGAAACCGGTCAGCGGCGGCGGCTGATTCACGACTTCGTGAGTGACGGTCATACCTCGACGTTACAGTTGTACGACAAGCGCGGAAAGGATGTAATGAATGAACGGCGCGGACGGATCTGACGGCCCCCGCGAGGCGGCCCCCGCGAACACCCCGCGGAGCGCGGCGGACGACGCGGAGGACCTGGGCGTACGGCCGCTGACCGCGCGCTCCGTCGTCCTCAGCACCCTCCTGGGGAACCACCCGCCGCAGCTGCCGGTCCGCGCCCTCGTCCGTATCGGAGAACTGTTCGGCATCGCCGAAGGCACGGTCCGTGTCGCACTCTCCCGCATGGTGGCCGCCGGAGACCTCACCCACGCCGAGGGGGACTACGCCCTCACCTCCCGGCTGCTGGCCCGCCAGCGCCGCCAGGACGACAGCCACACCCCGCGCACCCTGCCGTGGTCAGGCGCCTGGGAGATCGCGCTCGTCACCGGCGAGCGCCGGACCGCCGCCGAGCGCACCGCGCTGCGCCGCGCCATGGACGGACTGCGCCTGGCCGAACTGCGCGAGGGCAGCTGGCTGCGCCCCGCCAACCTCGACCGGCCCCGCCCGCCCGCCGCCGACCAGTGCACCTGGCTCACCGGCACCCCCGACGGCGACCCGGTCGCGCTGGCCGGCAAGCTCTGGGACCTCGACGGCTGGGCCGCCCGCGCCCGCGACCTCGGCGCCCGGCTCGCCGCCGCCGACGATCCCGCGCACCGCTTCACCGTCGCCGCCGCGGCCCAGCGCCATCTGATGACCGACCCGCTGCTGCCCGCCGCGCTGCTGCCCGCCGACTGGCCCGGCAGTGAGCTGCGCAAGAGCTACGACGCCTTCGTCGACGAGCTGCGCGAGCTGCTGCGGCACTACCTCTCGCCGGTTGCCGCCCCCACCACCTCCGGGCCGGGCACCGCTGTCTCCGGCGCCGCCGCGGTCCGCCGCCGCACCTCGTAGCCGGCCAGCACCACCGCCACCGTCACCAGACTCAGCCAGAACTGCGAACGGCTGTCGGGCAGTACCGCCATCGCGGCGATCACCGCCGTCATCGCCGCGATGGTCACCCAGCTCAGCCAGGGGAACAGCCACATCCGCAACGTCAGCCGCGCCGGGTCCTCGCGCTCCAGCCGCCGCCGCATCCGCACCTGCGCGAAGGCGATGGCCAGATAGACGAAGAGCGCGATGGCGCCGTAGGAGTTGATCAGGAACGAGAAGATCACGTCGGGGGAGATCCACGCGGCGATCACCGACAGATAGCCGACCGACGTCCCGGCCAGCAGCGCCCGGCGCGGCACCCCGCCCCGGCCGACCTTCGTGAACGCCCGTGGCGCGTCCCCGTTCCCGGTCAGTGCGAAGAGCATTCGCGACGAGGTGTAGAGCGCGGAGTTCAGGCAGGACAGCACCGCGATCAGCACCAGCGCGTTCATCACCGTCCCCGCCGCCGGCACCGCCAGCCGCTCCAGCACCGCCGCGTACGGGCTGACCTCGATCGCCCGGGAGGTCCACGGCACGACGGCCACCACCAGGAAGATCGACAGGACGTAGAACGCCACCACCCGCAGCACGATCGAGCGGATCGCGTCGGCCACCGCCCGCTCCGGCTCGACCGACTCCGCCGCCGCGATCGTCACGATCTCCGCGCCGGTGAAGAACCCGACACACGGCACCACCGCCGCCAGCACCGCGCCCACGCCCTCCGGCGCGAAACCGCCGTGCGACGTCAGCAGCGCCAGCCCGCCCTCGGCGTGCGGCCACAGCCCCAGCACGTACAGCGCACCCAGGAAGAGGAAGACGACGATCGCCACGACCTTGATCGACGAGAACCAGTACTCGAACTCGCCGTAGGACCGCGCCGAGACCATGTTCGTCGCCGTCAGCAGCCCCATCAGGACCAGGCTGACCGCCCACAACGGCACGCCGGGCAGCCACAGCTGCACGATCCGGCCACCGGCCACCGCCTCCACGGCCACCACGATCACGAAGAAGTACCAGTACAGCCAGCCGACGGTGAAGCCCGCCCGCAGCCCCAGCGTCTCGCGCACGTGGGCGTAGAACGAACCCTGTGCGGGCCGGGCGACGGTCATCTCCGCCAGCATCCGCATGATCAGCACCGTCAGCACCCCGGCGGCCAGGAACGACAGCACCGCCGCCGGGCCCGTCGCGTGCACCACCACACCGCTGCCGACGAAGAGCCCCGCGCCGATCACCCCGCCGAGCGCGATCAGCCGCATGTGGCGGCGCTTGAGGCCCTGTCGCAGCGCACCGTCCGCCGGTGCCGGGCCGCTTGCGGGGGTGTGCGTCCCCGGTATCTCCGTACTCATGGAGGGCGACGCTAACTTCCGGACACTGCCGCACTGTTGCGGCAGTGTTTCACTCCCCGCGAAGCGCCCGGCCGGGCCAGGCGCGCCCGCTCACCGCGGCAGCACGCACACCGCTGCCGCCGCCGCGAACGGCTCCCCGCGCCGCTTGAGCGCACCGGATTCCGCGTCGACCGCGAAGACCGTCACCGTCCCCGACCTCTGGTTCGCCGCGAACAGCAGCCGCCCGTCCGGCGAGAAGGCGATCTGCCGCGGGAAGTCACCGCCCACCGGCACCGTGTCCAGCAGCCGCAGCCGCGCCCCGCCGTCCTCGACCGCGTACCGGGTCAGGCTGTTGTGCCCGCGGTTGGCCAGGAACGCGAACGCCCCGTCCGCCGTGACCAGCAACTGCGCCGGATAGCTCGTGCCCTCGCCGGTGCCGGTCGGCTGCGGATCGCCCGGCGTCAGCCGCCCGCTGCCGGCGTCGTAGCCGCAGGCCACCACCGTGTTGTCGACCTCGTTCGCCAGATACGCGTACCGGCCCGACGGGTGGAACGTCAGATGCCGCGGCCCCGCACCCGGCCGCAGCGCCGCCCGCGAGACCTCGGTGAGCTTCCCGGCGGAGGTGTCCAGCCGGTACGTGTAGACGGTGTCGGTGCCCAGATCCACCGCGAGGACATGGCCGCCGTCCGGCGAGGTGACGATCTGGTGCGCGTGCGGCCCGTCCTGACCGGGGCCGGGCGGCGGCGCGGAGTGGGTGAGAAGGTCCGTACGCTCGCCCAGCGCACCGTCCGCCCCGATCGGGTGCACCGCGACGCTCCCCGACGTGTAGTTGGCGCTCAGCAGCCAGTGCCCGCCCGGGTGGACCGACAGATGGCACGGCCCGGCACCGCCGGTGGGGCGACTGCCCAGCACCTTCGGCGGGCCCTGCGCCGGCAGCGCCAGCGCGGTCACCGCGCCCTCCTGCTGCTCGTCGACCGCGTAGAGCGTCCCGCCGTCGGGGGCGAGCGCCAGATACGAGGGGTCGGGGACGCCGCCGACCGTGCCGGTGGCGGTCAGCGTGCCGTCCGCGGCGTACTCCGCGAGGACGATGCCCGCACCCCCCGACGAGGTGTACGTGCCGAGGTACACCGACCGCGCGGCGCGCGGCCGCCCGGCGTGCCCGTGGCCCGGCGTCCGGCCCCGGGCCTGCGCCGGGGCGGCGTCCCGGGCGGTCAGCGCCGCGCCGGTGGCCGTCACGGCGATCCCGGCGGCCACACCCCCGAGAAAACGCCGCCGGCCCAGGCCCGGCCCCGTCCCTGCTGCGCTCATGCTCCACCTCGGCATCGGTCCGTACGGCCCGCGGGCCACCGGTGCCCGCGGCTGGACGGCAGACAGCCTGACCCGGACGGCGCGCCAGGGCAAGGGGAGGGCGCGCGGGCGCCGCGCGGGACGGCGGACGCGCGAGCGGACGGTCCGTCGGCCCACGGTCACGGAGGGACACGTCGCAATCGAGGAAATCCCAGGTCACCGCGTACATCTCAGTGCTGACGGAGCCCTGTTCGCGTAGCACTCCAGACGTACACGAGGACGGGCACGTGGAGGGATTCGGGCTACAGGCCCGGATTCATAGCGTCGTGATCAAGACGGTCACGGACGAGAGGCACCCCCACATGAACGGCAAGGCATTCGCCCCCGAGTACCAGGGCGCGCTGGGCGCGAAGCTCGATGTCAACTCCTCCTACGAGGAGGTGCTGGCCGTCGCCGTCCGTGCCCGCCGGGAGGCCGCCACGCCGCTGGACCGGGCCCGCGCCGCCCTCGCCGAGGGGGAGGCCAACCGCCGCCTGGGCCACGTCGAGGCCGCCGGCGCCGCCTGGCGCGCCAGCTACCGCAGCGCCCGCGAGGCGGGTGACCGCGGCGCCATGGGCTGGGCGCTGTGGAGCGGCGGCACCCTCGCCCGGCAGTGCGGCGCGCTGCCGCTCGCCCGCCGGCTTCTCACCCACGCCGTCGCCCTCGCCGACGGCGCCGACCGGCTCGCCCACGGCTACGCCCTCGCCGGACTCGCCGAGACCGGCCGCATCCAGGGCGACTACGCCGCCGTCGCCGACCTGCACGAACAACTCCTGGCGCAGGCGCGGGCGCACGGCGAGCCCCGGCACGCGGTCTGGGCGATGTCCGGCATCGCCCAGATGCGCCGCAACACCGGCGACCTCGACGGGGCGCTCGCCCTCTTCGAGGAGTGCGTCACCATCGCCGCCGCGGCGGACGACAGCCGCGGCCACGCCTGGTCCCTGCGCGGCGTGGCGGACGTCCGCTCGGCGCGGGGCGAGGCCGACCGCGCGCTGGAGCTGCTGTCCGAGGCGGAGGCGATATGCCGCGCCATGGACCTCGCCTCGGCCCTCGCCTACAACCACAAGATGCGCGGCAACGTCCTCCTCCGCGCCGGGCGCCCCGCGCAGGCGCGGGAGATGTACGCCCTCGCGCTGCGGGAGTTCACGGAGATGGAGGAGTCCCGCGGCTGCGCCCTGGCCGCGCTGGGGCTGGCCAGGTCCCGCTCCGCGCTGGGCCGCGACCACATGGAGACGCTGGCCGAACTCGACCGTCTTGAGCGGGAGTTCACCCGTATCGGGCTGCGGGAGGCACTGCGGACGCTCACCGTTTTCCGGGACGAGGTGACAGCGTGGTGGGCGGCAGAAACGGACGGAGTTCTCGGCGGTGCCACCATGCGCCTGACGCCCGTAGCTCGCGCCACGTCGTGAAGCGGTACTCGAAGAGCCGGGCCCGCACCCGCGCCGGCGGGGCGTCCGGGAAGGGATTGACGCGCAGCAGCCGCAGCGTGTCGCGGTCGCCTTCGAGGAGCCGCTCCACCAAACCGCCGAACCAGCCGGCGGCGTAGCCCGGCGACAGCGCCGCGAACCACATCAGCCAGTCCAGCCGCAGGTGGTAAGGGGCGAACTGCCGCGGCAGCCGCCCCACCTCACCCGGCTTCCCGTGGAAGCCGTACTCCTTCCACACCGTCCCCGGCCCGTCCACCGCCGACGCCGTCCCCTCCACCACCACCTCCCGCCGCACCCGCGTGACACTGCCGAACGCGCCGTAGGAGTTGACCAGGTGCAGCGGCTCGTACGAGGTGTTCATCCGCTGGTCGTGGAGGAGGAGGTTACGGGCCGGGCGGTAGCTCAGGGCGAGGACCCCGGCGGTCGCGGCGCAGACCACGGCGGTGAACCACACCGGGGCGCCCGCCGGGAGCGGCGGCGGGGTGACCCAGGTGCGGGCCCCGGCGGCGACGGAGAGGGCGAGTGCGAGGGTCAGCCAGTTCAGCCACGCGAAGTTGCCGGAGAACACCAGCCACAGCTGGGTGACGGCCATCGCCGCCGCGGCCCACCCCGCCACCGGCTGCGGGGTGAACAGCAGCACCGGCAGCGCCAGCTGCGCCACATGGCTGGCCGCCGTCTCGACCTTGTGCAGCGGCCGCGGCAGATGGTGGAAGAACCAGCTCAGCGGGCCCGGCATCGGCTGTGTCTCGTGGTGGTAGTACAGGCAGGTCAGATCGCGCCAGCAGCGGTCCCCGCGCATCTTGATCAGTCCGGCGCCGAACTCCACCCGGAACAGCAGCCAGCGCAGCAGCCACATCGCCAGGACCGGCGGCGCGATGTCGCCGTTGCCCAGGAAGACCGCCAGCGCGCCCGTCTCCAGCAGCAGCGACTCCCAGCCGAAGCCGTACCAGGTCTGGCCGACGTTCACGATCGACAGATACATCAGCCACAGCGCCGCCCACAGCGCCATCGACGCGCCCAGCGGAACCGCGTCGGCGGCGCCCGCGGCCACCGCGGCGGCCAGCAGCGCCCCGCACCAGGACCAGCCGGCGAAGAACCGGTCCGAGTAGTGCAGCTGGAAGACGGACGGGGCGGCACGGAACGGCACCCGCGCCGTGAAGCGCGGCACCGGCAGCATCCCCCGTGCGCCGATCAGCGCCCGGAACTGCCGCGCCGCGGCCACGAACGCCGTGAGGTAGACGAGGGCCAGCAGCCGCTGGAAGACCAGCCGGCCGAGCCAGTAACCGGAGTCGGTGAACCAATCCACCCGCCCAGGGGTAGCACCGCCCGCCGCCGCCCCGCGCGCAGGCTCACCGCCCGCCACCCGACGCGCCGGTACGTCCGGGCGGCGCCCGCACCGGCGCCGGTCATCCGAATGGCGGGCCGGGCGGAGCGGCCCCGGCGCCCGCCGTCCGCCTCGCCCGGTCCGATGACCGGGGCCGACGCGCCAGGGGCGGATTCCGGACGGGGGAGATAGGGGGTGAAGCCGCCGGAAAAAGTCGCGCGTGCGGGGTTAGGTGTCGTTAGGGTGGGGGACGACGGACGACCCTCCTGGGAGACGCCAACACCATTTGGCCCGTCGCGGGAACGCCACAAACCCTGGCCGACCTCCCGGTTTGTGAACGAGGCGCCACCGCGTCGGTACCAATACCTCTGATGAAGGAGTGCGTGGTGGCATTCGACAAGACGCAGTACAAGGAGCCCCGCTCGAAGCAGAGCGAGCGCCCCGGCCGTATCAAGGAAGTCCGCAACCTCGAAGTGTGGGGGCGTGGCGCTCCGGTCCGGCTCGCAGGCTGTGACGAGGAACCCGTCGAGCCGCACATCTTCCGCGGTATCGACTGACCGGCGCCCTCCGCCCCGGCCGGCGGAGGGCGGCCCGGCACCGCACCACCCGCTCCGGTGAGGAGCGGCACCCGACGGGGAGCGGCAGCGATCGGCTGCCGCTCCCCGTCGGCGTACGGCCCGGACCTCAGCGCGGGTGGAGCTGACGGCTCGGCACGATCTGCTGCGACTGGCTCGGGCTCGACCACAGCAGCTTCATGTGCGCCTCGCCGGAGCGCTGGGTGTGCTCGATCCGGATGCGGTGCCGGTGCCCGGCGGTCAGCCGCACCGTCGCCCGGTCGACGGCGACGGCGTGCGGGGTGGCGTGGTCGATCACCAGCCGGCCGTCGATCCACAGCCGCACGGTGTCGTCGGAGACGGTGGTCAATGTGTACGTCTCGGTGTAGCGCGGCTCGATACGGCCGCTCCAGCGGGTGCTGAAGCGGCCCGCCGGGATCCGCGGGTCGGGGGAGCCGTCGAAGCCGTACGACTTGTTGACCGTCGGGTCGGTGCCGGAGACCACCGGGCGTCCCGTGAAGGTGGCGTTGTCCCAGCTTCGGGCGTGCAGCCCGGTGCCGTGGCCGGCGGGGGCCGCCTCAGGGGGCGTGAGCGTCAGCCGGATCACGGCGGGGAGGGGGCCGGGCGCCGGGCCCGTCGGGGTCAGGTCCCAGCCGTCTCCCTTCGGTGTGACGGTGACCGGCCGGTCGCTGCCGAGGACCCGCGCGCCGGTGACGGTGAACGCCGCGCGGGCCGTCAGATGCAGCGGGGCGCCGGGCTCCGGCCAGGCGGTGACCGAGGCGTACAGCGTGTCGCCGCGCCGGGAGACCGCGCCCCATGACGGCTCCGCGACCAGCCCGGTGTATCCGGCGCCGTACACCGCCGCGCCCTGGCCGTACGCGGCCAGCCACCGGCCGGTCTCCCGCAGCCGGTCCACGGACGCCCGCGGGATACGCCCGCGGCGGTCGGGGCCGACGTTGAGGAGGTAGTTGCCGCCGCGGCTCGCCACGGTGAGGAGGTTGGTGACGAGGGTGGCCGGGGACTTCCAGTGCGTGTCGTAGCGGGCGAAGCCCCAGTGGTCGTTGAGCGTCATACAGCTCTCCCACAGCTGACCGGCCACCGGCTCGTCGGGGATCTTCTGCTCCGGGGTGCCGAAGTCGCCGTCGGTCACGCCGCGTTTGCCGACGCGGTTGTTGACCAGCAGGTCCGGATCGAGCCGGTGCAGATACGCCTGGAGGTCGGCGCCGTCGCGGCGGGACCAGCGGTTGACGGGGTCGTCGGCGTCCCAGTCGCCGTCGAACCACAACAGCGCCGGGTCGTAGCCGTCGATCAACTCCTTGAGCTGCGCGTACATCCGTTTCTTGTAGCGCGGGAAGGTCGCCGGGGCGGCGAAGTCCGGATCGTGCCAGTCCCAGATCGAGTAGTAGAGACCGAGCTTGATCCCGGCGGCGTCGGCGGCGCGTTTCAGCTCGGCGAGGAGGTCGCGGCGCGGGTCGAACGCGGAGTGGTCGCGCAGGTTCCAGGTGTTCTGCCCGGTCGGCCACATCGCGTAGCCGTCGTGGTGTTTGGCGGTGATGACGATATAGCGCTGACCTGCGTCCTCGGCCGCCCGGACGATGGCTCGTGCGTCGAAGTCCGCCGGGTCGAAGGTGGCGGCCTGCCGTTCGTACGCGGCGGTGGGGATCTTGCACTGGCGCTTGATCCACTCGGCGTCGCGGCAGACGGTGCCGTCGGGCCGGGTGTACTCGCCCTCCAGATTGGAGTACGGGCCGAAGTGGATGAACATCCCGAAGCGGTCCTGCCGCCACCAGGAGGTGCGGTCGGCCGTGAAGGGGTCGTCGACCGCGTGGTTGGTGCCGGGGCCCGAGCCGCCGGGGGCGGGCCGCGCCGCCGCCCCGGCGGGCACCCCGGCGGCCAGCAGCGCCCCCAACAGCCCCAGTACCCCCAGCAGCCGGAACGGTCTGATGCGGCGTCCCATCGCGGGCTCCTTCGCTCGGTGGATGGCCTCCGGCGCGCGGGCGCCCCGTGGACGCGCCGCCCGCCGTGCCACCCGCATGGTGCAGCGACCCCCGCGTCACGGGAAGCCCCGCGACCGGACAAACATCGGAGCAACGGGCCGATGAGAGGCGGGAGTTGTGCCTCGCTGGGCGTGAAGAGCGGCGAGACCTCGGACCTCAGGGGGAGCGAGTGCCGCCGTTCGGCCGCTCCTGGGCGGCCCTCTTCCCCGGGGTGGGGTTCGCTGTCACCATGGCAGCGCTTCCCATGAACGAACAGCGTTCCCGTACGTGAACGGGAGGGTGGTGCCGGGCCGCGCGCTCCGCCCGGCCCGGCACCGGCCCGTCCGGGCGGCCCCGGACCCGGCCCGCCCCGTCCCGTGGTGCTCGTGCCCGATCGTCGTACCCGGAAGGGGCGTGTCATGGAACGTCGGCACTTTCTCGCCACCGGAGCCGTGCTGGCCGTCGGAGGCGGTCTGCCCCCGTCCGCGGCCGGAGCCGCCGCCGCGGCGGACCGGTCCGGGGCGGGCGGCGGACTGCCCCCGCGGGCGGAGATCATCGCCGTACTGCGCCGCGTCGCCGACCACTGGATCGGCGCGCACACCGACCCCGGCGACAACAAGTGGGCCCGCGCCGTCTTCTTCGGCGGACTGCTCGCCCTGCACCGGCTGACCGGCGAGCCCCGCTACGCCGCCTACGCCCGCGGCTGGGCCGAGAAGCACTCCTACGGGCTCAACGGCGGCCCCGCCACCCGCCACGCCGACAACCAGTGCGCCGGCCAGGCCTATCTCGACCTGTACGCGCTGGACCGCACACCGGACGAGACGAAGATCGCGGAGCTGGACGCTTCGGTGCGCGCGATGGTCGACTCCGCGGCGGACCGGCACGCCGACTGGACGTGGGACGACGCGCTGCACATGGCGATGCCGCCGTTCGCCCGCCTCGGCGCGGTCCGCCGCGACCCCGCCTACGCCGAGGCCATGCACACCCTCTACTTGCACACCCGCGACGCCGAGGGCGGCCCCGGGCTGCTCGACCCCGGCAGCGGGCTCTGGTACCGCGACAAGCGATTCCTCCCCGGGCAGATCGTTTCCCCGGACGGGAAACCGGTGCTGTGGTCGCGCGGCAACGGCTGGGTCGCTGGCGCCCACACCAAGGTCCTCGCCGCCCTCCCCGCCGATCACCCGCACGTCCCCCTCTACCGCACCGCCCTCACCACCGAACTGCGCACCCTGCGCCGCATCCAGCGCCCCGACGGCTTCTGGAACGTCAACCTCGCCGACCCCGCCCACCTGCCGGGCCCCGAGACCAGCGGCACCGTCTTCTTCCTCTACGCCACGGCGTACGCGCTGCGTACCGGCCTGGTCCCGGCCCGGCTCTTCCGCCCCGTCGCCGCCCGCGCCTGGCACGCCCTCGTCACCCGTGCCGTGCACCCGGACGGCTTCCTCGGCTACGTCCAGCCCGCCGGGGACCGGCCGGAGTCGGGCCAACCGGTCGGCCCGGACACCACCGCGGACTTCGGCGTCGGCGGCTTCCTGCTCGCCGGAACGGAACTCGCGGCGCTGGTGGGGTAGTTTGCGCCCGGCCCCGCCCGGCGTGCCGTGGAAGACCGGGCGGGAGGGGTGGCGGAGAGGCCGGCTCCGTAAAACCTCCGGGGACCGGTGGAACCGGGGTGCGGGGCCGGTCGTTCGGGATGCCCCTGTCAGTGGGCCCGGTCGTTCTTCGGGCCGCTGCCTCGGGTCCTGGCCGGGTTTCCGTCCGGGGTGAACGGGTGGTGGAAGGTGAAGGCGTGCGGCGTGGCGTCGTGGGTGTGGAGGTGTTCCAGCCGGGAGACGCCGTCCTGCCAGGTGGGTATCGCGTCGTCGGTGACCCACCAGAACACGTAACTGGGGTGCGCCGTTCTCTCGAACCAGTCGTAACGCCTGTTCAGGGCCGTCCGGTGCAGGCCGTTGTAGATGGCGCCGAAGGCGGGGCGCAGGTCGGTCCAGAGGGAGAGGGTGGTGGCCAGGGCGGTGGTCTCCACCGTGCGGCCCCTGTCGTACCAGGCGGGTACGGCGAATGCTCCCCACGCGCCCCAGTCCAGGTCGAAGTGGGAGCCCCGGGCGCCGGGCGCCGGTTCGGCGCGGGCGAGGTATCCGGGATGCCGGCTGATCTCCCGGTAGATGGGGTCGGCGCTGTCGTGGAATTCGCGGGTGAGGGGGGCGGGGTCGGCGAGCGGCGTCTTCAGGACGCCGAAGGTGTACAGCGCGAGGTGGGGCATGCATGTCTCCCTGGTCCGTGGGTGGCGGGCGTGGCCCCGTGCGGCGGTGCGCGTGCGGGGCGGGGGTTCGTGGGGCGGGGTCGGCTCATCGCGTCGCGGGCGGCCCGGCCCGGACGAACTCCGGTGCGGCCGTGGGCGTTCGCCCGGGGACCAGGTGAAGGTAGCGGCCTCGGCGGCCCCTGTCGATGTTGCGTTTTTCCTGCCCGGATGGCTTCTCGCACCGGTCCTCGCGGGGTCGGCGCCGTGCCGTGGGCGGGCCGCGGGGCACCGGCCGCCGGGCCCGGAACGCGGACGGCCGCCCGCGGGGTGCGCGGGCGGCCGTGGGTGGTGCGGGGCGGAAGGGTCAGGCGAGCGGACCGTTCGGGACGATCTGGAGCTTGCGGCCGGTGCCCTTCTTGAAGGTCTCCAGGGCCTCGGCGTACTGGTCCAGGCCGAACCGGTGCGTGATCATCGTCTCGGAGTCGATGACGCCCTTGCCGAGCAGTTCCACCGCGCGGCCGTAGCTGTGCAGGATCGCCATGCTGCCGACGATGCGGATCTCGTCGTTGTAGATGCGGAACGGTGAGAACTGCGCCTTCTCCTGGTCGGGGGCGCAGCCGAACTGCTGGAAGGTGCCGCCGCGGATCGGGCGGGTCAGCCCGTCCTCGATGGCGCGGATGTTGCCGGTGCAGTCGGTGACGACCTGCCAGCCGCGCGGGTGGTCGGCGGTCAGCTCGTCGGCGGAGGTGGCCACGGCGTCGGCGCCGAGCCGGCGGGCGACGGCGAGCCGGTCCTCGTTGATGTCGACGACGGAGACGGAGGCGGCGCCGGCCCGCTGGGCGACCTGGAGGTAGAGCAGGCCCATGGTGCCCGCGCCGTAGATGAGGAAGTTGTCGCCGAGCTGAGGGTCGACGATGTCGAAGCCGCGCACGATCGTCGACAGCGGCTCGATGAGCGGGGCGTGCTCCAGGCGGACGGTCTCCGGCAGCCGGTAGAGGTTGCGGACCGGGACCTTGACGTACTCCGCGCAGGCGCCGTCGATGGTGATGCCGATGGTGCCCCACTGCTCGCAGAGGTTGCCGCGGCCGATGGCACAGAAGTGACAGGCGCCGCAGTAGATGGCCGGGTCGGCGGCGACGGCGTCGCCCTCCGCGTAGCCGGTGACGCCCGCGCCCACCGCGACGATCTCGCCGGAGAACTCGTGGCCGGGTATCACCGGGTAGCGGGTAGGCCCGAACTCGCCCGCGAGCATGTGCACATCGGTGCCGCACAGTCCGGCGGCCGTGACCTTGACGACGACCTCGCCGGGGCCCGGGGTGGGGTCCGCGACGGTGGTCACGTTCAGCTTGTTCGGTTCCTCGATGACAACTGCGCGCATGGTCGTTACCGCCTTTCGGAAGTGGATGCGGGAGAGGGTACGGGGGCTCCCGGGAGGGCTCCGGGGCGGGGACGGGGCGGCGGGCGGCCGACGGGCCGGGCGGAGCCGGTGCTCCGTAGGTGCCGTCCGGCCGCCGCCCGGGGTGTGCGGTCAGGCGGTGAGCAGGTTGCGGGACTCGACCTGCTTGATCTTCTCGACCTTGGGCGCCGAGCCGCCGCCCGCGAACTCCGAGGCCAGCCAGTGCTCCAGGCAGACCAGCGCCGCCTCGACACCCATCGTGCGGTTGCCGAAGCAGGCGATCTGCGCGTCGTTGGACTTACGGGCCCGCTCGGCGCTGTAGCTGTCGGGGATCTGCGCGGCGCGGATGCCGGGGATCTTGTTGGCGGCGATGGCCATGCCGATGCCGGTGCCGCAGATGAGGACGGCGCGCTCGTGGTCGCCGCGGGCCACACTCCGCGCGACGCGTTCGGCGACGTCGGGGTAGTCCTCGGACGGGGCGGCACTCATGTCGGTGACGGGGTAGCCGCGTTCGGTGAGGTGGGCGATCATCGCGTCCCGCATGACGAGACCGGCGTCGTCGGCGCCGATGGCGATGCGGACGGTGCCCTGGTCGGTGGTCACGGTATCTCTCCTGGAGGGCCGGGGCCGTGGGGCCTGGTGGGTTCGGATGGGGGATGCCGGGCGCGGGCCGGTCAGCTGCCGGCGATCTCTTCGACGACCTTGCGCAGGCCCTCGGTGTCATGGGCGAGACGCCCCAGGAACAGCCCGTCGACGGCGCCGCCCAGCTCGGTGTACGTGCCGGGGCCCGCGGTCCCGCCGTAGATCAGCCGGCCGCGGACGTCGTGGTCGCGCAGGGCGCCGCGGATCGCCCCGGCGACCGCCCGGACGTGCTCGGCGGGCGCGGGCTCGCGGGCGCCGATCGCCCAGACCGGCTCGTACGCGATGACGACCTCGCTGCCGGGTACGGCGCCGGACAGGGCGGCGCGGACCTGGGTGAGGGTCTCCTCGATCGCGTCGGAGAGGGTGTCGGCGCGGCGTTCACCGGCGCAGATGACGGGGGTCAGGCCGGCGTGGGTGGCGGCGCGGGTCTTGGCGGCCACGGTCTCGTCGGTCTCGCCGAAGTGGCGGCGGCGTTCGGCGTGGCCGACCTCGACGTAGCGGGCGCCGGTCTCGGCGAGCATGCCCGCGGAGACCTCACCGGTCCAGGCGCCGCTCTCGGCCCAGTGGACGTCCTGGGCGCCGTAGGCGACACCGGTGCCGGCCAGCAGTTCGCGGGCGTCGGCGAGGGCCGGAAAGGCGGGGAGGACGAAGAGGTCGACGGGGCGGGGGAGCGCGGCCAGCGCGTCGCGGAGCGCGGCCACCTCCGCGAGCCAGGCCCGGGTCCGCGCCAGGCCGAAGTAGAGCTTCAGCGAGACGCCGACCACCGGGCGCGGGCCCACGGCGGACGTCGAGTTCTCAGGGATCACGTCGTTCATGATGCTTCAAACAGAATCACATGTGAAGTTCTCAAATCAAGACGTGAATTTCACATATTGGCTGTGATGAGGGGTGGGGCGGCCGGGGTGTACCCGGAGGCCGTGGCCGGGGTGCGGCGTGGGGTGTGACCGGCCGCCTTCGCTCGGGGTTCGGTGCTGTCGACGGGTGCGTCGGCCGGGGTGCCGGGGCGCCGGGGTGCCGGGGTGTTCGGCGCCCGGGAGGAAGCCGGGTGGATTCCGGCGGATTTCGCTCCGTGGGTGAGTTCTGTGAGTTCTGTGGGTTCCGAGTTCCGAGAGGCCGTCGGCCGGGCGTCGTGATGGTGCGGCGCCCTTCTCCTCGGGTGCTCCGGGAAGGGTTCTCCGGTGTGGCCGACGGGGTGGTGGCGCCGCTTGCCGGGCGTCGGGACGGGGGTGAGGGGCCCGGTCGGGCGGGTGTCGTGCCGCCTCTCGCGCATTCCTGTGAGGCCGGCCGAACTCGCCCTCGTCATCGAACGGTTCGAGGTTGCCTCGGTCGTCGGGTGGTCGCGTTGACGCTGGTGAAGGCGGGGGCGTAGCTTGAATCCAAGCAAAAGCTTGCCTCCTCTGGGGTGGGGTGCGCCTTCGGCGTCCCCGCCGTCACGGCCCCCGGAATCGCCCCGTGCGGGGCCGGGCCGCCTCTTCGCACGGCCGCCGTACGGCCGGTACACCTCCTGGATCGGGAGTCGGGATGACGATCGTCAGCACCAGTCACACAGCCGCACCGCTGTTCGGGCGGGACGGCGAGCTGAGACTCCTCGGCGAGGCGATGGACCGGGCGCGGAGCGGACACGGCACATCGGTGCTGCTCACGGGGGAGCCCGGTATCGGCAAGAGCGCCCTGCTCGACGCCCTCGCGCGGCGGTGCGCCGAGGCCGGATTCCGCGTACTGCGGGGTGCGGGCGAAGAGTTGGAGCGGTCGGTGCCGTTCCACGCGGTGCGCGGCTGCCTGCGGCCCCGCGCGGCCCGGCCCGGCGTGGAGAGGGCCGGGGCGCCGGGGCGGGCGTTCGACGCCGCCGAAGGGGTGGAGCGGCTGCTCACCGGCCACTGCGACGACGGGCCGGTCGCCCTGCTCGTGGACGATCTGCAGTGGGCCGACCCGTCGAGCCTCGCCGTCCTCCACCGCCTGCGGCGCGCCGCGGCCGGGCGGTTGCCGCTGCTGCTGTGCCTGGCGGTCCGCTCCACCGGTGTCGCCCCGGACCCGGACGGCGCGCTGCGCGCGGTCGGGACGGCCGTCGAGCGGCGGCTCGCCCTGGCGCCGCTGACCGCGCCGGACGTCGCCGCGCTCGCCGCCGACCGGACCGGGGCGCCCGCCGGGCCCGGACTGCTGCGGCGGCTGGCCGCGGCCGCCGGCAACCCGCTCTTCGTCACCGAACTCCTCGGACATCTCACAGCCGGCGGAGAGTTGAGCGTCGTCGAGGGTGTCGCCGACCTCGTGCCGCCCGCCGCCGAGGACACCGCGCTGCCTGCGCGCGTCCACGAGACGCTGCAACGGCAGCTGGACCCGCTGCCCCACCGCACACGGGACGTACTGGAGGTGGTGGCGGTCATGGGCCCCCGGGTGCACCTGGCCGATCTCGCCACCGCGATGGCCGCCCCCGTGATGAAGGTGTGGCAAGGGGTGCGGGAAGCGGTCGACGCCGGGCTGCTGACCGCGTCCGAGCACGAACTGGCCTTCCGCCAGCCCCTGTTGCGCCAGGCCCAGCTGGAGGCGGTGCCGCACTCCGTACGGATCGCGCTCAAGCAGCAGGTGGGCACCGCGCTGGCCGCGGCGGGCGCGCCGCCGGAGCAGGTCGCCCCGTACTTCCTGACGCCGGGCGTCACCCTGGGCGCCGAAGCCCTGGAGTGGCTGGCCCGCGTCGCACGGACCCTCGCCGAACGCGCCCCGGCGGACGCCGCCGCACTGCTGGAGCGCGCCCTCGGCGGACTGCGGCCGGGCGATCCGCGGCGGGCGGAGTTCGCCCGCGAGAGGGCGCGGGCCCTGCTCCGCACCGGCGACGCCCCGGCCGCGGAACGGGCGGCACACACGGCGCTGGCCGACGACCCGCCACCGGCCGTACGGCGGGAGCTGACCCGGCTGATCGCCTGGAGCGCCTTCCGGCAAGGTGAGCACGAACGGGCGCTGGAGACCGCCGGCGCCTCCTCCGGTGATCCCCGGGCCCACGCGTTCGCCGCGCAGTGCCACTTCGCCCTCGGGCGGCTTCCCGAGGCGGAGCGGGAGGCGCGTCGTGCGGTGGCCGCGGGGGAGGGCGGCGGGCTCGACGCCACCGTGCACGGGCCGGTGGTCCTCGCGCTGCTGCGGCTGTCCGAGATGCGGGCCCGCGAGGCCCTGGAACTCACCGACCGGGCGTTGCGGCTCCTCGGCCGGCAGGCGGTCGCCCCCGACCTGACCATGGCGCCGCACGCGCTGCGCGGCCTGGCCCTGACCGACCTCGACCGCTTCGCGGAGGCCCGGCGGGCGTTCACCCCGGCGCCGGCCGGTCCGGGCGACGGCGCCGGCATCTTCCTGACGGCCTGTCACAGCGGCCGGGCGGCGGCCTCCTTCCACGCCGGGCACTGGGACGACGCCCTCGCCGACATCGGCGCCGGACTGGAGACCGCCGACCACCTCCGGCTGCACCCCGCCCTCCGCTGCCAGGCCGCCGTGATCGCCGTTCACCGGGGACAGACCCCGCACCGTCCGCCGCTCGACGACGCCAAAAACGCGCCGGGCGCCGTCCTCCACGCCCCTCTGCGGCCCTGGGCGCAGGCGCTGACGCTGGAGGCGGCGGGGGACCGCGCGGGCGCCCTCGACGCCCTGTGGACCGTCGGCGGGACGGAGCTGCCCGAGGCCGGACCTCGCATGCTGCACCACCTCTGCCCGGACGCCGCCCGGCTCGCCGGAGAGCTGTCCGACACCGCCCGGCTGCGCGCCCTGAGCCGCGCCCTGGCCGCCACCCCCGACGACCGCCGCACATCCCGGCTGCACGCCCTGGAGCTGTTCGTACGGGGTCAACTCGACGGCAACGCAGAGGTGTTGGCAGAAGCGGCGGAGCTGTTCCGGGCCGCCGGGCGGGTCCTCGACGAGGGGTACGCGCGCGAGCGGCTGGCCGTACTGCTCGCCCGCGGTGACCGGGCCGACGAGGCGCGTGCCTGCCTCGGCGCCGCCCTGTCCCTGTACGACGGGCTCGGCGCGGAGCGGGACGCGGCTCGCGCCGTGCGGCAGCTGACCGCGGCCGGGCTGCGGACCCGGCGCGGCCCCCGCAGGCGTGCCCGGAGCGGCTGGGACGCGCTCACCGAGACCGAACGCGTCGTCGTCGAGCACGTCGCCACCGGCCGCTCCAACCCCGAGATCGCCGCCCGGCTCTTCGTCTCCCCCCGTACCGTCCAGTTCCACCTGGGCGGCATCTTCAGCAAGCTCGGCGTCGCCTCCCGCGTCGAACTGGCGGTACGGGCCAGCAGCAGCGGGTGGTGCGCGGGCGGACCGGCCGCGGTGTGAACGGTGCCCGGCCCGGGGCGGCGCCCCGGACCGCTCGCGTCGGGGCGGGGCGCCGACGCGCCCCGCCGTCACCCCGCCGGGGCCGGGCCCTCCGGGTGCCGCAGCGCCTCGGTCGCGATGCCGACGCGGGAGGTGACGCCCAACTTGCCCAGGATGTGTGAGACATGGGTCTGGACGGTGCGCCGGGACAGGAAGAGGTCCGCGGCCACCTCCGGGTTGGACTTCCCCTCCGCGACCAGCCGCGCGACCCTCAGCTCCGTCGGCGTCAGCGCCTCCCAGCCGAAGGACGCCCGCGGCCGTGGCCCGCGCGCGCCGCGCCGTACGCCGTGGCGCCGGGCCCGGGTGTCCGCCCGGCGCACGTCCCACACCGCGCCCAGCTCCGTGTAGCGGGCCACAGCCTCCACCAGCGCCGACCGCGCCTGCGCCGGGCGGCGCAGGCGCGCCAGCAGCACCGCGGCGTCCTCCAGGGCCTGCGCCTGTTCGAACACCCTGCCCACCGCCGCGTGGTGCGCCGCGACCGCCAGCACCGGCTCCGGGTCCGCCGCCAGCAGGCCCCGGCAGCGCAGGGCCGCGGCCGCCGCCCGCGCGGGCTCCGTCTCCTTCGCCGCCTCCGCCGCACACGCCTCGGCGGCGGCCTTCGCCGTCGCCGTGTCGCCGGTCTCCGTGGCGAGCCGCACCAGATCGGGCAGCCACTGATGGACGAGGGTCAGCCGCCCGGGGCCGGTCTCCAGCAGCTCCGCCAGCAGCGCCACGGCCCGCTCCGGCGCCCCGCCGCGCTCCGCCTCCAGGGCCCGCGCCGCCAGCAGGAAGTCGTGGTGTTCCCGGTCGGCGGCGCGGCCCGCGGCCCCGGCCGCCAGATGGCGGCGCGCCCGTTCCCGCTCGTCGCGGTGGCCGGCGATCAGCGCCGATATCCCGTGGAGGAGCAGCACCGGACCGCGCTCCCGCGGACCGTACGGGGCGTCCTCGGGGGCGGTCGCGCCGAGAGCGGTGACCGCCTCGTCCCAGCGCCCGCGCCAGAAGTCGTGGACGGCCGAGCCGATGAGCGGGCCCACACGGTCCCCGCCGCCGCGCCGCGCCGCCTCGACGGCCTCCCGGCGGGCGGCGTCCGCCTCGTCCGGCCGGTCGAGGTTCTGGAGGGTGAAGAGCCGGCTCTCCAGCGCCCAGGACCGCACCTCGCCGTGCTCGGGGCGGTCGTCGAGCACCGACAGGGCCTCCTCCACCGCCGCCAGCGCGGCCCGGTGATCACGGCGTACGGAGGCGACCTGCCACCGGACGCACAGCGCGTAGCCCCGCCCGAAAGCGTCCCCGCAGGATTCGGCGAGGGCCAGGGCCTGCCGGGCGCGGGCGTCGGCGCCGTCCGGATCGCCGTCGGCGCGCAGTGTCCGCGCCGACAGTGCCTGGAAACGGGCCCGCCAGTGCGGCGGCAGCGCCGCCTGACGCAGCGTCTCCCCGATCACCGCGCGCGCCCGCTCGCCCCGCCCCGCGTCGAGGAGCACCCGGGTCAGCGTCCAGCGGGTCGCGGCCGCCGCCTCCGGCTCGGCCGGTCCCTCCAGCGCCTGCCAGGCGCGCCGCTCCGCCTCGTCGAGCCGGCCGAGCCGGAGCTGCGCCTGCGCCAGCCCCGCGACGACCGCCTGCCGCCCGCCGCCGGCGCCCTCGTCGGCCACCCGGGTCAGCAACTCGACGGCCGTCGCGGGGACCTGATGGGCGAGGTGGGCGGCGTGGTCCGCGATCCAGTCCAGGGTGGTGCGGTCGGTGGGGGCCGGTCCGGCGAGCAGCTGCTCGGCGACGCGTTCGGCGGGCGCGCCGGACGCGGCGAGGACCCGGGCGACCTGACGGTGCAGCACCGGCCGCAGTGCGGACGGCAGGCTGTCGCGCAGCGCCTGCCGCAGCAGCGGGTGCCGGAAGGTGAACGCGGAGCCCGACCCCGTGATCACGGTGGCGGCCAGGGCCTGGCGCAGCCCCGTGAGCAGTTCCGAGACGGGGGTCTCCAGGACGGTGGCCAGCTGCGCCGCGGTGAACTCCGGGCCGATCAGGGCCGCGGTGCCGAGCATCTCCAGCACCGGCGGGGTGAGGAACGCCAGCCGGTGGCGGAGCAGGGACGTCAGCGAGGCGAGCGGTGGCAGGGTGCCCCCGTCGCCGTCCTCCCGCAGCTCCGCCCGGCCCGCCTCGACCGTGATCCGGCCCCCGGCGGTCAGCGCGCCGACCAGCTCCCGGACGTGCAGCGGGTTGCCGCCCGCGTGCCCCGCGAGCCGCAGCAGCCGGGGGCCCGGAACGGCGTCCGTCAACTCGCCGACGAGGGCGGCGAGTTCGTCCCCGTCGAGCGGGCCGGGGCGCAGCAGCCGGCCGCGGGCGAGCACACTGCGGCGCAGCTGTGCCACCGCCGGGCGGGGCGGTGCGGGCAGGCTCACCGCGATCAGCAGCAGCGGCAGCCGTTCGACGGCGCGGGTCAGCCGGTGCCAGACGATGAGGCTGGGCTCGTCCGCCCAGTGCACGTCGTCGGCCACGAGGACCAGCGGCTGCCGGGCGGCCACCTCCTCGACCAGCGCCAGCAGGCCCTCCGTCGCGGACAGGACGGGGTCGGCGCCGGACAGTCCGCCGGGAGCGGGCGGGCCGTGCAGCCGCCGCAGGATCTCGTCGTGGTGCGCGTCCGGCCCGCCGTCGCCCACCCCCAGGCAGCCGAGGGCCACCCGCAGCGGGGAGCGCGCCCCGAACTCGTCCGCGGCGGCCAGCCCCGTACGGCAGCCCAGCGCCGCGGCGTCCGTCAGAGCGGCGGAGACCAGGGAGGATTTGCCGATGCCCGGCTCGCCCTCCACCCAGAGCGCGGCGCCCTGCCCGCCGGCGGCCCGTTCGACCAGTTCCCGCAGTGACGCCGCGTCCGTCCGCCGGCCGGTAGGGGGAGCTGTCGGGGCCTGGAATCCCATGGCCGCAAGGGTATACGGGCCCATTGACGCAGGGTCATGCCGGTTGACGCACCGTTCACCCGGTCCGCCGCGCGGGGGCCGGGGGCGGCCCGGCGGATCTCCCCGGGGCGGCGCGGGCGGCCGGAGTATCCGCAGGCCGGAGGCGGTTCGCGCACGCCGGGCCGGCCGGGCGGGACGGCCGCGCACCGGACCGTGCGGCGCGCGCGAGCGCCGGAGGAACGGGGCCGCGGTGCCCGGCCGCCGGGTGACGGAAGGCTGGCACCATAGGGGTATGTCCTCACCCAAGACCGGCGCCGGTGCGCCGCGACCGGCCGCGGCGCTCCGGCGGAAGCCCGTACAGGCCAGGTCGCAGCGGACGGTCGAGAAGATCCTCACCGCGGCCACCGCGATCCTCGTGGAGTCGGGCCTGCCGGCGCTGAACACCAACGCCGTCGCCGCCCGCGCGCAGGTCAACGTCTCCACCCTGTACGCCTACTTCCCGGACAAGATGGCCATTCTCCGGGAGCTGTCGGGCCGGTTCGACGCGATGCGGGAGGAGTTCCTCGCCGCGCACGTCACGGGCCTGGCCACCGCGCCGGACTGGCGGCCGCACGTCGACGGCATCATCGCAGGGCTGGTGCGGCTGCGGGTCGAGGCGCCGGGCAGCGCGGCGCTGCGCAACGCGCTGCGGGCCATGCCGGAGACGGAGAGCGACATCGTCGCCGCGGTGCGCCGCAGCGCCGACCTGGTCGCAAACGCCCTGCGCCGCCGCAACCCCGACCTCGGCCGGGAACACGCCGACCTCGTCAGCCTGATGGTCTCGGAGCTGGTCTCCCGCCTGCTGGACCTCGCCTTCGAGAAGGACCCGTACGACCGCGCCGTCGTCCAGGAGGTCGGCAGCCTCACCCGGCGCTACCTCGCGCCGTACCTCGACGCCCACCCGCCGGTGCCGGCCGCCGCCTGAGCGGGCGGCGGCCCGGTCAGGAGACGATCTGCCGGACCGCCTCCCCGTTGATCTCCTTCGACAGGCTGCTCAGCCCCAGCGCGAACACCGCGTCCTCGACGCTCTTGTCGGGCACCGCCCGGTTGTGGACGGCGCCCCGCAGCGCGCCCCGCGCCGCGCCGCCGGCGCCCGCGAGCGGCACGCCCAGCCAGACCCGCGGATCGGTCCTGCCCGGTTCGAAGGCGAGCCCCGTGGCGATGGCGTTGCCCACGGAGCCCTTCAGGAAGCTCAGGCCGCCCTCGTAGAGCACCACCTGGCGCCAGGGCTTGGGGGAGCCGAGGGCCTTGAGGGCGAGGTCGCCGAAGCCGTTGACGTTCTCCTTCGCCCAGGACGCGGGGACGGCGGCGCCCGCCGGGGTGGTGCGGTACCCGGTCGCGAGGCCCTCCTTCCAGACGTTGTGCCGCCAGGCGTCGACGAGGCGGGCGCGGACCGGGACCTGTGCGCGGATCTCGGTGCCGGCGTCCGCGAACTCCTGCCAGACGCGGTGCCGTTCCCGCACACCGTCCAGCTCCCGCCGGGCGGCGTGGGCGGCCTGCTCCGTCTCCCGTACCGCGCCGGACGCGGCCGTGACGTCCCGGGCGGCGGTGGAGCGGGCCTGCCGGGCGGCCGCCAGCGCCGCCCGGTGGTGTGCCGCGTCCGCGGCGGCGCCCTCCGCGCGGGGCCGTTCGGCGAGCGCCCGGGTGTGCGCGGCGATGTCCGCGTCCGCGGCGGCCAGCCGGGCGCGGGCCCGGCCCAGACCGTCCCGGGCCGTCCGCAGCGCGGTGTCCGCCGCATCGGAGACGGACCGCGCCCCGGCCACCTCGCCCACCAGGACGTCCCGCTCGCCGGGCAGCCCCCGCAGCCCGTGCCCGCGGACCTGCGCGCGGGCGGTACGCCACCGCACCAGCGGCCCCGCCCCGCCCAGCGCCTCCGCGATCTCCGCACGGCCCGGGACCCGCTCCACGGCTCCTGGCGCTGTGGGCGGGACGGGCGCGGCCGTCCCGTCGGCGGCGCTCCGGGACCGGCCGGGTCCGCCGACCCACGCCTTGGCCTGATCACCGAACGGGACGTACCGCGGCAGGCCGTCCGCGGTCCGTTCGACCTCGCCGGCGGAGGTGAGCGCCTTGCGGGCGCCGCTCGCCTCCACCGCGCCGAACACCCCGCCCGCCAGCCCGCTGCCCAGCGCCGACCACAGCAGGGTGAGATCGAGCGGCTTGCGGGTGATGCCGCGGTGGGTGAGACCGGCCAGGACGTCGACGACGGCGTCCCGCACCCCGTCGTGGAGCAGCTTGCCGTAGCCGACGCCGAACGTATCGGTGCGCCAGGTCAGACGGGACACCTCACCGATCCACGTCCGCGCCCGCAGCAGGAACCGCACGAGGGCGGAGAGCAGGTCCGCCAGCCACTGGAGGATGCGGCCCGCGGTCGCGGCGAGGGCGGCGAGCTGGGCCTCGACCACGGCGAGCAGCGGCGGGAACCAGGCCGCCGCCGCCATGATCACCAAGGTGGCGGCGATCTGGATCGCCAGCTCCTCGACGATCTCCAGGGCCCGGCGGGTCTTCTCGGCGTGCTCGGCGTGCGCCTGCCCCAGCCGGGCCGCGGTCCGCGCCAGGAGGGCGGCGCGGGCCGCCTGTCCGGCCGCGTCGCCGGCGAACGCGTCCGCCGCCCCGCCCCGCCAGAGGCCCTCGGAGCGCCGCAGCAGCTCCGCGATCCGCTCGGCGTGCGCGGCGAGTTCGTCCGCCAGCGCGTCGTGCGCCCCGGCCCGTTCGCGCAGCCGCCCGGGATCGCCGCCCGGGTGCGGCAGCCCCACCGCGGCGAGGGCCTGTGCGGTGTCGGCGGGCGCCGTGTACCCGCTCACCGGCGCCGCCCCGGATTCTTCACGGGCCCGGCGGTGGCGGGCCTTGTTTCCGGTGCCTTCGTTCCGTTTCCCACCTGTGGATCATGACCGCCGCGACGGCCGTGGAAGTCCCAACTCGCCTGTATACGGGGAGAGTTGGGCGATCGTTCATCTGCCGGTCACGGTGGGTCGGTGCCGTCTCGCGCACCGCGCCCACGCCAGGGGCCGGTCCGGCGCGCCCGCCGGACCGGCCCCTGGCCGAGGTCCGGCGGCTACCCCGGCCGGACCTCGCCCGGCGTCTCCACCAGGCCGGTCTGCACCAGCGTCGGCGCGTGCCGGCGGGTGACGAACTGGGCGCGGCCCGGCGGCAGCAGCCGCGGCTTCGCGTCCCCGAGGAAGACGCCCTCCTCCTTGCCGCACGACATCAGCAGCCCCGGTGTGCCCAGCTCCCACAGGCGGCGCAGCAGCGGATCGGTCATCATCGCGCGCGACGCGCCCGAACTCGCCCGCGCCACCACGAGGTGCAGCCCGATCTCGGCGCCCTGCGGCAGCAACGGCAGCAGCGGGGCGAGCGGGCCGCCCGTACCGCCGCCCGCGACGAGTTCGTAGTCGTCGACCAGGACGAACAGCTCCGGCCCCGTCCACCAGTCGCGCAGCCGCAGCCGGTCCGGAGTGATCTCCGGGCCGGGGAGGCGGCCGTGCAGCGTCTCCGCGGTGGAGGCCACCATCTCGGCGAGCGCCGACTCCGAGACCGCGTAGCCCAGTTGGGAGTCCTCCGGGATCCACTCGTACAGATCGCGGCGGTAGTCGGCGGTCATGATGCGGGCCTGCCGGGGCGCGTAGCGGTGCGTCACACCGCGGGCGAGGAGCCGCAGCAGGTTGGTCTTGCCGGACTCGGTGTCGCCGAAGAGCATCAGATGCGGCTGCTGGGCGAAGTCGTGCCACAGCGGCTCCAGCCGGTGCTCGTCCAGCCCCAGCGGCACCTGGAGATCGCCCCGCGGGGCGGGCAGTTCACCGGCGCCGACGGACCGCGGCAGCATCCGCACCCGCGGCGCCCGGGGGCCCGGCCAGCTCTGCGCCACGTCCTCGGTGAGCGCGGCGGTCGCCTCCTGGAGGTCGTCCACCGTGCCGGCGCCGTCGATCCGCGGCAGCGCCGTCAGGAAGTGCAGCCCGTCGGCGGTCAGCCCGCGTCCGGGCAGGGCGGGCACCCCGGCCGCGGCCCGGCTGCCGACCTCCGATTCGATGGCGTCGCCCAGATGCAGCTCCAGCCGGGTGCCCAGCAGATCACGGGCGGCCGAGCGGATCTCCGACCAGCGGTTCGCGGCGATCACCACATGGATGCCGTAGTTCAGCCCGCGGTTGGCCAGGTCCGTGAGGACCGCCTCCCACGCCTCGAACTCCTGGCGCAGCGTGAACCAGCCGTCCACGACGACGAAGACGTCACCCCACGGATCGTCGGGGAACTTCCCCTCCCGGCGCATCCGGCGGTACGCGGCCATCGACTGGATGCGGTGCTCGGGGAACTGCCGCTCCCGGTCCGCCAGCAACTGCCCGACCTCCGCGAGGATGCGCCCGCCGCGCTCCGGCTCCAGCCGGGTCGCGACGCCCGAGACGTGCGGCAGGTCCGCGAGGGCGGTGAGCGTGCCGCCGCCGAAGTCCAGACAGGCGAACTGCACCTCCCGCGGCGTGTGGGTCAGCGCCAGCGCGCTGATCAGCGTCCGTACGAGGGTGCTCTTGCCGCACTGCGGGGCGCCGACGATCCCGACGTGGCCCGCGCCGCCCGACAGGTCGACGGTCAGCAGATCGCGGACCCCGTCGAAGGGCCGGTCGACGATGCCCAGCGCGGCGGTCAGCGTCCCGCGCCGCTCGGTGTCCGCCGGGCCCAGTCCGTACCCCGGGTCCGGGGCGAGCGGCGGCAGCACCTGGTCCAGGGCCGGCGGTTCGGCCAGCGGCGGCAGCCACACCTGACGGGCCGGCGGCCCGACGTCCCGCAACCGGTCCACCAGCACCTCGAACAGGCTCGCCGCCTCCTCGCCCTCCTCCGGCGGCGCCTCCGCCTCCTCCGGCGCGGCGGGCGGCTCCGCGGGCAGGTCCACGGGCACGTACGCCGTACCGAAGTCGGCGATCTGCCGCTCGACCACCACGGCGGGGCGGCGGCGCTCGGGCGCGCGGTAGGGGCCCGACACGTACGCCGCCTTGAAGCGGGTGAGGTTCATGTCCGAGTTGAGATAGCCGTTGCCCGGGGCGGAGGGCAGCTGGTAGGCGTCCGGGACGCCCAGGACGCTGCGGCTCTCGGACGCCGAGAACGTCCGCAGCCCGATCCGGTACGACAGATGCGACTCCAGCAGATGCACCCGGCCCTCGTCGAGGCGCTGCGAGGCCAGCAGCAGATGGACGCCCAGACTCCGGCCGAGCCGCCCCACCATCACGAACAGGTCCATGAACTCCCGCTTGGTGCTGAGGAGTTCGCTGAACTCGTCGACGACGAGGAACAGCGTCGGCAGCGCCTCCAGCGGCGCGCCCTGCTGCCGGGCCCTCTCGTGTTCGTACAGCGAGCCGTACCCGGCCTGCCGCAGATACTCCTGGCGCCGGACCAGCTCGCCCTGGAGCGCGTCCTGCATCCGGTCGACCAGCGGCAGCTCCTCGGCGAGGTTGGTGATCACCGCGGAGGTGTGCGGCAGCTCCTCCAGACCCGCGAAGGTCGCCCCGCCCTTGAAGTCGACGAGGACGAAGTTGAGGATCTCCGACGAATGGCCGGCGGCGAGCGACAGCACCAGGGTGCGCAGCAGTTCGCTCTTGCCCGAACCGGTCGCCCCGATCAGCATGCCGTGCGGGCCCATCCCGCCCTGCGCGGACTCCTTGATGTCCAGCTCGACCGGCGTACCGTCCTCGCTCACCCCGATCGGCACCCGCAGCCGGTCCCGCGCCGCGCGCGAGGCCCAGAACTCCTCCGGGTCGAAGGAGCGGGCGTCCCCCACTCCGAGCATCGTCGTCAGCTCGAAGTCGGCGGAGAGCGGATCCGCCGACTCCACCGACGCGCCCATCCGGTACGGCGCGATCAGCCGCGCCAGCGCCCGGCAGCGCGCGGTGCCGAGCCGGTCGGGACGGCCCGCGCGGGAGGTGACGTCCTTACCGGTCCGGTCGGTGTCGACGGTCTCCACCGCGTCCTGCGACACGTTCAGCCGCAGCGTGACCCGGTCGCCCTTCCAGGCCAGCGACTCGGCGAGATCGATGACGGTGGTGCCCGCCACCCCGCCCTCCGCCAGCCGCGTCCCGGCCGGCAGCGGCACCCCGTCCAGCACGATCACCGTGTACGGCTCGCCCTTGCGGGGCGCGGCCGACGGATCGAAACGGGCCCGCTCGGCGAAGTCCTCACCCAGCAGCCGCTCCAACTCCTCGTAACTGTCGGCCACCAGCCTGACCTGGCCGGTCGCGTCGTGCTCCCGCCGGTGCAGCGCGTGCGGCAGCCACTTCACCCAGTCCCACTCCGCACGCCGGGAGTCGTCGGCGCAGACCGCCAGACACAGATTCTCCGGCGAATGGAGCGTCGCCAGCTGCGCGACGACCGCCCGCACCATGTCCCGCCGCACCGTGTCGTCCCCGCGGACCAGCACCCGCGCGAAGGCCCGCAGATAGATGGCGAGCGGCAGCTCCGGCACCTTCGCGTAGGCGTGGATGAACCGCCGCAGCGCCGACGCGCAGAGCGGCTCCAGATCCTCCACCGGCTTGGTCTGCGGCGACTGGATACGCGTCGCCAGCCGCTGCTCGCCCGTGCCGATCCGGACCTCACCGAAGTCGTCGTGGGTCACCCGCCGCTCCCACAGCCGCGAACTCATCGCCACCGACCACAGCCCCGCCGGATCCGGGTGCAGCCAGGCGAGCGCCGCCCGCTGCTGCCGCGCCGTGCGCCGCGCCTGCCGCCGGGACTGCGTCAGATACCGCAGATAGTCGCGGCGCGCGCCCTGGAGCCGCCGCTTGCGCTCCCCGGCGGAGTTGCCCAACTGGCCGACGAGCATCATCACCATGGACAGCGCCATCGCCCCGGGTGCCAGATAGCCGAGCGCCCCGTGCCCGCCGCTGCCCGGCTGCGCGAACATCAGCATCATCGCGGCGGACGAGACGCTCATCGGCAGGTACGTCATCATCTTGGACATACCGCCGCCCTGCTTCTCCGGCAGCACGGGCGGCTCCTGGAGGGCGATTTCCCCCTCCGGCACCGCGGGCCCCGTTCTGCGCAGCGGACGGCGGAAGATGACCGTGGTCACGAAGCGTGCCTCCTTGGCAGCCAGTCACTGAACCTCCGGGACGGACCCGGCCGTAGACCGGTGGGGGAGGACAACTCCTCCGGCCGGCCCTCACTCACAGGTACGGGCCGGAATCCTGAAAGGTTCGGAAATGAGTGCACGCACACTGAGCGGCCACCCCGCAGGAGAGATGTGCCGGCTGGTGGTCGTCGCCCCCGGCGGAGCGCAGGCGGAGGTCGCCGTACCCGCCGGAGTGCCCCTGTGCGACCTGTTGCCGCCGCTGCTGCGGCGCGCCGGCGGCGACCTCGCCGACGCCGGTCTGGAACACGGCGGCTGGGTCCTGCAACGGCTGGGTGAGCCGCCCCTCGACGAGGAACGCACCCCGCTCTCCCTGGGACTGCGCGACGGCGACGTGGTCACCCTGCGCCCCCGGGACGACGCCCTGCCCGAGATGGACTTCGACGACCTCGTCGACGGGATCTCCACCGGCATCCGCGCCCGCCCCGACCGCTGGCACCCGGGCATGACCCGCCGGCTGATGCTCGGCTTCATGCTCGCCGCCCTCACCGCGGGCTGGCCGGTGCTGCTGCTCCCCGGCGCCGCCGCCCCGCGCGCGGTGGCCGCCGGCGCGCTCGCCGCGCTGCTGGTCCTCGCCTCCGGCGTCGTCGCCCGCCCCTTCGCCGACCCCACGGCCGGCCTCCTGCTGGGACTCGCCGCCCTCCCGTACGCCGGACTGCTGGGCGCCCTCGCCGCCGGCGGGCCGCACCCCGAAACGCCGGCGGCCCCTCATCTGCTGGGCGCCGGGGCGGCGGTGTTCATCGCGGCGGTCCCCGGCATCGCGCTGCACCCCACCGCCCGGCCGCTGTTCGCCGCGGCGAGCGGACTGGGGCTCGCCGCCGCCGTCGGCGCGCTGCCCGCACTGGCCGGACTCGACGGCAGCGGCGCCGCCGCCGTCCTGCTGACGGTGGCGCTCGCCCTCGGCCCGGCCGTCCCGCTGCTCGCCTTCCGCATGGCCCGGCTGCGCACCACGGCCCTGCCGACCGGCGCCGAGGACCTGAGCGAGGAGATCGACCCCGTCCGGGCCGTCCCGCTGCTGCGCCGGGTCACCGTCACCGACCGCTTCATGACGGCGCTCTTCTGCACCCTGGGCACCGTGTGCGCCCTGTGCTTCGGGCCGCTCGTCCACGCCCCGGGCTGGGCGCCCGCCACCCTCGTCGCCCTCGCCTGCGCGGCGCTGCTGCTGCGCAGCCGGGTCCTGCGGGGTGCCTGGCAGCGGATGGCCGCGATCGTCCCGGCCACGGTCGGACTGGTCCTGCTCACCACCGAGCTGGCCCGGCACCTCTCCCCGGCGCTCCGGCTCTTCCTGGAACTGGGCGGCCTCTCCGTGGTGGCCGCGCTGTTCCTCGCCGGCGCGCGGTTCATGCCGCGGATGCGGCCGCTGCCGTACTGGGGCCGGGCCGCCGACATCGGCGAGACCGCGACCGCGCTGGCCGTGCTCCCGGTGCTGCTCCAGGTGCTCGGCGTCTACGGCGCCGTCCACCGCGCGGTCGGCGGCTGACGCCCGCGCCGCAGCAGTCACCGGCCCGTCCGCACGCGAAGAGGAACGATGCAGAACAAGCAGGATCAGCTCCAGGCGCACATGTTCGTCCTGGGACGGGTGGTGTCCGCACTCACCAGCGGGGAACCGGACGCCGCCGAGACACCGATGCGGCGCTTCAGCCGGGCGGCGATGGGCGGAACCGTCGTCGCCGCCCTCGTCGTGGCGGGCTTCGCCGTCGCGGGACTCCTCATGCCCGCCACCGCCGTACCCCCGTGGCGCGCCC
Source organism: Streptomyces sp. NPDC027185 (assembly GCF_055567035.1). Taxonomy (NCBI): domain Bacteria; kingdom Bacillati; phylum Actinomycetota; class Actinomycetes; order Kitasatosporales; family Streptomycetaceae; genus Streptomyces; species Streptomyces sp. NPDC027185. Next base: position 2,171 of record NZ_JBVHRF010000007.1, on the reverse strand, counting down.
CCGGCACCCTCATCACGGAGACGGAGACCGGCAGCCGCTACGTCTACCTCGACGGCACCCTCCACCCGGTCGCCAACTACGCCTCCGCCCGGCTGCTCGGCGCCAGGGCCGAGCCCACCGCCGTACCGCGCACCGCCCTGGCCGGCGTCCCGCACGGCGCACCCGTGGGCATCCCCGGCGCCCCCGAGGCGCTCCCCGCACCGGACCGGCTCGGCGGCCGCGACTGGCTGGTGTGCTCCGCGCCCGCCCCGGCGAAGGGCGCCGCCGTACGCGACACGGTCGCCGTCGACGGGGCGCTCCCCGCGGCCGCCCCGGGCCGCGACCGGGCCGCACTGGTGCAGACCCCCGACGGCGCCCTCCACCTCGTCTGGCGGGACACCCTGCTGGACCTGCCCGGACGCGCCGCCCGGATCGCGCTGGGCTACGGCACCGCGGAGCCGTGGCGGGTCTCCGCGCTCTGGGCGGGCGCCCTGCCGAAGGGCCCCGAGCTGCGCGCGCCCCGGGTACCGCACCGCGGGGACGCCGGACCGCGGCTCGGCGACCGCGCCACCCGCGTCGGCCAGATCCTCCGGCTCGGTACCGGCACGGGGCGCGGCGTCCAGTACTTCCTGGTCCTGCCGCGCGGTCTCGCGCCGCTCTCCGAGACGCAGAAGGACCTGACCATGGCCGAGTCGGCGGGCGCCGGACCGGTCGCCGCCGACGCCGCCGAGGTGGCCGCGGCGCCGGCGGCCGCACTGCCCGGCGCCACCGGCCTGCCGCCCGCCCCGCCGGACCTCTACGAACCGGCCGAACACCACGACCGGATGCCGTGCGCCGCCCTGGCCCCGGGCACCGGCGGACGGCCCGGACCGGGCCGGCTGCGCTTCGCCCGGACCCCGGACGGCGCCGCGCCGGCGAAGGGCACCGGCCCGGTCCGGGCGCTGGTCGCACCGGGCGCCGGGGTCCTGGCCGCCACGCCCCCGCGGCCCGGCGCCACCCGCGGCACCGCCTACCTGATCACCGACCTCGGGGTGAAGTACCCGCTCCCGGAGAGCGGCGGCACCGACGCCTCGGCCGCACTCGGCTACCCGGGCGCGCCCCGCGCCCCCGTCCCGGCGGAGCTGCTGGCCCTGATGCCCACCGGTCCGGCGCTGACCCCGGCGGCCGCCCGGCGGGAACAGCCGGTGGCCGGGGACCGGTGAGAAGCCGGTCGCCCCGACGCCCGCCGGAAGAACGGGAATTGAGTCTGCGGGCCCTGTTTCCCGTAAACGGCGGCTCCTAGCGTGGGACGGGAAAACAAGGGGGTTTCCCGCCGCGCGCCGGAACCCGCAACTTCAGACACGAGGCGATGTCCGTGCCCACTAATTACAACTTCGTCGACACCGGCTCCATGCGGACGGCGATCTCCGACTTCGAGGACACGCAGAATCAGCTGAACTCCGTACTCCGCACCGTCCAGGGCACCCTCCAGGGACTGACCAGCGGCTGGACCGGCGACACGGCACAGCAGTACCAGCGCGTCATGTCCGAATGGACCGCGCATTTCGAGAAGGTCTACGGCGACCTCGGCCGCATGGTGACCGTCCTCAACGACAGCGTCGCGAACTACGAGCGGACCAACAGCTCCAACCACGAGGCGGTCGGCTCCATCCGGTCCGTGCTCGGCGCCGGCTGATTCCGTATTCCCTTCCGTACGCTCACCCAAGGATCACCATGACCGCTCAGTACAGCATGCAGTTCGGCAATGTGGCCGTGGTCGTCGAAGACCTCCGCAAGGCCACCGCGGACATCAAGAACCAGCTCGACCTGCTCGATCAGAAAGTCACCCGGCTCAAGTCCCACTGGACCGGCGACGCCGTGGAAGCCTACGGAATCGCCCAGCGCCACTGGAACGAGGAATGCGCCCGGATGAGTGCCTCACTCAACTCGTCGGGCACCACGCTGGAATCGATCGCGCACAACACCAAGCGCACCGACCAGCAGAACGCCGGACTCTTCGGCCGCTGAGCCGAATTCCCCGCCGGCGCCCGGACTCGTCTCCGGGCGCCGGCCCCGGGGGGGGGGGGGGGCGGGGTTGGACTGCGTTTCAAGGAAAAAGTGGCGCGCCGCGCTCTCTGTTTAAGGGGAAAAAGGGACTGTACCGACCGCCCCCGCCCGGCTGTGCCGGGCCGGTCGCCGCGCGGGGCCGCCGG
>NZ_JBVHRF010000006.1:0-575969 GCF_055567035.1 Streptomyces sp. NPDC027185 | reverse complement strand
GCCGATGGTACTGCAGAGGGGACTCTGTGGGAGAGTAGGACGCCGCCGAACAATTTTTAGCTCCGGTCTCCGGTAGCCAGTGATGGTTGCCGGGGGCCGGAGCATTTTTGCGTTCAGGCCCGGTTAGGCTCGGGGAATGCGCTACGACCTGGTCATTTTCGACAATGACGGTGTGCTGGTGGACAGCGAGCCGATCTCGAATCGGATTCTCGCCGCGCACCTGACGGAGTTGGGCCACCCGACCACGTACGAGGAATCGATACGGGACTACATGGGCTCCGCCATGCACCGTATTCATGATCTGGTGCTGGAAAGGTCCGGGAAGCGGTTGCCCGAAGGGTTCGATGACGCTTTCCATGAGCGGGTCTTCGCCGCGTTCCGTACGGAATTGGAGCCGGTGCGGGGCGTCGACGGCGTACTGGACCGGTTGGTGGCGGCGGGGGTGCCGTACTGCGTCGGGTCGTCCGGTAGTCATGCGCGGATCCGGGTGGGGCTGCGGACGACCGGGCTTTACGGACGCTTCGGGGAGGAACGGATCTTCTCGGCGCAGGATGTCGGGCGGGGGAAGCCGGCGCCGGATCTCTTTCTGCACGCGGCGGAGCGGATGGGTGTGGCGCCGGAGCGTTGTGCCGTGGTCGAGGACAGTCCGCTGGGAGTGGCGGCGGCGCGGGCAGCGGGAATGGACGTGTACGGATTCACGGCGATGACACCTGCCGCGCGCCTGGCGGAGGCGACCGGGCTCTTCGCGGAGATGGCGGAGCTGCCGGCGCTGCTGGCGGCGTAACTCCGCGCGGGCGGCGCGCGCACGGAGTTACGCCGCCGGCCGGGTGCCGACCGCGGAAATACCCGTGTCATCGACCTACCGTTCGGTAAGGGCGAGTTCTACGCTGTGCGGCCATGACGGCGCCTCGGGTTCCCGGCACGCAAGCGCGGTACGGCAGGGTCTCGCTGGCCCTCAGCTTCTTCGTCCAGGGCACGGTGTTCGCGCTTCTGGTGACGCGCATTCCGGCGATCCAGGACCGGTACGGGATCTCCGACGCGCTGCTGCCCGCCTTTCTCGCGGCGGTGCCGGTGCTGGCCGGCGTCGGCAGCGTACTGACCGAGCGGCTGGTGCGACGGGTCCGGCCGAGCCGGGTGCTCCGCGCGGTCCAGCCGGTGGTCTGCCTGGCGCTGGTGGCGGCGGGCGCGGCCGTTTCGATGACACAGGCGGCCGTGGCGCTGGGCGTGTTCGGGCTGGCGGTGGGCGCGTTGGACGCGGCCATGAACATGCTCGGGGTCAGCCTCCAGCGGGCGTACGGGCGGAGCATCATGCTCGGCTTCCACGCCGCGTACAGCCTGGGCGGTATCGCCGGGGCGTCGCTGGCGTGGGCCGGGGCGCACGCGGAGCTGTCGCTCGTCGGGCTGTACGGGCCGGTCGTGGCGGTGCTCGTCCCGGTGGCGGTCGTCGCCGGGCGGTGGTTCATCGACGGGCCGGCGGTGGCGGGGCGGGGCCGCGGCGGGGAGAACGGTGCCGGGGCACCGGGCGGCGGTGTGGCCGCCGTCCCGATGCGGCTGCTGTTGCCGCTGTGTCTGGTGATGGCGTTCACATACATCGGGGATGCGACGGTCTCCAACTGGAGCGCGAAGTACCTCCAGGACGTACTGGGCAGTTCCGAGCAGCTGGCGACGGTGCCGTACAACGTCTACATGGTCACCACGCTGCTGGGGCGGGCCGTCGGGGATCTGGGGGTGCGGCGGTTCGGGGCGGGCGCGGTGGTGCGGGCCGGGACGGTCGTCGCGGCGGGAGGTTTCGCGGTGGTGGCGGTGGCGCCGGGCCCGCGCACCGGGATGGCCGGGTTCACGCTGCTCGGCGTCGGGCTCTGCGTGATCGTGCCGCAGACCTTCGCGGCGGCCGGGCGGCTGGCGTACGAGCACGACGGTGCCGGGGCGTCCGACGGGGCCGTAGCCCGGCTCAACATCTTCAACTATGTGGGTTTTCTGGTGGGTTCGCCGCTGGTCGGGACGCTCGGGGACGTGTGGAGCTACCGGGGCGCGATGCTCGTACCGATGCTGCTGGTGCTGGTGACGCTGGTGTACGCCCGCTCGTTCGGGTCATCCGGTGCCCGATACGGTGACGGGCATGAGCGGCCGCGCACAGCTGATGTGGGATGAGGCAGTAACGGGCTACGACTTCGGCCGCGGGCACCCCATGGACCCCGTACGGCTGGCGCTGACCATGCGGTTGGTGGAGGCGTTCGGGCTCGACCGGGCGCCCGTGGAGGTGGTCGCGGCGCGGCCCGCGGGCGAGTCCACGCTGCGGCTGGTGCACCGCGCCGACTACCTGGACGCGGTACGGGCCGCCTCCGCCGATCCGGCCGCGGCGGACGCCCGGTACGGGCTGGGCACCGAGGACGATCCGGCGTTCCGTGGCATGCACGAGGTGTCCGCGCTGATCGCGGGGCAGTCGGTGGGCGCCGCGGAGGCGCTGGCGCGCGGGGACGCGCTGCACGCGGTGAACTTCGCGGGCGGGCTGCACCATGCGATGCCGGGCGGGGCGGCCGGCTTCTGCGTCTACAACGACGCGGCGCTGGCCATCGCCCGGCTGCTGGAGCTGGGCGTGGAGCGGGTCGCGTACGTCGACACCGATGTGCACCACGGGGACGGCGTCCAGGCGGCGTTCTGGGAGGACCCGCGGGTGCTGACGGTCTCGCTGCACGAGCATCCGCGGACGCTGTTCCCGGGGACCGGCTGGCCGCAGGAGACCGGCGGGCCGGGCGCGGAGGGCAGCGCCGCCAACCTCGCGTTGCCCGCCGGCACCGGCGACGCGGGCTGGCTGCGGGCGTTCCACGCCGTGGTGCCCGAACTGCTCGGCGCGTTCCGGCCGCAGGTGCTGGTCACCCAGCACGGTACGGACACCCACATCGAGGACCCGCTGGCGCATCTGGGGGTGAGCCTGGACGCGCAGCGGACGGTGGCGCTCACCTGCCACACGCTGGCCCACGAGTACGCGGACGGGCGGTGGCTCGCACTGGGCGGCGGCGGATACGCGGTGGTGGACGTCGTCCCGCGCGCCTGGACCCACCTGGTGGCCATCGCCGCCGGACGGCCGCTCGACCCGGGGGCGCCGGTGCCGCAGGAGTGGCGGCACGAGGTGTTCCGCCGCACCCGCCGGCCCGCCCCGCACCGCATGACCGACGGCGCCGAACCGGGCTGGCGCGACTTCACCGACAGCGGCTACGACCCCGCCGACCGCCTCGACCAGGCAATCCTCGCCACCCGCCGCGCGGTCTTCCCGTCACACGGCCTGCTGCCGTGAGGTGCGGGGGCACGGGGGAGTACGGGGCGCGGCTCCGGCCCGCCCCTGTGCGCCCGGATGTGTGACTACCGGGCGGTTCGGGCCCGTGGGGGCGGACGGCGGGTGAGCATGGCGGCGTGTCGGGGACCGGTGCGCTGCGCGCCCATCTGATCGAGGCGCGGCTGGCGGGGACCCTCGCGACGCCGCGGGAGAAAAGCCTGGCCCGCTACCGCCTCTTCGCGGCGCGCGACCCCCGGGTACTGCTGGGGCTCGACCCCGTCGGGGAGTGGCCGGTCGCGGAGGTGGCGCGGCTGATGGCGCGGGTCTGCGGGGCGCCGGCGGAGCCGACGGACGCCCGGGGCCCGAACGTGATCGACCCGGACCGCACGCTCGCCGCCCTGGGCCGGTTCGCCGACCGGATCGCCGCGGCGGCCCGCCGCCGCGCCCCGGTGCTGCTCGGCACCGGCCACCCTCACGGCCTGCTGGATTTCTACGCCGCCCTCGCGGAGGGACTCGCGACGGCGGGATGCGTCGTACTGACCCCCGGGCGGGGCCTGACCGCCCCTCTCACGGCGCGGTGCGGCGTACGCACGTACGTACTCGACTACGTACGGGGAGTCGCGCTGATGCGCGGGACCGGCGTGGGGGGCGCATCCGGGAAGGGGCGTGTGCATACCCATTCGCCCCTCCCCGTGCGGCTGGCGCTCGCGGCGGCGGCGGAGGGCGGCGGACCGCTGCCGGAACTGGTCGTCGGTGATCACGGTTGGATCTGCGGTGCAGGTCAGCTGGGGTTTGAGGCGATCGGGTTGGCGGATGCGGACGATCCGGGGCCGTTCGTCGGGGAGGCGGAGGGCCGGGTGTGCGCGGTGGTGCCGCTGGATGACGCGGTCGCCGCCGCGCACTACCGACCGCTGTGGCGGTATGTCCTCAATAGAGCGGAACTGCCCTGTTAGCTGGGCTTTTCGCGGTCCCGGTGGCTCCTCTTCCCCACTCGCATCACCCGCCCCTAAATTGGGGAGTGAGCGCATAGCGACGAAGAGTGACCGGAGGGGAAGCCGGTGCCCGTCATATGCGGAAGGTGCAGGTGTGGCATGGCTGCGGACCAGAAGCCTCTGAACGAGGTCGTGTTCCTGACGGTGGCGGAGGTCGCCACCGTGATGCGAGTGTCGAAGATGACCGTGTACCGCCTGGTGCACAGCGGTCATCTGCCCGCGATCCGGGTGGGCCGGTCGTTCCGCGTGCCGGAGCAGGCGGTCCACGACTACCTCCGGGAGTCCTACGTAGGCGTCGAATCGGCGTGACGGAGGCTCCCGGGCCCTCGATTACGCCGTACGCCCGGCGCCGGGTAGGCTGGCCCGATGTAGGTAGTGTGGGCTCGGACGCCCCGCACCGAGTGATTCGAAGTGAGCGAGGGTAGTCGTGGGCTCTGTTATCAAGAAGCGGCGCAAGCGGATGGCCAAGAAGAAGCACCGCAAGCTGCTCAAGCGCACCCGCGTGCAGCGTCGCAACAAGAAGTAAGCGACGCGGATCGCGTTTTCGTGGCCCCCCACCGCCTTGTGCGGTGGGGGGCCACGGTGCGTTCCAGGGCTGTGCGGCGCGGCGCCCTGGGGCCGGTGGGGCGGGAAACGCGGCCCTGGGCAGTGTGGGGCGCCGTGGTCCGACGGCGACCCGATAGCGTGGTGGCACAGCTCGGCCCAGGCGGCGGGCCGAGGGCGGAAGGAGTGCCGGTCGTGGGCAAGGTCGTGCTCGTCACGGGAGTCGCCCGGCAGCTCGCCGGCCGGTTCGTCCGGCGCGTCCTGCGCGACCCGTCCGTGGAGCGGGTGATCGGCGTCGACGCGGTCGCCCCCGCGCACCCGCTGGGCGGTGCGGAGTTCCTGAAGGCCGACATCCGGCATCCGGCCATCGCCCGCGTCCTGGCGGAGACCGGCGTCGACACCGTCGTCCACATGGACGTCAACAGCACGCCGCCGGGCGGCCGTGGCGGCCGTACCGCCGTCAAGGAGACCAACGTCATCGGCACCATGCAGCTGCTCGGCGCGTGCCAGAAGGCGCCCCGGGTGCAGCGACTGGTCGTCAAGTCCAGTACCGGCGTCTACGGTTCCGCCCCGCGCGATCCGGCGGTCTTCGGCGAGGACACCCCGCCGAAGTCGTTGCCGTCCGGTGGGTTCGCCAAGGACGTCGTCGAGGTCGAGGGGTACGTCCGGGGCTTCGCCCGGCGCCGCCCGGACGTCGCGGTCTGCGTACTGCGCTTCGCCAACGTCCTGGGGCCGTGCGCGGACTCCCCGCTCGCCGAGTACTTCTCACTGCCGGTGCTGCCGACCGTCCTCGGCTACGACCCGCGGCTGCAGTTCGTGCACGAGGAGGACGCGCTGGCGGCGCTGCTGATCGCCGCGTCCGAACCGCGCCGGGGGACGCTGAACAGCGGCACCTTCAACATCGCGGGCGACGGTGTGCTGCTGCTGTCGCAGACCGCCCGCCGGCTGGGCCGTCCCACGCTGCCGCTGCTGCTGCCCACCGTCACCTGGGCCGGCGCCGCGCTCCGCGCCGTCGGCGTCACGGATTTCTCCCCCGAGCAGATCCGGCTGCTCACCCACGGCCGGGTGGTCCGCACCACGCAGATGCGCGAGACGTTGGGCTTCGAGCCGGAGTACACGACGGCTCAGACGTTCGCGGAGTTCGCCCGCAGCCGTGGCCCGGGGCTGCTGCCGCCGGGGACCCTCGCCCGTACCGTCGACCGGCTCGCCGACGCGCTTTCCGCGCGCCCGGCCCAGTGAGGAGTTCACGCGAGATGGCGGACGCCAAGGTCATTCCGTTCGGCGAGGAGCCCCGGGCGCGCCACAAGGCCCGGCGGACGGTGAACGGCACCGCTTCCCTCACGCCCGTACCGGAGGCCCGCACCGGGGACGCGCGTCCGGCGCCGCCGGCGGCGCGCGGCGGCCGCTCGCTGGACGAACGCCTCGCCGGTGGCCTGCGCTTCCTGCGGCGCCGCCTGACCGGCGAGTACGAGGTCGACGACTTCGGCTACGACGAGGAGCTGACCGACCAGGTCCTGATGTCGGTGCTGCGCCCGCTGGCCGAGAAGTACTTCCGGGTCGACGTCCGCGGGGTGGAGAACATCCCGGCGGACGGCGGCGCGCTGGTCGTCGCCAATCACTCCGGGACGCTGCCGCTGGACGGTCTGATGCTCCAGACCGCGGTCCACGACCACCATCCGGCCGACCGGCATCTGCGGCTGCTCGCGGCCGATCTCGTCTTCGTGCTGCCGGTGGTCAGCGCGCTGGCGCGGAAGGCCGGGCACACCCTGGCGTGTGCGGAGGACGCGCAGCGGCTGCTGGAGCGCGGCGAGATCGTCGGGGTGATGCCGGAGGGGTTCAAGGGCATCGGCAAGCCGTTCGCCGACCGGTACAAGCTCCAGCGCTTCGGGCGGGGCGGTTTCGTCTCGACGGCGCTGCGGGCCGGAGTGCCGATCGTGCCGTGCTCGATCGTGGGCGCCGAGGAGATCTACCCGATGATCGGCAACGCGCGGACGCTGGCGCGGGTGCTGGGCCTGCCGTACTTCCCGGTGACGCCGACGTTCCCCTGGCTCGGGCCGCTCGGCGCGCTGCCGCTGCCGACGAAGTGGACGATCCAGTTCGGCGAGCCGATCGCGACGGACGGCTATCCGCCGGAGGCTGCCGACGACCCGATGCTGATGTTCAACCTCACCGACCAGGTCCGGGAAACGATTCAGCACACGCTCTACAAACTGCTGGTCCAGCGCCGCTCGGTCTTCTTCTGAGACCTGCGGGACACCCGCGCCGATACAGCGGTACGGCCCGCTCCCCGCCCGGTGTGTCGCCGGTGGGGAGCGGGCCGTACGCCGTCAGCCGCGGGTGTTCTCGCCATCGATGCCCAGACCGGGCAGCAGGCCCGGGATGAGCGGCGGCACCGTGATGTCGGGGTGGTCCGCGGAGCCCTTGCCGCCGCTGTGCGACGGGGTGGGGTCGTCGTGGGCGGAACCGCCCAGCAGACCCCCGGTGTCGCCGCCGAGCAGCCCCTGCTCCTCGGACGGGGTGGACGAGGGACCGGCCGGGTGGCGGGCGTCGCCTTCGGCGCCGGACGGGGTGCGCCCGTCGGACGCCGACGGGCGCGGCTGTCCGGACGCGCGGTCCGGCATGGCCGGTGCGGCGCCCTGCCGCGCGGCTTTCTCCGGGGTGGGCAGCAGCCCGCGCAACGGCTTGACCTGCTTGTCCATCGCGTCGAAGACCGAGCTGACCTCGTCCCGCGCGTCGGTGAGCTGGGTGGGGAGCCGGTCGCGCAGCTGCGTCCAGGTGGCGCGGTGGGAGGAGGTGAAGGAGTCCAGCGTCTCGATGGGGCCGAGGGAGCCGTCCCGCTCGTACGCGGCGTACAGGAGGCGGTGGCCCTCGCCCGCGTCGTGGGTGATCCCGGCGAGGGTCCGGCGGACCTCGGCGAGCGATTCGTGGTCGAGGTCGGCGGCCCGGCCGCGCTCCATCAGGCGGCGGGCCTCCAGCATCCGGGTGGCGGCCTGGTCGAGGTAGAGCCGGCCGCGGTCGGCGTCGTCGTCGGTCAGGCCGAGCTTGACGTCCTCCATGCCGCGCTTGAGGCCGTAGAGGGAGTCGCCGGGCAGTGCGTCGGAGCTGGCGGCGGCGACACCGCTGAACGCTCCGGCGGCGACGCCGACGGTCAGACCGCCCGCCGCGAGCCGCTTCGTCAGCCGGGAGTGCGGGCGCAGCTTCCCGAGCTGCTCGGCGGCACGGTGGGCGCCGCCGGGGGAACGCTGTCCGGGCACCCGGGCGCCGTCGGAGGGCGTGCCTTCGGCGAAGGCGGCCTCCATCGCGGCCATCAGCTGGGCGCGCTGGACGCTCTTCACCTCGGTGGCCAGCTCCGGCTTCGGGAGTTCCCCGAGGCCGTCCGCCACCGCCAACAGTCGTGCTTCACCCGGCGTCTGTGCCGCGTCGTCGTCCTGGTCCTCGGCCGCGCCCCGGGAGGTCTGATCCTCCAGGGCCTGGGCGAAGGCGTTGGCCCGCCGGTGCACCGAGATGTGTGTGATCACGGGCGGCACCTCCTCTCGTCATCCCGCTCGGCTCCCCTGACTGGCTTGGACCATCCAGACGGGCCGGACGGTTGCACGCCGCCCTCCGCGGCCACTCGAAGGAGTGAGCGGCAGCGGACAGGGCGTGACCGCTTGGAGCCTGCATCCCGCACAACGAGCGGCGCGGCACACGGGTTACGCACACACGATGATCTGACCGAGGGGGCACGACCGCTCACCGTACGTCACCGAAAGTGGACGTACGTGTGACCGGGCGGCGGACGGGAGGGCGGGGCGGGCGAGGGGTCAGCGGGCGTCTTCGGGCAGCAATCGGGCGAGAGTGCGCACCGCGCGGTACTGGAGGGTCTTGATCGCGCCTTCGTTCTTGCCCATCACGCGGGCGGTCTCGGCGACCGAGAGACCTTGCAGGAAGCGCAGGGTCACGCACTCCTGCTGCTGGGGGTTGAGCTTGCGGACCGCCTCCAGCAGGGCTGCGTTGGAGAGCGATTCGAGGACGGAGTCCTCGGGGCTGCGCTCGACCTCGTTGGCGTCGAGCATCTCGCCGGTGGTGACCTCCAGGCGGAACCGGGAGGACTTGAAGTGGTCGGCGACGAGGTTGCGGGCGATCGTCACCAGCCAGGCGCCGAAGTCGCGGCCCTGCCAGGTGAAGGTGCCGATGCGGCGCAGGGCCCGCAGGAACGTCTCGCTGGTGAGGTCCTCGGCGGTGGCCCGGCCGCCGACGCGGTAGTAGATGTAGCGGTAGACGGTGTCGGCGTACTGGTCGTAGAGGCGGCCGAAGGCTTCGGCCTCTCCGGACTGGGCGCGTTCGACGAGGTCCATCATGCGACGGCTGTCGCTGTCGACGGGGCGGCGGGCGGTGGTCGTGCCGGAGCCGGAGCGGCGGGATCTGCCGGCGGTCGCGGGCTTGCCGACCGCCGCGCTCCCGTCGGCCAGGGCGTAGCAGGGGCCGGCGGGGACGGCTGTGGCGAATGCGGGGACGGCGTACGCGGTGGGGACAAAACTGCGCAGGTGGTCGACGAGCGTCGTACGCAGCGTAGCCAGGCCCGAGGCGTCAACCCCGACGTGTGGGTACACGGGACTCCCAGAGGCAGAGCTTCCATCACGTGCAGTGCGGGACCATTCACTCGTCGTAGGGACGTGCGGGTTCCGGAATGCGTCTGAGGAGAATAACGCTTCGTATAGGCAGCGCTACACCCAGTTGTTCAAATCATCGATTACTTACGGTCCGTGCCTGAATAGTGGCGGAAGTAGTATCGATTACTGAGCAGCTTTTGATCGAAAGGTGACGCAATCTGCCTGGTTGGAGGGCGTGTTGTGGTGGAGCGCCAGCAACCGGACCGCAGGTGGGGCAGGGTGGGGCACCGGGGCGAACGGGCGCGCCCGGCTGCCGGTGATCAATCCTGGTCAGCGGCAGCGTACGGGGGAGGGGCGGGTCAGCGGCGGCGGCGCTGGAGGGCGATGGCGGCTGCCGCGCCGCCGGCGAGCGCGCCCACTCCGGCGGCGGCCGGGATGCCGATCCGTACGGCTTTGCGCCCGGTGCGGTAGTCGCGCAGCCGCCAGCCGTGTTCCCGGGCGTGCTTGCGCAGCCGCCCGTCGGGGTTGATGGCGTAGGGGTGGCCGACGAGGGAGAGCATCGGGATGTCGTTGGCGGAGTCGCTGTACGCGGCGCAGCGGGCGAGCTGGAGGCCCTCGGCGGCGGCGAGCGCGCGGACCGCCTCGGCCTTGGCGGGGCCGTGCAGCGGTTCGCCGACGAGCTTGCCGGTGTAGACGCCGCCGACGGATTCCGCGACGGTGCCGAGCGCGCCGGTCAGGCCGAGCCGGCGGGCGATGATCGTCGCGGTTTCGATGGGTGCCGCGGTGACCAGCCAGACCTTCTGGCCGGCGTCGAGGTGGGCCTGGGCGAGGGCGCGGGTGCCGGGCCAGACGCGTTCGGCCATGTACTCGTCGTAGATCTCCTCGCCGATGGACATCAGCTCGGAGACGCGGTGGCCCTGGACGATGGAGAGGGCGCTGTTGCGGACGTCGGCCATGTGCTCGGGGTTCTCCGAGCCGGCCAGCCGGAAGTAGATCTGCTGCCAGGCGAAGCGGGCCAGGTCGCGCTTGTGGAAGAAGTGGCGCTTGTAGAGGCCGCGGCCGAAGTGGAAGAGGGCGGCGCCCTGCATGACCGTGTTGTCGAGGTCGAAGAAGGCGGCGGCGTGGTCGTCGCCGACGACCGGGAACTCCGGCTCCTCCGCGGCGGTGCCCGTGGCGCTCTCCGCCTGTTCCGCCTGTTCGGCTTCCTCGGCCTCCTGGGAGGTTTTGCGGGCGGCCTCGGCGGCGGCTTCGCCGGCCAGCACGCTGCGGGCGGTGGCGGGGCGACGGCGGCGGCCGAGCCAGGCGGGGGCGCGGACCCCGGAGAGGGCGGCACCGAGGCGGTTGCCGGTGGTGGCGGGCGCGTCGGACGCACCGGGGGTGACCGCGTCGGGACGGTCCTCGGAGGGTGGCGTGTCGGGTGTCCCGAAGGGACTCCTACCGGGGCGGTGGTCGGGCGACGGGCGGGCCATATGGACAGCGTAGCCAGTCGCTTCGGCGGTTCCGGTGACGGCCCGGTGTCGGGCAACGGGTGGGGAGCCGAAGGGCGGGTGACGGGCCGGGCGGGGTGCCGGGGCGGGGGCGCTGCACCGCGGCCGGCCTTCGGGGCGGCGGGGCGGCGGGGCGGCGGGTGGAGGCTGTGCGTCCGGCTCAGGCTCCGAGGGCGGTGCGGAGGCGGGCGGGGTCGACGCGCCAGAAGTCGTGTTGGGCGCCGTCCACGAGGATGACCGGAATCTGCTCCCAGTAGGCGCGGTGCAGTTCGGCGTCCTCGGTGATGTCCTTCTTCTCCCAGGAGGCGCCGGTCTCGGCGCAGACCTGCTCGATGACGGCCTGGGCGTCGTCGCAGAGGTGGCAGCCGGGCTTCCCGATGAGGGTGACGGTGCGCTCCGCGGGGCTCTTGCGGGGGGTGCGGCTGAACATGCCGAACGAGGGGGTCATGGGGTCATTGTGCCGGGCGCGCGGCGGCGTGGGAGGGCCCGGAGGTCGACTACCATCGGTGGGCGATTTGTAGGTTTCCGGGGGCACAGCGGTGAGGAGTGAGGGCGCGTGCTCCCGTCGGCGAACCCGTGTGACCTGCGGGTAGCGGGCGAACGGCGTGGTGCGGAAGTTGGTTCCGCGAACGGCGTCAAAAGCCGCGTGACACCGATCACTTTGGCCAGACAAAGCGGACATCATCTTTGTGCACGCGTTCACAAAGACATAGCCTGCACAGGACAGGGCGGTCGGGTGACGTACGGCCGCCCGCAGCCCCGCTCTACCCGCAGGAGCACCGTGGCAACTGGCCGAACTCACCGACCGGCGACCCGAAGCCGAGGGATTCCCGAGGCCACCGTCGCCCGGCTTCCGCTGTATCTGCGTGCGCTGACCGCGCTCTCCGAGCGCTCGGTTCCCACGGTCTCCTCCGAGGAACTGGCCGCCGCGGCGGGGGTCAACTCCGCCAAGCTGCGGAAGGACTTCTCGTACCTGGGCTCCTACGGGACGCGCGGTGTCGGGTACGACGTGGAGTATCTCGTCTACCAGATCTCGCGCGAACTCGGCCTCACCCAGGATTGGCCGGTTGTCATCGTCGGTATCGGTAATCTCGGCGCCGCGCTCGCCAACTACGGCGGGTTCGCCTCGCGTGGTTTCCGGGTGGCCGCGCTGATCGACGCCGATCCCGCCATGGCCGGGAAGCCCGTCGCCGGTATCGCGGTGCAGCACACCGACGAGCTGGAGCACATCATCGAGGACAACGGCGTCTCGATCGGCGTGATCGCGACGCCCGCGGGCGCCGCCCAGCAGGTCTGCGACCGTCTCGTCGCCGCCGGTGTCACCTCGATCCTCAACTTCGCGCCGACCGTGCTGACCGTGCCGGACGGTGTGGACGTCCGGAAGGTCGACCTCTCCATAGAGCTGCAGATCCTCGCCTTCCACGAGCAGCGCAAGGCGGGCGACGACGGCGGTGTGGACGCGGCCGCACCGGCGCCCGCGGTCCGTGCCGCCGCGGTGGAACCGGCCGCGGCACCGGCAGCGGCCGACGACCGCAAGGGACCGGACGGGGACGTCCCCGCCGTGATGCCGGCATGAGCTTGCTCGTCGTAGGACTCAGCCACCGCACGGCGCCCGTGAGCGCGCTGGAGCGGGCCGCGCTCGCGCCCGAGGTGCGGGGGAAGCTGCTCCAGGAGGCCGTCGCGGCCGAGCCGGTGAGCGAGGCGGCGGTGCTCTCCACGTGCAACCGCATCGAGCTGTACGCAGACGTGGACAAGTTCCACGCCGGTGTCGCCGAGCTGTCCACGCTGCTGGCCCGCCACGGCGCCGCCGAGCTGGACGAGCTGACGCCCCATCTCTACGTCCACTACGAGGACCGCGCCGTCCACCACCTCTTCTCGGTGGCCTGCGGGCTGGACTCGATGGTCGTCGGCGAGGGGCAGATCCTCGGGCAGATCAAGGACGCGCTCGCCGTCGCGCAGGAGCAGCACACCGCGGGGCGGCTGCTGAACGATCTCTTCCAGCAGGCGCTGCGGGTCGGCAAGCGGGCGCACAGCGAGACCGGTATCGACAAGGCCGGGCAGTCGCTCGTCACCTTCGGTCTGGAGCAGCTGGCCGGCGGCCCGGACGTCGAGGGCTGGGCGCGCGGCAAGCGGGCGCTGGTGATCGGCGCCGGGTCGATGTCGTCGCTGGCCGCCACCACCCTGGCCCGCGCCGGGATCGGTGAGCTGGCCGTCGCCAACCGCACCGTGGAGCGCGCCGAGCGGCTGGCCCGGATCCTCACCGAGCCGGGCGGTCCGGGCGCGGCGACCGGTCTGCGGGCCCGCGCCGTGGCGATGGCCGCCGTGGACGCGGAGCTGGCCGCCGCCGATGTCGTCGTCTCCTGTACGGGGGCGACCGGTCTGGTGCTCGGCGCCGAGGCGGTCGCCGCCGCCCGCGCCGGACGCACCGCGGAGCTGGCGCTGCTGGACCTGGCGATGCCGCGGGACATCGACGCCGCCGTGCACCGTGTCGAGGGTGCGCACCTCGTCGACATCGAGTCGCTGGCTCAGGCGTCCGCGGACGCGCCGATGGCGGCCGATGTGGACAAGGTGCGGTCCCTGGTCGCGGACGAGGTCGCGGCGTTCGGCGCGGCGCAGCGGGCGGCGCACATCACGCCGACCGTGGTCGCGCTGCGCACCATGGCCGCCGATGTCGTGGCGAGCGAGATGGCCCGCCTCGACGGCCGCCTCCCCGACCTGGACGACAAGGAGCGCGCGGAGATCACCCAGACCGTGCGCCGGGTCGTCGACAAACTCCTGCACGCGCCCACCGTGCGGGTCAAGCAGCTCGCGAGCGAGCCCGGCGGCGCCGGGTACGCGGACGCGCTGCGGGAACTCTTCGATCTCGACCCCCAGACGGTCGCCGCCGTCAGCAGGGCCGATACGCGGGCCGACAGGCACGATGCAGCACGGGAGCGGGCATGACTGACAGCACAACGAGGGGTACGCCCCTTCGGCTGGGCACACGGCGGAGCAAGCTCGCCGTGGCCCAGTCCGGACAGGTCGCCGACGCGGTCCGCGAGCTGACGGGCCGCCCCGTCGAGCTGGTGGAGATCACCACGTACGGCGACACCTCCCGCGAGCAGCTCGCGCGGATCGGCGGCACCGGCGTGTTCGTCTCCGCGCTGCGCGACGCGCTGCTCGCCGGGGAGATCGACTTCGCGGTCCACTCGCTCAAGGATCTGCCGACGGCGCAGCCCGAGGACCTGACGCTGGCGGCGGTGCCGCGGCGCGAGGACCCGCGGGACGCGCTCATGGCCCGTGACGGGCTCACCTTCGAGGAGCTGCCGGACGGCGCCCGGGTGGGGACGGGCTCCCCGCGGCGGATGGCGCAGCTCAACGCCTGGGCGCGGTCGCTGGGCCGCCGTATCGAGGCGGTGCCGATACGCGGGAACATCGACACCCGGATCGGCTTCGTCGAGAAGGGCGAGCTGGACGGCGTCGTACTGGCGGCCGCCGGGCTCACCCGGATCGGCCGTATCGACGAGGCGACGGAGCTGCTGTCGCCCGACATGGTTCTGCCCGCCCCCGGCCAGGGGGCACTGGCGGTCGAGTGTGCCGCGGCCCACGCGGACCTCGCCGCCGCGCTCGCCGGACTCGACGACCCCTTCACCCGGGCCGCCGTGACCGCCGAGCGTTCCCTGCTCGCCGCCCTGGAGGCCGGCTGCTCCGCACCCGTGGGTGCGCTGGCCGACTCTCCCCCGAACGCTCGGCTCCGTTCGAGCGGAGGAGGCCCCGCGGCCGGCGAACAGGCTGTCACCGAAATGCGCCTGCGCGGCGTCGTCGGCACGACCGACGGCAGCGCGCTGGTGCAGCTGTCCACCACCGGGCACGTACCCGCCTCTCCCGACGACGTCACGATGCCGCTGCGCATGGGCCGTGAACTCGCCGCCGAGATGCTCGCCAAGGGTGCGGCCGGTCTTATGGGGGAGCGAGCACTTTGAACCCCACCGCCCCGAATCACTCCGCCTCCGGTCAGGTCACCTTCCTCGGTGCCGGGCCGGGAGATCCGGGTCTGCTGACGCTGCGTGCCGTGGAGGCACTGGCTCAGGCGGACGTCCTGATCGCCGACCCGCAGGTGCTGGACGTCGTGCGTACGCACGCCCGCCCGCAGGTGGACACTCCGCTGCAAGCGTCAGCTGACGAGGCGTCAAAGCCCGTCATGCCCGCAGAAGTTTCCTCGCTGCGCGACACCGCCAATCTTGTCATGGGGGCCGCGCGCTCCGGCAAGCGGGTCGTCCGTGCCGTGACCGGCGACCCCGGCCTGGACGGCAACGTCGCCGAGGAGATGCTGGCGTGCGCCGCCGAGGGCATCGTCTTCGAGGTCGTGCCCGGTATCGCCACCGCCGTGGGGGTGCCCGCGTACGCCGGGGTGCCGCTGCGCGACGCCGAGGGCACCGACGTCCGGTTCGTCGACGCGCGGACGGCGACCGGCCGCTGCTGGGCCGAGCTGGGCGGCTCCGACGCGACCGCCGTCGTCTCCACCAGCCTCGACTCGGTGGCCGCGGCCGCCGGTGAGCTGGTGTCGGCGGGCCGGAAGCCCGACACCCCGATGACGGTCACCGTCGCCGGGACGACGACCCGCCAGCGCACCTGGAACGCCACCCTCGGGTCGGTCGCGCAGGTGCTGAAGGCCGCGAAGGTGCTGCCGTCGCCGGACGGCGGGCAGCCGGTCATAGCCGTGGTCGGTGAGCGGGGCGCCGTGGCGCAGCGCGACCGGCTGTCGTGGTTCGAGTCCAAGCCGCTGTTCGGCTGGAAGGTCCTCGTACCGCGGACGAAGGAGCAGGCCGCGTCGCTCTCCGACCAACTCGTCTCGTACGGCGCGGTGCCGCACGAGGTCCCGACGATCGCCGTCGAGCCGCCGCGTACCCCGCAGCAGATGGAGCGGGCGGTCAAGGGCCTGGTCACCGGCCGGTACGAGTGGATCGCCTTCACCTCGGTCAACGCCGTCAAGGCGGTCCGGGAGAAGTTCGAGGAGTACGGGCTCGACGCCCGCGCGTTCGCCGGGATCAAGGTCGCGGCGGTCGGTGAGCAGACCGCGAAGGCGCTGATCGCCTTCGGCGTGAAGCCCGATCTGGTGCCGTCCGGTGAGCAGTCGGCGGCCGGGCTGCTGGAGGACTGGCCGCCCTACGACGCGGTCTTCGACCCGATCGACCGGGTCTTCCTGCCGCGCGCCGACATCGCCACCGAGACGCTGGTGGCGGGCCTGATCGAGCTGGGCTGGGAGGTCGACGACGTCACCGCGTACCGCACGGTGCGGGCGTCGCCGCCGCCGGCCGAGACCCGGGAGGCGATCAAGGGCGGCGGGTTCGACGCGGTGCTCTTCACCTCGTCCTCGACCGTCCGCAACCTCGTCGGTATCGCGGGCAAGCCGCACAACGTCACGGTGATCGCCTGTATCGGCCCGGCGACCGCGAAGACGGCGGAGGAGCACGGGCTGCGGGTGGACGTGATGTCGCCGGAGCCGTCGGTGCACAAGCTGGCCGAGGCGCTGGCGGACTTCGGCGCTGCGCGCCGGGACGCCGCGATCGAGGCGGGCGACCCGGTGACCCGGCCCAGCGAGCGGCGTCCGGGCTCGCGCCGCCGCCGCGCGACGCCGTAACGCCGGTCTCTGCCGTGCCCCGCCCCGTATCCGCTCCGGCGGGTGCGGGGCGGCGGCGTTTCCGGGGGCGGGGGCCCGACGCCGCGTCGGCAAAGGCAGCGGGAAGGCGGGCGTAGCGTGGACGGCATGACGAAGTACGGAACCTTCCCCGGCGCGCGGCCCCGGCGGCTGCGGACCACCCCCGCCATGCGGCGGATGGTTGCCGAACACCGTTTGCACCCGGCCGATCTGATCCTCCCGGCGTTCGTCCGCGAGGGGATCTCGGAGCCGGTGCCGATCTCGGCGATGCCCGGCGTCGTCCAGCACACCCGCGACACGCTCCGTAAGGCGGCGGTCGAGGCGCTGGAGGCGGGCGTCTCCGGGATCATGCTCTTCGGCGTGCCCGAGGAGGCGAAGAAGGACGCGGCGGGCACCGTCGGCACCGACCCGGACGGCATCCTCCAGGTCGCGCTGCGGGACGTGCGCGCCGAGGTCGGCGACGATCTGGTGATCATGTCGGACCTGTGCCTGGACGAGTTCACCGACCACGGCCACTGCGGGGTGCTGGACGCGGACGGCCGGGTCGACAACGACGCGACGCTGGAGCGGTACGCCGAGATGGCGCAGGTCCAGGCGGACGCGGGCGCCCATGTGGTGGCGCCCAGCGGGATGATGGACGGTCAGGTCGGCGTCATCCGGGACGCGCTGGACCAGACCGGCCACGAGGACGTGTCGGTCCTGGCGTACACCGCGAAGTACTCGTCGGCGTTCTACGGGCCGTTCCGCGAGGCGGTCGGCTCGTCGCTGCGGGGCGACCGCAAGACCTACCAGCAGGACCCGGCGAACCTGCGCGAGTCGATGCGGGAGCTGGCGCTCGACCTCGACGAGGGCGCCGACATGGTGATGGTCAAGCCGGCGCTGCCCTATCTCGATGTGCTGGCGAAGGTCGCGGACGCGGTGGACGTACCGGTCGCCGCGTACCAGATCTCCGGGGAGCTGGCGATGGTCGAGGCGGCGGCGGAGAAGGGCTGGATCGACCGGGACAAGGCGATCCTGGAGACGCTGACCGGCATCAAGCGGGCGGGCGCCGATCTGATCCTGACGTACTGGGCGACGGAGGTCGCGCGTGGGCTGTGAGCGGGAGCGCGCCCGTGGGGTGCGCACCCGGTGGTGCGGCGTCCGGTGACCGTGGAGGCGGTCACCGGACGCCGTCGTCGCTCCCGGCGGCAGCGGCGGTGGCGGCGTGCAGGAACGCGCGGAGCAGCGGGCGGCGCGCGTCGGCGGTGAGGTGGACGAGGCGGACGGGGACGGCGGGGGCGCCGGTCAGGGGGACGAAGCGGACGCCGGAGTGGGTGACGCGGCGGGCGGCCGGCGCCGGGACGACGCCGACGCCGCGGTCGGCGGCGACGGTCTCCAGCCATTCGTCGTAATTGGCGCACGGAATGACCGTGCGCGGGGCGGCCCCGGCGGGCCAGGAATCGGGGGTGGTGGTGCCGGTGACGGTATTCACCACCAGCGGCCACGCGGGCAATTCCGACCAGTCGAGGCTTTCCCGGTCCGCGAGAAAGGAAGAAGCCGACACGGCGGCGACGCGTTCCTCGTCGAAGAGCGGATGGACAGCCGCCCCGGCGGGCGCGGTGTGCCCGCGGAACACGGCGATGTCGACGGTCGCCGAGGCGAGGGCGGCGGCCGGATCGTCGACGCGTACGAGGGTGACCTCCGCGTCGGTGGCCCGCTCGAAACGGGCGAGGGTGCGCTGCGCCCACGGGTCGGGCAGCAGCCAGCTGAAGCCGAGGCGGAGCGTGCGGTGGGCGCGCGTCTCCCGGACCGCGCGGTCGAGGTCGCCGAGGACGCGGCGGGCGTGGCCGAGGAAGTCCCGGCCCGCGGGGGTGAGGGCGGTGTGCCGGGACGAGCGGTCGACCAGGCGGACGTCCAACGCCGCCTCCAGCTGCTGGATCGTGCGGGAGAGCGCGGGCTGGGTGAGGTGGGAGGCGGCCGCGGCGCGGGTGTAGGAGCCGTGGTCGGCGAGCGCGGTGAAA
Source organism: Streptomyces sp. NPDC027185 (assembly GCF_055567035.1). NCBI lineage: Bacteria > Bacillati > Actinomycetota > Actinomycetes > Kitasatosporales > Streptomycetaceae > Streptomyces > Streptomyces sp. NPDC027185. The sequence continues at coordinate 557,443 of NZ_JBVHRF010000006.1, read as the reverse complement.
GCGCGCAGATGCCGCAATTCCAGATCCATGTCCGCGAAGCATAGTTCAGCGCCCGGAAGCATTTCCCGGCGCTGCGCCGGCTCCGTAAAGTGGCGGAGCGGCCGGGTTTTCCGGGCGGTTTCCGCTTTCGGCCCGTTCCGGCTTCCGGCCTTTCGCCGATTTCCGGTGGCGGGCCGGGAGGCCGTGTATTCCGGTTCGCCGGCCACGTCAGTTCCGTGCCCCGCACCGAAGGAGCCACCGTGTTCGACCTGTCCCAGTTGCGTATCCCGCTCGTGCAGGCGCCGATGGCCGGGGGCCCGGGTTCCGTCGCACTGGCGGTCGCCGTGAGCCGGGCCGGTGGCCTCGGCACCCTCGCCGCCGGGTACAAGACCCCGGCGCGGCTCGCCGAGGAGATCGCCGGGGTGCGGGCGGGGACCGGCGCGCCGTTCGGGGTCAACGTCTTCGTCCCGCAGGACGTCCCGCACCCGGACACGGTCGCGCCGTACCGCGCGGAGCTGGCGGCGGAGGCGGCGCGCCGTTCGGTGACGCTGCCCGAGCCCGACCGGGACGACACCGACTTCTGGGACGAGAAGATCGCGCTGCTGACCAAGGACCCGGTGCCGGTCGTGTCGTTCACCTTCGGCGCGCCGCCCGCCGAGGTGGCCGGGGCGCTGCGGCGGGCGGGCAGCCGGGTGGTCGTGACGGTCACCACGCCCGCCGAGGCGGCTCGGGCCGAGGCGGCGGGCGCCGACGCGCTCTGTGTGCAGGGCCCGGAGGCGGGCGGCCACCGCGGCACCTTCGACCCGTACGCCGAGCCGGACCCGACGCCGCTGGCCGCGCTGCTGCCGGCCGTCGCGGCGGGCACCCGGCTGCCGCTGATCGCGGCCGGCGGCCTGGCGACCGGCGCGGACATCGCGGCCGTCCTGGCCGCCGGGGCGACGGCGGCACAGCTGGGCACCGCGTACCTGCGGACCCCGGAGGCCGGTACGGACCCGGCGTACCGGGAGGCGCTGACCGGTCCGGAGTTCACCGCCACGGCCGTCACCCGGGCGTTCTCCGGCCGCTGCGCCCGCGGACTGCGCAACCGCTTCATCGAGGACCACGACGCGACCGCCCCGGCCGCCTACCCGCTCGTCAACCAGCTCACCAAGCCCCTGCGGGCCGCCGCCGCGGCCGCGGGCGACGCCCACGGCCTGAGCCTGTGGGCGGGCGTCAACCACCGCGGCACCCGGGCCGTCCCGGCGGGGGAGCTGACGGCGGCGCTGTGGGCGGAGGCGGCGGCGGTGTCGTCGGCTTCGTGACGGCGGGCCGGTGCGGTGGCCCGCCACCGCGGGCACGCGGGCCGGTGCGTCGGCGGATCAAGGAGCGGCGTAAGCGCCCAGCAGGGCTGTGTATGCCTCTTCCGCCGCACGGGCCGGGGCGCTCCCGTGGGGGGCGTGAGCGAGGAACGCGGCGGTGGTGCCTGAGTGCAGGAGCCGGCCGTCGTGCAGGACCGCCACATGGCCGGCCTCTTCGGCGAGGTCGGTGACGTCGTGGGTGGAGAGCAGAACTCGTACACGGTCGGTCAGCCCGCCCAGCAGGGTGCGGAAGACGCGCCGCTGGTGCGGGTCCATGCCGGCGGTGGGCTCGTCGAGGAGCAGGACCCGGGCGTCGTGGACCAGCGCGCCTGCGACACCGACGCGACGCAGTTGCCCGCCGGAGAGCCGGTCGGTGCGGACACCGGACCGCTCGCCGAGCTCGACGGCGGCGAGGGCTCCGGCGGACCGGTCCCACGCGTCGCTGCGGCTCAACCCCTTCAGCCAGCCCACGTAGGCGACGTATTCCCGCGCGGTGAGACCGGGCATGGCGGTGATGTGCTGCGGCATCCAGGCGACGGCGGCTCGGTACGCCGCACTGCGGGAGGACAGCCGTCCCAGACGGACGCTGCCGGAGCGCGGCTGCACCACGGCCGCCGCCAGCTTGAGCAGCGTCGATTTTCCGGCACCGTTGGGTCCGAGCAGGATGGTGAGGCCCTCCGGCAGCCGGAAGTCGAAGTCCCGCAGGACGGGGGCCTTGCGGCGGCCGTAGGAATAGGTGCAGGCAGTCAGTTCCAGGGTCATGACAGCTTCCTCGACATACGCGGCAGGGTCGCGATCCCGGCCAGGAACAGTGCGGCCGCCCCGAGGGCGGCGTGCGGGGCGCCGGGCGGTTCGGGCACCACGGTCCAGGGATACGGGTCGCCCGAAGCACGGAATCCCAGCAGGACGACGGCCATCAGCCAGGCGACCGGAACGAGAACGCCGCGCGGGCCGGTGACGGCCCGCGCACAGAGGAACAGCCCGGCGAGGAAGGCGGTGTTGCGCCCGGCGGCCGCCGCCTGTGTGGTGCCAGTGACGGGCACGAGCAGCAGCCCGAGGAGCACAGCTGTCATGACGACGGCTGTGACCAGCGTCGTGTCCCATCGGGCGACGCGGCGGGTACCCGAGACCTCGGCCGCGGGCAGCCGGGCGGACAGCACGACGGCGAGTCCGGCCACGACAGGCATGGGGGCGAAGGACGACAGCACCACGTTGCTCCCGCCGACGAGCGAGGGCAGCGCGACGAAGGCGTTGCGGGACACCAGGACGTACAGCAGATACGCGGCCAGCGCAGCCGGGAGGACGATCAGGGCGCGGCGTGCCTTGAGCCACCAGAGCAATTCCGTCACCCGCCGCCGTGGCACGCCTGACGGCGGCTTTCCTCGAACCAGCGGGCCTGTTCTGCGGCGGGCTCGCGGTACACCCTCCGCAGCAGCGTCTCCGCCGCCTTCCGTCCGCTCCGGGCGTCCGGGGCCTTCTCTTCGGACTGCCGGTGGCGCAGGGCCGACTCCTCGCCGGTGGTACGTGCTGCCCAGGAGGAGAGGGCGGTCGCCAGAACGGGGGAGGGGCGGCGGCAGCCGAGTCCGACGGCGGCGTCGGTGAGGAGTGCGCGGGCCTGTCCGGTGGCGGCCGCGGCGGAGAGCGGGATCTGCCACTCGCCGTGCCGGGAACGTCCGCCGAAACGCCCGTGGTTGATGCTGTCCGTGATGCGCCGTGGTGAGCGGTGGATGCCCGCCGCGGCGAAGTCCGCGAGGACGGACACGGCGGTGCGCCGCACGGCTTCCAGATGCTCCGACCGCTCCCGCGGCATGCACACCTCGGGTGCCGTTCCGGCGCAGCGCATCGCGCCGCGGCCGGTCGCCAGCGGTGGGTTGTGGTCCCAGTCGCCCACGAGGTGCAAGGCGCCCGCGGCCGGTACGACCGCGAGGGCGGCGGCCGGGACGAGGCGCAGCAGGCCACGCCGGACGGGAAGCCACAAGGCCGCCACCGCGAGGCCGATTCCTCCGGTGAACAACAGCGGCGGTGCGAGCGAGAGCCACGTCGCCTCCTCACCGAACATGAGGTCGCCCGGGAACTGCCCGGCCACATGGCGGGGCCGGTAATCCGTCGTGCTGTGGGAGAAGGCGACGAGGATCCACACGGCCACCGCGAGCAGAGGTGCGGAGATGAAGCGGGGGACGCGCTGCCCGGCACCGAACCCGATGACGGCGTGCGCGGCGCAGAGCACCACGGCCATGAGCAGCGGCTTGAGGCTCCCGGCGGTGGGAGTGGCCCCGGCGGCGACGAGCGCCAGCGCCGCCGGAAGTGTGAGAGTCAGCGACGCGGCGCAGACGACGGGCAGCAGGACCTCGGCCGCGACGCGGTACCGGGACCGGGCCGGAGCCAGGTCCCACACCCCGTACTCCTTGAGCCGCCCGCTCTCCCAGGCACCCAGGCACGATGCCATGGCGTACGCGAACGCGTACATGGGGGTGAGCGAGAGGGAGACGGCACGCGGCGCGTAGCGCAGGCCGTCATCCACAACCGGAAGGACGGTGACGAAGAAGTAGAAGGACGTCAGCGGGATGGCGAAGAGGGCGCCCCATGCGGCGCTGCTGCTGCGGAACCGCAGTAAGAATCTCAAAGTTTCTCCGATGGGGAGCGGTGCCCGTGCCTCCGGGCGCCGGTGAGCCGGCACGGCTTCGACGGTCCCGGGCCGGCCACGGACCGCCGCCGGATTCTCAAGGTGGCGGCGGCCCGCATACCGTGCTTCTGCATTTCCGGTGGTGTGGCGGCGAGTTCCCCGAAATCGCTGCTATTTATCAGCCGCACTGGTGTCGACGGCGACTTTTTCCACATCGACGTAAGCATTTCCGGCTTTGTTGCTCACGCCCGTGATGGCGAAGTAGTAATTTCCACTCGGGAGATTGTGCCACTCGCCCATGGAGCTGTCCGACGAGTTGAAGCAGGCGGTGAAACGCTTTTCGTCGTAGCCCGGGTCGGGCTGGAAAGGGAGGTCGCGGTAGTACCGGATGTCCGCGTTGTGGGACGTGGACCCCGACCCCGAGACGTAGCAGCCCTTCCACCAGAGCTGTGAGTAGGAACCGTCGGCCCAGCGCCGGGACTCGAAGCCGTCCCCGCCGTCCTTGATGGAGCTGGTCCAGTTCGCCCAGGCGGCCGGTGCGGCGGCGAGGAGAAAAGCGCCGCTTATGCCGATGACTGCCGCAACTCTTTTCTTTTTTAACACTGATTCCCCCCCGTGGGGATATTTTCCAGGGCGCTTTGATGCGACCTTGGGTGCCCAGTGATATTAAAGAGGTTCCCTTGTGTTGTCAAAAGGTTCTTGCTGGTTGGTTTTTGGTGCGTGAAGGGAAAAGCGGGGCAGCGAATTCCGCTGCCCCGCGGTTGTGCCGGGGGGATGCCTGCAGGGCCCGTCCCCTCACGTGAACGCCCAGATCCCCGCCAGCGACAACGCCCCCGCCAGCACCGTCGAGCCGGCTCCGAGGGCTACCGGGCGGGCGCCCGTGCGGATCAGTGACATCAGGTGGACCGAGGTGCCGAGGCCGAAGAGGGCGCCGGCCAGCAGCAGGGTGGTCAGGGTCTGGGCGGCGGTCAGGACGGACGCGGGCAGGACGCCGGAGCTGCGGACGGCGACCATCGCGATGAAGCCGAGGACGAAGAGCGGGACCAGGGGAGGGCGCTTGCCGGTGGCGTCGGCGGTGCCCCTGCGGCGGCGGAGGACGCTGTAGCCGGCGATGAGGGGGGCGAGCAGGACGACGCGGGTCAGCTTGACGACGGTGGCGACGGCGAGGGCGGCGGGCCCGGCGACCGAGGCGGTGGCGACGACCTGGGCGACCTCGTGGACGCTCGCACCGGACCAGACGCCGAAGGCGGTGTCGGACAGGCCCAGCGGGTGCTGGAGCAGCGGCAGCAGCACGATCGCCAGGCTGCCGAAGATCGTCACCAGGGCGACGCCGGTGGCGAGGTCCTCCTCGTCGCTGTCGCTGACCGCGTCCATCGCCGCGGCGGCGGAGGCGCCGCAGATCGAGAAGCCGGTGGAGACCAGCAGGGTGGTGCCGGGGCGGACGCCCAGCCGGCGGCCCAGCCACATCGTCCCGGCGAACGTCCCGGCGACGGTCACCGCGACCACCAGCAGCACCCCGGGGTCGAGCTGGAGCACCTGGGAGAGCGCGAGCTGGAGGCCCAGCAGGACGACGCCGGTGCGCAGCAGCTTCCTGGTGGCGAGCTTCGCGCCGGGCAGCACCCGGTCGCCGAGCAGCCCGGTGTTGCGGGCCAGCGCGCCCAGCAGCACCGCGATCGTCAGGGCGCTGACCGCCGGGACGAGCCGGTTGAGCCCGTACGAGACGGCGACGCCGACGACGACCACCGCCAGCCCCGGTCCGTGGTGGGCGAGCCACCCGGAGCCCTTGCCGGCACCGGGCGCGGGCCGTTCCGAAGAGGGCGGCGCGGCGCTCGGCGGGAGGGGAGTGGCGGCCGGTTCCGGGTCGCTGCGGTGGTCGGGGCGGGCGGTCCCGTCAAGAGAGGGCATGCCCTGATCGTCCGATCGGGGGACACCTCGCGGTAGCCACCAACCCCCTATGCACCCATAGACTTGTGCTATGGACGGCCAATACGCTATGAGGACGGACCTGCGGTCGCTGGAGATGCTGCTCGCGGTCGTCGACCAGGGCAGCATCGGTGGCGCCGCGCGGGCCCTGCAGGTCGCGCAGCCCTCCGTCACCAACCGCATCAAACGGCTGGAGCGGCACCTCGGGCTGACCCTCGTCGTCCGCTCGCCGCGCGGCTGTCGGCTCACCGACGAGGGCGTGGCGGTCGCCGACTGGGCCCGCGAAGTCCTCAGCGCCTCCGACCAGTTGGAGACCGGCGTCGCGGCCCTGCGCCGCAGCCACGACTCCCAGCTCAGCGTCTCCGCGAGCCTGACCGTCGCGGAGTACCTGCTGCCCCGGTGGCTCGCCGACCTGCGGCTGCGCTCACCGCGGACGGGGGTGGCGCTGCGGATGTGCAACTCCGAGCAGGTCGCCCAGGACGTGCTGCACGGCGCCGCCGACCTCGGCTTCATCGAGGGCCCGCGCACCACCGGCGGACTGCACGCCCGGGTCGTCGCCGTCGACGACCTCGTCCTCGTCGTCGCGCCCGGCCACCCCTGGTCCCGGCGCCGCCGCCCGCTCACCGCCGCCGAACTGGCCGCCACCCCGCTCATCGCCCGCGAGAAGGGCTCCGGCACCCGCGACACCCTCGACCACGCCCTCGTCCGCGCCGGGGCGGCGGGCTCCGCCGCGCCCCGTCTCGAACTCGCCTCGACCGCCGCGATCCGTACGGCGGTGCTCACCGGGCAGGGCGTCGGCGTCCTCAGCCGGTTCGCGATCAGCGACGACATCCGGGGCGGGCGGCTGCGCGAGGTCGCCGTCGAGGACGTCGATCTGCGCCGGCGGCTGCGGGCCATCTGGCGCGCCGGGTCCCAGCTCTCCGGACCCGCCGCCGACCTCACCAACTGCGCCCTGCAGTCGAGTTGGGGCCGCCCCGCCCCCGCGACCCGTCCGCGTACCGCTCCGGCGGAGCCGGCGGCGGGCTGACCCGGGCCGTCCGCGGACGGCCCCGAGGACGCGTACGGCCCCGGCGGGAAACCGGGGCCGTACGGTGCGCCGGGCGGGCGCGGGACGGATCAGAGGCGCTCGGGGGTGCGGATGCCCAGCAGCGCCATGCCCTGGTGGAGGGTGCGGGCGGTCAGGTCGCAGAGGAAGAGGCGGTTCTCCACCTGCTCGGGCGTCTCGGCCTTCAGGACCGGGCACTGGTCGTAGAAGGTCGTGTAGAGCGACGCGAGCTGGTAGAGGTACGCGGTCACCTTGTGCGGCGCGTACTCGGCGGCGGCGTCCGCGACGGTCTCCGCGAACTGGTCCAGGTGCAGTCCGAGCGCCCGCTCCGCCGGGGCCAGCGCCAGCTCCGGGTGGGCGGCGGGCGCCGCGTCGCCCGCCTTGCGCAGGATCGACTTGATCCGGGCGTGCGCGTACTGGATGTAGACCGAGGTGTCGCCGTTGAGCGAGACCATCTGGTCGAGGTCGAACTTGTAGTCGCGGTTGGCGGAGGTGGACAGGTCCGCGTACTTCACCGCGCCGATGCCGACCTGGGCGCCGCGCTCGGTGATCTCCTCCTCCGTCAGGTCCTGGGCCTTCTCCCGGACGACGGCCGCCGCCCGGTCGATCGCCTCGTCGAGGAGGTCCACCAGCCGCACCGTCTCGCCCGCGCGGGTCTTGAACGGCTTGCCGTCCGCGCCGAGGACGGTGCCGAACGCCAGCTGCTGGGCGGTGGTGCCGTCCTTCAGCCAGCCCGCCCGGCGCGCCGTCTCGAAGACCATCTTGAAGTGCAGCGACTGCCGGGCGTCGACGACGTACAGCAGGGTGTCGGCGCCGAGCTCGCCGACCCGGTCGCGGATGGCGGAGAGGTCGGTGGCGGCGTAGCCGAAGCCGCCGTCGGACTTCTGGACGATCAGCGGGACGGGGTTGCCGTCCGGGCCCTTGACGTCGTCGAAGAAGACACAGAGCGCGCCGTTGGAGCGGACCGCGACGCCCGACTCCTCCAGCAGGCGGCAGGTCTCGGCGAGCATGTCGTTGTAGCCCGACTCACCGACCACGTCGGCGTCGTGGATCTCCATGTCGAGCTTGTTGAAGACGGAGTAGAAGTAGACCTTCGACTCGTCGACGAACTTCTGCCACAGCGCGAGGGTCTCCTCATCGCCCGCCTGGAGGTCGACGACCCGGCGGCGGGCCCGGTCCTTGAACTCCTCGTCGGAGTCGAAGAGCGCCCGGGACGCCTTGTAGAGGCGGTTGAGGTTGGACATCGCCGCCTCACCGGCCTGCTGCGACGCCTCCTCGGGCTTCTCGGCGGCCTGGTGGTCCAGCTCCTGCGGGTGCTCGATGAGGTACTGGATGAGCATGCCGAACTGGGTGCCCCAGTCGCCGATGTGGTGGCGGCGGACCACCTTCTCGCCGGTGAACTCCAGGATCTGCACGACGGCGTCGCCGATCACCGCGGACCGCAGGTGGCCGACGTGCATCTCCTTGGCGACGTTCGGCTGCGCGTAGTCGATCACCGTCGTGCCGGGCTGCTCGGCGTACGGAACGCCCAGCCGGTCGTCGGCGGCGCGGGCGGCCAGCGTCGTCACGATCGCCTCGTCGCTGAGGGTGATGTTGAGGAAGCCGGGGCCGGAGACCTCGATGTCCTTGATCAGCTCGGGCGCGGAGATCTCCCCGACGACCTTCCCGGCCAGCTCCCGCGGGTTGCCCTTCAGCTTCTTCGCGAGCGCCAGCATGCCGTTGGCCTGGAAGTCGGCCCGGTCGCTGCGTCGCAGCAGCGGGTCGGCGGGGCCGGCCTCCGGCAGGGCTGCCGAGAGGGCGTCCGCGACGCGCTGGTGGACCGTAGCTGCGAGGGAGGGGACCGAAGCCATGGGGTGCTGCCGTTCCGTTGAAGGCGATCAGGGAAGTTGATCTGTCGGTAAAGGGTTTGCGGTCAGTATTCCACGGCGGTTCCATCGGTTTTCCGTCTGGGAGAATGGGGGAACCGGGCGCGTGCCCGGCACAGCAACCGTGAGCGAACGAACGCAGCGCGCAGCGCGGAGAGCGCCGTGAGCGCAGAAGAGGAAGGGCCGACCGTGGCTCAGAGCACCGAGACAGCCGACTGGGTCTCCCGTTACGCGGATGAGGTCATCGCCGAGTCGGAGCGTCGCGCGCCTGGCAAACCGGTCGTCGTCGCCTCCGGCCTGTCGCCCTCCGGCCCGATCCACCTCGGCAATCTCCGCGAGGTCATGACCCCGCACCTCGTCGCCGACGAGATCCGCCGCCGCGGCCACCAGGTCCGGCACCTGATCTCCTGGGACGACTACGACCGCTACCGCAAGGTCCCCGCGGGCGTCGACGGCGTCGACGAGTCCTGGGCCGAGCACATCGGCAAGCCGCTGACCTCCGTCCCGGCGCCCAAGGGCTCCACGTATCCGAACTGGGCCGAGCACTTCAAGGCCGCGATGGCCGCCGCTCTGACCGAGCTGGGCGTGGAATACGACGGCATCAGCCAGACCGCGCAGTACACCTCGGGCGTCTACCGCGAGCAGATCCTGCACGCGATGAGGCACCGCGGCGACATCGACGCGATCCTGGCGCAGTACCGCACCAAGAAGGCGCCCGCCAAGAAGTCGCAGAAGCCCGTCGACGAGGCGGAGCTGGAGGCGGCCGAGGGCTCCGGCGCCGCCGCGGAGGACGACGGCAGCGCCGGCGGCGCGGGCTACTTCCCGTACAAGCCGTACTGCGCCGGGTGCGGCAAGGACCTCACCACCGTCACCGCCTACGACGACGCCACCACCGAGCTGACGTACACCTGCGCCTGCGGCCACGGTGAGACGGTCCGCCTCGCCGAGTTCAACCGCGGCAAGCTGGTCTGGAAGGTCGACTGGCCGATGCGCTGGGCCTACGAGGGCGTGATCTTCGAGCCGTCCGGTGTCGACCACTCATCGCCGGGCTCGTCGTTCCAGGTCGGCGGCCAGATCGTCGGCATCTTCGACGGCACGCAGCCGATCGGCCCGATGTACGCCTTCGTCGGCATCAGCGGGATGGCCAAGATGTCGTCGTCCAAGGGCGGCGTGCCGACCCCGGCCGACGCGCTGAAGATCATGGAGCCGCAGCTGCTGCGCTGGCTCTACGCCCGCCGCCGCCCCAACCAGTCCTTCAAGATCGCCTTCGACCAGGAGATCCAGCGGCTGTACGACGAGTGGGACCGCCTCGGCGCGAAGGTCGCCGACGGCTCCGCGCTCCCCGCGGACGCCGCCGCGTACGCCCGTGCCGTCGGCACCGCCGCCGGTGAGCTGCCGAAGACGCCGCGTCCGCTGCCGTACCGCACGCTCGCCTCCGTCGCCGACATCACCGCCGGCCACGACGAGCAGACCCGCCGCATCCTCAGCGACCTGGACCCGGCCCACCCGGTCACCTCGCTCGACGAGGTCCGGCCCCGCCTCGACCGCGCCGAGCACTGGATCACCAGCCAGGTCCCGGCCGATCAGCGGACCATCGTCCGCGCCGAGCCGGACGCCGAGCTGCTGGGCTCGCTGGACGACGCGGCGCGCGCCTCGCTGCGGCTGCTGCTCGACGGACTGGAGACGCACTGGTCGCTCGACGGCCTGACGCACCTCGTGTACGGCGTGCCGAAGGTGCAGGCCGGGTTCGCGGCGGATGCCACGCCGAAGGAGCTGCCGCCGGAGATCAAGGTCGCCCAGCGGACGTTCTTCGCGCTCCTGTACCACTTGCTGGTCGGCAAGGACACCGGCCCGCGGCTGCCCACCCTGCTGCTCGCGGTCGGCGCCGATCGCGTCCGCACGCTGCTGGGCGGCTGACCCGGCCGGTACGCGGTCCGTACGCGACGGCGCCCGCCATCCCCTCGGGGGTGGCGGGCGCCGTCGCGTACGGGGGCGGGCCGTGAGGCGTCAGCTCTTGGCGTCCTTGGAGTCGTCCGCGCCCTTGGCGTCCTTGCCGTCCTTCGCGTCCTTGCCGTCGGACTTGCCGTCCTCGGACTTGTCGCCGTCCTTGGACTTCTCGTCCTTCTCGGCCTTGTCGGTGGGCTTGCCGCCGGCGCTCTCGGAGGCGTCCGGGGCGGCGGGCTTGCCGGTCGCCGCCTCCAGCGCCTCCTTGGCCGCCTTCTCCGCGTCCTTCAGCAGGTCACTGGCGTCGGGGGTGTCCCCGCCGGCCAGCCCGGCGCCGTTGTAGTTCAGCGTCAGCACGATGTTGGCGGCGCGGACCACGACCGTCTGGTTGCGGTAGTCGTTGCCCTTGCTCTTCATGTTGTACGTGATCCAGGTCGCCGCGTCGCCGGTGCCGTCGACCGCGCCGGACTTCACCTTCGTGGCGTCCTTGGTGGCCTTCGCCAGCTCGACCTGCTTGGCGTAGAACTCCTCGGCGCGCTTCTCACCGGTGGCGTTCACCGCCGCCTCGGAGTCGTACCGCTTGAAGCTGACGTCCAGCCAGCGGAACTGGCTGCCGTCGACGCCCTCGGACTTCGAGCTGTACCAGGAGCAGGTGGCGCTGGTGTTCGGGTCGGAGCTCTTGCCCTTCTCACCGGCGTCGTTCTTCGGCTTGGGCAGCAGCTGCTTGAGCGTGCCGTTGGAGAACACCGTGCACGGGTCGGGCAGCTTCGCGTACTTCGCCGGGGCCAGGCTCGGCGACGCCTTGCCCGCGGAGGTGGCGGACGACGCGGAGTCCGAGGCGTCGGCGGCGTCCTTCGAGCCGGAGTCGGAGCAACCGGCGACGAGCATCACCGGTACGGCCGCGCAGGCGAGAATGCTGGCGAGTCGCTTGGATGAACGGTGCATGGTTCCTTCGCTGTTCGTCGTTGTTCCGGCACATCAAGGCCGTTCCGGTGCGCCGGAACGTACGGCACCGGCGGTGTCCGGACCAGGGCGTACGGCGACAGACCCTAGACCGCACCGTACGTGGCGCGCGGACGATTCGCCCCGTAGATCACCTGGCGAAACGGACTGTTCGGCGACAAGCCGACAGAAGGATCAATCACCGCGAAGGGCGCATTACTCGCTGAGCGAGTCGGCCAGCTCCTCGGCCAGCGCATGGGCCTTGTCCTGCAGTTCCCCGCTTTCGGGGACCCGCGTCTTGTCGGTCGACCACTGGTCGTAGGTGAGTGTCACGATCACGTTCGACGTGCGGAACACCACAGTGATGTCGCGGTGCACCCCGGAGTCCGCCGTGGCCAGCGCGTCCTGGAGGAAACCCGCGTCACCGAGGTCGTCCAGGGTGTGCGCGGTGGTCCCGGTGGACGGCGAACCGCTCGGCGCGCCGCCCTTGCCGTCCTTGCCCTTGCCGCCGGAGCCGCCGTCCGCCCGGACCCCGCCCGCGGCGTCACCGGCCGCCCGCCGCGCCTCGGTCCCGCCGTCCTTGCCGTCCTTACCGCCCTTGCCGTCCTTCTTCCCGGGCTCCGAGGACGAACTGGGCGCGTCGCTCGGCGGCGCGGACTCCGTCCCCTCCTGCGGCACCCCCGCGGCCAGCGCCCGCTCCCCGTACAGCTCCCGCGCCCGGTCGTCGTCGCTGGTCTTCGTGGAGTACGAGACGACCCGCTGGATGTCGAGGGTCAGATGCCGGGTCCCGGCGGTGGACTCCCGCTTCCAGCGGCAGCCGACGCGGCGGTCCGTGTCGTACGTGACATCGGCCTGCCCGCCGTAGACCTGCGCGGCTTCCTCGCCGGTCAACCGCTTGCCGTCGCCGGGCAGCAGGGACCGTACGGTCGACTCGGCGGGCAGCCGGCAGGCGTCGGGGAGCGTCGAGTAGCGGCCCGGCTGACCGGACTGCGCCAGCGCCGCCGGGTCACCGCCCTTCTCGTCGGCGCCGCCCGTGGCGGAGGAGCCGCCCGAGCAGCCGGCGAGGCCGACGGTCAGTGCCGCGACGGCCGCCAGTGCGGCAGTGGGGACGAACGACCTGCGCTGCATCGTCCGGTGCTCCTTCCTGCGAATGCCCGGGAAATCCGGTTGCCGCCGGACGGCGGGCGATGGACACAATGTCTACCGCACGTCTCACCGCAGGCGCCGTCCGACCGTCCCGCATCGCATGGATGGTCCGCGTTTTGCGTTCTATGTCTTTTCGGGGGAATGAGGAAGGTATGTCGTACACCGAGCTGCCCGGTGCGCAGGTGCCGATCCGGATGTGGGCCGACCCGTCCACCGTCGAGGGCGCCGCGATGCAGCAGCTGCGCAACGTCGCCACCCTGCCGTGGATCAAGGGCCTCGCCGTGATGCCCGACGTCCACTACGGCAAGGGCGCCACCGTCGGCTCGGTCATCGCCATGCACGGCGCGGTCTGCCCCGCCGCCGTCGGCGTCGACATCGGCTGCGGCATGTCCGCCGTCAAGACCTCCCTCACCGCCGCCGACCTGCCCGACGACCTCTCCCACCTGCGCTCCCGCATCGAACGGGCCATCCCCGTCGGCCGCGGTATGCACGACGAGCCGGTCGACCCGGGCGCCCTGCACGGCTACCCGACGGCCGGCTGGGACGACTTCTGGTCCCGTTTCGACGGCGTGGCCGAGGCGGTCCGCTTCCGCCAGGACCGCGCCACCAAGCAGATGGGCTCCCTCGGCTCCGGCAACCACTTCATCGAGTGCTGCCTCGACGAGGACGGCGCCGTCTGGCTGATGCTCCACTCCGGCTCCCGCAACATCGGCAAGGAGCTGGCGGACTTCCACATCGGCCAGGCCCAGAAGCTCCCGCACAACCAGGGCCTCGTCGACCGCGACCTCGCCGTCTTCATCGCCGACACCCCGCAGATGGCCGCGTACCGCAACGACCTCTTCTGGGCCCAGGAGTACGCCAAGCACAACCGCGCCGTGATGATGGCCCTCTTCCAGGACGTCATCCGCAAGGAGTTCCGCAAGGCCCGCCCGGCCTTCGACCCTGTCATCAGCTGCCAGCAGGAAGATAGTCAAGGTCAGATGAGGACGGTCGAGTACCGCCCTGGCGTGATCAGCTGCCATCACAACTATGTCAGCGAAGAAACGTACGACGGGATGAACCTGCTCGTGACCCGCAAGGGCGCGATCAGTGCGCGCGGTGGGGAGTGGGGGATCATCCCGGGGTCGATGGGCACCGAGTCGTACATCGTCCGTGGTCTGGGCAACGAGAAGTCCTTCAATTCGGCCTCGCACGGCGCCGGCCGTCGGATGAGCCGGAACGCTGCGAAGAAGCGGTTCTCGACGCGGGACCTGGAGCAGCAGACGGCGGGTGTGGAGTGCCGTAAGGACTCCGGCGTCGTGGACGAGATCCCGGGCGCGTACAAGCCGATCGGCAAGGTGATCGAGCAGCAGCGGGATCTGGTGCAGGTCGTGGCGAAGCTGAAGCAGGTCGTCTGCGTGAAGGGGTGAGACGGCGGCTTCGCCTGGGCGAACTTGACCCCGGTCGGCGGCTCTGCGGCCACTACGTCACGTGGTGACTCTGTGGCCCTTCGCTGTCGGGGTGTCGCCGCTGTGGGTTCAGAGTCATAGCCGCTGTAGGCAGAGGGCTCCTGGCCAGGGAAGGGAATTCCCCGGTAGGGGCCCTCTGCAATCCCAGTTGTCCGTAGCGGTCTACCTGTCCTCGGTCTGAAGGGCCAGAGGAAGTGGCCGGTTCCGCCTGTGGCCCACTAGATATTGGTGCGACCGCCGAAGTATCCAGGGACCTCGGCGTTCAGGGTCTCCTTAACATTCTGATACACGCTGAAGTGGGACAGCGGAGTGTGGTGGAGCGCGAACCGAAGGTCCCTGACCAAATCGGCCAGCATCACTTCCTTTCCTGCCTCGGGTGCGTGCCGCTTCGCTTCGGCCAGAAGGTCAGAGAAGAGTGACACCGCACTGTTGCGGTTTGTCTCCCACAGCCAGGCGAATACGTTTCCGAATGGGTCTCCCGGGTGGGCTACGCCACCATCGGCGTAACTCCTGGCAAGCTCGATCCCTTCATGGCAGACGAACCCCGTGAGCAGGTGTTCGTACGTGCGTAGCGGGACCTCGGCGTTGTTCACTTCCACTCCCTTTGATGCAGCTGACAGGCTGTGCTTGGCGAACTCGAGGGCGATGCAGGTACGGACTCAGCTCGCATTGCCGTACTGAGCTCGCAGCCTGCTTACCAGCCCAGTGATCTCGGTCGGGGTAAACGCCGTGACCTCTGCGTTCTCGACGTCTCTGACTGCGGCCTCCCACCGGCCTCGGCGGTCTCTGGCAACCTGGATCGGTGGCTCATTCAGCCACTCGCGATCGATGCCCCGTCGCACGACCACGCCGATGAGCGCTGGATATTCCGGCATGAGGCCGAGCAAGGAGCCAGGAGTCATCAACAGGTCAGCGAGCGCTTCGATCGCGTCGTTGCCCCGCACTCCCTCGGAGGTGAAACGGAACTGCCCGTCCCCCTGATCCATCAGGGTCACGGCCAAGTACGTACAGTCCTCGAAGCGCTCCCACGGTGGAATTCTCCAGGAGAAGGTCATGGCCTCATCTTCCCCTCGTTTGCAAGAAGTTGATGGCGTATCGGACACACTCTGCGTAACGGTGATGTGATCCAGCCACGCTCCCGATTACACCTGCTCCTCACGCTGGGGCGGCGCTAGCATCCGCGAACTGAAAAGTCTAGGGAGGGCCGCCAACGGATGCTGCTGTCGCTTCTGCGCATACCCTGGCTGCGTCCCGTGGTGCAGCTGTTCCAGCACTTCGTAAAGCCTCATCGCGACCTCATCTATGAACGGTGCGTTGAGGCAGCGCTTGATGACCCAGGCAGGGCCCGAAAGCTGGGTAAAAGGCCAGGAACCTCCCGCGCGGACGTACTGCAAGGGATGCAGCACTCTTCGTACCGCAATGCCGCCTATGTCCAATCTGGCGGCTTGGACCGGGCCGACTACGACAGGTCTGTCGTCAATCTGGAACGTGCACGGGCGAAGCAGCAGGCCGCAGTGGACATGGCCGAGTGGAACTGGAAAGCCGTCTGCGGTCTGCTGGCTGTAGCTGTCCTGATCGTGCTCATCATCGGCGGCCCCATAGCCCTGGTGCTCGCCCTCGGGGGCGTAGCCCTAATGGTCTTCGTTCTGTTCTGGAGCGGCAGTGCGGTGTGGTTCAACCTCCGGTACTGCCTCCTCGCTGCAGTACTCGGTATCCCGTGCGTAGTCATACGTACCGAACTCGGCTGGCACGCGGCAGTGTGGGGAGAGACCCTCCTCAAGGACGGGGTCGTGCCTGTGATGGATGGCATGATCCGCCATCTGATGGGCGAAGACCCAGACTCCCTGTTCGTCTCGCAGGGGACATCGAAGGGTCTGCGCGCGCCACGCGCACCGGGCTATGTCGTCCGAACCGAAGCCATGGAGCAGCTGCACCGCAAGCTCAACCACCTGGGCGAGGGCACCATCGCGGTCTGCGGCCCTCGAGGCGTGGGCAAGTCCACCCTGCTCGAGAGTGCCACAGAGGAAGCCGACTTCGGTGTCCTGATCCAGGCACCTGCCACTTATGCCCCGCACGACTTCCTGGTGTCGCTCTCCGTGCGCCTGTGCCAGGACTACATCTCGTACGAGGGCTATCAGGCTCCCGATTTCACACGTCTGTCACCGTTCCATCGGCTCCTGAAGGGCGCGCGCCGCAAGATCAAAGCGCTGGGTGTTTGGTCGTTTTTCGCGTTGCCGGCTGCCGCGCTCCTTGTTCTGGGCGTCTCATCGCCCGCCCGCTCCCTGTATGCCCAGTACGGGAAGGCGGCTTTCGACCAGGCGCAGACCTGGGTGGATGCCGTTGAACGCTGGCTGATGGACGTGTGGAACGGACACACCGGTGCCACCGCAGTTGTGATCAGCATCGTCGGCATCGCTTGGTTCCTCTCCCGCCACGACCCATGGATTCTGCGGTGCCTTGGGCGCCTGTGGGCCAAATGCGGAGCCATGCTCGGTATCGTGATCGCCCTAGGCAGCTTGGCGAGCGCGCCCTTCGATTCTCAACTCCAGCAGCTCGTCCGCAATGTGCCGCCAGTTACCGGCCTGGTGGCCGTGCTGTTGATCGGCGGGTGGGCGTGGGCCTTTGTTACGAGTAACACCACCATGGCTCGCGTTGAGATCGGGCGATGGACGCTGTACGCCGATGATGTTTGCCAGGTCCTCGCCACCTGTCTGGGCACATACCTTCTGTACTTCCTCATCAGCACACCCGAGACCTGCGCGATGCTCGCCGACCCGGAAAACCCCCTCCGAATTGCCGGGCTGGTGGCTGGCACCTTGCTCGCCCGCGCGGCCGGTTGGCGGCCCGCCCCCGCGGAACCCGCGCTCGTCACCCGTTGCCGTAACCACCTCTACCGCCTACAGACCGTCCAGACGACGACCAACACCCTGACCAACGGCACCGCTGAGCTCATGACGTTAAGTGGTTCGCATGCCACGTCCGTCTCGACCGTTCCGCCCAACTTCCCCGCCCTGGTGGAGGAGTTCCGGGAGCTTTTGGCCTGCATCGCCGACGTGTTGGCCAGTCGAAGGAAGCGTGTCCTCATCGCCATCGACGAAGTCGACCGCCTTGGATCCGACGCTCAGGCCCTGGCCTTCCTAGCGGAGATCAAAGCCGTCCTAGGCGTCCGCCACGTCTATTACCTGATCTCGGTGGCCGAAGACGTTGGTGCAGCCTTTGTTCGCCGCGGCTTGCCCCATCGAGATGTCACCGATAGCTCGCTTGACGACATCATCCATGTCGAGGCATGCACTCTTGAGGAAGCCGGAACCATCCTCGGCAAGCGGTCAGAGGATCACACGCCGCACACCGTGTTCCTGGCGTACAGCCTCTCCGGGGGACTCCTACGCGATCTGCTGCGCTATAGCCTGCAGATCGAGGAAATACAAGCCAAGACCGAAGCCCACGAACTCGCACACCTATCCCGCCAGCTCATCCTGGAAGAACTCTCCGAAACTCTCGCAGGATTTCGCACGCTGCTGAGCAAGCAGCAATGGACGCAGGAAAGTAGCGATATCCTCAGCGACTTCCGCACGCTTTGCGGACATCTCAAGACCTCACAGTGCCTCTGCTTTGACCAGCCGCTGATGAGTGCTCTCGAATTCTTCGCTCACCAAGCTCCGGGTGCTCAGCCGAGTCACGCTGGTATCACCGACAATGCCCGCCAACTCATCGACGAAGCCGCTGCCTACAGCTACTTCTCCCTCACTCTACTGGAGATCTTCACCGCCTCTATGCTCGACCGACGTAGCGGAGAAGCCGCGGCACAAGGCGCTGACGGAGCTCGCGAGCGACTCGCCGAGGCTCGCCTCGAGCTCACCATCTCTCCCTACAGTGCACGCACCCTCATTGACAACATCCGCAGAGCCTGGTCCCTCAACGACAGCCCCAGCAGCGACTTAATCACAATCACCTTGCGTCAAATGAACTGCCCTTTTCATAGTTCAGGGACTGGTACTTTCTTTCGCAGGGGAGACAGTTGAGGATCACTGCTCCTCTACCCGCGGCCAATTACGTGTGCGGATATGTGTGATCGCGGGCCTCCGGGGCGTCGGTGCTTTCTGCGTCACGCCTCAGTCGGAGAAGGGGGAATTTGGCCGCACCAAGCGCTGGCGCCCTGGTTTACTGAAGCAGGGGCGAGTGGATCTGGCCTTACGAAGAGGCGGCGGCCCGCCTCCCCATGCAGGCCAACCGCGGTGCGTCTGGTGACAGTGGCTGTTGCTCCCCGATCACGATGTAGCCCCATCCTGCGTACAGGGCTTGGACCTTCCCGTCTCCGGCCTTGCTGTTCACGAACAGGGTGGCGTAGCGCTCGGGGCGGGCTTCCAATAGGTAGTCGTGCATCCGCAGGGCGATGCCCCGGCCGCGCCATGGCTTCACGATGCCAATCTCCTTGATCGCGACGGCTGGCCCGCTGGTGTACTCCTCCGGCGCTGGGGATTCCAACCGTGCCCACCATCGGTTCCCGGGCTCGATCGTGTTGGCGTAGGCGTAGCCGACGGGTTCGTCTTCTGCGTAGGCGACGACGGCTTCCCAGCCTGGTTCTGCCGCATGGCGGTCTAGGCGTTCTGTGAACGTGCTGACCTTGTAGTTCGGCAGGTGCAGCAGTTCGGACCGGACGTTCGCGTACAGGCCGGCAAGGGTCTGCCGGGTGACGGTGTCGAGCTTGGTGAAGCGGCGCAGGGTGATCGTGTCGGCGTTCATGTCAGGGCCTCTCGCTGGTACTGCGTCCAGGTGTGGAGGTGGGGGCTGTGGGGTGCGGTCTTGCGGAGATCGACGCTGAAGCTGTTGAGCATTCCGGCGACGCGTGGGTGTTGGGCGGTGTCGCGCGGGATGCGCATCGCCGAATTCACCGCCGGTTCGACGTCGCCCTGACCGAGCTGGGCGCGTGCGAGTCGCGCTGTGGTGATGGCGAGCGAACGGTGCATGTGCGGACGGAGCGTGCCCATGCAGCGGTGTGCGCGGGCCTCGGCCTCCTCCCAGTTGCCGAGCGCGAGATACGCGGCGAGACCGAGACTGTCCAGCTCGGACGGTCCGTAGAACGCCTTCAGCCACACCGGTCGGGGCTCGTCGGGACGTGTACGGCTCAGCGCTTCCTCGGCGTGCCCGAGGGATCGCCTTACGCCGGCCCGGTCTCCGGCCGCCCCTTGGAGTGCTGCGTGCCGGGCGTGACCGAGTGAGGCGAACAGCGGGTCGCGACGGGTGATGGGCAGGTTCCGGGCGACGTCGTTCGCTGCGAGACCTTCGGAGGGGCGACCCATGTGCCGGTAGAGAGTCCCGGCGTGCGACCAGATACGGAATTGGATCGCTTGGTCCCCTGACAGCGTGGCGAGGCTGGAGGCACGGTCGAGATGGCGCTGTGCTTCGGTGAAGCGGCGGCCGTCGATGGCTGCCCACATCGCCGACGAAGCGAATGCGGCGGCAGAAGCGTAGGCGTAGCTGCGGACTCGTTGGCTGGCGATTCCTGATTGCTGGAGGGCCAGTGCCTCGTCCGAGAGGGCAGCGGCCTGGCGTTCCACGGCGAGCTGACCGCCGTGCCGGTGATCGCTGGCAATGATGTCCGCGAACCGGCGGTTGAGGCGTTCCACATCCGATGTGCCGATGCGGCGGACCGGCGTGGCCGAAGCCACGACCGCCACGGCGAGGAAGTTGCGGCGATTCACGGGGTCCTCCTGTGGCGCTGGAGCAGACGACTGCTGGCCTCGCGGAACGAACCCTAAAGCCGTCGCCGGCACTCCGGTGACGTGCTCCAGGGCGGCGCGGGTGAGCGACTTCGGCCACCTGACACGGCCTGCTTTCCAGCTCCGTACCGATGAGCCGTCGAATCCGCCCAGGCGTCCCGTTAGCTCGCCGATGGCCTGGTTGACGGCTTCCGCAAGGGAGTTGGCGCTGTGCTTGTGCTCGGCCATCCAGGCCGTCAGCGCCTGGTTACGCGTCGCTGCCATGGCTTCACAGTAGGACGGCCCTCCCGGCCCACCTGGTAATCGCAAGGTCAAATCGCCCTAGGTGCGACGACACGAAGCCCAGCTCATCGCCCTAATTACCGGCCCCCAAAAGCCGTTTGAGTAAGGGACCGGCTCCGCCCCTCTTCCCCGTGGGGGTGGCGCCGCTACCCCGACTCCTCGCTTCCAGGAGGTACCCATGACAACCACGGGCGGCATGGACGCGGTGCTCTACGTCTGCGCGACTCGGCGCGGCCAACTTCGCGGCCTGGCCGAACAGCGCGCGGTGGAGGAAGGTCGGCGCTTCGCCGAGAAGCACGGCTTCCGTATCACGAAGCAGATCTCTGATCCCTACGGTGAGCCGAATCCGTGCGGGCGCCCTGGCTGGCTGCGGGTGAGGGGGATGGTCGAGCGCGGCGAAGTCGGTGTCGTGCTGACACGGTGGCCGAACGCCGTCTCCCCGACGCCGGAGTTGCGACACCCGGAGACGGGTCACCTCGTGAGCCATGGCGTGCAGTTGTTTTTCACCTGGGCACCGTTGAACGCGATGGCCGGCGTCGGGGGTGCGCGGTGAGTGGGCGTCATGCGCGACAGGAGGAACCGTCCCGTCTTGGACTCGCGGTGGCAGTGCTGGGGCTTCTCGGACTGACGCCGCCCGCTCTCGTGCTTGGCGGGGCGCGGGACGCTCATGCTGCCGTGCCCTCGGTGTCCCGCGCGGATGGAGACCAGCAGGCCGTTGCTGCGGTGCGGGATGGTGCGGATGCCAGGAGTGCCTGAGTGCCCGGTGCGTAAGCCGTCGATGGTGCCGTACGTCGCCGCATGGTCGGAGGAACTGACCGGTAGCGAAGAGATGCTGGATGTGAAGTGGGATGCGGCTGGTCCGAAGCTCGGGTACAAGGACGAACGTGCCTCGGACCGCGTCGGTCGTGACGAGGTGCTGTGGGCGCGGATGACCTACCAGCCCGGCGTGGGGCGGCCGCAGTTCAACTCCATGCACCCGGGGCGGCAGTACGTCGCCATGCGCTGGATGAAGTGCCAGATCTGCGGCGACACGGTGCCCCGCAGCAAGGACGGCTGGCTGTTCGTGGACTGGCGTAAGGACTACGACCCGCCGACCTGGCCGGAGGGCTCGGTGACGGCCATGCCGCCGCTGTGCGCGGACCACGCTCGGCTGTCCCTCGCTGAATGCCCCCACCTGCGGAACACGGACTTCCTTCTCCTGCATGTCCGGTCCCCGCGCATCTGGGGCTACTCCGGGGCCCCGTACAGGCTGACCGGCGACGGTTGGGCGGTGGGGGAGCGCGATGCCCTCCGCCGCGTCGGTGACCCGAGTCTTCGAGCGTTGCTCGCGTCGCGCGTCTACCGCGAACTGCGCAACGTCACCGTGGTGGACGCTGTCTGACCACAGGGCCGAGATGCCTGCCGACCGTGAGAAGCAGTGCTGGACTGCCTCGTGAGCCTTGCCGTACGTGGGCGATCTGGTTGGGGCATTCGCGGCGAGCCCCGGTGCCGATGGCGCCGGGGCTGTTGTCGTTCGTAGGGGCGGTCGGATTGGTGTGCACTGCTCGGCCTCAGCCACCGAAAGCCCGCCACGAGGCTCCGGCACATCGGCGATCACCCGTCACGTGTGCTGCGCTCAGCCCATGCGGGCCTGCACCACCCCATTTCATCTTTCGGTGACGCTGGCCCTCGCTGCTGCTGATGACCCGAGACGGTCAAGGCCGGGCAGGCTCGGACCCGGGTGCCCTGGGGCCGCGCACCCACTGCTTCGCCGTCCGGAGTGGGCAGTGGGCGGTGCTTGTGGGGGGGCGCCCTCTGAACCGCCGTGAGTGCTCCGTGCGGGCCTTGGTATCTCTCGCGCGCCAGTCACGGGCCGTTGCGAGCGGGGCGCAGACAGGAGCGGGCGGCGGCCGGGGGCGGCGCGCGGCGGGCCGCGTCAGCGGACCGCTCTTGAACCAGTAAAGGCGGTTTGAACGCACGCCCGGTTTCGGCGTCGCGTTGTCGCCTCGCTCTGGGGGGCGTTTGCCGTGCGTACGCCTGCCCCTGGGCCTCCCTGTCCGGAGACCGCGCATAGGCCATTGCCTGAATCCCTGAGTTCGCCCGATGCGGCGCGTGCTCTCGCGGCGGTGTGAGGCATGGGGGAGTGGCGCCCATCAGTAATTGATCTTGCTGTTTGGCGCGGCCGGAAATCGCGTCTACCTTGCTCTCCAGTCGGTCGAACCGCCGGCGTATGCGCAGCCGGAAAGCCTCTCCAGGGAAGGGTGTGGCATGGGGCTTATCGCTATTCGGGTACCCCAACAGGGCTTTCCGTGGGGGGTGTTGAGATGACGTGTGCCCCAAGCTGAAGGGATGCAGGAATCTAATTCCCGGAATTGTTTTCCGGGAATGACGGGTGGGACTTTTTCTCGGATTTCTGCTTGCATATTCACGAGGCCAGGGACGGACAGGGCGGCGCAACATAGCCGACGATCGGCGGTTGGGCAAACCGCCGATTCTCCGGAGACTTGTTGGTGCCGACGGAGCTTCCGTGTGGCGCTGTTCATCGTGTCCGTTGTCTTGAGGAGGTGTGTGTCTGCGGTGTCTCACTCGTCCCTGCTGGAGGGAGCACCCGTTGGAGGGCCGCCTTTACCAGGAGAACCCGGACTGGGGAATTTCGTGCCTACATCAGATCCTGAGTCCGGTCGCTGCCTGACCGTCCTGTTCCGTGCCGACCCAAGGAGTGTGTTGCAGAGATAACGATCTTCCTGGCCCTGATGCGCTGAGTGCGCGCAGTGGTCCGTGCGCGGTACAACCGTCACAACTTCTAGGGGCATTCCGCCCCGCCCTCTTCCTTCCCGCTTCCACGGTGCCGGGCTTTGTGCCCAATGTCGTGGTGCTGATCCCGTGCACCCTTTTCCGGGTGGTGCGGGCCCTTAACGAAAGGCTCCACATGCCCTTCCGGCAGATTCCCTACGCCACCGAAGACAGTGAATTCATGGCGGTCACGGCGACCGACGTGAAGATCAACATGCAGACGAACCAGCCTGCGACGGACCGCACCACAGGTGAAGTCCTCAAGACCGTCGGCCTGTTGGAGATGCGCAACGGCGCGGCCGACGTGCTGAAGGTGACCGTTCCGGCCTCGCAGATCCCCGATGACCTGGCGCTGGGCACCCACGTGCGTCCGGTCGGCCTGGTCGCCATTCCGTGGGTCCAGTCCCGCGGCAACGGCCAGCTGTCCGAAGGCATCGCCTACCGCGCCACCGCCGTCGAACGCTCCGCCCCCGCCTCCTCGCCCACGGCTGCCGTGCCCGCGTCCTCCCCGGCCGTGGCGGCTTCGGCCGTGAAGCCCTCCACCCCGATCCAGAAGACGGAGAACACCAAGTGACCGCACCCAACTCGCCCTCCACGACCGCCCGTCGCCCGGCCTACCCGGCGTATCCGGTGCCCCGCCCCGAGGAATGCGACGACCGGTTCTCGCCGGAGCTGATCGCCGACGTGGGCTGGGTCATCCGGCGCCACGGCTTCCCGGCCGTTGACGACCTGCGCGACCAGTCCGCGCTGGGGATGCACCTCTACCGCTTCCTCTACGGCGAGCGCTGACCCCACCCCACTCCCGGAGGGCCGCCCGGCCCCCACCCCTGGCTCCGGCCGGGCGGCCCGCCGCACCTCCCTCCCCACCCACTCACCGAAAGCTCCGTACGTTGCACGACTCGTCTCCCCGCTCCGCCTACCCGATACCGTCCCTGCCCGACGGTCCCGAATTCCCCCTCCTGCTGCGCGACGTGGGCCGACTCCTTCCCCGGCACGGCTTCCCCGTCATCGAGACGGAGACAGACGCTCTCCTCCTGAGCGTCGCTCTCTCCGCCTTTCTCCTCGACGATCCCGAGGACGCCCACCACGACGCTGCCGGGGATCGCTATCCGCTGCCCCCGCGTGAGGGCGATGACCTGCGGATCGTCTCGCTCGTCGGCGCGGCTGCCGACACCCTTCCCGACCATGGGTTCCCCGTGGTGCGGTCCGTCATCGACCACACCCGGCTCGCCGGAGCCCTGCACGGCTTCCTGTACCGCCAGAGGGAGGCGTCGTGACGGACCTGTCGAACGCTCCCGCGTACGTCGCGGCCGGCCTGCTCGCGCTGTTCGCCGTGGTCTGGGGAACGGTGATGTTCTACCGACTGGCCCGCTACCTCCTGGCGGACCCCATGACGCGGGCGAGCCTGCGCCTTCGGCGCCGTATCCGCCGCTCCTGGAAGCGGACGGCCCGGCTGCACAACCTGACGGTGACCGACCGGACCCCGACCACCGCCGGACAGCTCACCGCCCCCAACGGGCGCCCGGAGCCGAGGGTGATCGCCCCGGCCATCCGCACCCGCGTGGACCGCGTGGGCGTGACGATCCGGATGCGAACCCTGCCCGGCATCGGCCCCGCCGAACTCGGCGAAGCGGCCCCCTACCTGGCCGCCACCTGGAAATGCCCTCGGGTGTCCGTACAGGTCGACAAGCCCGGATGGCTGGTCCTGCGGGCCGTCCACACCGATCCCCTGACCCGGCCGGTCGACTACACCCCCACCGGCGACGCCCCGACGGGCAAAAATCTGTGGACCTGGCCGGTGGGCACGGATGAGTACGCCGCCCCCGTACTCCAGCCGCTCAACGAGGTGCCCGGCATGACGATCGGCGGACTCCCCGGATACGGGAAGACCTCGCTGATCAACTCCTTCATCGCACGCCTTGCGCCTTCGGACGCGGTGCAGTTCGCCGTGGTGGACGGCAAAGCCTCCGCCGCCGCGCAGAGCGACTACACCGACCTCGCCGACCGCCTGTTCCGCTTCGTGGGCAGCGACCTGGAAGAGGCGAATCGTTTCTTCCGCGAGATGGTGGACCTGCACGCCCGCCGCACCGAGCACTCCCGCGCCATGCTGGGCACCCAGAACATGTGGCAGGTCGGCCCCTCGGCCACCTGGCCATGGCTGGTGCTCGTCATCGACGAGGCGTACACCTTCTTCCGCGAGCAAAAGGGCAGCGACCCGCAGACGAAGAAGCGCGCAGCGCTCGCAGCGGAAAACGTGCGGCTCGTCGAACACCTGGTACGCCAGGGACGTAGCGCGGGCATCCTGGTCATCCTCGCCACCCAGAAGGTCACCGGCGACGCGCTGCCCACGTCGATCCGGGACGTCTGCTCCGTCAGCCTCTCCTTCGCGCAGCGCACGACCGACGCGGCCGTGGCGGCGCTGGGGGAGGACATCCGCAACTGGCCGGACGCCAGCCCGCTCCTGCTCCAGGACCCCGAATACGTCGGCGTGGCGTCGATGCTCACGCCCAAGCGGGTCGGATTCCTCCGCGTCCGAACCCCCTACCTGTCGGCTGCCGACGCCGGGCGCATCGCACGGGAAACCGCCCACCTCACCCGCGACCCGGCAACGCTCCTGCCCCCGCCTCCACAGGGCGCGGACTTCGCCAAAGCCGCCTGATACACGGCAAGTTCACCACCCGGGAGACGCGCCGGTGAGACCCGCACCGCCCGCGCCAGCCGACTCCATCCCGCCCTGACCGCCCTCGTGGCCGGTCGCCCCGAGCACCGCACGCCCACGGCTGCTCGGGGCGGCCCGCCCCGCCCCCGAGGACCCGCCCATGCACACCCACCACAACCCCCGCCACGGCACCTCGCCCGCCGTGCGGGACCTGCTTCACCTCGCCGCCCACCCCGACTTCGACCGCACCCGCGCCCAGGTCGAACGCCTCGGCGGCTGCTCTCGCCCCATCGCCCTCGTCGGCAAGACCACCACCCACCACGCCACCACCGGAGAAGTGCTCCACGCCTTCACCACCGCCGACGAACCCACCGGCCGCCTGCTGCTCCCCTGCGGCAACCGGCGCGCCACCCGCTGCCCGGCCTGCTCCCGCGTCTACGCCGCCGACACCTACCACCTCATCCACGCCGGACTCTGCGGCGGCAAAACCGTCCCCGAAACCGTCGCCACCCACCCCCGCGTGTTCGCCACCCTCACCGCCCCCGGCTTCGGCCCCGTCCACAACCGCCCCACCACCCCCGCCGAGGCCCGCCGCCCGTGCCGCTGCGGCACCCACCACACCCACGACGATCCGGCGCTGGGCACCCCGCTCGACCCGCTGACCTACGACTACTGCGGCGCCGTGCTCTTCAACGCCCATGCCGGCGCCCTGTGGGCACGCTTCACCACCTACCTCCGCCGCGAGATCGCCGCCCGCGCCGCACTGCCCCAACGCTCCCTCGCCGACCACCTACGCCTGTCGTTCGCCAAGGTCGCCGAATACCAAAAGCGCGGCATCGTCCACTTCCACGCGGTCATCCGCCTCGACGGCCCCGACGGCAACACCGAACGCCCGCCCTCCTGGGCAACCGCCGCCCTCCTCGCCGAAGCGATCCCGGCCGCCGCCGCCCGTGTCCGCCTCACCGTCGCCTCCGACACCGTCGGAGACCGCGAACTGACCTGGGGCGACCAGATCGACGTACGCGAGATAGCCCCCGCCACCACCGACGCACCCCTAACCGATCGGGGCGTCGCCGCCTACGTCGCCAAGTACGCCACCAAGGGCGCCGAAGCCACCGGCACCATCGACCGGCCCCTCTACTGCGCCCCCTGCCAGGGACGCGGCGCCACCACCACACCCACCGGCCACCGGACCGAATGCCCCGACTGCGCCGGAACCGGCCTCGCCGAACCGCCCGCTTCCCTCCCTGTCACCCGGCACGTTCGGCAGCTCCTCCACACCTGCTGGAGCCTCGGCCAACGCCCCGAGTTCGCCCACCTCAACCTCTGGAAGTGGGCCCACATGCTCGGCCATCGCGGCCACTTCTCCACCAAATCCCGCCGCTACTCCACCACCCTCGGCGCCCTCCGCACCGCCCGCCGCACCCACGCCACCGAACAAGCCCGCGCCCGCAACGGCCACCCCACCTACGACCACACCGAAACCCTCGTCCTCTCCGACTGGCGCTACCTCGCCACCGGCTACAGCCCCGGCGAAGAATTCCTCGCCGAGACCGTTCGAGGGCAACGGGCCGCCGCACTCCAGCTCAAGCACGAAGGAGAGGGGCGACCGCGATGACCGCAAACGAATCGGCGGCCACCCCGAGTACTACCGGGATGGCCGCCGACGACCTGACTGCGGAAGAGAGGGAATGGGGCTCCAAGTGGCTGGAGCGTTCCCCTGAGTGGAGCGCCGAGAAGTGGAGCAGCATCGGCCACGTTCTCGGCGTGCGGTTCAGCTAGAGGTTTCCGCCTTCCACACCGGAATGATCGTGCCCGGGTCGAACTTGTGAGACCCCTTCACGCCCGGAAGGACGATCACGGCTTCCAAGGCGTCGAAGATGACTGTCCGCTTCTGCTGTAGGTCCATGTCCTTCCACTGGGCCCGAACATCCGTGACCTCGTTCCGCAAGGTCTCCTGCCGGGCGGCCCACCCCTTCCGCTCGTTGCTGAGGCGCTTGATCTCCGCCTCTTCCTTCTTCAGCAGAGCGAAGAACGTGGAGTCGCTGATCTCCTCGGCGTGCCACTGCTCCTCCAGCGCGGTCTTCCTGCGCTGTGCGGCATCGAGCTGCGGTTCGTCGGCCCATGTCTCCTCGACCGGCTGACGCTCCGCGTCCCGCTTCTCCAGCTTGGCCAGTACGAGCTGCGTGATCAGCTTGTCGATGGCCGGGCCCTGGCGGCTCAGCCTGTCGCAGCCCCCGTCCAGCACGGCCCGGCAACGGTACGCGTGCGTCTTTCGGGCGGGGGCTCCGTTCATCTTGGTATGGCATGTCCGCCCGTCCTCCAGCTTCTTTCCGCACCGCAGTAGCCCGGTCAGCAGGTACTTGCGTGGCGTCCGCTTCCCGTCGCCCGAACCGTCCCAGCCACCCGCATTACGCCTCTGCTCCAGCAGGGTGGTGACCGCGTACCACTCCTTGGGAGTGACGATCGGCTCCCACTTACCGACGACGGGGTTGCCCTCGGAGTCGGTCACCAGCTCGCCGTTCAGCTTCCGGTAGCCGCAGATGCGAGGGTTGCGCAGGATCTGCTTGACGGTCTGGAGCTGCCAGCTGTTGCCCATTGTGGTCGTGACACCGGAGCCGACGAAGTTCCACGTCACCGTGGTGATGCTCTTTCCTGCCAGCAGGTCCTTGACCCCCTGGCGGACAACCCTCGCCTCGTCCGGGCGCAGCGTGAGCTTGTCCGCGTTCCAGCCGAAGGGGCGGCGCCCCGATACCGGCTCACCGCGCTCCGCACGGGCGAGATGGTTGAGGCGTGCCCTTCGCTTCTTCTTTTTCGTCTCCGAGCGGGACGCCGCGACGCCGAGAAGTCCCCGGTACTCCGCTCCGTCTCCGTAGAGGTCGTGGCGTCCGGTGTCGTCCGCGTAGACCCTGCCGGGGTGCGCGGTGAACGAGTCCACGAACCGCTCGTAGGCGTAGGCGCCCCGGTACAGACGGTCGTCGGCTACGCACACCACGCCGTCTACGGGAAAGCCGTTCTCCGTGGTGCCACGTTCCAGCGCGTCGATCATGCTGTCGAAGTCGGCTCGGACCACGTCCGCCTTGGACGCCGACTTGTCGTTGTCGATGTAGTGGTGGACGACCACGGCCCGGATTCCCGAGGCGATCCGGCCGCAGTGCCGCGTCTGGTCCTCCACGCCGTGACCGTCGCGCTTGTGGGCGTCGTCGGATATCCGGCAGTACGCCACCACCAGGCGCCAACCATCGGCCCGGAGGGCCTTGGCCTCCTCCAGGCCCGGGGCGTTGTCCGGAGCCCCGCGTAGGCGGCTGACCAGCTGTTCCACCTCTGCCGCGCTGAGTTTCCTCTTCGGTTGTTCCGCTGCCAACGTCAAGATCGATTCCACTTCGTACGGCGAGGCTCATCTGTTCGAGCCTCATATGAAGTTAGCAGTGTTGCTGCCACCACAACTACGTCAGCGAGGAGCGGTACGAGGGCCTGGACCTGCTGGTGACCCGTAAGGGCGCCATCCGCGCGGGCAGCGGCGAGTACGGCATCATCCCCGGCTCGATGGGCACCGAGTCGTACATCGTCCGTGGTCTGGGCAACGAGAAGTCCTTCAACTCCGCCTCGCACGGCGCCGGCCGGAAGATGAGCCGGAACGCCGCGAAGAAGCGCTTCTCGACGAAGGACCTGGAGGAGCAGACCGCGGGTGTGGAGTGCCGTAAGGACTCCGGTGTGGTGGACGAGATCCCGGGCGCGTACAAGCCGATCGGCAAGGTCATCGAGCAGCAGCGGGATCTGGTGCAGGTGGTCGCGAAGCTGAAGCAGGTTGTCTGCGTCAAGGGGTGAGGAGCAGGCTGCCCGGTCGCCCGGGTGGTGGGAGACGGGGCGGCTCGCGTCCGCCCCGGTCAGCCGGTGCTGATGTTGAGTACCGCGAGGACGGGCCAGCCCAGGCGGTACAGGTGCCAGAAGTGGCGGTGCGCGGTGCGGGCGTCGCGGGTCGTGCGGTACGAGCGGGCCGCGGCGGTCCGCACCGCGGCCAGCGGTGTCAGTACGGCGGCCGACCACCACGGCGCCGGGGACGTGCCGATCACGGTGAGGGTCAGGAGCAGGTCCGATGTGGCGAGGGCGGCCAGATAGCCGCGGTTGCCGCGCGGTCCGAGCGCGGTGGCCGCGGTCGCCCGGCCGCCGGCCCGGTCGCCGACGACGTCGGCCGAGTTGGCGTACGAGCTCAAGGTGACGTGCCAGACCCCCACCAGGAACGCCTGGGCCAGCAGGTTCGCGGACGGCATCCGGCAGGCGTCCGGCGCGCCCCCGAGCCACGCCGGGGCCAGGACCAGCGCCACCGAGAAGTAGACGAGCAGGGCTTCCCCCCAACCGTGGTAGCTCAGCCGGAGCCCCCAGGAGTACTGCGGGGCGCAGCAGGTCAGCGCGGCGAGCAGCGCGACCACGGCCACCGGTCGGCAGGCCGCCGCCGCCAGCACACCGCACCACAGCAGCGCACCGGCGAGCCAGGCGGTGTACGCGCACCGGGCCGCCTGCCGCGGTGAGATCAGTCCGGACAGCAGGGGCTTGCGCGTCGGATCCCGGAAATCGTGCGGGCCCCCGTAGTTGGCGGCGTCACTGCCGTCACGGTGCCCGTGCAGGTCGTCCAGGACGACGGTCGCCACGAAGAGGCAGGCAGCGGCCGCGAGTTCGGCACCTGCCAGGGGCGCGCTGCCGGGTGCGGCCCACGCGGTACGGGGCACGGCGGAAAGCCCGACGGCCACCGGCGCGGCGAAGATGCTCAACGAGTCCACCTTGAGCAGCCCCGCCCATGCCCGGAAGAGTCGCCGCACCGGAAGGTGCCCGGTCGGACGGCCGCCGCGCACCACATCGTCCTGGGTCATGGCCTGTCCAACGGCGCCCGCGCAGGCCGGACACGCCGGGACCGGCCCGATGTCCGGCCCAGAAGCGGGCCCCGCGGGAGCGACGCGGCCCTCGCCGCTCCCCGGGCGGGCTCCCCCGGGGAGGCGTTCTACTACATGTCTGTAGTAAGAAGGGGGAGCGGGTGATGTCACGTCAGTTCATCGGGGATTCGGTACGGCTGACGGGGCGTTGCGCTGCCCGCACATGCCGAATCGCCATACACAGGGGAGAAGTTATGACAGACCGAATGCGGCGTACGCGATTCGCGGCGAGCGCCTTGGCGGGCTGTGTGTCGCTGCTTGCGCTGGCGGCCTCGCCGGCCGCCGCTTCGGCGGAGGGGTGCACCGGGAACCCCGGTTCCACCGACGGCTCGGGCTCCGTCTGCCTCAACGTCAAGGGGACCAAACTCAAGGTCAACAAATTCACCCTCGACAAGCAGTCGAACAACCGCGCCTGGAAGGACAAGCCGGTCATCACCGCGGGGAAATGGAAGTGGACGGGTAAGACCGTCAGCGCCCGGCGCGTCGAGAACAAGAAGGTCAGCAAAACCATCAACAAGAGCTTCCCCAACAACACCCGGATGTGCGGATACTGGAGCAAGTACCCGGGCACCAAGGCGTGCATCACGATCCACAAATGATCCGGTGCTCTTGACCGGAATATGATCCGGTACTCTTGCCTGGCGGTGGGTGGGCCGCACCCTTACGGGGTGATTCCCGCCCACTCGCCGCCAGGTGCACGGAGCAGGTGGAACGAGGAGGGCGGATGCCGACAGCGCGGAGGAGTGCGACGCCGACGACGCAGCCCCGGGAGGTCAGGCGAAAAAGCAGCCGCCTCCTTCTCCCGCTCGGTCTCGCCGTGTTCGCGGGGTGGATCGCCGTGGTGGTCGTCGGCATCGCACGGGAGCCCGACCCGGGAGCGCCCTCACCGCAGAAACTCGCCTCCGGTGTGGAGGAAGATCTGCGGAAAGGTGACGCGGAGAACCTCGCCCGTTACCTCGACGGTGACGGCGCCGACGCCTACGCCAAAACACTGGTCGGCAAGGTGAAGGATTCCGGGGAATCCCCGGAGATCACCGTTTCCCACCCGAATGAAAAGCAGGTACAACTGCACGCGCCGCATCTCTGCATGACCTGGGATGTGGAAAAGAGCGACGGGCGCTTCTTCCTCGACCCCGTTCCGCCGGTGGCGCCGGTGCCGTGCTCGGCCCGTTGAATTATTCGGCGCGCTGAATTTTTCCGTGGATTTTTTCTCGGAATTATCGGGAGAGTTCTTCGGGGGATTCTCCGTGGGGCGAAGTTTGTGTGGCCGAAGTGCCGAAGTGCCGAAGTGCCGAAGTGTCGAAGTGCTGAAGTTCCGGGCTTCCGAGACATCGGAGGCTGGATTTGTTTGAATTCCGGCGGGATGTCGGGCGAGGTGTTCGTACGCCGGAACGCTGACGTGCTGAAGTCGATGCGCTGAATTCGGTTCCCCGGCCCCGTCGGCCTTCCCGGCGCCCCGTCGCGTCCCGTACCGGCCTCCGCTCCCCGTCCTCGCCTCGTCCCGTACCGGCCTCCGCTCCCCGTCCTCGCCTCGTCCCGTACCGGCCTCCGCTCCCCGTCCTCGCCTCGTCCCGTACCGGCCTCCGCCTCCGCCCCCCTTCGCTCGCCGGGCGCGGGCGCCGGTCCCGGGCACACAATGGAGGGGAGGCGTGCGGCAGGCGCGTCTCGGGGTAGCAGCGATGCCGAGGCGGCCCGGTCGGGGCGGGCGGCGGGGAGTGTGCCGATGCGGTACGTCACCGTGACCGCGCTGAGCCACACGGGGCTGGTCCGCGAGCAGAACGAGGACAGTCTGGTGGCCGGCCCCTGGACGCTCTGCGGAACCGTCACCGAGAACCCCCAGACCCTCGTCTTCCCGCTCGGCCACCCCCTGGTCGTGGCGGTCGCCGACGGTATCGGCGGCCAGCCCGGCGGAGAGGTCGCCAGCGAGCTGACTGTACGTCAACTCTCCATGTCCAGCGCCTCATTGGACTCGGAGGAGGCGCTGCGTGATGCGCTGGACGTCTGCAACCGCGCGGTCTACGACGCCGCCGACCGCAACCGCGCCCTGGCCACCATGGGCACCACCGTCGCCGGTGTGGTCGCCCTGGCCGACTCCGTCCTCGCCTTCAATGTCGGCGACAGCCGGGTGCTCGCCGCCGGACCGGACGGGCTGCGGCGGCTCAGCACCGACGACAACCCGCCGCTCTCCCAGGGCCGCCGTACCACCTCGCTCCTCACCCAGTCGCTGGGCGGCGGACTGCGCTTCACCCCCGTCGTCCCGCATGTCGCGACCGTCCCGCACACCCCCGACGCGCGGTACCTGATCTGCACCGACGGCCTCACCGACCCCGTACCGGAGGACGAGATCGACGACGTGCTGTGCCGGTACGCGAACGACAACAGCAAGGCCGCGTTCACGCTGTGGAAGGCCGCCATCGAGGCGGGCGGACCGGACAACATCACCCTCGCGCTGATCGGCATCGGGCTGGACTGACCGGCCCCGGACAGCCGTAAGGGCCGCCCGGAGACGGCCCTTACGGGTGGGGCGGGAAGGAATCAGGCGGCGACGGTACCGGCGTGGTACAGCGCGTTCCAGGTCTCGGGGGTCACGGCGCCGTCCGGCACCAGACCGTAGTTCCGCTGGAAGTTGACGATGGCCACGAGGGTGGGGGCGTCGAAGGTGCCGCTGAGACGGTTCCAGCCCAGGTACTTGCGGTTGGCCAGCAGGCACTGGATCTGCGACACGCGGTCGCCCTGGTCGCCGAAGGAGGTGGTCTGCCGGCCTTCGTAGAACGCGCAGGCGGCCGGGCCGTCCACGACGTTGTCGCCCATGGCGGCGAAGGCCGGACCGGCGGAGACACCGGCGGTCAGCGCGCCTGCGGCGACGGTCAGTACGGCGGCGCGCTTGAGGGCGCGGCCGGAACGGCGGATACGGGGGAGAGGGTTACGGAAGGTACTCACCCTTCTCCCCGTTCCCCGCGACGCGGATTCCATGTGGCCCACCAGGGCCCGATGTTGATCTTCATGGTGATCTTTCTGTGGGCGGGATGTGTGGGCGCGGTGAGCGGTCGCCGCGCCGCCCCGCAGCGCCCTCCGGAACGCCGCCCGACGGCGTCCCGGGTGCCCCGGCGCGCCGGTCTCAGGAGGTGCGGTGGACCTTGGAGTTGGACGCCTGGGCGCGCGGCCGGACCACCAGCAGATCGATGTTGACGTGGGACGGGCGGGTGACGGCCCAGGTGATCGTGGCGGCGACGTCATCGGCGTCGAGCGGCTCGGCCACTCCCTCGTACACCTTCGCCGCCTTCGCGGTGTCGCCCCGGAAGCGGGTGGTCGCGAACTCCTCCGTCTTCACCATGCCGGGTGCGATCTCGATGACGCGGACGGGCTGCCCGCACAGCTCCAGCCGGAGCGTCTCGGCGAGGACGTGCTCACCGTGCTTGGCGGCGACGTACCCGCCGCCGCCCTCGTACGTGCCGTGCCCGGCGGTGGAGGAGACGACCACGACGGTGCCGTCACCGGACGCGGTCAGCGCGGGCAGCAGCGCCTGAGTGATGTGGAGCGTGCCGAGGACGTTGACCTCGTACATGGCACGCCAGTCCGCCGGATCACCGGTGGCCACCGGGTCGGCGCCGAGGGCGCCCCCGGCATTGTTGACGAGCACGTCGCAGCGGCCGAGGGAGGCGGCGAACGCGTCGACGGCCGCCCGGTCGGTGACGTCGAGCACGTATGCCTCGGCGTCCGGGAGCGTGGCGGCCAGCTTCTCGATACGGTCCCGGCGGCGCGCGGTGAGCACGACGCGGTACCCGGCGTCGGCCAGCTGCCGCGCGGTGGCGGCGCCGATACCGCTGCTGGCTCCGGTGACGACGGCGGTACGGACGCCTGCGGTGCGCTCCTCGGCGGTCATGCGCTCTCCTCGGGACGGGGCGGAGACACCCGCCGCGACGACGGGCGCCCGGTGCGCCACCCAGGATAGGCGGCACGATCTTGGACGAAACGCGGTGCGGCGAGCGGCAGCGGGAGCAGCGGGGGGGGGAGGGCGGCACCTGGCCGCTTGAGGGGCCCATGGGAGGTGTGGGGGCGGGCGGTCGGGGTTGGCTGGGGTTGGGGCCCGGGTTGTCACGTCG
This sequence comes from Streptomyces sp. NPDC027185, assembly GCF_055567035.1. Classification (NCBI taxonomy): domain Bacteria; kingdom Bacillati; phylum Actinomycetota; class Actinomycetes; order Kitasatosporales; family Streptomycetaceae; genus Streptomyces; species Streptomyces sp. NPDC027185. The sequence continues at coordinate 522,727 of NZ_JBVHRF010000006.1, read as the reverse complement.
GTCCCGGAGGGGTCAGCGGTTTCGGGGGGCGTACATGATCACGGCCATGCCGGCCAGGCAGATGAGGGCGCCGGTGATGTCCCAGCGGTCGGGCCGGTAGCCGTCGGCGGCCATGCCCCAGGCGAGGGAGCCCGCGACGAATACCCCGCCGTACGCGGCCAGAATGCGCCCGAACTCGGCATCCGGCTGCAACGTCGCGGCGAAGCCGTAGACGCCCAGCGCGATGACGCCCGCACCGATCCACAGCCAGCCTTTGTGCTCCCGCACGCCTTGCCAGACGAGCCACGCCCCGCCGATCTCGAAGAGCGCGGCAAGAACGAACAGCAAGACGGAACGGGCGATCACCATGCGCCCCAGCGTAGAAGCACCGCCTTTCCACGCCGCTCGGGCGAGTGATGGACGCCGGGAAGCGACGCCGACCGGAGGAGAGGGGAGGGAAGGAAAGAGGCGGGGCGAGGAAGGGGGGGAGAAGGGGCCGTGTGGGCCGTACCGTCTGGCATCTCCTTTCGGTGTGGCGTTTTCCGGGGTCGGCGGCCGGTGTTCGGCGGCCGTTGCCCGGCGGTCCGGGGCAGGGCATGGCGGTCGGTAACCCGATAGCCGGGGCCGGCGAGCGGCGGCCACCGGTCGGCGACCTGCACCGGCCGGGCCGAGGCGGTGCCTGATCCGAGGCCGCCGCACCGCACCGAGGCAACCCCCAGGCTCTCGCGGAGGGCGGCGGCCGGAGGAGAGGCCCGACCCGGAAACGGACTCCACGGCCGCTTGCCCCACCCGGACGATCAGGCCGCAGCCGGCCCGGGGGCGTGGCGAGCGGTGCGATCGGTGGCTTGGGCGGAGGGCCGGTCGTCGGTGGGGAGGGGCGCTCCCGTCCAGCGTCGGAGCGCGTCCCGGAGGGCCGGGGCGCGGGTCGCCGGGTCGGTCGCGTCGTCGGCCCAGGCTATGTAGCCGTCGGGGCGGACGAGCAGGGCGGTGCGGCGGTCGCTGCGCCAGGAAGTGGTGGTCAGACGGTCGCTCGGGGCGTCCGGCGTTTCGTCGGGCGGGGTGATGAGGACGAAGGTGCCGCGGCGCAACAGGGCGTAGAGGCGGTCGCCGTCGGCCAGGTGGAGATCGGGGGCGCGGCGGCCGGTCAGCGGGTGGGCTCTGCGGGGCGCCGGATAGGAGAGGGCGAGACCGGAGAGCTGGCGGACGGCGCCCCGGGCGAGCGGCGGGACGTGGTTGACGAACTGCGCCACAGCCGCCCGCGCGGCGCGCTGCGGCGGGGTGTGCAGCTGAGCGAGGCGGAGCAGGGCGCCGCTGGTGCGCAGCACCGCCGCGCCGACCGGGTGCCGCTCGGCCTGGTAGCTGTCCAGCAGGGAGTCCGGGGCGTGGCCGTGGAGGACGGAGGCGAGCTTCCAGCTGAGGTTGGCGGCGTCCTGGAGACCGGTGTTCATGCCCTGACCGCCCGCGGGGGAGTGGACGTGCGCGGCGTCGCCCGCGAGGAACGCCCGGCCGATGCGGTAGGAGGGGACCTGCCGCTCATCGCTGTGGATACGGGAGATCCAGCGGGCGTCGTGCATGCCGTAATCGGTGCCGAAGGCGAGCCGGGTGAGGGTGCGGACCTCGTCCAGGTCGGCGGGCGTGTCCTCGGCGGGCTGGTGGTGGGGGCTCCAGCCCGTGACGCGGTACCAGCCGTCGCCGAACGAACCGATGAGGGCGACGGCGTCGCGGGTGGCCTTGAGGGTGAACGGGTGCGGCGGGGGCTGCGCCAGCCGCACATCGGCGAGGATCAGGGAGTTGAGCACGGAGCGGCCGGGGAACGGCACCCCGAGCGCGGTGCGGACCGTGCTGTGGACCCCGTCCGTGCCGACGAGGTAGGCGGCGCGGAGGCGGTGTATCCCCGCGGCGTCGCGGACGCGGACCGTCACCCCGGACGAGTCCTGCCGGACGTCCTCCACCGCGGAGTCGTACCGGAAGGTGACCCCCGCCTCACGGGCGCGCCGGATCAGCAGCCGCTCCACCTCGTACTGCGGGATGGCGAGGACGAAGGGGAAGCGTGACCGCAACCGGCTCGCGTTGACGGTGACGCCGCCGAAGAGCCGCAGCTGCCGCAGCGGATGGCCGGCGGCGACGAGCGCGTCCGCGAGACCGCGGGCGTCGAGCTGCTCCAGGGTGCGGGCATGGACCACCAGGGCACGGGTGAGGTTGCTGACGGTCTCCGGGCGGCGCTCCAGGAGCGTCACCCGCACCCCCGCCTCGGCGAGGTCCCCCGCCAGCAGCAGCCCCGTCGGCCCTGCCCCGACGACCAGCACCTCGGCCGGGACGTCGGCGGATCCGGGACCGGAGGGCGCGGTGTTCCCCTGCTGCACCGCGTCTCCCGCCCCCTTCTCCCCCTCGGCCCCGACCGCTTCCCGCCCGGCCGCACCGCCCCGCGCCGCCGGGTGCGGTGGCTCGCCCGCGACGTCCGGCCTCTCCGCGCCGGCCCGGCCACGGGCACCCGCCGGTGCCTGGGCGACCGCGGGGTCCGCCGCGTCTCTCAGCACGTCCGCGCGCTCCGCGCCCGACCCCGTACCGGATGTGTCGTGCATGCCGTTCATGGCCGCCTCCCCGTGCCACACGTACTGCCCAACCTGATGCGACCGACGTGCTGCTGGCGGTGCGGGACGCCTCCTAGGTGACCTACGCGGCCGACCGGCGGTGGCGCTCCGACATCATTGCCAACACTTGTTGGTCAACGCTTGTTGGCAAGCGTACGTCCGCCACGGCCGCCGAGTCAACGGTTGTGGGCAAAGGGATGCGGGTGGGTCCGTGCGCTCCGTCCCGTCGCAGGTCAGGGCGGGTGTGCTTCTGTTCCGGCCGGGTCGCGGAGCTGCCGGGGCCCACGTCTGTGGGCATACAGTTGTGGGCATGGCCGAGCGCGCAGCTTCCGTACCCTCCCCCGACGCCGTGGCGGCGGACGTCAACGCCGCCACCGTGGTCTCCGGCGCCCGCCCCCGCCGCTCCGACGCCACCCGGGCCGCGATCCTGACCGCCGCCCGCGAACGCTTCGCCGCCGACGGCTACGAGCGCGCCACGATCCGCGCCATCGCGCGTGACGCCGGCATCGATCCGTCGATGGTGATGCGGTACTACGGCAACAAGGAGGGCCTGTTCGCCGCCGCGTCCGCGATCGATCTGCGCGCGGAGCAGCTGGCGGCCGTGCCCCGGGAGGAGATGGGCGCGCGCCTGGTCCGCCACTTCCTGGAGCGCTGGGAGTGCGACGAGACGCTGACCGGCATGCTCCGCGTCGGTGTGACGAACGAGGCGGGCGCGGAGCGGATGCGCGGGGTGTTCCGCGACCAGATGGGGCCGGTGATCGCACGGGTCTGCCCGGCACCCGAGGAGGCGCCGCGCCGTGCCGCGCTCGTGGCCTCGCAGATCCTGGGCATGGCGCTGTGCCGCTACGTCCTGCGCCTGCCGCCCGCCGTGGACCTCGGACGGGACGAGATCGTGGCCTGGCTGGCCCCTGTGGTGCAGCGCTACCTCACCGCCGCCCGCCCCGACGGGATGGACACCGCACCGGGCGTCTGAACGGCCGTACGTCGCACGGTGGTGCCACCCGCCCGGATCAGCCCCGGGGCAGGCGCGCCGCGAGAGCGGTCAGATGCCCGTCGAAGACCTCGCGGGCCCGCGGGGTGAGGGTCGTGAGGGCGACCAGCGCGGTCACCACGACGTCGCACAGCTCTTGCTGCACGTCCTCCCAGGTGTGGCTGTGGCCCTTGCGGGGGTTCTGTCCCAGTGTGCCGATGACGGCCTGGGCCACTTCGCCCGCCTCCTCGGAGAGCTTCAGCACCCGCAGCAGCCGCTCCTGCTCGGGCGGCAGGGCGCTCTCCCGGTCGAGCCAGGCCACCAGCGCCTCGACGGTCTCCCAGGCGTCGGTGCCGAGCGGGGATTCCGCGGCCGTCGGGGAAGTCCCGCCGGCCGGCCCCTCGGGCGCCACGGCTACGGCCACACCAGGCAGTACGCCTGGTGACCCGCCTCGTGGAGCCGGTGGCTGAAGTCCTGCCACTCGTGCAGCAGCTGGTAGACGGTGTAGGCGTCGCGCGGGCCGCCGCGGTCGGGGACGGTGGACCATATGAACGCGGCGGCGCCGACGGACTCCTCGCCGATGCCGCGCAGCGGGTCGACGACCGTCATCGGCAGCTTGACCACCGCGTAGTCGGGGTGCAGGACGACGAGTTCGAGCGGCGGGACCTTGTGGAGCGGGACGCCTTCGATGCCGGTGAGCACCATGGCGGCCATGGTCTCCGGCTTGATCTTGGTGAACATGCCGCCCATGCCCAGCTCGTCACCGCCGAGTTCCTCGGGACGCATCGAGATCGGCACACGGGCGGCGGTGGCGCCGTTCGGCGCGCCGAAGTACTTGTACGTCACCCCCATGCGGCCGCCTCTGCTGTGCCCACCCTTGATCCCGTCGCGCCGGTGGCGGCCGCGCTGGGCGCGTTCCGGGCCCCGGTCCTCGGTCCCTTCGCCCAGTCCGCCACCGCGATGCATATCTCCCACCCGACCACTCGCAGCCTCAGCCACGCAACCCGATCATCGTCTCAGAATCTCCCCCGTCACCGGCGCGTGAAACCGCCCCGCCGCACGCCCCCGGGCGCCTCTGAGACCATGGGTGGCGTGACCCCTTCGTACGATGCCCCAGTTTCGCAGACGCGCGGGGGCTGACGCCCGGCCGAGAGCGGGAGGAATCCAGAGGACCGAGAAGGAACGGCGTGGGCCGGGCCGGTCGTGCGCCAGGGTTTCCCGCACCGTTGTCAGCCGGGCCGTGTCCGTGTGGCGCCGCCCTTCCTCCGTATATGCAGGTCAGGATCGCTGTGACTTTTCCTTATGAAGCCCCTGTTTCGCAGTCGCTGTTCGACCGGGCGTCCCAGGTGACGCCCGGTGGCGTGAATTCGCCGGTGCGGGCCTTCCGGGCCGTGGGCGGTACGCCCCGGTTCATGGTGTCCGGCACCGGTCCGTACCTGACGGACGCCGATGGCCGGGAGTACGTCGACCTCGTGTGCTCGTGGGGACCGATGATCCTCGGACATTCCCATCCCGAGGTGGTCGCGGCGGTCCAGGAGGCGGTCGCGCGCGGTACGTCGTTCGGGACGCCCGGTGCGGGCGAGGTGGAGCTGGCGGAGGAGATCGTCGCGCGGATCGCGCCGGTCGAGCAGGTGCGGCTGGTGTCGTCCGGCACCGAGGCGACGATGTCCGCGATCCGGCTGGCGCGCGGTTTCACCGGCCGGGCCAAGGTCGTGAAGTTCGCCGGCTGCTACCACGGGCACGTGGACGCGCTGCTGGCCGCGGCCGGTTCGGGTGTGGCGACCTTCGGGCTGCCGGACACCCCGGGCGTGACGGGCGCGCAGGCGGGCGACACGCTCGTGCTGCCGTACAACGACATCGAGGCGGTCCGGGCGGCGTTCGCGGCGTACCCGGGCGAGATCGCGTGTGTGATCACCGAGGCGTCGGCGGGCAACATGGGCGTCGTCCCGCCGCTGCCCGGCTTCAACCAGGGGCTGAAGGACCTCTGCGCGGCCAACGGCGCGCTGTACATCTCCGACGAGGTGATGACGGGCTTCCGTGTCTCGAAGGCCGGTTGGTACGGCATCGACGGCGTCACCCCGGACCTGATGACGTTCGGCAAGGTGATGGGCGGCGGCTTCCCGGCGGCGGCGTTCGGCGGGCGCGCCGATGTGATGGCGCATCTGGCGCCGGCCGGCCCCGTCTACCAGGCGGGCACCCTGTCCGGGAACCCGGTCGCGACCGCGGCGGGCGTCGCGCAGCTGCGGCTGCTGGACGACGCGGCGTACGCGAAGGTCGACGCGGTCTCCGCCGAGGTGCGGGCGCTGGTCGGTGCGGCGCTGACCAAGGAGGGCGTGGCCCACCGCGTCTCGGTGGCGGGCAACATGTTCTCGGTGTTCTTCACGGACGCCGAGGTGACGGATTACGAGGCGGCGAAGGCGCAGGAGTCGTTCCGCTTCACCGCGTTCTTCCACTCGATGCTCTCCCAGGGCGTCTACCTCCCGCCGTCCGCGTTCGAGTCGTGGTTCGTGTCGACCGCGCACGACGCCGCGGCGGTGGAGCGGATCGCCGCCGCGCTGCCCGCCGCCGCGCGGGCGGCGGCCGAGGCGAGGGCCTGAGCCGGAGCGCGGCCGCCCGGCGCGTACCGGCCGGCCGCGCGCCCCGGGCAGGACTGTGCTTCCACGGCCCCACGCCCCCCACGGCCCTACGGACCGACGACTGAATGAATGGGTGACATGAGCAGCGAAGACTTCACCGTGGTGCATCTGATGCGGCACGGCGAGGTGCACAACCCGGAGGGTGTCCTCTACGGGCGCCGCCCCGGGTACCACCTCTCGGATCTGGGCCGGAAGATGGCCGACCGGGTCGCCGAGCACCTCGCGGACCGCGACATCACGCATGTCGTGGCCTCGCCGCTGGAGCGGGCGCAGGAGACGGCGGCGCCGATCTCGGCGGCGCTGGGGCTCACGACGGCGACCGACGAGCGGCTGATCGAGGCGGCGAACGTCTTCGAGGGGAAGACGTTCGGGGTCGGCGACGGCGCGCTGAAGAAGCCGGGCAACTGGAAGTACCTGACGAACCCGTTCCGTCCGTCCTGGGGCGAGCCGTACATCGAGCAGGTCGTGCGGATGATGGCGGCGCTGGGTGCGGCGCGGGACGCGGCGCGCGGGCACGAGGCGGTGGCGGTCAGCCATCAGCTGCCGATCTGGATCGTGCGGAGCTTCGCGGAGCGGCGGCGGCTGTGGCACGACCCGCGGCGGCGGCAGTGCACGCTGGCGTCCCTGACGTCGTTCACGTTCCAGGGCGACAAGATTGTTTCCGTGGGTTACAGCGAACCGGCGAGGGATCTCGTCCCGTCTCATCTGCTGGCGGGTGCCAAGCCGGTGAAGGGGAAGGCGAAGGCGTTCGGCGCGTGAGGTGAGCGTGGTGTGTCCCAGGGGCGGCCCGGTCGTGGGCCGCCCCTTCGTCGTCCGGGGAGCCGGTGGGCTGACGGCTTGTCAAGGCTGACTCGCTGGAAGCGGGAAAAGTCATAAGAATTAACTGAATAGCGCGGAACCTCCTTGTTCGCCAAGCCATCTAACCGATTGTCCATTTATATGGATATTGAAATCGGCGAGCACGGATGGGGACGACGCTATGCGCGCAATCAGTCGGCGGAACCTGCTGGGAATGGGTATCGGGGCGGCCGCGGCGCTGGGCGTCGCCGGCTGCTCGACCGGTTCGGACACCGCCTCGGACAAACAACGGGTCAAGAACGCGATCCAGGCACGGCCCAAGCTCATCGGCGACGGCTCGACCGCCGACTACGGACGCCAGCCCCACCAGCCCGGGAAGCCCGAACGGCTGGAGCCGGGCCAGACACCACCACAGTTCGTGATCTTCTCCTGGGACGGTGCGGGCGAGGTCGGCAACGGCCTCTTCCCCCGCTTCCTGCAACTCGCCCGGGACCACGGCGCCGCCATGACCTTCTTCCTCTCCGGCCTGTACCTGCTGCCGGAGAGCAAGAAGCACCTCTACCTCCCGCCCAACAACGCGCCCGGCGCCTCCGACATCGGCTACCTCACCGACGAGCACATCAAGGCCACCCTCAGGAACGTCCGTCAGGCGTGGCTCGACGGCCACGAGATCGGCACCCACTTCAACGGCCACTTCTGCGCCGGCTCCGGCACGGTCAAGAACTGGACGCCCGACCAGTGGAGCTCCGAGATCGACCAGGCCGTGGACTTCGTCACCAAGTGGCGGACCAACACCGGCTTCACGGACCTGGAACCGCTGCCCTTCGACTACCGCAAGGAGCTGATCGGCGGCCGCACCCCCTGCCTCCTGGGGCAGGAGAACCTGCTGCCCACCGCCGAGAAGCTCGGCTGGCGCTACGACGCCAGCTCGCCCGGCGGCCTTCAGATGTGGCCCCGTAAGAAGGGGAACATCTGGGACTTCCCGCTCCAGCAGATCCCGTTCCCCGGCCACACCTTCGAGGTGCTGTCGATGGACTACAACATCCTCGCCAACCAGTCGAAGAACTCCACCCGCGCCCCGTCCGCCAACTACCCCGGCTGGCGCCGCCAGGCCACCGACTCGTACATCTCCGGCTTCCAGCGGGCGTACGAGACCAACCGGGCGCCGTTCTTCATCGGCAACCACTTCGAGGAGTGGAACGGCGGCATCTACATGGACGCCGTCGAGGAGGCGCTCAAGCACATCGCCAACGAGCAGAACAAGGATGTCCGGATGGTCTCCTTCCGGCAGTTCACCGACTGGCTCGACGCGCAGGACCCCGCGGTCCTCGCCAAGCTCCAGTCGCTCCAGGTCGGCCAGCAGCCCGCCGGCGGGTGGAAGAGCTACCTCGGCGCGGCCTGACGCGCCCCCGTGCGCGGCCTGTCCGACGGCAGCGCACGGCCGTGACATGCCGTTTCGTGGCGGGAACCGCCCGGTGAGGGGGGCGCCAAAGATCCGGAATCCGCCCATGCGAAACTTTTCACATGAGTGCCTGCCGCGTCCCCCGCCGCCTCACCGGCCGCCGTCGCCTCACCCTGCTCGCCGCGGGGACGGTACTCGCGTCGCTGACGCTGAGCGCCTGCGGCGAGGGCACCTCCGGCGGCTCCTCGCAGACCCGGTTCGTCCAGGGCAAGAACGGCGTCGCCAGGGTCGCCGCGGCCGACCGGCAGCAGGCGCCGGACATCGCGGGCGAGACGACCACCGGCGGACACCTCGACCTCGCCGACTACAAGGGCAAGGTCGTCGTCCTCAACGTCTGGGGATCGTGGTGCGGGCCGTGCATCGCGGAGGCGCCGAACTTCGCGAAGGTCGCCAAGGACACCGAGAAGCAGGGCGTCCAGTTCGTCGGGATCAACACCCGCGACAACAAGACGCAGGCGACCAGCTTCGAGGACCAGCACAAGATGCCGTACCCGAGCCTCTTCGACCCGGCCGGCAAGCTGATGCTCCGCTTCCCCAAGGGCAGCCTCAACCCGCAGTCCATCCCGTCGACCATCGCCATCGACCGGCACGGGAAGATCGCCGCACGCTCCCTCGGCCCGCTCGCCGAGGACGACCTGCGCGCGATGCTCAAGCCGCTGATCGCCGAGAAGTGATCGCGTGACCACGCTCGCCGCAGCCGTGTACAACGACACCGTCATGACCGGCGCCCTGCTGGCGGCGGTGCCCCTCGCCCTCCTCGGCGGGCTGGTCTCCTTCTTCTCGCCCTGCGTCCTGCCGCTCGTACCGGGCTACATGTCGTACGTCACGGGCGTCACCGGCACCGACCTCGCGGAGGCCAAGCGCGGCCGGATGTTCGCCGGGGCGCTCCTCTTCGTCCTCGGCTTCACCGCCGTCTTCGTCTCCGGCGGCGCGCTCTTCGGCTTCTTCGGGCAGCGGCTCCAGGAGAACAAGGAGATCATCTCCCGGGTGCTCGGCGCCCTGATGATCCTGCTCGGGCTGGCCTTCGCCGGTGTCCTCAAGCGGTTCGGCCAGCGCGAGGTGCGCTTCCACAAGAAACCCGCGATGGGGCTGGCCGGCGCGCCGCTGCTGGGCGCGCTCTTCGGCGTCGGCTGGACGCCGTGCCTGGGCCCCACCCTCACCGCCGTCAACACCCTCGCCCTCAACCAGGCGAGCGCCCCGCGCGGCGCGCTGCTCACCGTCGCGTACTGCCTGGGTCTGGGCCTGCCGTTCATCGCCGTGGCGCTGGCGTTCCGCCGGATGCTCGGCGCGTTCGGCTGGGTCAAGCGCCACTACGTCTGGGTGATGCGGATCGGCGGCGGCATGATGGTCGCGCTCGGCGTCCTCCTGGTCACCGGCGTCTGGGACGGAATGATGTCCGGGCTGCAGAGCTGGACGCAAAGCTCCACCGTTGGGATCTGAACCGATGTCCACCACGACCGACACCTCTCGCGACGCGGAGTCCGGCGCCCCGCGCGACGGCGACGCGGGCTCCGACCTCGGCGCGGCCGGCTCGCGGCTCTCCACCGCCCCCAAGGAGGAGATCAGTTTCCCCGCGCTCGGCCCGATCGGCTGGGTGCGGTGGTTCTGGCGCCAGCTCACCTCGATGCGGGTGGCGCTGCTGCTGCTCTTCCTGCTCTCGATCGGCGCCATTCCGGGTTCGCTGATCCCGCAGACCTCCATCGACCCGACCAAGGTCGACGCCTTCAAGGCCGACCACCCCACGCTCGGGGACGTCTACGACAAGCTCGGGATGTTCCACGTCTACAGCTCGGTGTGGTTCTCCGCGATCTACCTGCTGCTGTTCATCTCCCTCATCGGCTGCATCGTGCCGCGCACCTGGCAGTTCGTCGGCCAGCTCCGCGGCCGCCCGCCGGCCGCGCCGCGCCGGCTGACCCGGCTGCCCGCGTACGCGACGTGGCGTACCCAGGCGGAGCCGGAGGCGGTGCTGGAGGCGGCGCGGCGGCTGCTGAAGAAGCGGCGGTTCCGCGTCCACCGGGCCGGTACGGCGGTGGCGTCCGAGAAGGGGTACGTGCGGGAGCTGGGCAACCTCGTCTTCCACGTCGCGCTGATCGTGATGCTGGTGGCGTTCGCCGTCGGCAGTCTGTGGAAGTCCGAGGGCGGCAAGCTCATCACCGAGGGCGACGGCTTCGCCAACAACCTCACGCAGTACGACGACATCAAGTCCGGTCCGTTCTTCGACCCGGACACGATGGAGCCGTTCGGCTTCACCCTCAACAGCTTCGACGCGACGTACGAGCGCACCGGTCCCGAGCGCGGCACGCCGCGCACGTTCCGCGCCAACGTCACGTACTTCACCGGCCCGGACGGTAAGGAGCACCGCACCTCGATCGAGGTCAACGAGCCGCTGGACATCGCCGGCTCGCGGGTCTACCTGCTCAGCCACGGCTACGCGCCGCAGGTGAAGGTCAAGGACGGCCGCGGCAAGGTCGTCTACGACGGCGCGGTGCCGTTCCTGACGCAGGACCCGAAGAACTTCACCTCCACCGGTGTGGTGAAGGTGCCCGGCGCGCAGACCAAGGACGGCAAGCGCAACCAGCTGGGCTTCCAGGGCTTCTTCGTGCCGACCTTCGGCGGCAAGGGCTCCGGCTCGATGTTCTCGACGTTCCCGGCGCTCGACTACCCGGTCCTCACGCTCACCGCGTACCACGGTGACCTCGGGCTGGACTCGGGGCTCTCGCAGAGCGTCTACCAGCTCGACCAGAAGCACCTGAAGCAGTACACGGTGAAGAACCGCAAGCTGGCGCAGATGATGCTGCCGGGCGAGACGATGAAGCTGCCGAACGGCGACGGCTCCATCACCTTCACCGGCGTCAAGACCTGGGCCAGCTTCAAGATCACCCATCAGTCGGGCAACGGTCTCGCGCTGACCGGTGCGGTCGCGGCGCTGCTGGGCCTGGCGGCCTCGCTCTTCGTCCAGCGCCGCCGGGTGTGGGTCCGCGCCGAGCCGGGCCCGGACGGCACCACCGTCGTCGAGATCGCCGGCCTGGGCCGCAGCGAATCGTCCCGGCTCCCGGAGGAACTCGCCGACCTCGCCGCCGCGCTGACCCCGGACGCACCGGTCGCACCGGACGCGGCACCGGACGCGGCACCGGACGCGGCGCCGGACGGTGGCTCCGCCGCGGACGGCGCGGCACCGGCCCCCGGCGAGGCGCCCGCCGGGACCCCGGCCCCCGGCACGTCCCCGGACGAGGCCGAGGCCCCGGGCAAGGCCCCGGCGTCCCCCGAAGGCCCCGAAGACCCGGCGCAGCCCACCGACTCCGCCGACCCCGCTGACCCCTCCGAAGGAGCGCGCGCGTGAACATCGCGGCCGCAGCCAACGAGACACTGGCGCACAACAGCAATCTGCTGGTCTACGGCGCGATGGCCGTCTACACCCTGGCCTTCCTCGCGCACATGGCCGAGTGGGTGTTCGGCAGCCGCAGCAAGGTCGGCCGCACGGCCGCCGCGCTGACCGCCGAGGTGGAGCAGCCCGCCACCGTCACCGTCCGCGCGGCGGCCAAGGGCGGCACCGCGGTACTGGACCGGCCCGCGGTCGTCACCCGCTCCGCGCCCGGCTCCCGGGACGTCCCCGACGGCCCCGGCGCGGCCGGCGGCACCGAGAAGGGCGACCTCTACGGCCGGATCGCCGTCTCCCTGACGGTGCTGGCCTGGGCGCTGCACGTCGGCGGCGTGGTCACTCGCGCCCTGTCCGTGGAGCGTGCCCCCTGGGGCAACATGTACGAGTTCTCGACGACGTTCGCCGCCTCCGCGGTCACCGTCTACCTGGTCCTGCTGGTGTTCAAGAAGAGCGTCCGCTGGCTCGGCCTGCCGCTGGTCACCTCCGTCCTGCTCACCCTCGGCCTCGCGGTCTCCGTCCTCTACACCGCCAGTGACCAGCTCGTCCCGGCGCTCCACTCGTACTGGCTGTGGATCCACGTCAGCTGCGCGATCATCTCCGGCGCCGTCCTCTACATGGGCGCCGTCGCCACGCTCCTCTTCCTCTTCCGCGACCGCTACGAGGAGCGGCTCGGCGACGGCCGGGTCGCCGCCCTGCACGAGCGCCTTGACACGCTGCGCCGCTCGGGCAAGGACAAGCAGGAGCCGACGTTCTGGCTGCGGGTCCGCATCGGCACCAACGACGTGCTGTCCCGGCTGCCCGCCGCCGCCTCGCTCGACAAGTTCGCCTACCGGGTCAACGCCACGGTCTTCCCGCTGTGGACGTTCACCATCATCGCGGGCGCCATCTGGGCCGAGGCCGCGTGGGGCCGCTACTGGGGCTGGGACCCCAAGGAGGTCTGGTCCTTCATCACCTGGGTCGCGTACGCCTGCTACCTGCACGCCCGCGCCACCGCCGGCTGGAAGGGCCGCAAGGCCGCCTGGCTGGGCCTGATCGCCTTCGCCTGCTACCTCTTCAACTACTACGGCGTGAACATCTTCGTCACCGGCCTGCACTCCTACGCCGGCGTCTGACGCACCCGTACGCACCACCGGAGGCGGTCCCGTTCGCGGGGCCGCCTCCGGGCGTTCCCGGGACGGCACGCGGCGCAGCGTCGCGTACGGGCCGGGCGCGCCGCCTACGGTGAGCGCATGGAACAGCGCATCACCCTGATCACCTTGGGCGTCACCGATCTCGCCCGCGCCAAGCGGTTCTACGAGGCGCTGGGCTGGCGCGGCCAGGAGGTCGAGGAGACGGTCTTCTTCCAGGCGGGCGGCCTGGGGCTGGTGCTGTGGGACCGCCGGAAGCTGGCGGCGGACGCCGGGCTCGAACCCGGCGCGCCGGGCGGTTTCGGCGGCATCGCCCTGGCCCACAACGTCCGCTCCGACGCCGAGGTCGACGCCCTGCTGGCGACGGCGGAGCGGGCCGGCGCCACCGTCACGAAGCCCGCCGCCGTCAACCCGATCGGTTTCTACTCCGGTGTCTTCACCGACCCGGACGGCCACCCCTGGGAGATCGCGCACAACCCGGGCTTCCCGTTGGCGGCGGACGGCTCCCTGACGCTCCCGGACTTCGGCGCCTGACCCGGCGCTGTGCCCGGCGGCCGGCCGGCTACGCCGGGGAGAGCGCCGGGGTCTCCGGCGGAGCCGGGTAGGGCGGTTCCGCGGGCAGCAGCGCGGTGGCGGCAGTGGTGTCGCCCGCGCGCACCAGGGCGTGGATCTCGCGGGCCAGCGGGGTGACGTCGGTGATGGCGACCGTCCACTCGTCGGCGTAGCGCCGGGCCGCCTCCCCGGCGAGCCCCAGCTGGAGGGAGCGGTACGGCAGCGGGCGCAGCGCGAGGTCGCGCTCCGGGTCCCACTGGAGCCGCACCGGGGACGCCGCCAACTGCCGTCGCCAGGCGTCGCGGTCGGGGTGGACGCGCGGGTCGTGGTGGGAGAGGCAGGCGGTGCGCAGCGCGTCGTCGAAGCCCGCGCGGTCGATCTCGACGGCGAGCACCGTCTCCTGACCGGGCTTGGTGGCCCAGCCGCAGCGGTACATCATCCACAGGAACGACGGCTTGATCCACGTCATACGGTCCCGCTTCCAGGCCGCCGGGAACCGCCCGTCGCGGGCGGCCGGCCCGCCGAGCGACGGGGTGTACGCCTGGTAGACGGTGACGGTGCGTGCGGTGTGCCGGGCCCGGACGCGCCGGGCCGGCTCCTCGGCGGCGGGGCGCCGGGCGGGAAGATCCATGGCGCCAGGGTGGCCCGGCGGGGCGGGCGGGGTCCACCGGGTTTCGGGGCCCCGGACGAGCGGGGCCGGGGGCCGGTCCGCTCCGCCGGGCCGTGCCTGAGCCGGGCGCCGGGCCCGTCACCCCGCGTCCGCCGCCCCGCCCCCGCCCCGCGCCGGGCCCGTCACCCCGCGTCCGCCGCCCCGCCCCCGCCCCGCGCCGGGCCTCACTCCGTTCCGCCGCCCCCGATGTCCTCCCGCCACAGCTGCGGGTTCTCCTCGGTGAACTCCCGCATCAGCGCGGTGCACTCCGGGTCGTCGAGGACCACGATGCGGACGCCGTGGCGGGCCAGCCAGTCGTGGCCGCCGTGGAAGGTGCGGGCCTCGCCGACGACGAGCCGGGAGATGCCGAACTGCCGCACCAGACCGCTGCAGTACCAGCAGGGCGAGAGGGTGGTGACCATCGTGGTGCCGCGGTAGCCGGGGCGGCGGCCGGCCGCGCGGAACGCGGCGGTCTCGGCGTGCGCGGACGGATCGCCGTCCTGGACGCGGCGGTTGCGGCCACGTCCCCAGAGCGCGCCGTCGGGCCCGTAGAGCGCCGCGCCGATCGGCACGCCGCCCTCGTCGCGTCCGGCGCGCGCCTCGGCCAGCGCGGTCGCCAGCATCGCGCGGGCCTGTTCCTGGAGGTGGCGGGGGTCGCCGGGCAGGGTGGGGGCGGGGCGGTCGTCCGTGCCGTCGCGCATCAGCGCGTCGCGGTCACGCGCCCATTCCTGGCGGCCGGACCCGGAGGGGGCGTCCATGCCGCCAGACTGTCAGTCCTTGGACGGCGGCGGGTTCTGGCCGGGGCCGTTCGGCGTGCCGTCGTCGCGGCGGCGCAGCTCCTCCTCGCGGCGGCGCAGGTCCGCCTCCCAGTCCTTGAGCAGCGCCTCGTCCTTCTTGTTCTCGTCCTTGAGGGACCGGAGGAACTCGGGGTTGTCATCGGGCGCCACCCAGGTGGCGCGGGCGCGCGGCGCGCCGCCCGCGGGCGTGCGGACCTTACCCGCGACGAGCCAGGCGACCGGCCCGACCAGCACCTCGCCGAAGAGCAGGATGATGAGCACCCAGATGACCTTGGGCAGGCCGCGGATCTGCGATTCCGGGGTGTTGACGCAGTCGATGAACGCGTAGATCCACAGGGCCAGGACCAGAAGGAACGGCAGATACCTGAGCATTGCGGAGAGCCCCCCGGACGCGGCGGCGGGCCCGCCGCGGGGCCCGGTGACCCGTCCAGGGTAGTGCGTACCCGATACTGGGACGTATGGCTTATGACGATCTCCGCTCGTTCCTGCGGGCGCTCGACCGGGAGGGTGACCTCAAGCGCATCAAGGCCGAGGTCGATCCTCATTTGGAGGTCGGCGAGATCGTTGACCGGGTGCAGAAGGCGGGCGGACCCGCGCTCCTCTTCGAGAACGTCAAGGGCGCGGCGATGCCGCTGGCCATGAACGTCTACGGCACCGACCGCCGCCTGCTGAAGGCCCTCGGCCTGAAGTCCTACGGCGACATCAGCGACAAGATCGGCGGGCTGCTCCGGCCCGAGCTGCCGCAGGGCTTCGTCGGGATGCGGGAGGCGTTCGGCAAGCTCGCCGGGATGACGCACGTGCCGCCGAAGAAGGTCAAGGGCGACGACGCGCCCGTCCAGGAGGTCGTGCTCCGCGGTGAGGACGTCGATCTGGACGCCCTCCCGGCGCTGTTCACCTGGCCGAAGGACGGCGGCTCCTTCTTCAACCTGGGCCTGACGCACACCAAGGACCCCGAGACCGGCATCCGCAACCTCGGGCTCTACCGCCTCCAGCGCCACGACAGGCGCACCATCGGCATGCACTGGCAGATCCACAAGGACAGCCGCAACCACTACCAGGTCGCCGCCCGCCGCGGTGAGAAGCTGCCGGTCGCCATCGCCTTCGGCTGCCCCCCGGCCGTCACGTACGCGTCGACCGCGCCGCTGCCCGGCGACATCGACGAGTACCTCTTCGCCGGGTTCCTCCAGGGCAAGCGGATCGAGATGGTCGACTGCAAGACCGTCCCGCTCCAGGTCCCGGCGCAGGCGGAGGTCGTCATCGAGGGCTGGCTGGAGCCCGGCGAGATGCTGCCGGAGGGCCCGTTCGGCGATCACACCGGCTTCTACACGCCGCAGGAGCCGTTCCCGGCGCTGAAGATCGACTGCGTGACGATGCGGAAGCGGCCGCTGCTCCAGTCGATCGTGGTGGGGCGCCCGCCGACGGAGGACGGGCCGCTGGGCCGCGCGACGGAGCGTTTCTTCCTCCCGCTGCTGAAGATCATCGTTCCGGACATCGTGGACTACCACCTGCCGGAGTCCGGCGGCTTCCACAACTGCGCGATCGTCTCGATCGACAAGAAGTACCCCAAGCACGCGCAGAAGGTCATGCACGCCATCTGGGGCGCCCACATGATGTCGCTGACCAAACTGATCGTCGTCGTCGACGCCGACTGCGACGTCCACAACCTCCACGAGGTCTCCTGGCGGGCGCTGGGCAACACCGACTACGCCCGCGACCTGACCGTCGTCGAAGGCCCCGTCGATCACCTCGACCACGCCTCCTACCAGCAGTTCTGGGGCGGCAAGGCGGGGATCGACGCGACGCGGAAGTGGCCCGAGGAGGGCTACACCCGTGACGGCGGCTGGCCGGACATGGTCGAGTCGGACCCCTGTACGGCGGCGCTCGTCGACCGCCGGTGGAAGGAGTACGGCCTGTGAGCAGCGAGACTGTTGCCGCGGAGGGCAGCGCGAGCGGTCCCCACCGGCGTGGGGGTGTTCCGGCGTTCTTGCGCCTGGTGATGATCGAGCACTCGGTCTTCGCGCTGCCCTTCGCCTACATCGCGGCGCTCACCGCGATGTACGAGTGGGACCGGAACATCCACTGGGTCCGGCTGCTGCTGGTGACGGTGGCGATGGTCGGGCTGCGGACGTTCGCGATGGCCGCCAACCGCATCATCGACCGTGAGATCGACGCCCGGAACCCGCGCACCGCCGGCCGTGAGCTGGTGACCGGCGCGGTGTCGGTCCGCTCGGCGTGGACCGGCGCGCTGATCGCCGTCGTCGTCTTCCTGGGCGCGGCGGCGCTGCTCAACCCGCTGTGTCTGGCGCTGGCGCCGGTCGCGGTGGTGCCGATGGTGGTCTATCCGTACGGCAAGCGGTTCACCAACTTCCCGCAGGCGATCCTCGGTCTGGCGCAGGCGATAGGGCCGGTCGGGGCGTGGCTGG
Source organism: Streptomyces sp. NPDC027185 (assembly GCF_055567035.1). Taxonomy (NCBI): domain Bacteria; kingdom Bacillati; phylum Actinomycetota; class Actinomycetes; order Kitasatosporales; family Streptomycetaceae; genus Streptomyces; species Streptomyces sp. NPDC027185. Next base: position 505,364 of record NZ_JBVHRF010000006.1, on the reverse strand, counting down.
CGGTGACCGGGTCGTGGAACTGGGACGCGGTGATCCTCGGGCTCGCCGTCGGCATCTGGATCGGCGGCTTCGACCTGATCTACGCCTGCCAGGACGTGGAGACCGACCGTGAGGTCGGGGTGAAGTCGGTGCCGGCGCGGTTCGGCATCCCGGCGGCGATCCGGGGCGCCCGCGCCTGTCACACCGTCACCACCGCCCTGCTGGTCTGGTACGCGCTGGCCACCGGCGCCGGGGTGTTCTTCTGGATCGGCCTGGTGATCGTCGCGGGCGCGTTCCTCTACGAGCACACGATCGTCCGGCCGCACGACCTGTCGCGTCTGAACCGCGCGTTCTTCAGCGTCAACGGCTTCATCGGCATCGCGCTCTTCGTCTGCGCCCTGGCCGATCTGCTGGTGCGCGGTCTGACGGTGTGACGGCCTGACGCGGCGGTACACGGACGGCGGCGGCCCGGAGCTTCGGCTCCGGGCCGTTCACGTCGGCGGGGCGGGAGCGCCCGCACCGGGTGGCCCGGCCGGTCACCGCCGCGGCGACCGGCCCCGGGGGCTCACGGCTTGAGCATCGGCCAGGCGACGAGGCGGGGGTAGGACCACCACTCGCCGCGGTTGGCCTTCACCGTGGCGATGATGCCGCAGATCACGCCGGCGAGGCCGTACCCGCCCATCATGATGATCACCGTCAGCATCGGCACGGCGAGCCCGGCGGACTCGCGCTGCGCCTCGTTGGCCACCATGCCGTAGACGAGCATCGTGCTGAAGTAGAGGACGGTACCGATGACCGCCATGATCGCCTGGGTGAGGCCGAAGTTCAGCGCCTCGGTGGTGTGGTGACGCAGGTACGGGTCGTTCTTGTTGCGGGAGTCGTTCCGCATCGACATCGGACCGATCCAGCCGGCGAACGCGCCGATGCCGCAGCAGATCATCGATCCGGCGGTGAGCGTCAGTACCGCGCTCAGGTGCGCCCACATCGCGGTGGAGTGGGACGACCGTCCCGACGGGGGCTGCGGGGCGTACCCCGGGGCGGGGTACTGGCCGGGGGCCGGGTAGCCGTATCCGCCGCCCGGCGGGGCGGGCTGCTGCCATCCCTGGGAGCCGTAGGGCTGCTGCGGCTGCCCTTGCGGGCCGTAGCCGTAACCGGGCTGCTGGTCGGACATCTCGTCACCCCGTCGTACCGCTGAGCCGGACGGCAGGCCCGCCCGGTGCTCTTCCTTCACCGAGAGATTACGGGACACCACTGACAGCGGGGCGGGCGGTGCGCCGGGCCAGGGCCCGCAGCGCGAACGCGGCGAGCACCCCGCCGGCCAGCCCGAAGAGGTGGCCCTGCCAGCTGACGTCCCCGGCGCCGGGCAGCACGCCCCACAACAGCGAGCCGTAGACCACCGCCACGCCCAGGCCGATGAGGACGTCGGGCAGGGAGCGGTCGGTGAAGCCGCGGGTGAGGAGGAGGCCGAGGATGCCGAAGACGACGCCGGAGGCGCCCAGGGTGTTGCTGTGCGGGGCGGCCGTCAGCCAGACGCCGAGCCCGCTGACGACGGTGATGAGCGCGACGGCGGCGAGGAAGCGGCGCACGCCGGTGCGGAGCGCGGCGAGGAAGCCGAGGACGAAGAGCGGCACGGTGTTGGCGGCGAGGTGGGCGAAGCCGAAGTGGAGGAAGGCGGCGGGGACGATGTCGGCCAGCTCCGGCAGTTCGCGTGGCCGGATCCCGAAGGTGTCGAGGGCGTTGCCGCTGACGCTGTCGGCGATCTCCAGGACCCACAGAAGGGCGGTCCAGCCCAGCATCAGGAAGAGTGCGGGCTTCGCGCGGCTCATGGTCCGGCCTCCTCGGTCGCGGCGCCCGCCCGGACGGCGGGGTTCACGGGGGAGAACGGCCGTGACGGGGTCGGCGGTTCCGCCGGATAGGCTCGATGTCGTGGAGTTCTCGCCCGTCGACACCAGTTCATCCGGCGCCCCGCAGCCGGCTCCCGGCCCGCGCCGCCCGTGGGTCGTCGGGGTCTCCGGCGCCTCCGGCACCCCGTTCGCCGCCTCGGTGCTCCGCGCCTTGCTCGCCGCGGGCGAGGCGGTGGATCTGGTGGTGAGCCGGGCATCCCGGCTGACGTTGCTGGACGAGACCGGTATCGCGTTCCGGGACGCCCACTGGCAGCAGGATCTGCGGCAGTGGCTGGCGCGCGGCGCCGACGGCGGGCAGGGGACGTTCGCGGTGAGCGACGAGGAGCTGGCGCGGGTGCGGCACTGGCCGGCGGGGGATCTGGCGGCGGGCCCGTCGTCGGGTTCGTATCCGGCGAAGGGCATGGTGATCGTCCCGGCGAGCACGGCGTGTGTCGCCGGGGTGGCGCTCGGACTCTCGAAGGATCTGCTCCAGCGGACGGCGAGCGTGACGCTCAAGGAGCGGCGGCCGCTGGTGGTCGCGGTGCGGGAGACCCCGCTGAGCGGACCGACGCTGAAGCAGCTGGTGGCGCTGGACGAGGCGGGCGCCGTGGTGCTGCCCGCCTCTCCGGCGTTCTACGCGGGGGCGACGCACATCCAGGATCTGGTGGATTTCGTCGCGGGCCGGGTGCTGGACGCGGCGGGGGTACCGCACGGTCTGTACCGGCGTTGGGAGGGGGAACTGGGGCGGGCCTCCCGTGAGGAGGGCCCCGGTGTCCGTTAGGGAGGGGTCCGCGGGGGCCGTGCCGTTCGGTGGCGCGGGGCCCGCGGTGCGCGGGTCAGCGCTTCTTGGCGGCGCGCTGCGTACGGCGCCGGGCCCGCGGGGCGGCGGGCTGGTGAGCACGGGAACGATTGGCCCGGTCCTGCAGCTCGCGCATGCGGGCGTAGGCCATCTCGATCGAGTACACGGTGACAACTCCTGTGAAGATCGTCCTTGATCGTTTGAGAGAATCGCAGGGCATCGGGCCCTGTATGCCTTAGATTCTACATGTAGAACTCGAAAATGCATAAAGATTGGAAGGCTAGAGTCCATGGACGCGGTGGATAGGCAGCTCATCCAGGCACTTCGCGAGAACGGGCGGGCCTCGTACGCGGAGCTGGGCCGGCTCGTCGGCCTCTCCGGGCCCAGCGTCACCGACCGCATCAACCGTCTGGAGGCGGCCGGGGTGATCACCGGCTACCGCGCGACGATCGACGCCAAGTCCCTCGGGCTCGGCGTCACCGCGCTGGTCGGCATCTCCCTGTCGGACGCCGCCGACCACGAGGACGTCGCCCAGCGGCTGCGCGACCTGGAGGAGATCGAGGACTGCTGGTTCATCGCCGGCGACGACTCCTACATGCTCAAGGTCCGCGTCGGCGACGTCGACGGCCTGGAGACCACGATCCGGCGGCTCTCCGGCACCAAGGGCGTCTCCCGCACGCGTACCACCATCGTGCTCTCCACCAAGTGGGAGAACCGCGTCGGCGAACTCCCCGAGGAGTCCGCGTAGCAGACCCGGGGCGGGCGGGGTGCCCTCAGGGGGCTCCGCCCTCCCCGCGGGCGGGGGAGTAGGCTCGGGCGGGTCCGTTCGCAGGGGCGGAACAGGACGGAATCGGACACGGCAGAGACTGGAGGCGACCGGATGGCTGCGTCGATGGATGCGGGCCTCAAGCGCGAGCTGGAGGCGAAGGTCCACGCCGGCGAGCGGCTGACCCGCGAGGACGGCATCGCCCTCTACGAGTCCGACGACCTGGCGTGGCTGGGCGGTCTCGCCCACGAGGTGCGCACCCGTAAGAACGGCGACGTCGTCCACTTCAACGTCAACCGTCACCTCAACATGACGAACGTGTGCACCGCGTCGTGCGCCTACTGCTCGTTCCAGCGCAAGCCGGGCGAGAAGGACGCGTACACCATGCGCATCGAGGAGGCCGTCCGCCTCGCCAAGGCGATGGAGAACGACAACCTCACCGAGCTGCACATCGTCAACGGGCTGCACCCGAACCTGCCGTGGCGCTACTACCCGCGCTCCCTCAGCGAGCTGAAGAAGGCGCTGCCGAACGTCTCGCTGAAGGCGTTCACCGCCACCGAGATCCACCACTTCGAGACCATCTCCGGGCTCTCCGCCTCCGAGATCCTCGACGAGCTGATCGAGGCGGGTCTGGAGTCGCTGACCGGCGGCGGCGCCGAGATCTTCGACTGGGAGGTCCGGCAGCACATCGTCGACCACCGCACCCACTGGGAGGACTGGTCGCGCATCCACCGCCTCGCGCACGAGAAGGGTCTGAAGACCCCGTGCACGATGCTCTACGGCCACATCGAGGAGCCGCGCCACCGCGTCGACCACGTCCTGCGGCTGCGTGAGCTCCAGGACGAGACCGGCGGCTTCCAGGTCTTCATCCCGCTGCGCTACCAGCACGACTTCGTCGACATGCAGGACGGCAAGGTCCGCAACAAGCTCCAGGCGCGCACGACGATGGCCACCGGCGCCGAGGCGCTGAAGACCTTCGCCGTCTCCCGGCTGCTCTTCGACAACGTCCCGCACGTCAAGTGCTTCTGGGTGATGCACGGCCTGCAGACCACGCAGCTCGCGCTCCAGCACGGCGCGGACGACATGGACGGCTCGGTCGTCGAGTACAAGATCACCCACGACGCGGACAACTACGGCACGCCCAACAAGCTGACCCGTGAGGACCTCCTCGACCTGATCCGCGACGCCGGCTTCCGCCCCGTCGAGCGCAACACCCGCTACGAGGCGATCCGCGAGTACCCGGGCCCGGACCCGGACCGCCGTGAGTCGCCGCAGGCGATGCGCGTCTGACGCGGTGCACCGACAGCGCCCCCCGGCTCCGGCCGGGGGGCGCTGCCGGTGGTCAGGGGCGTCCCTGTGCCGGCCGGGCAACGGCCGCCGGGGCCACGGAAGATCGCCCTCGGCGCTGTGCTTGACTGGTTGGCGACCCTTTGGTTGCCGTTGAGAAGAAGGTTCCGCACCGTGAGCAGCCCCAAGTACGCCACCCTCCGCTACACCGCGCTCCGCATCGGCCTCTTCCTCGCCTGCTTCGCGGTGGCCTGGGGGCTCGCCTGGCTCGGGGTCATCCCGCTCGCGATCAAGGGCTCCAACATGGTCTGGCTGCTGCTGGTCGCCATCGTGGTCTCCGCGCCGCTCAGCCTGGTGCTGCTGCGCAAGCAGCGGGACGCGATGTCCGTGCAGATCGTCGACAAGGTCGAGCGGCAGCGGGAGCGGCTGGCCGCCAACCGCAGCCAGGAGGACGGCCTCCTCTGAGCCGCCGGGCCGCGCCGCGGCCCGCCGCCGTGCCACCGCCGCCCGCCCCCGCGGTGTCGGACACCTCACATCCCTCTCCCGCCGTCCCGGACGCCCCGCCTCGGAATTTCCCTTCCGTGGCGGGGCGTTCGGCATGGATGGCCGGTTCCGCGGGCGAAAAGACCAAAGATTTCCTTTGGGTTCCCCAAAGCTTGAGTGTTAACGTAATCGCCATGAAGACAGCAATCGCGCACACGTTCCCGCCGGGCATCCGGCTTGTGGCGCGCCTGCACGTCGATCTTTGCCGCTGTGTCTCCGCGGCCTGTTGCCGTCGCTGAACCTGAGCGGCCGGAGATCCGCGTACGGACCTCCGGGCGGCCTGACGCCCCCCACCTTCACCTTCCCGACGCCTGACCTGTCCAGGAGTGTGTCCGTTGTCCACGTCCTCCGAGACCTCCGCATCCGCGGCCAAGTCCCGCATACCGAAGATCCCGTTCTGGGCCCAGATCCTGGGCGGTCTGGTCCTCGGCGTCCTGCTCGGCTGGGTCGCCAAGAGCGGTGATGTCGCCTGGCTGACCTCCACGCTGGAGCACATCGGTGACCTCTTCGTCCAGCTGCTGAAGCTCGCCGTCGCCCCGCTGGTCTTCTTCGCGATCCTGGTGTCGATCACCAACCTGCGGCAGGTCAACAACGCCGCCCGGCTGGCCACCCGCACCCTGCTGTGGTTCATGGTCACCTCGCTGATCGCCGTCGCCATCGGCCTCGCGATCGGCCTGCTGACCCACCCCGGCGCGGGCACCGGCCTGACGCCGAAGGACGGGCAGGCGCCCGAGCACGCCGGTTCCTGGATCGACTTCCTGACCGGCATCGTCCCCACCGACGTCATCACGCCCTTCACCGAGCTGAACGTCCTGCAGATCGTCTTCCTGGCCGCCGTCGCCGGTATCGCCGCCCTCCAGCTCGGCGAGAAGGCCGAACCGGTCCTGAAGATCAGCCGTTCCGCCCTGGAGCTGCTGCAGAAGGCCCTGTGGTGGGTCATCCGCCTCGCCCCGATCGGCACCGTCGGCCTCATCGGCCGCGCCATCGCGACGTACGGCTGGGACCTCATCGGCAAGTACGTGACGTTCACCGTCGACATCTACGTCGGCTGCGCCCTCGTGCTCTTCGGCGTCTACCCGCTGCTGCTGTCGACGGTCGCCAAGGTCAACCCGATCCAGTTCTTCAAGGGCGCCTGGCCCGCGATCCAGCTGGCCTTCGTCTCGCGCTCCTCGGTCGGCACGATGCCGGTCACCCAGAAGGTCACCGAGCGTCTGGGTGTGCCCAAGGAGTACGCGTCCTTCGCGGTGCCGTTCGGCTCGACGACCAAGATGGACGGCTGCGCCTCGATCTACCCGGCCATCGCCGCGATCTTCATCGCCCAGATCTTCGATGTGCCGCTGGGCATCGGTGACTACATCCTGATCGTGTTCGTCTCCGTCATCGGCTCGGCGGCGACCGCCGGTCTGACCGGCGCGACGGTCATGCTGACCCTGACGCTGTCCACCCTGGGCCTGCCCCTGGAGGGCGTCGGCCTGCTGGTGGCGATCGACCCGATCCTCGACATGATGCGCACCGCCACCAACGTCGCGGGCCAGTCGGCGGTCCCGATCATCGTCGCCGCCAAGGAGAAGATCCTCGACCGCGACGCCTACGCGACGGCCCACGGCAGCACGCTGGAGGCGGACGCGGAGAGCGCCGCCGCCGAGCAGGTCGCCCCGGTGCCCGCCGCGGCGGCGGCGAGCTGACCCCGCGCGGGCCGTCCGTCCCCCGGCCCGCGCGCGAACGGCGCCCCCGGAACCCCACGGTTCCGGGGGCGCCGTCGTCGTACGGGCCCGGCGGCCGGCCGGCGTCCGCGATTCCGTCGGCGCCGGGGGCTGCTCAGCCCCTTTCCGCGGCGGCCGTGTGCGCCAGGATCGCCGCGGCGAGCGGGCCCTGGACGGCCGGCGGCAGGGCGTGGCCCATGCCCGGGATCTCCGTGGTGCGGACGGCGCCCAGGCACTGCGCGAGGTGGTGCGGGTGCGGCGGCGGGAACACCGGCTCGGCGGGGGCCACGACGACCTGCACCGGAACGCGGTTGGCGGCCAACTCGGCGGTGCGCAGCAGCCCGTCGGGGTCGGCGCGGGAGTGTGCGCTCGGCGGGGTGTGCGTCCCGGTGTGTGTGATGATCCGCCGCTCCAGCTCCCGGTACCAGGCCGCGTCGAACGGCAGCTGCCCGCCGGCGAGGAGCCGCCAGTGTTCGGTACGCCGGTCCAGTTCGGCCTCCTCGCCCCGGTCCTCGACCGGCCGTGCCCAGAACTCCAGGACCTCCGGTGCGATGCCCGGCAGTTCGTCGGCGGGCACCTCGGTGCCGTCCGGCGCGGTGTACGGGCGGGTGCTGAGCGCGTTGGTGCCCATCAGGGTGGCGGAGCGGACCCGGTCGGGGTGGTCGGCGAGGACGAGTTGGCTCAGCATGCCGCCGAGGGAGAGTCCGACGAGGTGGGCGCTGCCGATGCCCAGCCCGTCGAGGACCGCGACGACGTCCTCGGCGAGGGTGGTGACCGGATAGGGATCGGTGTCGAACGCCCAGGTGGAGCGGCCGGTGTCGCGGTGGTCGTAGCGGATCACGCGGTGCTGGACGGCGAGCGCGTCGACGAACTCCTCCGGCCAGCCGATGCCGGATGCCTGCGCGCCCATGACCAGCAGCAGCGGGGGTGCGTCGGCCGGTCCGCGCTGTTCGGTCCACAGGCGGATGCCGGGGGCGGCTTCGACGTACTGCTGCATGGGGGACCTCCGGGGTCGGATACGGGGCGCGGGCGGTGCCGGGCGGGCCGGTGTGTCGGCGTACGGCGGAACCGCACCGCGAAACGAGACGTTCCGTCTCGTTATGGCGAGACGCATCGTCTCGCCACATGGGGGGTGCCGTCAAGGGAAGGGGGGTGCGAGCCGAAGATCGTAAACTTCGGTGCGGTCGAGGGTGGGACGGAAGGGCGTTCGGCGTGGGTGCGGTGAAGGGCAAGCGGGTGCCGCGTGCGGTCCGCGAACAGCAGATGTTGGACGCGGCGGTGATCACCTTCGCCCGGCACGGCTACCGCGCCGCCTCGATGGACGGCGTCGCCGAACTGGCCGGGGTCTCCAAACCGCTCGTCTACCTCTATCTGCACTCCAAGGAAGAGCTGTTCAGCGCCGTCATCCGCCGGGAGGCCGCGGCGCTGACGGCGGCGGTGACGGCGGCGGTGGAGCCGGACGCGCCCGCCGACCGGCAGCTGTGGAGCGGACTGACCGGCTTCTTCGCCTACACCGCCGCGCACCCCGACAGCTGGGCGGTGCTGCACCAGCAGGCGCGGACGCAGGGCGAGCCGTTCGCCCGCGAGGTGGCGGCGATGCGCGCCGGACTGGTCGACTTCGTCGCCGGTCTGATCGCCGCCGCGACCCGCGAGGCGGGCTGCGCCACCGGACCGGCCGGCCACGAGGTGGCGGGCCTCGCCCATGCCCTGGTCGGCGCGGCCGAATCGCTCGCCGAATGGGCCAACGTCCGCCCCGGGGGAGAGGGTTCGGCGCCGGGTGCCGCGTCCGACCCGCAGGAGGCGGCCGAGCGTACGGCCGCCACGTTGATGGACTTCGCCTGGACGGGGATGGGGCGGCTGATGGCCGGAGAGCGCTGGGAGCGGCGGCCGGGGGCGGCCGGGGAGCGCCGCCCGTGAGGGGTGTCCCGGGGGGCGGGTTCCGCTCCGGGCCCAAGATCGAGTAACTGCCGGGGGGCGGGGCTTTTCCGCAGGTCGGGGGTGCGGCGCGGGGTGGGTGACGCCCCGCTCCGGCGCGGGGTGCGTCCGTGCTGCGTCCCGGCTCCGCCGTGCCGCGCTCCCGGTTGCGCCGTGGCTCGCTCCGGCTCTGCTGGACCCGTTCCGGCTCCGCCGTACCGCTCCCGGCTCCGCCGTGCCGCACTCCCGGCTCCGCCGTGCCGCTCCCGGCTCCGCCGTGCCGCACTCCCGGCTCCGCCGTGCCGCGCTCCGACTCCGCCGGGCGGACGGCGGGTTGGCGCCGTGCCGTCCGTGAATCCGTGCCACGAAGGCGGTCACCGGGCATTGGCCCCCGCGTCGCCCTCGCGTAAATTTACCCGGAAGTAAGGTTACCGGCGGGTCGGGTCGGCTGCTGGTCGCCCGCCGCCCGGTGGCCTCGCTCTGCCCTCAACACCCTGGAAAAGAAAGGGAGTTGGCAAACCGGCCGCGCGCCCCCACGCGTTCCCGTGCACCCCGCCCGCCCCGTACCGCTCCGCCCCGCTCCCCTCCCCACGTAGCGCACCCGTCCACGTTCCGCGTACGCGGCGTGGCCGCCGCCCGTCGGCCGTACGTGGCCGACGGCGACTCCACCACCGACGAGGAGCCGCTCGTGTCCCGCCAGGACTCCGCCCCGCCCCCGTACCCGCCCGCCGGTTCCGCGACGGCCCACGGCGGCGCCGTCCGGGAGGCGGCGACGCCCCCGCTGGCGCCGCCGCTCCTCCACGGCTCGCTGGGGGACCTGTCGTTCGTCAACGCCGACCGGGCGCCCGGAGCCGTCGCACTGGCCCGGCGGCAGGCCGACGGCGGCTGGCGCGACATGACCTGCGCGGCCTTCGCCGACGAGGTCCGGGCCGTCGCCAAGGGCCTGATCGCCCACGGACTGCGCCGTGGCGACCGGCTCGCCCTGATGGCCCGCACCACGTACGAGTGGACCCTCATCGACTGTGCCGCCTGGGCCGCCGGACTGATCACCGTCCCCGTGCACCCCACGGCCTCCGCCCCTCAGACGGCCTGGATCCTGCACGACTCCGGGGCCGCCGCCTGCGTCGTGGAGAGCGTCACGGAGACCCGGCTGGTCACCGGGGTGCGCGGCGGACTGCCCGGACTCGTCCACCTCTGGCAGTTCGACACCGGCGCCCTCGCCCAACTCACCGCCGCCGGACGGGAGGTGCCCGACGCGGCGGTGGACGAACGGCGCGCCGCCACCGGCCCGTCCGACCTCGCCACGCTCCTCTACACCTCCGGCACCACCGGCCACCCCAAGGGCTGCGCGCTCACCCACGGCGCCCTCCACGCCGGCATCGACAACACGGCGGCGCTGCTCCGCCCCGCCCTCACCCCGGACGACGAGGGCCCCGCGGCCACCCTCCTCTTCCTCCCCCTCTCCCACGTCTTCGGCCGGATGGCCGCCCTCACCTGCCTGCGCGCCGGGGTACGCCTCGGCCACGCTCCCGGCGTGGCGACCGGCGACCTCCTCGACGGTCTGGCGTCCTTCCGCCCGACCTTCCTCCTGACCATCCCGTACGTCCTGGAGAAGCTGTTCCGCTCCGGCCGGGCCACCGCCGATGAGGCGGGCCGCGCCGCCGTCTTCGACCGCGCGGCCCGTATCGCCCGCGCCTACGGGAAGGCCACCGCGGCCCGCGACCACGGCGGCGGAAAGGGCCCGGGGGCCGGTTTGAAGGCGGCCCGCCGTCTCTACGATCCGCTGGTCTACCGGCCGGTCCGCGAGGCGCTGGGCGGCCGGGTCCGGCAGGTGTTCTGCGGCGGCTCCCCGCTCGACCGCCGCCTCGCGGGCTTCTACGCCGGCGCCGGTATCGACGTCTTCGAGGGCTACGGCCTGGCGGAGACCTGCGGCGCCGCGACCGTCACCCCGCCGTCCCGGCCCCGGCCGGGCACCGTCGGCCGGCCGCTGCCCGGCGCGGCGGTACGGATCGCGGACGACGGTGAGGTGCTGCTGAGCGGCGGGCAGCTCTTCGCCGGTTACTGGGACGCGGCCCGCGCCACGGCGGTGCCCGCGACCACCGGCGGCTGGTTCGCCACCGGTGACGTCGGCGCCCTCGACGCGGACGGATACCTCACCCTCACCGGCCGCAAGGACGAGCTGATCGTGACCAGCGGCGGCCGGAAGATCGCCCCCGGCCTGCTGGAGGACCGTCTGCGCGCCCACCCGCTGATCGCCCACTGCCTGGTCACCGGCGACAACCGTCCCTACCTCACCGCCCTGCTCACCCTCGACCCCGACGCCCTCGCCCACTGGCGCCGCACCGCCCGCAAACCGGACGCCCCGCTCGCCCGCCTCGTCGGCGACCCGGACCTCCGTGCCGCCCTCCAACGCGCCGTCGACGACGCCAACCGCCTCGTCTCCCGCCCCGAATCCATCCGCCGCTTCGCCGTCCTCCCCACGGAATTCACCGAACGCTCCGGCCATCTGACCCCGTCCCTGAAACTCCGCCGCACGGCCGTGACCAGCGACTTCGCGGAGTGGATCGAGGGGCTGTACGCGAGTGGGGGCGGTGGCGGAGGTGCGGGGGTGAGGTGACGCGCCGCGTCGCGGGTGGCGCGTCACCCGCGACGCGGCTGCGGCGGCCGTCGCCCGCTGCGGCTCCGTTCGGTGGGCGCGGTGCGGTCCCGTACGGCCCGGGTGCGCCCCGTACGCGTGGATCGGGCGGCCCGTGTGAGCCGCCCGGAGTGACCCACGTGACCTGACTCCCGCGTAAGAAACCCGGCGCCCCCTATGGAGCCATCCCGCGCGGCACGTCAGACTGGAACCCCCGTGTCACCTCTGTGGGGGAGGTGGCACGGGGATTTCCGCGTACGGGGGAGGGCGGGGCGAGCGCCGCGGTGGGGCGAGCCCCGGGCGGAGGCGGAGAGCCGGCGCCGGGCCCGGGTCAGGCACCCTGGAATTCAGGGAAACCCCGGGGACCCTCCCGCCGTACCCCACCCCCTCACCGGGTAGGGGCAGAACCGGGGGCCCACTCACCCCCTACGGGACATCCCCCACCCGCCCCCGGGCCCCGCCCGAACTTCCCCCCGGCGCCTCACTCCCGCAGCAGCTCGCACCACACGGTCTTGCTCCCGTGGCCGCGCCGCACTCCCCAGCGCAACGCCACCGCCTCCAGCAGCGCCAGCCCGCGCCCGCCCTCCTCGTCCCGGCACGCGGTCCGCCGTACGGGTAGCGCGAACGGCTCCGGATCGGTCACCGCCAGCCACGTCCGCCCGTCGCCCCCGCCTGTGACCTGCACCGTCACCGGCGCCCCCGACCCGACATGCCGGATCACATTGCTCAGCAGCTCACTGGCGCACAGCTGCGCGTCCCCGCACCCGTCCCCCAGATGCCTCCGCAACTCCCGCCGTACGGTGCGGACCGCGCCCGGCACGGCCAGCAGCTCCAGCAACAGCGTCGCCCTCACCGCACCGCGGCCTTGAACAGTGCCCCCGCCAGCCGCAGCGCGGTCGTGCCGTTGCACCGCCCCAGCGCGACCAACGGCATGTGCCGCGTCCCCGCGAACGCCACCAGGTCCACGTCGAGCGAAGGCAACGTGATCCCGTTCGCCCGCAACGCGTCCCGCAACGTCGCGCAGCAACCGTCGACGTCATCGGGGGACGGGAAGTCCTCGGGAAGCGGTGAGAGGTGATCGGTCATGACATACGCCCTTCCGTGCGCTGTGTGACGAAGCCCTCACAGCGTGGGGTCACCGGGCGTAGCGTGGGAAGGGATTTCGGCCCCACTGCGAGAACCGTGGAACGGTGAACCATGCCTGCGCCCAAGGAGATTGACGGATCCGTCAGCGTCCCCGCCTTCTACGGCAAGGAGCTGCGCTGGAAGCGCGAAGAGGCGGGCCTGACGCTCGCCGAAACCGCCGAGGGGAGTTTCTTCAGCCCGACCTACCTGAGCGAGATCGAACGCGGCACCCGCCGCATGCCACTGGATTTGGCCCGCCATGTTGACCGCGTCCTGGGCACCGACTTCTTCGAGCGCCGCTGCGAGGACGTACGTAAGGCCAAGCAGGGCGCGCACGCGGCGTACTTCGCGCCGATCGCGGAGTCGGAGAAGCGGGCGCGGACGATTGAGGAGTGGAACAACGCCGTCATCCCCGGATTGCTCCAGACCGAGGTGTACGCCCGCGCTGTCATCCAGTCCACTCATCCACTTGACCTGCCGGAAGAGGTGGATGCGAAGGTGGAGGCTCGAATGCAGCGGGCCTGTCTCTTCGACACCCGGAAGCGGCCGGAGTACTGGGTGGTGTTGCACGAAGCCCTGGTGCGCGGCCCCGGTCTGCTGATTCCTCCGGCAGAGATGGCCAAGCAGCTGGACGAAATCGCAGAGCTGGCGCGGTCGCGTCGAGTCGTGACGCAGGTCCTGCCGTGGAACCTCGCGACCGGTCCGCTTGTGTCGTTGGCGCTCACGTTCATGGAGTTCGACGACGAGCCTCCGACGATGTACACGGAAGGGCCGTACCACGGCCAGACTGTGGACGATCCGGCGCTCGTGAAGCAGTACCACAAGGCATACGATCGGCTCAGGGCCGCCGCTCTGTCTCCGGAAGCGTCCCTCTCCCTGATCACCGAAGCCGCTGAGGACTACCGAAATGGCACACACCGCACCTGACTTGAGCGCAGCAGTCTGGCGGAAGAGCACCTACAGCAACGGTGACGGCGGCAACTGCATCGAGGTGGCGGAGGGGTTCCTCGGTGCCGCCCGCTGGCGGAAGAGCAGCTACAGCAACGGCGACGGCGGCCACTGCATGGAGATCGCCGACAACCTCCCCGGCATCGTCCCCGTCCGCGACTCCAAGGCGGCGCCGGGTGGACCGGCCCTCGTTGTTCCGGCGGGGGCCTGGCACCGGTTCGTCACGGCGGTGAAGGGCGAGGAGTTCGCCGCGTAGGGACAAGGGCCGGGAAATTCACCGAATTCTGATCTCCCCGGTCGGTTTCCTGTTCTCTCAACTGAGCTTGCTTGACCCTGCTGTTGGCCTTACGCGAGGATCCGTGGAGACATCAACGGAGGGTGGGGGATAGGTGAAGCTCAAGCAGCTTGCCAGTAGCTGTGAAGACGGGCCGTGCCCGACGGTATGGGCTGTTGAGGGGACGCGGGACATTCTCGTTCAGGGATTCACAGTTGATGACGCCGAGGCGTTGGCTGCCATGCAGCTCCCGAGCACCGAGACTGCCGTATGCATCCCTGTGGATTTGCCGAGGAAGGTTGCGCGTGACCATCTCAACTGAGGAATTTGGGAATCTCTTCGACACGTTCGAGCGCGAGGCATTCCGTCTGGAGACGCTCGACGACTACGGTCAGTCCGGTGGCGTGGACGCCTACCAAGATTTCCTTTCGGGGAAACCGCGGCCAGAAGGCTACGATTCGGCGCCCTGGGTGCAGAAGGTACGCAAGGCCACTCAGGCGGGAAAGCGGATGTACCGCGTGCACATCCTCTCCCGGCCGCTGACGAAGTACCTTCAGTACGAACTCTCCTGGGGGTATCGGCGGAACATGACGGCGGGCGAGGAGTTCTTCATCCTCGATACCACCGAGCAGGAGAACCCGTTGCCGGACGTCCCGGATTTCTGGATGTTCGACGAGCGGTCCGTGGCCCGCATGAACTATGACGGCGCCGGGAAATTCCTCGGCGCCGTCCAGCCGGACGGTGACCCGGCACGGTGGACGGAATACCGGGACGTGGCCCTGCGGCACGCCGTCCCGTTCGCCGAGTGGTGGGACCGGCACGGAACGGAGTGAACGGACCGGACATCGGCAAGGCGCTACGGGAACTACGCGAGGCCGACGACGTGCAGGCCAAAGTGGTTGCCCGTGGCGCCGCCATGTCTCCGAGCAAGCTCAGCAAGATCGAGAACGGGGCGCTGGCGCCGAGCGTCATCGACGTGGACCGCATCTTGACGGTTCTCGACGTCCCCGACGACGTGAAATCCCGGCTTTCCGAGGCGGCGCGCCGAACGGCTACCGAGGTCACGGCATGGCGGATATACCGCCGGGCCGGATTGCCACAAACACCAAGAAGATATCCGTGCTGTAGAGGCGCAGACCGCATTGCTCCGCGTCTTTCAGCCTTCCTGCATTCCGGGACTGCTGCAATCGCCGGAATATGTCCGGCGGCTCCAGCAGCGCCGGAATCCTACCGAAGATGCGTTGGAGAAAATGGTCGGCGCCAGACTGCGCCGCCAGGAGATCCTCTACGACCGTGAGCGGTCTTTCCGGTTCCTCGTCACGGAATCCGTGCTGCGGTGGCGGCTGGTGCCCGCCGCGATGATGGCCGCCCAGCTCGACAAATTGATTACCGTGTCACGTCTGCCGAACGTTTTCCTCGGCGTGGTGCCGCTGGCCGCCCAGATGCTCGATCTCCCCTCGTCCTCCTTCGTGATGTTCGATAATCGTCTCGTGATCGTCGAGATTCCGCATGCCGAGATCACCACCAGCGAACTCCGGGACGTGGAGGTGTACGCGGCGAAGTTCGCGGGGTTCGAGAACGTGGCCCTTTCTGGTGGTGCGATGCGGGAGTTCATCGCCCGTATCCGCGACGACTTCTTGAGCGAACAGGAAAGCGGCGCCGGCGGCGTCGAATCCGGGTGACGATGGACCGGAAAATCTCGTCATCCGAGGAATGAGGAAGGTGCATGACGGTGTCGCGGAATGAGGATCTTTACGTACTGCCGCTCGACGGGGTGGAATTCCGGGCGGCGTGCGGTGGCAACACGCACCCGGACGGGGAGTCCTGCGTGACCCTCGCCCGTATCGGTCCCGGCGTGTGGGCGATGGGGGTTCCGGCGCCCGCCGCCCCCGATGGAGCCGGTCGCGACCTGTCCGCCCGATGTGGTCGAGCGCTACCGGCGGGCGGCGGCGGAGTGGCGTACCGGTGAGATGCCGCCGATCGAGGTGGCGCTCTGGCTGACGAAACCGGCCGGGCAGGTACGGGGCACCTGGGGCGATCCGGCCGGGGCGGCGGACTGGCTGGCCGGGCAACTCGCCTCGTACGCACCGCGGTTCGCCTCGGTGCGGGAGCGGGACGGGGAGCGGCTGGCGCGATGGGCGGGCGCCGCGGCCGACCGGCTCGGGCGGGGGCTGGACGTGGTGCACGGGGTGTATCTGGGACGCCCGCTGTTCCTGACGTTGGGGGTGGTGACGTGCTCACCGAACCGGGCGCGGGGCGATCTGCCCTGCCCGTTGCAGCGCCCTGCCGGTGCTGTCCTTTCCGGTCCGGTTGCCGCTCAGTAGATTCGGCCCCACATTCGATCATCACGGGGGACGGTATGGACTGGGGGACGCTCGCGGGGGCGGTCAGCGGTGGGGCGTTGGCGATGGCGGGGACGGTGCTCGCCGACCGGTTGCGGCATCGGTACGAGGCGGACCGGGGGACGGGGGAGCGGCGCCGGGCGGTGTATCTGGAGTTCATCACGGCGGCGGAGGCGTGCCATGCGCGGTTGCGGGCGATAGCCGAGGATCCGGCGGCCCAGGCGGATCCGGAGGCGGCCGCGCGGGCGGCGTTGAGCGAAGCGGGGATCTACGAGGCGCGGGAGCGGCTGTTCCTCGACGCGACCACCGGGGTGGCCGGTGCCGGGCAGGCGATGTTCGAGCGGCTGCGTGCGGTGCAGCGCGCGGTGGCGGGCGGCGCCGCGCTGACCTCGGCCGCCTTCCACGACGCGTACCACCCGTACATCGAGGCGGTGTGGGCCTACCGCGTCGCGGTGCGCGCGGAGTTGGAGGGTCAGCACCTCGTGCCGGCGGATTTCGGATGGGGCCGGTGGGACGGTACGGACCGGTGCGCGCGGTGCCAGGAGGCGGCCGTGGCGCAGGTGTGAGGGGGCGGGCTCTCCTGGAATTCCGCCTCGGGCGGCCCGGCGGACGGGCCGCCGGGCCTTCCGTCCCGGACGGCCCGGTTCAGACGGCCCGGCGGGACACCGCGCCGACCCCGCCGCCCGCGTCGAGACGGGGGATGCGCTGCTGGGCGGCGTGCGCGGCGGCCCGGTAGCGGGGGTCGGGGCGGAGGGCGTACTCGCGCAGGCAGGCTTCGGTGAACTTGATGACGTGCTCGTCGCCGTGGTCGGCGGCGCGGGCGGCCTGGTCGGCGAGGGACGGCAGGTCGCAGACCTCGTCGCGCCAGGCGTCGCTGCCCTCGCCGCGCCGGTCGGTGGTGAACGCGAGCAGCAGCGCGGAGTGCACCTGCCAGAGCCGGGCCAGCGTCGGTTCGTACAACTCGTGGGGGAGGTGGGGCAGGACGAGGCGGGCGGCGGCGGGGGCGGTGACGCCGTGGACGAGGGGCACCGGTGCGACCTCGGGGTGGCCGAGGTAGACGTCGGTGAACTGGAGGGTCATGTCGCCGAGCAGGCGGGGCGCGTGTTCGGGGGCGAGGCGCGTCAGGCTCTCGTGGTAGCCGGGGTGGTCGGTGAGGGCGTCGAGGCGGTGGCGGACCGCGCCCGGGGTGAGGCCGCCGTCCTGCGGGTCGCGGGCGAGCGCGGCGACGGCGGACGGGAGGGTGAGGGTGCCGTCGAGGCCCGGCACGCCGGGGAGTTCGGTGTAGCGGGCGGCCCAGTAGGCGAGGCCGCGGGCGAGTTCGGTGAGCTGGAGCCCGGTGGCGTCGGCGCCGGCCGCGTGCAGGCCGCGGACGGCGTGGGCGGTGCGGATCAGACCGTGGGTCAGACCGGCGAACAGGCCGGGGAGCAGCCGCGGCCACCAGCGGACGAGGACGTCGCGCCAGGGGGCGTCGGCGAGTTCCCGGGTGAAGAGGGCTTCCCAGTCGCCGGCCCGGTCGAAGGCGCCGAGGGCGGGGCGCCAGGACGACGGGTCGGCGGGGTCGAGGGGGAAGCGGGCGGCGGGCGGGGCGTGGTGGTCGAGGGCGTCGCGGTAGCGGCCGACCCAGCGGGCGACCTCGTCCTCGTGGCCGAGTGCGGCCAGCGCCTCGGCACCCATGGGGCCGTGGCTGGCGAGGTCGACGCCGTGGCCGCGTTCGTAGCCGAGGTCGTCCATCCGTTCCAGGGCGTCGTTGAGGGCGTCGCGGTAGGCGGTCGGCGGCATGTGCTCTCCCCGTTCGGCTCGGTGCGGTCCGGTCCTGGGCGGTCCGGGCCGGTGGTCCGGGTGTCGGTCCCGTCGGATACTTCGGCTTGCCAAACAGTTTGGCTTTCCGAACCATCTAGACTCGCAGTATGCCCCACACGCCCGAACCCGGGAAGGCCCCCCGGGTGCCGACCCCCGCGGAACTCGAAGTCATCGGCCTCGTACCGCTGTTGGAACCGTTCTTCCGGGTCGGCGCGGTACGCGCCCAGATGCCGGAGAAGATGCGGACGGCGATGGAGGAGAACGGACTGACCGCCCGGCACGGCGCGGTCCTGCCGCAGCTGCTGTCCGGCGGCCCGCTGACCGTCGGCGAGATCGCCCGGCGGCTGCACATCTCCCTGCCCACCGCCAGCGAACTGGTCGGCGCCCTCAACCGCGCCGGTATGGTCACCCGGACCGAGGACCCGGCCAACCGCCGACGCGTCCTCGTCGCCCTCGCCGACGCCTACCGCCCCGCCCTCGAAACGTTCGTCGCCCAGCGCTCCGAAACCCTCCTGCGCGCCCTCGACGCCCTCACCCCCGAAGAACGCGCCGGCTTCCTGGCAGGACTGACGGGATGGGTACGGGAGATCGGGAAGAACTGAGGAGGTCGGGTCGGGGCCGGGAGCCGGGTCCGGGATGTGTCCGGCGCTGGGCTCCCGGGGCTGGAAACCCAGGGAGAAATCAGGGGCCGTCCCGCCGTACCCCCACCGCCCGCCGGGCAGGGATCAGCCAGGGGGCCCACCCGTCCCCTACGGGACATCCCGCACCCCCGCCCCGTCCTCCGCCCGCCCCCGTAGGGGAGCGGAAACATCTCCCCTACGGGAAGGGCCCCGGCCACACCCTGAGCGGAAGCGACCGCCAGGCCCCGTCCGGGGCGCGACCGCCCAAGTCCCGTAGGGGGAGAGGGGGCACTCCACCTGGTCATGTCCCGTACGGAAGAGGGGCAGCACTCCACCCGGTCATGTCCCGTACGGGGACCCCCGGCTACACCCCCACATCCCGCCGCTGGATGTCCTGAAGGTTTTCGCGGCGGACGAGCAGCCGGGCCTCGCCGTCGCGGACGGCGGCCACCGGGGGGCGTCCCACCAGGTTGTATCCGGAGGCCATGGACAGCTGGTAGGCGCCGGCGACGGGGACGGCCAGCAGGTCGCCGGGGCGGATGTCGTCGGGGAGCGGGACGTCGGCGGCGAGGATGTCGCCCGCCTCGCAGTGCCGTCCGACGACGGTGGTGGGCCGGACGTCGGCGCTCGCGCGGCGGCCGACCAGGCGCGGGGCGTAGCGGACGCCGTACAGGGCGGGGCGCGGGTTGTCGCTCATACCGCCGTCGACGGCGACGAAGGTCCGGCCGCCGGTGTCCTTGACGGCGAGGACGCGGTAGAGCGCGACGCCGGCGGGCCCGGCGACGGCCCGGCCCGGTTCGATGAGCAGGCGGGGCACGGTCAGTCCGGCGACCGCGCAGCTCTCGACGAGTTCGGCGCGCAGCCGCCGGGCCAGGGTGGTCAGGTCGAGGGCCGGATCGCCGGGGCGGTAGGCGATGCCGTGGCCGCCGCCCATGTCCAGCTCCGGCAGGGTCACGCCGTGCGCGTCGCGGACCCGGGCCATCAGGCCGACGGTGCGGCGCAGCGCCGCGAGGTACGGCCGGACGGTGGTGATCTGCGAGCCGAGGTGGCAGTGGAGGCCGGTCAGTTCGAGCTGCGGCTGGCCGAGGACGCGGGCGATGGCGTGCTGGGCGGAGCCGTCGGTGAGGGAGAGGCCGAACTTCTGGCCGTCGGTGCCGGTCCGGATCTTCTCGTGGCCGCCGGCGGAGATGCCGGGGACGACCCGCACCATGACTTTCTGATGGCCGCTCGGCCCGACGAGGGCGGCGAGGCGGGCGATCTCCGAGGGGCTGTCGATGACGATCCGGCCGACGCCGAGCCGCAGCGCGCTGTCGAGGTCGCGGGGGGATTTGGCGTTGCCGTGCAGCACGATACGGCGCGGGTCGAAGCCGGCGGCGACGGCGAGTTCCAGCTCACCGGCGGAGCAGACGTCGAGGCCGAGCCCTTCCTCGTCGATCCAGCGGACCATGGCGCGGCAGAGGAACGCCTTGGCGGCGTAGTGGACACCGGCTTCGGGGAACGCGTCGCGGTAGGTGCGGCAGCGGGCCCGGACCTCGTCCTCGTCGAGGAGGTAGAGGGGGGTGGCGAAGCGGCGGGCCGCCTCGGTGAGCGGGACGCCGCCGACCGCGAGGTCGCCGTCGGGCAGGCGGGTGGTGGAGGACGGCCAGACGGACAGGTCGTCGGCGTCCTCGGGGAGGCGGGGGAGGACCGCGGTGGTCATGGCGGCGCCTCTCAGACGGTCCGGGCGGGCTGCGGCGGGATGGCCGCGCGGGCCGGCGGCGCGGTGACGCGGGGTGCGGTGAACGTCGGGTCGACGGTCAGCAGGGGCGCGTCCAGCGGGGCGGTGAGGGTGCGCAGCGCGGTTTCGGAGAGCCGTATCCAGGGCTGTCCGGCGCCGAGGGTGGCGGTCAGCCGGTCGGGGCGGGTGAAGCCGACGGCGGTGCGGGCGCCGAGCGGGGTGCGGAACAGGCGGATCGCGGTTCCGGTCCGGCCCGGCCGGACGGGGACGCAGAGCAGTCCGGCCGGGGCCGGTTCGGGGGGCTCGGCGTCGTCGTCGTAGGAGTGCAGGCACATGCGTCGGTCCTCCGGGAAGTCGGGGCCCCGGACGCGGGGAGGCCGCCGGGGCGCACCGAACGTATCCCCGCCGGTGACGGCCGGCGGGCCTGTCCTGACGGGTCTTTGACGGCGGGCGGCCCGGCCCTTGCGGATCACTGACGGTGGGTCGGGAGGCGGCGAGCGGCCCGGAAGAGGGTGTTAACACCGGCCGGGTACGGTGTGCTCACGTCAAGCGCTGATGAACGACCCGGAAGTGTGGTGCAGGTGTTCGACCTCAAGTCTTTGGCCCCCGTGGCGGCCGTGGCGCTCGCGGCGGTGGTCCTGGTGATCTACTTCATCCCCACGTATGTCGCGTTCCGCCGCAAGGTGGAGGTCCGCTGGGTGGTCCTGGCGATCAACGTGTTCCTCGGCGGCTCGCTCGTGGGCTGGGTGATCGCCCTCGTGCTGGCGACGCGGAAGCCGGCCGGTCTTCAGCAGACGGCGTAGCGGCGTGAGCGGGCCCCGGCCCGGGGCGTGCGGGCCCGAGGGCTCCGTCCCGGGGGCGTCCGGCCCGTGCCGCCGGGCCCGCGGAATCATGACGGAACCCTGACAGAAAGCTCCGGAAGAACCTCGCCCAAGGGGCCTCCCGGAGGATTCCGCGGAACGGGGAACGGGCCCGGGGAACTCGCGGGAATTCCGGTGAACACACTCCTCGACTGACCTGGGAGTCAGGAAATCGTGGCGCTCATCCGGTGCCGCAGATCCGTTTCCGCGGCCGTTTCCCCTGAAGTTTTCGTCCGGTACATGCCCGGTTTGCGCGGCGTATGCCGGTGCTTCGGTACGGGGAATCGGAAAATCGGTTGCGGCCGGTGGAAAAACCGAAAAAAGCAGGAGCCCCGCTCGCCGCCGAAGTGGCGGAGCGGGACTCCTTGGGTACTGCTCTTGAGAACTCCTGCAATGGCCGTTACCGGCCGTCCCCAGGTGCTCAGACCGGGGTGACGTTCTCCGCCTGCGGGCCCTTCGGGCCCTGCGTGACGTCGAAGTTCACCTGCTGGTTCTCCTCCAGGGAGCGGAAGCCAGAGGCGTTGATCGCGGAGTAGTGGACGAAGACATCCGGGCCGCCGCCGTCCTGGGCGATGAAGCCGAAGCCCTTTTCAGCGTTGAACCACTTGACGGTTCCGGTAGCCATAAGCCCTCCTTGGGCCAAAGGGTTGCCCTGCTCCAGAACCTGCAAACAAGTCTGAAAACGACGAAAGCCTGCGGGTTACATGCTCCGCAGGCTCTGTACTGCAAGGGAAACCAAACTGCAACTTGCGCTGAGCGTAGCATGGTGCGCTCGTGCGGTGGAAGAGCCAAAGATCACGTTTACCCGAAGGGGTCAGAGTCATGCGTGTGCGGCACGGGGAGCCATATGCGCCCCCGCCGTGCCGGTTCCCGACCCGCGGGTCTAGCCTCCGCATGTGGACAATTCAACCTTTGGTGACGCTCCCGCCGATGCCGCTGCCGACGCCCGTCGCAGCCGGCCGCGGGTGGGCCACATCCAGTTCCTGAACTGCCTGCCCCTTTATTGGGGCCTCGCCCGTACGGGCACGCTGCTCGATCTGGAGCTGACCAAGGACACCCCGGAGAAGCTCAGCGAGCAGCTGGTCCGCGGGGAGCTGGACATCGCCCCGGTCACGCTCGTGGAGTTCCTGCGCGCCGCCGACGACCTCGTGGCCTTCCCCGACCTCGCGGTCGGCTGCGACGGCCCGGTGATGTCCTGCGTGATCGTCTCCCAGAAGCCGCTGGAGCAGCTGGACGGCGCCCGGGTGGCCCTCGGGTCGACGTCGCGTACCTCGGTGCGGCTGGCGCAGCTGCTGCTCGCCGAGCGGATCGGCGTCAAGCCGGACTACTTCACCTGCCCGCCGGACCTGGGTCTGATGATGCAGGAGGCGGACGCCGCCGTCCTGATCGGGGACGCCGCGCTCCGCGCCAACCTCCACGACGGGCCCCGGCTCGGCCTCCAGGTCCACGACCTGGGGCAGATGTGGAAGGAGTGGACGGGCCTGCCGTTCGTCTTCGCGGTCTGGGCGACCCGCCGCGAGTACCTCGCGCGCGAGCCGCGGGTGGTGGAGAAGGTCCACGAGGCGTTCCTCGCCTCCCGGGACCTGTCGCTGGAGGAGGTCACCAAGGTCGCCGAGCAGGCCGCCCGCTGGGAGTCCTTCGACGAGACGGTGCTGGAGAAGTACTTCACGACGCTGGACTTCCGGTTCGGCCCGGACCAGCTGCGCGGCGTCACGGAGTTCGCCCGCCGGGTGGGACCGACCACCGGTTTCCCCGCCGATGTGACGGTGGACCTCCTGGGGCGCTGACCGGCCGGGCCACCGGCGCGCGCCGCACCTCCCCGCGCCCCGGACGTCACCGGGCACGCCCCTGACGTCCGGCCCGGTGCCGGTACGCGTGCCACGGCCCGGTCCGCCTCCCGCCCGGTCCCGGCGGGAGGCCCCGGGGCGGCCCGGAGTGGCTGGCGTAGGCTGGGCCGGTCCGTCAATACCCCTCCGAAAGGGACGCTCCGGTGACCGAGAACGCCGACCTCCAGTCCGTACTCGACCGCGCCGCCGGGGGCGGCCGTATCACGCCGGAGGAGGCGCTCGACCTCTACCGTTCCGCGCCGCTGCACGCCCTCGGGCGCGCCGCCGACGCCGTGCGCCGCCGCCGCTACGCCGGCACCGAGCACATCGCGACGTACATCATCGAGCGGAACATCAACTACACCAACGTCTGCGTGACGGCCTGCAAGTTCTGCGCGTTCTACGCGGCGCCGAAGGACACGGAGAAGGGCTGGAGCCGGGACCTCGACGACATCCTGCGCCGCTGCGCGGAGACCGTCGAGCTGGGCGGCACCCAGATCATGTTCCAGGGCGGCCACCACCCGGACTACGGCGTCGAGTACTACGAGGAGCACTTCTCCGCGATCAAGAAGGCGTTCCCGCAGCTGGTGATCCACTCGCTCGGCGCGTCCGAGATCGAGCACATGGCGCGGATCTCGAAGGTGTCGGCCGAGGAAGCGATCCGGCGGATCCACGCCGCCGGGCTCGACTCGTTCGCCGGCGCCGGTGCCGAGCTGCTGCCGGAGCGGCCCCGTAAGGCCATCGCGCCGCTGAAGGAGTCCGGCGAGCGCTGGCTGGAGATCATGGAGATCGCCCACAACCTCGGTGTGGAGTCCACCTCCACGATGCTGATGGGCACCGGCGAGACCAACGCCGAGCGGATCGAGCACCTGCGGATGATCCGGGACGTGCAGGACCGTACGGGCGGCTTCCGCGCCTTCATCCCGTACACCTACCAGCCGGAGAACAACCACCTGAAGGGCCGGACGCAGGCGACGCTCTTCGAGTACCTGCGGATGATCGCCATCGCGCGGATCTTCCTCGACAACGTCGCGCACATCCAGGGTTCCTGGCTGACCACCGGCAAGGAGGTCGGTCAGCTGTCGCTGCACTACGGTGCCGACGACCTCGGTTCGATCATGCTGGAGGAGAACGTCGTCTCCTCCGCCGGTGCCAAGCACCGCTCCAACCGCCAGGAGATCATCGACCTGATCCGCAAGGCCGGTCGCGTCCCGGCGCAGCGCGCCACCACGTACGAGCACCTCGTCGTCCACGACGACCCGGCGAACGACCCGGTCGACGAGCGCGTCGTCTCCCACATCTCGTCCACGGCGATCGAGGGCGGGACGGCGCACCCCGAGCTGAAGCTCATCGACGCGGGCTGAGCCGCGGTGCTGACCCTTCACGTCGCCGAGTCCTCCCCGGACACCGCGGTCCTCGTCGAGGGCGCGTCGCTCGCCGCCGTCGGCCCGTACGAGGAGCTGGCCGCCGCCCGCCCCGGTGCGCGGGTGCGGCGGTGGCCCGGCGTCCTCACCCCGGGACTGCTCAACCCGTACGGGCCGGAGCTGCTGGAGGACGCCTACCACCCGGATCCGCGCGAGGCGGCGGAGTTCGGCACCGCCCCGGTCACCGGCGAGCGCGCGCAGGAGATCTTCCGGGCCGACCCCGCGCGGCGCGGCGCGAGCGCCCGGCGCGGGATCCAGCGGCTGCTGGCGCACGGCACGGTCGCCGTCGCCGGGGAGCTGCGCCACCGGGCGGTCGTGGACGCGGTGCGCCGCGCCGGGCTCGCGGTCGGGCAGCGCCCGCCGAACCTGCCGGGCCCGCCGTCCTTCTCACCGTCCCCGCTCGTCCTGCTGCCGCCGCCGGCGGCGGGCGGGCCCGCCCGGTTCGCCGTGTTCGACGTGCCGGACCGGGCCGCCCTCGTCCGGCTCGGGGCCGCCACCTGCGTCGCCACCGTCATCGGCGGGCATCTGGTCCACCGCCGCCGCTGAGGGCCGCCGCCCGCCGCGTCGCCCGTCCCCGGCGTCCCTTCCGTCCCGGTGCGTGCCCGGTGCCGGGTGCGCCGGGGCGACGGTGGACAATGGCCGGGTGACCCGAGCATCCCTGGACAAGCAGCCGCACGAAGTCGCCGCGATGTTCGACGACGTGGCGGCGCGCTACGACCTCACCAACGACGTGCTCTCCCTGGGGCAGGCCCGGCTGTGGCGCAAGGAGGTGGACCGGGCGGTCGCCGCGCGGCCCGCCGAGCGCATCCTCGACCTCGCCGCCGGGACGGGGACGTCCTCGCTGCCTTTCGCCCGCACCGGCGCCCACGTCGTGCCGTGCGACTTCTCCGTGGGCATGCTCCGCGAGGGCAAGAAGCGCCACCCGTGGCTGCCGTTCACCGCCGGTGACGGCACGAAGCTGCCCTTCGCGGACGAGGTGTTCGACGCCGTCACCATCTCCTTCGGCCTGCGCAACATCCAGGACACCGACGCCGCCCTCGCCGAGCTGTACCGCGTCACCAAGCCCGGTGGCCGCGTGGTGATCTGCGAGTTCAGTGAGCCGGTGTGGGGCCCGTTCCGCACCGTCTACACCGAGTACCTGATGCGGGCGCTGCCGCCGGTCGCCCGCGCGGTCAGCAGCAACCCGGACGCGTACGTCTACCTCGCCGAGTCGATCCGCAGCTGGCCCAACCAGCCCGCGCTCGCCGCCCGGCTCCAGGGTGTCGGCTGGTCGAAGGTGGCGTGGCGCAACCTCACCGGCGGCATCGTCGCCCTGCACCGCGGCGTCCGCCCCGCGCACTGACGCCGGGCGGCCGGGACGGCGCACCGCCCCGGCCGCTCACCGGCGCGGTCTCAGAGCGCCAGCCGGTAGCAGTACGCCGTGACGCCCGGCTTCTCGTACGTCTCCGCGCGCCGCATGCCGAGCCGTTCGGCGACCGCGATCGACCGGGCGTTTCGGGAGTTGATCATCGCGACGACCTCGGGGACCCCGGCCGCCCGGACGTCGTCCAGCGCCGCGCGGGCCGCGGCCGTCGCGTAGCCCTTGCCCCAGTGGCCGCGCGCCAGCCGCCAGCCGATCTCGATCTCGCCGACCGGGCCCCACGATTCGTGCGGCCACGGCTGGGCGCCGGTGAAGCCGAGGACGGTGCCGTCCGGGTCGAGCAGGGTGTAGAGGCAGTAGCCGCGTTCGGCGTGGTGGCGGCGCTGCCGGGCGGTCAGCTCCTCGTAGGCCGACAGTTCGTACGGGGCGCCGCCGTGGAACTCCATGACGTCGGGGTGGGCGAAGGCGTGGTGCCAGTTCCACGCGTCCTCCTCGGTGGGCACCCGCAGTGCGACGGCGCAGGGCGCGCCGTCCGTGGTCGTCTTCGTCATCGGCTTCACGGGCCAACCCTTCAGGTTCTGATCACCAAGGCCCCCATAGACTGCCCGTGCCCGGTGCCGTTCGGCACCTCGGATATGCAGAAATCCAGATATCGACTTCCCTGGAGAGGCCCCGTGACCGAGTCCGCGCCCGTGACCGAGTCCGCGCCCGCCGCCGAGCGGCGCTCTGAGCACAGCGCGGATGTGATCGTCGTCGGCGCCGGTCCGGCCGGCTCCGCGACCGCCTACCACCTCGCCCAGGCCGGGCTCGACGTCCTCCTGCTGGAGAAGACGGCGTTCCCCCGCGAGAAGGTCTGCGGTGACGGTCTGACGCCGCGCGCCGTCAAGCAGCTCGTCGCGATGGGCATCGACATCTCCGAGGAGGCGGGCTGGCTGCGCAACAAGGGACTGCGCATCATCGGCGGCGGCTCCCGCCTCCAGCTCGACTGGCCCGACCTCGCCTCCTTCCCCGACTACGGACTCGTCCGCAAGCGCGACGACTTCGACGAACAGCTCGCCCGCCAGGCGCAGAAGGCCGGCGCCCGGCTGTACGAGCGCTGCAACGTCGGCGCCCCGATCGTCCACGAACTGACCGGCCGGATCACCGGCGTCCACGCCAAGCTCGGCGAGGAGAAGACGCCGGTCACCTTCCACGCGCCGCTGGTCGTCGCCGCCGACGGCAACTCCACCCGCCTCTCCGTCGCGATGGGCCTGCACCGCCGTGAGGACCGCCCGATGGGCGTCGCGGTCCGTACGTACTTCACCTCGCCGCGCCACGACGACGACTACCTGGAGTCCTGGCTGGAGCTGTGGGACCGCCGCGGCGCCCAGGACCGGCTGCTGCCCGGCTACGGCTGGATCTTCGGCATGGGCGACGGCACCAGCAACGTCGGCCTGGGCATCCTCAACTCCTCCTCCGCCTTCAAGGAGCTGGACTGGCGCGAGATCCTCAAGGCGTGGTGCGCCTCCATGCCCGAGGAGTGGGGCTACACCCCCGAGAACATGACGACGACGATCCGCGGCGCGGCGCTGCCGATGGCCTTCAACCGCCAGCCGCACTACACCCGCGGCCTGCTGCTGGTCGGCGACGCGGGCGGGCTGGTCAACCCGTTCAACGGCGAGGGCATCGCGTACGCCATGGAGTCCGGCGCGCTGGCCGCCGAGGTCATCGTGCAGGCCCACGCCCGCGCCACCTACCTCCAGCGCGAACGCGCCCTGGAGCGCTACCCGAAGGTCCTCAAGGAGACCTACGGCGGCTACTACTCGATGGGCCGCGCGTTCGTGAAGCTCATCGGCAACCCCAAGGTCATGCAGATCGCCACCCAGCGCGGCCTGACCCACCCGCTGCTGATGCGCTTCACCCTCAAGATGCTCGCCAACCTCACCGACCCGACGGGCGGCGACGCGATGGACCGCATCATCAACGGGCTGAGCAAGGTCGCGCCGAAGGCGTGATCCGCCGGGACGACCCCGGCCACGCCCCGTTCGCGAGGTGTGGCCGGGGCCGCGTCGTCGCCGTCAGTCCGGACGGCGATCGGCGCCGGACGCCTGCCTGCGGTACGTGTCGAGCAGGTCCAGTGCGTGGTTGAGCCGCCAGGCGATGTCCGCCGCCTCTTCGGGCGGGATCGACCCGAGGAGGAGCCGGTATCCGGTCCGCCGGCACCCGCCGCACGGCTCCTTCAGCTCGATGTCGTCGAACTCGACGCCCAGGCGCCGGAAGGCGTTGACGAACGCGCTGCCCTTCTCCTCCGCCTCCTGCCGGTCGCCGTCCACCCAGAAGGCGTGATCGGCCTTGATGAAGTCCATGTGTACGTCTCCGTGGAAAGGCGCTACGCGACGGCGGCGCGGAGTTCTCGGGGCTGCGGGCGGACGGGCCGGGGCCCGGCCCGGCGTTCGTACGCGATGAGGTACGGGCGGACGAGGGCGATCTCCTCGCCGTCGAGCGGCAGTGCCCTGCGCCGGACGTGAGCGGGCAGCGGTCGCCGGGCGTACGGCGGGGGTGGCGCGATGACCGGAGGCGCGGGCGGCAGCGGCGGCGGGAAGAGATACGTGGTCGCCCGGCGAATGAGGGTACGGGCCCGGCGTCTGGTCGGTTCCGCTAACCAGATAAACAACAGGGCGATAAAGTCGCGCATTGGTGGTCAACTCCTCAGCGGTGGTGACTTCTGCCCCCGGTGGCCGTTGCAGCGGCGTGCCGGGGTGGTACCCGCGCCCCTGCCACGGCCGGGTCGTCGCTGGCAGGCGCCGACTGGATCGACCGGGCAGGGGGCGGGGCATCAGGGGCGTCGATCGGGACGGCCGCGAGGCTCGTGCCGCGGCGGTGCTCCGGGCGCACGTCGCCCGTCTCCCAGGCGCGCCAACCACGCCGCCACTTCGCGGGTCACTTCTTCTGTTCTGCGGCTCAGCTCGTCCCCTTTCTGCACGTCACCCTGCGGGGTGACGGCTCCTGCGCAAGCGGGCTCTTCGGGTTGATCAGGCACGGATGTACCTCCGACACGGCGAAACGGGCTCATCGCGTCCGGACGCAGCTGTGCATGGCAGGACTGCCCAACGGAGCTGCGTGGAGAGAAAGTTGCCGATCTCTGCGAACGTGCAGGAGTCTGCAGCACGGCCAGGGTCACGCGCAATGACACTAACGAGTGCAATTGCATGGGGAGTTGCAAGTCGGATCCGCAGGTGGTCAGACTGGCGTCTGTGACGACATCGAGCCCTGTAGTGCGGCGCCGACGGCTTGGCCAGGAACTGCGACGCCTCCGCGAAAACCTCGGCCTTCTCGGCAACGACGTGGCAGGCCGCCTCCGTTGGTCCACGTCCAAGCTGTCCCGGATCGAGGGAGGGCGTACCGCGCCCACGCCGGCGGACGTCAATCGCCTGCTCGATCTGTACGGGATGAGCGATGACGACAAGGAGCGGGACAAGCTCGCCAAGCTGACCAAGGAGGCGCGGAAGAAGGGCTGGTGGCAGCTCTACAGCGACATTCCGTACTCCACGTACATCGGCCTCGAAGCCGAGGCGGCACAGATCCTCACGTACGAGAACGTCGTACCGGGGCTGTTGCAGACGACTCGCTACGCGGAAGAGATCAACCGTGCCACGGACCCGGGTCTCTCAGAGGAAGCGCTCGAACAGCGCGTCGATGTCCGGATGCATCGGCAGAGACTCCTCACGGAAGGCGACGAGCCGCTGGAGGTCCGTGCCGTACTGGACGAATCGGCGCTGCGTCGGATGGTTGGCGACCGGGACGTGATGCGTGAGCAGCTACATCGCCTTCTGGATGTCGCGGACCTGCCGAACGTCCTGCTCCAGGTGATTCCCTTCTCTGCCGGGGCCCACCGTGGGACACTCGAAGGGCCGTTCATTATTCTGCGGTTCCCTGATCAGGAAGACCCGGACGTGGTCTACGTCGAGGCCAACAGTGATCAGTACCCGAGCGACGTGCCGAGGTATGAGCTGGCTTTCGACAACCTGAGAGCTGCTGCCGTCAGCGTTCCCGAGACGCTGATGCTGATCCGGAACATGGTGAAAGACCTATGACAGTCGACAACGGCAAGGACGTGAACCTCGCCGGTGCCGCGTGGCGTACCTCCACATACAGCCAGGCAAACGGTGCGTGCGTGGAGGTCGCCGACGGCATGGGCGCGGTCGTCCCGGTCCGCGATTCCAAGGACCGTGACCGTCGGCCGCTGACCTTCTCGTCGGCTTCCTGGGCAGCCTTCATCGCGGAGTTGAAGGCGGACCATAACTAGTCCTGGACGGCGAGTCCGACCGCTGACCTGGCGGACGCTGCGAAGTGCTCCCTGTACGGCTGGTCGTACAGGGAGCACTGTGCTGTTCGGCGGAGGGGCGATCCATGGTTCAACGCCCCGAAAGGCCCCGCCTATGACCCGTACCGGGTTCCTACGACGACTTCGACCCGCAGGCGCACCCCGAAGGCGTGAACCGCGGGGCGTCCCACGGGGCCCCGTGTCACCTCACCGGGTACGGCTGGCCCTGAGAACGTCCTCTTCCGAGCAGGTCACGCATGGTCCGCGCGGGCCGGGGGGAGTACGGAGGGGATTCATCAGCCCCTGGATGTGAGGTCATGGAGTTGGACGCGATGATCAGGGATGCCGAGGGAGCGCGCGACGAGCTGCGGGCCGCGCTGCTGGGGGTCGGTGTCGTCCTGCCCACCGTGCGGCTCGACGCCGCGTCGGTCGCCGGGGAGGACCCCCGGCCACTGGTGGAGCTGGGCCGCTGCGCTCCCGATGTGGCACGGCAGCTCGCCGCCGTCCTCCGCCGCTGCGCGATGCACAGCACCTACGAACGGAACCGGCAGGAGGCGGGCAGCACACCGTGAGCCGGGGCGCCGCCCGGGTGGCGCCCCACGACGCGGGCCGCCACCCGGGGGCGTGTCCTCCGTACGCCGTCCCCGGGAGCGGTTCGTCAGGGGCGTGCGGTCCCGTTGGCACGGCGTTGCCGGTGGTGGGTCAGCAGATAGCCGCCCGCGGCGGTCGCCGCGAGGACGGCGCCGCCGGCGGCGAGGAGCGTGGTGGCGCGCAGCTCCCCGGTGGTGAGCCGCGCCAGCTGCGCGAACCGCACCTCGGTCGTGGGGTGTTGCTCCGCCGTCCCGCCGCCCCCGGCGGCCACCGGCCCGTGCGGGGCGCGCGGGTGTGAGGTGCGCGGGCCTCCAGCGGCCGGACCGCCGGTGCCCGGCCGCTTCGCGTACGGGCCCTCGGTGCGGGGGAGTTCACGGTGCGGGCCGCCGGGCCGCGGCGCGGTGCCGGGCGCCGGGGCGGGCCCGCCGGACGGACCGGACGGGGCGCGGTGCGGCGCGGCGGACGGCGCACCCGAAGGGGCCTTGGACGGGGCGGCCGAAGAAGGGCCGGACGAGGCGCCGGACGGTTCGCGCGCCTCGTTCTGCTCCGCGACGGTGGTCCGTACGGTGACGCTCCAGGGCGCGTTGTCGGGGCAGACGCCCTCGATCGCCCAGGCCGCTCGGGCGTCGGCCCGCGCGGCGGCGGCCTCGTCGACCGGCCCGAGGCCCAGCGGCACCCGGGGGGCGGTCCGCGCCGTGCCCCGGTAGGTGCCGGTGTTCCCCTGGCGTTCCAGGGTGACGGTGCCGTCCCGCAGCACCCGCCCCTCGCCGCTGATGTTCCGCGGCATCCGCCGCTCGTCGCCGACCGCGCAGGTCACCGCCACCGTGACGGACCGGCCGCGGCGTACCGTCGCCGGGTCGACGGAGGCGGACGGCCCGTCACCGGAGGCCGCCGACCGGCCCGCGGCGGCGGATATGGACCGCGCGGGCGTGGCCGAGGCCGCCGGTGCGGTGAGGGCGACGGCGGCCGCGCCGAGCGCGGACACGGCCAGGGTGCGCGCGGCGCGGCACATACGGATCCTCCTGGTACGGCGTCGGGAACGCCCCGGGCCGACCGCCCCGGGCGCCGGGCCCCGCACCTCTTCCGTGCGGGGCCCGCTTCCGTGAGCCATGTCAGCCCAGGCCCGGCCGGCGCGCACCCGGAGCGGCGCGGCGGAGGGGCACCGGTGAGCCGAACGGGCGGAAGAGCCCGGGTCCCGCGCCGCTCCCGCGCCCCGGCTCCGGCCGACCCCCGCCCGGAGCACCCGGCCCGCGCCCGTACCGGACCCGGCCCGCGCCGTGCGCCGCGTCCGGTCCGGGGCGCGCCCCGGGATCAGCTCTCCACCGGGACCGCCGGCACCGTCGCCGGTGCCCGGCGGCGCGGTTCGGGGGCCGTCAGGCGGTCGGCGCCGGGCGGGACGGGGACGGCGGCGAAGAGGGCGTCCTGTTGCTCCTGGAGTTCGCGGGCCCGCTCGGGCGAGGTGCCGGGCAGCCGCTGCTCCTCGTACAGCTTGTGGGTCTCCAGCTGGGCTTTCTTGCTCTCGGGGGTGTGGAACTGCACCTCGAAGAGCTGACCGGAGCGGGGCGCGCGCCAGCCCGAGTTGACGGCCTTGTAGCCGTTCTTCCGGGCCCAGGTGTTGGACCACTTGGCGCTGTCGTTGCACCAGGAGGCCAGCAGCGCGGAGGCGGCGGTGACGCCCGCGGTGTACCGCTTGCCGGGCCACTGGAGGGTGAAGCGCACCGCGTCGTTGATCCGGGCCAGGGACTGGCCGACGGTGCGCCCGCGCTCCTCGCCCATCCAGGTGGCGACCTTCCGCTTGAGCGAATCGGGGGACTTCAGCCGCTGGTCGAAGCCGACCAGTTCGGCGTCGCTGAGCCGGGCGGCGGCCCGGATCTGCGGGCTGATGGCACGTTCGGCGGCGCGGGCGCGGGCGGCGTACGCGTCGACCGCGGCGTTGTCGGCCGGGTCGAGGTGGAGCCCGTCCTGGTCCCAGGCGCCGCCGGGCGCGGTGCGGTTGACCGCGTCGTTGCCGGTGACGACGGTGCCGGAGCCGGCGGGGCGGGCGGCGGCGGGGTGGACGGCACCCAGCCCGAGGGCGGCGGCCAGCGCGGCGCCGGTCAGGGCCCGGGTGAGGGTACGGGGTGTGGTCATCGGGTGCGGTGTCCTCTCGGCAGGCGCCGCGGTGCCCGTTCGGCGGCGCGGCGGACGGCGAGAGGCACAACGTCCCAGGCGGTCCACCGGTCGCTGCCGGGTCCCCCGTGAGGGTGGAATCCGTCCGGAATCCGCCGCCCCGCCCCGAGGAAGGACCACCCGGGTACGCCGGTACGGGCCCGACCGCGTACCCACACCCGGCCACGGGGCCCGCCGCACGCCGAAGGCCGCCCCTCCCGAGCGGTGGGAGGAGCGGCCTTCGTCAGGCGTTACAGGACGGCCGAACCGTCACGACGGGATCCGCCGAAAGGGGTCGTACCGGGAGGAATGGGCGCCGCAGTGCGCCGCGTCCGGACCGGTGACGGGCCGTCCGCCGTGGCGGCGCCGGGTCTCAGAGGACGCGGACGGCGCCGGTGGGCTGGTCGTAGCTGAGCGGACGCTCGACCACACCGGTGCTGGAGTTCTGCGCGCCGATGAAGTTGCCGTTTCCGACGTAGACACCCACGTGGTACGCGCTGCCCGCGCTGCCCCAGTAGAGGATGTCGCCGACCTGGAGGTTGCCCAGACCGACCTGGGTGCCGGCGGTCGACTGCGACTGCGAGACGCGCGGCAGCTCGATGCCGATCTGCCGGAACGCGGCCTGCGTCAGACCCGAGCAGTCGTACGCGGAGGGGCCGGTGGCGCCCATGACGTACGCCTTGCCGACCTGCGCGCGCAGGAAGGAGAGCAGGGTGGCGGTGGAGCCGGTGGAGGGTGTGGTGTCGGTGGAGCCGGACGGCTCACCGCCCGTCAGAAGGGTGCGGTCCGCGGAGCGGGAGGCGCGCACCTGCTGGGCCTCGGCGGCCTTCTTACGGGCCTCCTCCGCCTTCTTCTTCGCCTCGGCGGCCTTCTTCTCGGCCTCGGCCTTGTCCTTCTTCGCGGCCTTCGCGGCGGTCAGCGCCGCCTTGTCCTGTGCGGCCTGACGCTCGTACACCTCCGCGACCTGCTGCGTGGCGTCGGCGCTCTCGGCGAGGTCGACGGAGAGTGCCGTCGTGATGGTCGGCAGCTCCTGGGTCTCGGAGACCGGCTTCTCGGCGGCGTTGGCCGGAACGGTCGCTCCGGTCACCGCGAGGGTGAGGAAGCCACCGGTGACGCCCGCACGCAGGGCCCGCGAGGACGCGGAACGGCGGGGCTTCCGGTGGCTGGGTATGAGTGCGTTCGGGGACATGGCACCACGGCTATCAAGAGTCACAGGTTGCTGCCAACAAAGGTGGCTTGCGCCACACTTGACGCGTACACGATGAACAAAAGGGATCAATTGCCGCCCGTGGCGCCGCTCGAACGGTGTCCGAAAATCGCGATCATGCACCTACGCACGGCTTTTGCAGCCGATGCGGGGAGAAGAGGGCGCCTATCACCTCCGCAGGCGCCACGCCAAGGCTTCCCGTAGGTCAAGGAGTTATGGCGCGAAACCGCGTGGGATAGCTCACTCGTGAGTGTCCGTTATGTTCCCGTGATCCGCCGCCGGCCCGCCGCTCGTGAAGACGTGCACGTACGGACGATCACGAGCGGATCACGGGGTGGTCACGCCACCGACCGGGCGGCTTATAGCAGTTGACGGCGTCCAGTGCCAATTTGCTTGCGTGGCACCTGTCTTGATAATGACATCGCCGCCCTGACCAGCGGTAACCCGCGTGAATGTCACCTCTCGTGATCACTCGCGCGCTTCACGTACGTAGCTCACCGCTCATCCGACTTCATGATCCTTCGTCAGGTGGTGGAGATCACAAAGGCGTTGGCGTACCCCGTGTCGCAGATCACAGGAGGACGGGCATAGGATGCAGGCGGTCCGGGCTTGTGAACTGCCTCACATGCGCACGATCTCCGTGGGGCGGGCCCGGACGGACCGCCATCCAGTCATCGTCGACTGAAGGGAGCGAGGACGGTGAACGCCTATGCGCCCATCCTCGTACTGGGAGCCCTCGGGGCAGGCTTTGCGATCTTCTCCGTCGTGATGGCCACGCTCGTGGGACCCAGGCGCTACAACCGGGCCAAGCTCGAAGCGTACGAATGCGGGATCGAGCCGACTCCGCAGCCGGCCGGCGGCGGTCGCTTCCCGATCAAGTACTACCTGACGGCGATGCTCTTCATCGTCTTCGACATCGAGATCGTCTTCCTCTACCCCTGGGCCGTCACCTTCGACGCCCTGGGAGTGTTCGGGCTCGTCGAGATGCTCCTCTTCGCGCTCACCGTCTTCGTCGCCTACGCCTACGTATGGCGTCGTGGCGGCCTGGAATGGGACTAGGGGTCACCCATGGGACTTGAAGAGAAGCTGCCCAGCGGCTTTCTGCTGACCACCGTCGAACAGGCCGCGGGCTGGGTACGTAAATCCTCCGTCTTCCCCGCCACCTTCGGGCTCGCCTGCTGCGCCATCGAGATGATGACGACCGGCGCCGGACGGTACGACCTCGCCCGCTTCGGCATGGAGGTCTTCCGCGGCTCCCCGCGCCAGGCGGATCTGATGATCGTGGCCGGGCGGGTCAGCCAGAAGATGGCGCCGGTGCTGCGGCAGGTCTACGACCAGATGCCCGACCCGAAGTGGGTCATCTCCATGGGCGTCTGCGCCTCGTCGGGCGGCATGTTCAACAACTACGCGATCGTCCAGGGCGTCGACCACATCGTCCCGGTCGACATCTACCTGCCGGGCTGCCCGCCGCGCCCCGAGATGCTGCTGGACGCCATTCTCAAGCTCCACCAGAAGATCCAGGAGACCAAGCTCGGCGTCAATCAGCGGCAGGCGGCCCGCGAGGCGGAGGAAGCCGCGCTCAAAGCGCTCCCGACGATCGAGATGAAGGGACTGCTGCGGTGAGCGAGCAGGACGACCCCAACGCACCCGGCCAGAACGTCCCGGCCCAGCGCGACGACACCGGCGACCTCATCGCCACCCGCCGCGGCATGTTCGGCGCCGCGAACGGCGGCGACACCTCCGGCTACGGCGGACTCGTCCGCACCGTACGGCTGCCCGGCGCCAGCCCCCGCCCCTACGGCGGCTGGTTCGACGAGGTCGCCGACGAACTGGAGGGCGCCCTGGAGGAACAGGGCCTGGTCCCCGGCAACGTCATCGCCAAGACCGTCGTCGACCGCGACGAGCTGACCTTCCACATCGAGCGGGAGTTCCTCCCGGCCGTCGCCCGCACGCTCCGCGACGACCCCGCGCTCCGCTTCGAACTGTGCACCGGCGTCAGCGCCGTCCACTTCCCCGGCGACAAGGGCCGCGAACTGCACGCCGTCTACCACCTGCGCTCGCTCACCCACAACCGGCTGATCCGGCTGGAGGTCTCGGCCCCCGACGCCGACCCGCACATCCCGTCGGTCGTCTCCGTCTACCCGACCAACGACTGGCACGAGCGCGAGGCGTACGACTTCTTCGGCCTGATCTTCGACGGCCACCCGGCGCTCACCCGGATCATGATGCCCGACGACTGGCAGGGCTTCCCGCAGCGCAAGGACTACCCGCTCGGCGGCATCCCCGTCGAGTACAAGGGCGCCCAGATCCCGGCTCCCGACCAGCGGAGGTCGTACAGCTGATGACTCCTTCCCCTTCCCCCGCCGAAGCGTCCGCCGCCCCCGGGCCGCGCGAGACGACCGAGGGCGCCGTCTACACCGTCACCGGCGGCGACTGGGACGAGATCGCGACGGCCGCCGCCGCGTCCGACGACGAACGCATCATCGTCAACATGGGCCCGCAGCACCCTTCCACGCACGGTGTGCTGCGCCTCATCCTGGAGATCGACGGCGAGACCGTCACCGAGGCCCGCTGCGGGATCGGCTACCTCCACACCGGCATCGAGAAGAACCTCGAATACCGGACGTGGACCCAGGGCACGACGTTCGTCACGCGCATGGACTACCTGACGCCGTTCTTCAACGAGACGGCGTACTGCCTCGCGGTGGAGAAACTCCTCGGCATCACCGAGCAGATCCCCGACCGCGCCACCGTCATCCGCGTGCTGCTGATGGAGCTGAACCGCCTCTCCTCCCACCTCGTGGCCATCGCCACCGGCGGGATGGAGCTGGGCGCCACCACCATCATGATCTACGGCTTCCGCGACCGGGAACTCATCCTCGACCTCTACGAGTTGATCACCGGCCTGCGGATGAACCACGCGTACATCCGCCCCGGCGGCCTCGCCCAGGACCTGCCGCCCGGCGCCGTCGACCAGGTCCGCGCCTTCGTCAAGAAGATGCGCAAGAACCTCCCCGAGTACGACAAACTCGCCAGCGGCAACCCGGTGTTCAAGGGCCGCATGGAGGGCATCGGCTACCTCGACCTCGCCGGCTGCCTCGCCACCGGCGCCACCGGCCCGATCCTCCGCTCCGCGGGCCTGCCGCACGACCTGCGCAAGACCCAGCCGTACTGCGGTTACGAGACCTACGACTTCGAGGTGCCGACCGCCGACACCTGCGACGCCTACGGACGCTTCCTGATCCGCCTGGAGGAGATGCGGCAGTCGCTGCGGATCGTCGAACAGTGCCTGGACCGGCTGGAGCCCGGCCCCGTCATGGTCGCCGACAAGAAGATCGCCTGGCCCGCGCAGCTCGCCCTCGGGCCCGACGGCCTCGGCAACAGCCTCGACCACATCAAGAAGATCATGGGCACCTCGATGGAAGCCCTCATCCACCACTTCAAGCTGGTCACCGAAGGTTTCCGGGTCCCGCCCGGCCAGGCGTACGCCGCCGTGGAATCCCCCAAGGGCGAACTGGGCGTGCACGCCGTCAGCGACGGCGGCACCCGCCCCTACCGCGTGCACTTCCGCGATCCGTCCTTCACCAACCTGCAGGCCATGGCGGCCATGTGCGAAGGCGGCCAGGTCGCCGACGTCATCGTCGCCGTCGCGTCCATCGACCCCGTGATGGGAGGCGTCGACCGGTGACCGAGAACGCTGCGACGAGCCTGGGCATGCCCTCGCTCCCCGCCCCCGACTACCCGGACGACGTCCGCGCCCGGCTGGAGGCCGACGCCGCGGAGATCATCGCCCGCTACCCCGGCTCCCGCTCCGCGCTGCTGCCGCTGCTCCACCTCGTCCAGGCGGAGGAGGGGCACGTCAGCCGCACCGGCATCCGCTTCTGCGCCGGCCAACTCGGACTGACCACCGCCGAGGTCACCGCCGTCGCCACCTTCTACTCCATGTACCGCCGCGCCGACGGCGGCGACTACCAGGTCGGCGTCTGCACCAACACCCTCTGCGCGGTGATGGGCGGCGACGCCATCTTCGAGCGGCTCCAGGAGCACCTCGGCATCGCCAATGGCGAGACCACCGAGGACGGCGCCGTCACCCTCGAACACATCGAGTGCAACGCCGCCTGCGACTACGCGCCCGTCGTGATGGTCAACTGGGAGTTCTTCGACAACCAGACCCCGCAGTCCGCCACACGCCTCGTCGACGACCTGCGCGCCGGCCGTACCGTCGAACCCACCCGCGGCGCCCCGCTCTGCACCTTCAAGGAGACCTCCCGGATCCTGGCCGGCTTCCCCGACACGCGCCCCGGCGCCGTCGAGGCCACCGGCGGCGCCGGACACGCCTCCCTCGTCGGACTCCGCCTCGCCAAGGGCGAGACGGCCCCGGGCCGCCCCGCCGACCACGTCATCGCCCCGCGCACCACCGCCGACGGCGCGGACCGCCCCGCCGGACACCCGCCGGGCGAACCGCCGTCGGGCGCCCCCGGCGAGCAAGCGTCCCCGGCGCACCCCAGCTCCCACGACGCGCCCCAGGAGACCTCGGCCTCCGACGAGCACCACCCGTCCGGGCCCGCATCCGAGGAGGGGAAGTGATGACGGTGGCAGCCGAGGTCGACGAAGCCAGCCCGCAGAAACTCCTCGCGCCGGTCCTGTCCGCCTTCTGGGACCAGCCCGGCTCCTGGACCCTGGACACCTACCGCCGCCACGACGGTTACGAAGGGCTCCGCAAGGCCCTCGCCATGGCCCCCGACGACGTCATCGCGTACGTCAAGGACGCCGGACTCCGCGGACGCGGCGGCGCCGGTTTCCCCACCGGCATGAAATGGCAGTTCATCCCGCAGGGCGACGGCAAACCGCACTACCTCGTCGTCAACGCCGACGAATCCGAGCCCGGCACCTGCAAGGACATCCCGCTCCTCTTCGCCAACCCGCACTCCCTCATCGAAGGCATCGTGATCGCCTGTCACGCGATCCGCTCGAACCACGCCTTCATCTACCTGCGCGGCGAGGTCGTCCCCGTCCTGCGCCGGCTGCACGAGGCGGTGCGCGAGGCGTACGCGGCGGGCTTCCTCGGCAAGGACGTCCTCGGCTCCGGACTCGACCTCGACGTCACCGTGCACGCCGGCGCCGGGGCGTACATCTGCGGTGAGGAGACCGCGCTGCTCGACTCGCTGGAGGGCCGCCGCGGCCAGCCCCGGCTGCGCCCGCCCTTCCCCGCCGTGGAGGGCCTGTACGCCTGCCCCACCGTGGTGAACAACGTCGAGTCCATCGCGTCGGTCCCCGCCCTCATCCACCGCGGCAAGGACTGGTTCCGCTCCATGGGCAGCGAGAAGTCGCCCGGCTTCACGCTCTACTCCCTCAGCGGCCACGTCGCGAGCCCCGGCCAGTACGAGGCGCCGCTCGGCATCACCCTGCGCCAGCTCCTCGACATGAGCGGCGGGATGCGCCCCGGCCACCGCCTGAAGTTCTGGACCCCGGGCGGCTCGTCCACCCCGATGTTCACCGAGGAACACCTCGACGTCCCCCTCGACTACGAGGGCGTCGGCGCCGCCGGTTCGATGCTCGGCACCAAGGCGCTCCAGTGCTTCGACGAGACCACCTGCGTGGTCCGCGCCGTCACCCGCTGGACGGAGTTCTACGCCCACGAGTCCTGCGGCAAGTGCACCCCCTGCCGCGAGGGCACCTACTGGCTCGTCCAGCTGCTCCGCGACATCGAGGCGGGCAAGGGCCGCCCCGGCGACCTCGACAAGCTCAACGACATCGCCGACAACATCAACGGCAAGTCGTTCTGCGCCCTCGGCGACGGCGCCGCCTCGCCGATCTTCTCCTCCCTGAAGTACTTCCGCGAGGAGTACGAACAGCACCTGTCCGGCAGGGGCTGCCCCTTCGACCCCGCCAGGTCGACCGCCTGGGCCGACAACGACGCTCACCTGGGGGTGAACGCATGACCGTCACCACGAACGCCCCCCACGACGGGGGCGGCGAGGCGGCGAAGCCGCCCGAGGACCTCGTCACGCTGACGATCGACGGTGTGGAACTCTCCGTCCCCAAGGGGACGCTGGTCATCCGCGCCGCCGAACTCCTCGGCATCGAGATCCCGCGTTTTTGCGACCACCCGCTGCTCGACCCGGCGGGCGCCTGCCGCCAGTGCATCGTCGAGGTCGAGGGCCAGCGCAAACCGATGGCCTCCTGCACCATCACCTGCACCGAGGGCATGGTCGTCAGGACGCAGCTGACCTCGCCGGTCGCCGAGAAGGCCCAGCGCGGCGTCATGGAGCTGCTGCTCATCAACCACCCGCTGGACTGCCCGGTCTGCGACAAGGGCGGCGAGTGCCCGCTGCAGAACCAGGCGATGCAGGTCGGCGACCCGGAGAGCCGCTTCGAGGGCCGCAAGCGGACGTACGAGAAGCCCGTCGCCATCTCCACACAGGTCCTCCTGGACCGGGAACGCTGTGTGCTGTGCGCCCGCTGCACCCGCTTCAGCAACCAGATCGCCGGTGACCCGATGATCGAGCTGATCGACCGCGGCGCCCTCCAGCAGGTCGGCACCGGCGACGGCGACCCGTTCGTGTCGTACTTCTCCGGCAACACCATCCAGATCTGCCCGGTCGGCGCCCTCACCTCCGCCGCGTACCGCTTCCGCTCCCGCCCCTTCGACCTGGTGTCGTCGCCGAGCGTCTGCGAGCACTGCGCCGGGGGCTGCGCCACCCGCACCGACCACCGCCGCGGCAAGGTCATGCGCCGCCTCGCCGCCGACGACCCCGAGGTCAACGAGGAGTGGCTCTGCGACAAGGGCCGCTTCGCCTTCCGGTACGCACAGCAGCGCGACCGGCTGGAGAGCCCCTTCGTCCGCAACGCCGCGACGGGTGAGCTGGAGCCGGCCAGCTGGCCCGAGGCGCTGGCCGCCGCCGCCCGCGGACTGGCCGCCGCCCGTGGCCGCACCGGCGTGCTGACCGGCGGCCGCCTCACCGTCGAGGACGCCTACGCGTACGCCAAGTTCGCCCGTACCGTCCTCGCCACCCACGACATCGACTTCCGGGCCCGCCCGCACAGCGCCGAGGAGGCCGCGTTCCTCGCCTCCCGGGTCGCCGGACGCGGCCTCGACCTCGACGGGAGCGGGGTCACGTACCGCGCGCTGGAGCAGGCGCCCGCCGTTCTCCTCGCCGGGATCGAGGCGGAGGAGGAGGCGCCCGGCGTCTTCCTGCGACTGCGCAAGGCACACCGCAAGCACGGGCAGCACACCTACGGGCTCGCCCCGTACGCCACCCGCGGGCTGATCAAGACCGGCGGCACGCTGCTGCCCGCCGCCCCCGGCACCGAGACCGAATGGCTCGACGCACTCGCCGGCGGCGTCGGTCTCGACGGCGACGGGCGCGAGGCCGCCGAGGCGCTGCGCGCGGAGGGCGCCGTCCTCGTCGTCGGCGAACGCCTCGCCACCGTGCCCGGCGCGCTGACCGCCGCGGTCCGCCTGGCCACCGCCACCGGCGCCCGCCTGGTGTGGATCCCGCGGCGCGCCGGGGAGCGCGGCGCCGTCGAGGCGGGCGCCCTGCCGGGGCTGCTGCCCGGCGGCCGGCCCGCCACCGACCCGCGCGCCCGCGCGGAGACCGCCGCGCTCTGGGGCGTCGACGAACTGCCGTCCGGCCACGGCCGGGACACCGGCGAGATCATCGAGGCCGCCGTCACCGGTGAGCTGGGCGCTCTGCTCGTCGGCGGTGTGGAGGTCGCCGACCTGCCGGATCCGGCCCGCGCCACCGCCGCGCTCGACGCCGTCGGCTTCCTGGTCAGCCTGGAGCTGCGGCCGTCCGCCGTCACCGACCGCGCCGACGTCGTCCTCCCCGTGGCCGCCGTCGTCGAGAAGTCCGGCACCTTCCTCAACTGGGAGGGCCGGGCCCGGATGTTCGAGGCGGCGCTCAAACCGGACCAGATGACCCGGCGCCACCTCCAGGCCGACGCCCGCGTCCTCCACATGCTGGCCGACGCGCTCGGTACGCCGCTGGGGCTGCCCGACGTGCACGCCGTCCGCCGGGAGCTGGACCGCTTCGGCGGGCGCGGTGGCCCGTACGCCGCCGACCCGCTGGAGACCGGCCGTCCGGTGCCCCGCCCGGAGCCGGGCGAGGCGGTCCTCGCCGGTCACCGTCTCCTGCTCGACCAGGGAAAACTCCAGGACGGCGACGAGGCGCTGGCCGGCACCCGGCATCCGGCGGTGGCGCGGCTCTCCGCCGCCACCGCGCGGGAGACCGGCGTCGCCGACGGTGAGCTGCTGGCCGTCACCGGCCCGGCGGGCACCGTCCGCCTGCCGCTGCACATCACGCCGATGCCCGACCGGGTCGTCTGGCTGCCGCTGAACTCCACCGGCGGCGGTGTGGCGGCCGACACCGGCGCGCACCCGGGTGAGCCGGTCACGATCGCCGCCGTCCCCGGTGCCCCGGCGACGGCCGAGGAGGTGGACGCATGATGCCGCAACTCGCGCTCGGCACCACGGCGCTGGCCCAGGAAGACCTGTCGATGTTCGGCCGCGACCCGTGGTGGCTCATCGTCATCAAGGCGGTCTTCTGCTTCGCCTTCCTGATGCTGACGGTGCTGTTCTCCATCGTCTGGGAGCGCAAGGTCGTCGCCTGGATGCAGCTGCGCATCGGCCCCAATCGCCACGGTCCGTGGGGGATGCTCCAGTCCCTCGCCGACGGCATCAAGCTGATGCTGAAGGAGGACGTGGTCGTCAAACGCGCCGACAGGGCGGTCTACGTCCTGGCGCCGGTCGTCGCCGCGATCCCCGCCTTCATGGCCATCGCGGTGATCCCCTTCGGCCCCGCGGGCAACGAGATCTCGGTCTTCGGCCACCGCACCCCGATGCAACTGACCGACCTGCCCATCGGCATCCTCTACATCCTCGCCACCGCCTCCGTCGGCATCTACGGCATCGTCCTCGCCGGCTGGTCGTCCGGCTCGACGTATCCGCTGCTCGGCGGGCTCCGCTCGTGCGCGCAGATGATCTCGTACGAGATCGCGATGGGCATGTCCTTCGCGGCGGTCTTCCTCTACTCCGGGTCGATGTCGACGTCGACGATCGTCCAGGCGCAGCAGGACCGCTGGTACGTGCTGCTGC
The DNA here is from genome assembly GCF_055567035.1 of Streptomyces sp. NPDC027185. Taxonomy (NCBI): domain Bacteria; kingdom Bacillati; phylum Actinomycetota; class Actinomycetes; order Kitasatosporales; family Streptomycetaceae; genus Streptomyces; species Streptomyces sp. NPDC027185. The sequence continues at coordinate 462,213 of NZ_JBVHRF010000006.1, read as the reverse complement.
TGCCGGTCTCCTTCCTCATCTACATCGTCGCGATGGTCGGTGAGACCAACCGCGCGCCGTTCGACATGCCGGAGTCCGAGGGCGACCTCGTCGGCGGTTTCAACACCGAGTACTCGTCCATCAAGTTCGCGATGTTCATGCTCGCCGAGTACATCAACATGGTCACCGTCTCGGCGGTTGCGATCACCCTCTTCCTCGGCGGCTGGCGCGCCCCGTGGCCCGTCTCGACGTTCTGGGAGGGCGCCAACCACGGCTGGTGGCCGCTGCTGTGGTTCACGCTCAAGGTGCAGCTGCTGTTGTTCTTCTTCATCTGGCTGCGCGGCACACTGCCCCGGGTCCGCTACGACCAGTTCATGAAGCTGGGCTGGAAGGTCCTCATCCCGGTCTCGCTGCTGTGGCTGATGCTCGTCGCCACCGTCCGCGTCCTGAAGAACGAGGGCCACGACTTCCAGCAGATCGTCCTGTACGTCGCCGGAGCCGCCGTCGCCCTGCTGCTGATCTCCCTGGTCGTCGACTTCTTCCGGCGCGGCGCCGCACCGGAGGACAAGGAGCCGGACGGCGCGGAGGACGGCGCGTTCGACCCGATGGCGGGCGGTTTCCCCGTCCCGCCGCTGCCCGGACAGGAGGTGCCGCCGGTGCCGCGCCGACGGCCGCGCCAGGAACGCGAGTTGATTGTCAGTGGTCGGGTGGACACTGTCAGTGACGTAGAGGGAACGGACGGAAAGGGGGGCGACGGTGCCTGAGTTCCAGAACCCTGTGGCCGGCTTCGGCGTGACCTTCAAGGCCATGTTCAAGAAGCGGCTGACCGAGCAGTACCCGGAGGAGAAGAAGCCGACGGCGCCCCGGTTCCACGGCCGCCATCAGCTCAACCGCCATCCGGACGGCCTGGAGAAGTGCGTCGGCTGCGAGCTGTGCGCCTGGGCCTGCCCCGCCGACGCCATCTACGTCGAGGGCGCCGACAACACCGACGAGGAGCGCTACTCCCCGGGCGAGCGCTACGGCCGCGTCTACCAGATCAACTACCTGCGCTGCATCCTGTGCGGCCTGTGCGTCGAGGCGTGCCCGACCCGCGCGCTGACCATGACCAACGAGTACGAGCTGGCCGACCGGACCCGGGAATCGCTCATCTACACCAAGGAGGAGCTGCTCGCGGGCCTGGAGGACACCATGGTCGACACCCCGCACGCGATCTTCCCCGGGATGACGGAGAAGGACTACTACCGCGGCCTGGTCACCGAGGCCGCCCCCGGCACGGTCCGCCAGACCGCCCACAGCAAGGGCGAGATGCCGCAGGAAGCGGCCCACACCACGGGGGAGAACGAACCGGCCGCCCCGGAGGTGATGGAGCGATGAACTCCCTCGCCGCCGCGGCCTCCACCGGTGAGGCCGTGCAGTTCTGGATCCTCGGCACCGTCGCCGTCGTCGGCGCGCTCTGCACGATCCTGATGAGGCGCGCCGTCCACAGCGCCCTCTCCCTCGCCGGCACCATGATCGTCCTGGCGGTCTTCTACCTCGCCAACGGCGCCTACTTCCTCGGCGTCGTGCAGATCGTCGTCTACACCGGCGCGATCATGATGCTCTTCCTCTTCGTCGTGATGCTCGTCGGTGTCACCGCCGCCGACTCCCTCAAGGAGACGCTGAAGGGCCAGCGCTGGCTCGCCGCCGCCCTCGGCCTCGGCTTCGGCGTCCTCCTCATCGCCGGCATCGGCAACGCCTCCCTCAAGGAGTTCAACGGCCTCGGCGACGCCAACGCCGGGGGCAACGTCCAGGGCCTGGCCGCGCTGATCTTCACCAAGTACGTCTTCGCCTTCGAGGTCACCGGTGCCCTGCTGATCACCGCCGCCGTCGGCGCGATGGTCCTCACCCACCGCGAGCGCACCGAGCGCACCCCGTCCCAGCGGGAGCAGTCGCTGGCCCGCGTCAAGGAGGGCAAGCAGGTCACGCCGCTGCCCGCGCCGGGTGTCTACGCCCGCCACAACGCCGTCGACATCCCCGGCCTGCTGCCCGACGGCACCCCGTCCGAGCTGACCGTCAATCCCACGCTCCGCGGGCGCGGCCAGATCCGTGACGTCTCCCAGGAATCCCTCGCCGAGCTGAAGGCCCTGGAGCAGCGGTCGCAGGAGTGGCTCGGCCGCGGCGCGTCCGAGCCCCCGACCGCCCCGTCCCCGGCGGCGCCGAAGGAGGAGGCCAGCAAATGAACCCGGTCTACTACCTCTACCTCGCCGCCCTGCTGTTCACCATCGGCGCGGCCGGCGTGCTGATCAGGCGGAACGCCATCGTGGTGTTCATGTGCATCGAGCTGATGCTCAACGCCTGCAACCTCGCCTTCGTCACCTTCTCCCGTCTGCACGGCAATCTCGACGGCCAGATCATCGCCTTCTTCACGATGGTCGTCGCCGCCGCCGAGGTCGTCGTCGGGCTGGCGATCATCGTGACGATCTTCCGCACCCGTCATACGGCCTCGGTCGACGACGCCAGCCTGATGAAGCTGTAAGGGGTCGCCCAAAGTGGAGAACTTGATCGCGCTGCTCATCGCGGCACCGCTGGTCGGTGCGGCCCTGCTGCTGTGCGGCGGGAAACGCCTCGACCGCACCGGCCACTGGATCGGCACGCTCCTCGCGGTCGCCTCCTTCGCCGTCGCCGCCGTCCTCTTCACCGACATGCTCGGCAAGGCCGCTGACGACCGCGCCCTGCACCAGCACCTGTTCACCTGGATCCCGGTCGGCGGCTTCCGCGCCGACCTCGCCTTCCAGCTCGACCAGTTGTCGATGACCTTCGTCCTGCTGATCACCGGGGTCGGCTCGCTGATCCACCTCTACTCGGTCGGCTACATGGCGCACGACGAACGGCGCCGCCGCTTCTTCGGGTACCTCAACCTCTTCCTCGCGGCGATGCTCCTGCTCGTCCTCGCCGACAACTACCTGCTGCTGTACGTCGGCTGGGAGGGCGTCGGCCTCGCCTCGTACCTCCTCATCGGCTTCTGGCAGCACAAGCCCAGCGCCGCCACCGCCGCGAAGAAGGCGTTCCTCGTCAACCGCGTCGGCGACGTCGGCCTCTCCATCGCGATCATGCTGCTGTTCACCACCTTCGGCACCTTCGCGTTCGGTCCGGTCCTCGACGCGGCGGGCACGGCGACGTCGGCGGGCGAGGGCAAGGTCACCGCCATCGCGCTGATGCTGCTGCTGGCCGCCTGCGGAAAGTCCGCCCAGGTGCCGCTGCAGTCCTGGCTGGGGGACGCGATGGAGGGCCCGACCCCGGTCTCCGCCCTCATCCACGCCGCCACCATGGTCACCGCGGGCGTCTACCTCATCACCCGCTCCGGGGCGCTCTTCGACGCCGCGCCCGCCGCGCAGACCGCGGTCGTCGTGGTCGGCGCCGTCACGCTCCTCTTCGGTGCGATCGTCGGTTGCGCCAAGGACGACATCAAGAAGGCCCTCGCCGGTTCCACGATGTCGCAGATCGGCTACATGATCCTCGCCGCCGGCCTCGGCCCGATCGGCTACGCCTTCGCGATCATGCACCTCGTCACCCACGGCTTCTTCAAGGCGGGGCTCTTCCTCGGCGCCGGTTCGGTGATGCACGGGATGAACGACGAGGTCGACATGCGGCGTTACGGCGGACTGCGCTCGTACATGCCGGTCACCTTCGTCACCTTCGGCCTCGGCTATCTGGCGATCATCGGCTTCCCCGGTCTCTCCGGCTTCTTCTCCAAGGACAAGATCATCGAGGCGGCGTTCGCCAAGGGCGGCACCGAGGGCTGGATCCTCGGCGGCGCGGCCCTCCTCGGCGCCGCGATCACCGCGTTCTACATGACCCGCGTGATGCTGATGACCTTCTTCGGCGAGAAGCGCTGGGACCCGGACGAGGTCCACCCGCACGAATCCCCGAAGACGATGACCATCCCGATGATCGTCCTCGCCTTCGGATCGGTCTTCGCCGGCGGCCTGTTCAGCGTCAACGAAGCCTTCGTCACCTGGCTGGAGCCCGTCACCTCCCTCGCCCACGGCCACCCGCCGCTCGGTGCGACCGCCATCACCGGTGCCACCGTCGCCGTCCTCCTGATCGGCGTCGCCACCGCGTGGTTGATGTACGGCCGCAGGCCCGTACCGGCCACCGCGCCCCGCGGCTCGCTCCTCACCCGCGCCGCCCGCCGTGACCTCCTCCAGGACGACTTCAACCACATCGTCCTGGTCCGCGGCGGCACCCACCTCACCGACACCCTCGTCCGCCTCGACCACACCCTCGTCGACGGCGCCGTCACCGGCACGGCCCTCACCATGGGCGGGCTCTCCGGCCGGCTGCGCCGTCTGCAGAACGGCTTCGTCCGTTCCTACGCCGCCCAAATGGTCGGCGGGGCCGCCGTCCTCGTCGCCGTGACCTTGCTGATGAGGGGTGTCTGACCCATGGCAGCCATGTCGTTCCCCCTGCTGACCTGCGCCGCGGCGCTCCCGGCGGTCGGCGCCGTCGCCACCGCCGCGCTCCCCGCGGCCCGGCGCACCGCCGCCAAATGGGTCGCGCTGCTCTTCTCCGTGGCCACCTTCGCGCTGGCCCTGGTCATCGCGTTCCGCTTCGACCCCGGCGCGAAGGGACCGTTCCAACTCACCGAGTCCCACGCCTGGATCGCCGACTTCGGCGTCCGCTACGAACTGGGCGTGGACGGTATCGCCGTCGCCCTGATCGCCCTGACGGCGCTGCTCATCCCGTTCGTCATCCTCGCGGGCTGGCACGACGCCGATCCGCTGGAGGAGGCCCGGCCCAACCGCCGCTGGCGGCCCACCCAGGGTTTCTTCGCTCTGATCCTCGCCGTCGAGGCGATGGTGATCCTCTCCTTCGAGGCCACCGACGTCTTCCTCTTCTACCTCTTCTTCGAAGCCATGCTCATCCCGATGTACTTCCTCATCGGCGGCTTCGGCGACGGCGCGAGCGGCGCCGACGAGGAGGGGGCGGCGGCCCGGCGGGCGAGCGCCGCGGTGAAGTTCCTGCTCTACAACCTCGCCGGCGGCCTGATCATGCTCGCCGCGGTCATCGGTCTCTACGCCGTCACCGCCGATCAGCTCGGCTCGGGCACCTTCTCGCTCCAGCAGATCGTCGAGGCGCGCGCCGCCGGCCGGCTCTCCCTCGGCACCGGCACCGAACGCCTGCTCTTCCTCGGCTTCTTCTTCGCCTTCGCGGTGAAGGCGCCGCTGTGGCCGCTGCACACCTGGCTGCCGGGTGCCATGGGCGAGTCCACGTCCCCCGTCGCCGTGCTGATCACCGCGGTCGTCGACAAGGTCGGCACCTTCGCGATGCTCCGCTTCTGCCTCCAGCTCTTCCCCGAGGCCAGCAGCTGGGCCACCCCGGTCATCCTCGTCCTGGCCCTGATCAGCATCCTCTACGGCGCGCTGCTCGCCGTCGCCCAGCGGGACATCAAGCGGCTGATCGCGTACGCCTCGATCTCCCACTTCGGCTTCATCATCCTGGGCATCTTCGCGATGACCTCCCAGGGCCAGGGCGGCGCCACCCTCTACATGGTCAACCACGGCATCTCTACCGCCGCGCTGATGCTGGTCGCCGGGTTCCTCATCAGCCGCCGCGGCTCCCGGCTCATCGCCGACTACGGCGGGGTGCAGAAGGCCGCGCCGCTGCTCGCCGGCACCTTCCTCATCGGCGGTCTGGCCACCCTCTCGCTGCCCGGCCTCGCCCCGTTCGTCAGCGAATTCCTCGTCCTCGTCGGCACGTTCAGCCGCTACCCGGTCATCGGCATCATCGCCACCGTCGCCATCGTCCTCGCCGCGCTCTACGTCCTCGTCCTCTACCAACGCACGATGACGGGCCCGCCGAAGGACGAGAAGATCCGCGCCCTGCCGGATCTGCGCGTCCGCGAGCTGCTCGTCGTCGGCCCGCTGATCGCCCTGCTGCTCTTCCTCGGCGTGTACCCCAAGCCGCTGACCGACCTCGTCAACCCCGCGGTCGACCACACCCTCTCCGTCGTGGACGAGCAGGACCCCGAGCCCGAGGTGCGGGTGGACGCGGTGCCCGGGCACCAGCGGGCCGGTCACCCCGCGCACCACCACGATGCGGAGGCCGCGAAGTGAACCTCGTGACAGACGTCCACACCCTGTGGACAACGGCGGCCGAGGCGCCCGGGAGGATCCCGGCCCCGCACATCGAGTACGCCCAGATCGCCCCGACCCTCATCGTCCTCGGCGCCGCCGTCGCCGGCGTCCTCGTCGAGGCGTTCCTGCCCCGCCGCCACCGCTACACCGCGCAGCTGCTGCTCTCCGTCGTGGCGCTGGCCGCCGGGTTCGCCGCGGTCATCGGCCTTGCCGCAGGCGGCTTCGCCACGACCGAGGCGCATCTCGCGGCGATGGGCGCCCTCGCGGTCGACGGCCCGGCGCTCTTCCTCCAGGGCACCATTCTGCTGGTCTCCCTGGTCGCGGTGTTCACCTTCGCCGAGCGGCGACTCGACCCGGTGGCGCACGGCAAACGCGTCGATTCGTTCGCCGCGCAGGCGGCCGCGGTGCCGGGCGGCGCGGCCGAACAGCAGGCGGTCAAGGCCGGGTTCACCACCACCGAGGTCTTCCCGATCCTGCTGTTCGCCGTCGGCGGCATGCTGATCTTCCCCGCCGCCAACGACCTGCTGACCCTCTTCGTCGCCCTGGAGGTCTTCTCCCTCCCGCTCTACATCCTCTGCGCCCTCGCCCGCCGCCAGCGCCTGCTCTCCCAGGAAGCCGCCCTGAAGTACTTCCTGCTGGGCGCGTTCTCCTCGGCGTTCCTCCTCTTCGGCATCGCCCTGCTCTACGGCTACGCCGGAACGGTCACCTACGCGGGTATCGCCGAGGTCATCGCCGACGGCGCCAAGCAGATCGACCCCGCCCTCGCGGGCACGATGGGCAACGACGCGCTGCTGCTCATCGGCGGCGCGCTCGTCCTGATGGGCCTGCTCTTCAAGGTCGGCGCGGTCCCCTTCCACATGTGGACGCCGGACGTCTACCAGGGCGCCCCCACCCCCGTCACCGGCTTCATGGCCGCCGCCACCAAGGTCGCCGCCTTCGGCGCGCTGCTGCGGCTGCTGTACGTCGTACTGCCCGGGATGCGGTGGGACTGGCGTCCGGTGATGTGGGCCGTCGCCATCGTCACGATGCTCGGCGGCGCGATCGTCGCCATCACCCAGAACGACATCAAGCGACTGCTGGCGTACTCCTCCATCGCCCACGCCGGGTTCATCCTCGCCGGTGTCCTCGCCACCAACCGCGACGGCATCTCGTCCGTCCTCTTCTATCTCGCCGCCTACTCCTTCGTGACGCTCGGCGCGTTCGCCGTCGTCACCCTGGTCCGGGACGCCGGGGGAGAGGCGACGCAGCTGTCCAAGTGGGCGGGGCTCGGCCGCCGTTCACCGCTGGTCGCCGCGGTGTTCGCGGTCTTCCTGCTGGCCTTCGCGGGCATTCCGCTGACCTCCGGGTTCGCCGGGAAGTTCGCCGTCTTCAAGGCGGCGGCGCAGGGCGGCGCCGGTTGGCTCGTCGTCATCGGTGTGGTGTCGTCGGCGATCGCCGCGTTCTTCTACATCCGGGTGATCGTGCTGATGTTCTTCAACGAGCCGAAGGCCGATGGCCCGACGGTCGCCGTGCCCAGCCCGCTCACCACGACGGCCATCGCCATCGGTGTCGTCGTCACGCTGGTGCTCGGTCTGGCGCCGCAGTACTTCCTCGATCTCGCGGGGCAGGCGGGCACCTTCGTCCGCTGACCCGGCGGTCGGGGCCGGGCGCCGTGCCCGGCCCCGACCGCAGAAGAACGGCCGCCGCCCGGACCCCGCGCAGGGTCCGGGCGGCGGCCGTTCGTACGGTCCGGGCTCCGGGCTCAGCTGCCGTTCGGCGCGCCGCTGGGCAGCTTCGGCAGATCCGGGATCTTCACCTTGCCGTCCTCCGCGCGCTGGTACTTCTCCGTCGGGCCGCCCTTCCAGTTGACGGTCAGGCTCTTGCCGTCCGCGCCGGGCTTGAGCTGACCCATCGTGCGGCTGGTGTCCCCGTCGGTGCACTTCAGCGCGACCATCGACATCCCGGCCATCGACTCGACCTTGCCCAGGCAGCCCGCCTCGTGGCCCCGGCTGAGGGCGGCGGTGCCGTTCTTGAAGACCAGGATGAGCGGGTCGCCGCCCTCCTTGGTCTCCCAGGCACCCTCCAACGCCGCGTCCCCGCTGGGCTTGGAGCCCGCGTCGGGGGCCGACGGCGCACTGCTCTCGGGCGTGGCCGGCTTGTCCTCGGAGCTGCTGCTGCCGCAGCCGCTGAGCAGCATCGCGGCGAGGGCGGCCGCTCCGGCGATCTGCGCTGCCTTGCGCACCTGCGTCTCCTCGATCGGTGGGGAGTTGGGAGCCGTGAGGCTAGCAGGAGGGGTGTGGAGACGAGGTGACGATCGTGCGCCGACCGCCGACCGCCGACCGCCGACCGCCGACCGCCGACCGCCGACTCCGTCTCCCGCCGCCGCTGCGGCCGGGGCCGGGAGGTCAGGGCGCGGCCGGCGCCTCCGGTGCGGGGAGGATGCGGCCGGTGACCTCGCCCAGTCCGATGCGGGCGCCGTCCGGGCCGGGGGCCCAGGCGGTCAGGGTGACCTCGTCGCCGTCCTGGAGGAACGGGCCTTTGCCCTCGGTGAGTTCGAGGAGGCAGCCGCGCTGGTCCGGCTCGGGGCCGGAGACCGTACCGGAGGCGTAGAGGTCGCCGGTGCGCAGCCAGGCGCCGTTGACGGTCATGTGGGCCAGCTGCTGGGCGGCCGTCCAGTACATCGAGGCGAACGGGGGCCGGGAGACGGTCTCGCCGTTGATCCGGACCTCGATACGCAGGTCGATGCCGCCCGGCTCGGCGGCCGTGTCGTCGAGGTAGGGCAGCAGCGGGAAGTCGCGGGCGGGCGGGGTGGTGCGGGCGTCGTCGAAGGCGTCGAGCGGGGTGATCCACGCGGAGACGGAGGTGGCGAAGGACTTGCCGAGGAACGGGCCGAGCGGGACGTACTCCCACGCCTGGATGTCGCGGGCGGACCAGTCGTTGACGAGGCAGACACCGAAGACGTGGTCGCGGAACGACTCCAGCCCGACGGGCTCGTGGGGCGCGGAGGGGGTGCCGACGACGAAGCCGACCTCGGCCTCTATGTCGAGGCGTCCGGAGGGGCCGAACGTGGGTGTGGCGTCGGCGGGGGCCTTGCGCTGGCCGTTGGGGCGGACCACGGGGGTGCCCGACACGACGACGGTGCCGGCGCGGCCGTGGTAGCCGATCGGCAGATGCTTCCAGTTGGGCGGGAGGGCGGCACCGTCCGGGCGGAAGATCTTGCCGACGTTGGTGGCGTGGTGCTCGCTGGCGTAGAAGTCGACGTAGTCGGCGACGTCGAAGGGGAGGTGGAGGGTGACGTCGTCGAGCGGGTGGAGCAGGGGGGCGACGGCGGTGCGGTGTGCGGGGTCGGTCAGCGCGGTGCGGACGGCGTCGCGGACCTCCGTCCACACCGCCCGGCCCGCGGCCAGCAGAGCGTTGAGGGACGGCGCGGCCAGCAGTGCGGCGTGGACGGGGCGCAGGGGCGCGGGCAGCGCGCTCACATCGAGGACGTACCGGCCGTAGCGGACGCCGATGCGGCGGCGCGCGGGCGCTCCGGTGAGGGTGAACACGCCGTAGGGCAGGGTGTGCGGGCCGAAGGGGTCGTCTTCGGGGAGGTCGAACGGGCTCTGCTCGGTCATGCCAGCTCCTCGCGTTCGTCGTCACCGGCGGGCGCGGCGTGGTGGCCCTGCCCGCCCGGCCGGTGGCCGTGGGGTCGATCAGCAGACTACGGCCCGTCCACCGCCCGCCGCGGCCCCTGTGGATAACTTCTCGCGACCCCCTGCCCGGGTGGCGGAAACGGGCGGGGGAGGGCGGGACCGGGTCCGGGGGCGAGGCCCGTACGCGCGTGGCCGTACGCGGCGCGGGCGGGGGCTCCGTGGCCCGGTGCGCGGTCTCCGGCCGGGCCTCGGGGCGGGCGTCCCGGTACGGCCGAGGCGGCTGGATGCCCCGGGGCGGCTCGTACGCGCCGGGAGCCCGTACGGGCCCGGTTCCGGCGGCCGTGAGCGTCCGGCAGCCGCAGCCGCAGCCGCAGCCGGTGAACCGGTCCGGGCCCTTCTGCCGCGTTCCCGGGCCCGGCCACCCGTCCCGGACGGCCCCGCCCGCTCCCCACCCCGCGCCCCCCTCACCAGGGGAGTCCTCCGAGCCCCGCCCCCATCCGCGTCATATCGGGGGAAAAGGGGTCGGGGAACATACCGGGCACAGGGCTGGTCGGCTGCCGATGGGGTTCGGGGGGCGGGCGCTCACGGTGATCGAACTGGGACCGGATACGCTGGCGGGCGGTGGAGACAGCGACAGATCGACATTCCGTTTGATCGTCAGCAGACAGGAGTACCCCTCGTGACCGTCGTCGGGCCCTTCGGGCTGAGCGTGCGGGACCAGGCTCTTGAGGCCGATGTCCAGGCCGGGTTGGCGGCTGTCGAGGAGGGCCTGCTGGAGGCCACCAAAAGCGACGTGCCGTTCATCACCGAGTCCGCACAGCATCTCGTCCGCGCGGGCGGCAAGCGGTTCCGGCCGCTGCTCGTCACGCTCGCCGCGCAGTTCGGCGACCCGTACGCGCCCGGTGTGGTGCCCTCGGCCGTCGTCGTGGAGCTGACGCATCTGGCGACGCTGTACCACGACGACGTGATGGACGAGGCGGACGTACGCCGCGGCGTGGCCAGCGCCAACGCCCGCTGGGGCAACTCCCTCGCCGTCCTGACCGGCGACTTCCTCTTCGCGCGGGCCTCGCACATCCTCGCCGACCTCGGGCCCGAGGCGGTCCGGATCCAGGCCGAGGCGTTCGAGCGGCTGGTGACGGGCCAGATCCTGGAGACCGCGGGGCCGCGCGACGGGCACGACCCGGTGGAGCACTACCTCGACGTCCTCGCCGGGAAGACCGGTTCGCTGGTCGCCGTGGCCTGCCGTTTCGGCGCGATGATGTCCGGTGCCGACGAGAACACCGTCGACATCCTCACCCAGTACGGCGAGCGGCTCGGCACCGCTTTCCAGCTGGCCGATGACGTCCTCGACATCGCCAGCGACTCCCACGAGTCAGGCAAGACACCCGGCACCGACCTGCGGGAAGGCGTCGCCACCCTGCCGGTGCTGCACCTGCGGGCCCGCGCCGAGAGCCCGTCCGGCACCGCCGAGGACCGCGCCCTGTGCGAGCTGCTCGCCGGTGACCTCACCGACGACGCCCGCCACGCCGAGGCGCTCGCCGGGCTCCGTGCCCACCCCGCGCTGGAGCAGGCCCGCCGCGACACCGTCCGCCACGCGCAGGAGGCCCGCGCCGTGCTGGCGCCGCTGCCGGACTGCATGGCGAAGACGGCGCTGGAGAGCCTCTGCGACGCGGTGGTCCACCGCGCGGGCTGACCCGGAACGGATGCTTCCCCGGGGTACGGCCACTACCGGTCCCGCTCCTGGTCGTGGACGGTCCCCGGGCGCCGGACGGCGCCGGGTGCGGGCCGTCTGCCACCACGGTCCCAGGGGCCGTGTCACCCTCCTGGTGTAGGAGGGCCGTTCCGCGCTGACCGGATGTCATACCCCAGCAGGAGGACGGGTTGGCTCTGCGGGTTGACGCGGTACCACGGCCGGTTTGATGGGATGAGAGTCACCACAACGCGGCGGGTACGGCCACGATGGGGCCCGGGGGGACCGGTGCGCAGCGCGGGTCCGCCGCTCACGACGGAGGTAGGCACATGCCACGGAACGAACCGACAGACGCCACCGCGGGCGCCCCGGACCTGGCGGGGGACGTCCCGGTGAAGCGCAGCAAGGCCGTCCGGTACGGAATCCCGGCCGCGGTGGTGGGGGTGGTGGCGACGGTCGGCCTGGTCCCGGCGTTCGCCGGCGTGGGCTCCCCCGATCTGCCGAAGATCACGGCGCAGCAGCTTCTCACCAAGATGGCCGGGTCCGAGACCCAGCAGCTGTCCGGCACGGTCCGCGTCACCACGGACCTGGGCCTGCCGTCGCTGCCGGGCGCGGACGGCGCCTTCCCGGGCTTCGGCGGCGCGGACGGCCCCGGAGCGGGCGACGGCGGCGCCTCGAAGTCGCCGCGGAACAAGCTGATGGAGCTGGCCTCCGGCTCCCACACCCTGCGCGTCGCGGCCGACGGCCCCGCCAAGCAGCGCGTCACCTTCGTCGACGGCGGTTCCGAGTACAGCCTGATTCACGACGGTGCCCACGCCTGGGCGTACGACAGCGGCACCCACACCGCCGTCCGCTCCGAGCGGCCCGCGGACGCCGCGCACGGTCCGCGGCACGGCGCGAAGCCGCCGCGTGACCTGGCCGGGGCCACCCCGCAGGAGCTGGCCCGGCAGGTGCTGGAGGCCGCCGGGGACAGCACCTCCGTCACCGTCGGTGACACCGCGAAGGTCGCCGGGCGGGACGCGTACCAGCTGGTGCTGACGCCGAAGCAGAAGGGATCGACGGTCGGGTCGGTGCGGATCGCGGTGGATGCCGCCAACGGCGTGCCGCTGAAGTTCTCGCTGCTGCCCCGCGGCGGGGGCGCCCCCCTCGTGGACGCGGGTTTCACCACCGTCGACTTCGCCCGCCCGGCCGCCTCGTCGTTCGCCCCGCCCCGCGGCGCGAAGATCACCGATGCCCCGCGGACGCACCCGGGGAAGGACGGTCTCCACGGCACCGAGGGGTTCAAGGGGTTCAAGGAGTTCCGTGACGGTAAGGGCGCGCGGAACACCAAGGGCCCGGAGAACATCACGGTCCTCGGCAAGGGCTGGGACCGCGTCGCCGTGCTGAAGGGCGCAGGTGGTCAGCTGCCGACCGGTAAGGGCGGGGTGGGCTCCTTCCTCGACAGCCTCGGCGACAAGGTCCACGGCGACTTCGGCACCGGCCGGGTCTTCACCACCCGCCTGGTCAACGCCCTGATCACCGACGACGGCACGGTCTACGTCGGCGCCGTCGACCGCCGGACCCTGGTCAACACGGCGAACACCGCCCACGCCGCCGAGTAGGCCCTCCGGCCCCAGGGACGCCCGGCACCGACCGGCGCGCCCCTGGGGCGGGGGCGTCCGGGCCGCGCAGCACCGGCGGCCTCGGCACCCGTCGCCGCAGCCGCCGCCCGACCCTGATCGGTCCGGCCCTGACCGGCGCCGGGCGGCGCCCCCCGGGGCTGCCGGGCCCGCCGCCGTCAGTTCGTACGAGCCCGCGGGGCGCCTCAGCTCCCCGGGGAACACCTCGGGGTGCTGAGGTCTCAGTGCTGAGCGGCTTCAGAGCCGCACCGAAGCCACAGCATCCCGGAAGCCGCAACATCCCCGAAGCCGAACGCCTCCCCGAAGCCGCAGCGACCCCGGCCCTCAGGCCACCCGTTCAGGCCATCGGTTCCTCCCCGGCCCCCGCCGCAAGCGGAGCCCCGGGCTCCCGGGCAGCGGGGCTCCCGGCCGCCCCGTTCTCGACCGCACTGCGACTGACCGCACCGCCACCGGCCGCACCGCCACCGGCCGCACCGCCGCCGACCGCGCTCTCCCGGGCCGCCGTCGCGGCGGCGGCGCGGCGTCCGGCGGCCGCCACGGCCGCTCGGGCCGTACGGGCGGTCCGCAGCGCGTCCCAGGTCAGCAGGGCCAACGCCAGCCACACCAGGGCGAAACCGGCCCACCGCTCCGGCGGCATCGACTCGTGGAACACCAGCAGGCCCAGTGCGAACTGGAACGTCGGCGCCAGGTACTGGAGCATCCCGATCGTCGTCAGCGGCAGCCGGACCGCCGCGGCGCCGAAGCAGATCAGCGGCACCGCCGTCGCGACCCCGCAGCCCACGAGCAGCAGCGCCGTGCCGGTGCCGCCGCTCACGAACGCCGAGTCGCCACGGACGCCGAGGAAGATCAGGAAGCCCACCGCGGGTACGAACTGCACCGCTGTCTCCGCGGCGAACCCGTCCACACCGTCGAGCTTGATGCCCTTCTTGAGCAGGCCGTACGTGGCGAACGAGAAGGCCAGGACCAGCGAGATCCATGGCACCCGGCCGTAGGCGACGGCCATCACCAGCACCGCGAGGGTGCCCACACCCACCGCCGTCCACTGCAACGGCCGTAGCCGCTCGCGCAGCACCAGCACCCCGAAGGCGATGCTGACCAGCGGATTGATGAAGTACCCGAGCGACGCCTCCAGCACGTGTCCGGCGTTCACCGCCCAGATGTACAGGAACCAGTTGACGGAGATGACCGCCGCGCACGCCGCGACCAGTGCCATCCGGCGCGGCTGCCGCAGCAGCGGACGCACCCACGACCAGCGCCGCAGCACCACCAGGATGAGCCCGGCGACCGGCAGCGACCACGCCATGCGGTGCGCCAGGATCTCGGCCGGCGCCGCGGCGTCCAGCAGATGCCAGTAGAGCGGCAGCAGCCCCCACATGCCGTACGCGGCGAGACCGTACGCGAGCCCTGTGCGCTGCGTGTTCCCAGAGTCCAAGGAGCCCTCCCGATGCTGCCCGGCCTACCCCGGGCGGGCGATGCCGACCCTGCGACGGTAGCGCCGCACCGCCCGCCTGTCATGTGCGTACCGGCATACGGTCATGACCATCGGACGGTCCGGCGACGTACCACCCCGCACCGCCGGAACGCCCTGGTCACAGCCGTGGAACGCACCGGTGCCCCCACCGGACGAGCCAGGTGGGGGCACCGGGAGGAGCGTGCGGGGGCGGTGCTCAGCCGACGACCGTCCAGGTGTCGTTGCCGGCCAGGAGGGCGCCGAGGTCACCCTTGCCCTTCTGCTCGACGGCGGCGTCGAGCTGCTCGGCCATGAGGGTGTCGTAGACCGGGCGCCGGACGTCCCGCAGCACACCGATGGGGGTGTGGTGGAGGGTGTCGGGGTCGGCGAGGCGGGTGAGGGCGAAGGCGGTGGTCGGCGACGGGCTGTGGGCGTCGTGGACGAGGACCGCGTCGGTGCCCTCCTCGGTCACGTCGATGATCTTCAGATCGCCGGTGGCCGGGTCGCGGACGACGCCCTGGGAGCCGAGGCCGTCGGGAGCGGGGGTGCCGAAGCGGATCGGCTGTCCGTGCTCCAGCCGGATGACGGCCTGCTGGGCGCGGTCCTTGTCCTTGAGCGCTTCGAAGGCGCCGTCGTTGAAGATGTTGCAGTTCTGGTAGATCTCCACCAGCGCGGTGCCCGGGTGGTCGGCGGCGGCACGCAGCACCGAGGTGAGGTGTTTGCGGTCGGAGTCGACGGTGCGGGCGACGAACGACGCCTCCGCCCCCAGCGCCAGCGACAGGGGGTTGAACGGCGCGTCCAGCGACCCCATCGGCGTCGACTTGGTGATCTTGCCGACCTCGGACGTCGGCGAGTACTGGCCCTTGGTCAGACCGTAGATCCGGTTGTTGAACAGCAGGATCTTGAGGTTGACGTTGCGGCGCAGCGCGTGGATGAGGTGGTTGCCGCCGATGGACAGCGCGTCGCCGTCACCGGTGACGACCCACACCGACAGGTCGCGGCGGGCGGAGGCCAGGCCGGTGGCGATGGCGGGGGCGCGGCCGTGGATGGAGTGCATCCCGTAGGTGTTCATGTAGTACGGGAAGCGGGACGAGCAGCCGATGCCGGAGACGAAGACGATGTTCTCCTTCGCCAGGCCCAGGTCGGGCATGAAGCCCTGGACGGCGGCGAGGACGGCGTAGTCACCGCAGCCGGGGCACCAGCGGACCTCCTGGTCCGATTTGAAGTCCTTCATGGACTGCTTGGCCTCGGCCTTGGGGACCAGCGCCAGTGCCTGCGGCCCGGAGGCGGCGGGGCCGGGGATCGTCTCAGTCATCGATGGCCTCCTTGAGAGCCGTGGCGAGCTGCTCGGCCTTGAACGGCATGCCGTTGACCTGGGTGTAGGAGCGGGCGTCGACCAGGTACTTCGCCCGGACGAGGGTGGCGAGCTGGCCGAGGTTCATCTCGGGGATGACCACCTTGCCGTAGGCGCTCAGGACGTCGCCGAGGTTCTTGGGGAAGGGGTTGAGGTGGCGCAGATGGGCCTGGGCGATCGGGGTGCCGGCGGCGCGCAGCCGGCGGACGGCCGCGGTGATGGGGCCGTAGGTGGAGCCCCAGCCCAGCACGAGGGTGGTGGCGGTGCCGGTGGGGTCGTCGACCTCCAGGTCGGCCACCTCGATGCCGTCGACCTTGGCCTGGCGGGTGCGGACCATGAAGTCGTGGTTGGCCGGGTCGTAGGAGATGTTGCCCGTGCCGTCCTGCTTCTCGATGCCGCCGATCCGGTGCTCCAGCCCCGGCGTGCCCGGCACCGCCCACGGACGCGCGCGGGTGTGCTCGTCGCGCTTGTAGGGCCAGAACACCTCGGTGCCGTCGGCCAGGGTGTGGTTGGGGCCGGTCGCGAAGTCGACGCGCAGATCGGGCAGTTCACCGGTCTCCGGGACGCGCCACGGCTCGGAGCCGTTGGCGAGGTAGCCGTCGGACAGCAGGAACACCGGGGTGCGGTAGGTCAGCGCGATCCGGGCCGCGTCCAGCGCCGCGTCGAAGCAGTCGGCGGGGGTCTTCGGCGCCACGATCGGCACCGGCGCCTCACCGTTGCGCCCGTACATCGCCTGCAGCAGATCGGCCTGCTCGGTCTTGGTCGGCAGCCCCGTCGACGGCCCGCCGCGCTGGATGTCGACGATGACCAGCGGCAGTTCGAGGCTGACGGCGAGTCCGATGGTCTCCGACTTCAGCGCCACACCGGGGCCGGACGTCGTCGTCACCGCCAGCGAGCCGCCGAACGCCGCGCCCAGCGCCGCGCCGATACCGGCGATCTCGTCCTCCGCCTGGAAGGTGCGCACACCGAAATTCTTGTGCTTCGACAGTTCGTGCAGGATGTCGGAAGCCGGCGTGATCGGATACGAGCCCAGATATACCGGCAGCTCCGCCTGCACACCGGCGGCGACCAGTCCGTAGGACAGGGCCAGGTTTCCGGAGATGTTGCGGTACGTCCCCGTCGGGAACGCCTTCGTGGCGGGGGCGACCTCGTAGGAGACCGCGAAATCCTCGGTCGTCTCCCCGAAATTCCAGCCCGCCCGGAAAGCCGCGACATTCGCCTTGGCGATATCCGGCTTCTTCGCGAACTTCGCCGCCAGGAACTTCTCCGTGCCCTCCGTCGGACGGTGGTACATCCACGAGAGCAGACCCAGCGCGAACATGTTCTTGCTGCGCTCGGCCTCCTTGCGGGAGAGCCCGAAGTCCTTCAGCGCCTCGATCGTCAGCGTCGTCAGCGGCACCGGATGGACGCGGTACGCCTCCAGCGAACCGTCCTCCAGCGGGCTGGTCGCATAACCGACCTTCGCCATCGGCCGTTTGGTGAATTCATCGGTGTTGACGATGATTTCCGCACCGTGCGGCACGTCCGCCAGATTCGCCTTGAGGGCGGCGGGGTTCATCGCCACCAGCACATCGGGAGCGTCGCCCGGGGTGAGGATGTCGTGATCGGCGAAATGCAGCTGGAAACTCGAAACGCCCGGGAGGGTTCCGGCAGGAGCACGGATCTCGGCGGGGAAGTTCGGCAGCGTCGACAGGTCATTACCGAAAGTCGCGGTCTCGGACGTGAACCGGTCACCCGTGAGCTGCATGCCATCGCCCGAGTCGCCCGCGAAACGGATGATCACCCGGTCCAGGCGCCGGACCTCCTTGCCTGTGCCTCCGTCACCGAAGGAGCGCTGTTCCCCGACGTGTGCTCCGTCGGCCTGTTCGGCTGTGCTGCTGACCTGGCTGGTCACTGCTTCGGACCTCCCTAGAGGGGTACGGCTCCCCGCCGGAGGCGGGCTCGGGACGTGTCATGCCGACCGGACGGTCCCCTCACCATCGTACGGGGGTAAGGGTCACCTTCCCTGGGCCGATCACATGATGGACGCTCTCGTGAGACGGCTGCTGCTTGCGAATTGTCATGAAAACACTGGTTACATCCCTGCTCTCCCGAGGCGCTCCGGACTCTGTAGGTGCTCCGGCAATGGTGCTAGGGCTCCGGACCTACGTCCCCCGGGGTGCACGGCGTGCGCCTGGGCCGGAGGAGAGCGGTGCGGTCGTTCTGGGAAGAGTGGGGCACGACTGACGGGTGGGGAAAGGTGATCCCTGTCACTCCGGGGCGGGGTGGCCGCCTCGGGCGGAGGCGCCGGCCGGAGGGTTCGGTGCCGGGCGCGGGCGCTTGCCGGGCGCGCTACCGGGGGCGGAGGCGGAGCGGCCGCGGGCTCCGGGATTCGCGGGGTGCGGCCCCGGGCTCGTCGGTGGTGTTCGCGCCCGGATGTACCCGTCACCGTCGGGGCCCCTTCGGGGTGACCGTTCCGCGGGGCCCGGGGTGGCCGCCCTCGGGTGCGCCGGGGTGTCCGAGACCCCCTCGTGCCGACTTGCCCCTGTGCGGGACGCTCGCCCCGCTACCGGCTCTGACCTGCCCTTTTGTCGGTTCCGGCGGGGTCCACGATCGGGGTGTCCGGGGCCGGTGCGCGCGGGAGTGACCGTAGGGTGTCGCCGTGCGTACAGGGGAGGGGTGACGGGCGATGACGCGGGACGAGGGTGGTCGGTCGCCGGAAAGGGGCGCCGCTCGGTCGCGGCAAACCCGGCATGTATCCCTGGACGGGGGCAAAGCGCTGACGGTTGAGGGCTGTTGGGCGGGTCGCCGCCGGACGGAGGTCCCGGCGTGAGCGCGACCGTGAGCGCCCCCGAGGGGCGGTGCACCCCCCTGGGCCGGGCCGCCCTCATCACCGAAGGGGATCGGCGCACCGGCCTGGTCGTCCCGTCCGGGGAACCTGTAGGGGCGCCCCTGCCGGAGCTGCTGCGGCTGCTCGGCGCGCGCCCGGCCGGGCCCGGGGCGCGATGGCCGGTCACCGACGACGGCACCGTCCGCGCACCGATCGTCCCCCTCGCCGCCGGGAGAGGCGTCGACGACGTCGAACTCCACCTGATCCAGGACCCGTTCATGCCCGGCGTCCGCCCGGACGACGGCCGTGCCGCCGAGGTCGCCGCCCCACGGGAGATGCGGAGCCGGCGCGCGCGGAGCGCCGTGGTGACGGCGGGCGCGGCGAGCGGTCCGCGCGGCGCCGTCGCGGGCCCCGGCGCCGGTCGCCGGTACGGCGGTGGGGTGAGCGCCGCGCTGTGGCCGGGCGTCGCCGGGGTGCTGTCCGGCGTCGCGGGCGCCGCCCTGGCCGCGCCTCGGGCCGCCCGACGCGCCACCGGAGCGGCCCTGTCGCTCCCCGGCTGCACGCTCGGGGCGCACGCCTCCCGGTACGCGCCCCCGGGCGGCGCGCCCCGCCTCGCCGGGACCGCCGCCCTCCGCGCCCTGCGCACCACGGCCCCGCAACCCGGCCCGGGGTGCGCCGCCGTCCGCGCCGAGTCGGTGGCGGTCGTGCCCCTGACCCCGGCGACGGCGGGCGCCCCGGGCGCGTACGCCCTGCCCGGGAACGCGTTCTGACGCGCGGCGGCGGAGGAGGAACGGACCAGCGGATGAACGGTACGGAGCGGACGCCCGGGGCGCGGCGGCCACCGGCGGCGGAGACGGCCGCGCAGGGCGCGTCCGCTCTCCCGGAACCGCCGGACACCTTTGAGCGGTCGGAAGAGTCGACGGCGTCCGAACGGCCGGGACGGTCGGTCCCGGAGGAACGGCCGGAGGAGAGGGAGCGGCCGGTCCGGCCGGAGACACCGGGGACACCGGAGGAAGAGGGGCGGCGGAGCGTGGCGGCAGGGGAAGGGATGAGGGACGCATCGGAGGCTCCCGGAGCGGACGCCCCCGAGGGATCCGACGCGAACGTCCCGGGGGCGCCCGGAGCGGATGCCGCGGGGGCGCCCGCGGCGGAACCGGGGGCGCCCGCGCAGACGGCGCGCGCCGGGGGTGAGGCGGGGCCCGCGACGGTCCCGGGCCCACCGCCTGGCGGTCCCCACCCGCGGCCGGGCGCCGGTGCGGACCCGGCGCCGGGCGGAGCGCCGTCCCCGCCCGATGCCGCGCCCGCACCCCCGGGGCAGGGCCGTGCCCCCGCCGCTCCCGCGCCTTTGGACGAGGTACGGGAGCCGGCCGCTCCGATGGCTTCCGCCGCAGGTCAGGCCCTGCCCGCACCCGCCGCCGACGCGGCACCGGACCCGGCTGCTCCTGCGGCCCCCGGCCCGGCCGCGGGCCCGCCCGTATCCGCCGGCCCGGCCCCGGGCCCGGCCGCTCCCGGCGCTCCCGGTGAGGCGCGGCCCCCGGCCGCACCGGCCCCGGCCCGGACCGCGCCCGCACCCGTCGACGGTTCGGCGCGGGCCTTGCCCGCACCCGTCGCGCCTACGGACGCGGCGCCCGTCCCCGCGCGGTACGGACGTCCCGGGGTTCCGTCGCGGACGCCCGTGTCCGTACCGCTGCTGCCGCCCGAACTGGCCGGCGGGCGGCGCGAGCCGCGGCGTGGTGATCCGCTCGGGCGGCGGGCCGGGCGGGCGCTGCGGAAGGTGTTCGCGTCGTCGCCCGCCTCCGGGACGGCGGCGGACACGAAGGAGGCATCCGCCATCGGGCAACCGGTCGTCACCGGGCGGCAGATCGCGGTCTCCAGCATCCGGGGCGGCGCGGGCAAGTCCACCGTCGCGGCGCTGCTCGCGCTGATCTACGCCCAGCACCGGCCCGATCCGGTGCTGGCCGTCGAGGCCGATCCGGCGCTCGGCACGCTGCCGCACCGGCTGGGCGCGCGCGAGGTGCGCTGGTCGGGCAGCGATCTGGCGGAGATCGTCGACCCGGCGATGCCGATCACCGACCTGACCGGCTATCTCCTGCCGTTCGCGGGCGGCGGCTGGCTGCTGCCCGGCAGTCAGGGCGCGATCGGCACCCGGCTGGACCTCGACACGTACCGCACCGTCATGACCTCGCTGCGGCGGCACTTCGCGGCCACCGTCGTCGACTGCGAGACCCTGCCCGCCGAGGTGGCCCGTACCGCGCTGGTCACCACGCAGGCCCGGGTGCTGGTCACCCCGGCCACCCGGGAGGGCGTCGCGGCCACCCGTTCCGTACTGGACTGGGTCGGCGGGCTGCACCCGGGGCTGCTGCCGACCACCGTCGTCGTCCTCACCCATCCGGCGCCCGACAGCGGCGTCGACGCCCGTACGGCCACCACCCACCTCGGCGCGGGCGGCGCGGCGGTGCTGCCGCTGCCCTACGACCGCCATCTGGCCGCGGGCGGCGCGATCCGTACGGAGCTGCTGGGCGCCCGGACCCTGGCGGCCGCCGCCCGGATCGCCGCCGAGGTGATGAACCGCGCGGTCTCCCGCGAACCCGGCCGCCGCCCCTCCGACCGGCCCGCGCCCGGCGGCGCACCGTACGTCGCCCACGGCGTCGTCCGCCCCGCCGGTTCCGCCGCCGCCCACCCGCGCCCGGTGCCGACGGTCGTCCCCGGCACCGCCGACCCTGCCGGGCCGGTCGCGGGGCCCGCCACGGTGGTTCCCGCCGGGCCCGCCACGGGCGCGCCCGCCGGATCGGCCGCGGTCCTTCCCGCCGGGCCGGTCGCCGCCTCCGCCGCGGGGGCGCAGCCGCCCGCCCCGGCCGGTTCGCCGCAGCCGCAGGGACAGCCCGCGCACCAGCCGAACCTTCAGCACCCCCTGCCGCACCAGGGCCTGCCTCCGCACCAGGTGCAGGCGCCCCAGCAGCCCCACGGGCCGTATCAGGGGCATGTACCGCACCAGACCCAGCTCACCCACCAAGGACAACCGACGCAGCAGAGCCGGGCAGCTCAGCAGAGCCAGGCATCCCAGCAGGCCCACACTCCACAGGGCACCTACGCACCGCAGCAACCCCTCACTCCCCAGCAGCCCCTGCCTCTCCCGCATCCCCTGCCGCCGCAGGCACCCGGTGCGGCTCCTCTTCCCCCGCAGCCCGGTCCCGCACCGCAGCACCCCGTATCGCCGTACGACAACCCGTACATGCAGCCCCGTCCACCACAGGAGACGCAGCCGCCGCCTTCGTCGCCGCACCCCCAGGCGGCCCCGTACGGACAGCCGCAGCAGCCCGGCGCCGTCCCGCCGGGGCAGCCGGAACCGCTGCGTGCCACCCGGCACCCCCAGGCGGCGTCCCCGGAGGCGGGGCGGCCGGGCGGTGGCGAGCGGAGCCCCTTCGATCCGCCTCCCGACGAGCGGAGCCCCTTCGACGGCGGTCCGCTGCCCCGTCCGGACGGCGCCGGGGGCTGACCGCCGGGTACGGCTCCCGGCCGGACGCCGTACGGACAGGGCCGCGCCGCTTCCCGGCCCTGTCCGTATGGCGGGCAGGACCGTCCGGCAGGCGGCCGCGGAGCCGGGACGAAGTGGGGTCAACCCCACCGGCGGCGCGACGCGGCTGCTCAGCGCGGGAAGAGCAGGGCCTAGACTCCGTGCGTACAGATCGTCGAAGTCGTTGAACAAGCGCAGTCAGGGAGCGAGGGGCGGACGTGCCGGACGACACGACCGTGCGCACCATCACCAGCGCCGCGGAGTACTTCCAGGGGTATTCCTTCGTCGGCCTGGTCGCCGTCGTCGGTGTCCTCTTCGTGGCCGTGGCCTTCGGCGCCGGGCGGCTGCTGCGGCCCGTGGTGCCGACGCCCGAGAAGCTGCTGACGTACGAATGCGGTGTGGACCCGGTCGGCGAGGGCTGGGCGCACACCCAGGTCCGCTACTACGTCTACGCGTTCCTCTACGTGATCTTCGCCGTCGACTCGATCTTCCTGTTCCCCTGGGCGACGGTCTTCGCCGCCCCCGGCTTCGGCGGCGTCACGCTCGTGGAGATGTTCATCTTCCTGGGCTTCCTCACCGTCGGCCTGCTCTACGCATGGAAGAAGGGCGTCCTGGAATGGACGTGACCCCCGCCCCCGACGGCGCGTCGGCAGCGGCCGAGGGCTCCGCCCCCGCCGATCTGCCGATGCCGCGCCGCCTGGGCACGCTCGCCCGCCTGGCGCCCGAACCGATGAAGGTGGTCCTCAACTGGGGCCGCCGCTACAGCCTCTGGGTCTTCAACTTCGGCCTCGCCTGCTGCGCCATCGAGTTCATCGCCGCGTCCATGGCGCGCCACGACTTCATCCGGCTCGGCGTCATCCCGTTCGCGCCCGGCCCGCGCCAGGCCGACCTGATGGTCGTCTCGGGCACGGTCACCGACAAGATGGCCCCGGCCGTCAAGCGCCTCTACGAGCAGATGCCCGAGCCGAAGTACGTCATCTCCTTCGGCGCCTGCTCCAACTGCGGCGGCCCGTACTGGGACTCGTACTCGGTGACCAAGGGCGTGGACCAGATCATTCCGGTGGACGTGTACGTACCGGGCTGCCCGCCCCGCCCGGAGGCGCTGCTCCAGGGCATCCTCAAGCTCCAGGAGAAGATCGCCCGCGAGTCGCTGGGCGAGCGGTACGGGACCGCCAAGACGCCCGCGGCGCCGGTGAACGCGCTGCGCAGCGGCCTGGTGGCGCCCCCGGCGCCCGGCACGTCCGCCGCGCCGGAACCCGGCGGCCCGGGGGAGGAGCCCCGATGAGCGAGCCGACGAACGAGCCGACGGGCGAGCCGGTGGACACGTCGGCGGAGGCACCGGCGGACGAGGCGGCCGAGCCTGTCGTCGGCTGGCTGCCCGGCCCGGCGAGCGCTCTCTTCGGCGCGGGCGCCACCGCGGAGAGCGCCTACGACCTGCTGACTGTCGACGTACCGGCCGACCGCTGGGTCGAGGCCCTGACCGCCGCCCGCACCGCCCTGAACTGCACCTACTTCGACTGGCTGAGCGCCGTCGACGAGCCCGGCACCGGCTTTAGGATCTGCGCGCACCTCGCCGACGTCTCCCGCCCCGGCACCGTGCGGCGGCTGCTGGTCCGTACGACCGTGCCGCACGACGCGCCGGTGCTGCCCACCGCCACCGGCGTGTACGCGGGCGCCGCCTGGCACGAACGCGAGACGCACGAGATGTTCGGCGTGGACTTCACCGGCCATCCGCACCTCGCCCCGCTGCTGCTCCCGGAGAACTTCGAAGGCCACCCGCTGCGCAAGGACTTCGTCCTCGCCGCGCGGGTCGCCAAGGCGTGGCCGGGCGCCAAGGAACCGGGCGAGTCCGAGCACGGCGGCCCCAAGCGCCGTCAGATGCTGCCGCCCGGTGTCCCCGACCCGAACGAATGGGGCCCGCTCAAGGGTCAGCTGCCTCCGGCCCCGGCCCGCCCGGCGCGCGGCGCCCGCGCGGCCGGCGGGGCGCGGGCCGCCGGTGCGGGGCGGGCGGCCGGTGCCGGCCGCGCCGCCGCGGAGCGCCCGGCGGCGGGCGAACGCCCCGCCCGCCGCACCCGCTCGGCGAGCGCCGGCTCGGCCAGCCAGCGCACGACCCCGGCCACGGATTCCGCGCCTGCGGGAGGCGAGACACCGACTGCTCCGGTCGCCCCGGCCACACCGCCCGGACCGGCCGGGCACGAGGCCCCGGCCGCTCCGGCCGGACCTGCGACTCCGGCCGGGTCCGCTGCTTCGGCCGAGCCGGGGGCGTCCGCGGGAACGGCAGCGTCCGCCGAGCCTGAGACGTCCGCGAAGCCTGAGACGGCGGTCAGGCCCGAGGCCGCGGCGAAGCCCGGGGCGACGGCCGGACCGGAGACGTCCGCCGGACCCGAGGCGTCCGCCGAGCCCGAGGCGCCCGCGAAGCCGGACACGTCGGCGGGCGGCGCGGCCTCCCGCCCGTCCAGGCCCACCGCCACCTCCTCGGACGCCCCCTGGCACCACGCCCGCCCGGCCTTCGAGGAGCCCGGCCCCGCCCCGGCGGACGCGGCTCCCGACGGCACCGGATCCGGTACGGACGACAGGACCGGCCCCGGCGGGGAAACCGGCCCGGAGGAGAAACCCGGCCCCGCCGAATCCGCCGGCACCGGCGAGGAATCCGGCCCCGGCCAGGATCTGGCCACCGGCGGAACCGCCGGCACCGGCGAGGCCACCCCCCACCAGGACCCGGCAGGAGGCGACACCCCATGAGCGACGCTCTCGACATCGTGGTGCGCCTGCTCGCCGTCTTCGTCGCCTTCCTCGTCCTCCCGCTGGTCGTCGGCCAGACCGAACACAAGGTCATGGCCCATATGCAGGGCCGTCTCGGACCGATGTACGCGGGCGGGTTCCACGGCTGGGCGCAGCTCGTCGCGGACGGGGTGAAGTTCGCGCAGAAGGAGGACATCGTCCCGGCCGGTGCCGACCGGCGGATCTTCCAGCTCGCGCCCGCCGTCGGCCTGCTGCCGTACCTGCTGGTCCTCGCCGCCGTCCCGATCGGACCGGGCGACGCCGTGGGCCAGAGCCTCGACGCGGGCCTCTTCTTCGTCCTCGCGGTGATGGGCGTCGGCGTCCTCGGCTCGATCATGGCGGGCTGGGCGTCGGCCAACAAGTTCTCCCTGCTCGGCGGCTTGCGCACGGCCGCCCAGCTGCTCGCCTACGAACTGCCGATGCTGCTCGCCGCCGCCTCCGTCGCGATGGCGGCCGGCACCCTCTCGCTGCCCGGGATCCTCGACTCCTTCCACTGGTGGTGGGTGCCGTGGCAGCTCATCGGCGGTGTGGTCTTCTTCGTGGCCGGCCTCGCCGAGCTGCAACGGCCGCCGTTCGACATGCCGGTCGCCGACTCGGAGATCATCTTCGGTGCGTACACCGAGTACACCGGCCTGCGGTTCGCGCTCTTCCTGCTCGCCGAGTACGCGGGCATCGTCGTGCTCTGCGCGCTGACCTCCGTCCTCTTCCTCGGCGGCTGGCACGGCCCGTTCGGCGCCGACGGCCTCGGCTGGCTGTGGACGCTGCTCAAGACCGCCGTCCTCGCCTTCGTCATCATCTGGCTGCGGGTCACCTATCCGCGGCTGCGCGAGGACCAGCTGCAGAAGCTCGCCTGGACCGTCCTCATCCCGCTCGCCCTCGTCCAGATCGCCCTCACCGGCGTCGTCAAGGTGGTGACCTCCTGAGATGGCCGCCGACAAGAAGTCCAAGCCGTCCGGCTTCCCCGGCTCCGGGCTCGCCAAGGGCCTCGCCGTCACCCTCCGGACGATGACGAAGCGCACCACCACCGCGCAGTACCCCGACGCCCAGCCCGACCTCGCGCCGCGCACCCGCGGCGTCATCGGACTGTTCGAGGAGAACTGCACCGTCTGCATGCTCTGCGCCCGCGAATGCCCCGACTGGTGCATCTACATCGACTCCCACAAGGAGACGGTGCCGCCCGCCGCCCCGGGAGGCCGCGAGCGCAGCCGTAACGTCCTCGACCGGTTCGCCATCGACTTCTCCCTCTGCATGTACTGCGGTATCTGCATCGAGGTCTGCCCCTTCGACGCCCTCTTCTGGTCACCGGAGTTCGAGTACGCCGAGACCGACATCCGCGAGCTGACCCACGAGCGCGACAAACTCCGCGAGTGGATGTGGACCGTGCCCGAACCGCCCGCCCTCGACCCCGCCGCCGAGGAGCCGAAGGAGATCGCCGCCGCCCGTAAGGCGGCCGACAAGCTCGCCGCCCAGCAGGCCGCGGCCGACACCGAGGCCCCCGGGGAGGACGCGTGACGCTCGCCGCCGCGAACCACGGCTTCCTCACCCCCACCGGCGTCGAGATCGCCTTTCTCCTCGTCGGTCTCGTCACCCTCGGCGCCGCGGTCGTCACCGTCACCACCCGGCAGCTCGTGCACGCCGCGCTCTGGCTGGTCGTCGCCCTCGGCGGCACCGCCGTCGAGTACCTGCTGCTGACCGCGGAGTTCATCGCCTGGGTCCAGGTCCTGATCTACGTCGGCTCCGTCGTCGTCCTCCTGCTCTTCGGGCTGATGCTCACCAGGGCGCCCATCGGCCGGTCGCCGGACGCCGACTCCGGCAACCGCTGGGCCGCCGTCGCCGTGGCCGCCGCCTCCGCCGTCGCCCTGGTCTGGGTCGTCGTCGACGCCTTCCGCGCCACCTGGATCGAGCTGGGCACCCCGCAGGGCACCACCGAGACCACCGGCCGCAGCCTCTTCCAGTACTGGGTCCTTCCCTTCGAAGCCCTCTCCGTCCTGCTGCTCGCCGCCCTGGTCGGCGCGATCGTCCTTTCCCGCAAGGGCACCGGCACGGCCGGCCCCGGCGGGGGCGGTACGGCCACGGCCACGGCACCGGGCACGTCGGGTACCCCGGTCGGCGCGGCCCCCGCGGACGTCTCCGAAGGCCCCGGCCCCGCCCCGCGGGAGGAGCAGCGCTGATGCATCTCGTCTATCCGGCCGTCCTCGCCGCCCTCCTCTTCTGCACCGGGCTGTACGGCGTGCTCGCCCGCCGCAACGCGATCCTGGTGCTGATGTCCGTCGAGCTGATGCTCAACGCCGTCAACCTCAACCTCGTCGCCTTCGACGCCTGGCTGCGCGACACCCTCCACGCCGGTCAGGCACTGACCCTCTTCACCATCGCCGTCGCCGCCGCCGAGATCGGCATCGGCCTGGCGATCGTGCTGCTCGTCCACCGCCACCGCGGCACCTCCGACATCGACCGGCTGCGCGAACTCGCCGACACGCCGGACGCCCCGGACGCCGACGGCACCACGGACCCGCAGCCGGACACCAAGGCGGAGGCCACCGCGTGACACCCACGACCACCGCCGTCCTCGTCCCCCTCCTGCCGTTCCTCGGCGCGGTCGCGGGGTTCTTCCTGGGCCGCCGCGCCCCCGGCTTCGTCCGGCCGCTCGCCGTGCTGCCCACGCTCGCCGCCGCCGTGCTCGCCGTCGTCACCGCCGCCGGGGTGGGCACCGGGCCCGCCACCGACGTCGCCACCCGGCTCACCCCGACCGGCTCCGTCCCCATCGACCTGGCCCTGCACCTCGACGGTTTCGCCGTCCTCATCGCCGTCCTCGTCGGCGTGGTCGCGACCTGCGTGCAGATCTACTCCACCGGCTATCTGCGCGACGACCCGCGCTACCCCTCCTACGCCGCGCTGGTCTCGCTCTTCACCTCCGCGATGCTGCTCGTCGTCTACACCGGCGACCTGATGGTGCTGCTCGTCGGCTGGGAGATCATGGGCATCTGCTCGTACTTCCTCGTCGGCCACTACTGGGAGACCGAGGCCGCCCGCGCCGCCTCCCTCAAGGCGTTCCTCGTCACCAAGCTCGGCGACGTCCCCTTCCTCTTCGGTATCTTCGCGCTCGCCGCCGACACCGGGACGTTCCGCATCACCGGCATCCTCGGCTCCGTCGCCCGCGACGGTCTCGACCACCCGACGCTGATCGCGCTGCTGCTGCTCGCCGGTGTCGCGGGCAAGTCCGCGCAGTTCCCGCTGCACACCTGGCTGCCCGACGCGATGGCCGGCCCCACCCCCGTCTCGGCGCTCATCCACGCCGCGACGATGGTCGCCGCCGGTGTCTACGTCGTCGCCCGGCTCCTCCCCGTCTTCGCCGCCTCCGCCGCGGCGCTGGTCGTCCTCGCCGTCATGGCGGCGGTCACGATGATCGGCTCCGGTCTGGCCGCGCTCGCCCAGGACGACGTCAAACGCGTCCTCGCCTACTCGACCATCGGCCAGCTCGGCTACATGACCGGCGCGCTGGCCGTCGGCGACCGCGGCGCCGCCGTCTTCCACCTCCTCTCCCACGGCGCCTTCAAGGCGCTCCTCTTCCTGGGCGCCGGGGCGCTCATCCACGCCGCCGGCACCAACTCGCTCTCCGCCATGTCCCGGATGAGCGGCCTCGACCGGCGCGTCCCGGACGCCTTCTGGACCGTCACCGTGGCGCTCCTCGCGCTCGCCGCGATCCCGCCGTTCTCCGGTTTCTTCTCCAAGGAGGCCGTCCTCGGCGCCGCCGAACACGCCGCCACCGGCGGGGCCGCGGGCATCCCCGGCGCGGCCGGCTGGACCGTCCTGGTCTCCGGACTGATCGCCGCCCTCCTCACCGCCGGATACGCCACCCGGCTGTGGCTGCTCGCCTTCCGCGGCAGCGGGCCCGAGGCCCCCGACCACGGCCCGCAGCCCCTCGCCATGAAGGCCGTGCTGTGGGTCCTCTTCGTCCCCACCGCCGCCTTCGGCCTGGCCGCTCCGCTCCTGCCCGACCGGTTCGACGGACGCTCCCTCACCCCGGCCCTCACCACCTCCGTCCTGGGCACCGGCATCGCCCTCGTCGGCGGCCTCGTCACCTACGCGACCTGGCGCCACACCACCGCCCCGGCCACCCGCACCGCGGCGGACGACGCCGCCACCGACCCCGGCCGGGTGCTGCTCGGACCGCTGTACCGCCCCGCGGCCGCGGGCTTCCATCTCGACGCCGTATACACCGCGCTGTTCGTGCGGCCCGTCCGCGCCGCCGCGGTCCTCGTCCGCTTCCTCGACCGTGAGGTCGTCGACGCCTACGTCCGCGCCGCCGGAACCGGGCCCCGCTGGCTGGGCGCCGCCGTCCGCCGCGCCCAGACCTGCAATGTGCAGACCTACCTCGGCGCACTGCTCGCGGGCGCGCTCGTCCTGGCCGTCGCCGCCGTCCTCGTCGCCACGGGCACCGGAGCCTGACCATGAATCACACCGCTATGCAGCTGCTCCTCGCGGCCGTCGTCGTGCTCCCGCTGCTGGGCGCCGCCGCCGCGCTGCTCCCGGCCCCGCCCGGCCTCCGCGGCCGCGGCCCGGACCAGGCCGTCCTGCGCCACGGCGTGACCGTCACCGGTGTCGTCCTCGCCGCGGCCGTGGCCCTGGCCATCGGCTTCGACCACGGCCACCCGGCCACGATGCAGGCCACCACGGACCTCAGCTGGATCCCCGCGCTGGACATCCGTGTCCACCTCGGCATCGACGGCATTTCGCTCCCCCTCGTCGTCCTGACCGCGCTGCTGACCTTCCTCTGCGCGCTCTACAGCTACTTCTCGATGCCCAAGGGGCCGTCCCCCAAGGCGTTCGTCGCGCTGCTCCTCCTGCTGGAGTCCGGCACCCTCGCCACCTTCGCCGTCCTCGATCTCGTGCTGTTCTTCCTCGCGTTCGAGATGGTGCTCATCCCGATGTACTTCCTCATCGCCCGCTGGGGCGGCAATGCCGGCGGCGCGGTGTCCGGCGCTCCGTCCGGCCGGGAGCCGGGCGGCCGGCAGGCGGCCGCCTGGAAGTTCATCCTCTACACGCTGCTCGGTTCCGTCGTCATGCTGCTCGGCCTGCTCCTCGTGGGTGTGAAGAGCGGCACGTTCGACATGGTGGCACTCGCCACTGACAACGGCCCGAAAGCCCAGCTCAGCCACACCGTTCAGCTTGTCGCGGTGCTCGCGATCGGCATCGGTCTGGCCGTGAAGTCGCCGCTGTGGCCGCTGCACAGCTGGCTGCCGGACGCTCACACCGCCGCCCCGACCGTCGGCTCGGTGCTGCTCGCCGGCGTCCTGCTGAAGATGGGCACGTACGGCTTCGTACGGATCGCGCTGCCGATCGCGCCCGAGGGCATGCACACCTTCGCGCCCTACCTCGCGGCCCTCGCCGCCGTCGGCATCGTCTACGGCTCGCTCGCCTGCCTCGCACTGGTCCGCAAGGGCGCCAAGGGCGATCTGAAGCGCCTGATCGCGTACAGCTCCGTCGGCCACATGGGCTTCGTGCTGCTCGGCATCGCCTCCATGACGCCCACCGGCGTCAACGGCGCGCTCTTCGCCAACATCGCCCACGGTCTCATCACCGGCCTGCTCTTCTTCCTGGTCGGCGCCCTCAGGGACCGCACCGGTACCACCGACCTCGACACCCTCGCCGGAGCCACCGGCGCCGCCCTCTACGGGCGCGCGCCCCGCTTCGGCGCCTTCCTCGCCTTCGCCGCCGTGGCCTCCCTGGGCATCCCCGGGCTGGCCGGGTTCTGGGGCGAGATGCTCGCCATGTTCGGCGCGTTCCACCCGGCCCCCGGGCTCAGCCGCCCCGCGTTCCTCACCTTCATGGCGCTGGCCGGACTCGGCACCCTGCTGACCGCCGCGTACCTGCTGCTCGTCGTCCGCCGCGTCTGCATGGGCGCCACCCCGGGGGCCGACGAGCCCGCCGCCGCGGTCGAGGAGGGCACCGCCTCCCCGGAGGAGGCCGCGCACCGCGCTGCCCCGGGCAGGCGGCCCGCCACCGGGCGGCCCGCGGGCGGCGCCGTGCTCCCCGACATCGCCCGTCACGAATACGCGGCCTGGTTCCCCCTCGCCGCCCTCACCGTCCTCGCCGGACTGTGGCCCGCGGCCCTCCTCGGCCTCACCGACCCGGCCGTCCAGCAGCTCCTCGGAGGCGGCAAGTGACCAGCCCGATGATCCCGACGGCCGCGAGCGGTGCGGCCTCCCTGGTGCAGTCCGTCGACTGGGCCGCCCTGGCGCCGCCGGTCATCACCGCCGCCGTCGCCCTGGTGGTGCTCGTCGCGGACCTGTTCCTCCCGGTGGCCCGTAAGCCGCTCCTGGGGTGGCTCGCCACTGGGGGTCTCGCCCTGGCCGGGCTCTCGCTGCTGCCGCTGATCGGCGGCGACCGCCGTACCTTCTGCATCGGCGGCGGGGACGTCTGCAGCTATGTCGCGGACCCGTTCGCCCTGGTCATCCAGTTCCTGGTGCTGGCCGGCGCGCTGCTGACCGCGCTGCTGTCCATCGACACCGTGCGGGACGGCGGCCTGCCCGCGGGCGAGTACTGGTTCCTGCTGCTCTCCTCGGCCGCCGGCGCCGCCCTGCTGCCCGCCTCCCGCGACCTGGCGACCCTCGTCCTGGCCCTGGAGGTGGCCTCGCTGCCCGCCTTCGCCCTGGTCGGCCTGCGCCGCGGCGACCGGCTCTCCTCCGAGGCGGCCCTGAAGTTCTTCCTCTCCTCGGTGGCCGCCACCGCCGTGATGCTCCTGGGCGTCAGCTTCCTGTACGCCGCCACCGGGAGCCTGCACCTGACCCGCGTCGCCCACGGGCTGGCCCACCTCCCGGACCCGCGCCTGGCCACCCTCGCGAGCGCCGGCGTCGCCCTCACCCTCGTCGGCTTCGCCTTCAAGACCGCCGCCGCGCCGTTCCACTTCTGGGTCCCCGACACCTATGTGGGCGCCCCGCTGCCCATCGCCGCGTACCTCTCCGTCATCGGCAAGGCCGTCGGCTTCTCCGGCCTGATCCTCGTCACGGTCGAGGGCTTCCCGTCGTACGCGCACGTCTGGGGCCCGGCGCTGGCGGTGCTGGCCGCGCTGACCATGACCGTCGGCAACGTCGCGGCCCTGCGCCAGGACCCGGACCGTGCCCACAGCGCCGTCCGGCTGCTGGCCTGGTCCTCCGTCGGCCAGGCCGGGTACCTGCTGGTGCCGATCGCCGCCGCCGCGTACGCCGACGCCCCCGGGCGCGCCATCGGGTCGACCGTCGCGTACGCCCTGATGTACGCCGCGGTGAACCTCGGCGCGTTCGCCGTCGCCGCCCTGGTGGCGCGCACCAGCCCGGCCAACCGCCTCACCGACTACCGCGGTCTCGCCGCCCGCCGCCCCGTGGTGGCACTGGCCCTCGGCTTCTTCCTGCTCTGCCTGGCGGGGCTGCCGCCGGGCGTCATCGGCCTGTTCGCCAAGGTCACGGTCTTCTCCGCGGCCGTCGACGCGGGCCTGGGCTGGCTCGCCGTCGTCATGGCCGTCAACGTGGTGATCGCGCTCTACTACTACCTGCGCTGGACGGCGGTGCTCTTCCGCGGCGCCCCCGAGGACACCGCGGCTTCCGTGGAGGTCACGGCCGGGGGAGCGGCCGCGGCGCGTCCTGCGGCGGCCCGGATCCCCGTCCCGCTCGCCGCCGCGCTCACCCTGGCCACCGTCCTCGGTGTGGCCCTCTCCGGCGCCCCGCAGCTCGTCCTGCGCTTCGCCGCGAGCACCCTCCTGTAGCTGCGGCCCGGCGCCGCTCCCCGGCCGGAACCCACCGCTCCGCGCCCGCCGTACGGACCCGCCCGGCACCCCGCGGCCACCCCGACCGGCCCTCCCCGGGTGCGGAGGGCCGGGGAACCTGCCTTCCTCATCCCGCGTTGACCAGTGAGGAAGGATCCACCGAAGGGTGGAACGCGCAGCACAGGGTTCCCCTGCCGGATCGCTTGGAGGGCGTACGGTGCACCGCCGGCACAACGGGCTCAGAACCGCCGTACTCCTCGGCGGCCTGTCCGCCCTCATCCTCGTCATCGGCGGCTTCTTCGGGCGTACGGGCCTGATTGTCGCCGTGCTCGTCGCGGTGGGGACGAACGCCTACGCCTACTGGAACAGCGACAAGCTCGCGCTGCGGGCCATGCGGGCCCGCCCGGTGAGCGAGTTCGAGGCGCCCGGTCTGTACCGCATGGTCCGTGAGCTGTCGACCGCCGCCCGCCAGCCCATGCCGCGCCTCTACCTCTCCCCGACCCAGGCGCCGAACGCCTTCGCCACCGGCCGTAACCCCCGTAACGCCGCGGTCTGCTGCACCGACGGCATCCTCCAGCTGCTGGACGAACGGGAGCTGCGCGGGGTGATCGGCCATGAGCTGAGCCATGTCCACAACCGCGACATCCTCATCTCCTCGGTGGCCGGGGCGCTGGCCTCCGTGGTGATGTTCCTGGTGAATTTCGCCTGGCTGCTCCCGGCCGGCCGCTCGGACGACGACGACCGCCCCGGGGCGTTCGGCATGCTGCTGATCATGATCCTGGGGCCGCTCGCCGCCTCCCTGATCCAGCTCGCCGTCAGCCGCTCCCGTGAGTACCAGGCCGACGCGTCGGGCGCCCGGCTCACCGGCGATCCACTCGCCCTGGCCTCCGCGCTCCGTAAGCTGGAGGCGGGCACCCAGCAGCTGCCGCTGCCACCGGAGCCCCGGCTGGAGACCGCGGGGCACATGATGATCGCCAACCCGTTCCGCGCGGGCGAGGGCATGTCACGCTTCTTCGCCACCCACCCGCCGATGCGCGAGCGCATCAGCCGTCTGGAGCGGATGGCCGGCCCTCACATATGACCGCCGGGCCGCCCCCGCACCCCGGGGAGGCCGCCTCGCAACGTTCCCCACCGGCCGCCGCGTCTACGAGGGCGTACGCACCCGTCGTCCCGCCCGTGGAAGGCTGTCGATCATGAAGCTCCTCCTCAATGTCATCTGGTTGGTCCTCAGCGGCTTCTGGATGGCGCTCGGCTATGTCCTCGCGGGCATCATCTGCTGCGTCCTGATCGTCACGATCCCGTTCGGTATCGCGTCCTTCCGCATCGCGGGCTACGCGCTCTGGCCCTTCGGCCGCACCACCGTCGAACGCCGGGACGCGGGCGCCGGATCCACGATCGGCAACATCGTCTGGATCATCTTCGCGGGCTGGTGGCTGGCGCTGGGCCACATCTTCACCGGCATCGCGCTCTGCATCACGATCATCGGCATCCCGTTCGGCATCGCCAACTTCAAGATGATCCCGATCTCCCTGATGCCGCTCGGCCGCGAGATCGTGCCCACGGACGAGCCGTTCGCCACCCGCTGACCACCTACGGGCCACGGAGTGGGAGCGACGGGCCCGCACACGCCGGTGGGGCGGCGCGCCCACGGCCCGCCGCCCCACCCGGTCGTCGCGTCTGCCCGCGGCGCGGTGCCGCTCCGCGGGCCCGCACCGCCGTACGCCGGTGACTACCGGTAGTTCACGAACTGGATCGCGAAGTCCAGGTCCTTGCCCTTCAGCAGCTGCTGGACGGCCTGAAGGTCGTCGCGGCTCTTGGAGCTGACCCGCAGCTCGTCGCCCTGCACCTGCGCCTTGACGCCCTTCGGGCCCTCGTCGCGGATGGTCTTGGCGACCTTCTTGGCGTTCTCCTGCGAGATGCCCTCCTGGATGGAGGCGAAGATCTTGTACATCTTGCCGGAGAGCTGCGGCTCGCCCGCGTCCAGCGCCTTCAGCGACACCCCGCGCTTGACCAGCTTGGACTGGAAGATGTCGAGGACGGCGGCCACCCGGCTCTCGGCGTTGGCCTTCATCTCGATCTTCTCGCCCGACCACGCGATCGACGCGTCCACGCCCTTGAAGTCGTAGCGCTGCGAGATCTCCTTGGCGGTCTGGTTGAGGGCGTTGTCGACCTCCTGCCGCTCGACCTTCGAGACGATGTCGAAACTGGAGTCGGCCATGGTGAGTTGGCTCCTCGTGGATAGGTCCGTCAGGGAAACGGCCCGTCCCGGACCGCCCCGCCAGCCTAGAGGAGGCGCCCCCGCCACCTGCGACCCCGGCCACGGAACCGAGTGGCGGAGCACCCCCTGCCATCAGGTATGGTTTACGTCGTTGCCACGGAGCGCCGCAGCAAGCGGATCTCCCGGCAGCAAACCCTGGCGGTGTGCCCGAGCGGCCAAAGGGAGCAGACTGTAAATCTGCCGGCTTCGCCTTCCCAGGTTCGAATCCTGGCGCCGCCACAGTTGGGGAACGGCCCGTGATCAGCGGAAACGCGATCACGGGCCGTTTTCGTTGCCCGGGTGAAGCGGCCCCGGGGTGGCTGTTCACCCGGCGGGCGGCCGGGGCCCCACCGCTTTCACCTGGGCGCGGAACCAGCGGTGCGCCGGGTCGGCGGCGTGGCGTGGGTGCCAGGCCATGCCGAGGTCGAGCGACGGCAGGTCGAGCGGGATGGGGAAGGTACGCAGGCCCAGCGCGCCGGTGGTGTCCGGGAGCCAGCCGGGGAGCGTCAGGGCGACGAGGTCGGTGTCGCGGGCCAGGTGCATCGCGCTCATGTGGCTGGGCACGACGGCGGCGACGCGACGGCGCAGGCCCAGGTCGGCGAGGGCGCGGTCGATGGGGCCGTGGCGCCGTCCGCGCCGGGAGATGCCGATGTGGTCCGCCGCGGCGAACCGGCGGGCGGTCAGCGGCCCGTCGAAGAGCGGGTGACCGGCGCGGGCGACGCCGACCAGGGTCACCCGCGCGAGCGGTTCCGTACGGGTCTCCGGGTCCAGGTGGTCGAGGACGCCCAGCTCCACGTCGACCCGGCCCTCGCGGAGCGCCGGGCCGTCCTCCACCGCCTCGGGCAGGAAGACGAGATCGACGTGCGGGGCGGCCGTGCGCAGCCGGTCGGTCAGCGGGCCGGCCAGCCCGGCCAGCAGGATGTCGCTGGCCTGGAGTGTGAAGGTGCGGTCCAGGTCGGCGGCGCGGAACGGCGCCGACGGGCGGAACAGCCGCTCGCAGTCGCGCAGGACGCCGCCGACCTGGTCCCGCAGTTCCAGGGCGCGCGGCGTCGGCACCATCGTCTGCCCGGCGCGGACCAGCAGCGGATCGCCGACGGCGCGCCGCAGCCGGGCCAGCGTGCGGCTGACCGCGGCGGGTGAGGTGCCGAGCCGTTCGGCTGCCCGGGTCACGCTGTTCTCCTGGAGCAGCGCGTCGAGAGTGTGCAGCAGATTGAGATCCATAACCCCCGGAACCTTCCTGACCTGCATTTTTGCTCATTGCGTCAATGAGGTGGTGCCTATTTTTGCATTGCTGCGTAACGCTGTCGGCGCCGAGAGTGAGGGGGTCGCCGCGTCCGCGGGGACACCTCTTCGCCAAGGAGCGCGTCATGCCGCAGTCCGCCCGTGCCGGTCGTGAAGGTGACGTCCTGGCCGTGGTCAGCCAGACCGGGCCCACCGTCTCGTTCCACGACGCCGCCACCGACCGGCACCTCGGGACCACCGAACTCGCCGCCGAACCGCACGAGTTGTGCTTCGACCCCTCCCAGCGCCTGCTGTGGTGCACCACGCCGTACCTCTCCGGCGTCTACCACGACAACAGCGGGCGGCGGACCGAGGTGACCGTCCTCGATGCCGACACCCGCCGCGTCGTCGAGACCGTCGATCTTGCTCCGGAGCACGGGCCGCACGGTCTGGCGCTGGACGCGGCGCGCGGGCGGCTCTACGTCAGCGTCGAGGGCTCCGCGGACCGGCCGGGCGGCGTCGTGGTGATCGACACCGCGACCCGGCGCCCCCTCGGGCGCATCGACACAGGCGCGCCCGGCCCGCACTGGTTCGTCCTCTCCCCGGACGGCACGACCGGTTACGCCACCAACAAGGAGGCGCCGTTCGTCTCCGTCGTGGACCTCGGCAGCGGCGCGCTCACCGCGAAGATCGAGGTACCGGGGAGCGAGGGGCTGGCGGTCTCACCGGACGGGTCGCGTCTCTACGTCGCCGCGCCCTACGGAGCGTTCGGCGCGCCCTCCGCACCCGGGGCGGAGCGGCCGGAGCCCGGGGTGCGGGTGATCGACACCCGTACGCTGCGGGTGACCGCCACCCTGCCGGCCGGGGATGTCGTCCTGCCGGTGCACACCACGGCGGACGGAACGCTGCTCGTGGGGGAGACCCGCCGGGGGCCCGGGGGCGAGCCGGCGCCGGGGCGCCTCACCGTGTTCGCCGCCGGCGACCACCGCCGGCTGGGTGAGGTGGAGGTGGGGGCGCTGCCGCTGAGCCTCACCTCGTCGCCCGACGGCCGGATCGGCTACGTGGCCGCCACCGGCTCCTCCACCGTCGACCTCGTCGATCTGGTGACGCTGGAGCGGCTGGCCCGGCTCGACGTGCCGCGCCGCGGCGGACCGGGCGCCCACGGGCTGGCGTACCTGCCGCGGGCCGCCTGAGCGCCCGGGGCCCGGCGGGCTCCCGTCAGGTCAGCCAGAACGCCGCCCGGTCCCGCCACAGGGTGAGCAGGCCCCGGTCGCCGGTGATGCTCAGGGCGCCGTCGGGGACCGGGCGTCCGTAGAGGAAGAGCAGCAGGGCCGTCGGGGTGGCGCGGACGGTGACGGTGGCCGGGGCGGCGGTGCGGTGGAGGACGGGGGTGTCGCCGGTCAGGTCGACGAGCCAGCGGGCGGGGGCGACCGGTGCCGGATCGCCGCAGGCCAGAGACCGGTCGACGGGGGAGGGGGCGCTGACGGGGGAGGGGCTGCCGCTTGCTGTGGGGGCGCCGTCCGCCGGGGAGGTGCCGCGCGTGGGGCGGTCGCCGTCCGCCGGGGCGTCCGGTGCCGTGTCGAAGGCCAGGGTGCGCCCCGGGCCGAGGACGGCGGGGGAGCCGGGCAGCGGTGCGTACGCCTCCGGGTGGTCGCAGAAGGACAGCCACTCGTCGACCGCGTCGCGGACCGCGTCGTCGTCGGCGGTGAACTCCGCGCCGACGGCGAGCGCCGCGTCCGCGCGGTGGACGAGGGTCTCACCCGCCATCCGCCGGGCCCAGAACGCCGGGGACGTCACCCCGGGCAGCACCGTCCACACCCGGGCGCCGGGCCCGGCCGCGCGCAACTCCGCGACCAGGCGCCCGGCGCCCTCGTCCAGCCAGGCGCCCAGGGCGGCCATGTCCTCGGCCCGGCGCGGCGCGACCTCGTTCACCGCGTCGTCCGGGACCTCCCGGGCGGCACGGGTCCGGACGATCTCCTCGACCCAGCGGTGCGCGCCCCCGACGTGCCGCACCAACTGCCCCAGATGCCACCCCGGGCAGCCGGGTACGGGCGCCAGCGCGTCGGCCCCCTCGACGAGGTCCCGCAACTGCGCGCTCTGACGGGCGATTTCGGCGCATCGGCGCTCGAAGTCCGGTGTCGTCATGGCCGGATCGTACGGCGGGCCGGAGAGGGACGCCACGCGGTTACGGGGCGGTGCGGCGCCCCGGAAGCGGCGGGGCGCCGGGTCTGTTCCGGGGCCAGGCGCGCCGGGGCGCGGTGGTGTAGGGGGGCGGGGCGCGGCGACGGCCCCCGGCGGGCCTGGGGGCCGTCGCCGCCCCGGACGCCACGGACGCCCGGGGCGGAAGTTCCGGGGCCCGGAACGCACGGCTCCGGGACTCGGTGGGTGGCGCGTACGCGCTGGGCCCGGGGCGGTGTCCGTACGGTCCTGGGTGGGTCCCGCCCGCTCCGGCGTCCGGGCCGCTGCCGCCGGGCACGTCCGCCGCCCCGTGCGGCGGCGGTCGCCCGTCAGCCGCCGCGTACGTCCGCCGTACCCGCGCGGCACGTACGCGGCCGCACCTCACCGCGCGTCCGCGTACACCCGCCCCGCGAACTCGGCGACCTGGGCGTCGCTGAGGTTCTTGGCGAGATCCGCCTCGGTGATCATCCCGATGAGGCGGTGGCCGCCGCGGACGTCGATCACCGGGAGACGCTTGATCCGGTGCTGTTCCATGGTGTCGAGGACCTGCCGGGCGTCCGCCGCCGCGTCGATCCAGTGAAGCGGGCCGTCCAACGTGCCGGCCTGCACCGTCGCCGGGTCGATGCCCTCGGCGCAGCAGCGGATCACGATGTCGCGGTCGGTGACCATGCCGATCAGGCGGTTGTTGTCACCGCAGATGGGCAGGCAGCCGACGCCGAGATCGCGCATCATCCGCGCCGCCGCGCGCAGCGAATCGTGGGCCCCGATGCAGTGTGCCCCGCCGGTCATGATGTCCTGGGCGCGCAGCGGGCCGGCCGTGCCGGATGTGCCGGGCATGACAGTCTCCTTCCGGATGGCGGAGCGCCACGACACCCCCCGGCGGCGCCCCGGGAAC
Source organism: Streptomyces sp. NPDC027185 (assembly GCF_055567035.1). Lineage (NCBI taxonomy): Bacteria > Bacillati > Actinomycetota > Actinomycetes > Kitasatosporales > Streptomycetaceae > Streptomyces > Streptomyces sp. NPDC027185. The sequence goes on along the minus strand of NZ_JBVHRF010000006.1, from coordinate 422,998 downwards.
GGCTCCCCTTCCGCCCCTTTCGTGCCGTCTTCTCTCCCTCCATCACACCACCGATGTCCGGGCCCCGCCGCCCGCCCCGGACGTGCCCCGCGAGCGGGCCGCGACCCCTCGGGGAAAACCCTGGGAATTCCCTGAACTTCACATAAAGTGTGTGGCTTTCGCGCGCCGCGCCTTATCGTCGGAGGAAGCCGTGAGCGACGTTCCGGGGGAACGCGTCGAGCCAGCGAAGGGGGGCGGCCGGCCGTGCGACCGAGCCGTGGGTCCGAGGCAGAAGTGGAAGCGCGCCGCAGGACGGTGCTGCGTCACGTCGCCGACGAGGGCGAAATACGGATAGCCGATCTCGCCGAGCGGCTCGGCGTCAGCGTGATGACGATGCACCGCGACCTCGACAACCTCACCGAACGCCAACTCCTCCACAAAGGACGCGGAGTGGCCACCGCCTTCCCCGTCGTCACCATGGAGAGCGCGGTCCGCTTCCGTGAGCACGCCGACCTCGACATCAAGACGGCGCTCGCCGACGCGCTCGTCGCGGAGGTCACCCCCGGCAGCACCGTTCTCGTCGACTGCGGCTCCACCCTCTTCCCGCTCGCCCGCCGCCTGGCCGCCGTCGAGGGCGTCCACGTCATCACCAACTCCCTGCGCGTCGCCTACCTCCTGACCGGCTCGTCCGCCGAAGTCACCCTGCTGGGCGGCCGGTTCCACGAGGACTTCGAATCCTGTGCGGGCCCCCGCTCCCGGCGTGAGCTGCGCGCGCTGCGCGCCGACCTCGCCTTCGTCACCGCCACCTCGATCAGCGCCGGGCAGCTCTACCACCCGGTCCGCCAGTACGCCGACAACAAACGCGCCTACGCCCAGGCCGCCGACCGGTCCGTACTCGCCGTGGGCCACCGCAAGTTCGGCCGCACCGCCACTCACTGCTACGGCGACGTCGGCGCGTACGACCTGCTGCTCACCGACGACCGCGCGCCCGCCGACGAACTGCGCGCCGCCCGGGAGCTGGGCACCGAGGTCCGCACCGTCACCCCCGCCGCCCCACGGACCTGAAAGCCCCGCACCCACTTGCCACCCACGCACCACCGCACCCGGAACCGCAACGAGAAAGGCCGATCCATGCGCGCCGTCGTCGTCGAAAAGCCCGGCACCCACACCCTCACCACCGTCGCGGACCCGACCCCCGGGCCCGGTGAGGTCGTCGTGGCGCCCGCGGCGGTCGGGATCTGCGGGACCGATGTGCACATCGTCGAGGGCGAGTTCGCCCCCACGCCGTACCCGATCATCCCCGGGCACGAGTTCACCGGCGAGGTCGTCGCCCTGGGTGAGGGGGTGACCGGACTGCCCGCGGGCACACAGGTCGCCGTCGACCCCTCACTCTTCTGCGGCGCCTGCCACTTCTGCGCCATCGGCCGCGGCAACCTCTGCGAGCGGTGGGGCGCCATCGGCGACACCGTCGACGGCGCGATGGCCGAGTACGTCACGGTGCCCGCCGCCAACTGCCACCGCCTCCCGGAGAACGTCGACACCGTCCAGGGCACCCTCATCGAACCGCTGTCCTGCGCGGTCCGCGGCTTCGACGTCCTGCCGCGCCGCCTCGGCGACCACTACCTGATCTACGGCGCCGGGACCATGGGCCTGCTGATGCTCCAGCTCGCCCGCACCGCCGGAGCCGCCTCCCTCTCGGTCGTCGATGTCAACGAGGACCGCCTCGCCGTCGCCGCCCGCCTCGGCGCCGACGCCACCGCCACCGCCGCCGACGCGCTGGAGCGCCCCGGCGGCTGGGAAACGGTCATCGACTGCACCGGCGCCGTCCCCGCCATCGAGGACGGCCTCACCCGGGTGCGCCGCGGCGGTACGTTCCAGCAGTTCGGCGTCGCGCCGTCGGCGGCCAAGGCGTCCATCTCCCCGTTCCAGATCTACAACGACGAGATCACCATCGTCGGCTCGATGGCCGTCCTGCACAGCTTCGGCCGCGCCGTCGACCTCATGGCCAAGGGCGTCATCGACGCCGGCACGATGCTCACCCACCGCTTCCCCCTGGCCGATTTCACCACCGCCCTGAACACCTTCCGCGCGGGAACGGGCCGGAAGATACAGCTCCTTCCGGGAGCCTGACCGGGGAAGGGGCGCCTCGGCGTCCGGCGGCGGGCCGGGCCGCCGGGGCGCGACGGCCCGGCCCGCAGGCGCGGGAGCGGGGCCCCGGCAGTGCCTGTTCCGGCCGTCCGGGGCCACGGCCCGGTGATGCTCCCCGATCGCCGCCGCCGCTCCGGCCGGGCTCCGACCAGGCCGGACACGGCTCGGCCGGACAGAGCGACGGCTTCGTACGACACCCGGCCCGACGGCTTGCCCGGCCCTGGCCCGACGTCTGCGGACGTCCCGCTCCGGTGCCCGCCCCGGAGAGGTGGCCCGACGCCGGGAGCGGGGCGGGCACGGGCCGGGCGGGACGGTCCGCCCGAGGACCCGCCCGACGGCGCGGCGGCCCGCCCCGGAGCCGGCAGCGCGGAACCAGCCACCCACGCACCCGGGCGGACCTTCCACCGACCGGCCCCGCCGAAGGCCGCCGGATCAGCCCCCGGCCACCGCCCGTACCGCCTCGTCCACCGGCGTCCCGCCGTTGATCAGCTCCAGCGTGCGGCCCGCGGTGGCCGGGGTGTCCAGCAGGGCCAGCAGCGTGGCCGCCACGTCGTCGCGGGTCACCTCGGCCCGGCCCGTCGCCTCCGCCAGCGTCACCAGGCCCGTGCCCGCGTCGTCGGTCAGCCGCCCGGGGCGCAGGACCGTCCAGTCGAGCCCGGCCCGCGCCCGTACGTCCGCGTCCGCGGCGCCCTTGGCCCGCAGATACGCGGCGAACACCGGGTCGGTGCCCTCCGACGGCTCCCGGTCCGCGCCCATCGAGGACACCACCACGAACCGCCGGACGCCCGCCGCCTCCGCCGCGTCGGCGAACAGCGACGCCGCGCCGCGGTCCACCGTGTCCTTCCGGGCGGCGCCGCTGCCCGGCCCCGCGCCCGCGGCGAACACCGCGGCGTCCGCGCCCTCCAGATGCCGCGCCACATCCGCGACGGACGCCGACTCCAGATCGCACACCACCGGCTCGGCACCCGCCGCCAGCAGGTCACCCGCCTGCTCCGGCCGGCGGATGACGCCGGCCACCTCGTCCCCGCGCGCGGCGAGCAACCGCTCCAGCCGCAGCGCGATCTGACCATGTCCACCTGCGATGACAATGCGCATGCCGCCGACCGTAGACGACCCCGCCCCGAATCCCGCCCGCCGCGACGGACCCACTCCCGCCCCGGGCCCGCACGGCCGACACCACGCCCGCTACCCGCCCCCCGGCCCCCGCCAACGCGCCCCGACCCGCAGCCACCCCGAAACCGCCCCTTACGGGCCCGCCCGGCGCACCCACGCCCCCACCGGGATCAACCCCGCACCGCACCGCCGAACCCCCGGCTCCCCGCCCCCGCGGCCGCCTCCGACCAGCCCCGCGAACCCTGCCCCGAGCGGCCGGGGCGTCCCGGTGTCCCACGGACCGCCCCGCTCACCGCTGCGACTGCCGCGGCAGATCCAGCGCCACCGCCACCGCCGCGTCGCAGTACTCCCGCACCGCGCTGGTCCGCGCCACCACCCGCCCCCGGTGGATCACCACCCGGCTGTACGCCAGCGACAGCACCCCCGCGATCCGCTCACCCCGCACCGCCAGCAGCTCCGCCGGGAAACCCGCCTCGACGCGCACCTCCGGCAGCCCCTGGACCGCCCGCGCCGCCCCGCTCACCGCCTCGTACGCGGCCTCCGGCGTGGCCTCCCCCAGGGACGCCAGCAGGTACGCCGCCTCCAGCGGGTCACCGCGGCCCACCGGGTTCGCCGCGTCCCGCAGCGCCCCGCTGCCCGCCGCCACCCGTACGCCCGCGTCCCGCAGCAGCCGCACCGGCGCGGGCCTGGCCACCCGGGACCCGTACCGCTCCAGCGCCGCGCAGTCGCCCTGGGGCAGACAGACGACGGTCACGTCCGCCGCCGCGAGCTGCTCGGCGACCCGGCCCGCCACACTCCGCGGCATCCGGGCCATCCCGGCGCACGGCCCGATCGCCACCCCGGGCCGCAGCCCGCCCGCCATCGCCGCCAACCGGGCCAGCCGGGCCGGATCGTCCCCGTCCGTGTGCAGATCCACCGGGGCGCCGTGCTCCGCGGCCACCGCGAGCACCGCCTCGACGTGCCCGGCGGGGTCCGGGTCCAGGTCCGGGCAGCCGCCGACCACGGACGCACCCATCGCGACCGCGTCCCGCAGCATCGCCAGCCCGTCCGCGCCCGCCACCCCGGTCAGCACCCGCGGCACCGCCACCGCCGACAGATCCGCCAGCCCCCGCAGCGACCGCCGCGCCTTGAGCACCGCCTCCAGCGCCCGCAGCCCCCGCACCCCGCCGACCCGCACATGGGTGCGCGAGGCGGTCGCCCCGTGCCCGAGCTGGAGCAGCGCCGCCTCGGTGGTGCGCCGCTGGACGTCGTCGGGGGAGTCGGACGCCGGACCCGCCGCGTCCGCGGTCAGCGCCGTGTCGCAGTGCGCGTGCGGCTCCGCGGGCGCCGGCAGCAGCAGATAGCCGGAGAGGTCCACCCGGGTGCCCTGCCAGGCCAGCGCCCCGGCCGTCCCGACCGCCTCGATACGGCCACCGCCGAGCCGTACGTCCACCGCGCGGCCGTCCGCGAGCCGTGCGCCGCACAGCGCCAGCGAGCCCGCTTCGGAATGCGCGGACGCGCCGCCGTCCGGCCTGCCCGGCCGCGGGGGCGGCTGCGGTGAACTGCTGTCGGACATCGCGCTCCTCGAAGCCACGGGCGTGCAAGATCACGCAGCGTGCTCCGAGCCTAGGACGCGCCCCCGGGCGCCCCGCGCAGGCGCGGAATAGTCGTACCGGCGTGGTGCGGACCGCCACGGCGGGCGCCACCCGGATACGGATTTCACGTTTGGCGGCGGGCCGTGTAATGTCTTCATCGCTCGCCCCAATAGCTCAGTCGGCAGAGCGTCTCCATGGTAAGGAGAAGGTCTACGGTTCGATTCCGTATTGGGGCTCTGGTGTGAGGATTCCTCGCCTTCGGGCGAGGTTCCCCCGCATCGCAGCGGTGTAGCTCAGTCGGTAGAGCAAGCGGCTCATAATCGCTGTGTCACCGGTTCAAGTCCGGTCACCGCTACTGACAGTAGCCGATTGTGGGGTCGGTCCTTCGATCGGCTACTCTTTTATGCGTTCATCCGTCCGTCCGTCCGTCAAGGAGCACTCACGTGGCTGCCACCGACGTCCGCCCGAAGATCACGCTGGCCTGCGTGGAGTGCAAGGAGCGGAACTACATCACCAAGAAGAACCGGCGTAACAACCCGGACCGTCTTGAGATGCAGAAGCACTGCCCTCGTTGCAACTCGCACACCGCGCACCGCGAGACGCGATAACTCAGGCTCGTTCGTGAGGCCGTCCCCAGATAATGGGGGCGGCCTCACGGCGTTATCACCCCAGTAGTCAGGGAGGTTGCGAGCCAATGGCGCTCGACCCGTCATTCATCGGTCGTACGTACCCGCCCACCGACCCGTATGAGGTCGGCCGGGAAAAGATCCGGGAATTCGCCGAGGCGATCGGTGATCCGAATCCTGTGTACACCGATACCGAAGCGGCCAAGGCGCTCGGCCACCCCGAGGTGATCGCCCCGCCGACCTTTGTGTTCGCGATCACTTTCCGGGCCGCGGGCCGGGTGATCGAGGACCCGCAACTGGGCCTGGATTACAGCCGCGTGGTGCACGGCGATCAGAAATTCGCCTACTCGCGCCCGGTGCGCGCCGGTGACCGGCTCAGCATCACCTCCACCATCGAGGCGATCAAGACGATGGCCGGCAACGACATCATCGACATCCGCGGCGACGTCCACGACGAGAATGGCGAGCACGTCGTGACCGCGACCACCAAGCTCGTCGCCCGCGCCGTCGAGGAGGCGTCCTGACATGACCGCGAAGATCTCCTACGACGACGTCGAGGTCGGCACCGAACTCCCGGCGCAGTCCTTCCCGGTGACCCGCGCCACCCTCGTCCGCTACGCGGGCGCCTCCGGCGACTTCAACCCGATCCACTGGAACGAGAAGTTCGCCAAGGAGGTCGGACTGCCGGACGTCATCGCGCACGGCATGTTCACCATGGCCGAGGCCGCCCGCGTCATCACCGACTGGGCCGGTGACCCGGCGGCCGTCGCCGAGTACGGCGTCCGCTTCACCAAGCCCGTCGTCGTCCCCAACGACGACACCGGCGCGCTCATCGAGGTCAGCGGCAAGGTCTCGGCCAAGCTCGACGACGAGGCCCGCACCGTCCGCGTGGACCTCACCGCGAAGAGCGGCGGCCAGAAGGTGCTGGGCATGTCCCGCGCCGTCGTCCGCCTCGCCTGAGCGGACACCCGCCGAGCGGGCACCTGCGGGGGCGGCCGGTTCCGGCCGCCCCCGTACCCTTGGGCGCGTGCAGGAACGCCACGAGGAAACCCAAGCCCCGCTCGCCCCGCTGACCACCTTCCGGCTCGGCGGCCCGGCGAACCGACTGATCACGGCCGTCACGGACGACGAGGTGATCGCCGCCGTCCGGGAGGCCGACACCGCCGGGACCCCGCTGCTGATCATCGGCGGCGGCTCCAACCTCGTCATCGGCGACAAGGGCTTCGACGGCACCGCCCTGCGGATCGCGACCCGCGGCCTCACCCTCGACGGCACCCGCCTGGAACTGGCCGCCGGCGAGAACTGGTCCGACGCCGTCGCCCGCACCGTCGAGGCCGGACTCGCCGGCATCGAATGCCTCGCCGGCATCCCCGGTTCGGCCGGCGCCACCCCGATCCAGAACGTCGGCGCGTACGGCCAGGAGGTCTCCGCGACGATCACCGAGGTCGTCGCCTACGACCGGCGCGCCGAGGAGACGGTCACCCTCACCAACGCCGAGTGCGGCTTCGCCTACCGGCACAGCCGCTTCAAGGTCGAGCCGGACCGCTACGTCGTGCTGCGCGTCCGCTTCGCGCTGGAGGACGCGGGCGGCCTCTCCGCCCCGCTGAAGTACCCCGAGACGGCCCGAGTGCTCGGCGTCGAGGCAGGTCAGCGCGTTCCCGCGGCCACCGCCCGCGCCACCGTCCTCGCCCTGCGCGCCGGTAAGGGCATGGTCCTCGACCCGGACGACCACGACACCTGGTCCGCCGGTTCCTTCTTCACCAACCCCGTCCTCACCGAGGCCGAGCACACCGCGTTCGTCGCCCGCGTCCACGACCGCCTCGGTCCGGACACCGCCCCGCCCGCCTTCCCCGCCGGCGACGGCCTGGTCAAGACCTCCGCGGCCTGGCTGATCGACAAGGCCGGTTTCACCAAGGGCTACGGCACCGGCCCCGCCCGCATCTCCACCAAGCACACCCTCGCCCTCACCAACCGCGGCGCGGCCACCACCGAGGACCTCCTCGCCCTCGCCCGCGAGGTCCGCGACGGCGTCCACGCCGCCTTCGGCATCACCCTCGTCAACGAGCCGGTGACGGTCGGCGTCAGCCTCTAGCCCGTACGCTCCGGCCCTTACGCCGGCTTCCGGCCCTTACGGCATCGGTTTCCGGGCCGTACGGCGCCGACTCCCGGCCCGTACGGCGCCGGCCGTCCGGACCCGGGAAACCCGGCACCGGACGGCCGGGCCCAAGGCGCCGACGCATCCGCAGCCGTTACGACGCCACCGGCCTCCGGCACACCATGGACGGGCCGCGCGCCCGGCCCCGCGCCCCGTACGCCCTCAGCCCGCCAGCCAGGCGTCGATCCCCGCCAGCAGCCGTCCGCGCTCCGGCTCCGGCGCCCGGGAGCCGCGGACCGACTGCCGGGCCAGCTCCGCCAGCTCCGCGTCGGTGAAGCCGTGCACGCGCCGCGCGATGTCGTACTGCGCGGCCAGCCGCGAGCCGAACAGCAGCGGGTCGTCGGCGCCCAGCGCCACCGGCACCCCGGCCTCGAAGAGCGTCCGCAGCGGCACGTCCTCCTGCTTCTCGTACACGCCCAGCGCGACGTTGGACGCCGGACACACCTCGCAGGTCACGCCGCGCTCCGCCAGCCGCCGCAGCAGCGCCGGATCCTCCGCGGCGCGCACCCCGTGGCCGACCCGCCCGGCGTGCAGATCGTCCAGACAGTCCCGCACACTCGCCGGCCCCGACAGCTCCCCGCCGTGCGGCGCCGCCAGCAGCCCGCCCTCCCGCGCGATGGCGAAGGCCCGGTCGAAGTCCCGTGCGAACCCCCGGCGTTCGTCGTTGGAGAGCCCGAACCCGACGACGCCCTGCCCCGCGTAGCGCACCGCGAGCCGGGCCAGCGTCCGGGCGTCCAGCGGATGCTTCATACGGTTCGCCGCGATCACCACCCGCATCCCCAGACCGGTCTCCCGCGAGGCGGCCCGCACCGCGTCCAGGATGATCTCCAGCGCCGGGATCAGCCCGCCCAGCCGGGGCGCGTACGACGTCGGGTCGACCTGGATCTCCAGCCACCCCGACCCGTCCGCGACGTCCTCCTGGGCGGCCTCGCGCACCAGCCGCTGGATGTCCTCGGGGGACCGCAGACAGGACCGGGCGATGTCGTACAGCCGCTGGAAGCGGAACCAGCCCCGCTCATCCGTCGCCCGCAGTTTCGGCGGCTCCCCGCCGCGCAGCGCCTCGGGCAGATGGACGCCGTACTTGTCGGCCAGCTCCAGCAGGGTCGTGCTCCGCATCGACCCCGTGAAGTGCAGGTGCAGATGGGCCTTCGGCAACAGACGCACGTCACGAACGCTCTCCATTCACCGATCTTGCCGCACACACCCGCCACGCCGGTAGCCCGGCCCCCGAACGAGCTGACCGGGGAAAACGCGTACGGGCCACCGGGAGGACCCCGATGACCCGCACGGACGTTCCGCGGACGGCTACCGCGCCTCGGCCAGCAGCCGCTGGATCCGCGTCACGCCCTCGGCCAGATCGTCGTCACCGAGCGCGTACGACAGCCGCAGATAGCCGGGCGTACCGAACGCCTCGCCCGGCACGACCGCGACCTCCGCCTCCTCCAGGATCAGCTCCGCCAGCTCCGCACTGCTGCCCGGCCGCCGCCCGCGGATCTCCTTGCCCAGCACACCCTTCACCGACGGGTAGGCGTAGAACGCGCCCTCCGGCTCCGGGCACACCACCCCGTCGATCTCGTTGAGCATCCGCACGATGGTGCGCCGCCGCCGGTCGAAGGCGGTCCGCATCTCCTCGACGGCCGTCAGATCACCGCTCAGCGCCGCCACCGCCGCCGCCTGCGCGACGTTCGCGACGTTGGACGTGGCGTGCGACTGGAGGTTGGTCGCCGCCTTGACCACGTCCTTCGGCCCGAGCACCCACCCCACCCGCCAGCCGGTCATCGCGTACGTTTTCGCCACGCCGTTGACCACCACGCACCGGTCCCGCAGCTCCGGCACGACCACCGGCAGCGAACAGAACTCCGCGTCGCCGTAGACCAGATGCTCGTAGATCTCGTCGGTCAGCACCCACAGTCCGTGCCGCGCCGCCCACCGGCCGATCGCCTCGACCTGCTCACGCGGGTACACCGCCCCGGTCGGGTTCGACGGCGAGACGAACACCAGCACCTTGGTCCGCTCCGTACGCGCCGCCTCCAACTGCTCGACGCCCACCCGGTACCCGGTCGTCTCATCGGCGACCACCGGCACGGGCACGCCCCCGGCCAGCCGCACGGACTCCGGGTACGTCGTCCAGTACGGCGCCGGGACGATCACCTCGTCGCCCGGGTCGAGCAGCGCCGCGAACGCCTCGTAGATCGCCTGCTTGCCGCCGTTGGTCACCAGGACCTGGGCCGGTTCGACCTCGTACCCCGAATCGCGCCGGGTCTTCTCGACGATCGCCGCCTTCAGTTCGGGCAGCCCGCCGGCCGGGCTGTAGCGGTGGTACTTCGGCAGACGGCAGGCGGCGACGGCCGCCTCCACGATGTAGTCGGGTGTGGGGAAATCGGGCTCCCCGGCGCCGAACCCGATCACCGGGCGGCCGGCGGCCCGCAGGGCCTTGGCCTTGGCGTCGACGGCGAGCGTGGCGGACTCGGAGATGGCCCCGACGCGGGCGGAGACCCGGCGGGACCCGCCCGCGGAACCGGTCGTTTCTGAGTAGGAGACAGCGCTCATGACGGCATCGTCGCAGACCCCGGGCGGCCCGGCCGGGGGCTTTCCCGGCGCCGCCCGGGACGTTTCTGTTCGACGCCCGGCCTCGGAACACGTACACTCGCTGACCGTTGGCTCCCAACCGGGCAGCGCGTTCCACGCACTTGGTGCGCCGGACACATGAGGTAGGTTGGGGGACGCACAAAGGGTCGTAGCTCAATTGGTAGAGCACTGGTCTCCAAAACCAGCGGTTGGGGGTTCAAGTCCCTCCGGCCCTGCTACACGCACTTCTTCACCGCAGTGCGTGCACGCGTACGTACTGAAATGCACCGCCGTGCGGCCGGGCCGGACGCTGTACGGCCACGACCCGGATTCAGGTGAGGACGAGTGACGGACGCCCTGGGCTCCATCGACATGCCTGAGCGCGGTCGTTCCGAGGACGACACCGCGGAGTCGAAGAAGAAGCCCCGTCGCGGCGGTAAGCGCGGCAAGAAGGGCCCGCTCGCACGTATGGCGCTCTTCTACCGCCAGATCGTCGCGGAGCTCCGCAAGGTCGTCTGGCCCTCCCGCAGCCAGCTGTCGACGTACACCACCGTGGTGATCGTCTTCGTCGTCATCATCATCGGTCTCGTAACCGTGATTGACTTGGGGATCAACCGAGTCGTCGGGTACGTCTTCGGCTGATCCCGCGGAGGGCACCTCAGCGGGGTGCCCTTTCGCATGTTCAACCCCTTGAAGCCAGGAAGAAGCAGCCACGTGTCTGACCCGAACCTGAACGACGCCGCCGAGCCCGTCACGGCCGCTGAGGCCGACGTGGACGCGGCCGTCCCGGCCGAGGTCGAGGGCGACGCTGCCGCCGTCTCCGATGGCGAGGGCGCCGTCGACATCGTCGAGGACGCCGACGGCGCCGACGAGATCGACGCCGAGGACACCGAGGCCGGCGAGCCCGCCGAATCCGCCGCCGTCCACGTCGAGGACGAGGCCGAGGAGACCGCCGAGGACGAGGCGGAGCCGGTCGACCCGATCACCGCCCTCCGCGACGAGCTGCGCGGCCTGCCCGGTGAGTGGTACGTCATCCACACCTACGCGGGCTACGAGAAGCGCGTGAAGGCCAACCTGGAGCAGCGCGCCGTCTCGCTCAACGTCGAGGACTTCATCTACCAGGCCGAGGTCCCCGAGGAAGAGATCGTCCAGATCAAGAACGGCGAGCGGAAGAACGTCCGCCAGAACAAGCTCCCGGGCTACGTGCTCGTGCGCATGGATCTGACGAACGAGTCCTGGGGCGTCGTCCGCAACACCCCCGGCGTCACCGGCTTCGTGGGCAACGCCTACGACCCGTACCCGCTCACGCTGGACGAGATCGTCAAGATGCTCGCCCCGGAGGCCGAGGAGAAGGCCGCCAAGGAAGCCGCCGCGGCCGAGGGCAAGCCGGCGCCGCAGCGGAAGGTCGAGGTCCAGGTGCTGGACTTCGAGGTGGGCGACTCCGTCACCGTCACCGACGGCCCGTTCGCGACGCTCCAGGCCACGATCAACGAGATCAACGCCGACTCGAAGAAGGTCAAGGGCCTCGTCGAGATCTTCGGCCGCGAGACCCCGGTCGAGCTGAGCTTCGACCAGATCCAGAAGAACTGACGCTCTTCCGGACACCCGCTTCCGATCAGGTCAGACCGGCTCTCGCAGCCTGTCTGACCTGCTCGGTTTTCGGCCGCGCGACTATACCCGTTATCGTTGTGCGGTATGCCTCCATCCGGATGACCGGATAGCGGGGCGAACCACCTCTCACTAGGACCCGGAGAGAGCATGCCTCCCAAGAAGAAGAAGGTCACGGGGCTCATCAAGCTCCAGATCCAGGCCGGTGCCGCGAACCCGGCCCCGCCGGTCGGCCCCGCGCTGGGTCAGCACGGCGTGAACATCATGGAGTTCTGCAAGGCCTACAACGCCGCGACCGAGTCGCAGCGCGGCATGGTCGTGCCGGTGGAGATCACGGTCTACGAAGACCGTTCCTTCACCTTCGTGACCAAGACCCCGCCGGCCGCGAAGCTGATCCTTAAGGCCGCCGGTGTGGACAAGGGCTCCGGCGAGCCCCACACCAAGAAGGTCGCGAAGATCACCGACGCCCAGGTGCGCGAGATCGCCACGACCAAGATGCCCGACCTCAACGCCAACGACCTGGACGCCGCCGCGAAGATCATCGCGGGCACCGCCCGGTCCATGGGCGTCACCGTCGAGGGCTGACAGCTCGTACCGGCGTAACCGCCACCCGTGGCAGGGCCAGGCGCTGGCCCGCACCACGACTCCATCCTCCGCGCGGTGAGAACCGCACGGTCGCACCTGTTCAGGAGCAGCAGTGAAGCGCAGCAAGACTCTTCGCAACGCGGACGCGAAGATCGACCGGGAGCGTCTGTACGCCCCGCTCGAGGCCGTCCGTCTCGCCAAGGACACCTCGTCCGCCAAGTTCGACGCGACCGTCGAGGTTGCCATGCGTCTGGGTGTCGACCCGCGCAAGGCCGACCAGATGGTCCGCGGCACCGTGAACCTCCCGCACGGCACCGGTAAGACCGCCCGGGTCCTGGTCTTCGCGACCGGTGACCGTGCTGCGGCCGCGGAGGCCGCGGGCGCCGACATCGTCGGCTCCGACGAACTGATCGACGAGGTCTCCAAGGGCCGTCTGGACTTCGACGCCGTCGTCGCCACCCCGGACCTCATGGGCAAGGTCGGCCGCCTCGGCCGCGTGCTCGGTCCCCGTGGTCTGATGCCGAACCCGAAGACCGGCACCGTCACCCCGGACGTCGCCAAGGCTGTCACCGACATCAAGGGCGGCAAGATCGAGTTCCGCGTGGACAAGCACGCGAACCTCCACTTCATCATCGGCAAGGTCTCCTTCGACGAGTCCAAGCTGGTGGAGAACTACGCCGCGGCGCTCGAGGAGATCAACCGCCTCAAGCCGTCCGCCGCGAAGGGCCGCTACATCAAGAAGGCGACCATCACCACCACGATGGGCCCCGGCATCCCGCTGGACGCCAACCGCACCCGCAACCTCCTCGTGGAGGAAGAGGCCGTCTGATCCGCGTGATCGACGTGCCTCCAGCGCGCGCAGCATGACGCAGGCCCCGTGTCCGGAACCGGACACGGGGCCTGTTGCGTGCTGTGTCGGTGGGGTGCATTAGAGTCACCTCCGCATTCCGCACAGCGATTTCCTAGGGGGAGCCTCAGATGCGTAGCACGCGAATCACCGCCGCAGTGGCGGGGGTTGTTCTGCTGGTGGGCGGTCTCAGCGCCTGTAACAACGGCGCCAAGGGGTCCGGCAGCGGCGGCGGTGACGCCGCGGGCGGCGACAAGGCGGCGCAGGGCCCGGCGGACGCCCTGAAGGCGGCCAAGGAGGCCACGGCGGCCAAGAACTCCGCGAAGTTCGACGGCACGACGGAGACCACCAACGCCAACGGCCGGTTCAAGCAGACCACCAAGGGCGGTCTCGACTGGTCGCAGGGCATGCAGATGAACGTCGAGAACACCCTCTCCGGTGCCAAGAGCCCCACCGGCGGCAAGCCGATCAAGGCGCTCTACACCCAGGACGCGGTGTACATGAACATGGGCTCGGCCATGCCCGGCGCGGGCGGCAAGCCCTGGGTCAAGTACTCCTACGAGGCCCTGTCGAAGCAGATGGGCGCGTCCGGCACCGCCGTCAAGGACGTCCTCAACAACGCCAACCCGAGCATGCCGATCGAGCTGCTGATGGCCTCCGGCACCGCCAAGGTCGTCGGCAAGGAGCAGGTCAACGGCGTCGAGGCGACGCACTACACCGGCACCGTCACCATGGCCGACCTGAGCAAGAACCTCAGCAAGGAGATCCGCGACGCCGTCCAGAAGCAGCTGGAGCAGGGCGGGGCGAAGAGCGAGAAGCTCGACCTCTGGATCGACGGTGACAACCTCCTGGTGAAGAAGGAGGAGCACGTCTCCGGCAAGATGCCCACCGACGCGACGGCGTTCTACACCGACTACGGCACCAAGGTCACCGTCGAGCCGCCGCCGGCGAGCCAGACGATGACCGCCCCCGGCGCCTGACCGAGGCGCGGAACCGCAGGCGAGGGGCGTGACGGCGCCCCTCGCGGCGGATTTGCCTGCGCGTGGGCCGTTCGCGTACCGTACCGAGGAAGCCAAAGACCGCTGGTTGTCTCTGCGCGTCCTTCTCGGGGCGCGTGGTGGCCGAAGGATCCGCTAGCTGCGGACGGCCTGCGCAGGTATGTGTGGATGAACTCCCGGACGCTCCGTCGGACGGTTGAGTCACGCCCCGTGCGCCTGCGCCGGGGCGTTTGTTTTGCCCAGCCCCTTCTGCGCGGTCCTCATCACCCGGAAGGAGGCCGAGGCTCATGGCAAGTCCCGACAAGGTCGCAGCTGTCGAGGAGATCACGGACAAGTTCCGTAACTCCAACGCTGCTGTCGTCACCGCGTACACCGGACTTACCGTCGCGCAGATCAAGGATCTGCGCCGTTCGCTCGGTGACAACGCTCAGTACCGTGTGGTGAAGAACACGCTGACCAAGATCGCGGCCCAGGAGGCCGGGATCTCCGTGCTGGACGAGCACCTTCAGGGCTCGACGGCCGTCGCCTTCGTCACCGGTGACCCGGTCGAGGCGGCGAAGGGTCTTCGTGACTTCGCCAAGGAGAACCAGAACCTCGTCATCAAGGGCGGTGTCTTCGAAGGGAAGGCGCTCTCTGCTGACGACATCAAGAAGCTTGCGGACCTCGAGTCCCGCGAGGTTCTGCTCAGCAAGCTGGCCGGTGCCATGAAGGGCAAGCAGTCGCAGGCTGCCTCTGTCTTCCAGGCGCTGCCGTCGAAGCTCGTCCGCACCGTGGACGCGCTCCGTGCCCAGCAGGCCGAGCAGGGCGGTGCCGAGTAATTCGGCTCGCACATTGGCGGCTTCCGTCTAGGCGTGCCTAGGCGGAGCGGCCACAGCGGGCCCGACGTACGCCCGCCTGACATGTACATCCGGCACCAGCCGAATTAGTGGAAGGACCGCCACCATGGCGAAGCTCAGCCAGGAAGACCTGCTCGCGCAGTTCGAGGAGATGACCCTCATCGAGCTCTCCGAGTTCGTGAAGGCGTTCGAGGAGAAGTTCGACGTCACCGCCGCCGCTGCCGCGCCGGTCGTCGTTGCCGGTGGCGCCGCCGCCGGTGGCGACGCTGCCGCCGCCGAGGAGCAGGACGAGTTCGACGTCATCCTCACCGGTGCCGGCGACAAGAAGATCCAGGTCATCAAGGTCGTGCGTGAGCTGACCTCCCTGGGTCTGAAGGAGGCCAAGGACCTCGTGGACGGCACCCCGAAGCCGGTCCTGGAGAAGGTCGACAAGGCTGCCGCCGACAAGGCCGCCGAGGCCCTCAAGGGCGCCGGCGCCTCCGTCGAGGTCAAGTGACCTCACTGAGTCTCCGACTCGCGTCCTGAACGCCCTCGCGGCGTAGCGGGACCAGCGAAGGGCGATCACCCAAGCGGGTGGTCGCCCTTCGGCGTGCTCGTCACGGCTGCGGCGCCCCCGCCGACGTGCGAGTATGGTGATCTTCGTCGTCCGGACGTGGGCCGTGTGACGTTCCCGCCGGGGCAGGGGGCCTTGACGAACCGCACGTGGCGCGCAATTCTCGGGACGCGATGCGAAGCGGTCCGAGCTCCGAGGCATGGATCGCGGGCGAAGAGGGAAGCATCGATGTGCGCCACAGGCGCGGGGCTTTCGGCAGGCGCAGGGCATTGAACGCACAGCAGAACAACGAGGGGTTCCTCCGGTGTGGAGGTGCCACCTCCCGGAGGGAGAAGAGCGGTATCACGGCGTTGAACCGGTCTTCCGGAAACTCGCTCTGGACATCAGTGGGCCAAGTGGCTACACTGACCCTTTGCGCTGCCTGTTAGCTGCTCCCTGCCCGTCACCAGGGGCATACCCGAAGTAGAACATCACTGATCGAACCGCTCTGACCTGGGCTTTCCCTCAGTCTGTTCCTCTCGGGACCGGTACGCGCGTAGTGAGTCCGAGCCCTCGGAAGGACCCCCTCTTGGCCGCCTCGCGCAACGCCTCGACTGCCAATACGAACAACGGCGACAGCACCGCCCCGCTGCGCATCTCCTTTGCGAAGATCAAGGAGCCCCTCGGGGTTCCGAACCTCCTTGCGCTGCAGACCGAAAGCTTCGACTGGCTGCTCGGCAACGCCGCATGGAAGGGTCGCGTCGAGGCTGCGCTGGAGAGTGGGCAGGAAGTTCCCACCAAGTCCGGTCTGGAAGAGATCTTCGAAGAGATCTCCCCGATCGAGGACTTCTCCGGGTCGATGTCGCTGACGTTCCGCGACCACCGCTTCGAGCCCCCGAAGAACAGCATCGACGAGTGCAAGGAGCGCGACTTCACGTACGCGGCTCCGCTCTTCGTCACCGCCGAGTTCACCAACAACGAGACCGGCGAGATCAAGTCCCAGACGGTCTTCATGGGCGACTTCCCGCTCATGACCAACAAGGGCACCTTCTGCATCAACGGCACCGAGCGTGTCGTCGTCTCGCAGCTGGTCCGCTCGCCGGGTGTCTACTTCGACAGCTCCATCGACAAGACGTCCGACAAGGACATCTTCTCCGCCAAGGTCATCCCCTCCCGTGGTGCCTGGCTGGAGCTGGAGATCGACAAGCGCGACATGGTCGGTGTGCGCATCGACCGTAAGCGCAAGCAGTCCGTGACCGTCCTGCTCAAGGCGCTCGGTTGGACGACCGAGCAGATCCTTGAGGAGTTCGGCGAGTACGAGTCCATGCGCGCCACCCTGGAGAAGGACCACACCCAGGGCCAGGACGACGCGCTGCTCGACATCTACCGCAAGCTGCGTCCGGGCGAGCCGCCGACGCGCGAGGCCGCGCAGACGCTGCTGGAGAACCTCTACTTCAACCCCAAGCGCTACGACCTCGCGAAGGTCGGCCGCTACAAGGTCAACAAGAAGCTCGGCGGCGACGAGCCGCTCGACGCCGGTGTGCTCACCACCGACGACATCATCGCCACGATCAAGTACCTGGTGAAGCTGCACGCCGGTGAGACCGAGACGATCGGTGAGAACGGCACGGAGATCGTCGTCGAGACCGACGACATCGACCACTTCGGCAACCGCCGTCTGCGCAACGTCGGCGAGCTGATCCAGAACCAGGTCCGTACGGGTCTCGCCCGTATGGAGCGCGTCGTGCGTGAGCGTATGACCACCCAGGACGTCGAGGCGATCACGCCGCAGACCCTGATCAACATCCGGCCGGTCGTCGCCTCCATCAAGGAGTTCTTCGGCACCAGCCAGCTGTCGCAGTTCATGGACCAGACGAACCCGCTGTCGGGCCTGACCCACAAGCGCCGTCTGTCCGCGCTGGGCCCCGGCGGTCTCTCCCGTGAGCGGGCCGGTCTGGACGTCCGTGACGTGCACCCCTCGCACTACGGCCGTATGTGCCCGATCGAGACGCCCGAAGGCCCGAACATCGGTCTGATCGGCTCGCTCGCCTCCTACGGACGGGTCAACGTCTTCGGCTTCATCGAGACGCCGTACCGCAAGGTCGTCGACGGCCAGGTCACGGAGGAGGTGGACTACCTCACCGCGGATGAGGAGGACCGCTTCCTGATCGCGCAGGCCAACGCGAAGCTCACCGATGACATGCGCTTCGCCGAGCAGCGTGTGCTGGTCCGCCGCCGTGGCGGCGAGGTCGACCTCGTCCCCGCCGACGAGGTGGACTTCATGGACGTCTCGCCGCGCCAGATGGTGTCGGCCGCGACCGCCATGATCCCGTTCCTGGAGCACGACGACGCCAACCGCGCGCTCATGGGATCGAACATGATGCGCCAGGCCGTTCCGCTGATCAAGGCGGAGTCGCCGCTGGTCGGCACCGGCATGGAGTACCGCTGCGCGGTCGACGCCGGCGACGTCATCAAGGCGGAGAAGGACGGTGTGGTCCAGGAGGTCTCCGCGGACTACATCACCGTCGCCAACGACGACGGCACGTACACCACGTACCGCGTCGCCAAGTTCACCCGTTCCAACCAGGGCACCTCCTTCAACCAGAAGGTCGTCGTGGACGAGGGCGCGCGGGTCATCGAGGGCCAGGTCCTCGCCGACGGTCCGTCCACGGACGAAGGCGAGATGGCGCTCGGCAAGAACCTGCTCGTGGCGTTCATGCCCTGGGAGGGTCACAACTACGAGGACGCGATCATCCTGTCGCAGCGCCTCGTGCAGGACGACGTCCTCTCCTCGATCCACATCGAGGAGCACGAGGTCGACGCCCGTGACACCAAGCTCGGCCCGGAGGAGATCACCCGGGACATCCCGAACGTCTCCGAAGAGGTCCTCTCCGACCTCGACGAGCGCGGCATCATCCGGATCGGTGCCGAGGTCGTCGCCGGCGACATCCTCGTCGGCAAGGTCACGCCCAAGGGTGAGACCGAGCTGACCCCCGAGGAGCGTCTGCTCCGCGCGATCTTCGGTGAGAAGGCGCGCGAGGTCCGTGACACCTCGCTGAAGGTGCCGCACGGTGAGATCGGCAAGGTCATCGGCGTCCGCGTCTTCGACCGCGAGGAGGGCGACGAGCTGCCCCCGGGCGTGAACCAGCTGGTCCGCGTCTACGTCGCGCAGAAGCGCAAGATCACCGACGGTGACAAGCTCGCCGGCCGCCACGGCAACAAGGGCGTCATCTCGAAGATCCTGCCGGTCGAGGACATGCCGTTCCTGGAGGACGGCACCCCGGTCGACATCATCCTCAACCCGCTGGGTGTCCCGTCCCGAATGAACCCGGGTCAGGTCCTGGAGATCCACCTCGGCTGGCTCGCCAGCCAGGGCTGGAAGGTCGAGGGCAGCGAGGACTGGCAGCAGCGGCTGCAGGCGATCGGCGCCGACGACGTCGCGCCGCGCACCAACGTCGCCACCCCGGTCTTCGACGGTGCGCGCGAGGACGAGCTGGCGGGTCTCTTCGACTCGACGCTCCCCAACCGCGACGGCGAGCGGATGGTGAAGTCCTCCGGCAAGGCCCAGCTGTTCGACGGCCGCTCCGGCGAGCCGTTCCCGGACCCGATCTCGGTCGGGTACATGTACATCCTCAAGCTGCACCACCTGGTCGACGACAAGCTGCACGCCCGCTCGACCGGTCCGTACTCGATGATCACCCAGCAGCCGCTGGGTGGTAAGGCCCAGTTCGGTGGCCAGCGCTTCGGTGAGATGGAGGTGTGGGCGCTGGAGGCGTACGGCGCCGCGTACGCCCTCCAGGAGCTGCTCACGATCAAGTCCGACGACGTCACCGGCCGCGTGAAGGTCTACGAGGCCATCGTCAAGGGCGAGAACATCCCCGAGCCCGGCATTCCCGAGTCCTTCAAGGTGCTCATCAAGGAAATGCAGTCGCTCTGCCTCAACGTGGAGGTGCTGTCCTCGGACGGTATGTCCATCGAGATGCGCGACACCGACGAGGACGTCTTCCGCGCGGCGGAAGAGCTCGGTATCGACCTGTCCCGGCGCGAGCCGAGCAGCGTCGAAGAGGTCTGACGGGTCTGGCCGGGGCCTCCTTGCGGGGCCCCGGCCAACCCCGGACCCCGTCAGACCAAGATTGAGACTCGTCCCTGACAGCAACAATTGTCGGGGCAACCCCCGAAGGTGGGATTGACGACAGTGCTCGACGTCAACTTCTTCGACGAGCTGCGGATCGGCCTCGCCACCGCTGACGACATCCGTCAGTGGTCGCACGGTGAGGTCAAGAAGCCGGAGACCATCAACTACCGCACCCTCAAGCCCGAAAAGGACGGACTCTTCTGCGAGAAGATCTTCGGTCCGACGCGGGACTGGGAGTGCTACTGCGGTAAGTACAAGCGCGTCCGCTTCAAGGGCATCATCTGCGAGCGCTGCGGCGTCGAGGTCACTCGCGCCAAGGTGCGCCGTGAGCGGATGGGCCACATCGAGCTGGCCGCTCCCGTGACCCACATCTGGTACTTCAAGGGCGTGCCGAGCCGGCTGGGCTACCTGCTGGACCTCGCGCCGAAGGACCTCGAAAAGGTCATCTACTTCGCCGCCTACATGATCACCTGGGTGGACGAGGAGCGTCGTACGCGCGACCTGCCCTCGCTGGAGGCGCACGTCTCCGTCGAGCGCCAGCAGATCGAGCAGCGCCGCGACTCCGACCTGGAGGCCCGCGCCAAGAAGCTCGAGACCGACCTGGCCGAGCTGGAGGCCGAGGGCGCCAAGGCCGATGTGCGCCGCAAGGTGCGCGAGGGTGCCGAGCGCGAGATGAAGCAGCTGCGCGACCGCGCGCAGCGCGAGATCGACCGTCTCGACGAGGTCTGGAACCGCTTCAAGAACCTCAAGGTCCAGGACCTGGAGGGCGACGAGCTGCTCTACCGCGAGCTGCGTGACCGCTTCGGCACGTACTTCGACGGTTCGATGGGCGCCGCCTCGCTGCAGAAGCGTCTGGAGACCTTCGACCTCGACGAGGAGGCCGAGCGCCTCCGCGAGATCATCCGTACCGGCAAGGGCCAGAAGAAGACCCGTGCGCTCAAGCGCCTCAAGGTCGTCTCCGCCTTCCTGCAGACCCGCAACAGCCCCAAGGGCATGGTGCTGGACTGCATCCCGGTCATCCCCCCGGACCTGCGTCCGATGGTGCAGCTGGACGGTGGCCGCTTCGCGACCTCCGACCTGAACGACCTGTACCGCCGCGTGATCAACCGCAACAACCGCCTGAAGCGGCTTCTCGACCTCGGCGCCCCCGAGATCATCGTGAACAACGAGAAGCGCATGCTCCAGGAGGCCGTCGACGCGCTCTTCGACAACGGCCGCCGCGGCCGCCCGGTGACGGGCCCCGGCAACCGTCCGCTGAAGTCGCTGTCCGACATGCTCAAGGGCAAGCAGGGCCGCTTCCGTCAGAACCTGCTCGGTAAGCGTGTGGACTACTCCGCGCGTTCCGTCATCGTCGTCGGCCCGCAGCTCAAGCTGCACCAGTGCGGTCTGCCGAAGGCCATGGCGCTGGAGCTCTTCAAGCCGTTCGTGATGAAGCGCCTGGTGGACCTGAACCACGCGCAGAACATCAAGTCGGCGAAGCGGATGGTCGAGCGCGGCCGCACGGTCGTGTACGACGTCCTCGAAGAGGTCATCGCCGAGCACCCGGTGCTGCTGAACCGTGCGCCCACCCTGCACCGCCTCGGCATCCAGGCCTTCGAGCCGCAGCTGGTCGAGGGCAAGGCCATCCAGATCCACCCGCTCGTCTGCACCGCGTTCAACGCGGACTTCGACGGTGACCAGATGGCCGTCCACCTGCCGCTCTCCGCGGAGGCGCAGGCCGAGGCCCGCATCCTGATGCTGTCCTCGAACAACATCCTCAAGCCGGCCGACGGCCGTCCGGTCACCATGCCGACGCAGGACATGGTCCTGGGTCTGTTCTTCCTCACCACCGACGAGGAGGAGCGCAAGGTCATCGGTGAGGGCCGCGCGTTCGGTTCGGTCGCCGAGGCGATCATGGCGTTCGACGCCAAGGAGCTGTCGCTCCAGGCGAAGGTCGACATCCGCTTCCCGATCGGTACGGTCCCGCCGCGGGGCTTCGTCCCGCCGGTCGCCGAAGAGGGCGAGCCGGAGTGGCAGCAGGGTGACTCGTTCCGTCTGCGGACGACCCTGGGCCGCGCGCTCTTCAACGAGCTGCTGCCCGAGGACTACCCGTTCGTCGACTACTCGGTGGGCAAGAAGCAGCTCTCCGCGATCGTCAACGACCTCGCCGAGCGCTACCCCAAGGTGATCGTGGCGGCGACGCTCGACAACCTGAAGGCGGCCGGCTTCCACTGGGCGACCCGTTCCGGCGTCACCGTCGCCGTCTCGGACATCGTCGTCCCGGAGGCCAAGAAGGGCATCGTCGCGGGCTACGAGGCCCAGGACGAGAAGGTCCAGAAGCAGTACGAGCGCGGTCTGATCACCAAGGACGAGCGCACTCAGGAACTGATCAACATCTGGACCAAGGCGACCAACGAGGTCGCCGAGGCGATGAACGAGAACTTCCCCAAGACGAACCCCATCTTCATGATGGTTGACTCGGGTGCCCGAGGAAACATGATGCAGATGCGGCAGATCGCCGGTATGCGTGGTCTGGTGTCGAACGCGAAGAACGAGACCATCCCGCGTCCCATCAAGGCCTCGTTCCGCGAGGGTCTGTCCGTGCTGGAGTACTTCATCTCCACGCACGGTGCCCGTAAGGGTCTGGCGGACACCGCCCTGCGTACCGCCGACTCGGGTTACCTGACCCGTCGTCTGGTGGACGTCTCGCAGGACGTGATCATCCGCGAGGAGGACTGCGGCACCGAGCGTGGCCTCAAGCTGAAGATCGCGACCCGCGGCGCCGACGGCTCCCTGCGCAAGACGGACGACGTGGAGTCGAGCGTCTACGCCCGGATGCTGGCCGAGGACGTCGTCGTCGACGGCAAGGTCATCGCCTCCGCCAACGTCGACCTCGGCGACGTGCTCATCGACCAGCTGGTCGCGCACGGCGTCGAGGAGGTCAAGACCCGCTCGGTCCTGACTTGTGAGTCGGCGGTCGGCACCTGCGCCTTCTGCTACGGCCGCTCGCTGGCCACCGGCAAGCTGGTCGACATCGGTGAGGCGGTCGGCATCATCGCCGCCCAGTCCATCGGTGAGCCCGGCACCCAGCTGACGATGCGTACCTTCCACACCGGTGGTGTGGCCGGTGACGACATCACCCTGGGTCTGCCGCGTGTCGTCGAGCTCTTCGAGGCGCGTACCCCCAAGGGTGTCGCCCCGATCTCGGAGGCGGCCGGCCGCGTCCGCATCGAGGAGACCGAGAAGACCAAGAAGGTTGTCGTCACCCCGGACGACGGCAGTGACGAGACGGCGTACGGCGTCTCCAAGCGCGCCCGTCTGCTGGTGGGCGAGGGCGACCACGTCGAGGTCGGCCAGCCGCTGACCCTGGGTGCCATCAACCCGCACGACGTGCTGCGGATCCTCGGCCAGCGTGCCGTCCAGGTCCACCTCGTCGGCGAGGTCCAGAAGGTCTACAACAGCCAGGGCGTGGCGATCCACGACAAGCACATCGAGATCATCATCCGGCAGATGCTGCGCCGCGTGACGATCATCGAGTCCGGCGACGCGGAGCTGCTGCCGGGCGAGCTGGTGGAGCGCTCGAAGTTCGAGGGCGAGAACCGTCGCGTCGTGGCGGAAGGCGGCCACCCGGCCTCCGGCCGTCCGCAGCTGATGGGTATCACCAAGGCTTCGCTGGCGACGGAATCCTGGCTGTCGGCCGCCTCCTTCCAGGAGACGACCCGAGTGCTGACGGACGCGGCGATCAACGCCAAGTCCGACAGCCTCATCGGCCTCAAGGAGAACGTCATCATCGGTAAGCTCATCCCGGCCGGTACGGGCCTGTCCCGCTACCGCAACATCCGGGTGGAGCCCACCGAGGAGGCCAAGGCCGCGATGTACTCGGCCGTCGGTTACGACGACATCGACTACTCGCCCTTCGGCACCGGCTCCGGCCAGGCGGTCCCGCTGGAGGACTACGACTACGGTCCGTACAACCAGTAAGGGCCCGGTCCGCACGACGCCACAGGGCGGTCATCCCGTACGGGGTGGCCGCCCTGCGGCGTTGCCGGCGGATGCGCCGCGGACCACGGAACTCGCGCTCCCATTGCTGCGTCTGTGATGAGAAGATGGGCATCAACTGTCGAGCGGGGGAGGATCGCGCATGGCATTCCAGCCCTGGCAGGGTGGGCAGCCCGCTCAGCCGCATCAGGTACCGGCGATGCGTGCCTCGCACGCGGACCGTGAGCGTACGGTCGACGTGCTGAAGGCCGGGTTCGCCGAGGGGCGGCTCGCGCAGGGGGAGTACGAGCAGCGGATCGGCCGTGCCTACCAGGCGCAGACCCACGCCGAGCTGCAGATGCTGGTGGCGGACCTGCCGACGGGCCCGGTGGCCCCGTCGCAGTTCGAGCCGCGGCCGGTCCCGGCGACGTTCATGCCGGTCGCACCGATGCCGGTGCCGCCGCAGACCAACAGTTCCGCCACCGCCGCGCTGGTGTGCGGCATCCTGACGCCGGTGACGTGGGGGGTGACCGCGATCCCCGCGGTGATCCTCGGCCACAAGGCGCGCGCGGAGGTGCGGCGGACCGGTGAGCGCGGCGACGGCCAGGCGCTGGCCGGGCTGGTCCTGGGCTGGCTGGGCATCGGCGGCTGGGCGCTCTTCATCGGGCTCATGATGATCGCGTTGGTGGCCGGCGGCTGATCCGCCGGCCCGTGCGGCCCCGCGGAGGGTGACGGGCGGGTGACGCCCGTTGAACCGTATGGGTGACGTTCCGTGAGCACTCCGACCGGTTGCGCCCGGCGTGTCGGCCGCGGAGCATTTGTTTTGACCGGAGTCGGTGAGGTAGGTACGCTCAGACCTTGTGCCTGGGGTGTGCCCTGGCTGCCATGCGTGTCTTCAACCGTATGGAGCCACTACCGGCCACGCCGCAATCTGTGCCCGTTTTCCGCCTCGCGGAGAGTGCTGCAGTGTTCGACACACCCGACCTCGTGGGTCGGTAGGTGTTCCAGGTTAGCTTTACCGTGATCGGCACACAGAAACCGGAGAAGTAGTGCCTACGATCCAGCAGCTGGTCCGTAAGGGCCGGCAGGACAAGGTCGAGAAGAACAAGACGCCCGCACTTGAGGGTTCGCCCCAGCGCCGTGGCGTCTGCACGCGTGTGTTCACGACCACCCCGAAGAAGCCGAACTCGGCCCTGCGTAAGGTCGCGCGTGTGCGTCTGACCAGCGGGATCGAGGTCACTGCTTACATTCCGGGTGAGGGCCACAACCTCCAGGAGCACTCGATCGTGCTCGTGCGTGGCGGCCGTGTGAAGGACCTGCCGGGTGTTCGGTACAAGATCATCCGCGGCTCCCTCGACACGCAGGGCGTCAAGAACCGCAAGCAGGCTCGCAGCCGCTACGGCGCCAAGAAGGAGAAGTAAGAATGCCTCGTAAGGGCCCCGCCCCGAAGCGCCCGGTCATCATCGACCCGGTTTACGGTTCTCCTCTGGTGACCTCCCTCATCAACAAGGTTCTGCTGAACGGCAAGCGCTCCACCGCTGAGCGCATCGTTTACGGCGCCATGGAGGGCCTGCGCGAGAAGACCGGCAACGACCCGGTCATCACGCTCAAGCGCGCGCTCGAGAACATCAAGCCGACCCTCGAGGTCAAGTCCCGCCGTGTCGGTGGCGCGACCTACCAGGTCCCGGTCGAGGTCAAGCCCGGCCGCGCCGCCACCCTCTCGCTCCGCTGGCTCGTGGGCTACTCCCGCGCCCGTCGCGAGAAGACCATGACCGAGCGCCTCATGAACGAACTGCTCGACGCCTCCAACGGCCTCGGCGCTTCGGTCAAGAAGCGTGAGGACACGCACAAGATGGCCGAGTCCAACAAGGCCTTCGCGCACTACCGCTGGTAGTCGCAACCCCCATCGAGACCGAGAGAAGACTGAGCCGATATGGCTACCACTTCGCTTGACCTGGCCAAGGTGCGCAACATCGGCATCATGGCCCACATCGACGCGGGCAAGACGACCACCACCGAGCGGATCCTGTTCTACACCGGTGTCTCGTACAAGATCGGTGAAGTCCACGACGGCGCTGCCACGATGGACTGGATGGAGCAGGAGCAGGAGCGTGGTATCACCATCACCTCCGCTGCCACCACCTGTCACTGGCCGCTCGAGAACGTCGACCACACGATCAACATCATCGACACCCCTGGGCACGTCGACTTCACCGTCGAGGTGGAGCGGTCCCTGCGTGTGCTCGACGGTGCTGTGACCGTGTTCGACGGCGTGGCCGGCGTTGAGCCCCAGTCCGAGACCGTTTGGCGCCAGGCGGACCGCTACGGCGTGCCGCGCATCTGCTTCGTCAACAAGCTCGACCGCACCGGCGCCGAGTTCCTGCGCTGCGTCGACATGATCGTGGACCGCCTGGGCGCGGTGCCGATCGTGATGCAGTTGCCGATCGGTGCCGAGGCCGACTTCGAGGGCGTCATCGACCTGGTGCGCATGAAGGCCCTGGTCTGGTCCGCCGAGGCGGCCAAGGGCGAGATGTACGACGTCGTCGACATCCCGGCCGACAAGGCCGAGCTGGCCGAGGAGTACCGCGGCAAGCTGCTCGAGACCGTCGCCGAGAACGACGAAGAGATCATGGAGCTGTACCTGGAGGGCCAGGAGCCCACCGAGGAGCAGCTGTACGCCGCGATCCGTCGTATCACGATCGCCGCCGGCAAGGCCGAGAACACCACCGTCACCCCGGTGTTCTGCGGTACCGCGTTCAAGAACAAGGGCGTGCAGCCCCTGCTCGACGCCGTGGTCCGTTACCTGCCGTCGCCGCTCGACGTCGAGGCCATCGAGGGCCACGCGGTCAACGACCCGGAGACGGTCGTCACCCGCAAGCCCTCCGAGGACGAGCCGCTCGCGGCCCTGGCGTTCAAGATCGCCAGCGACCCGCACCTGGGCAAGCTCACCTTCATCCGTGTGTACTCGGGCCGCCTCGAGGCCGGCTCGCAGGTGCAGAACTCGGTGAAGGGCAAGAAGGAACGCATCGGCAAGATCTACCGGATGCACGCGAACAAGCGTGAGGAGATCGAGTCGGTGGGCGCCGGTGACATCGTCGCCGTCATGGGTCTGAAGCAGACCACCACCGGTGAGACCCTCTGCGACGCGGGCAGCCCCGTGATCCTTGAGTCGATGGAGTTCCCGGCCCCGGTCATCCAGGTCGCCATCGAGCCCAAGTCCAAGGGCGACCAGGAGAAGCTGGGTGTCGCCATCCAGCGTCTCGCCGAGGAAGACCCCTCGTTCCAGGTGCACACCGACGAGGAGACCGGCCAGACCATCATCGCGGGTATGGGCGAGCTGCACCTCGACGTGCTGGTCGACCGTATGAAGCGTGAGTTCCGCGTCGAGGCCAACGTCGGTAAGCCGCAGGTCGCGTACCGCGAGACGCTGCGCAAGCCGGTGGAGCGTCTGGACTACACGCACAAGAAGCAGACCGGTGGTTCCGGTCAGTTCGCGAAGGTCCAGATCGCCATCGAGCCGCTTGAGGGCGACGGCTACGAGTTCGAGAACAAGGTCACCGGTGGCCGTATCCCGCGGGAGTACATCCCGTCCGTGGACGCGGGCTGCCAGGAGGCCATGGAGTTCGGCGTGCTCGCCGGCTACCCGCTGACCGGCGTCAAGGTCACCCTTCTCGACGGTGCCTTCCACGACGTGGACTCCTCCGAGATGGCGTTCAAGATCGCCGGTTCGATGGCCTTCAAGGAGGCCGCCCGCAAGGCCAGCCCGGCCCTGCTGGAGCCGATGATGAAGGTCGAGGTGACGACGCCCGAGGACTACATGGGTGACGTCATCGGCGACATCAACTCGCGTCGTGGTCAGATCCAGTCCATGGAGGACCGCGCCGGCGCCAAGCTCGTCACGGGCCTGGTTCCGCTTTCGGAGATGTTCGGCTACGTCGGAGACCTCCGCAGCAAGACTTCGGGTCGCGCAAGCTACTCGATGCAGTTCGACTCCTACGCCGAGGTTCCCCGGAACGTCGCCGAGGAGATCATCGCGAAGGCCAAGGGCGAGTAGCTCCGTTAGCCGGAACACGCTTTAGGCTTGACACCGTCTGCCGGGGCAAACCCCGCAATCCGTGAGGAATGCCCCGGCGGTCGGCATCCCAGCAAAGATCACCTGGCGCCGATGAGTAAGGCGTACAGAACCACTTCAGGAGGACCCAGTGGCGAAGGCGAAGTTCGAGCGGACTAAGCCGCACGTCAACATCGGCACCATCGGTCACATTGACCACGGTAAGACGACCCTCACGGCCGCCATTACCAAGGTGCTGCACGACGAGTACCCCGACCTGAACGAGGCCTCGGCCTTCGACCAGATCGACAAGGCTCCCGAGGAGCGTCAGCGCGGTATCACGATCTCCATCGCGCACGTCGAGTACCAGACGGAGAACCGTCACTACGCCCACGTCGACTGCCCCGGTCACGCGGACTACATCAAGAACATGATCACCGGTGCCGCCCAGATGGACGGCGCGATCCTCGTGGTCGCCGCGACCGACGGTCCGATGCCGCAGACCAAGGAGCACGTGCTCCTGGCCCGCCAGGTCGGCGTTCCCTACATCGTTGTCGCCCTGAACAAGGCCGACATGGTGGACGACGAGGAGATCCTGGAGCTCGTCGAGCTCGAGGTCCGTGAGCTCCTCTCCGAGTACGAGTTCCCGGGCGACGACGTCCCGGTCGTCAAGGTCTCGGCGCTGAAGGCGCTCGAGGGCGACGCCGAGTGGGGCAAGTCGGTCGTGGACCTGATGAAGGCCGTCGACGAGGCGATCCCGCAGCCCGAGCGTGACGTCGACAAGCCGTTCCTGATGCCGATCGAGGACGTCTTCACGATCACCGGCCGTGGCACCGTTGTCACCGGTCGTATCGAGCGTGGTGTCCTCAAGGTCAACGAGACCGTCGACATCATCGGCATCAAGCCGGAGAAGACCACCACCACGGTCACCGGCATCGAGATGTTCCGCAAGCTGCTCGACGAGGGCCAGGCCGGTGAGAACGTCGGTCTGCTGCTCCGCGGCATCAAGCGCGAGGACGTCGAGCGCGGCCAGGTCATCATCAAGCCGGGCTCGGTCACGCCGCACACCTCCTTCGAGGGCCAGGCGTACATCCTGTCGAAGGACGAGGGTGGCCGCCACACCCCGTTCTTCAACAACTACCGCCCGCAGTTCTACTTCCGCACCACGGACGTGACCGGCGTCGTGACCCTCCCCGAGGGCACCGAGATGGTCATGCCGGGCGACAACACCGAGATGAGCGTCGAGCTCATCCAGCCCGTCGCCATGGAGGAGGGCCTGAAGTTCGCCATCCGTGAGGGTGGCCGGACCGTCGGCGCCGGCCAGGTCACCAAGATCAACAAGTAAGTCGTTGATCGGGGTAACCCGGTAGCTCCCTGCGAGCGTTCGAGCCTCGGCTCACGGAAGCGCCCGTACGGCTTCGGCCGTGCGGGCGCTTTCCGCTGCCCGGAATCGGGCCGGCGCGGGCCGGATGGCGCGCCCGCCCGCGCGGCGGCAGGTGTAAGTGATCGTCGCGTGGGATAGGCTCTACGGCTCGATTGGCCTCGGCCCTCGGCCGTATGGCACACTGTCCAGGTTGCTCGGTTGAGTGCCGATGCTGCGCGCCTCCCGCCGGGGGGACCGGAAGCGAGTCCTAGGTATTCGTCGCCTCTTATCAGGGGCGGAAGTACGGGAATCTTCCGGGAAGCGTCAGCGGGGTGCCTCAGCCAGGCGCTCGGTGGGTGTTCTGCCCCCCACGTCTCCTTCTCGAAGGATTTCCGTACGGAAATTTCTCCGGTGGGAGTGCGACACGCCCGACCGCGTGGGTCGGAGGCGGAACGCGTACGCACCGAGTCCCAGAGCGTTACGAGAGACAGGACTACGAAGTAGCCATGGCGGGACAGAAGATCCGCATCCGGCTCAAGGCCTACGACCACGAGGTCATCGACAGCTCGGCGAAGAAGATCGTCGAGACGGTGACCCGCACTGGTGCGTCGGTCGCGGGCCCGGTGCCGCTGCCCACTGAGAAGAACGTGTACTGCGTCATCAAGTCGCCGCACAAGTACAAGGACTCGCGCGAGCACTTCGAGATGCGCACGCACAAGCGCCTGATCGACATTCTCGACCCGACGCCCAAGACCGTTGACTCGCTGATGCGCCTGGACCTTCCGGCCGGCGTTGACATCGAGATCAAGCTCTGAGAGGCGCGGAAGAGATGGCTAAGCAGATCAAGGGCATCCTGGGCGAGAAGCTCGGCATGACCCAGGTCTGGGACGACAACAACCGTGTCGTTCCGGTGACCGTGGTGAAGGCCGGCCCCTGTGTCGTTACCCAGGTGCGCACCAATGACCAGGACGGCTACGACTCCGTCCAGATCGCCTTCGGCGAGATCGACCCGCGCAAGGTGAACAAGCCCCTCAAGGGCCACTTCGCGAAGGCCGACGTCACCCCCCGCCGTCACCTCGTCGAGGTCCGTACCGCCGACGCCGGCGAGTACACCCTCGGCCAGGAGCTGACCGCTGAGACCTTCGAGTCCGGCGTCAAGGTGGACGTGACCGGCAAGAGCAAGGGCAAGGGCTTCGCCGGCGTCATGAAGCGTCACGGCTTCCACGGCGGCAAGGCGTCCCACGGTGCCCACCGCGTGCACCGTAAGCCGGGCTCCATCGGTGGCTGCGCCACCCCGGGCCGCGTGTTCAAGGGCATGCGGATGGCCGGTCGTATGGGCAACGAGCGGGTCACCACCCAGAACCTGACCGTCCATGCCGTTGACGCGGAGAAGGGTCTGCTGCTCATCAAGGGCGCAGTTCCTGGTCCGAACGGCGGCCTCGTCCTGGTCCGTACCGCGGCCAAGGGGGCCTGAGGTAACCGATGAGCACCATTGACATCCTTTCGCCGGCAGGCGACAAGGCCGGGACCGTCGAGCTCCCCGCGGAGATCTTCGACGCGAAGGTCAGCATTCCGCTGATCCACCAGGTCGTTGTCGCGCAGCTGGCCGCTGCCCGTCAGGGCACGCACAAGACCAAGACCCGTGGCGAGGTCCGCGGCGGTGGCAAGAAGCCGTACCGCCAGAAGGGCACCGGCCGCGCGCGCCAGGGTTCGACCCGTGCGCCGCAGTTCGCCGGCGGTGGCGTCGTCCACGGCCCGGTGCCGCGTGACTACTCGCAGCGGACGCCCAAGAAGATGAAGGCCGCCGCCCTGCGCGGTGCCCTCACCGACCGGGCGCGCAACAGCCGTATCCACGTCGTCTCCGGCGTGGTCGACGGCGCGATCTCCACCAAGGCCGCCAAGGGTCTCCTCGGCAAGGTCAGCGAGCGGAAGAACCTGCTCCTGGTCGCCGAGCGCTCCGACGAGGCCGCGTGGCTGTCCGCCCGCAACCTGCCCCAGGTGCACATCCTGGAGCCGGGCCAGCTGAACACGTACGACGTGCTCGTCTCCGACGACGTGGTCTTCACCACCGCCGCTCTGGAGTCCTTCGTGTCCGGCCGGAACGCTGAGACCGAAGGGAGCGACGCCTGATGACTGAGGCCGTCGTCACCAGCAAGACCTTCTCGGACCCGCGCGACGTTCTCGTCAAGCCCGTGGTCTCGGAGAAGAGCTACGCGCTGCTGGACGAGAACAAGTACACGTTCATCGTCGCGCCCGGCGCGAACAAGACCCAGATCAAGCAGGCCGTCGAGGCGGTCTTCTCGGTCAAGGTCACCGGGGTCAACACGATCAACCGCCAGGGCAAGCGCAAGCGCACCCGCACCGGTTTCGGCAAGCGTGCCGACACCAAGCGCGCCATCGTGACCCTCGCCGAGGGCGACCGTATCGACATCTTCGGCGGTCCGACCGCCTAAGGGCGGTCTGGATCGTCCGGAATCGGACGAGGACTGAGAAATGGGTATCCGCAAGTACAAGCCGACGACCCCGGGCCGTCGTGGCTCCAGCGTCGCCGACTTTGTCGAGATCACGCGGTCCACGCCGGAGAAGTCGCTGGTCCGCCCGCTGCACAGCAAGGGCGGCCGTAACAACGCCGGTCGTGTGACCGTTCGCCACCAGGGCGGTGGCCACAAGCGCGCCTACCGAGTGATCGACTTCCGTCGTCACGACAAGGACGGCGTGCCGGCCAAGGTCGCGCACATCGAGTACGACCCCAACCGCACCGCGCGCATCGCGCTGCTGCACTACGCAGACGGCGAGAAGCGCTACATCATCGCGCCCCGTGGCCTGTCGCAGGGTGACCGGATTGAGAACGGCCCCGGCGCCGACATCAAGCCCGGCAACAACCTGCCGCTGCGCCACATCCCCGTGGGTACGACGATCCACGCGATCGAGCTGCGTCCGGGCGGCGGTGCGAAGTTCGCCCGCTCGGCCGGTGCCTCCGTGCAGCTGCTGGCGCGTGAGGGCTCCATGGCCCACCTGCGTATGCCGTCCGGTGAGATCCGCCTGGTCGACGTCCGCTGCCGCGCCACCGTCGGCGAGGTCGGCAACGCCGAGCAGTCGAACATCAACTGGGGCAAGGCCGGCCGTATGCGCTGGAAGGGCGTCCGCCCGACCGTGCGTGGTGTCGTGATGAACCCGGTCGACCACCCGCACGGTGGTGGTGAGGGCAAGACCTCCGGTGGTCGCCACCCGGTCTCGCCGTGGGGTCAGAAGGAGGGTCGTACGCGTTCGCCGAAGAAGGCTTCGAACAAGTACATCGTCCGCCGCCGCAAGACGAACAAGAAGCGCTAGGAGCGGGTTTAGATGCCGCGCAGTCTCAAGAAGGGGCCCTTCGTCGACGACCACCTCGCCAAGAAGGTGGATGTTCAGAACGAAGCCGGCACCAAGAACGTCATCAAGACCTGGTCCCGCCGCTCCATGATCGTCCCGGCCATGCTCGGCCACACGATCGCGGTGCACGACGGCCGCAAGCACGTCCCGGTGTTCGTCACCGAGTCGATGGTTGGCCACAAGCTCGGCGAGTTTGCGCCGACCCGCACCTTCCGCGGCCACGAGAAGGACGACCGCAAGTCGCGGCGTCGTTGATCGGCGGAGTGCGAAGACTATGACTGACACCGAAGGGACAACCATGGAAGCCAGGGCCCAGGCGCGGTACATCCGCGTCACGCCCATGAAGGCCCGCCGCGTGGTGGACCTTATCCGTGGCATGGATGCCACGGAGGCTCAGGCGGTCCTGCGTTTCGCCCCGCAGGCCGCGAGCGTGCCGGTGGGCAAGGTGCTGGACAGCGCCATTGCCAACGCCGCGCACAACTACGACCACACCGACGCCGACAGCCTCTACATCTCCGAGGCGTATGTCGACGAGGGCCCGACCCTGAAGCGGTTCCGTCCGCGTGCCCAGGGCCGTGCCTACCGGATCCGCAAGCGGACCAGCCACATCACCGTGGTCGTCAGCAGCAAGGAAGGAACCCGGTAATGGGCCAGAAGGTAAACCCGCACGGGTTCCGGCTCGGCGTCACGACGGACTTCAAGTCCCGCTGGTACGCCGACAAGCTGTACAAGGACTACGTCAAGGAAGACGTCGCCATTCGTCGCATGATGACGAAGGGCATGGAGCGCGCCGGTATCTCCAAGGTGGAGATCGAGCGCACCCGTGAGCGCGTCCGCGTTGACATCCACACCGCTCGTCCGGGCATCGTCATCGGCCGCCGTGGCGCCGAGGCCGACCGCATCCGCGGCGAACTGGAGAAGCTGACCGGCAAGCAGGTCCAGCTGAACATCCTCGAGGTCAAGAACCCCGAGACCGATGCTCAGCTCGTGGCCCAGGCCGTCGCCGAGCAGCTGTCCTCCCGCGTCTCCTTCCGTCGCGCCATGCGTAAGAGCATGCAGTCGACGATGAAGGCCGGCGCCAAGGGCATCAAGATCCAGTGCGGTGGCCGTCTCGGCGGTGCCGAGATGTCCCGCTCGGAGTTCTACCGCGAGGGCCGTGTGCCCCTGCACACCCTCCGGGCCAACGTCGACTACGGCTTCTTCGAGGCCAAGACCACCTTCGGCCGCATCGGCGTGAAGGTCTGGATCTACAAGGGCGACGTCAAGAACATCGCCGAGGTCCGTGCGGAGAACGCCGCCGCCCGTGCGGGTAACCGCCCGGCCCGCGGTGGCAACGACCGCCCGCGCCGCGGTGGCGAGCGTGGCGGCCGCGGCCGCAAGCCGCAGCAGCAGAACGCCGCTGCCGAGGCCCCCAAGGCCGAGGCCGCAGCAGCTGCTCCGGCTGAGAGCACCGGACAGGAGGCCTGACCGACATGCTGATCCCTCGCAGGGTCAAGCACCGTAAGCAGCACCACCCGAAGCGCAACGGCATGGCCAAGGGTGGCACCGAGCTGGCCTTCGGTGAGTACGGCATCCAGGCCGTCACCCCGGCGTACGTGACGAACCGTCAGATCGAGTCGGCTCGTATCGCCATGACCCGTCACATCAAGCGTGGCGGCAAGGTCTGGATCAACATTTACCCGGACCGCCCGCTCACGAAGAAGCCGGCCGAGACCCGCATGGGTTCCGGTAAGGGTTCTCCGGAGTGGTGGGTCGCGAACGTCAAGCCCGGTCGGGTGATGTTCGAGCTGTCCTTCCCGAACGAAAAGGTTGCCAAGGAGGCGCTGACCCGCGCCGCCCACAAGCTTCCGATGAAGTGCCGCATCGTGCGGCGCGAGGCAGGTGAGTCGTGATGGCGGCCGGTACCAAGGCGACCGAGCTGCGCGAGCTGAACAACGAGGACCTCGTTGCCAAGCTTCGTGAGGCCAAGGAGGAGCTGTTCAACCTCCGCTTCCAGGCGGCGACCGGACAGCTTGAGAACCACGGTCGGCTCAAGTCCGTCCGTAAGGACATCGCCCGGATCTACACCCTGATGCGTGAGCGTGAGCTGGGCATCGAGACGGTGGAGAGCGCCTGATGAGCGAGAAGAATGTGACTGAGACGAACGACCGCGGCTTCCGCAAGACCCGTGAGGGTCTCGTCGTCAGCGACAAGATGGACAAGACCGTCGTCGTCGCCGTCGAGGACCGCGTCAAGCACGCGCTGTACGGCAAGGTCATCCGCCGTACCAACAAGCTCAAGGCGCACGACGAGCAGAACGCCGCGGGTGTCGGCGACCGCGTCCTCCTCATGGAGACCCGGCCGCTGTCCTCCTCGAAGCGCTGGCGCATCGTCGAGATCCTCGAGAAGGCCAAGTAGGCAGTTCCCGTAAGGGAACGCCACGAAATACCGCCTGAGGGTTCCCCCTCAGGTCAGTTCCGCCAGGCTCGGCGGGGCCCCGCCTCACCGCGGGGCCCCGCCGGGAACCGGCAGACGATCAGGAGATAGACGTGATCCAGCAGGAGTCTCGGCTTCGCGTCGCCGACAACACGGGTGCGAAGGAAATTCTCACCATCCGTGTTCTCGGTGGCTCGGGCCGGCGCTACGCGGGCATCGGTGACGTCATCGTCGCCACCGTGAAGGACGCGATCCCCGGTGGCAACGTGAAGAAGGGTGACGTCGTCAAGGCCGTCATCGTTCGCACCGTCAAGGAGCGCCGCCGTCCGGACGGCTCGTACATCCGCTTCGACGAGAACGCGGCCGTCATCCTCAAGAACGATGGCGACCCCCGCGGCACCCGTATCTTCGGCCCCGTGGGCCGTGAGCTGCGCGAGAAGAAGTTCATGAAGATCATCTCGCTCGCGCCGGAGGTGCTGTAACCGATGAAGATCAAGAAGGGCGACCTGGTCCAGGTCATCACCGGTAAGGACAAGGGCAAGCAGGGCAAGGTCATCGCGGCCTTCCCCCGCGAGGACCGTGTCCTGGTCGAGGGTGTCAACCGGGTCAAGAAGCACACCAAGGCCGGCCAGACCGCGCGCGGCTCGCAGACCGGCGGCATCGTCACCACCGAGGCCCCGGTGCACGTGAGCAACGTGCAGCTCGTCGTGGAGAAGGACGGCAAGAAGGTCGTC
Source organism: Streptomyces sp. NPDC027185 (assembly GCF_055567035.1). Classification (NCBI taxonomy): domain Bacteria; kingdom Bacillati; phylum Actinomycetota; class Actinomycetes; order Kitasatosporales; family Streptomycetaceae; genus Streptomyces; species Streptomyces sp. NPDC027185. Next base: position 387,405 of record NZ_JBVHRF010000006.1, on the reverse strand, counting down.
ACCCGCGTCGGCTACCGCTTCGACGACGAAGGCAACAAGATCCGCGTTGCCAAGCGGACCGGTGAGGACATCTGATGACTGCCACCACCAACGCGCCGCGTCTCAAGCAGCGCTACCGCGAAGAGATCGCCGGGAAGCTGAAGGACGAGTTCTCGTACGAGAACGTCATGCAGATCCCCGGTCTGACCAAGATCGTGGTCAACATGGGTGTGGGCGACGCCGCCCGCGACTCCAAGCTGATCGACGGTGCCATCAAGGACCTCACCACGATCACCGGCCAGAAGCCGGCCGTCACCAAGGCCCGGAAGTCCATCGCGCAGTTCAAGCTGCGTGAGGGTCAGCCGATCGGTGCCCACGTCACCCTCCGCGGTGACCGCATGTGGGAGTTCCTGGACCGCCTGCTGTCGCTCGCGCTGCCGCGCATCCGCGACTTCCGTGGTCTGTCGCCGAAGCAGTTCGACGGCCGGGGCAACTACACCTTCGGTCTCACGGAGCAGGTCATGTTCCACGAGATCGACCAGGACAAGATCGACCGTACCCGGGGTATGGACATCACCGTGGTCACCACGGCGACCAACGACGATGAGGGCCGTGCCCTTCTCCGTCACCTCGGCTTCCCGTTCAAGGAGGCGTGAGCGAGATGGCGAAGAAGGCTCTGATCGCGAAGGCTGCTCGCAAGCCCAAGTTCGGTGTGCGCGCCTACACCCGCTGCCAGCGTTGTGGCCGCCCGCACTCCGTGTACCGCAAGTTCGGCCTCTGCCGCGTGTGCCTTCGTGAGATGGCTCACCGTGGCGAGCTGCCGGGCGTGACCAAGAGCTCCTGGTAATCCCCTAGTTGGGATGACCTGGAAGCTCTCGGTAAGCATCCGGTCGGCAGGCGCCCCGCCCTTCGTCCCGTAGGGTAGAAGGGTTGGGCGCCCCGCCGCCCGAGACCGACCGCGGGCAGCTCGTCCGCATAACGTCGCTTACTACGCCGTAGGTCCCCGTGCCGCACCCGTCCCGACTCTGATCGGGGAGAGGGATGGCGCATATAGGAAACCCCGGCGAGAGAGGCCGAAGGCCAATTCATGACCATGACTGATCCCATCGCAGACATGCTGACCCGTCTGCGGAACGCGAACTCGGCGTACCACGACACCGTCGTGATGCCGCACAGCAAGATCAAGTCTCACATCGCGGAGATCCTCCAGCAGGAGGGCTACATCACCGGCTGGAAGGTTGAGGACGCCGAGGTCGGCAAGAACCTCATCCTCGAGCTGAAGTTCGGCCCGAACCGCGAGCGCTCGATCGCCGGCATCAAGCGCATCTCGAAGCCGGGCCTGCGGGTCTACGCAAAGTCCACCAACCTGCCGAAGGTCCTCGGCGGCCTGGGCGTGGCGATCATCTCCACGTCCCACGGTCTCCTGACCGGCCAGCAGGCCAGCAAGAAGGGCGTGGGTGGGGAAGTCCTCGCCTACGTCTGGTAATCAGGGAACGGAGGAAAAGCTAATGTCGCGTATTGGCAAGCTGCCCATCCAGGTTCCCGCTGGTGTGGACGTCACCATCGAGGGCCGCACGGTCAACGTGAAGGGTCCCAAGGGCTCCCTTTCGCACACCGTCGCCGCGCCCATCGAGGTCGCCAAGGGTGAGGACGGCGTCATCAACGTCTCCCGCCCGAACGACGAGCGTCAGAACAAGGCCCTTCACGGCCTGTCCCGCACGCTGGTGGCGAACATGATCACCGGCGTGACCGCGGGCTACAGCAAGGCGCTCGAAATCAGCGGTGTCGGCTACCGCGTCCAGGCCAAGGGCTCCAACCTGGAGTTCTCCCTGGGCTACAGCCACCCGATCCTCGTCGAGGCGCCCGAAGGTATCTCCTTCAAGGTCGAGTCCCCGACGAAGCTCAGCGTCGAGGGCATCGACAAGCAGAAGGTCGGCGAGGTTGCGGCGAACATCCGCAAGCTGCGCAAGCCTGACCCGTACAAGGCCAAGGGCGTCAAGTACGCCGGCGAGGTCATCCGCCGCAAGGTCGGAAAGGCTGGTAAGTAAGCCATGGCATACGGTGTGAAGATCGCGAAGGGTAACGCCCGTAAGGGTGCCGCCCTCAAGCGGCGCCACATCCGCATCCGTAAGCGGATTTCGGGTACGCCGGAGCGTCCGCGTCTGGTCGTGACGCGCTCCAACCGCGGTATCACCGCTCAGGTCATCGACGACATCGCGGGCCACACGCTCGCGTCGGCGTCGCACCTGGACGCGTCGATCCGTGGCGGCGACGGCAGCAAGGGCGACCAGGCCAAGCAGGTCGGTTCCCTGGTTGCCGAGCGCGCCAAGGCCGCCGGCGTCGAGGCCGTCGTGTTCGACCGCGGTGGCAACCAGTACGCCGGGCGCATTGCCGCTCTGGCGGACGCCGCCCGCGAAGCCGGGCTGAAGTTCTAAGCCCCGGTTCCGGAGCTAGCGGACGTAACAGAGAGAGGTAAATCCAATGGCTGGACCCCAGCGCCGCGGAAGCGGTGCCGGTGGCGGCGAGCGGCGGGACCGGAAGGGTCGCGACGGTGGCGCTGCCGCCGAGAAGACCGCATACGTTGAGCGCGTTGTCGCGATCAACCGTGTCGCCAAGGTTGTCAAGGGTGGTCGTCGCTTCAGCTTCACCGCGCTCGTCGTGGTGGGTGACGGTGACGGCACCGTAGGTGTCGGTTACGGCAAGGCCAAGGAAGTTCCGGCTGCCATCGCCAAGGGCGTGGAAGAGGCCAAGAAGAACTTCTTCAAGGTTCCCCGTATCCAGGGCACCATCCCGCACCCCATCCAGGGCGAGAAGGCTGCGGGCGTCGTCCTGCTCAAGCCGGCTTCCCCCGGTACCGGTGTGATCGCCGGTGGCCCGGTGCGCGCCGTTCTGGAGTGCGCGGGCATCCACGACGTCCTGAGCAAGTCGCTCGGCTCGTCGAACCCGATCAACATCGTGCACGCCACGGTGACCGCGCTTCAGGGCCTTCAGCGCCCCGAGGAGATCGCGGCCCGTCGTGGCCTGCCGCTGGAGGACGTTGCTCCCGCAGCTCTGCTGCGTGCGCGTGCCGGGGTGACTGCGTAATGCGCATCAAGATCACCCAGACCAAGTCCTACATCGGTAGCAAGCAGAACCACCGTGACACGCTCCGTACGCTCGGCCTCAAGCGGCTGAACGACAGCGTCGTCCGGGAGGCCCGTCCCGAGGTCGTCGGCATGGTGCACACCGTGCGTCACCTCGTGACGGTCGAGGAGGTCGACTGACATGGCGGAGCAGAACCCGCTGAAGGTCCACAACCTCCGTCCTGCCCCGGGTGCCAAGACCGCCAAGACCCGTGTCGGTCGTGGTGAGGCGTCCAAGGGTAAGACCGCTGGTCGTGGTACCAAGGGCACCAAGGCCCGTTACCAGGTTCCGGAGCGCTTCGAGGGTGGGCAGATGCCCCTCCACATGCGTCTCCCGAAGCTGAAGGGCTTCAAGAACCCCGCTCACAAGCAGTTCCAGGTCGTGAACCTGGAGAAGCTGGCCGCGCTCTACCCGCAGGGTGGCGAGGTCACGGTGGCCGACCTGGTCGCCAAGGGCGCGGTGCGCAAGAACGAGCTCGTCAAGGTCCTGGGCCAGGGCGAGGTCTCCGTGGCGCTGCAGGTGACGGTTGACTCCGTCTCCGGCTCCGCCAAGGAGAAGATTGCCGCTGCCGGCGGCACCGTCACCGAACTCCTCTGAGTTCGTTGGTTCAACTGACCGGGGATGCCCATCGTTTGGGGCATCCCCGGTCGGTCGTTCCACGGGGGTACGGTCGCCGGTAAGGTGGCCTGCCGGTGCAACTTTTCAAGGGGGATGCACCGGGACCCCCGCCGCACGGCTCGCCCGTGCGGCGTTTCAGGCCGCTTTTATTCGTCGATCCTCAAGACCGTCACCTCTCGCCCGTCCGGCGGGGGGCGCAGGAGGCACCGTGCTCACCGCGTTCGCCCGAGCGTTCAAGACGCCCGACCTGCGCAAAAAGCTGCTGTTCACGTTGGGCATCGTGGTGCTCTACCGGATCGGTGCCCACGTCCCGATCCCCGGGGTGAACTACACGAACGTCGAGACCTGCATGAAGAGTCTCGGCGGGAACAACGGATTGTTCGCCCTGGTGAACATGTTCAGCGGTGGTGCGCTGCTGCAGGTCACGATTTTCGCGCTGGGGATCATGCCGTACATCACGGCGAGCATCATTCTCCAGCTGCTGACCGTGGTGATTCCCCGGCTGGAGGCCCTCAAGAAGGAGGGCCAGACCGGCCAGGCGAAGATCACCCAGTACACCCGTTATCTGACCATCGCGCTGGCGATCCTGCAGGGCACCGGCCTGGTGGCCACGGCCCGCAGCGGTGCGCTCTTCAACGGCTGCCCGGTCGCCGGCGAGATCGTGCCGAGCGACTCGATCTTCACCACCATCACCATGGTCATCACGATGACCGCCGGTACCGCGGTCGTCATGTGGCTCGGTGAACTGGTCACCGACCGCGGCATCGGCAACGGCATGTCGATCCTCATGTTCATCTCGATCGCCGCCGGTTTCCCGGGCGCGCTGTGGCAGATCAAGACCACGGGCAAGCTCGCGGACGGCTGGGTCGAGTTCTTCGCGGTGATCGCCGTCGGACTCGCGATGGTGGGTCTGGTGGTCTTCGTCGAGCAGGCGCAGCGCCGCATTCCGGTGCAGTACGCGAAGCGCATGATCGGCCGCCGTTCTTATGGCGGTACGTCCACGTACATCCCGCTCAAGGTGAATCAGGCGGGTGTGATTCCCGTCATCTTCGCGTCGTCGTTGCTCTACATTCCGGCCCTGGTCGCACAGTTCAGCGGGTCGAATGCCGAGTGGGCCCGGTGGATCGAAACGAACTTCACCAAGGGAAACCACCCGGTTTACATCGTTACGTACTTCCTGCTGATCGTCTTCTTCGCCTTCTTCTACGTCGCGATCTCCTTCAACCCCGAAGAAGTTGCCGACAACATGAAGAAGTATGGTGGCTTCATCCCGGGTATCCGGGCTGGTCGCCCGACGGCCGAGTACCTCAGCTACGTGCTCAACCGGATCACGTGGCCGGGCTCGCTGTATCTGGGTCTGATCGCACTCGTGCCAACAGTGGCGTTGGTGCTGTTCAACGCGAACCAGAACTTCCCGTTCGGCGGGACGAGCATCCTGATCATCGTGGGTGTGGGCCTGGAGACCGTGAAGCAGATCGAGAGCCAGCTTCAGCAGCGCAACTACGAAGGGTTCCTCCGCTGATGCGAATCGTCCTCGTCGGACCCCCGGGAGCCGGTAAGGGTACGCAGGCCGCGTACCTCGCCCGGAACCTTGAGATCCCGCACATCTCCACGGGCGACCTGTTCCGCGCCAACATCAGCCAGGGGACGCCCCTGGGTGTGCAGGCGAAGTCCTACATGGACGCCGGCAACCTGGTCCCCGACGAGGTCACGATCGGCATGGCCGAGGACCGTCTGGAGCAGGCGGATGCCGCCGGCGGCTTCCTGCTCGACGGCTTCCCGCGCAACCTCAAGCAGGCCGAGGCGCTCGACGTCTACCTCAAGGGCAAGGGCATCACGCTGGACGCGGTGCTCGACCTGGAGGTCCCCGAGGACGAGGTGGTCAAGCGGATCGCCGGCCGCCGTATCTGCCGGAAGAACTCCGCGCACGTCTTCCACGCCGAGTACAGCAAGCCGAAGACCGAGGGCGTCTGCGACGTCTGCGGCGGCGAGCTGTACCAGCGCGACGACGACCACGAGGACACGGTGCGCAAGCGCCTGGAGGTCTACCACTCGGAGACCGAGCCGATCATCGACTACTACAAGGCGCAGGAACTCGTCGTGACGATTCCCGCCCTCGGCAAGGTCGAAGAGGTCACGCAGCGGGCGATGTCCGCTCTCGGACGCGGCGAGTAACTTCCGCGTACGCTTCGCATACGGCCGCGGTGCCCGCCCTGGGCACCGCGGCCGTATCGTATGGAGGGGCGGGCGCGCCCGCGCGGTGGTCGGCCGTGCGAATGACGCGGTTGTCGGCACAGTCGGTTCAGGAAGGCGTTACCCGCCATGGTGGAGATCAAGACCCCTCAGCAGATCGCGAAGATGCGCGAGGCGGGGCTGGTGGTCGCCGCCATCCACGCCGCGACCCGCGAGGCGGCGGTGCCGGGCGCGACCACCCGTGATCTGGACCAGGTGGCCCGTAAGGTCCTCGCCGACCACGGCGCGAAGTCGAACTTCCTCGGGTACGGCGGCTTCCCCGCCACGATCTGCACGTCGGTGAACGACGTCGTCGTCCACGGCATCCCGGACGACGAAACGGTCCTCCGCGACGGCGACATCATCTCCATCGACTGCGGCGCGATCATCGACGGCTGGCACGGCGACGCCGCGTACACCGCGTTCGTCGGGTCCGGGCACTCCGCGGAGCTGGTCGAGCTGAGCCGGGTGACCGAGGAGTCCATGTGGGCCGGGATCGCCGCGGTCGCGAAGGGCAACCGGTTGATCGACATCTCCAAGGCGATCGAGGGTTACATCCGCCGCCAGCCGCGCCCGTCGTGCGGCAAGTACGGCATCGTCGAGGAGTACGGCGGCCACGGCATCGGCTCGCAGATGCACATGGACCCGCACCTGCTGAACTACGTCGACCGCAAGCGCGGCCGCGGCCCGAAGCTGGTGCCGGGCTTCTGCATCGCGATCGAGCCGATGGTCAACCTCGGCACGCACAAGACGCACGTCCTCGACGACGAGTGGACGGTCAAGACGAACGACGGCGGCTGGTCCTCGCACTGGGAGCACTCGGTGGCGCTGACCGAGGAGGGGCCGCTGGTGCTGACCGCGGTCGACGGCGGCCGAGCGAAGCTCGCCGAGCTGGGTGTGACGGTGGCGCCGGATCCGGCCGCGGGCGCCTGACGGCCCGCGCGCCGGCTGCCGTCGTGCGGTGCCGGTGAGGCGCCCGTGCGGAGGAACGGTGACGGGCCGCGGGGTGGGGGAGTAAGGATCTCCCCGGGTGGGCAATAATCGTGGATTCGTCTTTTCGGGGCCTCTGACGTAGACTGACGCGTCGGCTCTCGTGCATCCGCCTGCCCTTGGCGTGGTGGCTCTCGCGGGAGAGCCGATCAAGGTAGCCGATTCGAAAGGCGAAGCGTGGCCAAGAAGCAAGGTGCCATCGAGATCGAGGGCACCGTGATCGAGTCTCTGCCGAACGCGATGTTCAAGGTGGAGCTCCAGAACGGTCACAAGGTCCTCGCGCACATCAGCGGCAAGATGCGGATGCACTACATCCGTATTCTCCCGGATGACCGGGTCGTGGTGGAGCTCTCTCCGTACGACCTGACGCGTGGCCGGATCGTCTACCGCTACAAGTAGATCTTGTCGGCGCCCCGCTCCGCCGGGGTGACGGCACTGACCCGGAGAACCTCACACCCATGAAGGTCAAGCCGAGCGTCAAGAAGATCTGCGACAAGTGCAAGGTGATCCGCCGCCACGGCCGGGTCATGGTCATCTGCGACAACCTGCGCCACAAGCAGCGCCAGGGCTGACGCACGACCACCTGCATTTCGCAGTTCGCGCGACGCACGTAATTCGTACATACGCAGACACCCGACCCCGCGTCTTTCGCGTGGGACGAAACCCCCGGCTCGGAGGCCGGGGCCCGGCTCGTAATTCAGCTGAGTCTTACGGGAACGGTGCTGCGGAAGACCTCCGAATAGCCATCAGGAGCCACATCAATGGCACGCCTCGCAGGCGTTGATCTCCCGCGCGAAAAGCGCGTGGAGGTCGCCCTCACCTACGTCTTCGGTATCGGGCGCACGCTGTCGCAGCAGACCCTCGCCGCCACCGGCGTGAACCCCAACACGCGGGTTCGCGACCTGGCCGAGGAAGACCTGGTCAAGATCCGCGAGTACGTGGACAACAACCTCAAGACCGAGGGTGACCTCCGTCGCGAGATCCAGGCCGACATCCGCCGCAAGGTCGAGATCGGCTGCTACCAGGGTCTGCGTCACCGCCGCGGCCTTCCGGTCCACGGCCAGCGCACCAGCACGAACGCCCGCACCCGCAAGGGCCCGCGTCGCGCGATCGCCGGCAAGAAGAAGCCGGGCAAGAAGTAGTCCTCAGCAGGACGCACTGCGGTTCCGTTTTCCCGGGCCGCGGAAGTCAGCGGTCTTCGCTGTAGGACCGACCACCTCCATTAGGAGAATTTCATGCCTCCGAAGGGCCGTACGGCCGGCGCCAAGAAGGTGCGCCGCAAGGAGAAGAAGAACGTCGCCCACGGGCACGCTCACATCAAGAGCACGTTCAACAACACGATCGTTTCGATCACCGACCCGACCGGCAACGTGATTTCCTGGGCCTCGGCCGGTCACGTGGGCTTCAAGGGTTCGCGTAAGTCGACTCCGTTCGCCGCGCAGATGGCCGCCGAGTCGGCTGCCCGCCGCGCGCAGGAGCACGGCATGCGCAAGGTCGACGTGTTCGTCAAGGGTCCCGGCTCCGGCCGTGAGACCGCGATCCGCTCCCTCCAGGCCACCGGCCTCGAGGTGGGTTCGATCCAGGACGTCACCCCGACCCCGCACAACGGCTGCCGCCCTCCCAAGCGCCGCCGCGTCTGACCCACTGAAGTAGGAGACAACTAGACAATGGCGCGTTACACCGGGGCCGACTGCAAGCGTTGCCGTCGGGAGAAGCAGAAGCTCTTCCTCAAGGGGAGCAAGTGCGAGAGCGCGAAGTGCCCGATCGAGATCCGTCCTTACCCCCCGGGTGAGCACGGTCGCGGGCGCACCAAGGACAGCGAGTACCTGCTCCAGCTTCGTGAGAAGCAGAAGTGCAGCCGTATCTACGGTGTCCTTGAGAAGCAGTTCGTGAACTACTACAAGGAAGCGAACCAGAAGACCGGCAAGACCGGTGAGAACCTTCTGCGCATCCTTGAGACCCGCCTCGACAACGTGGTCTACCGGGCCGGCTTCGCCAAGTCCCGCGACCACGCCCGTCAGCTGGTGCGTCACGGACACATCAACGTGAACGGCCGCAAGACCGACATCCCGTCGGCCCGCGTCTCCGTGAACGACATCATCGAGGTCCGCGAGGGCTCCCGGAACCTGACCCCCTTCGAGGTGGCCAAGGCCGAGGCCGGCGAGAAGACCGTTCCGGCGTGGCTGGAAGCGATCCCGTCGAACCTCCGGATCCTCGTGCACAGCATGCCTGAGCGCCAGGTGATCGACACCCAGGTGCAGGAGCAGCTGATCGTTGAGCTCTACTCCAAGTAAGTAGGGCGACGGGCTCGGGCGGCACAGGTTCTCCGGAACCGCGTGCCGCCCGTACCCTTGTCAGCAGAGGGCGTCAAATAGCGGGCGCCCACGACTGAAGGAACACACATGCTTATCGCTCAGCGTCCGTCGCTGACCGAAGAGGTCGTCGACGAGTACCGCTCCCGGTTCGTGATCGAGCCCCTGGAGCCGGGCTTCGGTTACACCCTCGGTAACTCCCTCCGCCGTACGCTCCTCTCCTCGATCCCGGGTGCGGCGGTCACGTCGATCCGTATCGACGGTGTCCTGCACGAGTTCACCACCGTGCCGGGCGTCAAGGAGGACGTCACCGACCTCATCCTCAACATCAAGCAGCTGGTCGTCTCCTCGGAGCACGACGAGCCGGTCGTGATGTACCTGCGCAAGCAGGGCCCGGGTCTGGTCACCGCCGCCGACATCGCGCCCCCGGCCGGTGTCGAGGTCCACAACCCGGACCTGGTCCTGGCGACCCTGAACGCCAAGGGCAAGCTGGAGATGGAGCTGACCGTCGAGCGCGGTCGCGGCTACGTCTCCGCGGTGCAGAACAAGCAGGTCGGCCAGGAGATCGGCCGGATCCCGGTCGACTCGATCTACTCGCCGGTCCTCAAGGTCACCTACAAGGTCGAGGCGACCCGTGTCGAGCAGCGCACCGACTTCGACAAGCTGATCGTCGACGTCGAGACCAAGCAGGCCATGCGGCCGCGCGACGCCATGGCGTCCGCCGGTAAGACCCTGGTCGAGCTGTTCGGTCTGGCGCGTGAGCTGAACATCGACGCCGAGGGCATCGACATGGGCCCGTCCCCGACGGACGCCGCCCTCGCCGCCGACCTGGCGCTGCCGATCGAGGAGCTGGAGCTCACCGTTCGGTCGTACAACTGCCTCAAGCGTGAGGGCATCCACTCGGTGGGCGAGCTGGTGGCCCGCTCCGAGGCGGACCTGCTCGACATCCGCAACTTCGGTGCGAAGTCGATCGACGAGGTCAAGGCCAAGCTCGCCGGCATGGGCCTGGCGCTGAAGGACTCGCCCCCCGGGTTCGACCCGACCGCCGCCGCGGACGCCTTCGGCGCGGACGACGACGCGGACGCCGGTTTCGTGGAGACCGAGCAGTACTGAGTTTCACCGGCCGGGCCCGGGGCGCACCCCGGGCCCGGCCGTGCGTGATCTTCCGCGGGGCGTCCGCCTCGCGGGAACTGACACCGGTACCTGATACGGCCGGTGCAGCGATGGAGGAGAAACACCATGCCGAAGCCCACCAAGGGTGCCCGTCTGGGCGGTAGCGCGGCGCACGAGCGTCTCATGCTGCGCAACCTGGCCACCGCGCTCTTCGAGCACGGCCGCATCACGACGACCGAGGCCAAGGCCCGCCGTCTGCGCCCGTACGCCGAGCGACTCGTGACCAAGGCGAAGAAGGGTGACCTGCACAACCGTCGTCAGGTCATGCAGCTGATCTCGGACAAGAGCGTCGTGCACACGCTGTTCACCGAGATCGGTCCGCGGTTCGAGAACCGCCCGGGTGGTTACACCCGCATCACCAAGATCGGTGCGCGCCGTGGCGACAACGCCCCCATGGCCGTCATCGAGCTGGTGGAGGCGCTGACCGTGGCCCAGCAGGCCACCGGTGAGGCCGAGGCCGCCACCAAGCGTGCGGTCAAGGAAGACGCGCTGAAGAAGGACGCCGCCGAGGCGACCGAGGTGCCGGCCGAGGAGTCCAAGGACGCCTGAGGCCGCTGAAGCCCAAGCGGTCGGGCCCGTTCCCTCCGGGGAGCGGGCCCGTTCCGTTTGCCGCGCTCTGAGAGGATCGACGGGTGAGCGATGAGGTGGAGCCCGGGTTCGTCCGGGTGCGGCTGGATCTTTCGTACGACGGCGCGGAGTTCTCCGGCTGGGCGAAGCAGCGCGAACGGCGCACCGTCCAGGGCGAGTTGGAGCAGGCGCTGCGGACGGTGACCCGTTCCGGAGAGACGTACGAGCTGACCGTGGCGGGGCGGACGGACGCCGGGGTGCACGCGCGCGGGCAGGTGGCGCACGTGGATCTGCCCGAGGAGCTGTGGGCCGAGCACGGGGAGCGGCTGCTGCGGCGGCTGGCGGGCCGGCTGCCGAAGGACGTCCGGGTGTGGCGCGCCGCCGAGGCGCCGTACGGCTTCAACGCGCGGTTCTCGGCGATCTGGCGGCGGTACGCGTACCGGGTCACCGATCACCCCGGGGGTGTGGATCCGCTGCTGCGCGGCCATGTGCTGTGGCACGACTGGGCGCTCGACGTGGACGCGATGAACGCGGCGTCGCGGGCGCTGCTGGGGGAGCACGACTTCGCGGCGTACTGCAAGCGGCGTGAAGGGGCGACGACGATCCGTACGCTCCAGGAGCTGAGCTGGGTGCGGGGCGCGGACGGGATCGTCACGGCGACGGTGCGGGCGGACGCGTTCTGCCACAACATGGTGCGCTCGCTGGTGGGCGCGCTGCTCTTCGTCGGGGACGGGCACCGGCCGGTCGACTGGCCGGGGAAGGTGCTGGCCGCGGGCGTGCGGGACTCGGCGGTGCATGTGGTGCGGCCGCACGGGCTGACGCTGGAGGAGGTCGGCTATCCGGCCGACGACCGGCTGATGGCGCGGAATCTCCAGGCACGGAACCGGCGGACGCTGCCGGGGGCCGGGTGCTGCTGAGGACGGAGCGGGTGGGCGCGGGCGGGGCCGTCGCCCCGCCCGCGCCTGCCGTCAGGACTGCTGCTCCCGCGCGGCCTTCGCCGCCTGGTCCTTGCCGCGCTGGATGATGCGGGCGAAGGCGTAGGACTCGCCGTCGCGGCCGATCTGGAGGGCGGGGACGGACTTCTCGGTGACGCGCTCGCCGTCGAGGTAGCCGGCGATGGTGAAGTACGCGTACCGGCCGGTGGCGTTGGCGGTCATCCGGCAGGCGGTGCCGCGGCAGAACTCCGCGCCGACGTGGCCGCCGGCGAGCGGCGCGAGGTTGCCCTTGGCCTTGGCCTTGACGCGTTCGGCGGCGTCGGCGGAGTCCAGCGCGGCGATGCCGACGGTGACCGCGACGCCGCCCTTGGCGTAGGTGGCGCGCAGCAGCGCCTGGCAGCCGTTGTGCTTCAGCAGGGAGCCGAGCGCGCCCTGGGTGCCGGCGGTGCAGTCCTTCGTCGCGGACTGCGCGGTGCGCGGGTAGGTGTGCTCGCCGATGACCATGGCCTTGTCGGGGAAGAGGGTGGCCGTGGTCAGGGGGGCGCGGTCCTTCGCCGGGTCGGTGATGTAGTCCCGCGGGTCGGGCGGCGGGGGGACCGAGACGTCGGAGAACGACGGGTGCGGTTCGGGGGCGGCGGAGCCCGAGGCGGCGATGCCCTTGGGCGGCTTGTTGTCGCTGCCGCCGCTGACGACCATGGCGGTCGCGACGATGCCCGCGACGACGAGGGCGGCCACCGCCCCGCCGCCGATCATCAGCCAGCGCTTGCGCCGGGCGCCCGCCTCGCTCTGCTCGGCGAGTGCCTCCCAGTCCGGGGTGGAAGAGGTTCCCCCTGGGCCGTCGAACGGCCCCCCATGCCCAAAGCTCATGCCGCGCATCCTAACGACCGCGGGTAGCCGCGCGGCCACTGCTCCGGGCCGTGATCGGGTTGGGGAATGCGGCGTCGGGCGGCGACAATCCGGTCCATGGGACATGTGGAGGCCGGTCATCTGGAGTACTACCTGCCGGACGGGAGGGTGCTGCTCGGGGATGTCTCCTTCCGCGTCGGCGAGGGCTCGTCGGTCGCGCTGGCGGGGGCCAACGGCGCGGGGAAGACGACGTTGCTGCGGCTGCTCGCCGGGGAGCTGACGCCGCACGGCGGCGCGGTCACGGTCAGCGGCGGCCTCGGCGTGATGCCGCAGTTCGTGGGCTCGGTGCGGGATGAGCGGACCGTGCGTGACCTGCTGGTCTCCGTCGCGCCGCCGCGGCTGCGGACGGCCGCGGCGGCGGTGGACGCGGCCGAGGAGGCCGTGATGACGGTCGACGACGAGGCCGCGCAGATGGCGTACGCGCAGGCGCTCAGCGACTGGGCGGAGGCGCGCGGCTACGAGGCCGAGACGGTCTGGGACATGTGCACCACCGCCGCGCTGGGGATGCCGTACGAGAAGGCGCAGTGGCGGCTGGTGCGGACGCTCTCCGGCGGGGAGCAGAAGCGGCTGGTGCTGGAGTCGCTGCTGCGCGGCGGCGACGAGGTGCTGCTGCTGGACGAGCCGGACAACTATCTGGACGTGCCGGGCAAGCGGTGGCTGGAGGAGCAGCTGCGGCAGACGAAGAAGACGGTGCTCTTCGTCAGCCACGACCGGGAGCTGCTGGCGCGCGCCGCCGACAAGATCGTCAGCGTGGAGCCGGGGCCCGCCGGGTCGGACGTGTGGGTGCACGGCGGCGGCTTCGCGACGTACCACGCGGCGCGCAAGGAGCGCTTCGCCCGCTTCGAGGAGCTGCGGCGGCGCTGGGACGAGAAGCACGAGCAGCTGAAGAAGCTGGTGCGGAACCTGCGGCAGGCGGCGGAGAACAGCCACGACATGGCCTCGCGCTACCACGCGGCGCAGACCCGGCTGCGGAAGTTCGAGGAGGCAGGTCCCCCGCCGGAGCCGCCGCGGGAGCAGGAGATCACCATGCGGCTGCGCGGTGGCCGCACCGGCGTCCGGGCCGTGACCTGCGCGGACCTGGAGCTGACGGGGCTGATGAAGCCGTTCTCGCTGGAGGTCTTCTACGGCGAGCGGGTCGCGGTGCTGGGCTCGAACGGCTCCGGCAAGTCGCACTTCCTGCGGCTGCTGGCCCAGGACACTGAACGGCCGGTCGCGCACACCGGGCAGGTCAAGCTGGGCGCCCGGGTGGTGCCGGGGTATTTCGCGCAGACCCACGCCCATCCGGAGCTGACCGGCCGCACCCTCCTCGACATCCTGTGGACGGAGCACGCCAAGGACCGGGGCGCGGCGATGAGCGCGCTGCGCCGGTACGAGCTGGAGCGCCAGGCGGAGCAGCGGTTCGAGCGGCTGTCGGGCGGGCAGCAGGCGCGGTTGCAGATCCTGCTCCTGGAGCTGGCGGGCGCCACGGCGCTGCTGCTGGACGAGCCGACCGACAACCTCGACCTGGAGAGCGCCGAGGCGCTCCAGGAGGGGCTGGAGGCGTTCGACGGCACGGTGCTGGCGGTGACGCACGACCGCTGGTTCGCCCGTGCCTTCGACCGCTTCCTGGTCTTCGGCGCGGACGGCGTGGTCCGCGAGACGACGGAGCCGGTGTGGGACGAGGGGCGCGTGGCGCGGGAGCGGTGAGCCGGCGCGGGCCCGGCGCGTACGGGCGCGGGCACCGCGCGGCCGGCCGGTCCGCAGGGCGCCGGTCGGGTACGGATCCGGGCCTTCGCGGGGCCGGGACCGTCCCCGGTCGGGGCGGTGGTCCGGGGCTCGCGGGTTCGTCCACCGGTTCGAGGCGCGTTTTGACCCGGCCGGGGGCGGGCCGGTATTCTGCCAGTTCGTTATGCGTATTGGCTTGCTCTATCTCACGTGAGGGGCCCTTACGCCGGCCACCGGGCCGATGAACCGGCGGCGGACGATCGGGTTGCGTCACCCGTAGCGCCGCACTGCCGGTCCGATCGACCGAGGTGCCAGTACAGGACCCCGTCTCCTGCGTCTCCTCCGGGAGGCATGGGTGACCCCATCACTGAAGAAGCGAAGGCTACGACCGTGCGTACGTTCAGCCCCAAGCCCGGCGATGTCCAGCGCCAGTGGCACGTCATTGACGCGCAGGACGTTGTCCTGGGCCGTCTGGCCTCTCAGGCCGCGTCCCTTCTGAGGGGCAAGCACAAGCCGGTGTACGCGCCGCACGTTGACACCGGTGACTTCGTCATCATCGTCAACGCCGACAAGGTGCACCTCTCCGGCAACAAGCGCAGCCAGAAGCTGGCCTACCGCCACTCCGGTTTCCCCGGTGGTCTGCGCTCCGTCCGGTACGACGAGCTGCTCGACAAGAACCCCGAGAAGGCTGTCGAGAAGGCCATCAAGGGCATGCTCCCCAAGAACACCCTCGGCCGTCAGATGCTCTCGAAGCTGAAGGTCTACGCGGGCGCCGAGCACCCGCACGCTGCGCAGCAGCCGGTCCCGTTCGAGATCACCCAGGTCGCGCAGTAAGTCCGGCCACCCCCTAAGACGAAGAGAATCTGAGGAGCATCGTGGCCGAGACCACTCCCGAGAACGTCATCGAGAACGAGGACGTCGTCGAGGAATACACCACCGAGACCGAGGTCGTGGAGGGTGAGTACACCTCCGAGTCCCTCGCCTCCCGCTTCGGCGACCCGCAGCCGGCCGCCGGCCTGGGCCGTCGCAAGAACGCCATCGCCCGCGTCCGGATCGTTCCGGGCACCGGTCAGTGGAAGATCAACGGTCGCACCCTTGAGGGCTACTTCCCCAACAAGGTGCACCAGCAGGAAGTCAACGAGCCCTTCAAGGTGCTCGAGCTCGACAACCGCTACGACGTGGTCGCCCGCATCTCCGGCGGCGGCATCTCCGGTCAGGCCGGTGCGCTGCGTCTGGGCGTCGCCCGTGCGCTGAACGAGGCGGACGTCGAGAACAACCGCGGCACCCTGAAGAAGGCCGGGTTCCTCAAGCGTGACGACCGTGCGGTCGAGCGCAAGAAGGCCGGTCTCAAGAAGGCCCGCAAGGCGCCGCAGTACAGCAAGCGCTGATCGCGCTCGCTGCGCTCGCAGCACCTTCCCGTACGCCCCGGTGGCACTTTCCGTGCAGCCGGGGCGTTCGGCTATCCGGGACCGGTGCGTTATTCGGGCGTCCGGGAGGCGTATACCTGGACGCAATGCCTGGTTCAAGCTCATCTATGCGGAGGACACCAGTGGGACGACTCTTCGGAACGGACGGGGTGCGCGGTGTCGCCAATGCGGATCTGACGGCGGAGCTGGCGCTCGGTCTGTCGGTCGCTGCGGCGCACGTACTCGCAGAGGAGGAGTCGGGGCACGGCCGCGCCCTGGAGGGACGCAGGCCGGTGGCGGTCGTCGGGCGTGATCCGCGGGCCTCGGGTGAGTTCCTGGAGGCGGCGGTCGTCGCGGGGCTGGCGAGCGCCGGGGTGGATGTGCTGCGGGTGGGCGTGCTGCCGACCCCGGCGGTGGCGTATCTGACGGGGTCGCTCGGCGCGGACCTCGGGGTGATGCTCTCCGCGAGCCACAATCCGATGCCCGACAACGGCATCAAGTTCTTCGCCCGCGGTGGCCACAAGCTCGCCGACGAGCTGGAGGACCGTATCGAGCGGACGTACCGGGCGCACGCCTCGGGCGAGCCGTGGGAGCGGCCGACCGGCGCCGGGGTGGGCCGGGTCACCGTCTACGACGAGGGGTTCGACAACTACGTCGCGCATCTCGTCGGGGTGCTGCCCAACCGGCTCGACGGGCTGAAGATCGTCATCGACGGGGCGCACGGCGCGGCGGCGCGGGTCTCGCCGGAGGCGTTCGCGCGGGCGGGGGCGGACGTCGTCACCATCGGTGCGGACCCGGACGGCCTCAACATCAACGACGGCTGCGGGTCGACGCATCTGGGGCTGCTGCGCGCGGCGGTCGTCGAGCACGGCGCCGATCTGGGTGTGGCGCACGACGGCGACGCGGACCGCTGCCTGGCCGTGGACCGGGCGGGCAACGAGATCGACGGGGACCAGATCCTCGCCGTGCTGGCGCTGGGGATGCGCGAGGCGGGGACGCTGCGGAAGAACACCGTCGTCGCGACCGTCATGTCCAATCTCGGCTTCAAGCTGGCGATGGAGCGGGCCGGGATCGACATGGTGGCGACCGCGGTCGGCGACCGGTACGTGCTGGAGGAGATGAAGGCGCAGGGCTTCGCGCTCGGCGGTGAGCAGTCCGGGCACGTCATCGTGCTGGACCACGCCACCACCGGCGACGGCACGCTCACCGGTCTGATGCTGGCCGCGCGGGTCGCCGCGACGGGCCGGGGACTCCACGAGCTGGCCGCCGTGATGGAGCGGCTGCCGCAGGTGCTGATCAACGTCCCGGACGTCGACAAGTCGAAGGTCGCGACGTCCCCGGCGCTGTCCGCGGCGGTCGCCGAGGCGGAGCGGGAGCTGGGGTCGACCGGCCGGGTGCTGCTGCGGCCGTCCGGTACGGAGCCGCTGGTGCGGGTGATGGTGGAGGCGGCCGACATCGAGCAGGCGCGGGCGGTCGCGGAGCGGCTGGCCGACGCGGTGAAGTCGGCGCTGGGCTGAGCCCGCCGCGTACGCATGACGTGCCCCCGGTCGCGAGTCGCGGCCGGGGGCACGGACGTTGGTGGGTCAGAGGGCCGGGCCGTAGTCGCGGCACTCGGGGGTGAAGTGCGGGTCGTTCGGGCCGAGGGCGTTGACGACGTTCTGGAGGGTGGGGCTGTCGAGGAAGAGGCCGACGTGGCCGGCCTTGTCGTCGGGGCACTGGTCCTGGAGCGTGATGTTGGTGACGCCGTCGCCGTGCAGGAAGCCGTTGGTGTACGGGGTGACGACCTTGTCCTGAGTGGTGCCGATGACGACGTAGCGCACGCCGGGCACGGTGTCGCCGTCCTTCCACAGGTCCTTCTGGAAGTCGGAGTCGACCTCCTGCTGCTTGAGTCCGGTGAGCCCGGCGAAGTCGAAGAAGTTGTTGACGAAGCCGAGGGCGTTCATCTGTTTGCCGAGGCCGACCAGACCGTCGAGGGTGGTGCCGTGGTTGCTGGGGGCGATGCCGACGAGGGTGCGGATCTTCGCGGCGCCGCCCAGCCGCTTGAGGTAGTGGTTGGGCATCATGCCGCCCTGGGAGTGGCCGACGATGTCGGCCTTCTGCGCGCCGGTGGCGGCGAGGACCTTGTCGACGAAGGCGCTGAGCTGACCGGCGGAGTCGCCGATGTCGGTGAGGCCGCCGACCCGGCCCGCCGACAGATGGTTCATGCCGTAGTTGAACGCGTAGACGCAGTAGCCCTGGTTGGCGAGGGTGGGGGCGAGGGCGACCCAGTTGGCGCCGGCGTTGGCGAAGGTGCCGTGGGAGAGGATCACCGGGTAGGGGTGCTCGGCGCTCGGTTTGCAGCTCCAGTCGTTGGCGCCGGCGACGGCGTCCGGGCTGGTCAGGAAGTTGTGGACGGCGGTGCCGAGGTCGCCGACGGGCAGGTCGGCGGCGCGTGCGGGGGCCGTGGCGGCGGGCGCCGGGGCAGGTGCGGCCTCGGCGGGGGCGGTGAGGGCGAGGCCGGCCGCGCCGAGGCAGAGCGCGGCGGCGGCAGCGGCCAGGCGGCGCCGCGGGCGGCGGTGGCGGACGGGCCGACGGGGTGCGGGTGTCATGGGGGCTCCTGGTGAGAGGGCAGGCCGGATCCGGGCAGGCCGGACCGGTCGGCGGACTGTCAACGAGGGGGGAGCGCGCGGGGCATGCCGCGGCGCGGCCGGCGGGGCCGGACGGGGTACGGACGGCGGGGGCCGGACGCGGGCGGGTGCGCCCCGGTGGTGCGGGTGACGGGACGGGTCAGGGGCCCCGGCGGCCGGGGTCGGGGGGACGCGCCATGGCACCTGCCTGCCTCGTCAGGGACGCGGTCCGGGTTCGGGGTGCCGGTACGGGCCGCGTGCATCGCCGGTGTACGTCGTGCGGGACGCGGCCCGGAAAGCTCTGTGCCCGGACCGCGTGTTACCTGACGGTAGGGGGGCGGTAACGCCGGCGACAAGACGTGGGACGCGGGCAAATTACGGGGCGTGCGGGTGGCGTGCGGCCCGTGGGTCCGGGCGGGGCGGGCGCGGATCGGGGGTGCACGGAGGGTTTTCGGGGAGACGCGGGCCCGCCGGGCGGGGGCCGCGGGCGGGGTGGCCGGGCGGCGGTCCGGCCCGGTGCGCGCGGGGGCGGTGGCGGAGGTGCCGGGCGCGGGGCGGGCCGTCGCGCCGGGCCGGGCTCAGGGGTGTCCGGCCAAGGCGGCAGGGAGTTCCGTCGCGCCGGGCCCGGGGGCGTCCCTGCCGGGCCCGGGGGGGCAACCGGGCCGGACACGTGGGTGTCCGGCCGGGCCGGGCGTGCGTCAGAGCTTGCGCAGGGAGAGGCGCTGGACCTTGTGGTCGGGGCCCTTGCGCAGGACGAGGCCCGCGCGGCCGCGGGTGGGGGCGACATTCTGTTCCAGGTTGGGCCGGTTGACGGTGCGCCAGATCTGCCGGGCGTAGTCCAGGGCCTCCTCCTCGGAGACCTGGGTGTAGCGGCGGAAGTACGAGGACGGGTCCTGGAACGCGGTCGCCCGCAGTTTGCGGAAGCGGCCGAGGTACCACTTCTCGATGTCCTCGGTGCGCGCGTCGACGTAGACGGAGAAGTCGAAGAAGTCGGCGAGGCCGAGGCGGGTGCGGCCGTCCTTGCCGGGCAGCGCCGGCTGGAGGACGTTGAGGCCCTCGACGATGAGGATGTCGGGGCGGTGCACGGTGAGCCGTTCGCCCGGCACGATGTCGTAGATCAGGTGCGAGTAGACCGGTGCGGTGACCTCGGCGCGGCCGGACTTCACATCGGCGACGAAGCGGGTCAGCGCCCGCCGGTCGAACGACTCGGGGAACCCCTTACGGGACATCAGCCCGCGGCGGTGCAGCTCGGCGTTGGGGTACAGGAAGCCGTCGGTGGTGACCAGTTCGACCCGGGGGTGTTCGGGCCAGCGGGCCAGCAGCGCCTGGAGCAGGCGCGCGGTGGTGGACTTGCCGACCGCGACGCTGCCCGCCACGCCTATGACGAACGGGGTGCCCGGCTGTGAGCCGTGGCCGCCGCCCGCGTCGCCGAGGAAGGTGTTGAGCGCACCGCGCAGATTGCTGGTGGCGCCGACGTAGAGGTTGAGCAGCCGGGAGAGCGGGAGGTAGACGTCGCGGACCTCGTCGAGGTCGATGACGTCGCCCAGTCCGCGCATCCGCTCGACCTCTTCGGCGGTGAGCGGCAGCGGGGTCTTCTCCCGCAGCGCGCTCCATTCCGTACGCGTCAGATCGACGTACGGGGAGCGCTCGGCGCGGCGTCGTTGCTGCGGATCGGTCGTCGGGGCCACGGGTTCATTGTGCGCGGGCCTCCCGGGGCGGCGACCCCGGGGTCGGCCGGGGGCGCGGGTGGCCGGAAGTGGGCGGGCGGGGCGGGAACGGCTGGGAGCCTTGCGCCGTCTTCGACCGTGGACCGGGGTACCCGGGGCGGACCGTGCAGGGCCCGGGAGCGGGCCGGGGAGGGGTGGTCGGAATGGGCGGACGGCAGAGCAGGGGCGTACTGCGGCGGCGCCGGGGCGGGACGGCGCTGGCGGAGCGGGAGTCGTTCGCCGCCCTGGTCCACGCCGAGCTGGCCGAGGAGCTGCCGGACGTGGACCTGGACCTGGACGAGGACCTCGACGGTTTCCTGGAGCGGTACGCCTCCCCGGCCTGCACGGACGCGGAGGCCGAGGAGGAGTTCCTGGAGACGGTCCGGCAGGCGGCGGAGCGGCTGGAGCGCGGGTACTGAGAGCGGGGCGCGGCGGGCGCGGGGCCGTCCGGGAGCTGTCCCGGGGGCAACATCTGTCGTCCCGCGGGGCGCCGCGACGGCTCCGCCGGGGCCTTGCGGGGCGCGGCCGGTCCGGTGCTGGAGGGGCGCACGCGCGCCGTTGTGCGCCGGGCCCGGACCCGTTCGCGCGGGCCGGATCCGGCCGCGGCGCGCCGGATGCGGCCCGGCGGCTGCCGGGCACAGGGGCGCGCGGCACCGGCGCGTACGCTGCCCCCATGTGCGGAATCGTGGGTTATGTGGGCGGGCAGAGCGCCCTGGACGTCGTACTGGCCGGGCTGCGCCGACTGGAGTACCGCGGGTACGACTCGGCGGGCGTCGCGGTGCTGGCCGACGGCGGACTGGCGTCGGCGAAGAAGGCCGGCAAGCTCGCCAATCTGGAGAAGGAGCTGGCGGCGCGGCCGCTGCCGGCGGGGTCGACGGGCATCGGGCACACCCGGTGGGCCACCCACGGCGGGCCCACGGACGCCAACGCCCACCCCCACCTGGACAACGCCGGGCGGGTCTCGGTCGTCCACAACGGCATCATCGAGAACTTCGCCGCGCTCCGCGCCGAGCTGACCGACCGCGGCCACGAGCTGACCTCCGAGACGGACACCGAGGCCGTCGCCCATCTACTGGCCGAGGCGTACTCGTCCTGCGGTGAGCTGGCTGAGGCGATGCGGCAGGTGTGCCGCCGCCTGGAGGGCGCGTTCACCCTCGTCGCGGTGCACGCGGACGCGCCGGACGTGGTCGTCGGGGCGCGCCGCAACTCCCCGCTGGTGGTCGGCGTCGGCGAGGACGAGGCGTTCCTGGCGTCCGATGTGGCGGCGTTCATCGCGCACACCCGTGAGGCGATCGAGCTGGGCCAGGACCAGGTCGTCGAGGTGCGCCGGGACGGGGTGACCGTCACCGACTTCGACGGGGCGCCGGCGCAGGTGCGCGCGTACCACGTCGACTGGGACGCCTCCGCCGCCGAGAAGGACGGCTACGACTACTTCATGCTCAAGGAGATCGCCGAGCAGCCGAAGGCGGTCGCCGACACCCTGCTGGGCCGGATCGACGGCTCCGGGGAGCTGTCGCTGGACGAGGTGCGGATCCCGCCGGAGGTGCTGCGGGAGGTCGACAAGGTCGTCATCGTCGCCTGCGGGACGGCGTACCACGCGGGCATGATCGCGAAGTACGCCATCGAGCACTGGACACGGATCCCCTGCGAGACCGAGCTGGCCAGCGAGTTCCGCTACCGCGACCCGATCATGGGGCCGCGGACGCTGGTCATCGCGATCAGCCAGTCCGGCGAGACGATGGACACGCTGATGGCGCTGCGGCACGCCCGTGAGCAGGGCGCCAAGGTCCTCGCCATCTGCAACACCAACGGCTCGACCATCCCGCGCGAGTCGGACGCGGTGCTCTACACGCACGCCGGTCCCGAGGTCGCGGTCGCCTCGACGAAGGCGTTCTTGACGCAGCTGGTCGCCTGCTACCTGGTGGCGCTCTATCTCGGGCAGGTCCGCGGGACGAAGTGGGGCGACGAGGTCCAGGACGTGGTCCGGGAGCTGGCCGCGATCGGTACGCAGGTCGAGCAGGTGCTCGGCACGATGGAGCCGGTGCGGGAGCTGGCGCGGAGCCTGGCGGACAAGAACACCGTGCTGTTCCTGGGGCGGCACGTCGGCTACCCGGTGGCGCTGGAGGGCGCGCTCAAGCTGAAGGAGCTGGCGTACATGCACGCCGAGGGCTTCGCGGCGGGTGAGCTGAAGCACGGTCCGATCGCGCTGATCGAGCAGGACGTGCCGGTCGTGGTGGTCGTCCCGTCGCCGCGCGGCCGTTCCGTACTGCACGACAAGATCGTCTCCAACATCCAGGAGATCCGGGCCCGCGGCGCCCGCACCATCGTCGTCGCGGAGGAGGGCGACGAGACGGTGGTGCCCTACGCCGACCACCTCGTGCGGATCCCGCGCACCCCGGTGTTGCTCCAGCCGCTGGTGTCGGCCGTCCCGCTCCAGGTCTTCGCCTGCGAGCTGGCGACCGCCCGCGGCAACGAGGTCGACCAGCCGCGCAACCTCGCCAAGTCGGTGACGGTGGAGTGAGCGGACGTCAGCGGTGGGCGGCGCGCCCCGGGGGCGGGGGGCGCCGGTGATCATCGGGGTGGGGATCGACGTCGCCGAGATCGACCGGTTCGCGGCGGCGCTGGAGCGTACGCCGGAGCTGGCGCGGCGGCTGTTCATCGACGCGGAGCTGGTGCTGCCGAGCGGGGAGCGGCGCGGCACCGCCTCGCTGGCGGCCCGTTTCGCCGCGAAGGAGGCGGTGGCCAAGGCGCTCGGCGCGCCCGGCGGGCTGCACTGGACCGACGCCGAGGTGTACGTCGAGGACAGCGGCCAGCCCCGGCTGCGGGTCCGCGGCACCGTCGCCGCCCGCGCCGCCGAACTGGGCGTCCGCGCCTGGCACGTCTCGCTCAGCCATGACGCGGGCGTGGCGTCGGCGGTGGTGGTGGCGGAGGGCTGAGCGCCGGGGCGCGCGGGCCGGAGGCGGCGCGCCCGGGGGGGGGATCTCGCGTACGGGGACCGGCTCCCTCCCGTAGCGGCGGCCGGACTCCCGGGCGGTGCTGACGATCGGTGACACCGGCGCGGCGGGCGGGCCCGTCCCTCCCGCGCTTCCCTCATGAGGGCCGGGCCGTCCCTTACGGGGCGGGACCGGCCCTTACGGGTTCCGGCCTCCCTCAGGGGGCTGTCCCTCACGGGGCTGTCCCTTACGGGTTCGGCCCTTCCTCTGCGGGCCCCACGCCCTCGACAAGCCCCATGCCCTCCACGGGCCCGGTCTCCCCTACGGGCCCGGCCTCCCCTACGTACGGGCACGCGTCCCGTACGGGCCGGGCCGGCCCGCACCGTCCGTGCCCGCTCCGTCCCCCGGGCCGCCCCGTAGCCCGTGCCGCGTCGGCGGGCCGGTGTGAGACTGGGGCGCATGAGGACTGCGTACAGCGTGGCGGACGTGCGGGCGGCGGAGCGGGAGTTGATGGCGCGGGTGCCCGAAGGGGCGCTGATGCAGCGGGCGGCCGCGGGGCTCGCGGCGGTCTGCGCGCGGCTGCTGAGCGGGGGGCGCGGGGTGTACGGCTCCCGGGTCGTGCTGCTGGTCGGCAGCGGTGACAACGGGGGTGACGCCCTGTACGCCGGGGCGCGGCTGGCGCGCCGGGGCGCCGGGGTCGGCGCGGTCCTGCTGACGCCGGAGCGGGCGCACGCCGGGGGACTGGCGGCGCTGCGGGCGGCCGGCGGCACCGTCGCCGACGACGCGGAGCGCGCCGTGGCCCGCGCCGATCTGGTGGTCGACGGCATCGTCGGGATCGGTGGCCGCGGCGGGCTCCGCCCCCGCGCCGCCCAACTCGCCGCGCTGGCCGCCGGATCGGCCACCGTCGTCGCCGTGGATCTGCCGAGCGGTGTGGACGCGGACACCGGCGAGGTCGCGGGGGAGGCGGTCCGGGCCGATGTGACGGTGACGTTCGGGGCGTACAAGCCGGGGCTGCTGGTCGATCCGGCGCGGGAGCGGGCCGGAGTGGTGCACCACGTCGACATCGGGCTGGCGCCGTCCGCGTCGCCCGCCGCCGAGGCGCTGCAACACGCGGACGTGGCGCGGCTGCTGCCGGTGCCGTCGCCGGAGAGCGACAAGTACCGGCGCGGGGTGGTCGGCGTGGTCGCCGGCTCCGCGCGCTACCCGGGCGCGGCGGTGCTGGCGGTGGCCGGTGCGCTGCGCGGCGGCGCGGGCGCCGTCCGGTACGTCGGTCCGGCCGCCGACGCGGTCCTCGCGCGTTTCCCGGAGACGCTGGTGCACGCCGGGCCGCCGCACCGCGCGGGCCGGGTCCAGTCCTGGGTGATCGGCCCCGGCATCGGCGACGAGTCCGGCGCCCTGGACGACGTCCTCGCCGCCGACGTACCGGTGCTGGTGGACGCCGACGGGCTGCGGTTCCTGACGCCGGAGCGGGTACGGGCCAGGACCGCGGGCACGCTGCTGACCCCGCACGCCGGGGAGGCCGCCGCGCTGCTGGGCACCGACCGCGCCGAGGTCGAGGCGGGCCGCTGGCGGGCGGTCGCCGAACTGGCCGCGAGGTTCGGCGCGACGGCGCTCCTCAAGGGCTCGACGACGCTGGTCGCGGACGGCTTCGGACCCGTACGGGTCAACCCCACCGGGACCGGCTGGCTGGCGACCGCCGGCAGTGGCGATGTGCTGTCGGGCCTGGCCGGATCGCTGCTCGCCGCGGGGCTCGTCCCGCGTGACGCGGCGTCGGCGGGCGCCTATCTGCACGGTCTCGCGGCCCGCTTCGCCGCCGGTCCGGACGGTGCGCCCATCACCGCCGCGCAGGTCGCCGCCCGCCTCGCGGCCGCCTGGCGGGACGTCGGACGGCACACCCCGCACCCCGGCGGGACGGCACGCTGAAACGCCGCCGTGGACCGCTGCCCGCCCGCCGCGCGGCCACCGTCCCCGGGGCCGGACCGGTCCCCGCGTACCGGCCCGCGTCCCGGCGGCACGGCGCGCCGAACGCCCGCCGCGGGCCCGGCACCGTGCCCCGCGTGGGCGCCGTCCCCGGGCCCGGGGCGGGCCCCGGGGACGGCGTCCGTCCGGGTATGCCCCGGGTCCGCCGGGCGGCGCCTGAGACACTGAGGGGGATGAACGAGAGAGCAACGCGGGCCCGCGCCGTCATCGACCTTGCCGCCGTGCGGTCGAATGTCCGAGCGCTGCGCGGCCGCGCACCCGGGGCAGAGCTGATGGCCGTGGTCAAGGCCGACGGTTACGGACACGGCGCGGTGCCCTGTGCGCGCGCCGCCCGCGAGGCCGGCGCGAGCTGGCTGGGCACCGCGCTGCCCGAGGAGGCGTTCGCGCTGCGCGCCGCCGGGGACACCGGGCGGCTGATGTGCTGGCTGTGGACGCCGGGCGGCCCCTGGCGCACCGCCGTCGAGCAGGACATCGACGTCTCCGTCAGCGCGCTGTGGGCGCTGCGCGAGGTCAGCGAGGCGGCCCGCGCCGCCGGGCGTCCGGCCCGCGTCCAGCTCAAGGCCGACACGGGCCTGGGCCGCAGCGGCTGCCAGCCCGCCGACTGGCCGGAGCTGACCGCCGCCGCCCGCGAGGCCGAGCGCGCCGGACTGCTCACCGTCACCGGTGTCTGGTCCCACTTCGCCTGCGCCGACGAGCCGGGCCACCCCTCGATCGCCGCGCAGCTGACCGCCTACCACGCGGCGCTGGCCGTCGCCGAGGCCGCGGGGCTGCGCCCCCAGGTGCGGCACATCGCCAACACCCCGGCGCTGCTGACCCTGCCCGAGTCCCACTTCGACCTGGTCCGCGCCGGCATCGGCATCTACGGCGTCTCGCCCGCGCCCGAGGTCGGCACCGCCGGGGAGCTGGGGCTGCGCCCCGCGATGACGCTCCAGGCGTCGCTCGCCTCGGTCAAGGGCGTCCCGGCCGGCCACGGCGTCTCGTACGGCCACCACCACACGACGGCGGCCGAGACCACGCTCGCGCTGGTGCCGCTCGGCTACGCGGACGGCATCCCGCGCCACGCCTCCGGCAGCGGCCCGGTGCTCGTCGCCGGGAAGCGGCGGACGATCGCCGGGCGGGTCGCGATGGACCAGTTCGTCGTCGACCTGGACGGTGACACCGCGCTGCCGGGCGACACCGCGGTGCTCTTCGGGCCGGGCGATGACGGGGAGCCCACCGCCGAGGACTGGGCGCGGGCCACCGGCACCATCGCGTACGAGATCGTCACGCGGATCGGCGGCCGGGTCGCCCGCGTCCACCGCGACGGCGCGGCGGAGCCGGGTGTGCCCGCGGCGCTGGCCAGCCGCGGCGTCGGGGGTACCGGATGACGGACGGCCGGGACGCGGCGGCCGGGGCCACGGCCGTCGGCAACTGGGCGAAGGCCGGGCGCCACGCGGGTCTGGCGGGTGCCGCGATCGGCGTCGTCGCCGCGGGCGCCGCCGCCGGGGTGGCGATGGAGCGGATGACGGTCGGCCGCGGGATGCGCCGCCGCGCCCGCGCCGCGCTGGACGCCGTAGGCCCCTACGGCACGCTGCGCGGCGTCCCGGGCACCGCCGTCGCCGAGGACGGCACCCCGCTGTACTACGAGATCGACGAGGCCGGGGACGCGGCGCCGCGCCCCCGGAGGGCCAAGGGCGCGGAAGGGTCGGGCAGCGCCGAGCGGGCCGCCGCGCGGCAGGCCGCCGAGATCCGCCGCCGGCTGGCCGGACCGCGCCGCCGCTCGCCCGCCCCCACCGTCGTCTTCTGCCACGGCTACTGCCTCAACCAGGACTCCTGGCACTTCCAGCGCGCCGCGCTGCGCGGCGCGGTCCGCACCGTCCACTGGGACCAGCGCAGCCATGGCCGCTCCGGCCGCTCCCGTCCGCCCGCCGACGGCGGTGCGCCGGTCACCATCGATCTGCTGGGCCGCGATCTGAAGGCGGTGCTGGACGCGGCGGCGCCCGAGGGGCCGCTGGTGCTGGTCGGGCACTCCATGGGCGGGATGACGGTGATGGCCCTCGCCGATCAGTACCCGGAGTTCGTCGCCGAACGGGTCGCGGGCGTCGCGCTGATCGGCACGTCCGCCGGGCGGCTGAGCGAGGTGGCGTTCGGCCTGCCGTCGTTCGGCGTGAAGGCGTTCCACCGGCTCGCCCCCGGTCTGCTGAAGGTGCTGGGCGCGCAGAGCGACGTCGTCGAGCGGGGCCGCCGCGCCACCGCCGATCTCTTCGCCGGGATCATCAAGCGGTACTCCTTCGGCACCCCGCAGGACGTCGACCCGGGCGTCGCCCGCTTCGCCGAGCGGCTCATCGAGGCCACCCCCATCGACGTCGTCGCGGAGTTCTACCCGGCCTTCGCCACCCACGACAAGGCGGCGGCGCTGGTGGCGTACGACACGGTCGCCTCGCTGGTGCTCGCCGGGGAACGCGATCTGATCACCCCCGCCGACCACAGCGAGGCCATCGCCGAACTGCTGCCCGCCACCCGCCTGCTGAAGGTGGACGGCGCCGGCCATCTGGTGATGCTGGAGCGTCCCGAGCTGGTCACCGAGGAAGTGGTGACGCTGATCGAACGGGCCGCGTCGGCCGGCCGGAAGGGCCGCCCGGCCCGGCCCTGACCGTCGCGCCCGTACCATTTGCGGCATGAGTGCCACCGCCACACAGACCCGTGTCACCGTCGAAACGCCCGAGCGGATGCAGGAGTTGGGACGCCGGCTGGCCGCGCTGCTGCGCCCCGGCGACCTGGTGCTGCTCACCGGCGAGCTGGGCGCGGGCAAGACGACGCTCACCCGCGGCCTCGGCGAGGGCCTGGGCGTACGCGGCGCCGTCACCTCTCCGACCTTCGTCATCGCCCGGGTGCATCCGTCGCTGACCGGCGGCCCCGCGCTGGTCCACGTCGACGCGTACCGCCTGGCCGGCGGGCTCGACGAGATGGAGGACCTGGATCTCGACGTCTCGCTGCCGGAGTCGGTGGTGGTCGTGGAGTGGGGCGACGGCAAGGTCGAGGAGCTGTCCGACGACCGGCTGCACGTCGTGATCGAGCGCGCGGTGGGCGCGGACGCCCCCGCGGACGCCGGGTGGGAGAGCGACGCCGCCGACGTCCGCACGGTGACGGTCACCGGGATCGGCGCCCGCTGGACGGACGCGGGCGTCGCGGAGCTGACCGCGGGCTGACCGGTCCGGCGGGCATCCGCCGAAGGCGCGGGGCCACGGGTGCGTGTGCGTTTTCCGACAGGCCGTCGGTAACGTGTTGCGCCGGTGGCCTCTGCCGTGGTGACATGGGAGGAGGGGAAGAACTTAGGCTTGCCTAAGTTCGCTCTCGTCCGCCGCTTGCCCCAGGAACCCGGGAGGCGACCATGACAGCCCACGAGCCCGCCGCCGTACCGCCCGCCCACGAGCCGTGCGACGCGCCGCCCACCATGCGCCAGCTCCTCGCCTCCTGCGCCGCCGCGAGCGCCGTCTCCACACCCCCCGAGCCCCCGGTCACCGCACCGGCGGCCGAGCCCGACCACCCCGCCCCGTCAGCCCCGGAGCGCGACGCGGCATAGCCCGTACGGGGGAGCGGCCGGACCTGTGACACGTACGGGCCGGCCGTCACTCGTGTACGCGGCACTGAACCCCGGTGCCGTGGTGAGGGGGAAGCGGGAGCCCCGCGGGCGCGGCGGAGCCCGGCCGGACGGGAGCCGACCCGGGAGAGCGCCGCACGCCGTGCGCGGGCGGCGCCGTCAGGCGACCACGACCACCTTCGTGCCGTTGACCGCGAAGTTCCACATCGCGGCGCCGTCGGCGCGCGATTCGCGGATACCGCCGGTGCGCTGCGAGGCGTCCGGGTTGGGTGACGAGCCGTCGACCGCCGCGCTGAAGCCGATGACCACACCGTCCACACCGGCGAACCGCACGACGTGCTCGATGGCGATGCCGTCCGACCCGGTCACGCTCACCGACCGCGAGGACACCGCGTAGGTGCCCATCGGCGGGGAGACCGTGCTCGGCGCGACGGTGAAGGTACGAAGGGCGGTGTCGTCCGCGCCGACCAGCCAGACCCGCTTGGCGCCGAGCGCGTACACGACCCGCTTGCCGGTGCCGGACGCCTCGGGCACCTTCGGCGCCGCCGGGCGGTGCTCCTTCTTACCGCCCCCGGGCTGCGCGGGGTGCTTGCCGGCGGTGTCTGCGCCCTTGTGGTGCGGGCGCAGATCGGCGGGGGCGGACGCCGACGCCTGGTAGCCCAGGAAACCGACCGCGACCAGCGCCGCCGCGGTGAGCGCGGTGACGATCGTGCTGCTCCTGGCGGGCATCGCTGTGCCACCTTCCGCTGTGCGCGCTTCCGTTGTGCTCGCCCGCCGGGGCGGGACGGGCCGCCGTCCTCGCGGTCCGATTGCCGTACAAAGGGCGACCGTAGCACCGGAAGGGGCACCGTCCGGCGCGCCGTACGCTTGAGGGCGTGCTGCTCCTAGCCCTAGACACCGCCACGCCCGCCGTCACCGTCGCCCTCCACGACGGTGAGCGGGTCCTCGCCGAGTCCCGCCAGGTGGACGCGCGCCGCCACGGTGAGCTGCTGCTGCCCGCCGTCGACCGGGTGCTGGCCGAGGCGGGCGTGAAGCTCGACGCGGTCACCGATCTGGTGGTCGGCGTCGGCCCCGGCCCCTACACCGGCCTGCGCGTCGGCCTGGTCACCGCCGCCTCCTTCGGCGCCGCGCTCGGCATCCCGGTGCACGGCCTGTGCTCCCTGGACGGCCTCGCCCACGCCGCCGGTCTGGACACCCCCTTCGTCGTGGCGACCGACGCCCGCCGCAAGGAGGTCTACTGGGCCCGCTACGACGCCGACGGCCGCCGCCTGACCGAACCGGCCGTCGACCGCCCCGCCGACCTCGCCGAGCAGGTCGCCGGTGTCCCCGCCGTCGGCGCCGGCGCGCTCCTGTACGACACGGTCTTCACCGGCGTCCGGCGCGACGGGCCCGAGCACCAGTCCGGCGCCGCACTCGCCTCCGCCGCCGCCGCGCGGCTCGCCGCCGGTGCGGAACTCCTGGAGCCCCGGCCGCTCTACCTGCGCCGCCCCGACGCCCAGGTCCCGGCCAACTACAAGGTGGTCACGCCCCGGTGAGCGCGACCGCCCCCGCGGACGCCCCCGTCCTGCGCGAGATGCGCTGGTGGGACCTGGACGCGGTGCTCGACCTGGAGCGGGCGCTCTTCCCGGAGGACGCCTGGTCGCCCGGGATGTTCTGGTCCGAGCTGGCGTACGCCCGCGGTCCGGCAGCCAATCGCCGCTACCTCGTCGCCGAGAGCGGCGGGCGGATCGTCGGCTACGGCGGGCTCGCCGCCGTCGACGGCACCGGCGACATCCAGACCATCGCCGTCGCCCGCGCGCACTGGGGCACCGGCCTCGGCGCCCGGCTGCTGACCGCGCTGCTGACCGCCGCCACCGCCTTCGAGTGCCACGAGGTACTGCTGGAGGTCCGTGTCGACAACCACCGCGCCCAGCGCCTGTACGAACGCTTCGGCTTCGTCCCGCTCGGCTTCCGCCGCGGCTACTACCAGCCCGGCAACGTCGACGCCCTGGTCATGCGGCGCGCCGCGACCGACCCGGACACCGAGGCCCCGGACCCCCCTCCGGCCACCGTTCCCGCCCCCGAAGCCCCCCGTTCCAAGGAATCCGATCACCATGGCTGACTCCCGCGGCGGACCGCTGGTCCTCGGCATCGAGACCTCCTGCGACGAGACCGGCGTCGGCATCGTCCAGGGCCACACCCTGCTCGCCGACGCCGTCGCCTCCAGCGTCGACGAACACGCCCGCTTCGGCGGCGTCGTCCCCGAGGTCGCCTCCCGCGCGCACCTGGAGGCGATGGTCCCCACCATCCAGCGCGCCCTGAAGGACGCCGGTGTCGCGGCGAGCGACCTCGACGGCATCGCCGTCACCGCAGGTCCCGGCCTCGCCGGCGCCCTGCTCGTCGGCGTCTCGGCGGCGAAGGCGTACGCGTACGCCCTCGGCAAGCCGCTGTACGGCGTCAACCACCTCGCCTCGCACATCTGCGTCGACCAACTGGAGCACGGCGCGCTCCCGGAGCCGACGATGGCGCTGCTGGTCTCCGGCGGCCACTCCTCGCTGCTGCTGGCGCCCGACATCACCTCCGACGTCCGGCCGCTCGGCGCGACCATCGACGACGCGGCGGGCGAGGCGTTCGACAAGGTCGCGCGGGTGCTGCACCTCGGCTTCCCCGGCGGCCCGGTCATCGACCGCTACGCCCGCGAGGGCGATCCGGAGGCGATCCGCTTCCCGCGCGGTCTGACGGGGCCGCGCG
The DNA here is from genome assembly GCF_055567035.1 of Streptomyces sp. NPDC027185. Taxonomy (NCBI): domain Bacteria; kingdom Bacillati; phylum Actinomycetota; class Actinomycetes; order Kitasatosporales; family Streptomycetaceae; genus Streptomyces; species Streptomyces sp. NPDC027185. Next base: position 355,925 of record NZ_JBVHRF010000006.1, on the reverse strand, counting down.
ACGCCGCGTACGACTTCTCGTTCTCCGGTTTGAAGACCGCGGTGGCGCGCTGGATCGAGGCGAAGCGGGCGGCCGGTGAGGAGGTGCCGGTGGCGGACGTCGCGGCGTCCTTCCAGGAGGCGGTGGTGGACGTGCTGACCCGCAAGGCCGTCCGTGCCTGCAAGGACAACGGCGTCGACCACCTGATGATCGGCGGCGGTGTCGCGGCCAACTCCCGGCTGCGGGCGATGGCCGCCCGCCGCTGCGAGGACGCGGGGATCACCCTGCGGGTGCCGCGGCCCAAGCTGTGCACCGACAACGGCGCGATGGTCGCGGCGCTCGGCGCGGAGATGGTGGCCCGCGGCCGCGCCGCCTCCGACTGGGACCTCCCCGCCGACTCCTCCCTCCCGGTCACCGAACCCCACGTCCCCGGCGCGCACGCCCACGGCCACGGTCACACCCATGACCACGACCACGTCCACGAGCTGAGCAAGGAGAACCTCTACGGCTGACCGGACGGGCGGGGGCCCTCGCTACCCTGGCAGCGGCCGAACGACCGGCGGCGCGCGGGGAGGCGGGCATGGACTGGTTCTGGTGGGTCTTCATCTTTTTCCTGGCGGGTGGCTTCGCGAAGGTCGCCGACCTGGCGCGCGGTGCGCTGCGCACCCGCCACGAGCGCCGGATGGAGCGCCTGGAGACCGACCGCGCCCGCCGCGCCGAACTGGCCGCCGCCCAGGAGCCGCCCAAGCCGGTCTGCGGCTGCACCCACCATCTCGCCAAGCACGACAAGAGCGGCAAATGCCACGAGCCGGTGGAGCGGCCGGTCGCCTGGGACGCCGACCACCGGCCGGTGCGCTACGAGGCCGGCCCCTGCGCCTGCCAGCAGTACATCGGCCCGCAGCCGCTCGCCCAGATCTACGCCGAGGACCTCACCGACCGGGCGTGACCTGCGCGTTCGCCGGGTGCCCGAGCAGCATCGCGGGCGCCCCGGCGACCCGGGTGAGGAAGACCGTGCAGCTGTTCCGTCCGCTGAGCTTGAGCTTCTTGCGCAGCTCCTCCGGCTCCACCGCCGACCCGCGCTTCTTGATCACCGCGACGCCGACCTCCCGCTCCCGCAGCAGCGCCCGCAGCTTCTTGACGTGGAACGGCAGGACGTCCGTGATCGCGTAGGAGGTGGCGTACGGCGTCGGGACCAGGGTGTCCGCGGTGATGTAGGCGATCGTCGGGTCGATGAGCCGTCCGCCGACCTGCCGGGCGACGTCCGCGACGAGATGGGCGCGGATCACCGCGCCGTCCGGTTCGTGGAGCCAGCCGCCGACCGGTCCCGGCTCCGGGTCGGGCAGGCCCGCGCCGAGCAGTGACTCCCCGGCGGGCAGCAGCGTCGCCCGGCGGCCGCCGGGCCGGACCGCCCCGGGCGCGGTGTCCCCGGCGGGCCCGAACCACAGCACCGCCTCCTTCACGTCGCCGCCGTCGGAGATCCACTCGGTCTCGGCGTCCTCGGGCAGTGCCTCGTGCGGTACGCCCGGCGCGATCTTCAGCGCCGCGTACGGGGCGGTGCGGGCCGCGCCGATCGCCCAGGACAGCGGCGGCGAGTACGCCTCGGGGTCGAAGATCCGCCCGCCGCGCGCCTTGGTGCGCCGTGCCGGATCGACGAAGACCGCGTCGTAGCCGGCGGTGTCGGTCCCCGTGACGTCCGCGCAGCGGACCTCGATCAGCCCGTCGAGCCCGAGCGCCGCGGCGTTGGCGCGGGCCGCGGCGCAGGCCAGCGGGTCCCGGTCGACGGCCAGCACCCGGATCCCGGCGCGGGCCAGCGCGAGCGCGTCCCCGCCGATGCCCGCGCACAGGTCGGCGACGGAGCGGACGCCGAGCGCCGCGAGGCGGGCGGCGCGGTGCTCCGCGACGGCGGTCCGGGTGGACTGCTCGACACCGTTCGGCGTGAAGTACATCCGCCGGGCATCGTCCCCGAACTTGGCCGCGGCGCGCTGGCGCAGCCGCGCCTGCCCCAGCGCGGCGGAGACCAGCTCCGCCGGATGCTCCCGGCGCAGCCGGGTCGCGGTGGCCAGCTCATCGGCCGGGTCGTGGTCGTGCAGGGCGTCCAGCAGCGCCTGCCCCTCGGAGGTCAGCAGCGCGGCGAAGGAGTCGGGATCGGTCACACCCCCATCATTCCTCGCCGCGCCGGGAGGCCGGCGAACGGGCGGGGGAGCCCCGTACGGGAGCTTCTACGCGAGCCCTCACGGGGTGTTCCCCGGGTCCTTACGGGCCGGCCGGGCCCGGAGGGGGCAGAACCGGAACCCGTACGGGGCGAGCCGGAGTCCGCACGAGCCGGGCATGGAGCCGGCCGAGCCGGGCCCGGAACCCGTACGGGAGCGGCCGTGGCCCGCACGAGCCGGGTGCGGAGCCCGTACGGGAGGGACCAGGACCCGTACGGGACGTGAGCGGAGCCCCTACGGGACCGCCAGGACCCGTAGGGGACGGAACCCGGGCCCGTACGGAACCGGTGATACGCCCCTGGTCTGCCCTGACCCGCTCGGCGTACGGCGGGTGGGGCCGTCGGGCGGACGGCGCGCCGGGGGGCGTGGGCCGGTCGCCTGACTCTGCCGCGTGGCGGGCGGCGGCGCGGCGGAGGGCGCTGCCACGATCCGGCGTTATGCAGCTAATCAGACTTTTCTCGCGATCCGGGTGTCCCGGGCCGGTCCGGCCGGCGCCCCGCCCGGTGGCGCACCGCACCCGTTCCCTGGCCGCGTTCGGCGCCCTTGGCCTGCTCGCCGTCGGCTGCTCCGCCGCCGCGACGCCCTCCTCCCAGGACAACGTCCCCGCCCACGGCCGCCCCGCCGTGGCCCCCGCCGCCCGCGCCCTGCTCACCCAGGCCAAGCTGATCGAACGGGCCCAGGCCCGCCGCGACGCCGTGGCCGCCCGCTGGGGCCTGGACGAGGCGCCGCTGGAGCCCCCCGAGCCACCCGCCGCCAAACCGCACGTCACCACCGAGCCGGTCTTCTCCCGTGGTGACGACCCGAAGCTCCCGGTCGCCCTCTCCCGCGTCCCGACCGACCGGAAGATCGTCTTCCTGACCCTGGACGACGGCTACGACAAGGACCCCGAGTTCCTCCGGATGACGAAGGAGCTCCACATCCCCTACAGCGCGTTCCTCAGCGACTACCTCGCCAAGGACGGCAAGGGCTACGGCTTCTTCCGCACCGTCCAGCAGCAGGGCAACGGCGTGCACAACCACACGCTGCACCACCCCTACCTGCCCGGTCTCGGCGTCGAGGAGCAGCGCAAGGAGATCTGCGGCCAGCAGGAGAACCTCACCCGCGAGATGGGCCGCACCCCGCGGCTCTTCCGCCCGCCCTACGGCGACTACACCCGCGAAACCCTGGAGGTCGCCGCCTCGTGCGGGATCAGCGTGGTCCCGCTGTGGGCCGAGGAGTTCTTCCCCGACCGCATCGACTACAGCCGCGGCGACGGCAAGCTCCACCCCGGCGACATCATCCTGAGCCACTTCCGGGGCCGCGACGACTGGCAGGCCACCATGCCCGACCTGCTCCGCAACGTCCTGCGCACCGCCACCGAACAGGGCTTCGCCCTCGCCCGCCTGGAGGACTACGTCTGAGCCGGCCCCGTACGGACGGCGCCCGGCGCGCGCCGCTCCCGACCACCGCGTACGAGGCGGTCACCGGGTCCGTACCGTACGGGCGGCCACGGCGCGGCGCACCGCCCCGGTCGTCAGCGCCCCGGCGGCCGGGGCGCGCCCGTCAGCGTCCCGGCGCGCCCGCGCGCGGGGCGGGTACGCCGCCGCGCCGGGCCGCGCGCCGCCGGGTGCGCCGGGCGAAGGCGCCCACCGGCTCCCGGCGCCGCTGTGCCGCGTCGCTGATCCGGAGCAGGACGGCGACCATCATCCAGTTCGCGACCAGCGACGATCCGCCCTTGGCGAGGAACGGCAGCGCCTTGCCGGTCAGCGGGATCAGCCCCGTCACGCCCCCGGCGACCACGAAGACCTGGAGTATCAGCGCGCCCGACAGCCCCACGGCGAGCAGCTTGCCGAACGGGTCGCGGGCGCTCACCCCGACCCGGAACCCGCGCTGCGCGAGCAGGGTGTAGAGCAGCAGGACCGCCATCACCCCGGCCATGCCCAGCTCCTCGCCGACGGTGGTGAGGATGAAGTCGCTGTTGCCCGCGAACCCGACCAGCTCGGGGTGGCCCTGACCCAGCCCGGCGCCGCCCACGCCGCCGCTGCCGAAGCTGAACAGCGACTCCGCCGACTGCGCGGAGATCAGCCCCGGTGGCCGCTTCTCCGGCGGCAGGAAGATGTCCATCGGGTGCAGCCAGGCCATCACCCGGCCCTTGACGTGCGGCTCCGCCGACCCGACCACCGCCGCGCCGACCGCCGCCATCAGCAGACCGCAGACCACCCAGCCGGTCCGCTCGGTCGCCATGTACAGCATGATCACGAAGACGCCGAAGAAGATCAGCGACGTCCCCAGATCGCGTTCGAAGACCAGCACCAGCAGGCTGATCACCCAGATCGTGAAGATCGGCCCGAGCTGCCGGCCGGGCGGCAGCTGCACCCCCATCACCCGCCGCCCGGCCAGCGCCAGCGCGTTGCGGTTGACGGTGAGGTATCCGGCGAAGAACACCACGATCATCAGCTTCACGAACTCGCCGGGCTGCAACGACAGCGGCCCGATCAGGATCCACCGCTTGGCGCCGAACTGGTCCGCGCCGAAGAACGCCGGCGCCATCAGCAGCACCAGCCCGACCGCCATCGTCACGTACACGTACCGCTGGAGCACCCGGTGGTCGCGCAGCAGGAGCAGGATCGCCACGCAGACCGCCGCGCCGAGCCCCGTCCACAGCAGCTGCCCGTCGGCCGCCTGCGCGGTCTGCAGGCGCGGCAGCCGTTCGTAGGTGATGTCCAGCCGGTTCAGCAGGACGAGGCCGATGCCGGTGAGCAGGGTGGCCAGCGGCAGGATCAGCGGGTCGGCGCGCTCGGCGACGCGGCGGACGACGAGATGCGGGACGAACGCGATCAGCACCATCGCGCCGGCGAACCACGGCAGTCCGCCGGGCAGCCGACCCTCCATCGACAGGCCGGTGTAGACGTAACCGCCGACGGTGATGGCGACGGCGAAGGCGAGCATCCAGGCCTCGGTCCGGCGCCGGTCGGGCGCCTGGGCGAGCGCGGCGAACGTCATCGTGCGCTCGACGTCGCTCTCCTCCCGGGCGGCGCGCGCCGCACTCCTCGCTCCTCGCACCTGTTTCCTCCGTCGTCCGGGAAGCCGCCCGCCCCTGTGGCCTGCTCGGCAACCCTGAGGGAAGACCGGAGCCCGTGGTGCCAGGTTGCGGCGGCCGCCCCTGATGTGTCCGGTTCGGCACGGTATCCGGCCGGAGCGGCGCGGGGTATGGCGCACCGGGACCGGGCCCGGGGCCCGCCGTCCGCCGCGCCGACCCGTTTCCGGCACGACTGGCACTCCACTTGACCGAGTGCTAACCGCGTCATAGTGTCGGCGTTGGCACTCTCCGAAGGGGAGTGCTAAGCACGGCGATGGGCTGGTCCGGCACCCGCGACGACGGATCCATCTGCTCGCCACCTCAGACAGTTAACCCCGTGAGATCTCCGAAGGGGGAGGTCGGATCGTGACGACCGCCAGCACCAAGGTTGCCATCAAGCCGCTTGAGGACCGCATCGTGGTCCAGCCGCTCGACGCCGAGCAGACCACGGCCTCTGGCCTGGTCATCCCGGACACTGCCAAGGAGAAGCCCCAGGAGGGCGTCGTCCTGGCCGTCGGTCCGGGTCGCTTCGAGGAGGGCAACCGTCTTCCGCTCGACGTTTCCGTCGGCGACGTCGTGCTCTACAGCAAGTACGGCGGCACCGAGGTGAAGTACAACGGCGAGGAGTACCTCGTCCTCTCGGCTCGCGACGTTCTCGCGATCGTCGAGAAGTAAGTCACCCAGCATCCTGCTGTGATCTGCGCCCCTGGTTCCCGCGTCCAAGCACCGGGGCAGGGGCGCAGTTCGTTGAGAGCACGACGTTAAGGACACGTAACTCATGGCGAAGATCCTGAAGTTCGACGAGGACGCCCGTCGCGCCCTGGAGCGCGGCGTCAACAAGCTTGCCGACACGGTGAAGGTGACGATCGGCCCCAAGGGCCGCAACGTCGTCATCGACAAGAAGTTCGGCGCGCCGACCATCACCAACGACGGCGTCACCATCGCGCGTGAGGTCGAGGTCGACGACCCCTACGAGAACCTCGGCGCCCAGCTCGTCAAGGAGGTGGCGACCAAGACCAACGACATCGCGGGTGACGGCACCACCACCGCCACCGTGCTGGCCCAGGCGCTGGTCCGTGAGGGTCTGCGCAACGTCGCCGCCGGCGCCTCCCCCGCCGCCCTGAAGAAGGGCATCGACGCCGCCGTCAAGGCCGTCTCCGACGACCTGCTCGCGACCGCGCGTCCCATCGAGGACAAGACCGACATCGCCGCCGTCGCGGCCCTGTCCGCCCAGGACAAGCAGGTCGGCGAGCTGATCGCCGAGGCGATGGACAAGGTCGGCAAGGACGGTGTCATCACCGTCGAGGAGTCCAACACCTTCGGTCTGGAGCTGGACTTCACCGAGGGCATGGCCTTCGACAAGGGCTACCTCTCGCCCTACATGGTCACCGACCAGGAGCGGATGGAAGCGGTCCTGGAGGACCCGTACATCCTCATCCACCAGGGCAAGATCTCCTCGATCCAGGACCTGCTGCCGCTGCTGGAGAAGGTCATCCAGGCGGGTGGCTCCAAGCCGCTGCTGATCATCGCCGAGGACGTCGAGGGCGAGGCCCTGTCGACCCTGGTCGTCAACAAGATCCGTGGCACCTTCAACGCCGTCGCCGTCAAGGCGCCCGGCTTCGGCGACCGCCGCAAGGCGATGCTCGGCGACATGGCCACCCTCACCGGTGCCACCGTCATCGCCGAGGAGGTCGGCCTCAAGCTCGACCAGGCCGGTCTGGACGTGCTGGGCACCGCCCGCCGCGTGACCGTCACCAAGGACGACACCACCATCGTCGACGGTGGCGGCAACTCCGAGGACGTCCTCGGCCGCGTCAACCAGATCAAGGCCGAGATCGAGACCACCGACTCGGACTGGGACCGCGAGAAGCTCCAGGAGCGCCTCGCCAAGCTCGCCGGCGGCGTCTGCGTCATCCGCGTGGGTGCGGCCACCGAGGTCGAGCTGAAGGAGAAGAAGCACCGCCTGGAGGACGCCATCTCCGCGACCCGCGCCGCGGTCGAGGAGGGCATCGTCTCCGGTGGTGGCTCCGCGCTCGTCCACGCCGCCAAGGTGCTGGAGGGCGGCCTGGGCAAGGAGGGCGACGAGGCCACCGGTGTCGCCGTCGTCCGCCGCGCCGCCGTCGAGCCGCTGCGCTGGATCGCCGAGAACGCCGGCCTTGAGGGCTACGTCATCACCTCGAAGGTCGCCGAGCAGGACAAGGGCCAGGGCTTCAACGCCGCCACCGGCGAGTACGGCGACCTGGTCAAGGCCGGCGTCATCGACCCGGTCAAGGTCACCCGCTCCGCCCTGGAGAACGCCGCCTCCATCGCCTCGCTGCTCCTGACGACCGAGACCCTGGTCGTCGAGAAGCCCGCCGAGGAGGAGCCCGCCGAGGCCGGCCACGGCCACGGCCACGCCCACTGACCCGGCCCTCAACAGGCCGCGCCGGTAGCGCGACGCGAGGCCCGGTCCCCGATGGGGGGCCGGGCCTCGCGGTGTGTCCGGAGGCGCCGAGCGGGTACGGGATCGGGTCCCGCGTCAGGCAGCTGAAGCGCCGCCCCCGCCGCCGTCCTCCGCGTCGAGGTCGTCCGCCATCTGCCGCAAGCGGCCACCCCGGCTCTCCGACACCCGGTGCACCTTGGTCAGCGCATCGCTCAAGTCGTAGGCCAACAGGTGGATTTCGCCGGGCGTCCACGCACAGGAGCCGAGCGTGCGGCGGGCCTCCTCGATGAGCGCCGCCGCCGCCTCCATCTGCTCCGCCTCCATCCGGTCGGCGAGCCGCGAGACGTACCCGGTCCCCGTGCCGCCGATGAGGTAGGACGGCTTTCCGTCGGGACTGGTCCACGGCAGCAGCCGGGCGTGGTCCATGGAGTTCATCGGGCGGTCACCGCCCCTCCGCGGAGCAGGTTCGCTCCGACGGCACCGTGCGCCGTCGACCACAGCTGGCGCCGCCGTGTCCGCTGTACGCGGTGTTCCTGCCGCCGCTCCGAGGGAGTGAGGACGTAGGGGCGTACCAGGGGGACGTCCTCGCAGCGCGGTGCGGGGGAGGGTACGAGCGCAGGATGTGCGGGCGGAGCCTCAACCTGGTGCCTCACGGGACACGGGTCTGCGGCCCGGTGGCAGCCCTGGGCGGGCAGTAGTCGGGCCGTCAAGGTTTCGAAGATCGTTCGGATAAGGTGCAGCACTGTCGTCAACCTCCATGGGGTTGAGGGCCACGCCCCCGGACGGTCGCCGCTCAGCAGCGTCGCGGGGGTCTTCTCATGCGGCGAGTTCTGTTTCGCAGTGCTCGGAGGCGTCGCCGTTCTCTGGAAGCTTTACGGCGCCAGCCAGCGAGGGGGGAGGCGCCATGGTCACTGGCTGCTTTCCGGCCCGCACCCGCTGTGCTCCTTTTGGCGGTCTGAATGCAACAGTGGCGCACGCATTGCCAAAAGGGTGGAACATCTGTCTCAGTCGCCAGCGTGGTCAACGACGTGCCAAACTGCGACCATGGCGCAGAAGCGAGCGACACCGACTATCAAACGGCGCAGAGTTGGCGGTCAGTTGCGTCGCTGGCGTGGCTCCATGAAGTCCGGCGATGCGGCCAAGCTCATGGGTTGGGACACCACCCGCCTCAGTCGCATCGAGCGCGGCACGTACCGGATCTCGGGTGATGAAGTGCGGAGCCTGTGCGCCAAGTTGGGCGTCGGTGACCCGGCTGGTGTGGAGGAAGTCGCTAAGGCGGCTGAGGAGCCGATCGGCGGAGGCTGGTGGGCGGCCTACGCCGACCGCATCGGTCAGAACTACCTCGACTTCATCGAGCTGGAAGCCGAAGCGCAGACGATCCGCATCCAGCATCCGGTGGTCGTGCCCGGTCCGCTTCAGTCGCCCGGATACGTTCGGGAGATGATCACGCGGGCCCCTACCACGGAGTCCGCGGCGCACGCTGAGACGCTGGTTTCGATCCGGATGGCACGACAGGCCGTCCTCAGTAGTGCAACCAAGCTCCACGCGCTTGTTCCCGAGTCAGCGCTGCACGCTCAGTTCGAGTCAGGGCCTGCGGTCATGCGGGACCAGATTCGCAAGCTCCTCGATGCCTCGGAGATGTCGAACGTCGAGCTTCAGCTCATCCCGCTCACCGCGCACCCGACGTATGGGGCCAGCGGCATGGCCATCCTCTCGTACCGACACCCGTGGGCAACGGTGGCCAGCATCGACAGCACTTTGGGCGGTAGTCACACGGATGATGCGAAGCAAGTCGACCTGCTGAGTACGGAGTTCAACGCCATAGCTTCCATCGCGCTCTCCGTCGACAAGTCACGGGATCTCCTCAACGAATATCTGGAAGGACTGCACAAGTGACCACGAAGAACGGACGCGCCCTCATGGCCCTAGCGCTCGAAGGAGCCGTCTGGAAGAAGTCCTCCTACAGCGCAGGCGGCGAATCACAGTGTGTGGAGACCGCTGACCTGACCGGCACCGTGTACGCGGCCATCGCCGTCCGAGACTCCAAGGCTCCGCAGGGGCCCGCGTTGGTCTTCCCGGTCGGCGGTTGGTCGTCGTTCGTTTCCGCCGTCAGGGGTGGGGAGTTCCCGGTTATCTGACGGGCGTTGCGCAGTCACCCAAGCAGACGGGCGGTCCCCGGAAACGGGGGCCGTCGTCGTACTGTCGGGACCCATTCCCCAGCGATCAGCGAGGAGCGCGTATGACCGTCAACGGTGACGGCCGCCGGCCGGAGGGGCAGCGCGGCGCCGAGACACCCCGCTTCCGCCCCCTACGCCGCCGCGGCGTCCAGCGGCTCGCGCGGGAGCAGTGGGGTGAAGGGCGCTCCATCTGGTCGGCCGACGCCGAAGGGCGGGAGCTGGTCGTCGATCAGCTCGTCGTCGGCGAGGAACCGGCGCCCGCCGCCGTCACGGACGTGCTCGGGATCGAGTCGCACGAGGCGGTGTGCGTGCGCCGCCGCCGGTTCGTCCTCGACGGCAAACCGGTACTGCTGGCCACCAGCTATCTGCCCGCCGCTCCGGTGGCCGGTTCGGCGATCGTCCAGGAGGACACCGGGCCCGGCGGCGTCTACGCCCGCCTGGCCGAACTGGGCTGTGAACCGGTGCGCTTCCGGGAGGAGATCCGCAGCCGGATGCCGTCCCGGGACGAGGCGGACCGGCTGAGCCTCGGCGCCGGGACGCCCGTGATCGTCATCGTCCGCACCGCCTTCACGGACGGCGGCCGTCCCGTCGAGGTCAACGAGATGATCCTGGACTCGTCCGCGTACGTCCTGGAATACGACATCGAGGCGTAACGGCGACGCGCGGAACCGCGGTGCGCGGGGCCCGCTGATCCGGTGGCGGCCGCGCCCGCCGGGCCGGAGCGGCACGCACGCCCCCGCACCCGCCGGCCCGGCCGGAGCGCGAGCCGTCGCGGCGTACCCCGGTCCCGGCCCGCCGTGTCCGCTACTTCGGCCCGAACTTCCGGCCCGTACGCGAGGTCAGGCCGCTCAGGACGCTGCGCGGGGTCAGCTTCACGGCGCCCATCAGGGCCTTGTAGCGGGGGTCGGGGATGGAGAGAGCGCGGCCGCGGGCCAGGTCCTGCATCGCGGCGTCGACCAGCTTGTCCGCGTCCAGCCACATCCAGCCGGGGATGTTGTCGGTGCGCAGTTCGGCCCGCTGGTGGAACTCCGTCCGGACGAAGCCGGGGCACAGCGCCATCAGCCGCACCCCGGTGCCCGCCAGGTCCCGCGCCGCGCCCTGCGTGAACTGCACCACCCACGCCTTGCTCGCCCCGTAGGTGCCGCTCGGCACGAACGCCGCGACGGAGGCGACGTTGACGACCCCGCCGCGCCGCCGCTCCCGCATCCCGCGCACCGCCGTCGTGGTCAGCCGCAGCACCGCCTCGCAGTGCACCTTGAGCATCGCCAGCTCATCGGCCATCGGGACGTCCAGGTACTCGCCCTTGTTGCCGAAGCCCGCGTTGTTGATCAACAGGTCCACGGGGTGCGTCCGGTCGCCGAGCCGCTCCTCGACCGCGGCGATGCCGTCCTCCGTGGCCAGATCGGCGCTCAGTACGCTCGCCTCGATTCCGTGCAGGTCGTGCAGTTCGGTCGCCTGCCGGTGCAGCCGCTTCTCGTCGCGTGCCACCAGGACGAGGTTGTGGCCGTCGTGCGCGAGGCGCCGGGCGAACGCCGCCCCGATGCCCGAGGTCGCTCCCGTGATCAATGCAGTCGTCATGCGGGCACGCTATCCGCCCCGGATGACATGAACGCACCCGTCCGGCCACCCGTACGAATGCCTGTCACCCTCGCCCCGGACCCTTCCGCCCAAAGCCCTCGTACGGCATTTCCCGGGCCGGAACGGGAGCGGAGGGCGGGAACGGGCGCGGCGCACGCCTTCAAAGGCGCATCTCTTATTTTCCTCTTACCTCCAAGCGTGACTTATACTGGCTCCATGATCGAGGCTCGCCATCTCCGCGTGCTGCGGGAGGTCGCCCGTACCGGTTCGTTCTCCGCCGCCGCCCGTGAGCTGGGCTGCACCCAGCCGGCCGTCAGCCAGCAGATGAAGGCCCTGGAGCAGTCGGCGGGCACCCCGCTGCTGATCCGTACCGGCCGCGAGATGCGGCTGACCCAGGCGGGCGAGGCGCTCGTACGGCACGCCGTCGGCATCCTCGCCGGGCTCACCGCGGCGGAGGAGGAGGTCGCCGCCATCGCGGGGCTCCGCGCCGGCCGCGTCCGCCTGGTTTCCTTCCCCTCCGGCAGCTCGACGCTGGTGCCCACCGCGCTGGCCGCCATGCGCGCCGCCCACCCGCGCACCCGCGTCTCCCTGGACGAGGCCGAGCCGCCCCGCTCGATCGAGATGCTGCGCAACGGTGACTGCGAGATCGCGCTGACCTTCCGCTACCCGGAGGCGCGCGCCGCTGCCCCGGAGGGCTGCGCCGACTGGGACGACCTCGTCGTCCGCCCGGTCCTCACCGACCGCCTGGTGGGCCTGGTACCCGAGGGCCACCGCCTCGCCGCCACCGGCTCCGCCGCCTTCGGCGACCTCGCCGACGAGCCGTGGATCGCCGGCTGCCCCCGCTGCCGTACGCATCTGGTCGAGGTCTGCGAGAACGCCGGTTTCACCCCGCGCATCGACTTCGCCACCGATGACTACCCGGCGGTGATCGGCCTGGTCGGCGCGGGTCTCGGCGTCGCCGCCCTGCCCGAGCTGACCCTCGCCTCGGTCCGCCCCAAGGGCGCGCGCACCCTCCGCCTGGAGCCTGCCGTGCACCGCGAGATCGTCGCCCTCACCCTGCCGGACCTCGCACGGGTCCCGGCCGTCGGCGCGATGCTCGATCAGCTGGAGCGCGCTGCGGCCCGCTGACGGCACGGCGGTACGCGGCCGGGTTTCCGCCCTCCGGCCGCTGGTACGCGGCATGACCACACCCCTGGCCGAGGCGAGGCCACGCCCATGGAGGAACGTTTCTGCTGACCGGTTCCGCCGTCCGGTGTCAGCCGCTCCGGGTGCTCGCGTGGCCCACCAGCGTGGTCGCGGGGACCATCCGGTGCCGCGCCCGGCCCATCAGCTCCTCGCGTTCGTCCTCGGTCAGGCCGCCCCAGACCCCGTAGGGCTCGCGGACGGCCAGCGCATGCGCCGCGCATTCGGCCCGTACGGGGCAGCGCATGCAGACCTCCTTCGCCGATGTCTCACGCGCACTGCGGGCGGCACCGCGTTCCCCTTCGGGGTGGAAGAACAGCGAACTGTCCACGCCGCGGCAGGCTGCCAGCAGCTGCCAGTCCCAGAGGTCTGCGTTCGGGCCCGGGAGGCGGGAGAAATCTGCCATTGCGTGTCCCCTCGAAGCGATTGCTGTATCGGGCTCGGTGGTGACGACGGTACATCTACTGTGTAAGTAGATGTAAATATGACTCATTGCGAATCTAGCCGCAGATCGCCGGAAAATGGAAGGAAGAGAGCCAAATAGGGCATAGGGTTCATGCGGGGCGGATGGTCGCTCGCGAAGAACCGTGTCCGTCTGCGTATCCGGACCCTCACGCAGCGTGCCGAATTCGATGCTCGAACCCGTAACTCTTTCGAGTGACCGTCGTTGAGTGTGCGAAAGCGGTTGGCGGAGTAGTGGTCGGGCAGGTGTCCGAGCCCGTCAAGCGCACAGGTGACGATACGTACCAGCCTGGAGGCTCAAGGTGACGCGCAGCAGCTGTGAGAGCCGCGGGGGACAGTCATGACTTCTGTCCTCGTCTGCGACGACTCCCCGCTTGCCCGAGAAGCGCTCCGCCGGGCGGTTGCGACCGTTCCCGGCGTCGAGCGCGTGACGACGGCCGCCAACGGCGAGGAAGTCCTCCGCCGCTGGGGTGCCGATCGCTCGGATCTGATTCTGATGGACGTGCGCATGCCCGGTCTGGGCGGTGTGGAGACGGTGCGCCGGCTGCTGTCCGCCGACCCGGGCGCCCGCATCATCATGCTCACGGTGGCCGAGGACCTGGACGGTGTGGCCCTCGCGGTCGCCGCCGGTGCCCGCGGCTATCTGCACAAGGACGCCTCCCGCGCCGAGCTGCGGGCCACGGTCACCCAGGCGCTCGCGGACCCGACGTGGCGGCTCGCGCCGCGACGGCTGCGCTCCGCCGAGATGGGGGCCGCCCCGACGCTCACCGCCCGGGAGATCCAGGTGCTGGAGGGCATGAGCCACGGCCGGTCGAACGCCGAGATCGGCCGCGAGCTGTTCCTCTCCGAGGACACGGTCAAGACCCACGCCCGGCGGCTGTTCAAGAAGCTCGGCGCCTCGGACCGCGCCCATGCGGTGGCCCTGGGGTTCCGCTGGGGTCTGGTGCGCTGACCTACCGGTGATCGGGGTCACGGCGGCTTCTCCGGCAGGAGAGGTGAGCGCCGTGGCCCTCTTGCCACATGTGCGGCGGATGGCGCGGTGCGGGCCGTGCGGGGGAGCGCTGCCGTACGGGCGGCGGCTCGCGCCGGGCTTCGGGGGCGGTCGTCGGCCGGTGCCCTGTACCTCGGGCGGCGGGGTGGTCCGTGAGCGGTGTGGGCAACCCTTGGACGCCGAAACGTCACGGGATGCCGCATCCTTGACGTGTGACTCCTCCCCGGCGGAGGCCGGGGCTTCTCACTCGGCCAAGAAGAGACCTCATGACGGACAAGCCTTACCCGATGCCTCACGGCACGGATACACGCTACCGGCGAGGACTCGACGTCGGCATGGGCACAACCCGATCGGGGGAGGCGTGGGACGTGCGTGCTAACGCGGCGGCTCGTAACGGTTCAGTGCACAACGACGAGGGCGGTGCCAAGGGCGGTCCCGCGCCAGGGCACCATGGACCGATGCGCGATGACGGCAAGCAGGAGATCGGTGATCTCGTTGCACGCGCAGTCGAAGGGGACCAACGGGCCACGCACGATCTGCTGGCCCATGTGCATCCGCTGGCGCTGCGCTACTGCCGGACACGTCTCTCCCGGTTGCCCGGGGACGCCCGGCACTTCGTCGAGGATCTGGCGCAGGAGGTCTGTGTCGCGGTGCTCTGCGCGCTGCCGCGCTACCGCGACACCGGGAAGCCCTTCGAGGCGTTCGTCTTCGCCATCGCGGGGCACAAGGTCGCCGATCTCCAGCGGGCCGCGATGCGCGGGCCCGGGAGTACGGCGGTGCCGTCCGACGAGATGCCCGAGCAGCCGGACGATTCGCTGGGGCCCGAGGAGCGGGCGCTGCTGAGCAGTGATGCCGCCTGGGCGAAGAAGCTGCTGGCCAATCTGCCGGAGAATCAGCGGGAGCTGGTGTTGTTGCGGGTCGCCGTCGGGCTGACGGCGGAGGAGACCGGGCAGATGCTCGGGATGTCGCCGGGCGCGGTGCGCGTCGCGCAGCACCGGGCGCTGAGCCGGCTGCGGGCGCTCGCCGAGCAGTAGGCCCGTGCGCGGCGGGGCGAACCGTACGCCAATGGCCGGATGTGGACGTAGGAATGTACGGGTGACGAGGCCCTCATCTCTCGTGGAATGAGACACCACTCCAGGCCGTTAGCATGGACGTCCGCGCTGAGGCAAGAGCATTGGGGAAGGTGTCATGAGTGACAACGTCGACGGTATGCCCGCCAAATTCGCCATGCTGGGGCTGACGTACGACGACGTTCTGCTGCTGCCCGGCGCGTCGGAGGTGCTGCCCAACGCGGTCAGCACCGCCTCCCGGGTCTCGCGGAACGTACGCGTGAACATTCCGCTGCTCTCGGCGGCGATGGACAAGGTCACCGAGGCGCGGATGGCGATCGCCATGGCGCGTCAGGGCGGCGCCGGTGTGCTGCACCGCAATCTCTCCATCGAGGACCAGGCCAACCAGGTCGATCTGGTCAAGCGCTCCGAGTCCGGCATGGTCACCGACCCGATCACGGTCCGGCCCGACGCCACGCTCGCCGAGGCCGACGCGCTCTGTGCGAAGTTCCGGATCTCGGGTGTGCCGGTGACCGACGCGGCGGGGAAGCTGCTGGGCATCGTCACCAACCGCGACATGGCCTTCGAGATGGACCGCAGCCGTCAGGTCCGTGAGGTCATGACGCCGATGCCGCTGGTCACCGGCAAGGTCGGCATCTCGGGCGAGGACGCCGTCGAGCTGCTGCGCCGCCACAAGATCGAGAAGCTGCCGCTGGTCGACGACGCGGGCGTCCTCAAGGGCCTGATCACGGTCAAGGACTTCGTCAAGGCGGAGAAGTACCCGAACGCCGCGAAGGACGCCGAGGGCCGGCTGGTCGTCGGTGCGGCGGTCGGCGTGGGCGACGCCGCGTACGAGCGGGCGCAGGCGCTCGTCGAGGCCGGTGCGGACTTCCTCGTCATCGACAGCGCGCACGGTCACAGCCGCGGCATCCTCGACATGATCGCCAAGGTGAAGTCCAACATCAGCGTCGACGTCGTGGGCGGCAACGTCGCGACGCGGGACGGCGCGCAGGCGCTGATCGACGCGGGTGCGGACGGCATCAAGGTCGGTGTCGGCCCCGGTTCGATCTGCACCACCCGGGTGGTCGCCGGTGTCGGCGTGCCGCAGGTCACCGCGATCTACGAGGCGGCGCAGGCGGCGCACGCGGCCGGGGTGCCGCTGATCGGCGACGGCGGTCTGCAGTTCTCCGGTGACATCGCCAAGGCGATCGCGGCGGGCGCGGACACCGTGATGCTGGGCTCGCTGCTGGCCGGTTGCGAGGAGTCGCCCGGCGAGATGGTCTTCATCAACGGCAAGCAGTTCAAGTCGTACCGCGGTATGGGCTCGCTGGGTGCGATGCAGTCGCGTGGCCAGGCGCGTTCCTTCTCCAAGGACCGCTACTTCCAGGACAACGTCCTCTCCGAGGACAAGCTGGTGCCCGAGGGCATCGAGGGTCAGGTGCCCTACCGCGGCCCGCTCGCCTCGGTGGCCCACCAGCTCGTCGGCGGTCTGCGCGCCTCGATGGGCTACGTCGGCTCCGCCGACATCCAGGAGCTGAAGGACAAGGGCCACTTCGTCCGCATCACCGCCGCGGGCCTCAAGGAGAGCCACCCGCACGACATCCAGATGACGACGGAAGCGCCGAACTACTCGCGGCGCTGAGCGGGCCCCGGCCGGGGGTCCGGGGGTCGTCCCCCGGGGGATGGAGTCAGATGACGACGGAAGCGCCGAACTGCTCGCGGCGCTGACGCCCCTACCGTGAAACCCGCGGCCGGTGCCCCGGCCGCGGGTTTTGCCGTGTCGGGGATACTTGAACCGCATACGTAGAGGGAAAGGCCACACACGTGACTGAGATCGAGATCGGGCGCGGCAAGCGCGGCCGCCGGGCATACGCCTTCGACGACATCGCCGTCGTACCGAGTCGCCGCACCCGCGACCCGAAGGAGGTCTCGATCGCCTGGCAGATCGACGCCTACCGTTTCGAGCTGCCGTTCCTGGCGGCGCCGATGGACTCCGTGGTCTCGCCGCGGACCGCCATCCGCATCGGTGAGCTGGGTGGCCTGGGCGTGCTCAACCTGGAGGGTCTGTGGACCCGCTACGAGGACCCGGAGCCGCTGCTCGCCGAGATCGGTGAGCTGGACGGTGACGCGGCCACCAAGCGGATGCAGGAGATCTACGCCGCGCCGATCAAGGAGGAGCTGATCGGGCAGCGCATCAAGGAGGTGCGCGACTCCGGTGTCGTCACCGCCGCCGCGCTGTCGCCGCAGCGCACCGCGCAGTTCTCGCAGGCCGTGGTGGACGCCGGGGTCGACATCTTCGTGATCCGCGGGACGACGGTCTCCGCCGAGCACGTCTCGTCGGCGGCGGAGCCGCTCAACCTCAAGCAGTTCATCTACGAGCTGGACGTGCCGGTGATCGTCGGCGGCTGCGCCACGTACACCGCGGCGCTGCACCTGATGCGGACCGGCGCCGCCGGTGTGCTGGTCGGCTTCGGCGGCGGGGCGGCGCACACCACCCGTAACGTGCTGGGCATCCAGGTGCCGATGGCGACGGCGGTGGCGGATGTCGCGGCGGCGCGGCGGGACTACATGGATGAGTCCGGCGGCCGGTACGTGCACGTCATCGCCGACGGCGGGGTGGGTTTCTCCGGCGACCTGCCGAAGGCCATCGCCTGCGGTGCGGACGCCGTGATGATGGGCTCGCCGCTGGCCCGTGCGACGGACGCGCCCGGTCGCGGCCACCACTGGGGCATGGAGGCGGTCCACGAGGACGTGCCGCGCGGCAAGCGGGTGGACCTCGGTGCGGTCGGCACCACCGAGGAGGTGCTGCTCGGCCCGTCGACCACGCCCGACGGTTCGATGAACTTCTTCGGCGCGCTGCGCCGGGCGATGGCGACGACCGGCTACTCCGAGCTGAAGGAGTTCCAGCGGGTCGAGGTGACGGTCGATCCGTCGCAGCGCGGCCGGCGCTGACCCGTACGGCGGACGCGAAGGGCCCGGACCACCAGCACGGTGGGCCGGGCCCTTCCGCATGTCCGGGGGCGCGGCGCCGGCCCGGTCAGAGCCGGTGGGCCGCGCCGGCGGGGGTGGCGCCGCGGGTGTCGAGCAGGAGTTGCGCCTTCACGGACAGGCCCTGGAGGTCGTAGGTCCGGTGCGGCTGGAGCAGGACCGTCAGATCGGCCGCGGCGGCGGCCTCGTGGAGACAGCCGGCGCGGGGGACGGGGTGGTCGAGGACGGTCCAGTGGGGGACGTACGGGTCGTGGTACGTGAGGTGGGCGCCGAGTTCCCGCAGGCGGGCGGCGATCTCGCGGGCGGGGGCGCCTTCCTGGTCGCCGATGTCGGGTTTGTAGGTGACGCCGAGGAGCAGGACGCGGGCGCCGCGGGCGGATTTCCCGTGCTCGTTGAGGAGGGTGGCGCAGCGCCGGGCGATGTAGCCGGGCATGCGGTCGTTGACCTCCTGGGCCAGTTCCACCATACGGAGCGGGTAGCCGAGGGAACGGCCCTGGTAGGCGAGGTAGTTGGGGTCGACGGGGGCGGCGTGGCCGCCGACGCCGGGGCCGGGGCGGAACGCCTGGAAGCCGAACGGTTTGGTCTCGGCGCAGCGGATGACGTCCCAGAGGTCGACGCCGATGTCGTGGCAGAAGACGGCCATCTCGTTCATCAGGGCGATGTTGAGGTGGCGGTAGTTGGTCTCCAGCAGGCCGGTGGTCTCGGCCTCGCGGGGGCCGCGGGCACGGACGACCTTGTCGGTGAGGCGGCCGTAGAAGGCGGCGGCGGCTTCGGTGCAGGCGGGGGTGAGGCCGCCGATGACCTTGGGGATGTTGGCGTACCGGTGGGTGCGGTTGCCGGGGTCGTGGCGGGCGGGGGAGCAGGCGAGGTGGAAGTCGCGGCCGGCGGTGAGGCCGGAGCCGTCCTCCAGGAGGGGGCGCAGGACGTCCTCGGTGGTGCCGGGGTAGGCGGCGGATTCGAGGATGACGGTGGTGTGCGGGCGCAGGTGGGCGGCGAGGGTGCGGGCCGCGTCGGTGACGGCGGTGAGGTCGATGG
This sequence comes from Streptomyces sp. NPDC027185, assembly GCF_055567035.1. NCBI lineage: Bacteria > Bacillati > Actinomycetota > Actinomycetes > Kitasatosporales > Streptomycetaceae > Streptomyces > Streptomyces sp. NPDC027185. Next base: position 336,794 of record NZ_JBVHRF010000006.1, on the reverse strand, counting down.
CGCGGTCGGGGCCGAGCGGGGTGGGGGCGCAGATGACGGCGGTGCGGACCCGGCCGAGGGCGGCGGGGTCGGTGGTGGTGCGGAATCCGGCGGCGGTCAGCCGGCGGAGTTCGGTGGCGGTGAGCGGGCCGTCGGTGGTGGGCGGGGCGGTGCGCGGACCGGGGGTGTAGCCGACGGTGGTGACGCCGGCCGCGGTGGCGGCCTGGGCGAGGGGGAGTCCGAGGTGGCCGAGGCCGATGACGGCGAGGTCTGCGGGCATGCTGCTGCCGCCCTTCCCGAGCGATTCGGATTGACGCATAAGTAGACTAAGTGGACATTTGCCGCAGAATGGGAATTGGTGGATCAAGGTGGCGGGGTGTTGCCGCCGGTGGCGGCAGGGGCCGCGTCGGGATCCCGTCGTTCACCCGGACGCCGCGCGGCGTCCGGCCCTTCCGGTGCAGGCGCGCGAGGGGACAGCGGCGCGCCGCGCGGACAGAATCGACCGACGGGGGTGTGGCCCCGATCACAGTGGGAGGCAGTGGTGAAGACAGCGACCCTGGGACCGGTGCAGCGCGCCGAGGCGCTCGCCCGGATGGCCGAACGGGAACTCGACATTCTGGTGGTCGGCGGCGGCGTCGTCGGCGCCGGCACCGCGCTCGACGCGGCGACCCGCGGGCTCGCCACCGGGCTCGTCGAGGCACGCGACTGGGCGGCGGGCACCTCCAGCCGCTCCAGCAAGCTCATCCACGGCGGACTGCGGTATCTGGAGATGCTCGACTTCGCGCTGGTCCGCGAGGCGCTCAAGGAGCGCGGGCTGCTGCTGGAGCGGCTCGCCCCGCACCTGGTCAAACCCGTGCCGTTCCTCTACCCGCTCCAGCACCACGTCTGGGAGCGCTTCTACGCCGGCTCCGGTGTGGCGCTCTACGACGCGATGTCGCTCTCGTCCGGCCACGGTCGCGGGCTGCCCGTCCACCGGCACCTCTCCCACAAGCGGGCGCTGCGGGTCGCGCCCTGTCTGCGCAAGGACGCGCTGGTGGGGGCGTTGCAGTACTACGACGCGCAGATGGACGACGCACGGTTCGTCGAGACGCTGGTGCGTACCGCCGCGTCGTACGGCGCGGCGGTCGCCAACGGCGCGCGGGTGGTGGCCTTCCTGCGGGAGGGCGAGCGGGTGGTGGGCGCGCGGGTCGAGGACGTCGAGTCGGGCGGGACGTACGAGGTGCGGGCCCGGCAGGTCGTCAACGCCACCGGGGTGTGGACCGACGACACCCAGGGGCTGATCAACGAGCGCGGGCAGTTCCACGTCCGCGCCTCCAAGGGCATCCATCTGGTCGTCCCCAAGGACCGCATCCACTCCACGACCGGGCTGATCCTGCGCACCGAGAAGAGCGTGCTCTTCGTCATCCCCTGGGGGCGGCACTGGATCATCGGCACCACCGACACCGACTGGGACCTCGACAAGGCGCATCCGGCGGCCTCCAGCGCGGACATCGACTATCTGCTGGAGCATGTGAACTCCGTCCTCGCCACCCCGCTGACCAGGGACGACGTCGAGGGCGTCTACGCCGGTCTGCGGCCGCTGCTGGCCGGGGAGTCGGATGCGACGAGCAAGCTCTCGCGGGAGCACACCGTCGCGCACCCGGTGCCGGGGCTCGTCGTGGTGGCGGGCGGTAAGTACACGACGTACCGGGTGATGGCGAAGGACGCGGTGGACGAGGCGGTGCACGGGCTCGACCAGCGGGTGGCGGAGTGCGTCACCGAGGACGTGCCGCTGCTCGGCGCCGAGGGGTACAAGGCGCTGTGGAACGCGCGCGCCCGGATCGCGGCCCGCTCCGGACTGCACCCGGCCCGCGTCGAGCATCTGCTGAACCGTTACGGCTCGCTGACCGAGGAGGTCCTGGAGCTGGTGGTGGCCGATCCGACGCTGGGCGAGCCGCTGACCGGCGCGGAGGACTACCTCCGCGCCGAGGTGGTGTACGCCTGCACCCACGAGGGCGCCCGCCACCTCGACGACGTCCTCACCCGGCGCACCCGCATCTCCATCGAGACCTTCGACCGCGGCACCCGCTGTGCCCGCGAGGCGGCGGAGCTGATGGCCCCGGCGCTGGGTTGGGACGCCGCCCAGGTCGACAAGGAGGTCGCGCACTACGAGAAGCGGGTCGAGGCGGAGCGCGAATCGCAGCGTCAGCCCGACGATCTGACGGCCGACGCGGCGCGGCTGGGCGCACCGGACATCGTGCCGCTGTAGACGGCGTGCCGGGGCGCTCCCGGGGCGGTTCCCCGGGCGGTGGCTCTCCGGGCTCCGGCGGCGGGCGCGGCGGAGGGCCCAGGTACGGGCGCGGCGAGGGCGGCGGCCCGCGGCGCGCCCGTTGCCGCGCCGGGAGCTCTGTCCGCGCCGGGGGCCCTGTCCGTACCGGTGGCGGCGTCGTCCGCTGCCGTGCCCGGATCCTGACTCGGTGTCGGGCTCGGCTCCGCGCCGGAGCCCGGTCCCGTCCCGGAGCCGGCCCCCGCGCCCGGTTTCGGGCAGAACTCCGCGGACAGAACGGTGCCGTCGTCGGCCCGGGGGCCGAGGGCGTCGGTGTTGAGGTGGTAGCTGACGAGGTGGCGGCCGTCGGCCGAGGCGGCGGTGCGGGCGTACGAGCCGGGGATGTCGCCGCTGTGGCCCCAGACCGTCACCCCGCAGGGCAGCCGGGTGGGGTAGAGGCCCAGACCGTAGGCGCCCCGGGTGGCGCGCTCGTCGCGGAGTTCGGCCATCTCGCGGGCGGGGAGCAGCCGGCCGCCGAGGAGCGCGGCGAAGAAGAGGTTGAGGTCGTCGAGGGTGGTGACCATCTCCCCGGCGGGCCCGGCCCAGCTGGGGTTGAGGTCGGTGGCGTCCGTCCGCCGGGGGCCGGTGCCGGCGTAGCCGCGGCCGTGCGGGCGGGGCAGGGCGGTACGGGTACCGGGGAAGCTGGTGCCGGTCAGGCCGACGGGGACGAGGATCCGGCGGCGGATCTCGTCGGCGTAGCGGTGCCCGGTGACCGCCTCGACGATCAGGCCGAGGGCGAGGTAGTTGGTGTTGGAGTAGGCGTAGCGGGCGCCGGGGGCGGCGGTCGGCGGGTGGCGCAGGGCGCGGCGCAGCAGCTCGGCCGGGGTGTGGGTGTCGTAGCGGTGGGCGGCGAAGCCGGGGCCGCTCAGGTCGCGGGCGAGGGCCGGGTCGGCGGTGTAGTTGAACAGGCCGCTGGTGTGGGCGAGGAGCTGGCGGACCGTCACCCGGGAGAGCGGGGCCGGCGCAGAGCGGGGCAGGCCCGGCGGCGGTCCGTGGCCGGTCGTCAGCAGCCGGGCCGCGGTGTCGTCCAGGGCCAGCCGCCGCTCGGCGGCGAGCTGGAGGACGACGGTGGCGACCAGCGTCTTGGTGAGACTGCCCGCCCGGAAGCGGTCGTCGCGGTTCATGGGGCGGCGGGTGCGCAGGTCGGAGACGCCGGCGGTGGAGTAGCGGGCGGCGGCGAACGTCCCCCGCCGGGTGACCAGGGAGGCGGCGCCGGGGGCGCCCGCGGCGACCAGGGCACGCAGCGCCGGGCCCGTCGTGTCGGGCGGGCGGGGCACCGTGAGCGGCCCCAGCAGGTGGTAGTGGCGCGGCGTACAGGCGGTGAGCAGCAGACAGGCCAGGGCGAGCGCCGCCGCGAGGAGGGGGCGCGCGGCGGGCGGGCGGCGGCGCGCGGGGCGTGCGGGCGGGCGCCGGGCGGCGTCCACGGGGGTGGGGCGCGGCCGTCGCGTCGTCATCGGGACTCCCGTCCGTCGGGCCGTCAAGGCGGGTGCGCGCGGCACTGTACGTCACGGCCCCGGGCCTTCCGCACCCCCGCGGATGAGAGAGAATGAAGGCTCTGCCAGGGTGGGTTGTCCGAGTTGACCAGTTTGGCGCCGATGGGAATCGGGGCTGCCAACTCGGCTGGATTGCAGAGGGGATTCAGTGGGCGACGAGGTCGAGATGGACGGCAAGGAGGGCAGGCTGCTCGCCGGCCGGTACCGGCTCGCCGGAGTCCTCGGCCGCGGCGGCATGGGCACCGTCTGGCGGGCGCGCGACGAGGTGCTGGGCCGCACGGTCGCGGTCAAGGAGCTGCGCTTCCCCGGCGGCGTGGAGGAGGACGAGAAGCGCCGCCTGATCACCCGCACGTTGCGCGAGGCCAAGGCGATCGCCCGGATCCGCAACAACGGCGCGGTGACCGTCTACGACGTGGTCGACGAGGACGACCGGCCGTGGATCGTCATGGAGCTGGTCGAGGGGCGTTCCCTCGCCGAACTGGTGCGCGACGACGGTCCGCTCACCACCCGCCGCGCCGCCGAGGTGGGCCTCGCCGTCCTCGACGTGCTGCGCGCCGCGCACCGCGAGGGCATCCTGCACCGCGATGTGAAGCCCTCCAACGTCCTGATGTCGGACGACGGCCGGGTGGTGCTGACCGACTTCGGTATCGCGCAGGTCGAGGGCGACCCGTCGGTGACGTCCACCGGCATGCTCGTCGGCGCCCCCTCGTACATCTCACCGGAGCGGGCCCGCGGCCAGAAGCCGGGCCCGCCCGCCGACCTGTGGTCCCTGGGCGGTCTGCTGTACGCCTGCGTCGAGGGCGTACCGCCGTACGACAAGGGGTCGGCCATCGCGACGCTGACGGCGGTGATGACCGAGCCGGTCGAGCCGCCCAAGCACGCCGGCGCGCTGGCGGACGTGATCCTCGGACTGCTGGTCAAGGACCCGGACGGGCGGTTGGACGACGCCGGGGCGCGGGTGCTGCTGGAGAAGGTCGCGCACGGCCCGGAGGAGAGCGAGCCGCCGCTCGACGCGACGCGGGCGATGACGCTGCCGGTGGTGCCCGAGGAGGCGCCGCCGCGGCCGGTGGCGAAGCCGAAGGCGGCGCCGAAGCCGGCCCGTCCCAGGCCGAAGAAGCCGAAGGCCCCGCCGAAGGCGGCCGCGTCGCCCGCCTCGCCCGCGTCGGCTCCGGCCGCGGCGAAGCCGGCCGCCGGGAGCGGTACGGCCAAGGGCGGCGCGCCCGGGAAGACGGCGGGCGACCGGCCGGGCTTCGACAGCGAGGCGGCCAAGGAGCGGATGCGTGACGCGCTGAAGACGGTGCGCGCGGCCGCGGCGTCGGCGGCGTCCTCGGCTTCGTCGGCGGCTTCATCGGCGGCGTCGAAGGCGGCCGCGGCACGGAACGGCGCGGGGTCCGGCGCGGGTTCCGGTACCGGCGCGGGCGGCGGTCGGCCGCCGCGGGCCTCGGTCACCGATGTGGTGCCGCGCCGCACGCTCGTCATCATCGCGGTGGTCGTGGCGCTCGCCGTGCTGGCCGCGATCCTCGGGTTCGCGCTGTCCGGCGGCGACTCCGGCAAGGGCGCGGCCGCGGGCAAGGACATCGAGGCGACGGCGGCGCAGACGCACGCCTCGGGCGGCGGGACCCCGGACGGCGGCAAGGGCTCCCCGTCCGGTGACGCGCCGTCAACGCCCGGCTCCGGCGGCGCGAAGGACGACGGCAAGGACGGCGGCGGGAAGGACGCGCTGCCCGACGGGTACGCGAACGTCACCAACGGCGACTTCCACTTCCGGGTGGCGATGCCCGAGGGCTGGCGCCGTATCGCCACCGCGGGGCAGAACTCCGGCGCCATCTTCGGCAAGGACTCCGACGGCTTCCCGCGGATCCAGATCGACTACAACGCCTCGCCCGGCAAGGACGCGGCGGCCGCCTGGCGGAGCCAGGAGTCCGCGGTGCGCGGTTCGACGCCCGGCTACCACCGCATCGCCATCAAGCCGGTGGACTGGCGGGGTTACCCGACGGTCGCCGACTGGTCGTTCACCCGCAGCTCGCACGGGCAGAAGGTGCGGGTGCTCAACCGCGGTTTCCGCGCGGACGACGACCACGGCTACGCGATCATGATCACCTGCGAGGCGGACGCCTGGTCGGACGCGGAGTGCAAGAAGCTGCGGGACACCGCCTTCGCGACGTTCGCCATCAAGGACTGACGGCGCGGCGCGTTCGCCCGGAGCGGGCCGCGGCCCCCGCCCCGGGCACGTATCGTGAGATTCACAAGGCTGTTCGGGCCCGCGGGGTGCGGGCCCGGGGCGGGCGGTCCGGCGGGCGCCCGTGGGGGTACGCCGGGCCCGTGCGGGTCCGGCGCGGCACATACGCAGGGGAGGCGTCGTGGAGCGGTACGCGGGGCAGGTGCTCGCGGAGCGTTACCGCCTGCCGCCGCGGCCCGGGGGCGGCGACGGCGCCACGGCGTTCCGCGCCCTCGACACGCTCAGCTCGCAGGAGGTGCTGCTGCGTCAGGTGCCGCTGCCCGAGGTGGTGGAGGCGGAGTTCGCCGACGCGGGCTCGGGCGGGTGGCCGGGCCCCGGGCGGCCCGGCGCGGCGCGGGAGGCGCTGCGCGATCCGCGGGACCCGGTGGCGCGCCGCGCGTTCCTGGCGGCGCGGCGGGCCGCGGAGCTGCCCGACCATCCGCTGCTCGACCAGGTCTTCGACGTCTTCGTGGCGGACGGTTCGCTCTGGATCGCCGGTGAGCTGATCGCCGCCCGGCCGCTCGCCGCGCTGCTCGCCGAGGGACCGCTGCCGCCGCAGCGCGCCGCCGAGATCGGCGCGGACGTCCTCACCGCTCTGCGCGCCCTGCACGCCCGCGGCTGGGTGCACCGCAATGTCACCGACCGTACGGTCCTGATCTGCGACGACGGCCGCGCGGTGCTGAGCGGTCTGGCGGTGGGCGCGGCCCAGGAGGCGCTGTGCGGGACGGAGCCGATGCCGGCCGCGGCGCCGGCCGTGGCGGTGCCCCCGGCGCGGGGCCCGGAGCCGGAGGACGGCGCGGGGGAGACCGCCGGAGCGTCCACGGGTTCCGCCGAGGGCGGCGCGTCCCGTACGGCTGCGGCCCCCGCGGTGCTGACCAAGGGGGGCGCGGCCCCCGCGGATCCGGCCGGAGGCGGCCCGGCTCCGGTGGGCCCCGCCCCCGTCGGGTCCGCCCCCGCGCTCCCCGTCCCCGTGGACGCCGGTCCCGGGGCGGGCGGGCTGCTCGCGGAGCGGGTGCGGGAGATGAGATTGGCGGTCGTCGGGCCGGTCACCGAGCGGTGGGCGCCGGAGCAGGCGGCTCCGGCCGGGTGCTCCGGCGCCGTGGGCAGCGGTACCGACCTGTGGGCGCTCGGCGCGCTGCTGTTCCGGTGTGTGCAGGGCCGTCCGCCGTACCCGGAGGAGAGCGCGGCGGAGCTGGCGCGGATGGTGTGCGCGCACCGTCCGGCGCCCGCCGGGGCCTGCGGCCCGCTGCGGCCCGCCGTCGAGGCGCTGCTCGGCCCGGACCCGGCCGCCCGGCCCGCCCCCGGACCGCTGCTCGCGGTGTTGCGCGAGGTGACCCGCGGCGCGGCCGAACCGGAGCGGGACGGTGGCCTCGTCATCCTCCCCGCACGCGGTGCGGGCGCCGATCAGCGGCGCCTTCCGGTGGTCCGCCGCCGCGGTGAGCTGGTCCGCAAGGAGAAGAGGGGCCGGGGCGCCGCGCCGGCACGGACCGCTCCGGCACCGAAGCGTCCCGGGCGTACGCCCCGCGCGGTGGCGGCCGGGCAGGAACCGCCGGGCCTCGCGGCGCCCGCGCCGGGCCGGTCGCCGAAGCCGCCGCGCGCCCGTGGCCCGCGCCATCTGGGCCGGCTGCTGCTGGTGGCGATCTTGCTGTTGGTGGTGGGCGCGGTGGCGTTCGCCGTGCTGTTCCTGCCGAAGGCGGGGGAGGAGGGCCGTGGTCGTACGGGCGCGGGCGCCCCGTCGCCGTCGGCCACCGTCCCGGACGGCGGGCGTGGCGGGCCCGAGGCGGGCAGCCCGCAGACCACCACCCCCGCCGGGCTCGCCACGGGCTTCGCGGTCCGCAAGGACCCGGCCGGTTTCCAGGTCGCGGTGCGCGCGGACTGGCGGCGCCACGGGCGGGACGGCCACGGCCGGATCCGGTACACCGGCGGCGGCTACGCACTGCTGGTGGTGCCGGGCCGGGACACCGTCGCCGCGTTCGGCGCCGATCCGCTCGCCTACCAGCAGGACAAGGAGCCGGAGCTGGCGGCGTACCGCGCTTCCTCCTGGGCGACGGCGTCCGGGCTGCGGCGGATGGACGTCGGGCGGACGGCGATGGCCGAGGGCGGCTTCAGCTGGAAGGACGGCGGCGGCCGCGAGGTCTACGCCCGCAATTTCGTCATGATCCACCAGGGCCGCTACCACCTCGTCCAGGTGAGCGGCCCGAAGTCCGGCAGCCGCACCGTCGACCGTCTCTACGACCAGGCCACGGGCACCTACCGGCCCAACTGACCTTCCCGGCGGCCCTTTCACGGCCCGGCTCCCGTGCGCGGGGCCGGGCCGCCGTGCGTCCGCGCGCCCCGTCCTTGAGCCTTGTCGCCCTCGTACGGCCGGGGCTAGCCTCATATCTGACGGAGCATCAGATATGGCGGATCGGGCAGCGGATCCCGCCGGTCCGGGTGAGGGGATTTGGGTGGAACTACCGCGCATCATCAGCGTCGACGACCACGTGATCGAGCCCGCGCACCTCTTCGAGACCTGGCTGCCGCGCCGCTACCGCGAGCGCGGCCCCAAGCCGCACACCGCCGGCATCGGCGAACTGGCGTACACCGGCGGCAAGTACGTCATCACCATGGACCCCGACGGCCCGCCGACCGACTGGTGGCTCTACGAGGACCTCAAGTTCCCGTACAAGCGGAACATCGCCGCCGTCGGCTTCGACCGCGACGACATGACGCTGGAGGGCATCACCCGCGCCGAGATGCGGCGCGGCTGCTGGGACCCGAAGGCGCGGCTGGCGGACATGGACCTCAACCACGTCGAGGCGAGCCTGTGCTTCCCGACCTTCCCGCGCTTCTGTGGCCAGACCTTCGCCGAGGCACGTGACAAGGAGGTCGCCCTCGCCTGCGTACGGGCCTACAACGACTGGATGGTCGAGGAGTGGTGCGGGGACAGCGGCGGGCGGCTGATCCCGCTCTGCCTGATCCCGCTGTGGGACGTGGAGCTGGCGGTCGCCGAGATCCGGCGGAACGCGGCGCGCGGCGTCCGGGCCGTGACGTTCTCCGAGATCCCCACCCACCTCGGGCTGCCGTCGATCCACTCCGGGTACTGGGACCCGTTCTTCGCGGTGTGCGAGGAGACCGGGACCGTCGTCAACATGCACATCGGCTCGTCGTCCCAGATGCCCGCCGCCTCCCCGGACGCGCCCCCCGCCGTCCAGGCGTCGCTCTCCTTCAACAACGCCATGGCGTCGATGATGGACTTCCTCTTCAGCGGCGTCCTCGTGCGACACCCGCGGCTCAAGCTCGCCTACAGCGAGGGCCAGATGGGCTGGATCCCGTACGCCCTGGAGCGCGCCGACGACGTATGGGAGGAACACCGGGCCTGGGGCGGTGTGCGCGAGCTGATCCCCGAGCCGCCGTCCACGTACTACTACCGGCAGATCTTCTGCTGCTTCTTCCGCGACAGGCACGGCGTCGCCTCGCTGGACACCGTCGGCGTGGACAACGCGACCTTCGAGACCGACTACCCGCACGTCGACTCGACCTTCCCGCACACCAAGGAGGTCGCCCTCGACCATGTGAAGGGCCTCGACGACACGACCGTGTACAAGCTGATGCGCGGTAACGCCATCCGCATGCTCGGCCTGGACCTGGACCGGTAGGCCGCCCGTGGACCTCACGTACACGGACGAGGAGGAGGAGTTCCGCGCCGGACTGCGCCGCTGGCTGGCCACGGCGCTCCCGGCGCTCCCGCCGCCGGCGGACCCGCACGACTGGCCGGGCCGCCGCGCCTACGACACCACCTGGCAGCGGATGCTGTACGACGCCGGTTACGCCGGACTGCACTGGCCCGCCGACGCGGGCGGGCGCGGCGCCACCCCGACCCAGCACCTGATCTTCCTGGAGGAGACCGAACGCGCCGGGGCGCCGTACGTCGGGGCGAACTTCGTCGGGCTGCTGCACGCCGGGCCGACGCTCGCCGCCGAGGGCACCGCGGCCCAGCGCGCCCGCTGGCTGCCGCCGATCCTGCGCGGCGACGAGATCTGGTGCCAGGGCTTCAGTGAACCGGACGCCGGATCGGACCTGGCGGCACTGCGCACCCGAGCGGTCCGCGACGGCGACGCCTACGTGGTCACCGGCAGCAAGATCTGGACCTCGCACGCCGAGGTCGCCGACTGGTGCGAACTGCTGGTCCGCACCGACCCCGGCGCTCCCCGCCACCGCGGCATCACCTGGCTCGCCATGCCGATGGACGCGCCCGGGGTGACCGTCCGGCCGCTGCGCACCCTCGCCGGGTCCACCGAGTTCGCCGAGGTGTTCCTCGACGGTGTCCGCATCCCGGCGGCCCACCGGGTCGGGGCGGAGAACGACGGCTGGCGGGTCACGATGGTCACGCTCTCGTTCGAACGCGGCACCGCCTTCGTCGGCGAGGTCGTCGCCTGCCGGCGGGTGCTCGGCGAACTGGCCCGCACCGCACGGGAGAACGGCCGCTGGGACGACGCGGTGCTCCGCCGCCGGCTGGGGCGGCTCACCGCCGAGTTCACCGCGCTGTGGCGGCTGACCCAGTGGAACGTCAGCGCCGCCCAGCGCGGCGGCGGCGTCCCGGGCGCCGGCGCGTCCGTCTTCAAACTCCGCTACTCCCACGCCCGCCAGGAGCTGTACGACACGGCGGCCGAGGTGCTGGGCGCCGGGGCGCTCGACGCGGACCACGAATGGGTCGCGGCCCGCCTGGCGTCCCTCTCGTACACCATCGCGGCCGGCACCTCGCAGATTCAGCGGAACATCGTCGCCGAGCGGATCCTCGGCCTGCCGAAGGGGCGGTGAGACGGGCCGTGGACTTCCAACTCACTGCAGAACAAGGGGAGTTGCGGGACGGTATGCGGGCGCTGCTGGCCGGGCGGTTCGGCCCGGAGCGGCTGCGCGCGGCCGTCGCGGCACCGGCCCTGGACCGCGCGCTGTGGCGGGAGCTGGGCGCCGCCGGACTCTTCGCCCTCCGGCTCCCGGAGTCCGACGGCGGCGTCGGCCTCGGCCTGCCCGAGGCGGCCCTGCTCTTCGAGGAGACCGGCCGGGCCCTGCTCCCCGGCCCGCTGATCGCCTGCCATCTGCTCGCCGGCCACCTCGACGGCGTCGCCACCGGCGACCGGATCGCCGGCCTGACCGAGTCCCCGGGCGGCCCCGGACTCTGGGAACACCCAGACGACTGCACGGAGTTGGTGGTCCTGCCGGGCGCGGGGCGGCGCGGCGCGGACGGTGACGCGGACGCGGCTCGCGGTGGGCCGGGCGCGGGACCCGACGACGCGGGCGCGGTACGGAGCGGGCCGGGCGGGGCCGGAAGCGCCGGTGCCGCCGTGGCCGGCGCTCACCCGGCCCGCGTCGCAGAGGTGCGCGACCCCGCCCCGGTACGGGTGCTCCGCCCGGCCCCCGGCGCCGGGGGCCCGCGCCCCGCCTCCGTCGATCCGCTGACGCCGCTGGCGCCGGTGCCCGCGGACGGCGGGGAGCCGCTGCCGGGGCCCGCGGTGGACGTGCGCCGGATGCGCCGGGAGGCGGCGCTGCTCACCGCCGCGCAGCAGCTCGGGAGCGCGGCGCGCACGGTGGAGAAGGCCGTGGCGTACGCCCGCGTACGCCAGCAGTTCGGGGCGCCCATCGGCGCGTTCCAGGCGGTGAAGCATCTGTGCGCCGGGATGCTGGTCCGGGCCGAGACGGCGCGCGCCGCGGTGTACGCGGCGGCGGTCACCGAGAGCGAGGAGGAGGCGTACGCCGCGAAACTGCTCGCCGACGACGCGGCGGTGCGTAACGCCCGCGACTGCCTGCAAGTGCACGGCGGTATGGGATTCACCTGGGAGGCGGAGGTCCATCTGCACCTCAAGCGCGCGTGGTGGCGCGCGGAGTGCTGGGGCGACGCCCGCGAGACGGAGGAACGCCTGGCGGCGGGCCTGCTGACCGGATGATGTCCGCCGCAGCCGCAGGGGATGTCAGCTTCTTGCAGCCGATGCGCGAAATGTCTGTTCTGATACGCAGATTCGGTCACGGAGCGTCGATATCGGGTTGTGTCCTGAGCGTGACTCGTCACGCGGGGGAGTCGGCGGTCCGCTCGGGTACGCTCGCTCGGGTGCGAGTGGTTCTGTTGCGCAGCGATCACGGTGGCGTCGGTGAGACGGCTCCGGAAGACGGAGTGCGCCGGGCTCGTACTGGTCGCGGGGGTCGGTTTCCCCGTGTTCGACTCCCCCAAAAAGTGCGTCGCACAGTATGCGGTACGCATACTCCCTTGCGCTGGAATATGCCCGAAGCGCTTGTTGGGGTGACGGAACGTCAACCATGCTGGGCGTCGTTGGGGTCACGCACCGTGACCTCGTGGAGGCGCAAGGCGAAGTTTCCGCCGGTTCGGATGGTGTGAGCGGTGCAGGTGCTTCAGGTGCAGTTGGAGGTACGGCCCGACCCCGCTGAGGTGGGGCGGGCCCGGCGGTGGGCCCGGTCGCGGCTGGCGGGGTCGGGTATAGGCGCCGATGAGCCGCTGTCCGAGACGCTGATCCTGCTGATCTCGGAGCTGGTCACCAACGCCGTGGTCCACACGGGCACCGGTGCCGTGCTGCGGATGTGCTTCTCCGGATCCGGTGCCGTGGTGGGGACGGTGCGGGTGGAGGTGGCCGACGCCAGCGCCCGCCCGCCGTGCCACCGCCACGCCGACGGCGACGACACCCACGGCCGCGGTCTGGAGCTGGTCGACGGGCTCGCCGACCGCTGGGGCTGGCAGCCCGAGGGCACGGGCAAGCGCATCTGGTGCGAGGTGGACCGCGGGCAGCCGCTCCCGTTCGCCCCGGAGCGCCAGGGCGCCTCGTACGCGTCCGGTGGCCCCGCGGTGTCCGGTGTGTGCGGGACGCACCGCGTCACCCACCACGCCGTCTGACGCTCACCATGCCGTCCGGCGGTGCGCCGCCGGGCCCGCCGCGGACCGGACGGACGGTGGTCCGCGCCGCGTACGGGCGGGCGCGGGCCGGGGGCGGACGGGCCGGTCAGAGCAGGGCCACGGGGGCGACGGGGGCGCCCGCGCCGCCGGTGAAGGGTTCGGCGACGGCGGAGAGCAGGAAGGTGCGGCGGCCCAGCTCCGCGCAGGTCTCCGACAGCTCCTCCAGGTTCCAGTTCTGGCCCTGGAGCATGCCCATCTCCACCAGGTGCAGTGCGTGCACCGCCAGCCACAGCCCCTCGATCTCCGGCGGGAAGATCTCGAACGTCAGGGTGTCGTTGGCGACCGCCGCCACGTCCCGCTCGTGGAACCACCGCGGGGTACGCACCGACAGCCCCGGTGAGGGAAACGCGTACGCCTCCCGTTCGCCCGCCAGATAGCGCCTCATCTGGCCGGTGCGGACCAGCACCACATCGCCCGTCCGGACCCGGGCCCCGGCCAACTCCTCGGCCGCGTCGAGGTCTTCGGGCGTCACGGCGTGGCCCTCGGGCAGCCGGTCGGTGCCGTGGGCGCGGGCCACGTCCAGCAGGATGCCGCGGGAGACGACGGGCGGGAGTTTCTCGGTGCCCAGCGAGGTGGCCCCGGCATGGGCGGTGACGGCGCCGGCCGGCCGCCCGTTGTAGAGCCGCCCGGAGTGCGAGACGTGGCTCAGCCCGTCCCAGTGGGTGCCCGCCTGGAGCCCCATGGTGACTGCGTCGTCCGAGGTGGCGACGGTGCCGGGGCCGAACAGTTCCTGGTTGACGGCGGTCATGGTGTGCAGCGGGTTGATCCGGCCGGGGACGGCGCCGGTCTGGACGCCGTCGTGGCGCAGCGGCAGGGCGAGCGGGACGCGGTGGCCGCTGCGGACGCAGGCGGCGGCGGCCCGGACCGTCTCCGGAGTGATCAGGTTGAGGGTGCCGATCTCGTCGTCCGGGCCCCAGCGGCCCCAGTTGTTCACCTGGCGGGCGAGGTCGTGGAATTCCTGCGGCAGCGGCACGGGCCCTCCTGGGCTGGTCCGGGTCGGGGGGTTGTGTTCGTGGGGGGACTGCTCAAAAATCTAACGGTCCGTCAGAAACTCTGGGAGGGTCGCGGTATGGGCAACTTCTTGGCCGGCAAGGTGATCGCCGTCACGGGGGCGGGGCGCGGCATCGGCCGGGCGGTGGCCCTCGCCTGCGCCGCCCACGGGGCCCGTGTCGTCGTCAACGACTACGGCGTCTCCGTCGAGGGCGCCGAACCCAGCAGCGAGGTCGCGGCGGCGGTCGTCGAGGAGATCACCGCGGCGGGCGGCGAGGCGGTCGCGGTCGCCGACGACGTCGCCACCATGGCCGGCGGACAGCGGATCACCGACACCGCGCTGGAGCACTACGGGCGGCTCGACGGTGTGGTCTGCGTCGCCGGGATCCTGCGCGAGCGGATGCTCTTCAACATGACCGAGGAGGAGTGGGACCCGGTGGTCGCCACCCACCTCAAGGGCACCTTCACCCTTTTCCGCGCCGCCGCAGCCGTCATGCGCAAACAGGGCCACGGCACCCTCATCGGCTTCACCAGCGGCAACCACCAGGGCAGCGTGGCGCAGGCCAACTACGCCTCGGCGAAGGGCGGCATCATCTCGCTGGTACGCAGCGCCGCGCTGGGGCTGCACAAGTACGGCGTGACGGCCAACGCCGTGGCGCCCGTCGCCCGCACCCGGATGTCGGCCAACGTCCCCATGGAGCTGACGGAGATCGGCGAGCCCGAGGACGTCGCCGCGTTCGTCGTCTACCTGCTCAGCGACCACGCCCGGGAGCAGCGGATCACCGGGCAGGTCTACACCGTCGCCGGTCCCAAGATCGCCGTCTGGGCCCAGCCCCGCGAACTGCGCGCCGCCTACAGCGCCGACGGCTGGACCCCGGAGAAGCTCGCCGCGTCGCTGCCGGGCACCGTCGGTACGGATCCGATGCCGATGCTCGCGCAACTGGAGGCGATGGCCGCGGCGGCGGCCAAGGGGGAGCGGCCCAACCGCTGAGCCCGCCCCGTCCCCGGGCGGTGCGGCGGGGCCGCCGGGTGCGGACCGCGGCGCGGGGGCGGCGGGCCCGGCGCCCGGCCGGTTCCCGCCCGCGGGGCGGTGCACGGGGCGCCGCGTGGGGCGGCGTCCCTCCCGTCCGTCCCGTCCGGTCCGGGCGGCCGATCCACGGAGGTTGTGATGAGAGGCGTCATCTTCGACGGCGAGAAGCCCCGGGTCGTGGACGACCTGGAGGTGCGCGACCCCGGGCCCGGTGAGGTGCTGGTCGCCGTCCGGGCGGCCGGAGTGTGCCACAGCGACCTCTCGGTCATCGACGGCACGATCCCGTTCCCGGCGCCGCTGGTGCTCGGGCACGAGGGCGCCGGAGTGGTCGAGGCGGTCGGCGCGGGCGTCGGCCACGTCGGGCCGGGGGATCAGGTGGCGCTGTCCACGCTGGCCAACTGCGGGGCGTGCGTGGAGTGCGACCGGGGGCGGCCGACGATGTGCCGGAAGGCGATCGGGATGCCCGGCAGGCCGTTCCGGTGGCGGGGCGCACCGCTGTACCAGTTCGCGTCGAACTCGGCGTTCGCGGAGCGGACCGTCGTCAAGGCGGTGCAGGCGGTGAAGATCCCGCCCGGTGTCCCGGCGGCGTCCGCGGCGCTCATCGGCTGCTCGGTGCTGACCGGCGTCGGCGCGGTGCTCAACCGGGCGAAGGTGGACCGCGGTGACTCGGTGGTGGTCATCGGCGCCGGCGGAGTCGGCCTGAACGTCCTCCAGGGCGCCCGGCTGGCCGGCGCCTCGGTGATCCTCGCGGTGGACGCCAACCCGGCGAAGGAGGCGGTGGCCCGGCAGTTCGGCGCCACCCACTTCATCGACGCCTCCGCCGTCCCCGACAGTGTCAAGGCGGTGAAGGAGGTGCTGCCGACCGGCGCCGACCACGCCTTCGAGTGCGTGGGCTCCACCCGCCTCATCCGGCAGGCGGTGGACCTGCTCGACCGGCACGGCCAGGCGGTGCTGCTGGGCGTCCCGCCCGCCACCGCCGAGGCGTCGTTCCTGGTGTCGTCGATGTATCTCGACAAGTCGATACTGGGCTGCCGCTACGGCTCCGCCCGCCCCCAGCGCGACATCGCCCTCTACGCCCGCCTCTACCGCGAGGGCCGCCTCCTCCTCGACGAACTGGTCAGCGCCGAGTACCCGGTGGAGGACTTCGCCCGCGCGGCGGACGACGCCCACCACGGCCGGGTGGCACGCGCGGTGCTGGTCTTCCCGGAGTGAGCCCGGGTCCGTAGGGGGGCGGGCCGGGGTGCCGACCCGGCCCGTTCCTTCACGGGTGCGGAGAGGTGCGACGTACGGGTACGGGGAGGAGCGCACGTCCTCCGGGGGCGCGCCCCCGGCTCACGCCTCCCGGAAGGTCCCGAACGCTCCGCGGTGGAAGAGGAGCGGCCCGCCGTCCGCCGCCGCCGGGTCCGTGCCCAGGGCCTCGACCCGGCCGACGACGACGAGGTGGTCGCCCCCGGTGTGCACCGCGTGGACGGTGCAGTCGATCCAGGCGGGCACGGCGTCGAGCCGGGGCGCGCCGGTCACCGGCGCGTGCGAGTGCCGCACCCCGGCGAACTTGTCGGCCCCGCTGACCGCGAACGCCCGGCACAGCCCGGCCTGCCCGGCGCCCAGCACATTGACGCAGAAGACCCCGGCGCGGGCGATCCGCGGCCAGGTCGTCGACGTCCGGGCGACCATGAACGTCACCAGCGGCGGGTCCAGGGAGAGCGACGCGAAGGACTGGCAGGCGAATCCGGCGGGGCCGGTTCCGCCCTCCGCCGGGGCGGGCGCGGTGATGACCGTGACCCCGCTGGCGAAGTGCCCGAGGGCGGCGCGGAACGCGGCCGGATCGCACGGGGCACGTTCGCCGTCGCGGACCGCCCGCAGCGTCCGGCGGGGCGCCGGTGGCGCGGTGGGCGGTGCGTCCGCCGAGGTCGTGGCGGCGTTCGCGCGCAGATAGCGGACGGCCGCCGCCGCCATTCCCGCATGTCCCATCATGGCCCCCATTGAAGCTGACGGGACGTCAGATGTGAAGCGTTCTCGTCCGCCATGAGGGGCTGTGGAAAAGGGAGTTGACCCTCAAGGGTGGTTTACCGACCCGGGAGTATGGAACAGCGGGCATTTTCGGCCGACGCCCGTCAAGGGCCTGATTTGCTGCCCGTCGTGCGGGTAGCGTCCACCCCGGCCGCGACCGTAACCGAGTAACGGGGGAGGGTTCCGGTAGATGGCCGATGTGATGCCGTCATCCGCGTCCGCCGCGTCACCGACCTTCGACGAGGTCTTCTGCGGGCTGCTGCCGCGCCTCTACCGGCGCGCGGTGATGCTGGCGGGCTCGCGCCACTCCGCGGAGGACGTGGTGCACGAGACCTACCTCAAGCTCGCCGGGCGCCCGCAGCGCTTCCTCGCCCACCCGGAGCCGTACGCCTATGCGTTCACCACCGCGCTCAACGTCGCCCGTGACGCCTACCGCAAGGCCGGCCGTCAGGTGCTGGTCGACGCCGTCGACGGGTTCGACGAGGAGGCCGCACCGGCGGACGGCGGGTGGGACGGCGGTCTGGAGCACCGCCACGCCGAACTGGAGGCGGTACGGCTGCTGGGCATGCTCACCCACCGCCAGGCGGGCATCGTCATCCTCGTCGACCTCGACGGCTACACCCTCGACCAGGCGGCCAAGATCATGAAGGTGCACCGCGGGACGGCGGCCCGGCACCGGGCCCGCGCCCTGGACAGGCTCCGCGCCCACCTCGTTCAATCGGCGCAGGGACGGGCGGAGAGGTGACCGGCGCGGTGGACACGGGACGCGGAAACGACGGAGCACAGACCGTATCCGGCCACGGCGGTGGCGGCCCCGGCGCCGTGGACCGCGCCGGCGGACCGGGCGGCGAGGACGACGCCGTGGCGCTGCTGCGCGAGCGGCTGCACCGCGCCGACCAGGCGATCGGGACGCCCCCGGGCCTGTGGGAGCGGGTCCGCCGGACACCGTCCGAGCGGCGCGCGGTCGCCTTCATACCGCTCCGACGCAGGCCGCCGGCGACGGCGTTCGTGGTCGCCGCGGCGGTCGCGGCGGTCACGCTCGGGGTGTGGTGGGCGGTGCGCCCCGGTGGCGGGGAGCCGCGTCCGGCCGCGCCCCCGACCGTCCCGGTGGCCGTCTACAACACCGAACCGGTCTGCCGCGGCAGCCACACCCTGGAGTGCGGACTGCGGCTGGCCAAGGACCCGTACCGGCGCTACGCCGACGGTGCCAACGCCGCCGGGCGGGTCTGGCACGGCGACGTCCTGGCGGCCCGCTGCGTGGTCACCGACGGCGTCCTGGTCCGCGACGAGCAGGGGCTGACCTCCACCCGCTGGTACCGCGTCAGCACGGCGCGGGGCGAGACGGGCTGGCTGCCCGGGGTGCGGACCCGCAACACCCGCGAGGTGCCGGTGTGCACCGCGCGCGAGAGCAAGCTGTGACACGGCTCGCCCCGAGCGGTGTCCTACGGATCGGCGGGCCCGGCCGTACCGGTGCCGGGCCGCACTGCACGGGAGAGCGACGATGAAGGTACGCGCGATGTTCAACGGAGCCGTCGGCGCCGGGGTCCTCACCGTAGGGCTGCTGGGTGCGGCGGGCGCGGTCACGGCGTCCACGGCGGACGACGACGGGGCGCCCGCGGCCGTGGACCGGGTCGTACCGGACCGGTCGGGACCGCCGGGCGAGGGGCCGCCGGGCCCCGCCGTGCCCCGGGTCCCGGCCCAGCGCACCCGGTAGGGGGCGTCAGCGCCCCCGGTAGACGGGGGTGCGGCGGGCGACGAACGCGGCGACGCCCTCCTGGGCGTCCGCCGTGGTCATGGTCAGCTCCTGGGCGGTCGCCTCGGCCGCGAACGCCGCGCTCCGGTCACCGTCCAAGGACGCGTTGACCAGCTGTTTGGTGAAGGCGAGCGCCCTGGTGGGGGCGGCGGCGAGCCGGTCGGCCCACTCCCGGGCGCGGTGCGGCAGCTCCTCGTCCGGCACCACGCGGTTGACCAGCCCCAGCCGTTCGGCGTCGGCGGCGGGCAGCGCGTCGCCGAAGAACATCAGCTCCTTCGCCCGCTGCGGTCCGACCAGCCGCGGCAGCAGATACGCGCCGCCGCCGTCCGGCACCAGACCGCGGCGGACGAACACCTCGATGAACCGTGCCGATTCGGCGGCGAGCACCAGATCGCAGGCGAACGCCAGATGCGCGCCGAGCCCGGCGGCGGTGCCGTTGACGGCCGCGAGCACCGGCTTCTCGCAGTCCAGCACCGCGCCGATGAGCCGCTGCGCACCGCCCCGGATCAGCCGCGCCACATCCCCGGCCACCCGCTCCCCGGACCCGCCCGCACGCGGGGCCCGCAGGTCCGCTCCGGCGCAGAATCCCTTGCCCCGCGCGGTGATCAGCACGGCCCGCACCGCCGGGTCCGCGGAGGCTTCGGCGAGCTGGTCGATCAGCCGTTCGCGCTGGTCGGGGGTGAGGGCGTTATGGGCGTCGGGCCGGTTGAGGGTGAGTGTGGCGACGCCGTTGTCAGTGGTGTGCAGTATCAAGGAATCCGTCGCGTCGGCCGCCGGGCCGGGGGCGCCGTCCGCCGCCTGCGCGCGGTCCGGAGAGCTTGTGTCCGTACGGGGCCCGGGGCCGCCGGTAGGCCCGGGAGCCCCGGGCCCGGCCGGGCCGGACGCGGCGGACGTACCGGGGGAATCGGGGGAGAAGGGGGCGGAGGTCATGGGGGCGTGGCTCCTGACGGGGTGGGTGCGGTGGCTGCCGCGCTGGTGGGGGCGGCGCCTGGAGAGGGCGCGGATGCCGGGGCCGGCCGGGGGTGCGGGGCGGCCTGCGCCCGCGGGGTGTGCGGTGCGGTCGCCGGGTCCGGCGGGGTGCGAGGCGGGGTGGTCCGGGCCGGTGGGCGTGGTGCCGGGCCCGCCGAGTGGCCCGGTGGGCGGTGCGGCGGGTGGTCCGGGGCGTACGGTGCGGTCTCCTGGGCCGGCGGGAGTGGTGCCGGGGGCGGCGGGCGGCCCCGGGGGCGGGCCGGGGCCGGGCCGGTCAGTGGCAGACGGCGAGGGCGTCCAGGGCGACCGCGCCCTGGCCCCGGGGGAGCACCACGAGCGGGTTGATGTCCAGCTCCGCGAGGTCGCCGTCGAGTTCGAGCGCCATCCGCTGGACCCGCAGCACCACCTCCACCAGCGCGTCCACATCGGCCGGTGGTGCGCCCCGGACGCCCTCCAGCAGGGCGTGGCCGCGCAGTTCGCCGAGCATCGCGCGGGCCTGCTCCTCCCCGAAGGGCGGTACGCCGACCGCCACGTCCCGCAACACCTCCACCAGTACGCCGCCGAGCCCGACCGTCACCGTCGGCCCGAAGAGGCTGTCGCGGGTGACGCCGACGACCATCTCGACGCCCCGTTCGATCATCTGGCAGACGAGCACCCCGTCCAGCGGTATGCCCTCGCAGCGGGCGATCTCGGTCAGCTCGCGGTAGGCGTCGCGGACCTGGCTGGCGGAGGTCAGCCCCACCTTGACCAGGCCGAGTTCGCTCTTGTGCGCCAGCTGCGCCCCGGACGCCTTCATGACGACGGGGTAGCCGACCAGGCCCGCCGCCCGGACCGCCGCCGCCGCGCTGGTCACCAGCTGCTCGCGCGGTACACGGATGCCGTAGGCGCGCAGCAGCTGTTTCGCGGCGTGCTCGCTGAGCCGGGTGCCCGGTCGCATCAGGGCGCGGGCCTTGCGGGCGGAGGGCGAGAGGGTGCGCGGGGCGTCGTCGAAGGGGGAGCGGTAGCCGTCCGTGAAGCGGTGGTGGCCGAGGTAGGCGCGGACGGCGGTGACGCAGTTGCCGAAGGTACGGAAGGTCGCCACCCGCGAGGAGCCCAGCAGCGTGGTGCGGTACGCCTCCTCGGTGCCGACGGGCGAGCCCCACACCACGCACACCAGCTTGTCGGTGCGCTCGGCGGCGGCCACGAGGTCCTGGGCGAGTTTGTCGCTCATCGGCGGGAACGGTCCGGTGATCGGGCAGATCAGTACGCCGATGGACGGATCGTCGAGGATCGCGTCGATGATCTTCGGGCCACGGTGATCGCCGACGGGGTGGCCGCCGTTGTCGATCGGGTTGGCGACGTTCAGGTAGCCGGGTATCCACTGGTGCAGTTCGGTCTGCTTGGCGTCGGGGAGCACGGGCAGGTGCAGTCCGGCGGCGGTCGCCAGGTCCGCGAAGTGGGCGCCGGTGCCCCCGGAGATCGAATAGACCGCGACGCCGTCGGCGAGCGGTTTCCGGGCCCTGGCCAGCAGCGCCGCCGTGTCCTGGAGTTCGTCCAGACCGTCCACGCGGATGACGCCGAACTGCCGCATCGCCGCGTCGATGACACCGTCCGCGCCGGTGAGTTTGCCGGTGTGGGAGGCGGCCGTACGGGCGCCGGTCTCGGTGCGTCCCACCTTCACGGCGACGACCGGTACGCCCCGGCGGGCGGCGTGGTCGGCGGCGAGGAGGAAGCTGCGGCCGTCCTTGAGCCCTTCGACATACGCGGCGATGGCGCCGGTCTCCGGGCGGGAGGCGAAGTAGGAGAGGAAGTCGGCGGTCTCCAGATCGGCCTCGTTGCCGGTCGGGGCCCAGTGCGAGAGGCGGATGCCCAGCTCCTGGAGGGCGAATACCGGGCGGCCCTGGTGGCCTGACTGGGTGATCAGGGCGATGGCCGGTCCGTCGAGGTCGTCGCGGAACTTCTCGAAGGCGTTGAGATTGGTGTTGGGCCCGAGCAGCCGGATGCCGGAGCGCCGGACGGCGTCGGCGAGCCGTTCCTGCGCGGCGGCGCCGTCCTCACCGGTCTCGGCGAACCCGGAGGCGAACGCCACCGCGAACCGCGCTCCGGCCGCGGGCAGTTGCTCGATGACCGGCACCGGGTCGGCGACGAGCAGCACCGCGAGATCGACGGGTTCGGGCAGGTCGGCGACGGTCGGGCAGCAGGCGCGTCCGAAGACGGCCGCCCGTCCGGGGTTCACCGGGTGCAGCTGGGCGCCGACGCGGTCGGCCCAGGCGATGAGCTGCCGGGTGATGCCGGTGTTGGGGCGGCCTTCGCTGTCGGACGCGCCGACGACCGCGACCGAGGCGGGCCGGAAGAAGCGGTCCAGGTCGGGTACGGGGGCGCTCAGCGGCCGGCCGCTGACGTCGAGGTCGTCCGGGGTGCCGGGCGGGCCGCCACCGGCAGGGTTCACGGGGCCGCGCACGGTGTGGGGTGGTTGCTCCCCGCAGGCCACGACGCGGGCCGGGCGGGAGTGAGTGCTGAGGGTGCCGTGGGTCGATCCAAGCATCGCAGTCGCCCGCTCCTCTGTGACGGCGGCTCTCCTTGCTGACGCTGGGTCAGATTAGTGGAACTGACGGTCTGTCAGGAATGGGGGTGCACGGGAAAGGTTGGCAGGGGCGTTCGCGGTGGCCTGGGTCTGCGTACGGGCCGACCCCGCTCCCGGTCGGCCCGGACCGGCCTCCGGTTCGGACCCGCTCCCGGTCGGCCCGGACCGGCCTCCGGTTCGGACCCGTCCGGTCCTTTTGCGGGGTCAGGGGCGACCTCCCGCCCGGACCGGCCCTGGTGGGTTCCGGGCCGTCGGTCGCGTGGCCCCGGTGCGCTTCTCGCTCGGCCTGGAGCGACGGGGGTGACTCCTTGCGGGCCCGTGGCTCAGCTCCCATCCGTCCAGGTCGGGCCGGCCTCGGCGCGGCCGGGTCTGGCGGTGAGGGGCGCCCGCTCGTGCGGTCGAGTGCGGTCGAGTGCGGGCTCCGGCCCGGCCGGGCCCGCGTCCCGCACGCCTCGGATCGGTCCCCGCTCGACCCGCTCCGCCCCTTGCGTCCCGCCCCCGGATCAGCTGAACTGGCCCCGCCATTAACTGACGCTACGTCAGAAATTCCGATGGCTCGGCCGTCCCATGACACCCACCGGCCACGGCCTCTCCCCGCCCCTCCCGGTCGTGGCCGGAGCGGGGACGGCGCGCTCCGGGGCGGCCGGTGGGCGGCGACGGGGCATTTCGAAGGAGGACGCGCGCGATGGAGACGATCTGGCTCGGCGGGGCCGAATGGCTCGCCGTGCTCCGTATCGGCCTCGGCCTGTGGTGGCTGGAGAGCTGGCGGCACAAGGACAGGAAGGCGTGGTTCAGCCGCGGCACCGGTATCGCCTGGGCCGCGGGCGTGGCGGCCGAGCACCGCTGGCCCGTGGTGCGTCGCGGGTTCGACGCGGTCGTCCGGCCGCGCCCGAAGGTGATGGCGTACGTCGTCGTGTACGCGGAACTGGCCCTCGGGCTGGGGCTGGTGCTCGGCGTCCTCACCCCGGTCGCGCTGGTCGGCGGGGCGTTGCTGAACCTCCTCTACCTGGTGTTGATGATCCACGACTGGGCGGAGCAGGGGCAGAACGCGATGATGGCGCTGAT
This sequence comes from Streptomyces sp. NPDC027185, assembly GCF_055567035.1. NCBI lineage: Bacteria > Bacillati > Actinomycetota > Actinomycetes > Kitasatosporales > Streptomycetaceae > Streptomyces > Streptomyces sp. NPDC027185. Next base: position 313,479 of record NZ_JBVHRF010000006.1, on the reverse strand, counting down.
CTCGCTGGTCGGACTGTTCACGATGTGCGGCCAGGTCTGGTCGGTGGACGCGGCGCTGGGGCTGTTCCGGTGACGGGCGGGACGGCGAAGGGGACGGGCACGGTCCGCTTCGATCTGCCGGAGACCGACGCGTTCACCCGCCCGTACTGGGAGGCCGCCGCGGCCGGCCGGTTGCTGCTGCGGCGGTGCCGGGCCGCGGGGTGCGGCGCGGCTCACCACTATCCGCGCGAGTTCTGCCCGTACTGCTGGAGCGAGGACGTGGTGTGGGAGCGGGCGGGGGGCCACGCCACGCTCTACACCTGGTCGGTCGTGCACCGGAACGACCTGCCGCCGTTCGGGGAGCGTGTCCCGTACGTCGCCGCCGTGGTGGACCTCGCCGAGGGGCCCCGGATGATGACCGAGATCGTCGGCTGCCCCGCGTCCGCGCTGCGTATCGGGATGGCGCTGCGGGTCACGTTCCGGGACGCCGGGGCCGGTGAGGGCGCGGAAGGGGTGGCGATTCCCGTGTTCCGGCCGGAGGGGTGAGGGCCGGGCCCTGGGCCGGCCGCCGCCGGGGCGTTCGGTGGCGGGTGGCGCCCACGGCGGCGGGCAGCCCCGCGACCGCTGCCGGGGGTGCCGAGGGGGGAGCGCCGGTGTCAGGGGCGATTCTCCACCGGCCGGGCGGCGGGGAAAAGCCGGTGCAGCCGCGACGGGCGCGCAGGCATCCTGGGGCGATGTGTAACGACAACGAGGATCACGGCCGGGAGCCGCTCCGGATCAGGGAAGCCACCGCGGCCGACTGGCCCGCCGTCTGGGCGTTCTTCCGGACGATCGTCGCCGCCGGTGAGACGTACACCTATCCGCGCGACATCGGCGAGCAGGAGGCGCGGGAGCTGTGGCTGCTGCGTCCGCCGGGGCGGACCGTCGTCGCCGTGGACGCGGCGGGTACGGTCCTCGGCTCGGCGAAGATGAACCCCAACCACATGGGCGCCGCCGATCACATCGCCGGCGCCAGCTTCATGGTGGACCCCCGCCACGGCGGCCGGGGTGTCGGGCGGGCTCTGGGCGAACACGTCCTGGCGTGGGCGCGCGCCGAGGGGTACCGCGCGATGCAGTTCAACGCCGTGGTGGAGACCAACACCGGCGCCGTGGCCCTGTGGCGGTCCCTCGGTTTCCGGATCATGGCCACTCTCCCCGAAGGCTTCCGGCACCCGTCCAAGGGCTACGTCGGACTGCACATCATGTTCCGGGAGCTGTGAGGACCGGCCGCGGTCGCCGCCCGTTCCGCGTCGAACCCCCTGGTGAAAGCCTTCCGTACGCCGGTGGAACCGTGCCTTCCGGGTCTGGGCCCGCCGGGCCGGCGCCGGACAGCCCGAGCCCCCGGCGTACCGGACCGGCCCCACGGCGGGCATACACCTCCCCCGCTCTCCGTACGGCCGCGGTGTCCGCCCGGTGACGGCGGCGGGGAAAGGGGCTGTGCTCCTGCAGGGCGTTCCGGCAGACTGCCGGTATGCCGACCATCGACGTACCGACCGGAGTGTCCCTCGCCTACGAAAGCTTCGGTGATCCGGGCGACCCTCCGGTGCTGATGGTGATGGGGCTCGGGGCGCAGATGCTCGGCTGGCCCGAGGGGCTCTGCCGGGCGCTCGCGGACCGCGGCCGCCATGTGATCCGGTACGACAATCGCGACTGCGGGCGGTCGACCACGTTCGACGACCACCCCCTGGACACGGCCCGGTTCATCGCCACCGTCAAGGCGAAGGATTTCCCCGCCGCCCTCGCGATGGCGCCCTACCGGCTGACGGACCTGGCCGACGACGGGTTCGCGCTGCTCACCGCGTTGGGTATCGAACGCGCCCATGTCGTCGGCGCCTCCATGGGCGGCATGATCGCCCAGCGGATGGCCCTGACCCACCCCGAGCGCGTCCTGACCCTGACGTCGATGATGTCCACGACCGGCGAGCCGGAGTACGGGCGCTCCACCCCCGAGGCGCGGGAGGTGCTGTTCGCCCCGCGGCCCGACGACCGCGAGGGGTACATCGCGACGGCCGACCGTGAGCTGGTGTGGGCCTCCCGGCGGTACGGCGACGCCGAGGAGCTGCGGCGGCTGGCCGCCGCGAGCTACGACCGCGGCCACCACCCGGGCGGGTACGGGCGGCAGCTCGCCGCGATGGTCCTCGACGGCTCCCGCGCGGACGCGCTGCGGGACCTGCGGGTGCCGACGCTGGTGCTGCACGGTCTGGACGACACGCTGATCGACCCCAGCGGCGGGCGGCGCACCGCGGAGCTGGTGCCCGGTGCCGAACTGCTGCTCCTGCCCGACATGGGCCACGACCGCCCGCGCCCGCTCTGGCCCGTACTCGTCGACGCGCTGGTACGCCACACGGCCTGAGCGGAGCCGCGGCGAGGGCATCGCCCCCCCGCCGACCGGCCTCTGAGCGGCAGGCTCAGCGCATCCACTCCGAGTAGAAGCGGCCGTGCTCCTTGACGCAGGTGGCCTGGTGGTATTTGGGGCTGAGCTTCAGGTCCTGCTGCATCTGGTGGTGGCAGGCGCGCCAGGACGTCCACTGTTCCTCGCCGACCTGGTGCCAGCCCTTGCCGGGCGGGGGCGTGGCGGCGAACGCCGCCGAGGCGGTCAGCGGGACGGTGATCACGGCAGCGCCGACGGCGAGGCCGAGGGCGATACGGGTGCGCAGGGGCGTCATGAGTTCCTTCATCGGGTGTCTTCGCGTCTTGCCGGCGCCCAGCACCCGGTGAGGCGTTGCGGTTCCCTGGAGGGGGAGCGCTGCTCAACTCCGGTGAAGGCGCGCGACGTTCACCCCTCTTGATGCGCGTGTCGGGGTGGAAGGTTCGCCGAGGGGTGCGTTTTTTCGAATCGGTGTCGTCCGAAGCGGGGGAGTGTCCAGGGGCGGTGCCCGGCACGGGAGGAGGCGCGTCGCCCTCGGGGGCGTGCCAGGGTCCACCGGAAATCTCCCGACCGGCCTTCGGCGCGCCCTACGGCCAGAGCAGTCCTCGGCGCCAAGCGCCGCCGTCCATGCGGTAGTTGAGACGTACGTGGCGGCGTCGGGCGTCGCCCTGGAAGAACTCGGCGGTGTCCGCGTGCAGGGTGTAGCGGGTCCAGTCGCCCACCGGGGCGTCCGGTTCGTGGACCGCCTGCTCCCAGGCGGCGTCGGCGGCGCGGTCGAGTTCGGCGGCCGAGCCGAGAGGCCGGCTCTGGCGTCCGACCAGCGCGGCGGCGAGGGAGCCGGTGGAGCGTGCGTGGAGCGCGGCGGCACTCTCCTCGGGCCCGGCTTCGGTCACCGTTCCCTCGATCCGGACCTGACGGGCGACGGCCGCCCAGTAGAAGAGGAGGGCGGCGCGGGGCCGGTCCGCCAGTTCGCGTCCCTTGCGGCTGCCCCGATGGGAGCCGAAGTGCCAGCCCCGCTCGTCGGCGTCGTGCAGCATCACGATGCGCGAGGAAGGGTTCCCGGCGGCGTCGGCGGTGGCCAGGGCCATCGTGTGCGGCTCGGGCTGTCCCGCCTCGGCGGCCTCGCGCAGCCAGCGGCGGAAGAGCGGAAGCGGCGCGTCCGGCGCCCGCGAGGCGTCGAACGGAGGCAGTGGATGGTCCCAGACCCGCAGTCCCCGCAGCAGCTCGCGGAAGGCGAGGTCCTCGTCGTGCGCGGCACCGGAGGGCGTCGCCCCGGAGCCGTCCCGGCGCTGATTCGTGGAGTCGTCGGCCATACCGGGAGCGTACGGGGGCGGCGTCGGCGAGGGGCGGGCGCGGGGCCGGTGCGCGTACGGGCGCCCGCCCGGAGGCGCGCGTGCGGGTCCGGCCCGGCGGGCCCGCGCCCGGTGCGGCCGGAATCCGGTGGCGTGCCGCCGCCCGGGGCCCGCCCCGCTCCCGCCGGGGGAAAGCCATGGCCCCCGCCGGAAAAACCCATGGCGCCCTCACGCACGGTTGTTCTACGGTCGGCGCATGCATCACTTCTGCCAGATCTACGGCTGACCGGGCCGGGCGCCTGCCGCCCGCCCCGCCCTCTCCCGGTCGACCGGCTCCGTGCCGGTCCGTGCCGCGTCGCTCCCGTGCCCTTCGTACGCCGGGACCGCGGCCGCTCCGTGACGTCCGGAACCGTCACCGCCGCGCGGTGACCGGAGCCGTGACCGCCGCGCGGCGCCCGGGGTGAGGCCCCGTCCGCGTGCCGCCGCGGTATCCCGCGCACGGCACCCCGTATGCGTAGATCACTGCAGAGGAATGTCATGCCTGACAGCAACACCCCGCGCCCGCACGCCCCGTCCCGCAGGTCGGCGCAGGCGCCGCCGGGGGCCGACGCGCCCGTGGGGCGGCGCGCGCACATCGCCATGGTGGGAACGCCGATGGTCAGCCATGTGCTGCCCGGTCTGGAGATCATCCGTGAGCTGGTGGCGCGCGGGCACCGCGTCACCTACGCCAACTCCGAGCACGCCGCCGAGCTGATCCGGCCGACCGGCGCCGAGTGGGTCCGCCACACCACGGTGTTGCCGGTGGTCACCAACCTCTGGCCCGAGGACCCGGTGGCCGCCGCGTCGCTCTTCCTCGACGAGGCCGTCGAGGTCCTGCCGCAGCTGCGGGCCTTCTACGACGAGGATCCGGCGGACCTCTACCTTCACGACATCGGCGCGTTCGCGGGCCGGGCGCTGGCCGAGGCGCAGGGGCGGGAGCTGGTGCAGCTGTCGCCGACCTTCGTCGGCTGGGACGGTGCGGAGGAGGAGGTGGGCGCCGCGTTCGCCGGGCTGCCGGGCGCCGAGGCGTACACCGCGCGGTTCGCGGCGTGGCTGGCCGCGTCCGGGGCGACGACCTGGGACGTGGCGGAGTTCAGCGGGCGGCCCCGGCGGGCGCTGGCGCTGATCCCGCGGGCCATGCAGCCGCACGCCGACCGGGTCGATCCCGGCCGGGTGACGTTCGTCGGGCCCTGCTCGCGGGCGCGCGCGGACCGGGAGAGCTGGCATCGCCCGGCCGGCGCCGAGAAGGTGCTGCTGGTCTCGCTGGGCAGCGCGTACACCCGGCAGCCGGAGTTCTACCGGCGGTGCGTCGCCGCCTTCGGTGAGCTGCCCGGCTGGCACGTGGTGCTCCAGATCGGCCGGTACGTCGATCCGGCGGAGCTGGGCGAGGTGCCCGGCAACGTCGAAGTCCGTTCGTGGGTACCGCAGTTGGCCATCCTTGAGCAGGCGGACGCGTTCGTCACCCATGCCGGGATGGGCAGCTGCGGGGAGGCGCTGGCCTGCGGGGTGCCGATGATCGCGGTGCCGCAGGGCGCCGAGCAGTTCATCAACGCCGACCGCCTCGTGGAGCTGGGCGTCGCCCGCCGGCTCGACACCGCCGACGCGACGCCCGACGCGCTCCGTACGGCGCTGCGGGAGCTGCTGGCCGATCCGGGGACGGCGGCCCGGACGGCCGCCCTCCGCGCCGACGCCCGCGCGGAGGGCGGCGCCCGGCGCGCCGCCGACCTGATCGAGGAACGGCTGGAGCGGATCACGGCCGGAGGGTGAGCCCCGGGGCGGGCGCCGGGCCCGGCTCGGCGCCCGCCCCCTACGGGTCCGCCCCGGGGACGCCGGTCCCCGTCCGGACGGCGCCCCGCCTACGCCGCCCCCAGCACGACCGTCCCCGACGAGCAGAACCACCCGCCGGTGCCGGAGACGGCCGCCAGCCGGGGCGGGCGGGTGCCCCCGGCGCCGTCCGGGCGGTGGACCTGGCGGCCCTCCCCGGCCGTGCCGCGTAGCTGCCGTACGGCCTCGACCAGCAGGAACAGGCCGCGCATCCCGGGATGGCAGGCGGCCAGACCGCCGCCGTCGGTGTTGACGGGCAGCGCCCCGTCCCGCAGCAGCCGGCCCCCCTCGACGAACGCGCCGCCCTCGCCCTTCGCACAGAAGCCCAGGTCCTCCAGGGTCACCAGGGTCATGTAGGTGAAGGCGTCGTAGAGCTGGGCGATCTCGATCTCGTCGGGGCGGACACCGGCGCGCTCGAAGGCGAGGCGTCCGGAGACGACGGCGGGGGAGACGGTGAAGTCCTCCCACTCCGACATCGTGGCGTGCGAGACGGCGGTGCCGGTGCCGAGCACCCACACCGGGGGCGCGGCGAGATCCGCGGCGAGCTCCTCGGCGACGAGCAGCACGGCACAGCCGCCGTCCGAGCGGACGCAGCAGTGCAGTGTGGTGAACGGGTCGGCGATCATCGGCCCGGCCAGCACCTCGTCGACGGTGACCGGATCGCGGTACAGGGCGTCCGGGTTGGTGGCCGCGTTGGCCCGTGCCTGGACGGCCACCTCGGCGAGCTGTTCCAGGGTCGTCCCGTACTGGTGCAGATGGCGGCGGGCGGCCATCGCGTACTTGGCGATCAGGGTGTGCCCGTAGGGGACCTCGAACTGGAGGGGGCCGCGGGAGCCGAAGGAGAGGTTGGCGGTGCGGCGCCCGGCCCGCAGGTCGGCACGGGCGGTGGAGCCGTAGACCAGCAGGACCGCGCGGGCGTGGCCGGCGGCGATGGCGTCGGCGGCGTGGGCGGCCATGACCTCCCAGGTCGCACCGCCCACCGAGGTCGAGTCCACCCAGGTGGGACGGAGCCCCAGGTACTCCGCGACCTCGACGGGCGCCAGCGTGCCGAGCCCCGCCGAGGCGAACCCGTCGATATCGCCCCGGTCGAGCCCGGAGTCGGCCAGCGCCCGGCGCGCGGCCTGCGCGTGCAGTGCGTACGGCGTGGCGTCCGGCACCCGTCCGCAGTCGGACAGGGCGACTCCGGCTATGGCGACCTTGCGCTTCCCGTAGGGGTTCCCCGGCGACGTCATGAATCTGACGGTACATCAGATACGGGAGGGCGCGGCAGGGGTCGGGGCTTCCCTGTGGGCGTGGGAGCGGCGCCGGCCCGCCTCTAGGAAAGTCCGTATCCCGTCCCTACCATGACGAGCCGTCAGATACCGCGACGGCCGCCCGCCGGTACGCGGCCGACGCCACGGGGCCGCGTCCCCGGCCGCCCGCCGCCGTACCGGAGGGCGCTGCCGCACGGCCGGGAGGAGCCCGCCGATGGACGCCGCGACCACCGAGGGACAGGAAGAGTTCCGCCGCACCCTGCGCGCCGGGTTGGGTGACGGCTCCCGCGCGGACGGGAGGCCGGACGGCGGCGGTGCGGACCCCGCGCCGGACGATCCCTTCTCCGGTGACGGCTGGCGGCGCCTCGCGGAACGGGCGGGGCTGGCCGGGATCGCCTTGCCGGCCGCGTACGGCGGAGGCGGCGGCGGGCCCGCCGCGCTCGCCGTGGCCTGCGAGGAGACGGGCCGGACGCTGCGGCCGTCCCCGCTCTTCGCCACCGCCGTGCTCACCGCGCCGCTGCTCCTCGCCCTCGGCACCGGACCGCAGCGCGCCGCACTCCTGCCGCGCTGTGCCGCCGGGGAGCTGACCTGCGCCACCGCCGTCCCCGCCGGACAACTGGCCACCGCGCTCGCCCTCACCGGCCCGAACGGCGGCGACTGGGCCGGAGGCGGCCGCGCCGGCGGCCTCCAGGCCCGCAGGGTCCCCGGCGGTCCCGGCCGGTCACCGGCGGACGGCGGCCGGTGGCTGCTCTACGGCGAGGCGGCGCGGGTCCCGGACGGACACACCGCCGGCCTCCTGCTGGTCGCCGCCCACACCGGCGGCTTCGCCCGCAGCCGCACCCGCCTCTTCCTGGTACCGGCGAAGGCGCCGGGGCTGCGCCGGACCGCGCTGCCCGCACCGCCCGGCGAACGCCCCTGCGCCCGCCTGGAACTCCGGCAGGTCGAGGGTGAGTTGCTGGGCCCGGAGGAGGACGCCCCGGGGGTGGCGCCGGAGGCCGCCGCGCTCGCCGCCGTCGGCGCGGTGGCCGCCGCGGCGCTGGCGGCGGAAACGGCGGGCGCGGCCGGTACGGTGCTCGCCCGCGCCGCCGCCCGGGTACGGAACGGGGGCGCCACGGCGGGCGACGGGGCGCGCCTGGCGGAGCTGTACGCCGCCGTACGTGCCGCCCGCGCCGCCGCGTACACCGCCGCGGGCTCGGCCGAACCGGGCGCGGGGGCGCTCGCCCTGGCTCAGGCGCTCCAGGTACAGCGGGCGGTGGCTTCCCAGGCGCCGCCGCCCGGGGAGGAGGGGGCGGCGTACGGCCGCCGGGCGGCCTGCGACGAACTGCTGCTGGGCCCCGTGCACCGGCTGCGCGAGCGCGCCGCCGAGGTGGCGGGCCTGTTCACCACCGGGGAGCCCGTACGGACCGGGCCGCCCGAAGGCGCCGTGACGGCCGCCCGGTGAAAGGGGTGCGGAGGCCCGGCGAGGCCCCGGCGTTCCGGCCGCCGGCCGCCGTGCGGCGGCCCCGGGCAGGGCGGCGGGCCGGTCCTGTCCGGTCGGCGCGGCGCTGACCGGGGAGGACGCGGGGAAGGCAAGGGGGGCGGCGCCGGGCGGGGCCCGGCGGCGGGGGGAACGGGTGGGGGGAGCGGGAGACCCTGGGTGGGGTCGGGGTCCGCGGTGGGGGTGGCGCCACAGGGGCGCGGCGGACCGGTGCGGTGCTCCCGGCGGCTGCGTCGGCGCCGGGTGGATCCGTACGGGCTTCCGCGGGCGGGCCCGGGGAGCGGGGCCGGCCGGTGGGCGGTTGCCCGTATTACTTCGTGGGCTTCTTTCCGGTGACGCCGAAATGGACCAACAGCGCGAGATTGGGCTTCAGTTCGGCCTGTTTGACGCCCCAGCTCTGGAATCCCTTCTGATGGCCCGCGACAGCCGCCAGCATGGCCACGATCGAACCGGCCATGGCCGCCGCACTCACCTCCTTGTCGACCTTGTTCCGGCTCTGCAGGTCCTCGATGGATTCCGTGAGTGAGTTGGTCACGGCATTGAGGATCTTCATGCGGATCTTGTAGAACCGCTTGTCGCCCTCGGCGGCCCCCAGATCGACGACACGGAGAATCGCGTCGTTCCGGCGCCAGAACGACAGGAAGCCGTCCACCAGCTCCTCCGCCGCCGCCCAACCGGACTTTCCGACCCAGGAACGCCCGGCGACGAGATCGGTCAGTTCCGCGCCCTCTTTCGCCATCCCCTCGGCGATTTCGAGGACGGCGCCCTCCACGTCGGGGAAGTACTGATAGAACGTAGCGGGTGAAGTGCCCGCTTTTCGGGCCACGTCAATGACCTTCACATCCCGGTACGGGGATGAACTGAGCATTTCACTGAGGCAGTCGAGAAGCTTCTGCCGCGTCGCCTGCCCGCGGCGGCCGGCAACTCTGCCGTCGACGGTTCGCACTTGTCCTGTCATGCCGTCAGCTTACCGAGGGGGGAACGGAGCGCGATTTGGCTGCCTGCAAATGGGGATGGGGGAGTTAGGGATATTCGGTCCCGGTTGATTCCGCCACCACGCGGTGCCGTACGGCCGCTCCGGAGTCGCCTCCCCCGAGCGGCTGCGGCGCGGGCACCTCCCGGGCCTGGGCGCGGCGTCCCGGAAACAGCCGATTGAGCCGAACCGGTGAATCCCCTTATCAACAGCCTGTGGACAAGTTCGGTGGACGGCCGCGCGTTAAGTCCCCTGTTCCGCAGCGCCGTTGAGTCCGCACGCCCGGACGGCTGACGCATGCGTTCGAATTCCTGGCGGGCGGTGCCCGGTGAACACCGCTAGCGTGCCCCTATGACGGCGATCACGGCATTCCCGGAGGGCGCACCCTGCTGGGTGGATGCGATGCTCCCCGATCTCGGCGCCGGAAAGCGTTTCTACGGAGAGCTGTTCGGCTGGACCTTCGACGAGGGCGCCGCCGAATTCGGCGGCTATACCGTCGCCTTCCGCGACGGCCGGAAAGCCGCCGCACTGATGCCGCGGCCGGATCCGTCGATGCCCGTATCCTGGGGCATTTCCTTCGCCACCCCCGATATCGCCCGCACCGAGCAGAGCGTCATCCGCTCCGGCGGGCGGATCGTGTGCGCCCCGATGCCCGTCGGCGACCTCGGCACCCTGATGGTCGCCACCGACCCCTCAGGCGCCGTCTTCAACGTCTGGCAGGCCGGCACGCACCGCGGCTTCGAGATCTCCGGCGAACCCGGCGGCTACGTCTGGATGGGCCTGAACACCCGCCTCCCGCACACCGCCGACGCCTTCTATTCCGAGGTCTTCGGCTTCACCGGCGTCCCCGGCGGCCCGACGGCGGGGCCCGGCTGCCTGCCGTGGCGGCTGCCCGGCGCGGACCGGGAGATCGGCTGCCGCGTCGCCCTCGGCCCCGACCGCCCGGACGTCCCCGACCACTTCACCGTCTGCTTCCTGACCGACACGATGGACGAGACGGTGCGCATCGCCACCGCCCTCGGCGGAACCGTCACGGGCGGACCGCACTCCTCCCCCGGGGGCCCGTTCGCGCTCCTCCGTGACAATCAGGGCGCCACGTTCGGTGTCATGGCCCCGAAACAGCCCGCGAGACCGCAGAATTGACGAGTACGGCAGCGAATGCGCATGGACAGCACGGCAGAGGGAACGGCAGGGCCGCCCGGCGTGACCGGAGACGGGCCGGGGCGGGCGACGACGGGGAACGCATGACCAGCAGGGATCGGCGCCGCGAGCGCACCGCACGGTGGACGCCGCGGCGGACCGCACGGCGGCCGGGGCCGGGCGCGGCACGGCGGCCGGGCGGCGCCCCGCGCACCCGCGCCCGCCGCCCGGCCCGAGGGGCGCACCGCGAGCGCCGCCCCGGGGCCCGGAGACCGGCGGCCCACCCGTCACGGAGCGTCGTTCCCGGCTGACGGGCGGCCCGCGGCGACCGGCCCGGACCGTCAGTTTCCGGACACCGCGCCATCGCCCGCGTCCGGTCCGTACGGGCGGGCCGCACCGGGTGCCGCAGCTCGGTCCCGTACCGGCCCGGAGGCCCGCGCCGCGGCCGGTCGGCGGGGGGCGGGCGGCGCCTTCGGGTGGATGCATCGGTGCACGTCAGACAGGGATTGATCACGTTGGGTGACGGCGTCGCCGCGTAGTGCGGGGGCGGCCCGGTGCAGCCGCGCGCGGGCCCCGGGTTCGCCACCGTCGCCTTCGCCAGGAAGAATCAGCTCGCATATGGCCGTTCAGGCCAGCGGTGAGACGCTGCACGGGGCAGTGGCTCTCGGCGGCGTGGTGCTTTGGAGAGTCTCTTTTACGCCCCACGGGGAGGTGGCAGGCAAGTGGTGGAGCAGCTGACGCAGCTGACGCAGCACGATCCCCGGCGGATCGGCCCGTTCGAGGTGCTCGGCCGTCTCGGGGCCGGCGGCATGGGACTGGTCTATCTGGCGCGTTCGGCGTCCGGCCGGCGCGTGGCGATCAAGACGGTGCGCACGGAGCTGGCCGAGGACCAGCTGTTCCGGGTCCGCTTCACGCGCGAGGTCGAGGCGGCCCGCGCGGTGTCCGGCTTCTACACCGCGGCGGTGGTCGACGCCGACCCGCGCGCCGCGGTGCCGTGGCTGGCGACCGCGTACGTCCCGGCGCCCTCCCTGGAGGAGATCGTCAACGAGTGCGGACCGCTGCCCGCCCAGGCGGTGCGCTGGCTGGCCGCGGGCATCGCCGAGGCGCTGCAGTCCATCCACGGCGCCGGACTCGTCCACCGGGACCTGAAGCCCTCCAACGTCCTCGTCGTCGAGGACGGCCCCCGGGTCATCGACTTCGGCATCGCCTCCGGCGTCTCCAACACCCGCCTGACCATGACCAACGTCGCCGTCGGCACGCCCGCCTACATGTCGCCCGAGCAGGCCCGCGACTCCCGCAGCGTCACCGGCGCCAGCGATGTCTTCTCGCTCGGCTCCACCCTCGTCTTCGCCGCCACCGGGCACGCGCCGTTCCACGGCGCCAACCCCGTCGAGACGGTCTTCATGCTGCTGCGCGAGGGCCCCGACCTCGCCGGGCTGCCGGACGAACTGCGGCCCCTGATGGAGTCCTGTATGCAGATGGAGGCGGCCCACCGGCCGTCCCCGGCCGACCTCCAGTCCCAGCTCGCCCCGCATCTCTTCGGCTCCGGTACGGACGACAGCGGCACCGCCTCCGCGTGGCTGCCGCCCGGTGCCGTCGCCCTCATCGAGGGGCGCCGCGGCGGGCGCTCCGGCCGCTCCGGCGGGGCCGACCGCGCCCCGGCCCGCCCGCCGGAGCCCCCGCGGCCCCCGCAGGACGCACCCCCGCGCCCGGTGGGCGCACCCCCGGCCGCCGCCCCCGCCACCGGCTGGCCCGGCCGGATCGGCGCCGGACCGGGCGCGCACCGCGGCGCCGACCCGCGCACCGGCGCCGGCCCGCTGCCCGCCCCGGGCCCCGACCCCGCCCCGGCCCGCGTCGCCCCGCCCCTGGACGCTCCGGCCGCGCCCGAGGCGGACGGCCACGGCGGGCCCGTACGCCTGGGCGCGTCGGCCGCGCCGATAGGGCCGGGCCCGCGCGCGTCCGACGCCCGGGAGACCCCGCGCGGCCACGCCAGGGCGACGGACTGGGTACGTCCCCCGGGCGGCACCACCCACGGGGTGCCCGCGCAGGCGGGCCGTCCGCCGGCCGACGCCCCGGCGCGCCCCGAGCAGCCGCCCGCGCCCGCCGACCCGCCCGGCGCGGAGCCGGGCCGCTGGCGCCCCTGGCGCTTCCGTATGTCGAACGACGTCTGGGGCACCCCGGCCGTCGCCGGTGACCTGCTGTACGTCACCTCCTTCGAGGTGCACGCCCTGGACGTGGGCAGCGGGCGGCGGAAGTTCAAGACCCGCGATGTGGCCTGGGCGATGGCGGTCGCCGACGGCCGGATCCACGCCTCCGACGGCCCGACGCTGTACGCGCTGGACGCCGTCGACGGCACCGAGCACTGGCGGCTGAACACCGACGGCTGGGTGTACGCGCTGTCCGCGGCGCACGGCACCGTCATCACCAGCACCCGGGGCGGCGGCGTCCAGGCGTGGGAGGCGGCCACCGGCGAGCTGCGGTGGGAGATCCGCGGGGCGCAGACCGACTTCGAGACCGCCGAGGCGGCCCCCGTGCTCCACGAGGGCACGGTCTTCGTCTGCGCCGATGGCTGCCTCAAGGCGCTGGACGTCCGCAGCGGCGCCGAGCGCTGGTCCTGCCGGGTCGGGGACGCCGCGGCCTGCGGCGGCGTCCCGGTGCGGCTGCTGCCCGCCCCGGACGGCATGGTGTACGTCGTCGCCGGCGCGCGGGCGCTCGCCGTCGACATCGCCCGCGGCGAGGTGCGCTGGCACTTCGAGGCGCCGGCGGTGTTCGTGAGCCCGCCTGCCTTCGCCCCGGGCCCGGCCGTCACCGGGGGCGGCGTCTACCTGGTGGACTACCTCGGCACGGTCTACGCCCTGGACGCGGCCGACGGCCGGGACCGCTGGCGCATCGCGACCGAGCCCCGGCAGGCCACCGAACCGGTCCTGGTCGCCCACGGCGCCGTCCACCTGGGCAGCGGCAAGGCGCTCTACACCCTCGACGCCGTCACCGGCACGCCGCGCTGGCGGTTCCAGGCGGGCGGCGAGGTCATCGGCGCCCCGGTCGTCGCCGAGGGCCGCGTCCACTTCGGCTCCGCCGACCACTGCCTCTACACCCTCGACGCGATGGGCGGCCAGCTCCGCTGGAAACTGGCGACCGGCGGCGAGATCACCGGTACGCCCGTCGCCGCCGGTGGCGTGGTGTACGCGTGCAGCAAGGACCGCTGCGTGTACGCCCTCGACGCGGCCCGGGGGACGGGCCAGGCCCGACGGGCCTGAGCACCCCGGTACGGGAAGGGAACGCGGGCGACGGCGCCCCGGGGCCAGGAGGCTCCGGGGCGCCGCCGCCGTTCCCGGGCGAGGCGCTCAGGGGGCGCCGTGCCCGTCGCCCCCCGGGCGGCGCGGGGACTCGCCGGGATCCGGTGGTTCGTCCGTGGGCGGAGGGTTGTCCGGAGCGGGGAGGGCGCCGGGGCCGGGTGGTTCCCCCGGGGAGGGCAGGTTCTGCGGGGGGTGTCGGTCGTCCGGTGCCGCCGCGGTGGGGGAGGGCGTTCCGGGAGGGCTGTACGCACCGGGTCCGCCAGGCCCGGTCGCCCCGGGAGCGCGGTGCGCACCGGTCGCCCCGGGGCCGGTCCCGCCCGGTGACCCGGCCCGGCCGCCCCCGGGCCCGCCGGGGCGTACGGCCCGCTGCCGCACCGTCTCGTCCAGGGGGCCGGCCGCACCGTCGCCCGCCGTGGTGGCGCGGTCGCCGGGGCGTACCGGGGGGAAGGGGACGGTCGCGTCGGGTGAGTCGCCCGGGGCGGGCCAGGTCCCAGGGCCTTTGGCGGAGCCCGTTTCCTCGGGCGGACCGGTGCCGTACCGGGGGGTGGCTCCTGTGGCGTGGGCGCCCGTGGGGGCGTGCGGCTCCTCGGCGCCTGCCTGCGGGCTGGTGCCGGGGTGCCGGCGCAGTTCCTCGGCCCACCGCACCGGGGGCGTGGGGGGCTGGGGCCGGCCGTTCTCCTCCGGGGGCGGGCCGGGCGCGAGGGGCGGGGGCGGGCGCCCCTCCTGTGCGGGTGGGCGCCCCGGATCCCAGGGCGGGGCCACCGGCGCGGGCGGCGCGTCGTGCGCCCCCGGCGAACTCCCGTACCCCTGCTCGTCGTAGGGCGTGACCGCGGGCTCCCGGGGCGCTCCGGTGCGGCGCGGCGCCGGTTCGTCGTCCCGTCCCCGGCTGTGGCGTCCGTGGGCGGGGCGGTGGCCGCTCATCACCACCGCGCCGAGGAGCAGCAGCAGACCGCCGCCGAACGCGAACGCCACCCCGTCGCCCAGTCCGCCCCGGGGTCCGGCGGTCAGACTGCCCGCCGCCTGGCCCTGCCGGACCATCCACAGGATGGTGAAGCCGAGCACCACCACACCGGCCACCGCCACCGGGGCGCGGCTGCGCAGCACCACGCCGGCCAGGGTGAGCAGCGCGGCGAAGGCCATCGGCAGGAAGAGGGAGCCGGGCAGTTCGGCGGCGGCGCGGGTGAGCCCGCCGAAGAGGTCCTCGATCCGGACGTCACGCGCGGGACGGCCGTCGTACCAGGGACGGAAGGGGCTCCATACGGCGGCCGTCGCTCCGATGAGGGCGATCAGGGAGCCGAACACGTTGCGCACCACCGGCGTCGCCTCGTTTCCGCGTCGTCCTGATGTCCTCCGTCCCGACGCTACGCCTGCCCGCCCGGGGCCGCGCGGCAGCCGCGGTGCCCGTAGGGCCCCGGCCCGTCCCCGTGCGGCGTCCGTCTGTCACCGGCCCTTGCTAGGGTGCCGTGCACGCGTCAGGCCCGGGGCCGCCGGGCGGCGCGGCCTGGTTTTCCGGCGAGTTCACAGGTGTCACGGGGGATGGACAGCGTTATGCAGCAGCGCACACGTACGCGCGCACGGGCCGCGGTCGCGGCCGCACTGGTCACGGTCACGGCCGCCGCGGTGGGCGGCTGCGCGCAGCTCAATCCGTTCAGCTACGCCCGCCCCACGGTGGCCCCGGGCCTGACCGCGAGCCCGTCCCCCGGGGCGACCTCGTCGTACGGCGCGGACCCCACCGACAGCTACTCGCCCAGCGACGCCTATTCGCCCTCGTACTCCCCGTCGCCGACGATGGAGACGTACGACCCCGACGGCCGCTCCGACGTGCGCGGCAGCGGGTGCAACTTCTCCAACTCGCTGCACGAGTTCACCTACCGGATCAGCGTCACCAACACCTCCCTGTCGGACACCTTCTCGTACGACATGGAGATCGACTGGATGAAGGCGCGCCCGGCGGACGGCACCAGTTACGGGCGGCACACCCGCAGCATCACGGTGGCGCCCGGCGCCACCGAGACGTACACCGCGCGCTACACCGTCAACGGCTCGTCGTTCGCCCGTTTCTGGTTCACCTGCGAGGTGACCCGGGCGCAGAAGTCCCGGATGTGACGGGGCGCCCCGGGGCGCGCTCGCGGGCCGCGAACAGCTCCGCCTGGCGCTCCGGGGGCAGATTTCCCAGCGCGATCAGGTGCGGCGCCTGGGCCAGCGCCCGCTCCCGGGTCGCCTCGTGGGCGGCCCACAGCGCCCGTACGGTGCCCTGCACGGCGTCGGTGGGCTGCGCGGCCAGTACCGCGGCGCGGCGCAGCGCGGTCGCCGTCGCCTCGCCCGGGGCGGTCAGCTCCGAGACCAGGCCCGTGCGGTGGGCGCGGACGGCGTCCAGCCGCTCCGCGGTGCCCATCAGGCACATCCGGGCGGCTTCTCCGTAGGGCATCCGCTGCGCCATGAGGATCGCCTCGTAGGCGCTGACCATCCCGTAGGTGGTGTGCGGGTCGAAGAAGGTGGAGTGCTCCGACGCGATGATGAACTCCGCCTCGCCCAGCAGGTAGCAGGCGCCGCCGCAGGCCATCCCGTCGACCGCGGCGATCACCGGTTTCCACAGGTCGTTGGTTTTCGGCCCGATGCGCAGCAGGGGGTCGTCGAGGGAGTACGGCGACGGCGGCTGCGCGACGGTGACGTCGCGGTCGATACCGGTGCAGAAGGCCCGGCCGCCCGCCCCGGTGACGACCGCGGCGCGTACGGAGGTGTCGAAGCGGAACGCCTGCCAGATCCCGGCGAGTTCGGCGGCGGCGGCCAGGTCCAGGGCGTTGAGCTTGCCGGGCCGGTCGAGGGTGACCAGCGCGACGCCGTCGTTGATCTCGGTGCGGACGCTCACGGCCGCTCCAGGACCCAGCGGGGCACCGTCACGCCCCCGGGCAGGGTGTGGAAGACGGCCCGTACGGGCGCGCCGATCCGCAACCGCGCCGGATCGACGGAGTCCAGGCGGGCACCGGCGTCCGCGACGACGTTGCCGACGAGCCGGATGCCGGGCGCGTCGGCCAGCTCCACGACGACGGCGTTGTACGGCGCCTGCGCCGCGTAGGCGGGCAGCAGCGGCGGGTGCGGGACGACGAACGACCAGACGCGGCCGCGGCCCGAGGTCGCGCACCAGTGGCTGTCGAAGGACTGGCAGTGCGGGCAGCAGGGGCGCGGCGGGAAGCGCCGGGCGGCGCACTCCGCGCAGGTCTGGACGCGCAGTTCGCCGCGTGCCGCGTACTCCCAGAACGGCGCGCCGTCCTCGTCGGGCACGGGAAGCAGCAGGTCAGCGGTGGTATCGGCGGGATTGTCAGTGGGGTGTGTCACGCTCTGTGACATGTCCTTACGCGAATGCATGTGCCGATCAACTCCTCAGCAGCAGGGCCGAGGTGGGGACTCCCTCGCCCGCGGTGACCAGACAGGTGGCGGCGCCGGGCACCTGCGCGGTGCTCGTGCCGCGCAGTTGCCTGACGCCTTCGGTGATGAGGTTGAAGCCGTGGACGTACGCCTCCGAGAGGCCGCCGCCGGAGGTGTTGACCGGCAGCCGCCCGCCGGTCTCCAGGGCGCCGCCCTCGGTGAAGGCCGCGCCCTCGCCGCGCCCGCAGAAGCCGTAGCCCTCCAGGGAGAGCGGGATCAGCGGGGTGAAGGCGTCGTAGATCTGCGCCACGTCGACGTCCTGCGGGCCGAGATCGGCGTGCTTCCACAGTTGGCGGGCGGCGGTCCAGGCGGGTCCGCTGAGCGGGTCGTCGTTCCAGTAGTTGACCATCCCGTGGTGCTGGGCGGGCAGCCCCTGGGCGGCGGCGTGGACGTACACGGGCGGGCGGCGGCAGTCGCGGGCGCGCTCGGCGGAGACCACGACGCAGGCCAGCGCGCCGTCCGTCTCCAGGCAGTTGTCGAAGAGGCAGAGGGGTTCGCTGATCCAGCGGGCGGTCATGTACATCTCGCGGGTCAGCGGCCGGTCGTACATCATCGCGGCCGGGTTCTGGTTGGCGCGGTTGCGGCAGGCGAGGGCGACGTTGAAGAAGTGGTCGCGGGTGGCGCCGTATTCGTGCATGTAGCGGCGGGCCAGCATGCCGATCTCGTCGGCGGGCCGCAGCAGTCCGAAGGGCCGCGTCCACTGCCCCGGGGTGGGCAGCTGCACCTGCGTGTTCTTCCACGGGCGGGGCCCGGAGCCGCGCTTGCGCGAGCGCCAGGCGATGCCGACATGCGCCTGTCCGGTGGCGATGGCGGCGGCCAGGTGGGCGACGGTCGCGCAGGAACCGCCGCCGCCGTAGCCGACCTTGGAGAAGTGGGTGACGTCCCCGGCGCCGATGGCCTTGGCGATCTCGACCTCGTCGGTCTCCTCCATCGTGTAAGAGGCGAAGGCGTCCACCTCCGAGGGGGCGATCCCGGCGTCGTCGAGCGCGGCGAGGATCGCCCGGCAGGCGAGGGTCTTCTCGGATTCCTCCAGCCTCTTGGCGAACGGAGTCTGCCCGATGCCGGCTATCGCCGTCGCGTCCTTGAGGGTCGCCCCCATGGCCACCTCCGTGGTCGGTCATCCGTACTGACAGCCGAGGAGGCTACCGCTAATCTGACGGGTAGTCAGCTCTTTCGCGGGAGGCGGTTCTCGATGCGCGACGACCTGGAAACGCGAGCCGATCTGCGGTA
Source organism: Streptomyces sp. NPDC027185 (assembly GCF_055567035.1). Taxonomy (NCBI): domain Bacteria; kingdom Bacillati; phylum Actinomycetota; class Actinomycetes; order Kitasatosporales; family Streptomycetaceae; genus Streptomyces; species Streptomyces sp. NPDC027185. The sequence continues at coordinate 295,143 of NZ_JBVHRF010000006.1, read as the reverse complement.
CGGCTCCCTGCCCCGCCTGGTGCGCGAGGCCGCCGAGCGGTACGGCCCGCGCGAGGCCGTGGTCGGGGGCCGCACCCGCCTCACCTACGCCGAGCTGGGCGAACGCGTCGAGCGGGCCGCCGCCTCCTGCCTCGCCGCCGGCATCACCCCCGGCGACCGCATCGCCGTCTGGGCGCCCAACACCCCCGACTGGATCGTCTTCGCGCTCGGCGCCGTCACCGCCGGGGCCGTCCTGGTCCCCGTCAACACCCGCTTCAAGGGCGCCGAGGCGGCCGCCGTCCTGCGCCGCACCCGGGCCCGGCTCCTCTTCGTCACCGGCGCCTTCCTCGGCACCTCGTACGTCGCCGCGCTGCGTCGCGCCGCCGGGGAGGGAACCGGCGACGGCCCGCTGCCCGGTCTGCCGGATCTGGAGCGGGTGGTGGTCCTCGCCGACGATGCCCCGGCCGACTTCGACAGCCGTCCGGCGTTCCTCGCCGCCGGCGCCGCGGTCCCCTCCCGCGCGGTCCGCGAGCGCGCCGACGCCGTCCGCCCTGATGACCCCTCCGACATCCTCTTCACCTCCGGCACCACCGGGCACCCCAAGGGCGCGGTGCTCACCCATGCCCAGACGCTCCGCGCCTACGACACCTGGAGCGCCCTGGCCGGGCTGACGGAGGGGGACCGCTATCTCATCGTCAACCCCTTCTTCCACACGTTCGGTTACAAGGCGGGCATCGTCGCCTGTCTGCTGCGGGGCGCCACGATGGTGCCGCAGCCGGTCTTCGACGCCGAGGCCACGCTCGCCCGCATCGCCGCCGAGCGGATCTCCGTCCTGCCCGGCCCGCCCACTCTCCACCAGCAGATACTGGAGCACCCCGCCCGGTCCCGGCACGACCTGTCCGCGCTGCGGCTGGTGGTCACCGGCGCCGCCGTCGTCCCCCTTGAGCTGGTCGAACGGCTCCGCGGTGAGCTGGGCGTCGCCACCGTCCTGACGGCGTACGGCCTGTCGGAGGCGGGCGGCCTCGTCACGATGTGCCGCCGCGGCGATCCGCCCGGGACCGTCGCCGCGACCAGCGGCCGGGCCGTCCCCGGCACCGAGATCCGGGTGGCCGACCCCGCGGACCGGCCCCTGCCGTCCGGCACGCCCGGTGAGGTCCAGGTCCGCGGGTACCACGTCATGTCCGGCTACTTCGAGGATCCGGAGGCCACCGCCCGTACCCGCACCGCCGACGGCTGGCTGCGCACCGGCGACGTCGGCGTCCTCGACGCGGACGGCAACCTCCGCATCACCGACCGCCTCAAGGACATGTTCATCGTCGGTGGCTTCAACGCCTATCCGGCCGAGATCGAGCAACTCCTCGGCCGCCACCCGGACATCGCGGAGATAGCCGTCGTCGGGATACCCGACGCCCGGCTCGGCGAGGTCGGCAAGGCGTACGCCGTCCGCCGCTCCGGCGCGAGCCTGACCGCCGACGACCTCATCGCCTGGTCACGCCGCGAGATGGCCAACTACAAGGTGCCCCGCCAGGTCGAGTTCCTCTCCGAACTGCCCCGCAACGCGAGCGGAAAGGTACTGAAGACCCGGCTCCGGGAGTCGGCGGGGCGGTGACCTCGGGGGCGGGGACCGGGGCCTTGAGCTTGTGAGGGGCTGCGCCTGGGGGAGGGGATTGGTCCGGAGGGGACTTGGCCCGGTGAACGGTGCCGTACGTGAGCCGGGCCGGAGGGCCGCAAGGCGCTGAGGCCGGACCGGGGCCTGGGTCCGGAGTCTGGGCCCGGGGCCTGGGTCCGCGGCCTGGGTCCGGTGCTCGGTGGCCAGGGCACGGTTCCGGCGCCGACCCGGTGTCTGGACCCCGGACCCGTCGGATTCCCCGGGCGATCCGAGGCTCGGGCCCGGAGCGTCACCGGACGGTGGTGGTGCGGCTCTCTCCGGGGCGGAGCGGGTCCGGGGCGCCGGGTCCGGGCCGCCGGATCCCGGTCGAACCAGGCCCTGGCTGAGCGGGGCCTCGCCGATCGGGCCTCTCGGCGAGCGCGGCCCTCGCCGAGCCGGGCCCCTCGCCGAGCGGGCTCCTGGCCGGGGGGGGGAGGGCCGCGCCCTGCTCGGCCGTCACCCCCGGGGCGGGGTCCAGTCCGGGCGGCGGCCGCTCAGGGCGACGACGCGGTCCAGCAGCGGGGTGTCGTCCGATACGGGCACGGCCGGGCCGAACATCCCACCGCGTTCGGGGTCCTCGGCGGCGGGGGCGAGCAGCGCGTACGACACCCCGAGGCTCGCGGTGTCGGGGGCGTAGGGCTGGCCGGTGGCGCGGGCGAGGTCCCAGCCGTGCAGGATCAGTTCGTTGAGCGCGATCCTCCCGGCGAGGGCGGCGGGCAGGGCGAGGCCACCGGCCTGTGTCTCACCCTCCCAGGCGTCCGGGCGGTGCCAGGCGGCGGCCAGCGCGTCGAGGTTGGCGGCCAGTTCGTCGCGCCATCCGGGGGCGATGTCGGGCAGGACACTCCCCGGCGGGGTCGCGGTCGCGGGGCCCGTCTCCTTGGCCGCCGCGTCCCGGAAAGCCGAGGTCAGGCCGGTGAGATGCCCCAGCAGGTTCCGTACCGCGTACTCCGTGCACGGGGTGGGCGCCGCCAGCTGGTCGTCCCGGGTGCGGGCGGCGAGGTGGGCGATCAGCGCGGTCTGCGCACCGAAGTCGATGGTCTCCGTCATGTGCGGGCCTTCCTTCCGTCATCACCGGCACCGGCCGACACCACCGGCCCGGCCCTCAGTGAAGCGGCCACGCGCCCCGCACCCCGGCCGCCACACCGGGACGGTCACCGGGGAGACGGCGCCCAGCCGGATACGGGCACCCTTTCCGGCTTTCCGGCTACCGGCAGGCGCGGCCCCGCCTCACCGGTCCCCGCTCCCGGCCACCGCCTGCCCTCCGGCGCCCACCCGACTCTTGACCGTCCCTCCCCGCACGCGCTCTCCGGTGCCCACCCGGCTATCGCCCAGAGCCCAGCCACCTGCCGCCCAGAGCGACCTGCCGCCCAGCGACCTGGAACCCGGCGCCCCGGAACCCGTCACCCCGGCGGCAGACCCCGCACCTCACCCGTACCGTTCCCTGAGCACGTTCTTCAGGACCTTCGCCAGGGGGCCGCCCCGGGGCAGGGCGTCGGTGATCTCCAGCTGTTCCGGGAGTTTCTGGGTCATCAGGCCGGCCGCGCGCAGGTGGGTGGTGAGCGCGGCCAGGGTGGGCGGCGGGGCCGTGGGGGTGGTGAGGGTGACGACGGCGCAGACCCGTTCGCCGCGTGTCCGGTCGGGGAGCCCGATCACCGCCGCTTCGGCGACGCCCGGGTAGGTCAGGACCAGTTCCTCGATCTCCTGCGCCGAGATGTTCTCGCCCTTGCGGATGATGATGTCCTTGAGCCGCCCGGTGAGGACGAGATGCCCGTCGGGCCGCAGATACCCCAGGTCACCGGTGCGGAAGTAGCCGTCCGCGTCGAACGCGGCGGCGGTCAGCGCGGGATCGGTGTACCGCCGGAAGACCATCGGCCCCTTGACCGTCACCTCACCGCTCTCCCCGGTCGCGGCCTCGGAGCCGTCCGGCCGGACGATCCGCAGGGCCGCGCCCGTGACGGGCCGCCCGGCCGTCCGGGCCAGCTGTTCGTCCGTGTCGTACGGCGTGCCCATCGTGATCATGGGGCATTCCGTCATGCCGTAGCCGTGCACCAGCGCGCAGCCCAGTTCCGCGACGGTCTCGGCGTACAGCTCGGGCGGCAGCGGCGCCCCGCCGCCGGAGAGCAGCCGCAGCGACGGCAGGAGCCGTCCGGCGCCGGGCGACTCCTCCCGGTGCCGCCGCGAAGCATCGAGAAATGCCTGGTAGAACGCGGTGCTGCCACCCGCCATGGTGACGCCGTACCGCCGGTGGACGGCCGCCGCCTCCGCCGGCCGGAAGGTCTCCAGCACGACGGCGGGAAAGCCGCCGGCCAGCATCGCGACGAGGTAGTCCGGCCCGGCGATATGGGCGTACGGGAATGCGATCGAGCCGACGTCGTCCGCGGTCATGCCCAGCGCCGTGGCCAGCCCGAACCCTCCGGCGATCAGCGTCGCGTCGGTGTGCTCGACGCCCTTGGGGGCGGCGGTCGTGCCGGACGTGTAGTAGATCCAGGTCGTCACCGCCGGGACGCCCGGGAGCGGCGCCGCCGGAGGCGGGGGCAGCACCCCGGGATCACCGGTCGGCAGCCCGAACTCCCGTCCGTCACCACCGTCCGGCACGGTGCGTCCCGCACCCTGCCCCCCGGTGCTCTCCCCGGTGCGAGGGCCCTCACGCGGGCCCGCGCCGTTCCCGACCGTCAGCACCTGTACGCCGTCCCCGGCCGCCTTCCGCGCCATCGCCGTGAAGTCGACGTCCCGCCACACCCCGGGGACAAGGACGAATTCGGCGGCCGACTCCGCCAGGATGAAGCCGACCTCACGCTCCCGCAGCAGGTGGAGCACGGGTATCTGCACCGCCCCGAGCCGGGCCAGCGCGAGGGAGACGAGCACCGTCCCGATCCGGGTCGGCAACTGCCAGGCCACGCGCGAACCGGCCCGGACGCCCCGCCCCCACAGCCCGGCGGCGATCCGCAGGGCCGCGTTCCGCGCCTGCGCGAAGCCGACCCGCCGCCCCTCGGCGTCGAAGAACATCGGCGCCCCGGGGGAGGCCCTCGTGCGGTACTCGACCAGTTCCCAGAGCGTCTGCACCCGACCGGGCTCGAACACGGCGCCTCCTGACCACGAGGGAGCGGTGCGGGCCGCCAGAGTAGAACTGATGCTCCGTCAGGTCCAGGTCGGGGTCCCCGGTACGCGCCCCGGACCCGGCCCCGGAAGCGCCCGCGGCCGGCACCCGCAGGACCCTTACGGGTGCGGGGCCGGCCGCCGGGTGGTGCCGTACGGGTGCGCCCCTACGGGACGAGCGGGATGTGGCTGTCGCTCGTGGTGACGGTGCCGGGCGTGACCGGGATGTGGCTGTCGCTCGCGGAGACCCCACCGGGGGCGAACGGGATGTGACTGTCCGCCGGGGTGAACGGTATGTGGCTGTCGCCGGTGGTGGTGGGGGGCGACGGGATGTGGCTGTCGGCCAGGGCGGGGGAGGCCGCGATGCCGAGGGCGGAGACGCCGAGGGCGGCCGTGACCAGGGTGCGCGTGATGCGGTTCATGCCAGCTCCAAAAGGTGGGGTATGCGTAAGGGGGCGTTCCCTTGTGTGAACCGTGCCTGACCAGACGACGGTAGCCTCTTGTCAGCCAGATGTTCGAGCAAATCACGGGAAGTTGCCCAAAAAACACGCGAGTTGAAGCCTTCTTGGAAGAGCGGAAGCCCCCTCCGTAGCCCCGTCCGGCCGCCGCCATGAACGTTGCAACCGCATCGCCGCCACTGCCGGGAGACGACAACCGCTCGCCTCCGCACCGCTTTTCGGGCAGGTCCGGCAGGCACCGTGCCCCCATCCGCCCGCTGCGCCGCGCCACCTTCCGCACACCGGTGGACACGCGGCCGAGCGCGGTCTCACGAAGAGCGCCGGTTACCGGGACCGAGCCGCAGCACCGTGGTCTCACGACCGGCCCGGCCTCACGAACGGCTCGTTTCCTGACCGGTTCGGTTCCCTGCCCGCCCCGGCCGCCCGGATCGGCTCGCCTTCACGTCCCGGCCCCCGGCCCGGCCGCACCGGTTGTACTGTCCAGGCACCCCCGCCCCCCGTAAGGGCCGGGCCTCCACCCCGTAAGGGCCGCACGCACACCCGTAAGGGTCACATCTGCACCTGCACACGGATCGTGTGCGGGAGGCGTGCCGGGCGGCCCGCCCCCGTAAGGGTTCGGGCACGGGTACGGCCGGTTTCGATGGCTCCCCTGATTACGTCATCGAAACCGGCCGCCACGATCCCCCGATCGTGCCCGGCGCACGGTGGCGCCGGGCGCCCGGAACGGTCGGCCCCTCCCCAGGTGCCGCCCGCCCGGACGTCTTTCCCCCTCGGGCCTCACGGGCCCACGGACCTTCCGGCCCACGAGCCCCGGACCCCACGGCCTCGGCCCGGGGGAGCGATCCGTACGGAGCTCCGTACGGGCCGCCCCCCACGGGCGAGCCCTACGGGACACGAGCCGACAGACCCGGGCCCCGCCCCCCTCTTGCCACCGCGCCGCCGGTCCTGACGGCGCGGCCTCCCCCCCGTCAGCGGCAGCCGGGCCATCCCCCGGCCTGGCCGCCACCGACGTCCCGGGCCCTCCCCAGAGCCCGGCCCCCCCGGGCCGTTCCACCGGTGCCCCGATCCCCCCGGGGCCCGCGGAACGGACCATCCTCCCTGGTGCCGGTACGTCGGCACATACCCCCGGTCTTCCCCCGTCCGGGAGTACACCGTGCCGCCGTACCTGTGGCACCCGGGCCGTGTCCCCTACGGCACGCCGTGCGGGGACCGGCCCTCGGCGAGCGCGCCGTGGGCGCCGCGTCCGGTGGACGGTACGACGCGGCACCTACGGCGGCTCACCGGGTCTCAGTGCTTCGGCTCGGCGATCGGACGGTTGCTGTCCTTCGTCTCGATGCCGCCGCCGGTCGCGGCCGGACGGTCGGTCGCGGTGGCCGGGTCGATGATCGGACGGTTGCTGTCCCGGGTGTGGACGGTCCCCGCGGCGTCCGCCGGCTGGATGGGACGGTTGCTGTCCATGGGCCGGATGGGACGGTTGCTGTCCATCGGCTGGATCGGACGGTTGCTGTCCATCGGGCGGATCGGACGGTTGCTGTCCATCGGACGGATGGGGCGGTTGCTGTCCATCGGGCGCACGGTGTCGTTGCTGTCTCCGTGCTGCGGATGCTGCGTGGTCATGGTGGCTCAACTCCTGTGCGTGGGCGTTGATGGACCCGCCCGCCCGGCAACTCCCCCGTGGGTCGCCGGACGGGCGGACCAGGGCCGTCACCGCAGTGGTGGGGCCATGGACGCCGAGCCGCTTGCCCCCCGAGGCGGCGGACCGGCACCCATGAGAGTGCCGGTCCGCGATGAACGATCGATAAACGCCTGTGACGGCGCCTTTGACCTGCGGCTATGCGACGATCGCCGGGGAGATCAGCGGCTGCCCGGAGCCGTTCCCCGGCACCGGGTGCGGCACCGCGCCGTCCATGGGCAGGCCCAGCTGCTCATGGATGGAGACGACCTCCTGCCAGCAGACCTTCGCCCGGCCGGTGTGCCCGATCTGGTCGAGGGCGTGCCCCAGGGTGCGCAGGACGTCGGCACGCCAGCGTCCGCCGCCGATGCCGCGCAGCGCGGCCAGCGCCTGCTCGGCGTGGTCGGCGGCGCTGGTCGGGCGGTGCGCGGCGAGATCGACCTCGGCGAGCCGCAGATACGTCATCGCCTCCCAGAACCGCTGGCGGCTGTCTTGGAAGATGGCCAGCGCGGCGACCAGTTGCTCGGTCGCCTCGTCCAGCCGCTCGGCCAGGGTGAGCGCCATGCCCAGGGCGTACATGCCGTTGGCGAGGCGCCGGGTGGCCCCGGCCTCCCGGTAGCGGGCGATGCCCTTCTGGGCGAGGCGGATGGCGCTGTCGATGCGCCCGGTGTCCAGATGGACCCGGGAGAGGTTGCACAGCGCGCTGGCCTCGGACTGCTTGCTGTTGTTCTCCTGGAAGGCGAAGAGCGCCTGGTTGAGATACGCCTCCGCCTCCTCGTGCTGGTGGCGGATGCTGGCGATGATGCCGCGGTCGTTGGGGCCGTTGGACGAGGCGAACGGGTCGCCCGCGGCCAGCCCGAACAGCGTGGCCAGCTTGGCGTGGTCGTCGGCTTCGGTGAGCCGCCCGAACTGTGTGCAGATCGGCGTCAGCGACCAGTGGACCCGACCCGCCGCGTGCTGGTCGTCGGCCTCCAGCGCGGCCTCCAGCAGAACGTGGTTGGCCTGCTCGTACTGGCGGTTGTTGGCACCGGACTCGGCCATGTCCCGGGTGAGGAGCAGCAGGTCGACGGCGCGCCGCAGTCCGGCGGGGCCGGTGTGCTGGAGGGCGCAGGCGATGATGCAGCGGGTCTCGCTGAACAGCCAGGCCAGCGCCTCGGCGCGGTCGGCGAAGTGCAGGCCCGGGTAGTGCGGCGTCTCCATCTGTGTGACGAGGGCGTCGCCGGGCCGCTCCAGGGCGTACATCCGGGCGGCGGTCGCCAGGTAGAAGTCGAGCAGCCGGGAGAGCGCGGCGTCGCGCTCCTCGGGCGGCTGCTCGTCCCGTTCGGCGCAGGAACGCGCGTAGAGCCGGACCAGGTCGTGGAAGCGGTAGCGGCCCGGTGCCGCGGATTCCAGCAGGGAGGTGTCGACGAGGGATTCGAGCAGGTCCTCGGTGGTTTCGAGGTCCATGTCGAGCAGTGCGGCGGCAGCCGCGAGCGACAGGTCGGGGCCGTCGGCGAGGCCCAGCAGCCGGAAGGCGCGGGCCTGCTGCGGCTCCAGTTGGCCGTAGCCCAGCTCGAAGGTGGCCTTGACCGCGAGGTCCCCGGCGCGCAGTTCGTCCAGGCGGCGGCGCTCGTCGGCGAGCTTGCGGGCGAGGAAGGCGACCGTCCAGGTGCGGCGGGCGGCGAGCCGGGAGGCGGCGACGCGGATCGCCAGCGGCAGGAAGCCGCAGGCGCCGACGACGTCCATGGACGCCTCGCGTTCGGCGTTGACGCGCTCCTCGCCGACGATCCGGGTGAAGAGGGTGAACGCCTCCTCCGGGCTCATCACGTCCAGGTCGATGAGTTGCGCCCCGGCGAGGTCGATCATGCGGGTGCGGCTGGTGATCAGCGCGGCGCAGCCCTCGGTGCCGGGCAGCAGCGGACGGATCTGCGCGGCGTCGCGGGCGTTGTCGAGCAGCGCGAGGATGCGGCGTCCGGCGAGCGTGGAACGGTAGAGCGCGGCGCGCTCGTCGAGCCCGTCGGGGATGGACGTCTCCGGGGTGCCCAGGGCGCGCAGGAAGGCGCCGAGTACGGCTTCCGGTTCGGCCGGGGTGCTGCCGGCGCCCTGGAGGTCGACGTAGAGCTGGCCGTCCGGGAAGCGGCTGTGGGCGGCGTGCGCGACGTGCACGGCGAGGGTGGTCTTGCCGACGCCGCCGATCCCGGCCACCGCGGAGACCGCCATGATGTGGCCCTCGGCGCTGGCGAGCTGTTCGCTCAGCTCGGCGACGAAGGTGGCCCGGCCCGTGAAGTCCGGGACGGTCGCGGGCAGTTGCTGGGGGCGCAGCAGCACCGGCTCCCCGCCGCCGGGGGCGGTGCCGGGCGCCGCGGGCAGGTCCAGGTCCGGGTCGGCGCGCAGGATGCGCTGCTGGAGTTCGGAGAGGGAGGCGCGCGGGTCGACGCCCAGCTCCTCGGAGAGCAGGCGGCGGGTGTCGGCGTAGACGGCGAGGGCCTCGGCCTGCCGTCCGCTGCGGTAGAGCGCGAGCATCAGCAGCTCCCGCAGGCGCTCGCGGAGCGGGTGCGCGGCGGTCAGCGAGGTGAGTTCGGAGACCACCTCGGTGTGGTGGCCCAGCTCCATCTCCAGCTCGATACGGGACTCCAGCAGCGAGCGGCGCCATTCGTCGAGGCGGGTGCGCTGGTTCTCGGCGTACGGGCCGGCCAGTCCGGCGAGCGGTTCGCCGTCCCACAGCGCCAGGGCGGCGTCGAGGAGTTCCCGGGCGCGGCAGCGGTCGCCCGCCGCTTTGGCCTTCTCCGCCTCGGTGGCGTACCGCTCGGCGTGGTGGTGGTCGAGGTCGAGCGGCTGCCCGTCGGCGGTGCGGATCGCGTAGCCGCCGGATTCGCTGACGAGGAGGTCGGCGTCGTCCCCGAGGGTTTTGCGGATGCGGGAGGCGTAGGTGCGCAGGGCGGCGAGGGCGGCGTGCGGTGGCTCCTCGCCCCAGAGGGCGTCGACGAGTTCGGCGGCGGTGGCGGTGCGCCCGCCGCGCAGCAGCAGCGTGGCGAGCAGTGCCCGTTGTTGCGGTGATCCCACCGCCAGCTTGTGCTCACCGCGCCACGCCCGCACGGGACCGAGCACGGTGAAGCGCAGTCGCTCCCGCCTCTGTCCCGGACCGTCGTCCATGGTGAACCCCCTGCCCTGCCGTCTCTTCTGTGTGGTGATGGTGTTGTTCCGCTGGGTGCGCAACGGTCAGTCTGCCTTGTTCCGGCGGTTCGCGTCAGTAGGGGGCCGGACCGTCCACAAACCCTCCTCGGCCACCGGAGCCCGTGCCGGGCGGGCGCCCCCGGTGCGGAGCGGGACGCTCCGCCGGATGCGCCGTTCCGTGCGCGGGCGGCGTGCGCCGGACCGCCGTGCGCCCCTGCTCCACCCTCTCTCCGCCTCCGCCCCGCCTCGCCCGGTCTGTGCATGTCCATGCCGCTTCTTCACCGGTTGTTCGCGTGGTGTACGTGACGTCCCGGGAGCGCGGAGTCCGTTGCCTTACGGAACCGGTCCACGCGACCGCATAACGTAACCCGGCGCGGGGTGTGCGCGCACCCGCCGGTGGCGCGGGTCACGCCTCCACGGTTACTGACGATCCGTCAGATCGGCGTTAACGTACCCCTCATGGACACCCACGAGACCCTTCCGCAGATCATCTCGGTGGACGACCACACGGTGGAGCCGCCCCGGGTGTGGCAGGACCGGCTCCCCGCGAAGTACCGCGACACCGGGCCCCGGATCGTGCGCGCGCCCCTGAAGGACATGACCTTCGTCGGCGGGAAGTTCACCCCGAAGATGGGCGCCCCCGGTGACGACGGACCACTCGCCGACTGGTGGGTCTACGAGGACCTGCACCGCCCGCTGACCCGCCTCGACACCGCCGTCGGCTACTCCCGCGACGAGATACGCCTCGAAGGCATCACCTACGAGCAGATGCGCCCCGGGTCGTTCAGCGTCCCCGAGCGGCTGGCCGACATGGACGTCAACCATGTGCAGTCCGCGCTCTGCTTCCCCACCTTCCCGCGCTTTTGCGGGCAGACGTTCACCGAGGCCAAGGATCGTGAACTGGGGCTGCTGGGGGTGCGCGCGTACAACGACTGGATGGTGGAGGAGTGGTGCGGTCCGCTCTCCCGCGGACGGCTGATCCCGCTGACCCTCGTCCCCCTCTGGGACGCGGACCTCGCCGCCGCGGAGGTCCGCCGCAACGCCGCCCGCGGGGTCCGCGCCGTCTGCTTCAGCGAGATCCCGCCGCACCTCGGGCTGCCGAGCATCCACACCGACGCGTGGGATCCGTTCCTGCGCGCCTGCGACGAGACCGGCACGGTCATCGCCATGCACATCGGCTCCTCCTCGAAGATGCCGTCCACCTCCGCCGACGCCCCGCCCGCCGTCGGCTCCACCATCACCTTCGCCAACTGCTGCTTTTCGATGGTCGACTGGCTGATGAGCGGCAAGTTCGACCGCTTCCCCAACCTCCGGATCATGTACGCCGAGGGCCAGATCGGCTGGATCCCGTACATCCTCGAACGCGCCGACCTCGTCTGGCAGGAGAACCGCGCCTGGGGCGGCGTCGCCGACAAGGTCCTCCGCCCGCCCTCCGAACTCTTCGCCGACCACGTCCACGGCTGCTTCTTCGACGACGCCTTCGGCCTGCGCAACCTCGACGCCATCGGCGTCGGCAACGTCCTCTACGAGACCGACTACCCGCACTCCGACTCGACCTGGCCCCGCTCCCGTCAGGTCGCCGAGGAACAGATGGGCCACCTGCCGGGCGAGGTGATCGAACGGCTCGTACGGGGGAACGCCATCGAACTGCTGGGACTGACGGGGGAGGGGCTGTGGGGGCCGTCGGTGCCCAGGGGGTGAGGGGGCGGCGGGTGTCGGCGGAGCGTCCGCCGTGGCCCTCGCCGGTCATCCGATCGTCCTCTCGTAGCGGAGTCGCTGGCGCTCCGGGGGCATCACCATGCGGTCGACCTGGAACGGGTGGCCCCCGTCATCGAGGGTCACCCGGGTGAGGTGGAGTACGGGGGTGTCCGGGGCGAGGTCCAGGGTGGTGCGTTCGTCGGGGGTGGGCATGCGGGCGGTGATGTCCTCGCGGACGCGGGCGGCGGTGTGGCCCAGGTCGGCGAGGAGGGTGAGCGCGCCGCCGGGGATCTTGGCGGTGGCCGCGAGGCGGGTGCCGCGGGCGATCGAGGTCGGGTAGTAGGAGTCGGTCAGCTCGCAGGGGACGTCGTCGAGGTACATGATCCGGCGCCGTACGACGACCTCCTCGCCCGGGGCGAGGCCCAGCGGTTCGGCGATTTCCGGTGGTGCCGGGACCTCGCCGGCGTGGACGATCCGCTGCCGTCCGCGGCGGCCGGCGGCGGCGGTCTCGGCGGTCCACGGGTCGGGGGTGCCCTGCTCGCGAGGGGTGAGGTAGGGCGTGGAGGTGCTGGTCCAGGTGCCGGTGTCCATGGCGTACTCCTGAGCGGGGGTGGTCGCCGGTCGCGGGCACAGCGTAGGGCGCGTTCGCGGGGTGGTGTCCGGGGCGGGGCGTCCGGTGGGCGGGGCGCCGCCGGGCGGTGGCGCGGGCCTCCCGGGTGGACGGCCCGGATTCCGTTCGCGTCCGCCCCTCTTCGCCCGGTGGTGGGCCCCGTGCCCCTGTCCGGCCCGTCCGGCCCCTTGCCCGGTGCGGGCTCAGCGCTCACCATTGCCGCACATCTAGATATGACGAGTCGTCAGATTTGAGGTGCGGGATGGTGCGGGTGCTGCCCGGGGGGCGGTTGGCGTACGGGATGCAGTTGCCGGTGCAGGCGCAGAGCGGGGTGTTCGCGGAGGGGTGGGAGGCCGGGGCGGGGCCGGCGGAGCTGGTGGCGGTGGCGCGGGCGGCGGACGCGTACGGGTTCGCGTACGTGGCCTGCTGTGAGCATGTGGCGATCCCGCGGCGGCTGGCGGGGGCGATGGGGACGGTCTGGTACGACCCGGTGGCGACGTTGGCGCATCTGGCGGCGGTCACCGAGCGGGTGCGGCTGCTGAGTCATGTGGCGGTGGTCGGGCTGCGGCATCCGCTGCTGTCGGCGAAGCAGTTCGCGACGCTGGACCGGTTGTCGGGCGGGCGACTGATCATCGGGGTGGGGGCCGGGCACGTCCAGGAGGAGTTCGAGGCGCTCGGTGTGGACTTCGCGCGGCGCGGGGCGGTGCTGGACGAGACGGTGGACGCGCTGAAGGCGGCGCTGGGGCCCGAGGAGTTCGCGGCGTTCGAGGGGGAGCGGTTCGCGTTCTCCGGGCTGGGGCAGGCGCCGCGCCCGGTGCAGACGCCGCGGCCACCGATATGGGTGGGCGGCTCCTCGCCCGCGGCGGTGCGGCGGGCCGCGGAACGGGGGGACGGATGGCTTCCGCAGGGCGATCGGCGACAGCAACTCCGGGAGAAAATAGGGGTGTTGAAGGGTTTGCGGGAGGCCGCCGGGGTGGTGGAGCCCGCGGAGATCGGGGCCATCGCCGAGCCGCTGTACGTCGGCGAGCCCGGGTGGGACGTCGGGCGCCGGACGCTGAGCGGGACGCCCGAACGGATCGCCGCGTCGCTGCGGGAGTACCGGGAGATGGGCGTCGATCAGATCCAGGTGCGGTTCCGGTGCCGGGGTCCGGAGGAGCTGACGGAGCAGATGGCGGCGTTCGGCACGGAGGTCGCGCCGTTGCTGGAGGGGTGAGGCGGGGGCGCTCCGCGTGGGTGGTCCCTCGCGGGGGGATGTCGGGCGGGCGCGCGGCGGGCGGGCCGCGGAGCCGTACGGGACCGGGCGGCGGGCCGCACGTCGGACCACGTGGCGCCCGGTCCCGGTCCGCTCCGGGCGCCGGGCCGCGTCAGGCCCCGCCCCGGCCGGACCCCGGCTCGCCCCGGGTCTCGCCTCGTACACCGCACCAGGCGCCACGCCGCCCTGGGTCACCTCGGGCCCGCCCCGCCAGGAGACCGGCCGCCCCGGCGGCACCCCGCAGGCGCACCAGGCGCCGGAGCGGCGCCCCGTACACCGCACCACTCACCGGATCACTCACCGAATCATCCACGAATCCACGTCAGGAGAGCGGTATGGGCAAGTTGGACGGGCGGGTCGTCGTCATCACGGGGGCGGCGCGGGGGCAGGGGGAGCAGGAGGCCCGGCTGTTCGTGGCCGAGGGGGCGCGGGTGGTGATCGGGGATGTGCTGGATGAGCAGGGGGCGGCGCTCGCGGCGGAGTTGGGGGAGGACGTCGCGCGGTTCGTGCGGCTGGACGTGACGCGGGAGGAGGACTGGGCGGCGGCCGTCTCGGTGGCGAAGGACGCCTTCGGGAAGATCGACGGGCTGGTGGCCAACGCCGGCATCCTGCGGTTCAACGAGCTGACCGCCACGCCGCTGGCCGAGTTCATGCAGGTCGTGCAGGTCAATCAGGTGGGCTGTTTCCTCGGCATCCGTACCGTCGCGCCGGAGATCGCGGCGGCGGGCGGCGGCACCATCGTCAACACCGCCTCGTACACCGGCGTGACCGGCATGGCGTACGTCGGCGCCTACGCGGCGAGCAAGCACGCGGTGCTGGGGCTGACCCGGGTGGCCGCGCTGGAGCTGGCGGCCAAGGGGATACGGGTGAACGCGGTGTGCCCGGGGGCGGTGGACACCGCGATGACGAACCCGGCGGCGCTCGACCCGGACGCCGACCCGGAGGCGTCGGCGCGGGCGGTGGACGGGCTGTACCGCAAGCTCGTGCCGATGGGGCGGATCGGGCGGCCGGAGGAGGTGGCCCGGGTGGCGCTCTTCCTGACCTGCGACGACTCCTCGTACATCACCGGGCAGCCGTTCGTCGTGGACGGGGGCTGGCTGGCGGGCGTCGGCCTCGGCTGAGCAGGGCCGGGGCCGCGCCCGGGAGCATTACCTGACGGACCATCAGCTATTGACGCCTGGCGGTGCCGGTGGAACAGTCTGCGCAGGCTTTCAGATCTGACGGTACGTCAGAAAAAGTCTCCCGCACGGCCCGTCACCCAGCGGCGTCCTCGCGAAGCGGCGTCGGAAGAGACGTAAGGACGGTGAACCCCCGTGGAATTCGGGATCTTCGTACAGGGCTACGTCCCCGCCGCGCGCGCCGCGGCCGACCCCGAGGCCGAGCACCACGCGCTGATCGAGGAGACGGAGTACGTCATCCAGGCGGACCGCTCCGGCTTCAAATACGCCTGGGCCTCCGAACACCACTTCCTGGAGGAGTACTCCCACCTCTCCGCCAACGACGTCTTCCTCGGCTACCTCGCCCACGCCACGGAACGCATCCACCTCGGCTCGGGGATCTTCAACCCCCTCGCGCCCGTCAACCACCCGGTGAAGGTCGCCGAGAAGGTCGCCATGCTCGACCACCTCTCCGGCGGACGCTTCGAATTCGGCTCCGGACGCGGCGCGGGCAGCCACGAGATCCTCGGCTTCATACCGGGCGTCACCGACATGAACCACACCAAGGAGCTGTGGGAGGAGACCATCGCGGAATTCCCCAAGATGTGGCTCCAGGACGAGTACGAGGGCTTCCAGGGCAAACACTGGCAACTCCCGCCCCGCAAGGTCCTCCCCAAACCGTACGGCCCCTCCCACCCCGCCATGTGGTACGCCGCCGGCTCCCCCTCCTCGTACGCGATGGCCGGACGCAAGGGCCTCGGCGTCCTCGGCTTCAGCGTGCAGAAGGTCGCCGACATGGAGTGGGTCGTCGACTCGTACAAGAACGCCGTCAAGGACGCCGAACCCGTCGGGGACTTCGTCAACGACAACGTCATGGTGACCTCGACCGCGATCTGCGCCGAGACCCACGCCAAGGCGGTGGAGATCGCCGTCGGCGGCGGGCTCAACTACCTCCAGTCGCTGCTCTTCCGCTACCACGACACCTTCCCGCGGCCCGACGGCATCCCCGCCTGGCCCGCGCTCCTGCCCGACTACACCGAGGAACTGATCGAGTTGCTGATCGCCGAGGAGCTGATGATCTGCGGCGACCCGGACGAGGTCCTCGCCCAGTGCCGCCGCTGGGAGGCGGCCGGCGCCGACCAGCTCTCCTTCGGCCTGCCCATCGGCATCAGCCGCCAGGACACCCTCACCACGATCGAACTCATCGGTGAGCACGTCATCCCGCAGATCGACACGGACCCGGTGCACCGGACGACGCGCTTCCGGCAGGCGGGCGGGGCCTGACGGAACCGGCCGGGGCGGGCGGCGGCCGAACGGGACCGCCCGCCGCCCGCCCCGGCCCCCCGCCGGCCCGCCCGCAGACGAGAAGGGAACCCGCCATGCTCGACCACCTCATCCAGGGCGCCACCGTCGTGGACGGCACCGGCGCACCCCGCCACCTCGCCGACGTCGGCCTCACCGGCGGCCGCATCACCACCGTCGCCCCACCGGGCACCGTCACCGAACCCGCCCGCACCACCGAGGACGCCACCGGACTCGTCCTCACCCCCGGCTTCGTCGACCCGCACACCCACTACGACGCGCAGCTCTTCTGGGACCCGTACGCCACCCCGTCCCTCAACCACGGCGTCACCACCGTCGCCGGCGGCAACTGCGGCTTCACCCTCGCGCCCCTCAACCCCGACCGGCCCGGCGACGCCGACTACACCCGCCGCATGATGAGCAAGGTCGAAGGCATGTCCCTCGTCGCCCTCGAAGAAGGCGCACCCTGGGACTGGCACAGCTTCGGCGACTACCTCGACGCCCTCGAAGGCCGCACCGCCGTCAACGCCGGCTTCATGGTCGGCCACTGCGCCCTGCGCCGCCACGTCATGGGACCCGACGCCATCGGCGGCCGCGCCACCCCCGCCCAGCTCGACGCCATGACCGCCCTCCTCCACGACGCCATGGACGCCGGCGCCTGGGGCCTGTCCACCACCCGGTCCTCGACCCACTCCGACGGCGACGGCGCCCCCGTCGCCTCCCGCCACGCCGACCACACCGAACTCCTCGCCCTCTCCCGCGCCGTCGGCGACCACGAGGGCACCCAGCTCGAAGCCATCGTCTCCGGCTGCCTCGACCGCTTCGACGACGACGAGATCGACCTCCTCGTCGCCATGACCGCCGCCGCCGGACGCCCCCTGAACTGGAACGTCCTCACCATCGACGCCGCCGTCCCCGACCGCGTCCCCCGCCAGCTCCTGCCCAGCGCCCGCGCCCGCGCCGCCGGCGGCCGGATCGTCGCCCTCACCATGCCGATCCTCACCCCCATGAACATGTCCCTCGGCACCTTCTGCGCCCTCAACCTCATCCCCGGCTGGGGCGACGTCCTCGGCCTGCCCCGCCCCGAACGCCTCGCGAAACTCCGCGACCCCGACGTCCGCACCACCCTGCTGCGCCACGCCCGCAGCGAGGAGGCCGGCGTCTTCCGCCGCCTCACCGACTTCGACCGCTACGTCATCGGCGACACCTACTCCGCCGCCAACGACGGACTCAGCGGCCGCGTCGTGAGCGACATCGCCGCCGAACGCGGCCAGGACCCCTTCCACTGCCTCGTCGAGATCTGCGCCCACGACGACCTGCGCACCGTCCTGTGGCCGATGCCCACCGACAACGACCCCGCCAGCTGGGCCCTGCGCCGCGAGACCTGGGGCCACGAGGACGTCCTCCTCGGCGGCTCCGACGCCGGCGCCCACCTCGACCGGATGTGCGGCGCCCCCTACACCACCCGTTTCCTCGGCGACTGCCTGCGGGGCCGGAAACTCGTCGGCCTGGAGGAAGCCGTCCGGATGCTCACCGACGACCCGGCCCGCCTCTTCGGGCTGCGCGGACGCGGCCGCATCGCCGAGGGCCACCACGCCGACCTCGTCCTCCTCGACCCGGAGACCATCGACGCCGGGCCCGCCACCCTCGTCCACGACCTGCCCGGCGACAGCCCCCGCCTCGACTCGAAGGCCCGGGGCATCGTCAGCGTCCGCGTCAACGGCGTCGAGACGATCCGCGAGGACACCGTCACCGGCGCCGTCCCCGGCACCGTCCTGCGCTCCGGCCGCCACACCGCCACGGTGAGCACCCGGTGAGCGCCGGAACGGCCCCGGCGGACCCGAGCTTCGACCCGGACCGCGCCGAACGGCTCCTCATCGGCGGCGAGTGGACCGAGCCCGACGGCGGCCACCACGACGTCATCGACCCGGCCACCGAGGAGAGGGTCGGCCGGGCCCCCGAGGCGTCCACCGCGCAGGTCCGCGCCGCCACCGAGGCCGCCCGCGAAGCCTTCGGCCCCTGGTCGGCGACCACCCCCGAACTCCGCGCCCGCGTCCTCGACCACACCGCCCGGCTGCTGCGCGAACGCCTCGTCCCGTACGCGGACCTCGCCCAGCGGGAGAGCGGCGCCACCACCGCCACCGCCCGCGGCATGCAGGTCGGCGTGGCCGCGGCACGGTTCGCGCGGTACGCCCGCGGCGCCCTGGAACCGGTCGAGACCCCGCTGCCGCCGCAGGTCAACCCGGCCGGCCCGATGGGGAGGGCCGCCGTCATCGGCGCGTACGCGGCCCGCCGCCCGGTCGGCGTCGTCGCCTGCGTCACCTCGTACAACAACCCCTGGGCCAACCCCGCGGGCAAGATCGCCCCGGCGCTGGCCATGGGCAACACCGTCGTCGTCAAACCCGCCCCGCAGGACCCGCTCTCCGTCTACCGCATGGCCGAGGCGCTCCAGGAGGCGCTGGACGAGGCGGGTGCGCCGCCCGGGGTGGTCAACGTCGTCTCCGGCACCTCCCCGGAGGTCGGCGCCGCGGCCGTCGCGGCACCCGGGACCGACATGGTCAGCTTCACCGGCTCCACCGCCGTCGGCCGGGCCATCGCCGGGGAGTGCGGCCGCGGGATGAAACGCCAGCTCATGGAGTTGGGCGGCAAGGGCGCCGCGCTGGTCTTCGACGACCTCGACGACGCCGGGCTGGACGCCGCCGTCGCCGGTATCGGCACCACTTTCTCCTTCTACAGCGGCCAGATCTGCACCGCCCCGACCCGCGTCCTCGTCCAGCGTCCCCTGCACGACCGGCTGGTGGACCGCCTCGCCCGCTACGCGTCCCGGCTTCCCGTCGGCGACCCGCGGGCCCGCGGCACCGTCGTCGGTCCGGTCATCTCCGCCGCCCACCGCGCCCGCGTCGAGTCCTACCTCGACCTGGGCCGCGCCGAGGGCGCCCAGCTGGTCACCGGAGGGGCGCGCCCGGACGGCCCGGACACGGCGCGCGGTTTCTACGTCGCGCCCGCCCTCTTCACCGGCTGCACGCCCGGTATGCGGATCGTGCGGGAGGAGATCTTCGGCCCGGTCGTGGTGGTGCTGCCCTTCGACGACGAGGACGAGGCCGTCGCGCTCGCCGACGACAGCGACTACGGGCTGCTGGACTACGTCTGGTCCGGCGATGCGGCGCGGGCGTTCCGGGTGGCGGCGCGGCTGCGGGCCGGCGGGGTCGGGATCAACACCGTGGGCCGCAACATGGAGGCCCCGTTCGGCGGCTTCAAACAGAGCGGCGTCGGCCGCGACGTCGGCTCGTACGCGCTGCACGCCTACAGCGAGGTGCAGTCGGTGGTGTGGACGGGATGAGCGCGCGGTGAGGGCGGGGCGAGGGCGGCGCCGGATCGTTCGGGGCGCCCGCCGGGCGGTGTCCGGTGGGCGCCCGCGCGGTGACCGGCGGACGTCCGGAAGTCGGACGGGAAATTTTCGAAACGGGCAAAACGGGCGCGGCTGCGGTTACCGCACGGAGCGTCCGATCGCTTGTGGATCGTGAACTCGAAGGTGCTCGCTGGATTCACCATGCCATTACATGAGTGAAGTGCGGGACATGGTTTCGTAATGAAGGTTTCGTGGGGCGCCCGCTAAGCGGATTTCAGCCCTCCGGATGCGGAAACAGCAGCACTTAACGTCCTGTTCATGGTTCAGGTAGACCCCCGGCCCCAGACCGGAGACACGGTAACGAGCGTCGGCGCCACCGGCGGAGAAGCCCACGACGGCACCCGCGGCAAGGGACTGAGCGGCAACTCCGTCGGCCTGCTCGGCAGCGCCGTCATCGGCGTCTCCACCGTCGCCCCCGTCTACTGCCTCACCTCCACCCTCGGCCCCACCGCCGGCGAGGTGGGCCTGCAGATGCCGGCCGTCTTCCTCGCCGGATTCCTGCCGATGCTGCTCGTCGCCTTCGCCTACCGCGAGCTGAACAAGGCCGTCCCCGACTGCGGCACCTCCTTCACCTGGTCCGTGAAGGCGTTCGGCCCCCGCGTCGGCTGGATGTGCGGCTGGGGCCTGGTGATCGCGACGATCATCGTCCTCTCCAACCTCGCCGGCGTCGCCACCTCGTTCTTCTACCTGCTGCTCGGCGAACTCACCGGCAGCCGGGCCCTCGCCGACCTCGACGGCAACAAAGCCGCCCACATCCTCACCTGCCTCGCCTTCATCGCCGTCGCCACCGCCATCAGCTACCGCGGTATGACCGCCACCAAAGGCGTGCAGTACACCCTCGTCGGCCTCCAACTCGCCGTCCTCGCCGTCTTCGTCGCCATGGCCGTCGTCAAGGCACGCTCCGGCGACTTCGCCGGCTCCCTCCACTTCTCCTGGACCTGGCTGGACCCCTTCGCCGTCCGCTCCTTCTCCGCCTTCACCGCCGGACTCTCCCTCTCGATCTTCATGTTCTGGGGCTGGGACGCCTGCCTCACCGTCAACGAGGAAACCGCCGGCAGCGCCAAGACCCCCGGCCGCGCCGCCCTCCTCGCGATGCTCGTCCTCATCGGCTCCTACCTGCTGACCGCCGTCGCCGCCCAGATGTACTCCGGCGTCGGCGACAAGGGCCCCGGACTCGGCAACCCCCACACCGCCGACAACGTCTTCGCCGCCCTCGCCGACCCCGTCATGGGCACCGCCCTCGGCATCCTGCTGTTCGTCGCCGTCCTCGCCTCGGCCGCCGCCAGCCTCCAGACCACGTTCATCCCCGTGGCCCGCACCGTCCTCGCCATGAGCGCGTACGAAGCGCTGCCGCCGTCCTTCGCCCGCATCCACCCGCGCTTCAGGTCACCGGGCCGCGCCACCGTCGCCGCGGGCATCGCCACCGGCGTCTTCTACGCCGTGATGAGCCTCCTCAGCGAGAACGTCCTCATCGACACCATCTACGCCCTCGGCCTCATGATCTGCTTCTACTACGCGATCACGGCCTTCGCCTGCGCCTGGTACTTCCGCCGCGACCTGCGCACCTCCACCCGCGACCTGTTCTTCAAAGGCGTCTTCCCCGTCCTCGGCGGCATCCTCCTGACCGCCGTCTTCACCAAAACCCTCATCGACATGTGGAACCCGGCCTACGGATCGGGCAGCTCGGTGCTGGGCGTCGGTTCGGTGTTCGTCATCGGCGTGGGACTGCTCCTGCTCGGACTCGTCCTGATGCTGATCATGCAGCGGCGCAGCCCGGGGTTCTTCCGCGGGGAAGTGCTGACCCGGGGGACGCCGGCGTTGGTGGTGGAGGAGTAGGGGGCGGGGGCCCCTCCCCCCTCCCCACCCACCCCCGCGCCACCGCCCCCGAGCCCTCTCCTCCCCAAAGAACACCGGATCGTCCGGTGCCCCGGCCGCGCCGATGGCCGCGGAGAGCCCCCTTACCTCGCGCCGCTCTCCATTCCGCCCCCCCGGCGCCCAGTCTCCGTCATCCGCGCAGACCCGCCACCGGGCCCGCGCCCGGTGCCGCGATCACGCTGTGTGTCGCCGTGTGACAACTGTTCTACGCGGCTGTGACACGGCGGGGAAGGGCTGTGGATAACCCGCGGACGGTGAGGCACCATGCGCTCACCGACACGGTTCACACGGAGGTGCGCGCGGATGCGGATCGCGACCACGATCTTCCTTACCGACGAGACGATCCGGCCCGTCCGCCTGGCCAGAGAGCTGGAGCAGCGCGGCTTCCACGGCCTCTACCTCCCCGAGCACACCCACATCCCGGCGGCCCGCGAGACCCCCGCGCCCATGGGGGGCCCGCTGCCCGACGAGTACGGGCGCTGCCTCGACCCGTTCGTCGCGCTCGGGCAGGCGGCCGCCGTCACCGAGGGGCTGCGGCTGGGCACGGGCATCACGCTCGTCGCCCAGCACGACCCCATCGACCTGGCGAAGCGGATCGCCACCCTCGACTTCCTCTCCGGTGGCCGCTTCACCCTCGGTGTCGGCTTCGGCTGGAACGTCGAGGAGGCCGCCGACCACGGGGTGCGCTGGTCCACCCGCCGTGACCTGGTGCGCGACCGGATGGCCCTGATGCGGGCCCTGTGGTCGCCCGAACCCACCGCGTACGAGGGACGGTTCGGCTCGGTGCGTGCCTCGTACGCCCACCCCAAGCCGGCCGGTGGCGCGCCCCGGGTGTTGCTGGGCGGCGCCGCCGGGCCCCGGCTCTTCTCGGACCTGACGGCCTACGCCGACGGCTGGCTGCCCATCGGTGGTCACGGTCTCGGCGAGACGCTGCCCGCGCTGCGTACGGCGTGGGCGGCCGCCGGGCGCGCCGGTGAGCCCGCCGTGGTGCCGTTCGCGGTCCGCCCCACGCCCGGCAAACTGGCCCACTACCAGGACCTCGGCATCGACGAGGTGGTGCTGCAACTGCCGCCCGCCGACGAGCCGGAGGTGCTCCGGACCCTCGACGACTACGCGCAGTACCTCTGAGGCGCGCCGCCGGCGTCCCCGCGCCCCGGGGCCGTCACCGGCGCGTTCCCGTCCGGCCCCGGCATTTCGGGCCGCCACGGGGCGGACGCGTGACCACGGCACCCCGCCGGATCCCGCCACGCTGCCCCGGGCCCGCCCACCTGCCCCCTACGGGTTTGAAGCCTCCCGGCCTAGGCCCGAAGCCCGATCCGCCCGCCCCGCCGGCCCCCGACCGTGGACCGATCCGCCGCCGCGCGGCCGGGCGTACCGTCGAAGACACGGGGCGCTTCCGTACGGGGCGGGCACGACGGCTCTCCCCCTACGGGCGGCGGCCCCGGCCCGGTAGTCCGCGGCTCCTAGGAGATGACCATGCCGCAGCTCGACCACACGATCGTTCACAGCACCGACCGTTTCGCCTCCGCACGGTTCCTCGCCGAACTGCTCGGCGCCCCCGAGCCCCGCGCGTACGGACCGTTCGCCGCCCTCCCCTTGGACAACGGCGTCGTCCTGGACTTCGCGGAACACGTCGCACCCGACGGGGACTTCGCGCCGACTCACTACGCGTTCCTGGTGACGGAGGACGAGTTCGACGAGATCTTCACCCGGATAAAGGACAAGAATCTTCCCTATTGGGCCGATCCCCGGCACAAGAACCCGCAGAGCATCAATCACCACGACGGCGGCCGCGGCGTCTACATCGACGACCCCGACGGACACGCCCTGGAGTTCATAACGCGTAAGTACTCGGAAGCTCTGCTCACAGGTTTGTAGTGATCTTGTTCCGATGTCGGTACGCACTCGTATGCTCGGAGGATGACTTCCAGCGCGCACGTACCTGACCAGGGATCACACCGAGCGGACGCGCCGTCGGCGGGCGGCGGGCCGGAGGTTTCCGGGCCGCCCGCCGCGAACGCCGTACGGCGCGCACTGCGCCGGGCCCGCGACGGCGTCGCGCTGGACGTGGGCGAGGCGGCGGTCCTCCTCCAGCTCCGCGGCGACGACCTGAAGGACCTGTGCGCCAGCGCCGCCCGGGTACGCGACGCGGGCCTGGAGGCCGCGGGGCGGCCGGGGGTCATCACCTACTCCCGCAAGGTGTTCATCCCGCTCACCCGGTTGTGCCGCGACAAGTGCCACTACTGCACCTTCGTCACCGTCCCCGGCAAGCTGCGCCGCGAGGGCCGGAGCATGTTCCTCTCGCCCGACGAGGTGCTGGACATCGCGCGCCGCGGCGCCGAGATGGGCTGCAAGGAAGCGCTGTTCACGCTGGGGGACCGCCCCGAGGACCGTTGGCCAGAGGCCCGCGAATGGCTCGACGCCCACGGCTACGACGACACCCTCGCCTACGTACGTGCCATGGCGATCCGCGTTCTGGAGGAGACGGGCCTGCTGCCGCACCTCAACCCCGGGGTGCTGTCGTGGACGGACCTCGCGCGGCTCAAGCCCGTCGCGCCGTCCATGGGCATGATGCTGGAGACCACCGCGACGCGTCTGTGGAGCGAGCCCGGAGGCCCCCACCACGGCTCGCCCGACAAGGACCCCGCCGTGCGGCTGCGCGTCCTGGAGGACGCCGGGCGCTCCAACGTCCCCTTCACCACCGGCATCCTCATCGGCATCGGCGAGAACTACGAGGAGCGCGCCGACTCGATCTTCCAGCTGCGTAAGACGGCCCGTGCCTACCACGGCATCCAGGAAGTCATCGTGCAGAACTTCCGCGCCAAGCCGGACACCGCGATGCGCGGCATGCCCGACGCGGAGCTGGAGGAGCTGGCCGCCGCCATCGCCGTCACCCGCCTGCTGCTCGGCCCGTCGGCCCGTATCCAGGCGCCGCCGAACCTCGTGGACGCCGAGTACGCCCTGCTCATCGGCGCGGGCATCGACGACTGGGGCGGTGTCTCCCCGCTGACCCCGGACCACGTCAACCCCGAGCGCCCGTGGCCGCACATCGACGAGCTGGCCGAGAAGACCTCCGCCGCCGGCTTCACGCTCCGCGAACGGCTCACCATCTACCCCGAGTTCCTCCAGCGCGGCGAGCCCTGGCTCGACCCGCGCCTGCTGCCGCACGTCCGCGCGCTGGCCGACCCGGAGACCGGCCTCGCCGCCGAGGACGCCCCTGTCGTGGGCCGCCCCTGGCAGGAGCCCGACGAGGGCTTCTCGCTCGCCCCGTCCGGCCGCACCGACCTGCACCGCACCATCGACACCGAGGGCCGCACCGGCGACCGCCGCGACGACTTCGACGACGTCTACGGCGACTGGGAGGCGCTGCGCGAGGCCGCCGCCCCCGGCATGGCGCCCTCCCGCATCGACGCCGATGTCCGCGAGGCCCTGAAGCAGGCGGCCGACGACCCGACGAAACTCACCGACCCGCAGGCGCTGGCCCTGCTGCACGCCGACGGCCCGGCCCTCGACGCCCTCTGCGAGATCGCCGACGAGCTGCGCCGCGACACCGTCGGTGACGACGTCACGTACATCGTCACCAGGAACATCAACTTCACCAACGTCTGCTACACCGGCTGCCGGTTCTGCGCCTTCGCGCAGCGCCGCACCGACGCCGACGCCTACACCCTCTCCCTGGAGCAGGTCGCCGACCGCGCCCAGCAGGCGTGGGACGTCGGCGCGGTCGAGGTGTGCATGCAGGGCGGTATCCACCCCGACCTGCCCGGCACGGCGTACTTCGACATCGCGCGCGCCGTCAAGGAACGCGTCCCCGGGATGCACGTCCACGCCTTCTCGCCCATGGAGGTCGTCAACGGCGCGACGCGCACCGGCCTGTCGATCCGGGACTGGCTCGCCGAGGCGAAGGCCGCCGGGCTCGACACCATCCCCGGCACCGCCGCGGAGATCCTCGACGACGAGGTCCGCTGGGTCCTCACCAAGGGCAAACTGCCCACCGCCACCTGGGTCGAGGTCATCAAGACCGCCCATGAGCTGGGCATCCGTTCGTCCTCGACGATGATGTACGGCCATGTCGACCAGCCGCGCCACTGGCTGGGCCATCTGCGGCTGCTCGCCGACATCCAGAAGTCGGCGCTGGCCAAGGGCGTCGAAGGCTTCACGGAGTTCGTGACCCTGCCGTTCATCCACACCAACGCCCCGGTC
Source organism: Streptomyces sp. NPDC027185 (assembly GCF_055567035.1). Classification (NCBI taxonomy): domain Bacteria; kingdom Bacillati; phylum Actinomycetota; class Actinomycetes; order Kitasatosporales; family Streptomycetaceae; genus Streptomyces; species Streptomyces sp. NPDC027185. The sequence goes on along the minus strand of NZ_JBVHRF010000006.1, from coordinate 269,631 downwards.
TACCTCGCGGGCATCTCCCGCCCCGGCCCGACCACCCGCGACAACCGCGCGGTGACGGCCATGGCCCGGCTGCTGCTCCACCCGTACATCACCAACATCCAGACCAGCTGGGTCAAGCTCGGTACGGAGGGCGCCGCCGAGATGCTCCGCTCCGGCGCCAACGACCTGGGCGGCACTCTCATGGAGGAGACCATCTCCCGGATGGCGGGCTCCAGTTACGGCTCCTACCGCTCCATCCAGGACCTGCTGGCCATCGCGGACGCAGCGGGCCGTCCGGCCCGCGCCCGCACCACCACGTACGGACCGGTCCCCGAGGAGCGGCAGCGTGCCGCGCACGCCTCCGACGGCCACCTCCCGGAGCTGCTGCCGGTCCTCGACTGACAGCCGGACGACGGGTACGGGGCGCCCGGCACACGGCACGCGGGCGCCCCCGGGCCTGCCCGGGACCGCCCGCCCGGACGCTTCCGGGGCCGGGCAGCACAGGGGCGCGCGGCCGGGCACCGCGCGCCCTGGAGCCTCACCCCGCCGCCCTAGGGCGGCGCGCCCCCGTCGTACTCCGTCTCGTGCTGGAGGATGCACTGCTGCCACTGCGACAGGGCCTCCGCGCGGTCACCGCCGGAGTCCTGCGCGGCGGTGATCAGCGCATCGGCCGCCATGGCCGCCAGCCGGACCGCGACATGGCAGACGTCGCGCTGCGGGAGCGGCCGGAGGAGTTCCACCGCGCCGTCGCTGTCGCCGGAGAGCGCGGTGGCGACGACGGCCATCGTGGTGCGGTCCCACTCGTACTCGGACATGCCGGGAGCATGCCCATCCCAGGCCGCCGCCACCTTCGAACTCCCGCCTGAACACCGGCCCGAGGCCCGCCCCGCGCCCGGAGACCGGCCGCCACCCGCGCGTCCCCGCAGCCCAGCGGTCCACCGCGGCCGACCGGTTCGGAGGTCTCGGGCGGACACCCACCGATCGGGAGCGGACCGATCAAAAGCCGCCCTATGTGCGTCTTGTGGCATTCCGTTCCCGTCCCGAACCGATCAATCCCGGTCGATTACAGTGCTGCGCCAGAGGGTCCGTACGGGTCCGACGGGCGTTGTGGGGCTTCGGGAGGGCACAGTGAACGCAGCGGCAGGCACCACCGGCACCACCGCCATCTGGGGCCGTGCCGAACAGCAGGACTTCCGCAGCAGGGTCCGCGGCTGTCTGCTCGGCGGCGCGATCGGCGACGCACTCGGCGCCGGCATCGAGTTCGACTCCCTGGACGCCATCCGCGAGGCCCACGGCCAGGAGGGCGTCACCGACTTCGTCCCCGCCTTCGGGCGGCGCGGCGCCGTCACCGACGACACCCAGATGACGCTGTTCACCGTCGACGGCCTGATCCGCGCCCAGGTCCGCCGCGACACCGGCGCCTGGCACCCGCCCACCGACGTGCACCGCGCCTACCTGCGCTGGGCCGCCACCCAACGCGACTGGGGCCCCGACGAGCGCAAGGAGGACGACGGCTGGCTCGCCCGCGAGGAGTGGCTCTACTCCCGCCGCGCCCCGGGCCGCGCCTGCCTCACCGGACTCGGCGACACCACCATGGGCACCCTGGAGAAGCCGAAGAACCCCGACTCCAAGGGGTGCGGCGCCGTCATGCGCTCCGCACCGTTCGGCCTGCTCGTCGGCTGGGAGCCGCAACTCGTCTTCCAGCTCGCCGTCGAATGCGCCGCCCAGACCCACGGCCACCCCACCGGCTACCTCACGGCCGGCGCCTTCGCCGTCATCAGCCACTCCCTGGCCCGCGGCGACGACCTCGACAGCGCCGTCCAGAAGGCCCTCGCCCACCTCGCCACCCGCCCCGGCCACGAGGAGACCACCGAAGCCCTCAAGCGCGCGCTCGGCGCCGTACGGCAGGGCATGCCGACGCCCGCCCGCGTCGCATCGCTCGGTGAGGGCTGGACGGCGGAGGAGGCGCTCTCCATCGGCGTCTACTGCGCACTCGTCGCCGAGGACGTCCGCCACGGTCTGCTGCTCGCCGTCAACCACGGCGGCGACAGCGACTCCACCGGCGCCATCTGCGGCAACATCCTCGGCACCCTGCACGGCGAGACGGCGCTGCCGCCCGTCTGGCTGGTCGAACTCGAAGGCCGCGACACCATCCTCCAACTCGCCGACGACTTCGCCCTGGAGATGACCCAGGGCCCGGCCCTGCACGGCCCCGCCGGCTCCGCCCCGGGCTGGCTGGCCCGCTACCCGCGCGCCTGACGGCCACCGGGGAGGGCCGGACACACCGGGGCGGCGAAACGGCCCCCGCCCCGGCATCCGCCCAGCTCAGGCCGCGATCCGGGCGCCCCCGGGCTTGACCCCGTCCCGGCGCGCGCCCGGCCGCCTCACGCCTTCCCCGCGCGCCCCGTGGCGCCGTCCGCCCGCTGCCCGGGGAGCCGCCGGACCGGACCGAACCCGTCCGTACCGTCCCCGTCACCGTTGATCCGCTCCAGGACCGCGTCCCGCTCCGGGGTGTCCTCCGGCCTGACCAGGCCGATCAGCAGGAACAGCACCAACGAGGTGGCCACCGGCGCCACGATCTGGATCTGCAGCTGCACCCCGTCGATCCCGTAGTTCGTCAGCCAGAACGCGAACAGACCCGCCGCCCACGACACCAGCGCCGCCGTCGGTCCGGAGCGCCGGCACCACCGCACCGTGCCCAGCAGGAACGGGATGGAGATCGGCCCGACCAGACCGGCCACCCACTTGATGACCACGGTGATGATGTCCTTGAACGCCGGCGAGTTGACCTGCGTCGCGATGGCCATCGACAGCGCCAGGAACGTCACCGTCGACAGCCGCGCCGCCAGCAGCCCCGCCCGGTGCGACCAGCCGCGCACCCGCTCCCCGACCTTCGGCAGCGCCGGGGCGATGTCCCGGGTGAAGACCGCCGAGATGGCGTTCGCGTCCGACGAGCACATCGCCATCGTGTGGGAGAAGAACCCGACCACGACGAGCCCCAGCAGCCCGTGCGGCAGCAGCCGTTCGGTCAGCAGCGCGTACGCGTCCGACGCGTCGGGCTTCTGCGCCCGCACCAGCAGCGGCGCCATCCACATAGGGAAGAACAACACCGCCGGCCACACCAGCCACAGCGCCGCCGACAGCCGCGCCGACCGCACCGCCTCCCGCGCACTGCGCGTCGCCATGTACCGCTGCGCCTGGTTCCACATCCCGCCGCTGTACTCGAAGGTCTTGATGAAGAGGTACGCCAGCAGGAACGTCAGCGTGTACGGCCCCGCGGTCGGCGCGGTGTGCCCCGCCGGCAGCCGGTCCCACGCCGTCCACAGCGTGCTGACACCCCCGAGCTGCGCCAGGACCGTCACCAGCATCGCCACCCCGGCGAGTAACTGGATGACGAACTGCCCCAGTTCGGTCAGCGCGTCCGCCCACAGCCCGCCGACCGTGCAGTAGATCCCGGTGACCACACCGGTGATGAGGATGCCCTGGTTCAGCGACATGCCCGTGAACACCGACAGCAGCGTCGCGATCGCCGCCCACTTGGCACCCACGTCCACGATCTTCAGCAACACCCCCGACCAGGCGAGCGCCTGCTGCGTCGGCAGGTTGTAGCGGCTCTTGAGGTACTCCAGCGGCGAGGCGACGTGCAGCCGCGACCGCAGCCGGTTCAACCGCGGCGCGAACAGCCGCGCCCCGATGGCGATCCCCATCGCGATCGGGAACGACCAGGTCACGTACGAGGTGATGCCGTACTGGTACGAGATGCCGGCGTACCCGGTGAACATCACCGCGCTGTAGCCGGACATGTGGTGCGAGATGCCGGACAGCCACCACGGCATCCGGCCGCCCGCGGTGAAGAAGTCGCCGACATCGTCGACGCGCCGGTGCGACCACACGCCGATCGCGACCATCACACCGAAATAGCCGATGAGCACGGCCCAGTCGAGACTGTTCATGCCCCCTCCAGGGGTCCGCCGGGTGAACGTGGACCACTTCGCCGTGGCGTTCCGTCGGGGCGGTTCCCCGTACGGGAGCGGGGACTTGGGGATTGAACCGTTCGCCGCGCGGGCCGGTCAAGGCCCCACGGATCATGGATATGAACAACGGTCATCAAGGCGAACGATTTTGCCCGCTCTTGACCGGCTGGGGCGTTGTCCCCCGTCCGCCGCCGCCCGCACGATGTGCGGACACTTCGCCGGGCTCCGCAGGCCCGATCAGCACGCCCCACCGTCCCGCCCCGGCGGCACGGCGCCCGGCCGCACGGGAGCGGGACCCCGCGCGGCACCCCACCGACCGCCGGGAGGAACGCGCCTCACGACCCCCCCCCCGGCGGACGGCCCGCGGCTCACTCCCAGTCCGACCGCTCCGTGCCCTCGAAGCAGTAGGGGACCCACGTCCCGACCCGATGCGTACTGGTCGACGGCACCGCGCACAGCCGCACATGGAACGTCCTGCCCACCGAAGCCATATCGGTGAACTTGTCATGGTTGAAGTCGATGACCGCGCTCCGGGACGAGCCGCCCCGCACCCGGATCGTCACCATGTCCCCGGGCTCCCCGTTCACGATCCGCCCCCACACCGCACCGCAGGACGCGCTGTAGCGCAGATGGAGCCGTACGGGATTGCCCACCCGCGGCTCCCAGGTGACCGCGTCCGCGGAACACTGCCCGGCCGGACTCTTCCCGTCACAGCCCGCCCCGGGACACTTCGGCGGCGGCTCCTCGAACGCCTTCCGCACCGCCTCCACGGCGAGCGGCACCAACGCCCCCGCGACCGCCGCGGCCACCGCCACCACCAACGTGTGCCGCGCGTGTGCCCGGAGCCGCCGCCCGAGCGCGCGGATCCGCCCGCCAGGTTCCGGACGGGACGCGCCACCGGGTGCCGCACCGCCCTCGGAAGCATCCGCACCGCCGCCCGGCCCGCCCTCGGCGGCGCCATCGGGCCGAGCCGGGCCGGCGGCGTCCGGACCGGCATCAGGCGGACCGGCGGCGGGATCCGTGGCGGCCGGCGCCCCGGTGACCGGCGGCTCGGCGGTGCCCGGTCCGGCGGCGGCCCTGGTGTCACCGGGCCGATCCGGGGCGGGCGGTCCGCCGGCGGGCGAACCGGCCGCGGGCGGATCGACGGCATGGGGAACACCGCCCGGCTCCCCGTCGCCGGGCCGTTCCGCGGGATCGTTCGGGTGGGTGCTCATCCGGCCTCCTGAGAGGTCCCTGGCCTGCCCCGATTCTCCGTCGCCCGGGGCCCCGCCGGAAGCGCATTGTCGGGCCGTCCCCGGGGCGCACGGAAGGGCGCAAGGTCTCAACAGGCGTACAAACAAGGGGAGATGGGCGTCGCGCGACCCCGTACGCGCCGCCGTGGCACCTGCCCCTTCCGCCGCACGCCCCGGGGCGCGCCGCCGCACCCGCCCGTCGTCAGCCCGCCGGACGGGCGCCGCGCAGCGCCGTGCCCAGCCGCACCAGCCCCTCGCCGATCTCCTCCGGCGGATGCGTCACGAACGAGAGCCGCATCGCCGCCGTGTCGGGCGTCCCCGCGAAGAACGGCGCCCCCGGGACGTACGCCACGTCGTGCCGCACCACCTCACGCAGCAGCGCCGCCGCGTCGTACCCCTCGGGCAGCGTCGCCCAGACGAACATGCCGCCCGCCGGACGGTTCCACCGCGAGCCCTCGGGCAACGCGTCACCCAACCCGCCGAGCAGCGCGTCCCGCCGCGCGCGGTACGCCTCCCGCACCCGCGCCAGATGCGCGTCCAGGTCCGCCACCGTCAGATAGCGCGCGGCGGCCGCCTGATCGACGGTCGAGGAGTGCAGGTCGGCGGCCTGCTTCGCGATCACGCAGGCCCGCCGCAGCCCGGCCGGGGCCCGCAGCCACCCCAGCCGCAGCCCCGGCGCCATCACCTTCGAGAACGACCCCAGCAGCGCCGTACGGTCCTCCGCCCCCGGGAACGACGCGATCCACGGCACCGGCTCTCCCTCGAACCGCAGCTCCCCGTACGGATCGTCCTCGGCGATCCACAGCCCCCGCCGCGCCGCGACCGACGCCACCGCCGCCCGCCGCCGCGGCGACAGCGTCCGGCCCGTCGGATTCTGGAACGTCGGCACCAGATAGAGCAGTTTGGGCCCCACCCGCGCGGCGATCTCGTCCAGCGCGTCCGGGAGCAGCCCCCCGTCATCCGTCGGCACCGGCACCACCCGCACCCCCGCCAGCGCGAAGATCTGCAACGCCGCGAGGTAGCACGGGTCCTCGACGAGCACCACGTCCCCGGGCTCCAGCAACGCCGTCGCCAGCAGCGTCAGCCCCTGCTGCGACCCGGTGGTCACGAGCAGATCGTCCGCGGTGGTCGCCGGCCCCCGCGCGGTGACCCGTTCCGCGATGGCGGCCCGCAACCGCGGATCGCCGTGGGTCGGTGAGTACTGCAACGCCCGCCGCGGCTCCTCGGCCAGCACGTACCGGAACGCGTCGGCGATCCCCGCCGCGTCGAACAGCTCCGGCGCGGGCAGCCCGCCCGCGAACGAGATCACCTCGGGGCGCGCGGTCAGCGCCAGGATGTCGCGCACCGGGGAACTCCCCGCCCGCGCCGTCCGGGCCGCGGGCTCCGGCGCCGGAGCCGTGGGCGGTATCCGGTCCTGCTCCGTCATGACGGCTCCACTCCACTCGGGTACGGGCCGCCTCGTGCCCGGCGGCCGATCGCCGGAGCTTAAGCCGCCCACCCGGACCGGTACAGGGGGCCGGGCCCGGCCCCGGACAGGGGAGAGCCCCCTCGGCCAGGACAGGGGAATCCGGTCGAGAGGGCTCGTACGCCGCGCGCGGGACGCGCGGCGGAACGGCGGGCCGGTCAGGCCAGGTCGAAGGCGCCGCCGGCGACGTCCGACACGAAAGTGCTCCAGGCGGAGTTGTCGAAGGTGAGGCGCGGGCCCTCGGGGTCCTTGGAGTCGCGCACCGCAATGGCCGCGGCGGTCGGCACGGCGATTTCGACGCACGCGCCGCTGGCGGAGTACGACGACTTCGTCCAGGAGAACGCGGAATTGGGCTGCATGACCTTGTTCACTGTTCGCTCCGGCTACTGTGAGTTGCTGCGGATTCGGCAGTGCTGACGCTACGCGCCAACATCCCTTGCAGCAGGAGCAGTTCACCCTTCCGAATGGCGTGTTTCTTGATCCCTTTTCAAGCCGTCGGCCACCGGTGTACCTTGCCGAGCCCTTCGCCGGAGAACCGGTCCGTACCCCTTCCCACCGGCGCACACCGGCCCTCCGGCCACCCCGCCCCGTCCGGGCGGTAATTCCGCGACGGTGAGTTCAACTCACCGCATCCGCGTGCCGCTTCGCCGCAGCCGCGATGAATTCCCGGCTCTGATCGGCATTCAGCGCCTGCGCCCGAAGATGTTCATACATGATCGTGTACTTATTGACGTCGTTCGTCTTCTCCAGATACAGGTCACTCGTGACGCCCTCGATGTAGACCACGCTCGAATCGGAGGTGGCATCGAATTCGAGAATGGAGAACGTGCCCGACATTCCGGCGTGCGCACCCGTGTCGTACGGCAGCACCTGCACCGTCACATGCGGCAGGACGCTCATCTCGACCAGATGCTCCAACTGCTCGCGCATCACGTCGTGACCGCCGACCACCCGACGCAGCGCACTCTCGTCGAGCACCACCCACAGCCGCAGCGGACTCTCGGGATCCTCCACCCGCTCCTGACGCCGCAGCCGCACCTGGATCCGTTTCTCCAGCTGGTCGGGCGGCAGCTCCGGCAGCACCCCGGGGATCACCGCGCGGGCGTACCGCGGCGTCTGCAGCAGACCGGGCACCACCAGCGACTCGTACACCCGCAGCGAGGCGGCTTCGGTCTCCAGCCCGATGTAGACGCTGTACGGGATGTCGCCGAACGCGTGCCACCAGCCCTGCTGCCGGGAGTCCTTCGCCATCTGCATCAGCGATTCCACTATCCGGCGGTCCTCCACCTCGTACACGCCGCACAGATCGCGGACGTCACGCTGGCTGATGCTGCGGCGGCCGTTCTCCAGCCTGCTGATCTTCGACTGCGAGACCAGCAGCCGCTCGGCCACCTCCTCCGCCGTCATGCCCTTGAGCTCACGGAGCCGGCGCAGCTCCTGGCCCAACCGGCGCCGTCTGACGGTGGGGTTGACATGGGACGCCACGGGACGCGCACCTCCGGGGTCGTACTGCTGTAGTTCCGTGCCAGCAGAGTGCCACCCCGGATGGACGCCGCGCAGTCAAACGCCTACAGAAGGCGAGCACGGCAAGGCGCGGGGCGGCGGACCGGCCGTCGTCCGGAACGGCCGGCCCGCCGCCCCGCGCCACCTGCGGCTCCCGAACGGGCTCGTGGGGACGGTTCTGCAACCCGACGGCACCCCGCCCGGCGTACGGGACGCCGGAGCGGGGTGCCGTCCGGAAGCATCACCGGAGCGCGCGGACGGCGCGTGCACCGCCTCGCGCGCCCCTGGAATCAGCGGACGCCGGCCCGTGCCATGCTGCCGTGCCCACGCCGTGACGGGGCCGGGACTCCGGACGCGTTCGCCGCGCCCCGCCCGGCCGGCTGGCGCGCCGGGCCGTGGCCCGAGCCCGCCGCGGACGCCCGCCGCGGCTGCGCCGCGACGCCGTTCTGAACGTCCATGACCGCGTGCGCGACCAGGCCGCCCATGGGGTCGTGCCGGATCAGATCCCGGAGGCGGGAGCGCGATGAACGCCCTTCGTTCCCCGGGTAGAGGTGCTTGCCGAGACCGACCGCATGGGCCAGCGCGGCGAGCGCCGCGGTCCGCGGGTCCGGCGGTACGCCGGTGCGGATCGCGGTGTCGAGCCGGGCCCTGATCTCCCGGCTGATGGCCGTCTCCGTCGCCTGGTAGCGCGTCGTCGGCAGCACCCCGCACATCTGTCCCTCCACGGCATGGACCATGCCGCAGCGTTCGAGATGCGAGAGATACGTCTGGCGCAGCCCCAGCCGGGGCCCGCCGATCCAGTGGACGGCGCGCACCGGACTGCCGCGTCGGCGCAGCAGTTCGAGCGCGGAGTCCAGCGTCGGATCTCCGGTCGGCCGTGGCATCACCACGGCGATACGATCCCCGTCCGGGGCTATCCGTCCTGCCAGAGCCAGCTCCACTAGCTGGGCCCCGGCCAGGCCGAGGTCGAGCGACTGCGGCTGCGCTGTGGTGCCCGTTGCCGGGTCCAAAGCCAGCAGCAGAAGCTCCTCCGGAATTGTTCTGCGGCTCCTGCCCATCCATGCCTCCCCGCGTGGATGCATGACAGGGTGACCCCTCTCACATTCATCTGTCGAGAGTGCGTGGGGGGTTCGGCAGGGAACCTGTAGGTATGTCGTTCTCGTCTAGCACGGCGACGGCGTCCTCCGCGAGATACGGCGGGACGGGGCGGCAGGGGTCGGCGGAATGCGCGCCGCGCGGACACAGGACACTTGTGAACACTGGCCAGACAGTGCGACGTACGAAGGAGACATCGGTGGCGGGCGAGTCCCCCGACAAGTCGGACAAGAAGCAGGCGTCGGGGAAGGCGCAGGGCGCGAGCGACCCGCGCCTCGCCGTCCTCCGGGGGGAGCCGGCGGAGGCGGTGGAGAAGACCGCGGAGGCCGAGAACGCCGCACGCGGGGCCGCCGGGGCCGCTGGGACATCCGGGGACGCCGGGGCTCCGGAGAAGCCGGAGACGGCGACGGACGGGGCCTCTGGGGCCAAGGGAACCTCCGGGGACACCGAGCCTGCCGAGTCCGCCGGTGCGGACGGGGCCGCCGATGACGCCGACGGGGCGGAGGACGCGCCGGGCGAGGACCGGCTGCGGGCCGCCGTCGCCGCCTGGGTCGCGGGCAAGGACGACGAGAGCGAGACGGAGAGCCCGGACGCCACCGATGCCGTCGGCGGCATCGGTGCGGACGGTGACGTCACCGCTGTCGCCGATGGCGGTGGTGCAAAGAAGCCCGCAAAGGCCGCGGGGAAAACAGGGAACGCGAAGGAGTCGGGCGCCGGGGCCGAGGCGGCGTCCGGCGCGGATGCCGGGGACGGGTCCGCTGAGCGTTCCGGGGCCGACGGCGCGGGGGCGGGCAGTGGTGACACCGCCGGTGCCGGTGACGCCGACGAGGCGGGGGCGGACGGCGACGGGCCCACCGGCGAAGCGAAGGCCGCGGGCGACGCCGTCGAGGACAAGGACGGCGCAGCACTCCCGAAGGGCGGGGAAGCGAAGGCCGCGGACCGTGCGGCGGGAGGCTCGGACGCCGAGGGCGGGCCGGCCTCCGGGGCCGGTGCCGCGCGCGGTGGCGCCTTTGCCGCCGACGGTGAGGACGCCTCCGGTGAGGACGATGACGTGGACCGGCCGACGGCCGTTTTCACGGCCAAGGGCAAGAAGTCCGGCGCGGCCGAGGAGCCCGTCGACAACGCCACCCGCGTCTTCACCATCGCGAAGTCCGAGGGTGCGCGGAAGCAGGGGGAGAAGGCGGAGCCCGAGGGCGGGGCAGCGCCCGGAGGCCGGAAGGATTCCGCGGCGGAGCCGGCGGGCAAGGCCGACGCCGATGCCAAGGCCGACGCCAAGGGCGAGACCGGCGGGAAGAGCGCGGCGTCCGGCGGGAGCGAGGCCGGAGCCGGTGCCGCGGACAAGGCCGACGCCGGGGCCAGGACCGGTGCCAAGGCCAAGGCCGACGCCAAGGACGGGGCCGGGAGCGGGAAGAAGGGCGCCGACCTGGTCGATCCGCCCACCACTGCCTTCCGGCTGGCCCCGCCGGCCGACGGCAAGAGCGCCGCGTCCGGTGCCGCGTCGTCCAAGAGCGCGAAGGGTGCCGACGGTAGGACCGGAGACGCCGGGGACACCAAGTCCGGTGCGGAGGGGGAGAAGGAGCAGAAGGGCGCCGAGGGCGGGGCCAAGAGTGCGGGTAAGGCCGGGGGCGCGGAGCGGGACGCCGAGCGGACCAGCCAGTTCGTCGCGCTGAAGTCGGACGACACCGGCGCCGCCGGGCGTTCCCTCGGCAAGACGGCGGCCAAGTCGGGCGAGACCAAGTCGGGCGAGAAGGGCGCCGGGGCGACGGCCGCCCCGGGCGCGGCGAGCCTGCCGTCGGCCGACGGGACCGGAACGGAGAAGTCCGCGGCGGGCGCCGGAGCCGCCGCCGGACCGCAGCCGGGCGCGCTGCCCGAGGCCGAGCGGACGCGGCAGGAGCCGCTGCCGCCCCTCGATCTGCTCGCGCAGCTCACCAACACCCCGCCGCCGCCGGAGACCACGCTCCGTACCGTCGTCCGCCGGTTCAAGATCTGGACGCCGCTGGTGATCCTGCTGGCGATCATCTTCGTGGTCGTCCAGTCGGTGCGCCCGTTGCCGGATCCGACGCTGGCCCTCGGGAAGTCGACCGCGTTCACCTTCAAGGGCGGCAACCTCGCCATGCCGTGGCCCGGCCAGGGGCAGTCCGCGGCGGAGGTCGTCGGCGTCGGCAGCCTCGGTACGTCCGGACCGCAGAAGCCGGTACCGACGGCGAGCGTCGCCAAGGTCATGACCGCCTACGTCATCCTGCGCGACCACCCGCTGAAGAAGGGCGAGAAGGGCGAGTCGATCACCATCGACGCCAAGGCGGCGGCCGACTCGAAGAACAAGGACGAGTCGCGGGTGCCGTTGGAGGAGGGGCAGAAGTTCAGCGAGGTGCAGATGCTCCAGATGCTGATGATCCCCTCCGGCAACAACGCCGCCCGCCAGCTGGCCCGTTGGGACTCCGGGAGCGAGGAGGCGTTCGTGAAGAAGATGAACGCCGCCGCCGGCAAACTCGGCATGACGAAGACGACGTACACCGACCCCAGCGGTCTGGCGAAGACGACGGTGAGCACCGCCGTCGACCAGCTCAAGCTCGCCGGTGAGGTGATGAAGAACGACGCCTTCCGCGCCGTCGTCGCCACCGAGAACGTCCAGATCGACGGGCTGCCGGAGCGGCTGTTCAACAACAACAGCCTGCTCACGACGATGCCGTACGTGGTCCGCGGCATCAAAACCGGCTCCAGCACGCCCGCGGGCGGCGCCTTCATGTGGGCCGCGTACCGCACCGTCGGCGGCAAGGACCAGCTGCTGCTCGGCGTCACGATGGATCAGCGCACCAGCAGCAGCGACCCCAACGCCCACCTGAAGCTGGCGCTCGACAACAGCGCGAAGGTCATCACGGCGGCGCGGGAGGCGCTGGTCGCCGACACCGTCGTCAAGAAGGGGCAGGTCGTCGGCTATGTCGATGACGGTCTCGGCGGTGAGACGCCCGTCGTCGCCACCAAGGACCTCACCGCGGTGGGCTGGCCCGGTCTGAAGGCGACCTTCACCATCGACGGCGGCGGCAAGACCGTCCCGCACGAGGCCAAGGCCGGAACGGAGGTCGGTGTGCTGACCGTCGGCAGCGGCGACAGCACCCAGCGGGTCCCGGTCGCCCTCGCCGAGGACCTGACCGAACCCACCTTCGGAGCCAAGCTGACCCGCATCGGCTGAGCCCGGCTCCGTACGGGACGGGCCCGCCGGCCCCGTCCCGTACGGGGCTCGCCCCCGTCTCTTACGAGGCCGGCCCCGTCCCGTAAGGGACCGGCTCGATCCCTTACGGGGCCGGTGCGGTGCCCGTAGGGGGGAGCGCCGACTCCCGCAGGGCTCCCCATAACCCGTACGGGGAGCCCCTGAGCGCATGGCTGTCCGCCGACCGTGCCCCGCCGACACGCCCCGGACCTGCGGGTTCGTCCACGGGCGGCGGCCGGGCCGCGTGGCAGCCCCGGGGGCCGTACGTCATTTCCCCTGCGGGCCGCGCGTCCGGCCCGTAGGGTGCCCGAGCCGCCCGCCGGGGGAGCGAAGCCGTCCCGCCGTCCGGGGGGAACGGCCCGTAAGGGACGAGGCGCGGGGCCCCGAGGGGCGAGCATGGGTCCGGGCGGGCACCCCGGCCCCGGCAGGCACGGGCGGCCGGCGCCCCGCCGGACCGCCCGCACCGAACGCGACCGGAGTCCGCCATCGACGCCACCCGAACCGAACCGGCACCCAAGCCCCCGGCCCCCGCTCCGCCCGCGCCGCCCGTCCGGTGGCCGTGGCGCGCGGTGACACCGGTCCCCGCCGCGGTGATGTGCGCACTCGGCCTCTGGGGACTGCGCCGCGGCGGCGCCGTGTGGCGCGACGAGATCGTCACGTACGACATGGCGCACCGCACCCCCGCCGCGCTCTGGGCCACCCTCCGCCACATCGACGTGGTGCACGGCCTCTACTACGCGCTGATGCACCTCTGGTTCACCGCCTACGAAGCGGTCCTGGGGCCCGGCGGACTCCTCGGCCCGGCGTTCGGCGGCGCCGTCGGGCGGGCCCTCGGCGAGGAGGTCGTCGCCCTGCGCGTGCCGTCCCTCGCCGCCATGACCGCGGCCACCGCCGGCGTCGCCCTCCTCGGCGACCGCCTCGTCGGACGCCGCACCGGCCGCTGGGCCGGCATCGTGTTCGCACTGCTCCCGCCCGTACAGCAGTACGCGCAGGAAGGCCGCTCGTACGCGCTGGTCTGCGCCCTGGTCGTCTGGGCCTGCTACCTGCTCGTACGGATCGCGGTCCGGGTGCGGCGGGAGCCCGGCCGTTCGTGCCGCGCGCTGTGGGCCTGTTACGCGGCGCTGATGCTGACGGCGTGTCTGCTGCACGAGTTCGCCGTCCTGGCGCTGCCCGTGCACGGCGCCGCGCTCGTCCTCGGCCGGCTCCCGCGCCGCACCCTGCACACCTGGGCCCTGACCGCCGCCGGGGTCCTCGCCGGACTCGCCCCGCTCGTCCTCTACAGCACCCGCCAGTCCGGCCAGCTCAGTTGGCTGGTCTGGCCCGACCCGCTGCAACTGCTCACCTTCGCGGTCCTCGCCGTCACCGGCATCGCCTGCGCCCGCACCCGTATCCGCTCCCGTGGCCCCATCGGGCTGCGCGCCCTCGCTCTGCCCCTGCTTCTGCTCCCCACCCTTCTGCTCTTCCTGCTCTCCTCCGTCGAACCGGCCTACGTCGACCGCTACGTCCTCTACTGCACGGCGGGTTTCGCGCTGCTCGCCGGCGCCGCGCTGGCCCGGCTGCTGCGCCCGGTGGGGGAGGACGGCCAGAGCGGCGCCCGGCTGCGGCGGCGCGCGCTGGCGCTGACACTCGTCGTGGTGGGGCTGCTGCCTGTGCAGTTCCGGTTGCGGATGCCCGTCAGCCGGGTGGATGACGCGACGGCCGTAGCGCGCGCCGTACGTGCGCTCGCCGGTCCCGGTGACGGTCTCCTCTTCCTCCCGGCCCGCCGCCGCGTCTGGGTGGCCGCCCACCCCGACGCCTACCGTGACCTGCGCGATCTCGCGCTGCGCCGCGCTCCGTCCGCCTCCGGCACCCTCTACGGCACCGAACGCTCCGGCGACGCCGTCCGCGACCGGATGCTCACCACGCCCACCGGCCGCATCGTGGTCGTGGGCGACGGCCCCGCCGGGCCGGACGGCACCGACGACCAGGAGATCGCCAAACGGACGACGCTCCGAGAGGTCTTCACCTTCTGCCGCAGCCGCACGGTCCACGGCGGGTGGGTCGCGTTGTACGCACGGGCGGGTGCGGGGTGCGGGGATCAGGAGGGGGCGAGGGCGGGGCGGTAGGTGCCGGGGTGGTGGGGGACCGGGTGGTGGGGAGTTGGGCTGTCGGCCTGTCAGATCAGTGGGGTGGCAGGTCGGCAGGTCGGCAGGTCGGTGTGGGCGGGCGGCCCGGCGCGCCGACCGGTGTGATCAGCCCGTCAGCCCGTCAGCCCGTCAGCCCGTCAGCCCGTCAGCCCGTCAGCCCGTCAGCCCGTCAGCCCGTCAGCCCGTCAGCCCGTCAGCCCGTCACGCGGCTGCGGCGGTTGGCCGTGGTGCCCAGGGCGGAATCCTGGCGGCGTCGGCGCACCGCCAGGCCGACCATGCCGAACGCCATCAGCGCGCCGACGCCGGCGAGGAGGAGCGCGGTCGGCAGGTGGCCCACCTTCTCCGCCAGCCCGGCGAGACCGTCGTCCGGCAGCATGATCGATGTACGGTCGCCGGCGACCGGCCCGGTCATATCGGCGGCGACGGCCGCACCGGCGGGCAGCAGCAGCGAGATGAGCGCACCGGATGCGACGGCAACGGTGCGGATCACAGAGCGGCGCTGGTCGGACATCGGGTACTCCTCGGCAGGACGGTTCGGGCGGACACGGTCGGGTCGGTGCGATGCTCACGGCCGTGCGCTCTGGTGGAAAGCGCCCGAGGCCGGTCCGGCTACGGATCTCCACCGTTCACATGACCGTCGCCGGGCCCGGCCCCGGACCGATTCCGCGTCCCTACGCTACGGAGCTTGTTTCACGGGAAACCGTACGTCGTGTAACAGTCACCGCGATCTCTGCGTACGGTCCCGTCACGGAAGGCCCATCTGGACTCTCCGCCGCACGCCACCTTGGGTATTTTTACGAGGTATGTACCGATTCTTATGCGGTCATGCCGGAGTCGGCGGGGCCCGTGCTCCTGCCCGGTGGTGCCCGCCGATCAGGTAAGGCGGTGACCGATGCGGCAACGGGCCAGGGCGTCGCTCGCCGCGCTGCTCCCGCTGACCCTCGTGGCGGGGTGCGCCGGTTTCGAAGGGCTGGAGAGCGACGGGCGGGCCAGAGAGGTGAAGGCGCCGTTCGCGCTGTGGGCCACCCACTCGCCCGCACCGCCGAGCCGGAGCGACAACCCCGTGGCGCTCAAGCCCGTACCGCACATGCCGCACATCCCGAGCGGCAGTATGGCCGACGCCGACCCGAGCGCCGTCCTCGACGCCGACCTGACCGACGGCGGACAGAGGCCACCGGCACCGGGCTCCGTACGCACCCCGGTGCTCCACGACCTCACCGAGGACGGCAAACCCGAACTGATCATGGCCGTCGACCTCAACGAACGCACCAGTGACCTGCGCGTCTACAGCGTCCGGCACTCGACCGTCACCCGCGTGCTGGCGCTGCGCGGTGTCCTCGCCGGCGTCGAACTGGCCGCCGGGCACCTCGTCGTCCGCGAACCCACCAAGGATCCGCGCTACGTCAGCGTCACCGACTACCTGTGGGAGAAGGACCGGATGACGCTCTGGGACCTCACCCTCGACGACGCCCGCAAACCCCAACCCTCCCGCAGCGGCACGCCGGGACCGGTGCCGCCCGGGACGCCCGGGTCGCCCGCCGCCGCGCCGCTCCTCCGCGGAGAGCGGCGATGAGTACGGGCGGAGGCGGGCGATGAGGCGGCGCGGCTCTTCCGGGGGGCCTCCCCCCTCCCCCTCCACCCCTCCCCACCCCGCCCCCCTCCGCCGTGCCGCCTCACAGGGTGTGCGGGGCGTGCGTGGCGTGCCGGTGCGGCTTGTCGCGTTGGTGCGTCGTGCGGTGCGTCGTGCGGCGGTCTCCCTGCGGTGGAAGATCGCGCTGACGGTGACCGCGGTGTGTTGTGCGGTCGCGGCGGTGCTCGGTGTGCTGGTGCACAACGCGGTGGCCCGCCAGACCGTCGGTCAGGTGCGTAAGGAGACGCGTGCCGACCTCGACATCGCCTTGGACCTCTTCGAGTACGGCACGTCGGGCGAGGGCATCAACTCCGTTCTGGATCCGCCGCAACTCCCGGAGCCACTGAGGAAGTTGGCGCGCAGTGGTCAGCAGGGCAGCATGGTGGGGACGTATCGGGGGCGGCCCGTGATGTGGGCGGCGGCGCCCGCGGGGGATCAGGTCATGGCGGTGTGGTCGCCGTACGGCAACACCAGCCGGTCCTTGGAGAAGTTCGACACGGCCATTTTGGGCTCGGCGGTGCTGGCGGCGGTGGCGGTGGCGCTCGCCGGGCTGTTCCTCGCGCACCGGATCAGCCGTCGGTTGACCAGGACCGCGGCGGTCGCCCGGCGGATCACCGCGGGTGATCTGGACGCCCGGGTCGGTGCGGCACCGGGCGACGCCACCGGTGAGGAGGGCGGGCCCGGAGGGGGAGGGGCGGGACGTGGTGACGAGGTGGCGGCCGTCGCCGCGGCGCTGGATTCGGTGGCCGGTTCGCTGCAGAGCCGGCTCCAGGCGGAGCAGCGGTTCACCGCCGATGTCGCGCATGAGCTGCGCACACCGCTGACGGGCATTCTGGCCTCGGCCGCGCTTCTCCCGGAGGGCCGCCCCAAGGAGATGATCAACGACCGGTTGCGGGCTCTGCACCGGCTCACCGAGGACCTGCTGGAGATCTCCCGTCTCGACTCGGGCGCCGAACACGCCGACCTGGACTCCTACGATCTGGGCACGCTCGTCGAGCGCAGTGTGCACGCCACCGGGCTCGACACGGAGGTCCGGATCGTCTCCTCCGGTGTCGTCGAGACGGACCGGCGGCGGTTGGACCGCATTCTCGTCAACCTCGTCCTCAACGCGCACCGGCACGGCCGTCCGCCCGTCCAGGTCACCGTTGACGCGGCCCCCGGCGGGGTGCCGGGCGGGGCGCCGCGGATCGAGGTACGCGATCACGGTCCGGGCTACCCCGAGGATCTGCTGCACCACGGACCGCGGCGGTTCCGGACCGATGCGCCGGGGCGGGGCCGGGGGCACGGTCTGGGGCTGACCATCGCCGTCGGTCAGGCAGCGGTCCTCGGGATCGATATCCGCTTCTCCCAGGCGCCCGGTGGCGGTGCCCGTACGGTGCTGCGCCTTCCCCCGCCGTCCCCCGTTCATGAACACACCCCCTGATCTGCTGCTTTCCCGATTTCGTCTGCTGCTTTCCCGATTTCGGCGGGTGGCCCGGGTGGGTGCCGGGCCGCCGTGGCGCGCCGGTGCCGGGACCCGGCGGCCCCGGCACCCGGCCGTCACCAGTCGATGTCCTCCGGCGGCTCCGGTGCGTCCCAGTCCTCCGGCGGAGGCTCGGGCAGGTCCGCGGGGTGCGCCGGGCCGGGGGCGTGGGTGCCCAAAGTGCTCGCGTTCCGGGCGGCAAAGGCCGCGCGTGCCGCGGCGGCGGGCCGTGCGGGGTCCGCGGCGCCGGTCGGTGGCCCGGCGTCCGCCGCACCGCCCGTGCCGTCGCCGCCCGCGAGGACCTCAAGGATCTGGGCGCCGTACTTCGCCAGCTTGTTCTCGCCGACGCCGTTGACGGTGCCCAGCTCGGCGGTGGTGGCGGGGCGGGCGACGGCGATCTCCCGCAGCGTCGCGTCGTGGAAGATCACGTACGCCGGGACGCCCTGCTCCTTCGCCGTGCTGCCGCGCCAGGCGCGCAGCGCCTCGAAGACCGGCAGCGCCGCCTCCGGCAGATCGACGGGGGCCCGCTTGCCCTTCGACGTCTTCGCCTTCGCCGCGCGCGCCGTCTTCTCCGGCTCCCGCCGCATCGGCACCTCGCGTCCGCCGCGCAGCACCTCGCCGCTCGCCTCGGTCAGCACCAGCGTGCCGTAGTCCCCCTCGACGGCGAGCAGGCCCTGCGCCAGCAACTGCCGGACCACGCCCCGCCATTCGACGTCCCGCAGATCGGTGCCGATGCCGAAGACGCTCAGCGCGTCGTGGTCGAACTGGACGACCTTCGCGGTCTTGCGGCCCAGCAGGATGTCGATGATCTGGCCCGCGCCGAACTTCTGGCCGCGCTCCCGCTTCAGCCGCACGATCGTCGACAGGAGCTTCTGCGCCGGGACGGTGGCGTCCCAGGTCTGCGGCGGTGCCAGGCAGGTGTCGCAGTTGCCGCACGCGGTGCTCTCCTGGCCGAAGTAGGCCAGCAGCCGCACCCGGCGGCACTGCACCGTCTCGCACAGCGCGAGCATCGCGTCCAGATGCGCCGACAGCCGCCGCCGGTGCGCGTCGTCGCCCTCCGAACCGTCGATCATCTTCCGCTGCTGGACCACGTCCTGGAGCCCGTACGCCAGCCACGCCGTGGACGGCTGGCCGTCGCGCCCGGCACGGCCCGTCTCCTGGTAGTAGCCCTCCACGGATTTCGGCAGGTCGAGGTGGGCGACGAACCGTACGTCGGGCTTGTCGATGCCCATGCCGAACGCGATGGTGGCGACGACGACCAGGCCGTCCTCCCGCAGGAACCGTGACTGGTGCGCGGCGCGGGTGCGGGCGTCGAGCCCGGCGTGGTACGGCACCGCGGCGACGCCGTTGTCCGTGAGGAACTGGGCGGTCTTCTCCACCGAGGCGCGGGAGAGGCAGTAGACGATGCCGGCGTCCCCGGCGTGCTCGGTGCGCAGCAGTTCCAGCAGCTGGCGCTTGGGTTCGTTCTTCGGCGCGATGCGGTACTGGATGTTGGGCCGGTCGAAGCTGGCGACGAAGTGGCGGGCGCGGTCCATCCGCAGCCGGGAGGTGATCTCCTTGTGGGTGGCTTCGGTGGCCGTCGCGGTCAGCGCGATGCGGGGGACCTCGGGCCACCGCTCGTGCAGCATCGACAGGGCGAGGTAGTCGGGCCGGAAGTCGTGGCCCCACTGGGCGACGCAGTGCGCCTCGTCGATCGCGAAGAGGGAGATCTTGCCCCGGTCGAGCAGGCTCAGGGTCTGCTCGACGCGCAGCCGCTCGGGCGCGAGATACAGCAGATCCAGCTCCCCGGCCAGGAACTCCGCCTCGACCAGCCGCCGCTCCTCGACGTCCTGTGTGGAGTTGAGGAATCCGGCGCGGACGCCCAGCGCCCGCAACGCGTCGACCTGGTCCTGCATCAGCGCGATCAGCGGGGAGATCACGACGCCGACGCCCGGCCGCACCAGCGACGGGATCTGGTAGCACAGTGACTTGCCGCCGCCCGTCGGCATCAGCACGACGGCGTCCCCGCCGCCGATCACATGCTCGATGATCTCCTGCTGGCTGCCGCGGAACGCGTCGTAACCGAACACCCGGCGCAGGACCTGCACCGCCTCGCCCACATCCGGCCCGCCCGTCATCTCGCTGCCTGCGCTTTCTGCCACCTCGACCTCACACATGCATGAAGCGTACGAGGAATCCGCCCGGCCACGACGAGCCTGTGGATAACTCCGCTCCGTGCCCGCCACGGGTCTCGTGCCGGGCGGTTCACGGAGGCATCCGGGCCCCTTGAACGCCTCGCCGACCGCGTCGCGCGGCCGGACCGGCCGGACCGGCCGGTCGACCCCGCCGACCAAGCCGGGCCGGTCCGCCGGGACGGAACGCCGCGGCGCGGCCCCGGAGCCGCGCCGCTCAGGCGGCCAGGGACGCGGCGTCGCCCATGACGACGACCGGGTGGCGGGCCGGATCGAGGAGGCGGAGCAGCCTGCGTACATCCGGGCGGGCGAGTCCGATACAGCCGTGGGTGGGACCGCCGTGGTCGACGTGGATCCAGATGCCGCCGCCCCTCTCCTCCCCGAGCGGTCTGGCCGGATCGAGAGGGGAGACGCCCCGCCGGCGGTTGTAGTCGATGGCGATGACGTGGTCGAACGACCCGGCCAACTCCTCCCCGGCGAACCCCCTGCCCCCGACCTGGAACGCGGACGACCGGCTGTACGGAAGGCGGCTCCCCGGATCGGCCAGCCGTCCGCCCGCGTCGCTGAGGGTGAAGACACCGACGGGGGAGCGGAGGTCGCCCATCCGGTGATCGCGGGTCCAGCCCCGCAGGGCGTTGCGCGCCGGCCACTGCCCACCGGCCTGCCACCCGGCGTCCGTCCGCTCGTACAGCACCGCCTTCGACCTGGACGAATTCCGGCCCGACCCGGTGACGACGAGCGCCTGCCGGGTGCGCTCCGGAACGTCCGCGAGGGTCCGGGGCCCCAGGCCGGGCAGCCGGTCCGGCAACGGGGCGCGGGCGCCCGCGGTGTGTGCGGGGAAGGCCGCGCCCGCGTCCTGCGGGACGGACACGGGCGCGGCCCGGGGGCCCGCGGGGGCGCCGCAGCCACCGGTCGTCACGAGGGCTGTCAGTGCCGCGGCGGTCAGGAGGGTACGGCGGGAGCACTTGCGTACGGGGCGTCCTTTCCCTGGGGTGCGTGTACGGGGCGGGCGTCCGGTAGGGGCCCGGCCTGGGGCGATCTCCGGGACGCGGGGCGGCGGACGGCGCCGTGCCCGGAGGGGGCCGGTGGTGCTGGAGGCAGTCGGCGGGGCTCGGGCCGGGTGGCGGGCAGAGCCCAGAGCTGGGCGCGTCCGGCCCGTCGGGCAGGGCCGCGCGAGCCCCCCCCCAGGAGCGGCCGAGGTCGCTCGGCTCGGGGCGGGCACGCCCCGGAAAACGCCGGTCCGGCCCGGGATCGCCGGCTGGGCCCGGCCCCGGCAATCGCCCGCCCGGCCTGGAAAACACGGGGTCGGTCCGGCCCCGGGAATCGCCGGCCCGGACCGGGCCCGTGAGGAGCATCCGCCGCTCCCACGGGCCCCGGCCGTCAGCGCGCGGCGCCCGGCCCGCCCGTAGGGGGCCCGTCCCCGAGGCGGGCGGAGCCGAGGATGTCCTCGGCCGCGCCGCGGGCCCCCGTGGGGGCGTCGCGTGCGCAGAGCGAGGCGCGCACCGTCACCGGCGGCCGGTCGTCGCCCCGGGTGAGCGTGCGGGCGGCGTCCCACTGCCGTGTCGCCCCGAGCGACCGGCATACCGCGCCGGGCGCCTTGGCCTCCTGGAGCCGGGGCCCGGCGGCGTCCGGGGCGGTCCCCGTGCGGAGGACGAGCAGCGCGTCACCGCGGGCCAGCGCCACCGGGGGAGCGCACGGCGTGTCCTTCGGCCGGTTCTTCGCGCAGGTCAGCCCGTCGGGCAGGGGGCGCGTGGCGGCGACGCCGAACGTCTCGCCGGTGGCGGGGTCCGTCACGTCACCGGCCTGCCAGCCCGGCGCCAAGCGCACGGTCAGCCCGGACAGTGCGGGAAAGCGCGCGGCCCGGTCGTCGTACGTCGCCGCGGGGCGCGGTGCGGCGGGTGGGGCGGACGCGGCGGGCGGCCGGACGAGTGAGGCCACCGTCGCGGCACCGGCCACGGCCAGCGCCGCCGCACCGGCGGCCGCTCTGCGCCGCCGTCGCCGCCGGATCCGCCACCGGACCTGCCCGAGCCGGTCGCCGGGCGCCGGCAACGCCGGAACGGCCCGCTCCAGCAGGGCCCGCCACCGCTGTTCCTCGTCACCGTTCACGGCCCGCACCCGTCCGGAGCTGTGCCTCGGCCGCCCCCAACTCCGCCTGGAGCGTCCGCAGCGCCTTCGCCGCCTGACTCTTGACCGTTCCCGGCCGGCAGCCCAGCGTCGCGGCGGTCTGCTCGACGCTCAGATCCTCGAAGTAGCGCAGCACGACGACGGCCCGCTGCCGCGGCGGGAGCCGCCGCACCACAGCCCCCAGCGCCGTCTCCAGATCGACATCGCCGTACGGGTCCGACGCCGCGGGCCGGTCCGGCAAGTCCTCGTACGGCACCTCTCCGCGCCACCGCCGCTGCCACCACGACGCGTGCGTGTTCACCAGTGCCTTGCGGATGTACGCCTCCGGATGGCCGGCCGCGATCCGCCGCCACTTGGGCCACACCTTGGCGAGCACGGTCTGCAGCAGGTCCTCCGCCTGATGGGCGTCGCCCGTCAGCAGCCACGCGACCCGCAGCAGCCGCGGCCCGCGAGCGGCCACGAACTCCTCGAACCCCGGCGTCGCACCCGTCACTCTCGCGTCCTTGCCATGGCGTCCCCGTCGAATTCCTACCTGTCACACAAGGGGAACGGGGTGGGGGACGAACGGGGTTGCCCCGCCGGGCGCATTCCTTTCACCGCGTCCGCGCCGAACGGGAACGCACCGGGAACGGCGCCCGCCGTTCCCGGTGCCGGAGGTCAAGGCAGTTCGCGCCGGACCAACGCGCGCGCGAACGGCTCCCCGGAACTCCGGGCGTACGCCAGCCGCTCCCGTACCTCCCGCAGAGTCCGGGGACGGTAACCGGGGCCGCCGCAGCAACTCTTGTGAAAACGCACCCCCGAGTTGAGCAGTACGGAGAGCACCCGCCAGCCGGCGGCATCGCGCTTCTTGGGCGCCGCGAACGCGGAACCGGCGTGAATCAACGGTTTCGCACAGCGTGGGCAGATCCGTTCCGGGTCATAGCGCTCCCGGTGGGGCAACTTGTACGAGCCCCGGCAGGGCAGACAGATATAAGAGGTCTTTCCGGCTGGCATACCGGAAGCGTAGACCGGCCGTTCCCCCGGATTCGACGGAATTACCCGCCGCCCGCCGTACGTACCCGCCGTGCTCCGCGGGACGGGCCGGACCGTTACCGGCCGGGCGGGCCGGACCATCAGTCGACCAGCCAGCCGGCCCGCCGGGCGTAGCTGCCCGCCTGGAAGCGGCTCTGGGCGCCCAGTTCCACCAGGAGTTCGGAGACGTGGCGGCGGTAGGTGGTGGTGGACATGGACAGCCGGCGGGCGGCCATCTCGTCCTTCATGCCGGACTCCAGCATGCGCAGCACCTCCCTGCGGACATCGTCCTTCGGGGCTGCCGAGGGGTCGCCGTCCGATGCCGTGAACGGGCGTCCGGACTCCCACATGCTCTCCCAGGAGCGGTAGAGGAAGCGGGCGAGCGAGCGGTCCCGGATGACCAGGGCGCCCCGGTTCGCGGGCTGGTCGGGGTCGGCGACGACGGCCGTGTCCGCGTCGAAGAGGATGATCCGGTCGGTGATGTGGCCGACGGTGCGGAACTGCACGCCCGCCTCGGCCACCGTGCTCAGGTGCTGGCGCATGTAGGGGTGGGACAGCACGGAGTGGGGGTAGAGCGTGCGCATCCGGATGCCGCGCTCGGCGGCTTCGGTGGTGCGGCCCCGTCCCTCGTCTATCACCGGCTGGGCGGGGAGCGAGGGGTGCGCGGAGGCGATCTCGACGCTCGCGGTCAGCGTGAGCCGTTCCAGGACGCTGCGGATCGCGTCGATGCCGGTCAGCCGTTCCACGCCGGTGCGGGTGTAGTGGCTCTGCCGGGCCTCCTCGAACACCCCGCGCATAACCATGACGTGGTTGTTGACCTGGTCGGACCGTTGCCGTAACTGCCGGATCCGGGCGTCCACGGGGCCGTTGAGATGGGCCGTGGCGACGTCGGGGCTGTTGGCGGTGTACGTGGGAGAGGCGCCGGGGTCCTCGCCCGGTGCGTCGGCGCCGGCGGTCTGCGTGGGGTGCAGCAGACGGAGGGCGGCGAGGTCGCGTACCGCTTCGGTGATCTCGGCGGTCGGACGGTCGAGTTCCCGCGCCACGAGCGCGGTGTGCAGAACGCCGTTCTCCAGGGCGATGCGGTAAAGCGTCTGGTGCAGTTCGAGCAGTTGCGGCAGCTCCTGGTCCGCCCCCACCCCCGTGCTGGGGTCCATTTTGCCCACTTTTCTTCCACTTTGAGTGGATTAGCCGTGACGAGAACTTGTCAGTGACTTTTCACCATCAGCTTTCAGTGGTCATCGGCACCCCCGCTCCGGCAAGATTTCCGTCGGGCGAGGGAGAACCTTTCGCCCGATAAAACTGGGGGAGAAAACCGTGAGCACCAGAAGTTCCGCCGCCGCGTTCAGCGCCACCTTTTTCCTTGCCGCAATTCACGGAGTGGTGACGACGGTCACCGCGGATACCGCCGTGAGCAGTCATGTCGGTGCGGACGACGTCATCTGGGGCAGCGTCGAAAGGTGACGCGGCGCCCCTGCGTCCTCTCCCCCCTCTCCGCACTCGGTCACCCTTTTTGAAATCCCGGCCAATGGTGACCGGATAATCGGATGAACCATACCCGACAGGCTTGTGGAGCAGGAGGGTTTGCGCTGCGCTGCCCCGCTCGACGGCGAGCCCTGCAGCGGGACCACCCGAATTCCGTACAACAGCAGGCGAAATCTGAGTCAAAAGCGAGGAAAGAATCGTGAAGATCGCGATAGTCGGCGCGGGGGGCATCGGAGGGTTCTTCGGTGGCCGCTTAGCCGCCGCCGGACACGACGTGCGGTTCGTCGCCCGGGGCGCCCATCTGCAGGCGTTGCTCCGGGACGGGCTCACCGTCCGCGGGCCGGACGGCGACCTCGCCGTCGAGCGGGTACGGGCGACCTCCGACACCGCGGAGATCGGCGTGAGCGACTTCGTGCTCCTGTGCGTCAAAACCTGGCAACTGCCCGCCGCCATCAAGGCGTTGAAGCCTCTGGTGGGCCCGGAGACCGGCGTGGTGACGTTGCAGAACGGTGTCGAGGCACCGGCGCAGGTCGCCGAGGCCGTCGGCCGGGAAGCGGTGCTGCCGGGCGTCGCCAAGGTCATCGCGCGGCTGGCGGGGCCCGGCGTGATCCAGCACGTCGGCGGCGAGGGATCGCTGACCTTCGGGGAGTGGGACGACCGGGTCACCGACCGCGCCCAGCGGCTGCGGGACGCGCTCACCGAAGCCGGCGCGCGCGGCATCGTCGCCGGCCGGATCTGGTCCGAACTCTGGGCCAAATTCCTGTTCGTCGTCCCGTTCGGCTCCCTCGGCGCCGTGACGGACGCGGGCTTCGGTGAGCTGCGCTCCCGCCCCGGAACCCGCCGGCTGCTGGCCGACGCCATGGCCGAGGTGGCGCGCCTGGCCCACGCCGCGGACGTCGAACTGCCCGACGACATCGTCGACTCGACGCTCGCCTTCATCGACCGGCAGCCCGCCCAGGGCACCTCCTCGCTCCAGCGGGACATCCTGGCCGGTCTCCCCTCCGAACTCGACGCCTGGACCGGCGCGGTGGTGCGGCTCGGCGACCGCCTCGGTACGCCGACCCCCGTGCACGACACGCTGTACGAGGTGCTGAACCTGCGCGAGGAGCGCGCCCGGACGGCGCGTACGCAGGACGGCGACGAGGACGGCGAGGACGGCAGAACCGGGGGCGGCGGGCGATGACCGGAGCCTCCGGAACCGCCGCGGAGACGGCCGGCCCCACCCACACACCCGGCACGCCCGATCCGGCCGTCACCGTCGACATCGCCGTCATCGGCGCGGGCCCGGCCGGCCTCCACGCCGCCTACTACGCCGGATTCCGCGGCCTGACCTGCGCCGTCATCGACGCCCTCGACGAGCCGGGCGGCCAGGTGGCCGCGCTCTACCCGGAGAAGGCGCTCTACGACGTCGCCGGGCACCCGGCGGTCAAGGGACGCGAACTGATCGACAACCTCGTCGCGCAGGCCGCCGTCTTCACCCCGCGGTATCTGCTCGGCCACGCGGCGACGACGCTCACCCGGCGCGCCGGGGGCGGCTGGAGCGTCGGCACCGACCGCGGCCACACCGTGCACGCCGGGGCCGTCGTGCTCGCCGTGGGCCTGGGCCGCTTCACGCCCCGCCCCCTGACCTGCGCACTGCCGTACCTGGGCCGGGGCGCCGCCCACCACGTACCGCGCCCCGCGGACCACGCCGGACGGGACGTCGTCATCGTCGGCGGCGGCGACTCCGCCGTGGACTGGGCCCTGGCCCTCGCCCCGCTCGCCCGCAGCACCACTCTGGTGCACCGGCGCGCCGCCTTCCGCGCCCACGAGCACAGCGTGAAACAGCTCCACGACGCGCCCGTACGGGTCCTCACCGACGCCCAGGTCACGGCCTGCCACGGCGAGGGACGGCTCGAAGGCGTGACGATCACCCACGGCGGGGAATCGGCGCAGGTCCCGGCACAGACCCTGGTCGCCGCACTGGGCTTCACCGCCCACCTCGGCCCGCTCGCCGACTGGGGAGCGCGGCTGGAGCACCGGGCGTTCCTGGTGGACCCCGCCACCCAAGGCACCGACCTGCCGGAGGTGTACGCGGCCGGGGACGGCTGTGTCCGGCCCGGCCGGGTCCCGCTGATCTCCGTCGGCTTCGCCGAGGCGGCCACCGCGGTCAACCACGCCGCCGTGGCGCTGCGCCCCGGCAGCCGGCTGGCCCCCGAGCACTCCTCCGACGCCCCGCCCCCTGACCGCACCGCGCGGAAAGGTGTCTGACGCCGTGGAGTTGAAGAAGCTGACCGTACTCCCCGACGGGCTGGAGATCATGCTGCCCGCGGGCTCCCGCCTCACCGACATCGAGTACGAGACGCCCGAGCGCGTCATCCCCTTCGGCTGCCGCTCCGGAGCGTGCGGCGCCTGCGTCGTCGAGGTCCTCGAAGGCGCCGACGCGCTGGGCGGGAGCGACGACGACGAACGGGACTTCCTGGAGGACCTCGGCAGGTCCGAGGGCTCCTACCGCCTGGCGTGCCAGTGCCGGCTCCACGGTCCGGCGACCATCCGCCTCGCCGACTGACGCGCCCCTCTCCGCCTTCCTTTCACCGCGCGCACCGCACCGGCGGGACCTGCCGCCGTGGCCCGACGGCCCGCGGCGTCGCCCGTGCGCGCCCCGAACCATCTCCATTCCCGGAAGAAACCCGCCCGAACGGGCCCATCAGAGGGAGACCCATGTCCAACCGAGTCATCAACGTCGGCTACGACAACCGCCGGCCGTTCCTGAGCGCGTCCGCCTCCGCGAAGCTGCGCGCCGAGATCGATGTCCTCCTCGACCGGCAGGTCGAGGAGTGGTACGAGACCGTCCCCGCCGCCGCCCACCTGGAAGGCAAGGACGTCAACTCCGAGTACTACAAGCGGAATCTGATCGAGACCGCCTGGCGTATCCGCCTGCTGCGGGTGGCCGAGTCCAAGGCGCTCACCGAGATCGCCAAGCGGAGCCCGGAGGCGGCCCAGGTGTGGGCCAACTACGAGCAGGAGGAGATGCTCCACGACGAGCTGTTCATCGACGACCTCGCCAAGGTCGGCGTCAGCCGCGAGGAGTTCCTCTCGGTCGAGCCGTACCTGTCGACCAAGCTGCTCACCGGCTACTTCTCGTACCTGCTGGACCACGAGGGCCCGCTCGGCGTGGTCGCCTACTCGTACCTGGTCGAGTACGTGAACGTGAAGCTGGAGCCTCGCAAGCTCGTCGCGCTCAAGACTTCCGTCGGCGAGAAGAACATCGGCGGCCAGATCAGCCACTCGCACACCGACATCAACGACGACCACCCCGGCGAGGTGTGGGCGGCGCTGCGCCACCTGATCCGCGACGAGCAGGACATCGAGGCGCTCAAGCGCTACCTCCAGGAGCACCAGCGGCTGCTCGCCCAGTACTTCGAGGAGCTGTACGCCAACACCCTCGGCGCCGAGGCGAAGGCCACCACCGCGGCCTGACCGCACCAGACGCTCCCGCCTCCCCTCCCCCTTCCCCGTGCTCCCGGGGGAGTGGAGGCGGGAGCACCCCGCACCCCGTACCCACCGAAGGGACCGCAAGGTGAGCCACCCGGACACGGCACACGGCGAGGGCGTTCTGCTGCTCAGCCACGTCGGCTTCTCCTTCATGGAGGACCTGATCGCCGCGCTGGACGCCCGTGGACTGGCGTCCTACGTCCTCAGTTCACGGCCCGAGCCCGAGCACCTGCCCACCCGGCGGGCCGACCTGGAGGCGAAGGCCACCCGTGTCCGGTGCACCGACGACCCGGTGCTCACCCGCGCCGACGTCGAGTCGTACCTGACAAAGCTGCGCGGGCGCGGCGCACGCGTCAGGGCCTGCGTCACCGTGTGGGAGGGCTACCGCCATCTGATGGCGCACGCCAACGCCCTGCTCGGGGTGGCCGACCTCGCTCCGGACCAGGTCCTGGCGCTGCGCGACAAGCTGACCCTGCGGCAGACGCTGACGGCGGCCGGGCTCAGCCGGGTGCGCGCCGAGGCGCTCACCGAGGAGTCGCTCGCCGCCCACCAGCGGCGCCCGGGGAAGTTCTTCGTCAAGCCCGTCAGCGGGATCGCCTCCTACGGGACCTTCCCGCTGTCCGCCGCCACCACCTGGGCGGAGATCCGGCGGATCGCCGAGGAGTCCCGGGACGACAGCGTCTACGCCTCCGCCTTCGGCGACGACGGGATCGCCTTCCTGGTCGAGGACTACCTGCCGGGGCGCGAGTTCAGCTTCGAGGTGCTCGTCGCCGACGGTGAGGCGTTCGTCGTCGCCGTCCACGAGAAGTGCGAGGTCACCGAGACCGGCGGCGCCGTGCTGGAGAACGCCTGCACCAGCCCGCCCGTCTCCGCCGGCCCGGAGGAGACCGCCGCCGGTCTGGCCTGGGTCACCGGCCTCCTGGCCCACCTGGACCTGCGCTGGGGCTGCTTCCACGTCGAGGCCCGGTTCGACGGCGACCGATGGGACCTGATCGAGATCAACCCGCGCGTCGGCGGCAGCCTCATCTCGCCCAGCGTGCGCGAACTGAACGGCGAGGCCGGACTGCTCGACCTCTGGCTCGACCTGCTGCTGGAGCCCGTCGACCGGGACCGGCTGCGCCGCCTGTCCTACCGCCCCGACGGCACCGCGCCGACGCCGCACGCCACCTTCTTCCGCGTCTTCTTCGCCGAGCCCGGCCGCATCGAGCACCTCGGCGTCGCGGACGACCTGCCGCTCGCGCCCGTGCTCGCACAGATCCTCCTCGGCGAGGGCGACACCGTCGAACCCCGCTCCCGCGAGGTGTTCCTCGGACAGCTGCTGTGGCGCTTCCCGCTCGCCGGGCGCGACCGCCTCCTGCCGGAGCTGGAACGGGCCTCCGCCCACGCCGTCGACGTGCGCTACGGCCCCCTGCCGCGCTGACCGCCGGACCACCCATCCCAGGAGGCGACCCTCATGCCCACCGCACCGCCCAGATTCCTGATCGTCGACTACAACCTGAGCCGCGTCGACGACGTACGGCACATGCGCCGCTACGCCCGCGAGCGGCACGGCGCGCTGACCACCCTGGTCCGCGCCCGGCCCGGTGAGCAGGACACCCGCATCAGCGACGAGGTGATCGACCTCGACCCGCTCGACGCGGACTTCGCCGAGCGGGGCGAGAAGCTGCTGGGGCCGCGCCGCGCGGAGTTCGCGGCGGGCATCGTCTTCTCCGACAACGCGGTGCGCAGCGGCGCCGAACTGCTGCGCCGGCTGGGCCTGCGAGTGGACGCGCCGGAGCCGGCCGAAGCCGCGTTCTGCAAGCTCGCCTACCGCGAGGCGGAGCACGCCGGCGGCGCCCTGCTGAGCGCCCAG
Organism: Streptomyces sp. NPDC027185; assembly: GCF_055567035.1. Classification (NCBI taxonomy): domain Bacteria; kingdom Bacillati; phylum Actinomycetota; class Actinomycetes; order Kitasatosporales; family Streptomycetaceae; genus Streptomyces; species Streptomyces sp. NPDC027185. The sequence continues at coordinate 239,843 of NZ_JBVHRF010000006.1, read as the reverse complement.
CGGGTCCTGGTGCCCGACTACACCCGCGTCGAAACCGTCGCCGACCTGCGGGAATTCGCCCGGCGTCACCCCGGCGGCTTCGTCGTCAAACCGGCCAAGGAGGGCAACAACCGCGGCGTCGTCCTCGTCCGCCCCGGCGACGACCTCGACGCGGCGTTCGCCGAGGTCCGCCCGTACGTCCGCGACGGGGTGCTGTGCGAGCAACTCATCCCTTACCGGCGTGAGTTCTCCTACGACGGCCTGGGCAGCCTGTCCTTCGTCACCGAGAAGATCAGCGCGGCCGGGCGGTACCCGGTGGAGGTGGCGCAGGTGCTGCCCGCCCGGGTGAGCCCCGCCGGACACGCCACGCTGCGCCGCGCCGGACGGCTCGCGAACTGGCTCGTCGGCCAGTGCGACGGCCCCTTCCACAACGAGATCAAGCTCAGCGACGACGACACCCACGCCGCCGTCGTCGAGCCCAACCGCCGCCCCGCCGGAATGCGGATCTGGTCGCTGGCGTCCTGGGTGCACGGCGTCGACCTGTACGAGAAGTGGGTCGACGCGGCCTTCGGCCTCCCGGCGGGCGGCGACCTGCCGGCCGCGGACCGCTCCGCCGCCACCGTGATGCTCGGCGTCGCCGCCGACCGCGGTTTCGCCCCGTCCGACGTCCGCCCCGGCGCGGCCCCCTTCGACGACGCCCTCGCCGCCACCCGCGCCCGCCACGGTCTCGCCGCCGACGAACTGACCGCCGCCGAGTTCGGCTGGCTGGCGCGCGAGCGCCGCGAGCTGCACGCCGTCCCCCGCGACAACGCCGACTTCGCCGCCCGGTGCTGTGTGCTGCTGCACTCCGCGCACGCCGACATCCGGGACGTCGTGCACACCCTGCGCGAGCTGTGGCCGGCCGCGCTGGACGCCGCCTGCGACGCACCGGACACCGACCGCCGTAGCACCTTGCTGGAGGTTTGCCGATGAGGATCCTGATACTCCACCGCATCCCCTACCCCAAGATCGAATATCACCGGGGCATCGACCACGACCACCACGACGTCACCTACCTCGGCACCGCCACCGCCCTCGCCACCCTCCCCGCCGGCCTGCGCGCCACCCGCGCCGTCCGCCCCGGCGAAGGATCCACCTACGACGAGGCCGTGGCCTGGCTCGGCGGACAGCACGGGCGCTTCGACCGGATCATCTCCATGTCCGAGTACGAACTGCTGGACGCGGCCCGGCTGCGGGAACGCCTCGGCGTGCCCGGCGCCCGGGTGGAGCGGGTCCTGCTCGCCCGCGACAAAGTGCTGATGAAGAGCGCCGTCGAACGGGCCGGGCTGCGCGTCCCGCGCTTCCTGCCCCTCGCCGACCTGCTCAAGCGCGGCGGCGCCGCCCCGTGGCAGGGCCGGACGGTACTGAAGCCGCACCGCGGCGCCTCCAGCGAGAACGTCGTCGTCTTCACCACCCCGCGCGAGGCGTACGAAGCCGTGACCGCCCGGCGCTCCTCCGCCGCCGACCTGGACACCCCGGCCGACAACGGTGAGGCGGTCGCCTCGTACCAGGTGGAGGAGTTCGTCGACGGGCCGGTGCTGCACTTCGACGGGCTGGTGCAAGGCGGCCGGGTGCTCGCCCTGACCGGCAGCGAGTACCTGGGCACCTGCCTCGGCTACGCCCAGGGCCGGCCGCTGGGCTCCTTCCAGATCCCGCTCACGGACGACGCCGAACGCTGGGCGGACCGCGCCCTGGCCGCCGTCGGCATCCGCGACGGCAGCTTCCACCTGGAGGCCATCCGGGACGGCGCGGGCGAGCTGGTGTTCCTGGAGGTCGGCAACCGGGTCGGCGGCGCCGACGTCGCCGACACCTTCGAACGGCGCACCGGCATCCACCTGCCGTCCTGGGAGCTGCGCGTCCTGCTCGGCGAGGACGTGGCCGCCCGGCTGCCCGGACCGCCCGCCGACCGCGCCTGGTACGGCTGGTTCGTCCACCCGGGACACCACCTCGGCGCCGGTGTCCTGGAACGCCTCGACGGCACGGACGGATTCCGCGCCGAGGCGCTGACCTGGCACGAACTCCCCGAAGGGACGCCGCTGCCCGACCACATCACCTACGGCGCGCACGAGACCGTCCTCACCGGGACCATCGGCGCCGCCTCACCGGACGGGACCAGGGACTGGCTGACCCGCCTGTTCGGTTCACTGCGCCTGCACGCCGCGGCGCACCCGCACGAAGGAGCACAGACATGAGCGCGTTGCGGTTCCACTGGGGATCGGCGCTGGACAGCGGCCAGCAGAAATCCACCGAGAAGTACCGCTCGGACGTCCTCGACCTCGACGGCGCCCTGGACTTCGCCCGCGAGGCGGACGCGCTGGGCGCCGAATCCCTGCTGATGGCGCAGAGCTACACACTGCCCGACCCGGTGCCGCTGCTCGGCGCGATGGCGCGCGAGACCCACCGCGTGAAGTTCATCCTGGCGTACCGCCCCGGTCTGCTGTCCCCGACCCTGTTCACCCAGCTCGTCAACACCCTCTCCTGGATGTCCGAGGGCCGTATCGCGCTGAACCTGGTCGCCGGTATCTCCCCCGTGGAGCAGGCGTACTACGGCGACTTCCTCGCCCACGACGACCGGTACGCGCGCGCCACGGAGTTCCTGGACGTCCTGCACCGCTTCTGGCGGGGCGAGACCCCGATGACGTACCAGGGCGCCCACTACCGCCTGCGCGACGCCCAATTGGGACTCGCCCCCTACGCCGGACGGCGCCCGGAGATCTACGTCAGCGGCGCCTCCGAGCCCGCCCAGCGGCTGGCGCTGGAGCACGGGGACTGCTGGTTCCGCTACGGCGACGTCCCCGAGAAGATCGCCGAGGTGACGGGGCCGTTCCTGGCACGCGACCGCGAGGTCGGCCTGCGCATGCAGATACTGGCCCGGCCCACCCGCGACGAGGCGCTGGCCGACCTGGCGGAGGTGATGAGCGAGACCGACGCGACCCACCGCGATTTCGTCGCCCGCTTCGTGGCCGCCGCCGACTCCGAGGCGGTACGCAACTCCTTCCGGCTCGCCGAGGAGGCGGACGGCGGCTGGCTCTCCCCGCTGCTGTACTCCGGCGCCGTCGCCTACCGCGGCGGCCCCGCCCTGTGCCTGGTGGGCAGCTACACCGAGGTCGCCGGCTACCTCATGGAGTACAAGGCCGCCGGGGTGGCCCAGTTCATCTTCTCCGGCTGGCCCGCGCGGGACGAGATGCGGCACTTCTTCACCGGCGTGCTGCCGCTGGTCCGCGAACGGGAGGCCGCGGACCGGCACGCCGTGGCGGCCGGAGGGGCGCGGTGAAGCGGAGCCGCCCCGAGCGCGTACGCCGCTTCCTGTTCGGCACCGGAGTGCTGGCCGGACTGCTGGCGGAACAACTCGTCCTCTTCGCCGTCCCGTTGCTCATCTACCAGGAGACCGGGAAGGTCACCACACTGGGCGCCTCCTTCGCACTGGAGTGGCTGCCCGCGCTGGTGATGTACCCGTTCGCCGGGCTGCTGGCCGACCGCGACGGCGGCACCCGGCTGTTCACCCGCGCCAACTCCGCCCGCGCCGCGGTCCTGGTGCTGACCCTCGTGCTGTGCCTGGCCGTCCCCTCCTGGACCGTCGGGGTGCTGATGGCCAACGGAGCGCTGCTGGCGTCGGTCATGCCCGCCGTCCGGATGTCCGTGGAGAAGGTCGTACCGCAGCTCGCCCAGGGGGACGACCTGCCGCGCACCCAGGCCCTCTTCCAGAACATGGAGCTGCTGGCCCAGGCCCTCGGACCGGGCCTCGCCGTGCTCGCCGCGGCCGCGCTCGGCAAGGTCTGGCTGCTGGGGATCGCCGCCACCCTGTTCGCCGCCGGCGCCGCCTGCTGGCTCGGACTGCCGCGGCCGGCCGGTTCGGGCGACGGCCCCGGCAGCGTCCGGGTGATCCTCGCCGATCTGCGGCTCGGCCGGCGGCTGCTGGTGACCAACCGCCCCGTCCTGCTGCTGGCCGGCCTGAACTTCGCCATCAACCTGGCCTTCGCGACGATGCTCAGCGCCAACGCCGCCGTCGTCACCGGCGAACTGCGCGCCCCCGAGTCGTCCTTCGCCCTGCTCAACACCCTCGTCGGCGTCGTCGGTCTGGCCAACCTCGCGCTCACCCCGCTGCTGGTACGGCGGTTCGGCGTGCCGTTCCTCGGCGTGGTCGGCTACATCGTCCAGTGCGCCGCGCTGCTGCTGCTCTCCTTCGCCCCGACCTTCGCGCTCTACGCCACCGGGTTCGTCGTCGCGATGGGCGGGGTGGCCTACTTCAACGTCTTCAACCGCACCCAACGCGTGAAGGTCATCCCCGGCGAACACCTGGGCAAGGTCATGGGCCCTTTCTTCCTCGTGGGCCTCACCCCCTACCCGGTCGCCGGGCTGCTCGTCAGCACCCTGGGCGCGTCGGTGGGCCCGCAAGCCCTGGTCGCCGGGCTCACGGTGCTGCTCGCCGCCGTCGGCGCCCTCGCCCTGCCGGTGACCCTGCGCAGCTTCCGCGCGGCGCTGCGGACGCCGCCGGAGCCGGACGCCCCCCTGACCACGCCCTCCACCCCGGCGGAGGCATGAGCATGAGCCCGACCCCCACCCGGGGCATCGACCGGTTCGCCGGGCACCCCTCCGAGGACCGGCCCGGCAGCCGGCTGCCCCGCCCCACCGGAGCCCGTCGGGCGCGGGCAGCAGGCCACCGGCGCCGGGCCGCCCTGCGCTGCCGCCTCGCGGACCGTGCCCCGGCCGGCGCCCACGACGTCCCCGTGGGCGAACCGGCCGGACCGCACTGCGGCCCACCGCCCCGCCCCCTCCTGCACCGGCGGAACTTCCGCACGGGCACCGAGACGACCTTCAGCGACGAACCGGAGAATCCGCTGCGATGAAAGCCCGACACGTACTCCTCGCGGTGGTGATCACCGCGATCTGGGGATTCAACTTCTCGGTGACGAAGATCGGCCTGGAGACGGTGGACCCGTTCCTGCTGACCGGTATCCGCTTCACCCTCACCGCCTTCCCCGCGGTCCTGGTGGTCCGGCGCCCCGACGTCCCCTGGCGCTACCTCGCCGGATACGGCCTGATCTTCGGCGTCGCCCTGTGGGGCGTGGTCAACCTCGCGGTGCAGGCGGGCGTCTCCGCGGGCATCGCCTCCCTGGTCCTGCAGCTCAGCGCGTTCCTGACGATCCTGCTCGGCGCGGTCGTCTTCCGGGAGAAGCTCGCCCGGCACCAGATCGCCGGCACCGTCATCGCCCTCGGCGGCCTCGCCTGCACCGCGTTCCTCACCGACGGCAGCGTCACCCTCGCCGGCCTCGCCCTGGTGGTCCTCGGCGCGTTCTCCTGGAGCGCGGCCAACGTCCTGATGAAGAAGGCGGCCCCGGACCGGGTCGGCGCGTTCCTGGTGTGGTCCTGCCTGTTCTCACCGATACCGCTGTTCCTGCTGGACCTCGCGGTGGGCGGCACCGCCGGCTTCGAGCACCTCGGCTCCGGGCTCGACCTCACCGCCGTGGCCTCGATCCTCTTCCAGGCGTACCCCAACACCCTCCTCGCGTACGCCATCTGGAACTGGCTGCTCAAGGAGTACCCGGTCTCCACCGTCGCCCCCCTCTCCCTCCTCGTCCCCCTCTTCGGCATCACCGGCTCCGTACTGATCTTCGGCGAGCAACTCCCCGCCCTCAAACTCCTCTCCGGCCTCCTGATCCTCGCCGGCCTGACCACCAGCCTCTACGGCGCCCGCATCCGAAACGCCCTCTCCACGCGCCGCGCCCCACAGCCGTCCACCCCCGGCCCCGAGACCGCTCCCGATCCGGCATCTGCGCCCACCTCCGCGTCCGAGCCCGCGTCTTCGTCCCCGTCCGAGGAGGCCACGAGATGACAGCGCCCGCGGTGATCCCCGGGGTGGTCGACGGAACGGTCACGGCATCGACAGAACCCGACGGCACGGTCTCCCTGCGCATCACCCTCGGCGACCACACCGCCGACGGCGACTACATAGAACTCCTCATCACCGCCGAACACGCCGCCCGCATCGCCACGACCCTGCTGCGCCCGACGAACACCTCCGCGCCCCCGCCGATCCCGACGAACACCTCCGCGCCCCCGCCGATCCCGGCGGCCCCCGTGACACCCCCGCCGATCCCGGCAGACGCACCCGGGACCACGACGGCACCCTGCTCGGTCGGGGTCCGGCTCACGGCGGGGGCTACGGGGGCTACGGGGGCGCTCCGGGGATGAGGGGGCAGGGGGCGCCGGAGCGCTGGGTCCCGGTCCCACACGTGCGCCTGCGCGCCCTACGCGCCGCAAAACCCAAGGCCCTGCCACCCATTCCGGTGGCAGGGCCTCTGACCTGCAATTCCCCTGTGCCCCCGGCAGGATTCGAACCTGCGACACCCGCTTTAGGAGTTTTCCCTGGGCGGGGCTGTGACCTGCGCAAAAGCCGACCGGAGGGTGTGTGACCAGGGGAAACGTCCCTCTCCAGCTCTCAGTGTCGTGGTGGGCATCTACCTCACCCGCCGGAGAACGCTCTGGTCCTGGCGGCAATTGGTCGAAGCCACCGCCCCGAGGATGTCAGTAGGGTGGGTTTATGCCGAAGCACGAACCGTTCATCATCGACGGAGTCACTTACGAGCGCGATTCAGCTCTGGGAGAGGGCGGTTCAGCCGTGGTGTGGAAGGCCCGCCGTAAGCCCGATGGTCAGGTGTTCGCAGTCAAACGGATTGAGAAGGACCGCAACGCGGACTCCGCTCGCAACAAGCGTTTCAAGCAGGAGATCGAGTACGGACAGACATCGAGCCACCCGAACGTCGTGAGCATCCATGCGCGCTCAGAGGACGCGAACTTCTTCTACTACGTCATGGACTTCTACCCGATGACGCTGCGAAACGTGATCAACGACGAAACCGATGCTGACATTCTTCTCGACTACGCGCGCCAGCTCTGCGATGCGCTCGCGTACGTGCATGGCGACGGCATAGTGCATCGTGACATCAAACCCGAGAATGTCCTCGTCGACCCTGATGCGCGACGGCTCGTCCTGGCCGACTTCGGCATCGCGCATTTCAAGGACTCCTCGCTCACGAAGCGCAGGGACTTTCTGGGGAACCGGAACTACCTCGCTCCCGAGCAGATGGTGAGGAACAACGCCCTCGATATCGGCAAGCCGGCGGACATCTTTGCGCTCGGCCTCGTCATAACCGAGATGTTCACGAAGCAGAACGCCCGAGGGCGACGACACGCGCTTGTACGCGACCGCTATCCCTTCCTGGCCGACCTCGACCTGATCGTTGAACAGATGCTGCTCCAAGACGAGGCACAGCGGCTCCGCATCGACGCCGTACGCGGCATGCTTCGGGTAACCCTTCAGCGGATCGACTCGACAATCGAGGAGATCTCCGATGATCTGCGCCCCAACGAAGCGTCCGCCGAGATCTCGTCCGGCGAGGTCGAGCGGGTCCTCGGCCGTGCCGCGAGAGACGTGCTGTCGGCGAAGTATGTCTTCGAGCGGGTCGCCGACGGAGAGCTCGACCGATTCAACCTCAACTATCACTGCGAGGTTGCGTACCGGGTGAGCACGGAGCTGTTCAATACGTGTGCTCAATCCGTTATATATGCCTCGTGCAAGGCGAAGTTCGACTATGAGGGCGCTGGGCGGTGGGGCGAGAACGACGACGCTTTCGTATTGTCGGCCGCCAAGCCGGAGCTCCAACGCGAGTTGGAGACGATTCTGGCTGATTTCCCCCTCCCTCGGTCTTCGCTCTGGGACGGTCTGCCACGGCGGTCGGCTCACTTGTTCCGGTTCTGCAAGGACTACCACTGCAAAGAGCTGCTGACGAGCATCCGCGAATCTGTCTACGGTGAAGGCCATGGCTCGTTGCGGATGAATCTGGTCAACGCCCCGATCCTCTGGATCACCCGCTGGATGCGTACGATTCTGGACACCGGCTACCTGGAGTTCGACAAAACAGTTCGCGAGGACATTGGTTTCGAGCGCCACCTCTCGGTGCTCTGGGACAAGACGCTTCCGTTGGATTCAGCCCGAGAAGCGGTGGGAGTGGATCTGTTGACCGAGCCGATCAACGCCGACGACGTCGCCGGCACACTGCAGGCGCTTGAAGCGAAGTGGGGTGTCTCCGTGGGAGAACTCGCAGACGGTGGGTACTCGGTCATGTTCCGGTCACGCAACATGTACCGCTGCTTCCGCGATGAGGCGCTCGCCCTCGCAGAACCGGGCTCGGTATTCGAGGCCGACGTCCTAGATCTGCTCCGCCCTGAGGCGGAGTTCGACGACCTCGTCGCGCTCACGTGGGATCGGGACTTCGACGTGGCCATCACGCTCGGGAAGGTCCTTGGCACCCGCACGCGCTAGTGTCCTGAGTTCGAAGTTCAAGGGCGGTCATAGGGTGGGTGGTGCCTGGTCCGAAGCCGTAGTCGCTGGAGTTGAATCGGCGGCAGCGGTTCTTCGTACCGGCGGTCGCCGAGGCGGACCTCGGCCACCTCAAGCTCACTCCACGCAAGCTGCGGCACACGGCGGCCGCCCTGGAGGGCGTTGTCGCAGTGTGATCGCTGCCTGATCCGTGCAGAGGTTCGCCGGGCGCTGCCCGAAAGATGGGGAGGGCGGAACCCGGCGCCAGGGCACGGCTCAGTCTTTGCCCGGAGTCCGGTTCATATGCGGTCGCATAACGGCTTCCACCGCCTCGGCAGCGTCCCGCATCGCCTGTCGGCTGATCTCTTCGGGGACCTCGCGGTCGTCGTAGACGAAGAGCCGTCCGTCCACGAGCTGGGTCTTCGGCTGCCAGTCGAGGCGACGGCCGGCCTCGCGGGCGGCACGCCGTACGTCCTTGAGCTCGCCCTCGCCCATCTCTTCGAGGTCGCTGCTGCTCAGGATCAGCTGCCCGTAGTAGCCCTGGTAGTCGGGCTTCAGCTCGGCCTCCATGAGGCTCCCCAGGCGGGCGACGAGGTTGTCGTGGCGGCGCTTGGCCAGTTCGTCCTTGGCGGGCATCGCGGTACAGCTCCCCCTCGGCGTACACCCCATGTGTGCCAAATCCGTGCCGGAAGCCGGAAGCCGGAAGCCGGAAGCCGGAAGCCGGAAGCCGGAAGCCGGAAGCCGGAAGCCCTGCCACCCACTCCGGTGACAGGGCCTCTGACCTGCAATTCCCCTGTGCCCCCGGCAGGATTCGAACCTGCGACACCCGCTTTAGGAGAGCGGTGCTCTATCCCCTGAGCTACGGAGGCGTGGGCCTGTGGGAGACCTTGGGGAAGACCCAGCGAGTGGATCTTCGGTCTCGTGTGCAAGCCCGCGGGTCAGTGGGGGCTGCGGATGATCGCGACGGTTTCCCGGGCGGACATCTTGTGTGACCTGGCCACTGACGTGAACAGCGTAGCGGATCGGGGTGGAGCGGTGGGTGAAGTACGGGGGCTTCAGCTGTCGCGAGGTATTTGACCTGCGGCTTCTTGCTTCTGGCTGTTGAGTGAGGGCTTGCTTGGCGGCCTGCGGTGGTGGCGGTTCCGTCCGCTGCGTCGGTGGTTTCGGGGTCGGGTCCGGGGTGGGTGGTCCGGATCTGCCGGGGAGCCCGTGACCAGATGCGCTACACCGTTGCGGACGGCTGGTGCCGGTCCGGCCCTGGCGGGCCGATGCCCAGGTGCGCGGCGATCTTCTCAGCCACCTCGGCGGCGCAGTCGGTTATGTAGAAGTGGTCCCCCGCGAAGGGCACCACCTCGCTGCCGGCTGTCGTGCTGAGCCGCCATCGGTCGAGTTGCTCGGCGGTGAGAATGTCGTCGGTGCCGTGGCACACCACGATCCGGCTGCCGGTCACGGTGTCGCTGTGCGTCCGTACGAATGAGTCGCACACCGAGAAGTCCGCGCGGAGCAGTTCGGCGGTCCGTTCTCGCAGCTGCTCATGGGCGAGAACCTGCGGCGGCAGGCCGCCGAACCGGGCGGCGGTGTCCAGGACCACGTCGTCGTCGGCTTCCCGCGGATCGCCGCCGAACAGCGGGGATGCGGCGCGCGGTCCTGCGTTGGCGGAGGCGAAGAGTGTTCCGCAGTACGCACCGCCCGGGGTGCCCTCGAAATGTGCGGCGAGGAGCAGTCCGAGATAGGCCCCCATGCTGTGTCCGAAGATCGCGAATTCCCCGGTGATTCCGGCCCGGGTGACCTGCTCGGCCAGGTCACCTACGGCTTCCCGGGCCGAGAGGGCGGGCTTCTCCCTCCATCTGCGCCCCCGGCCGGGAAGCTCCGGCACGAGGGCGTGGATCTGCTCGGGCAGCGCACGAAGGAGCGGGCCGAAGACCTGTGCGGATCCGCCGGAATGATGCAGGAGAACCACCGGGAAAGGGTTCACGAAATTTCCTCCGGACCGGGTTTCGGCTCACGGTGCCTGGCATCCAGCCAGCGGCCCGCCAGGGCGGCGAAGAGGATGAAACCTCCGCCGGCCAGCTGAGTGGGCCCCAGGTGTTCACCGAGCAGCACGACAGCGAAGACGGCGGCGAAGAAGGGCTCGGTGGAGAGGACCAGCCCCACCCGGGTGGGGCTGGAGACCCGCGCGGCGTGCAGTTGAACGAGGAACGCGAAGGCTGTGCCCAGCACGCCCAGGTACAGGATGACAAGCCAAGCGCCGACCGGCAGCCGGCCGATGTCCTGCAAGGTCTTTACGGGGTGTGCGAGGGACAGCACCAGGCCGCCGGCAGCCACCACCCACAGCTCGATCGCGGTGATCCGCAGGAGTGAGACGTCCTCTCCCTTGGCCCGGGAAGCGAAGAGCACGATTTGGCTCGCTCTGATCAGCGCGGCACCCAGGATGATCAGGTCGCCGCTGCGGACCGACAGGCCCTGCTCGAAGGTGAGGAGCGCGCAGCCCGCCAGGGAAAGCAGCGCCAGCAGGTAAATGCCGCGGGCGACCCTGCCTTTGAGGAACACCCGCTCGATGATCGGTACGAGCATGACGGACAGGGCGATCAGGAAACCCGCATTGGACGCCAGGGTGTAGCGCACCCCGAGGGTTTCCAGGAAGAGAATGCCGAACAGCAGGACCCCGAAAAGCACGCCCAGCTTCAGTTCGGTCCGGCTGGCGCTGCGCCAGGTCCGGAGGGACATCAGGGTGATGCACAGGGCGCCGAGGGCGAAGCGGAGAAACAGAAAGGCCGGTACGGACAGGAAATGGCCGACCCACTGCATGGCCACGTAGGTCGATCCCCACACGACGGCCACGGCGAGTACGCCAAGGTCCGCCGCCCACGTATTCCGCCGACCGGTTGCGGACTCCTTCGTTAATGTGACGCCGGGGCTTCCGGTGAGGCTTTCGCCGGCGACGTCAGGCGTGTTCAACGGTGTACCCCACCTTGAGAACGCCGCCCTTGACCTTGAGGGACCGCAGCGAAAAGCCGGTGAGCCGGCCCAGCGACGTCACGTGGGTTCCGCCGCAAGGGTCTTCATTCAGGCCGTCGATGACCACGACCCGCTGGTCACCACGGTCGATCGCGTACACCTTGTGATCGGATTCGATGGCCCGGAGCGTACGTTCCTCGACCGTGGCCGCGAGCTGGTCCAGATCGGGCCGCTCGGCGCCTGCTTGGAATTCGATGCGGGCCTGGCCGGGGAAGTGATTGCTGACTTTGTGCCGGAACCCCAGCTCGCGGATGAATCCGTCCACGACGTGGCCGCAGGTGTGCAGGGCGGCGTGCAGCCGGCGGGACTCGGGATCGACGGCGCAGCTGACCTGCTCGCCGATCCGGAACTCGCGGGTACTTGCGAGCCGGACAACATGGCCGTCCGCTTCGGGGGCCTTGAAGGGGTGAGCCTGCGCATCGGCGACCGTTCCCCGGTCGCTGGGCTGGCCGCCGCCCTGGGGGTGGAAAATATTTTCCTCCAGCTCCACCCAGGGTCCCTTATCACTTGTGCCGGCGCCGGTGACCCGGGTGTCGACGGTGAAGTGGTAGGTGTCCTCAAGGTAGATATGGCGTTGTGGCACCGGTTCCTCCGCGGTGTGCTGGGTTCTGCGCTTGGTGGCAGGGCATATGCGGCGCCCTGCCACCGCGTCACGCTGTGTCAGAAACGGCGAGGGGTGAACACATAACCCCGCCTGCTGTGTTCGGCGATGGTGTTGATTCCGTAGGTGTCCTCACCGGATACGAGCACCGCACCGTAGTTGTCGAGCGGGATGCCGCCACCGTATTCAGCCACCTGTGCCGTGTCGGGGTAGACCTTCACCTTGGTCGGCACATAGCGGGCGGCGAACCCCATGCGGTAGTCCTTCTTGCTGCCGGTGTGGGGAAGCGAGGCGTGCATCAGGGTGGACCAGAAGATGACGCATTCACCACGCTTCATCACCAGGGGAAAGGCCTGCGATTCGTCCGGCTTCCAGTTCGGATCCTTCTGCAACTGCCGATAGTCGTAGCCGAAGAAGCCGCGCCGGATCCCCTCCTTCTCGCGGGAGTTGATCGCGTTCGGATCGTAGTCCATGGCTTTGGACTCGTCGTAGTTCATCTCCCGGTGAGTGCCCGGCATGAGCTGGAGGCAGCCGTTCTCCTTGGTGGAGTCCGTGAACGCGGTCCATACGGTGATCGTGCCGCCGAAGGGGGTCTCGCCGTCCTCGGCGGGCCACTTGATCTGCGGCTTCTTGCTGGCATTGGCGAAGGTGGCCGCCTGGTGCCAGTCGGTGCCCTCATCGCCGGGGTACTTGGGGAAGAACTCGGTCCGCCAGCAGAGCACATCGGGTCCGAGTATGGAGGCCACCCGGTCGACGATCTTTCGGTTCATGATGTGCTCGGAGAGCAGATCCACATCGAGGTGGCGGTCGTAGTTCGAGATGTTCGTGCCGCCGCTGAGCGCGTCATCGGGGTAGACGGCCTTGGAACGGTCGGGGAGCCGGCGCCGGATGGTGTCCCACCGCTCCTCCATCTCCTCCGGCTCGAAGATCTTGACCGGGCCGATGAAGCCGTCCCGTTCGAACTGCGCGAGCTCCTCGGCACTGAGCCGGAAGTCCCTCTCCTCGCTGGCCGTCATGTGAGCCGTCCCTTCTGAGCTGTCACGGTGTTCCGTACGAGGGTGGTGCGTGCGGCGTCGCTCATCTCTCGGCCAGGCGGGAGGCCAGTTCGGCCGCGGCCGAGGCGAGGCTTCCTTCGAACAGCGTCTTGAGGTCGTAGTCGGCGCCGAAGGCGGCCTTGGCGTGCTCTCCCAGCTGCAGGGCGAGCATCGAATGCCCGCCCAGGTCGAGGAAGTTGTCCTCCGCGTGGACCTCCGGCTCCTCAAGAAGCTCGGCGACCCACTCCAGCGTGCGGCGCTGGATCTCCGCCGCCTCACGTTCGGTGTGTGCTTGGGACATCACGTACCTTCTCCTGTCGTTGCTGTTCCCAGATCCGGGCCACGGCGGCCCGGTCCACCTTTCCGTTGACGGTTCGTGGCAGGCCGGGCAGCGGTTCGTAGCTCGCGGGCCGCATGTAGGAGGGCAGCAGTCCCTGGACGTGGCGGCGCAGGGCCCGCGCGTCCGGTGAGGCGCCTCCCGTCACCTCACCCGCGACGAAGGCGCAGACCAGCCGCTCGTCACCGGGTTTGAACTCCCGCACCCACACGACCGCGTCGACGACGCCGTTGTACGAACGCACGGAGGCTTCGATGTCGCTGAGCTCGATGCGGTGACCGCGCAGCTTGACCTGGAGGTCGGCGCGGCCGTGGTAGATCAGGTCGCCCCGCTGCCGACGGCTTACGAGATCACCGGATCGGTAGTAATGGGAGGGCCCCAGGCCGTCGCCGTCCGGTACCGGAGCGCGGGGGAACCGTTCCGCGGTGAGCTGGGGCCGGTTCAGATAGCCCTCGGCCACTTGCGGCCCTGCCAGCCACAGCTCGCCCGGCTCGTCGGCACCGGCCTCCCGGCCGTCCTCCGTCATGATCCGCGCGGTGAACCCGGGGAGCGGGCGGCCGATGCACGAGACGTCCTCGCGCAGGCCCTCCTCCGTGTACTCGTGGAACGTGGAGTGGACGGTGGTTTCGGTGATCCCGTACATATTGACCAGTCGTGGCTGGTCAAGGCCGAAGCGCCGGGCCCAGGGCCGCAGTATCGGTGGTGTGAGCTTCTCGCCGCCGAAGACGACGTAGCGAAGGTCGGGCAGGTCCGTGTCCTGCCGTATCGCTGCCGTCGCCAGTGCGCCGAACGCGGTCGGCGTCTGGTTCAGGACGGTGATCCGCCGGTCGGTGAGGACCTTGAGGGTTTCCTCGGGTGACCGGGAGGTCCAGTGAGGCAGGACCACCAACCGGGCGCCGGTGGACAGCGGCCCCCAGATCTCCCAGACGGAGAAGTCGAAGGCGATGGAGTGGAAGAGCAGCCACCGGTCGGAGGAGGTGAAGGTGAAGAGCCCGGACGCGGCGGCGAGGAGAGCGACCACGTTCCTGTGCCGCACGGGCACGCCCTTGGGCTGTCCCGTCGTCCCGGAGGTGTAGATGATGTAGGCGGTGTCGTCCGGCCGCGGGCCGGGTGACTCGGTGCCGTCCGGCGCGGCAGGCGCCGCTTCGGCGGGATTCAGGGCGGGCCCCGGCCGGCCGAGCGCCGCCACAACCTCCTCCGCGATGACCGGTAACCCGGCCGGGACGCTGCCGTCCGCGTCGCCGAGGAAGGCGGTAGCACCGCAGTCGGCGAGGATGAACGCGTTGCGGGAAGGCGGATTGCGTACGTCCAGCGGTACGTAGGCCGCGCCCGCTTTGAGGATTCCCAGCATGGCCGCGATGGCCTCGGCGCCCGGAGGCATCCGCAGGGCGACGCAGTCACCCCTTGCCACGCCGTTCCCACGTAACGTCGTACAGACGGCGTTCGACCATTCGTCCAGCTGGGCGTAGCTGACCGTGCGCCCTTCCGATTCGACGGCTGGGGAATTTCCCGACCGCGCGGTGGCGGACAAGAGGAGATCGACGAGGGTGACGGCGGGGTGACCAAGGGATTGAGTGGCCGATAATGGCGCATGGTGCGTCAACGTGCCTCCCCACATGGCGTGTCAGAAAGGTACTGCTGAACGGTTGCGCTCAGTAGCCACACTTCCACGTCGCAAATCGCCCGCAAAGGTGATTCGTCATCAAGTTATCTTCGTTACAGGTGGCTTCTTGTGGTTTAAGCCCCGGCAGCCATGTGAAAGTCGCAGGTCGCGACGGGTGTACGGCGAATGTGGCGGCGAGCGCGAAGTCATGGGTCACCGCTGTGACCGGCCGACCGCGGTGGTCCGGGCGCGTGGGGAGCGTGCTCCGGGGAAACGCTGAGCGTCGGCGGAGGATGCTCAACCGGGATCCGGACGGTGGGGCGCCGGTCAACGGTGCTGCCACGCCGACCGGCATTCGATTTCGTGGAATGTTCCGCGAACGAGAAATGATCCTTTTCGGGAAAGCCCTGCTCAGGGCGGCTGACCTGCGGCGACGAAGATTTCCGCACGCCCCGCGGGGGCGGGCGTCGGGCTCGGCGGGCGGAGGGCGCCGGCGCTGGGCCCCGGGCGCCGGGCATCGGCGAAGGGCGCCGGGGTCGCCCCCGCTCCGGGCCCGGCCTTACGCCTCCACCCCCTCCACCACCACAGGTAGATGACGTGGGCCCCTCAGGACCGCGTTGCGGCGGTACGGCGGGGGGTCCTCGGCGAGGCGGGGGTTTTTGAGGCGGCGGGTGAGTTCGGTGAGGGCGATCTGGGTTTCGAGGCGGGCGAGGGGGGCGCCGAAGCAGGTGTGGATGCCGCTGCCGAAGCTCAGGTGCTGGTTGTCCGCGCGGTCGGGGAGGAAGCGGTCGGGGTCGGGAAAGCGCTGCGGGTCGCGGTTGCCGGAGGCGAGGAGGAGCCAGAGGGAGGCGCCTTTGGGGATGGTGGTCCCCGCGATGTCGATGTCGGTCAACGTGGTGCGCTGGGGCAGGAGTTGGACCGGGGGATCGTAACGGAGGAGTTCCTCGACGAAGGGGGCGGCGAGGGCGGGGTCGGTGCGGAGGCGGTGGAGGAGGGCGGGGTCGCGGAGGAGGGCGAGCATGCCGTTGGTGATGAGGTTGACGGTGGTTTCGTGGCCGGCGATGAGCAGGAGGGCCGCGGTGCTGACCATCTCCAGGGGGGACATCGCGCCGTCGGGCCCGTGGTCGGTGGCCATGGCCGAGAGCATGTCGTCGCGGGGGGCGCGGCGGCGTTCCTCGATGAGTTCGGAGAGGTAGGCGGCGAGGTCGGCGCGGGCCCGGCGGACGGTCCGCAGCTGGGTCTCGCGCTCCTCGGGGGTGCCCTGGACGGGGTCGAGGCCGGCGGCGAGGGTGTCGGCCCAGACGTGGAAGCGGGGTTCGTCCTCGCGCGGGACGCCGAGGAGCCGGCAGATCACCGTGACGGGGAAGGGGTAGGAGAAGTTGTCGACGAGGTCGAGGTGGTCCCGGTCGTGGAAGCCGTCGATGAGGTCGGTGACGATGGCGGCCAGTTCGCCCTGCATGGCGGAGACGCGACGGGGGCTGTGCGGCGGGCCGAACGGACGCATCGCCAGTCCGCGCAGCCGGTCGTGTTCGGGCGGGTCGAGGCGGAGGAACGTCGGCGGCAGGTTCGGGTCCTCCTCCTGGCCCAGACGCGCGGCGGCCTCCGGGTTCAGGTTGCGGGCGTCGGAGCTGACGCGCGGGTCGTGCAGCAACTCCTGGATCTCCCAGTACGTGCTGACCAGGTAGGCGCCGGTCTCGTCCCGTACGACGGGGGTCTTCCGTAGCTCCGCGTAGAGGGGGTAGGGGTCGGCGCGGTGGGCGGGGTCGAGGATCTGCCGCAGGAGGGCGACCGACGTCATGGGGGGTTCCTTCCGGGCTGCGGGCGGGTGGAGCCGGCTCAGCGGCGTGCGGGCCCCGGGGGGCCCTGGGCTTGCGGTGCGGGGCCCGGCGCCACCGGGCTGGCGTCGCCGCGCGGCGACGCGTCGAGGCTTCGTGAGGCGGGTGCTCAAGGCCGGCGGTTGCGGGCGTGTGCCGGGCGGGGGCCCGGGGTCACGCGCGTCGGGGAGTGAAGGAGAGGCGGCGGTCGGTGGGGGAGTGGCCGCTGAGGGTGACGGTGGGGCCGTGGGTGGGGAGGGAGGGGTCGGGGAAGCCGGCGGCCACCGGGTGGAGCCCTTCGGGGCGGCGGTCGACGGTGGGGAACTCCGGGGGGAACGGTGCCGCCCGTTCGATCTGCCGCTCGTAGAACTCCAGCCATTTGCCCTGGTCGAAGGTGACGGCGGCGATGACGCGGCCCTGGTGTCCGTAGACCGCGGTGAAGTGGCGGTCGGCCAGGGAGCCCTGGGTGACCAGGAGTTGGTCGGCCATGGGCGGGACGCCGACGGACTTGATGTTGACGCCGAACTGCGCGGACCAGAACGACGGCATCCACAGGTGCGGGCGGCGGTCGGTGCTCGCGCTGATCATGTTGTGGGCGGCGGTCGCTGCCTGGGCGACGGCGTTGCCCCAGTGCTCCAGGGAGAGGAACTGGTAGCCGAAGAGCGGGTGCGGGGAGCGGGCGACGTCCCCTGCGACGAAGATGTCGTCGGTGACGATGCCCCGGACGTCGAAGGCGCGGCAGCCGGCGTCGCAGGCGATACCGCGCGGGCCCGCGCCGAGTCCGGAGCCCGCGAGCCATTCGGTGTTGCGGGTCGCGCCCAGGCAGACGACGACCACGTCCGTGTCGAGGGTCGTACCGTCCGAGAAGTGGGCGCGCCGCACCCGGCCGGCGGAGTCCCCCTCCAGGCCCGTGACCTGCACTCCGCAGCGCAGATCGACGCCGTGGGCGCGGTGCAGGGCGGCGGCCGTCTCGCCGATGACGCCGCCGAGCGCGCCGGAGAGCGGGGCCGGGCCGCGTTCCGCGACGGTGACCGGCAGGCCCCGCTCGCGGCAGGCGGAGGCGATCTCGGAACCGGTGAATCCGGCGCCGATGACCAGCACCCGGTGCGGTCCGGCGGACAGCCGGCGGTGCAGCCGCGCCGCGTGGTCGCGGGTGCGCAGCACGAACACGCCGTCCAGGTCGGACTCCAGCTCGTGCGGCCAGGGGCGGGAGCGGACGCCGGTGGCGATCAGCAGCCGGTCGTAGGGGACGGTGTCGCCGTCGGCGAGGGTCACCCGCTTGGCCGCCGGGTCCAGTGCGGTGGCCGCGGTGCCGAGCCGCCACCGGGCGTCGAGCGCGCGGCGTCGCGGCAGCGCCGTGTGGTCGGCGGGGACGTTTCCCAGCAGCACCTGTTTGGACAACGGCGGCCGGTCGTACGGCTCGTGGGGCTCGTCGCCGATCAGGGTGAGGGTGCCGCGGAAGCCTTCCGCGCGCAGCGTCTCGGCGGCCCGCAGGCCTGCCAGGGAGGCGCCGACGATGACGATGCGGCCCTCGCGGCGGAGGGCTTCGAGGCGGTCGTCATCCGGCATGGCAGCCACCCGCCGCCGGCTCCGCGTCCTCGACGGTGATGGCCCGGACGGGGCAGGCGTACGCGGCCCGCAGCACCTCCGCGCGCCGTTCGTCGGCGGGCTGCGGGTCGTACATCAGCGCTTCCGCGCCGTGCAGGGTGAAGACATCGGGTGCGAGGAAGGCGCACTGGGCGTACCCCTGGCACCGGTTGAGATCGACGACCAGCCTCATCGGGTCTTTGCTCCTTCGCGAGGTGACCGTGCGCGCCTGCCGTCCCCGCCCCTCGGCGCGCACGCCGGAATCCGCCCGCCCCGTTCCAGCATCGGAGGGGACCGCGGGCGGTGCACTCCGGCCGATGCGACGGGGTGATCCGCCGGGCCGGAGGGGCAGGGAGGCGATGGGCGCCCCGGCCGGGGTACGCGTGGCCGGGGCGAGGGGGCGGGTCGGTGGCGCGGTGCGTCGTGACGGCTCAGGGCGGGCGGCCCGTACGGCTGCCCGCTCGCCGGTCAGCCGCCGAGGTGCCAGCTGACGGTGGCGTCGGCGGTGGTCAGCGCGGCCAGGACGATCAGGTCGGCGGTGCCGAGGACGAGTCCGAGGACGGCGCGGCCGCGGCGCCGGGTGCGGCGGGCCAGGGCGAGGGCGCCGAGGACGAGGGCGCACGGCCCCAGGACGACGTTGAAGACCAGGGTGCCGAGCAGTCCGAGGACGAAGGACGCG
This sequence comes from Streptomyces sp. NPDC027185, assembly GCF_055567035.1. Lineage (NCBI taxonomy): Bacteria > Bacillati > Actinomycetota > Actinomycetes > Kitasatosporales > Streptomycetaceae > Streptomyces > Streptomyces sp. NPDC027185. The sequence continues at coordinate 220,832 of NZ_JBVHRF010000006.1, read as the reverse complement.
ATGGCCATCCCGTCGGCGGAGGCGGTCCGTGCGCGGCCAGGACCGGCGGCCGGATCGCCGTCCGCGGTGTCCGGGGAGTGCGGTGCGGTGTCCTCCGGGCGGTCGGTGAGCGTGGCGGAGGTCATCGGGAGGCCCTCCCTGCGGAGTTGCGGTGTTCGCGTACGGAGAAGACGAGCAGCCAGCCGGCGATGACGGCGGCGGCGAGGAGGGTGACGGAGACCGGGAGGTGTGCCGCGGCGCCCAGCAGGATCCCCATCAGGAGGAGGGCTGCGACGAGAAAGAGCATCGATCTGCCTTTCCGATTCGGAGGACAGTTGTTCACTCACTTCCCTCAGTGTAGGGGTTGCCCGGGTGGAGAAGTTCGGAGAACGCTTGTTTACTGGATGATGTGAGTCACACCGTAGGGGTCCGCCAGGCCCGGAAGCAGAAAACCCGTCAGGCCCTGCTCGACGCCGCCCTGGGGCTGCTGGAGGAGCAGAGCCTGAGCAGCCTGGGGCTGCGCGAGGTGACCCGGACGGTCGGCATCGCCCCGACCGCCTTCTACCGGCACTTCCGCGACCTGGGCGAACTGGGCGTCGTCCTCGTGGAGGAGGCGCTCGGCAGTCTGCACGCGATGGTGCGTACGGTCTTGATCGAGCAGGCGGGTATCGAGGCGCAGATCGAGAGCGCGGTGGCGGTGATCGACCGGCACGTGCGCGAACACCCCGCCCACGTACGGTTCGTGGCGCGCGAACGCCACGGCGGGGTGCGGGCCGTACGGCAGGCCATCGCCGGGCAGTTGGACCGGTTCGGCGCCGAGGTGGCCGAGGCGCTCGCCGCCCAGCCGACGGCGCGGGGCTGGGACGGGCACGATCTGCGGATGCTGGCGGATCTCTTCGTCGACCGGCTGGTGGCGACCGCCGCGGCCATCCTCGGCACGGAGGACGCCCAGGACCCCGAGGCGGCCCGCGCCCGCGTCGTCGAGGCCGCCCGCTGGCAACTGCGGCTGATCGCCCTCGGCCAGCAGCACTGGAAGGACGAGGCGGCGGGCCCGGGGGACGGCGCCTGACCCGGCGCGCCCCGCAGGCCCGGCGCCCTCACGGCTCCGGCGGTGACGGCAGTGAGGGCGGCCGTACGCGGATGCGGAAGGTGCCGTCCGGCGCGGTGGCGAGGACGGTGACGGCGGTGCCGCTGCCGGGGTCGGTGAAGGTACTGCCGGGCCGGTGGGCGGCGTCGGAGAGTTCGGCGTCGACGTAGCGGTCCCCGGTGTGGCAGCCGCCGCTGCCCGGTGTCGCGTCCATGACCTGGAGCGGCCCGCCGCCGGAGCGGACGTCCGCCGAGACGCGGTAGACGAGGACGCCGGGGCGGCACAGCGCGGGATCGAGCGGCCCCCGGGTGCGCGCCTCGGCGACGAGGGCGGTGTGCGCGGAGGTCGGGATGACGGCGATCTTCGTACCGCCCGGGGTGGCCAGCGGCGTCAGTGTGTGGTCGGCCACCGGGCTGCCCGGCGGGACACAGTCGACCTGGCCTGCGGTGAGCCAGCCGAGCTTCCACTTGTGCCAGCCGAGGAAGTCGTTGCTCGGCCCCCAGTCCTCGTCCATCGGGTCCCAGTGGCCGACCGGGGGCGGTGCGGTCCGGCCGTCGGTGAAGTACAGGTCGGGCAGGCCGAAGGAGTGCGCGTTCTCGTGGTTGACGACCCGGAAGGCGCTCGGTCCCGGCTGCCGGCTCCAGAGGAACGACGTGTTGCGGAACGGCACCCCGTCGTCGGTCCGTAGCCCCAGATCGCCGCCGCTGAACGTCACCGACAGGACGGTACGGGTCGCGGGCGGGCCCGCGTTGGGGGCGGCGATGACGTTGATCAGGTCGTAGTCGCGGAAGTCGACGGAGGAGTCGACGGCGCGGACGATCTCGCGGGCGAGGGCGTGGTACCCGCCGTCCGACCCCGCGTCGAAGGTGGCGCCGCGCTGGATGCCGTACGCGGTGAGCGGCTTCGCCATGTGCAGCCAGCGCAGCAGCGGCACGGGGCGGTAGCGGAGCCGGCCGTAGGAGCTGCGGTGGAAGTAGTCGGACGCGGCGGGGAAGAACTCCGCGTACCGGGCGCGCGGGCTGATCGTGGCGCGGGCGTCCGGGAAGTCGATGAAGAGGGTGAGGGCTTTCACGGTGCCGCGGGAGCGCGCGTAGCCCTCGGGGGTGGCGGTGGTCTCGCCGACGTCGTCGCTGACGCCGCGCAGGGCGCACGGTCCGTGGCGTCCGCCGGGCGGTGCGGGGCCGGTGGGTATGTCGGGGGGCTGGGGGCCGGCCGCCCCCGGGGGTATGGAGAGCGGCGCCGGGGGCCCGCACAGCGCGACGGCGGCGGCCACCGCCGACGCGCCTGCGGCGAACGCCGCGGAGATGCACCGCTTCATACGGCCACCCTCGGGCGGCCGGCCCCGGCCCGCGCGCCGGATTACGGCATCCGGCGGGCGCGGGGAATTCCGGCGTCCGGTGCGGCAGTGGAGTGACCCGTGCGGTGGACGTTCACGGTGCCGGGGTGCGCTCCGGCACGGCGCCGCCCGGAAGGCCCGCCGGGGCGCCGCGGGTGAGCGGACGGCAGGCGAACCCGATCAGCACGGCGGCGAAGTGGCCGACATCGGTGAAGCCGCGGCCGGTCAGCAGCGGCGCCCCGTAGAAGGCGAGGACGCCGAGCGCGTAGGCGTACCGCCAGGGTCCGGTCAGGCGGTAGGTGAGGACCGCGACGACACCGGCGAGCGCGTAACTGACGCCCACATCGAGGGTGTTGACCGCCGATTCCGGGGCGGCGCCGGTGCGGATGGCGACGGCGAGGAGACCTTCGCTCAGGTACGTCGCGCCGATGTGCGCGGTGGCGAGGACGGCGAGCCAGCGCCGGGTGCCGAGCCAGCGTTCGGCGGGGGCGTGGACGACGTTGTAGAGCACGAAGTGGAGCGGCCAGCCGCCGCCGTCCAGCCACAGGGCGCTGGTGAGGAGGACCCGGCCGGGCGTGTGCAGCAGGTTGTGGATGTTGGTCGAGCGGTGCTGGAGGAAGTCCGTCAGGACCTCCGGGCTGAACCGGTGCATGATCGCCGAGGTCACCAGCAGGATGCCCAGCCAGAGGAAGGTGCCGGGTGCCCGGTGCAGATGGGTCCACAGGTGCCCGGCGAGGCCGCCGGGAGGCGGGGCGGGCCCGGTGGGCGGCCGTACGCGGTGCCGCGTGCGCGTCGGACGGGATATCCGGCAGGCGGCGAACTTGGACCTGGCGCGCATGGCGGACAAATTACCAAGAGGCGGGCAGGGCGGCCCGGGGAGCGGCCGGGTGTCCGGAGGACGGGGGCCGCGCGGCCGGGCCGCCGGGCGCCGGGCCGCCGCGCCTCAGCGGAGCCAGGGCAGGTCGGCACCCTTGGGCTGGAGGCCGTCCGCCACCACCCGGCAGATCTCGGCGAGTTGGCCGACCTGCTCGGGGGAGAGGCGGTCGAAGATCGCGCCGCGCACCGCGGCGACGTGCCCGGGGGCCGCCTTCTCCAGGACGTGCAGGCCCTCGTCGGTGAGGTGGGCGAGCTGGCCGCGCTTGTCGGACGGGCAGTTCTCGCGCCGCACCCAGCCGTTCTTCTCCAGGCGGGCGACGGCGTGCGAGAGGCGGGAGCGGGTGATCTTGGCGTTCTGGGCCAGTTCGGTCATCCGCATCCGGCGCCGCGGGGCGCGGGAGAGCTGGACGAGCAGGCCGTAGTAGACGTGCGGCATACCGGCGTCACGTTGCAGCTGGCGATCGAGGTGATCCTCCAGCAGCGTGGTGGCGTGGAGGTAGGACTGCCAGGCGTATTGCTCCTCGTCGCTGAGCCAGCGCGGCTCGGCTGCGGATTCGGTGCTCATGCCATCCATTCTCGCACCGCCCTCACTCTTCTTGAATGTTTAACAATTCCCTCCGGGGGGCGTAGGCTCGCAGTATCTCTTGAATCTTCAAGCAGATCCCGGGGTGCGTTCCCGGGTCCGTAGCCACGACGCCCGCCGGGAGCCGCGATGTCCGCACAGCCGATGCCGGCCCTCTACCTCAGCCACGGCGCACCGCCGCTCGCCGACGACGCGCTCTGGCCCGGTCAGCTCGCGGCCTGGTCCGCCGCCCTGCCGCGCCCCGCCGCCGTCCTCATCGTCTCCGCCCACTGGGAGGAGGCCCCGCTCGCCCTCGGCGCGACGGTCACCGCCCCGCTGGTGTACGACTTCTGGGGCTTCCCGGAGCGCTACTACCGCGTGCGGTACGCCGCGCCCGGCGCCCCGGAGCTGGCCGACCGGATCCGCCGCACCCTGCGGACGGCCGGGACGCCGGTGCAGGACCTCCCCGACCGCGGGCTCGACCACGGCGCGTACGTCCCGCTCGTCGAGATGTTCCCGCGGGCCGATGTGCCGGTCCTCCAGCTCTCCATGCCGACGCTCGATCCCCGCGCGCTCTTCGCCCTCGGCCGCAAACTGGCGCCGCTGCGCGACGAAGGCGTGCTGATCGTCGGCAGCGGCTTCTTCACCCACAACCTCGCCGCACTGCGCCACCAGGGACCCGGGGTGCCGTCCTGGTCGGCGGAGTTCGACGACTGGGGGCGGCGCGCCCTGGAGGACGGCGACCTCGACGCCCTCCTCGACTTCGGCCGCAAGGCCCCCGCCGGGCAGTTGGCCCATCCCCGCACCGAGCACTTCGCGCCGCTCTTCGTCACACTCGGCGCCGCGGACGCGCACGGTCAGCTCACGGACGGCCGGAGCGTGATCGACGGCTTCTGGAAGGGCCTGGCGAAGCGGTCGCTGCAGTTCGGCTGAGGGGCGACGGGGCACGGTACGGGCGCCGGGCGCACCCGAAGGCCGGGCCCGTACGGCCGCCCGGCACGGTGCCGGCCGGGCCCGCCCGGTGTGTCGGCTGCCCGGCCTTCGGGTGTTCCGTCGCAGGTCAGACGCCGGGTTCGATCAGTTCCAGGGAGCGGAGCGCGGCGGTCAGGGCGCGGTCGTCGCCGTCCGGTGTCCAGGACGCCACGTCCAGCGCGGTGTCCGTCAGCTTGATCGCGTGCGCGTCACCGTGGGCGGCGGCGCGCTGGAAGACCTCCTCGGGGGTGAGCGGCCCGGTGCGCAGCGGCGGCAGCGCGTCCGCCGTCCCGTAGACGGAGGTCAGCGCGGCGCTCGCGGCCCAGGCCAGGGCGAACGACGGTGCCCACAGGTCGCGCGGCAGGGCGGGCAGGGTGCGCAGGATCGCGTTGGGCGCGGTCGCCGCGTGGACCAGCATCACCCCGTCGCCGTGCCCGTGATCGGCGTACCGGTGCGTGGCCGCTCGTACGAGCGCGGTGAGCTGGGCCCGCGCCGCTTCCGGGTCGCGCGGCGCCCGGACCGCCTCGGCCGCCGTCCGCCAGCCCGGGGTGTCCGGCAGCTGGGCGAGGCCGCCGAGCGCGCTCGTGCGCTGGTCGGCGACGCGGGGCAGGGCGGCGAGGGCGTCGTCCGGCGCGGTGGTGCCGCCGGGCACCACGGCCACCGGCAGCGTGGTGTGCCGGGCCGCCCAGTAGCCGAGGGCGTGGGCCAGCTCGGCGATCCGCGGCCGCGTCTCCTCCTCGGCCAGCAGGGTGCGGACGATATGGCCGACCCGGATGGCGGGGTGGGTGGCCGCGCCCGCGATACCGGGCAGCAGCCGGGGCCACCACTGCGCGAGCACCTCGCGCCAGGGCCGCTCGGCGACGGCGCGGGCGAAGTGGCCGGTCCAGTCGGTGACCCGCCGCGGATCGCCCAGCGCCTGCCGCCAGTTGGCGCCGGTGATGGCCTCGCGGGCGCCCGGTACGTCCTCCAGCTGCGCGGTGTACGCGTCGAGCCAGCGGTGGACGCCGCCGCCCTGCCCGTGGCGGGCCAGCGCCTCGACCGCCATGGGCCCGTGGTTGCTCAGATAGCCGTGGAATTCCGGCCCGGTGGAGTGCAGCCGCTCCAGGGCCTCGTCGAAAGTGCCGTGGTGTGCCGTCATGTCCGTGAGGCTAGAAGCGCGGCCGCCGCCCGGTAACCGGCTGCGGACCTGGTCCTCGCGCCGTACGGGGTGGCCGCCGTCGGTCGCGGGGACGAGGCCGCGGGGACGAGGCCGAGCGGCGGAGGGGACGGGCCCCGGCCGCAGGCGCGGTCGGCGGCGGCGCGTGCCCGTGTGGGCCGGTGCGTTGTCAGTGGCCGGTGTCACCATGAAGTCATGGAGCAACGCAGCGTGGTTGACGAGGCGGGCCGGCCGGACGCTGCGGCGCCGCGGGCCGGAGCGCCGGGCGCGGTGGGGCCGGGCGCGCCCGTACATACAGACGCCTGGAGGAATCCGGACAGCGGATGTCGGGTTGGGGAGCGACCTTGGAGGCATGACGGAAAGCGCGTACGGAGAGGCCGGACCGGACGGGACCGGGACGAGCGGGAGCACGCCCGGCCGGAACGGGCCGGACGGAAGCACGCAGGGCAGTGACAGGCCGGGCGGGGCCGGGCCCGGCCCGGTGGGGGCGGCGGGTCCGGCCGCCGTGCCCGGGGCGCCGAGGCGGCAGGCACCACCGGCGGCACGGCCGGATACCGCGGCACGGACCGGGCCGCGCGGACCCGTACCGCGCGGTGTCGGCTGGGCGGTGGCCGAGGCACGGGAGCCGGAGTTCGTCCGCGCCGTACGGGAGCGGTTCGGGCGCTACCGCCACCACGTACTGGGCACGCTCCGCGCGGACGGCTCCCCGCGGCTGACCGGCCTGGAGGCGGACTTCCGCTTCGGTGAGCTGTGGCTCGGCATGCTGACGGGCTCCCGCAAGGGCGCCGACCTCCACGCCGACCCCCGGTTCGCCCTGCACGCCAACCCGGGGCCCGGCACGGACCTGTCGGACGGCGACGTCCGGGTGTCCGGCCGCGCGGTCCGGACCACCGACGAGGAGGTGCTCAGGCGCTACGCCGCGGAGGTCCGGCCACCGGAGCCGTTCCTCCTCTTCCGCACCGACGTGACGGAAATCGTCCGGGTCTCCGTCCAGGAGGCCGCGATGACCGTCCAGAGCTGGCGCCCGGACGAGGGCCTCCGCACGGTACGGCGGTAGGGGGAGGGAGGGGAGGGGAGCAGAGGGGAGGGCAGGGGGCGGGGGCCAGGCACTCCGGGCCACGGCCCGGCCTCGGGTTCCGCCGCTCGTGCCCCGGGCCCCGCCCTTCGACGGGGGCCCCGGGCCCCGCCCCTTCGCCGCGGTACCCCGGCACGCGGGCCCCGCGCACCCCGAGGCCCCGGCCGGAAGCCGGGGCCTCGGCGTGTGCTCGCCTCATCACCGGTCGACCGTCAGTGCGCCCCGTGCGGGGTGCGGTGCATGTGGCGGGGGCGGTGGCGGCCGTGGGGCTCGCGGACGCGGTGGGAGCGGAAGATGTAGAGGGAGACGACGAACATCACGGCGCCCATCACCAGGCCCCAGGCCGACGACTTCAGGACGGACGGGCCGCTGAGGTTGTAGAGCCAGCCCATGCTGCTCCCGAACAGCGCGCCGTAGGCGAGCGCCCGGGTGTCGGTGATCATCGTGGACTGGAAGTGCACGAGGATCAGGCCCAGGGCACCGGTGACCACCGCGGCGATCAGCCCGAGCAGGGCGGCGTGGCCACCGCTCGCGCCCCCGGTGTGATCGATCCAGATCGTGTAGCAGCCGAAGCCGAGCGCGGCGATGACCGGCCAGACCACGGTGGCCGGCAACCGGCGGCCACCCCTGGGGTGTGCCGCACCGGACTCCGGCCCCGTGCCGGCGGTCGCGCCGTGTTCCCGTTCGACCGCGCCGTGCGTACCGGCGGCCCGCGCGTCGTGGCGCGGAGCGTGGTTCTCCATGACGGGCTCCTCTCGCTTGCCCCTCCTGTCCAGGCGACACCCGCGCCCTGCCCCCGTCAACTGGATCAGCGGCCCCCGGGGCCCAGGCCCGCGCCCGCCCGCGTCCGGCGCCTCGGGCCAGGCCCCGGCGTCGCCCGCGCTCCCGCGCAACCCGGCGACGGCACGGGCCGTCTTCGGAAGGGAAGGCGCCGGCTGCCGGGCCCGCCGGAACGTCCCGGACCCGCCGGTGTCCGAAGCCGCGGCGCCCCGGGCGGCACCGTGAGGGACACGCCATCGAGGTGACGTACGTCCCCCGGGCGAAGGAATTGCCCACGAGTCACAGCAGCCCCGGGCAGGGCCACGGACCGCGCCTGACCTGGGGTTCTTCCCTCCCGGTGGCATCTGGGCGCCCGTGGCCGGGCCGCAGGGTACTGCATGATCAGAAAAATAGACGGGCAGCTTGGGAATTCTGTCCGGTTTCCAGCCGTTGTTTCCTTCGGACGGGGCAGTCCGGTCACCCCGCTCTTCCGCGTCCACCGTCCCGCGAACGACTCATCACCGACTCATCGCAAAGGGAGCTCACGCATGGCAACCCGTGCCGTCGCCCGCCGTCAGACCACCAGCAACGGTGCTGACAGGGCCAGCAGTGTTCGCGCCGTAGGCGGGGAGATCGCCGACCGCGACCTGGTCGGCATGTACCTCGACGAGATAGCGCGCACGCCCCTGCTCGACGCCGCCAAGGAGGTCGAGCTGTCCCAGACCATCGAGGCGGGCGTCTACGCGCAGAAGATCCTCGACGAGACCGTGACCGACGGCAACGCCGCGGACGCGAGCCGTGCGGAGCTGGAAGCGCTGGTGGCGGAGGGTGAGCGGGCGAAGGACGTCTTCATCCGCTCCAACCTCCGCCTGGTCGTCGCCGTGGCCCGCCGCTACCCGCGCGCCGGTCTGCCGCTCCTGGACCTGATCCAGGAGGGCAACGCCGGTCTGGTGCGCGCGGTGGAGAAGTTCGACTACGCCAAGGGCTTCAAGTTCTCCACGTACGCGACGTGGTGGATCCGCCAGGCCATCACCCGCTCCATCGCCGATCAGTCGCGCACCATCCGGCTGCCCGTCCACCTCGTCGAGGAGCTGGGCCGCATCCGCCGCGTCCAGCGCGAGTTCAACCGCGAGAACGGCCGCGACCCGGAGCCCGCCGAGGTCGCCGCGGAGCTGGGCTCCACGCCCGCCCGCGTCACCGACGTCCTCGACTGGGCCCGCGACCCGGTCAGCCTCAACATGTCGGTGGACGACGACGGCGACACGCAATTCGGTGACCTGCTGGAGGACACCTCCGCCGCCTCGCCCGAGCAGTCCGTCCTCTCCCTGCTGCGCAGCGAGGAGCTGGAGGACCTGATCGACCGCCTCGACCACCGCACCGCCTCGATCATCAAGGCGCGCTACGGCATCGAGGACGGCCGCGAGCGCACCCTGACCGAGGTCGGCAAGCAGCACGGTCTGACCCGCGAGCGGATCCGCCAGATCGAGAAGCACGCCCTGGTCGAGCTGAAGCGGATGGCCCGCGACACCGGCTTCGACGCGGCGGCCTGACCACATCCGGCACACCGGGCACGCCCGTCCCGCGGGGCGTGCCCGCTCGTGCTGCCCGGGGAACGCCCGGCCTGACGCCCCGCGCCACCACCCCGCCCCCGTACACACACCGGCGGCCGGCCCTCACGAGGAGGACCGGCCGCCGGTTTCCGTACGGGCGCGAGAGGGAGCAGCCCCCTCGCGGAAGGGGTCAGACCGCGCTGCCCGCCTTCCACTCGGACCAGGAGAGGTTCCAGCCGTTGAGACCGTTGTCGGGCTGGACGGTCTTGTCGTGGGAGTTCTTGACGATCACCACGTCGCCGATGAGCGACTGGTTGAAGAACCACTTGCCGGGGGTGTCCCCGCCGCCGCCCTTCGCATCGCGCAGACCGACGCAGCCGTGGCTGGTGCCGGAGCGGCCGAAGATGGACGGCGAACCCCAGTAGTTGCCGTGGATGAAGGTGCCGGACGACGAGAGCCGCATGGCGTGCGGGACGTCCTTGATGTCGTACTCACCGCCGAAGCCGACCGTCGAGCCGTCCATCCGGGTCTGCTCGAACTTCTCCGAGATCACCATCTGGCCGTTGTAGGTCGGGTGGTCGGGGCTGCCGCCGGAGATCGGCACGGACTTCAGGACCGAGCCGTTCCGCTTGACCGTCATGGTCTGGGTGTTCATGTCGACGGTCGAGACCTGCGAACGGCCGATGGTGAAGGTGACCGTCTTGGACTGCACACCGGTGATGCCGTTGCCGCCCTCCACGCCGTCCAGGTCGATCTTCATCGTGACCTTGGAGTTGGCCTTCCAGTACTCCTCGGGCCGGAAGTCCAGACGCTGCGCGCCGAACCAGTGGCCGACGACCTCCTGGCCGCTGCTGGACGTCACCGTGATGTGGGACTGGACGTCCTTCTTGTTGGTGATGGCCTTGTCGAAGTTGAATGAGACCGGCATGCCGACGCCGACGGTCTTGCCGTCGTCCGGCGTGTAGTTGCCGATGAAGCTGTGGTCCGACGAGACGGTGCTGAAGGTGGCGTTCTCGGTGGCGGAGCGGCCCTTGGCGTCCTTGGCGTTCGCCACCAGCTTGTACTTGGTGCCCCGCTCCAGCTGGACGCTGGGCTTCCAGGAGGTGCCGTCGTCCGATATGGCGCCTTCGACGGCCGCGCCGCTGTCGGCGACCGTCAGCTTCACATCGGTCAGCTTGCCGCCGGTGACCTTCACGCCGGTGGCGTTGATGCTGGCGTCCGTCGCGCCGTCCTTCGACGAGACCGTGATCTTGGCGTCCGAGGCGTCCTTCGCGGCGGCGGCGTCCGCGCCCGCCTGGCCGTTCTTGCCGTCGCCCGAACCGGCCTCGGCGCTGCCGCCGCACGCCGACAGCGTCAGCGCGCCGGCGGCGAGCAGCGCCGTCAGCGCGAGGGTGCGGCGCGTCCGGCGGCCCCGGCGCGGCGCCGCGGCACCGTCCTGCTCGGGCGGCTGGAGCAGCTGGTGCGAGGTGCGGGACCGAGCGGTGGTGGAGTTGTCCGGCGATGTCACGAGCTGCTCCATACAAGGGTGTTGTGTGATCCGTGCTGGTAAACAGCACGTACGGCGGGAATTGGTTGCGGATGGCCTGAACTTGTGGGCAAGGTCACACGCATGGCGGAAGGGGGTGGTCGGGAGGGCCCGACAGCCAGGTTCGCAGCGGTGTGCCGTGTTCGTCCAGACGCGGAGGGGGTGCGGGGGTTGTGACGGGTGTCTCGGAGAGCCGGAGTGCGCTGCTGATCTGGGGAATTCTCCCCTCTCCCACCGCGGTCACAGGCGCCAGCCCCAGCCGCTCGGCGAACTCCAGGGCTTCCGAGAGGGTGTTGACGGGGCCGCAGGGCACCGAGGCTGCGGTGAGCCGTTCCGTCCATGCTTGCGGCGTATCCGAAGAAAGCAACTTCTCCAGCAGTTCAGCCAGTTCTGTACGGTTTTGTACACGGTCTTGATTGCGACGGAAACGCACATCGTCGGCGAGCGCGGGCGCGCCCAGGGTATGGACCAGCGCCCGGAACTGCCGGTCGTTGCCCACCGCCACGGCCAGCAGCCCGCCCCGGCAGGCCAGCGTCTCGTACGGGGCGATGCTCGGGTGCCGGTTGCCCATCGGGCCCGGATCGCTGCCCGTCGCCAGGTGCCCGGACGCCTGGTTGACGAGCGAGCCCAGCAGTGACGACAGCAGGTTGACCTCCACCAGCTGGCCCCGCCCGGTGCGCCCGCGGTGGTGCAGCGCGGCGAGGATCGCGGTGGTGGCGTCCTTCGCGGTGAGGACGTCGACGAGGGCGACGCCCGCCTTCAGCGGCGGACCGCCGCTCTCCCCGGTGATGCTCATCAGCCCGCCGACCGCCTGCACCACGAAGTCGTACCCGGCCAGATGCGCGCCGCCGCCGGAGCCGAAGCCGGTGATCGAGCAGTGCACCAGGCGCGGATTGGCGGCCCGGGTGGACGCCGGGTCCAGGCCGTACTTGGCGAGGGCGCCGGGCCGGAAGTTCTCGATCAGGACATCGGCGCGGCGGGCCAGTTCGCGGGCGGCGGCCGCGTCGCCGGGATCGGCGAGGTCCAGGGCGAGGCCGCGCTTGGAGCGGTTGGCGGCGTCGAAGTAGGCGGCGGTGCCGTCCGGGCCGAACGGCGGGCCCCAGGACCGGGTGTCGTCACCGGCGCCGGGCCGCTCCACCTTCACGACGTCGGCGCCCAGGTCGGCGAGGGTCGCCGCGGCCAGCGGACCTGCCAGCACCCGGCTGAAGTCGGCGACGAGCAGCCCGTCCAGGGCGTGGGCGGGCGCCCCGTCCGGCTGCGGGGACTGCGGTTGCGGGGGCGGCTGCGGCACGGCGTACTCCTCACCTCGCGGGCGGCTGCCGCCATCGTCGGTGACACCTCGGGGCGCGGGAAGGTGCCGCCCCGTCCAACGTGGGGGCCGTACTCTGCCGCCCCGGAGGGAGCGGGGGTGGTGGCGGGGCGGGCAGGCACTTCCGTCATAATGGTGTGAAGTGCTGCAATACCGGTAATTCTCCTGAGGGGTACAGGACTTCACCCGGTGCCCGTAGAGTTCCGCGAGGCCCGGCCGGTGCGCGTCCGGCCACGGCCTCGTCCCGTCCACCGTGGTCACCGCGCCCGCGTGGCCACGCCGTCCGCCGCACACCGCCCCGCCCTGGAGGACCGCATGCTCCTCTCCGCCTCGACCCTTCAGCTGATCGGATTCGCCGTGCTCGGCGTCGCGAGCGTTCTGTGGGTCGCCGGGCTGCTCCGGCTGCTGCGCCGGGAGGAACACCGCGCGGCGACCGGACGCGACGGCCGGGCTCTGCTGGACCGGGTGCCGCGGCAGACGGGGCCGGCCGGCCCGCCCGCCGAGTGCGTGGAGCTGACCGCCGCCGAACGCGAGGCGTTCGCCCTGCTCGTACGGCAGTTGACGCGCCGCCGCTGAGCCCTGTGGATCACTGTGCGGGGGTCACTGCGCGGGTCCGAGTTTGAGCAGCGCCAGCGCCGCCAGCATCTGCACCGATATCGCGGCCGCCGCCTTGTGCGTCGGCAGGTGGTGCTGACCGCGGATCAGCAGCACCGCCAGGACGTACCCGAAGCCCCAGGTCGTCCACGTCAGCGCCTGGACGAAGGTGGCCTGCGGGGGCAGCCACGTCGCCAGCAGCAACCGCGGCAGGTCGGTCACCCAGAACAGCACGATGAACAGGCTCGCGGTCGGCGCGAAGCGGCCGTTGCCGCCGAGCGTGCGCGCGATGGCGTGGGTGGCGGCGCCCAGCGCGAAGCTGGCGGCCAGGACGCATCCGACGGCCAGCCCCATCAGCTTCAGCGCCGCACTCGGGTCGGACGTCCACTGCCCGTCGAACGCGTCCGCCGACAACACCCCGACCACGCCGCTGACCAGGCACAGCACCACCGCCGCGCTCCATGCGGAGCGGTCCCGCGCCTCGTCCAGGATCTCCACCGGCCGGTACCACAGGCCGAGGAACAGCCGGTGCCACCACAGCCGCCGCCGCTCGGGCGCGGGGCGGGGCGGCTGGACGAGCGTGGGCGTGGGGGGCGGCGGAGCGGACATACAGCCGTTCTACCATCGGCCGTTTTGTCGCGTTGCGGTGGCGTCGGCGCCGGGCGCGCGGCCCCGGATGAGACCCTGCGGGCATGAGCGAACAGACGCCCGATCACGGAGAGGCGCACGGCGGCGGGTTGGGCGGGCGGCTCAACTGGCTGCGCGCCGCGGTGCTCGGCGCCAACGACGGCGTGGTCTCCACCGCGGGCCTGGTGGTCGGCGTCGCCGGAGCCACCACGTCCCGCGCCACCTTGCTGACCGCCGGACTCGCCGGACTCCTCGCCGGCTCCATGTCGATGGCGGCGGGCGAGTACGTCTCCGTCTCCACCCAGCGGGACGCCGAGAAGGCCGCACTGGTCCAGGAGCGGCGCGAGCTCGCCACCGAGCCGAAGGCCGAACTCGTCGAACTGACCGGTCTGCTGAAGGCGAAGGGCCTGAGCGCGAAGCTGGCCCGTGAGGTGGCCGAGCAGCTGACCGCGCACGACGCGCTGCGCGCCCACGCCGAGGTGGAGCTGGGCATCGACCCGGACGAACTGACCAACCCCTGGCACGCGGCGGGCGCCAGCTTCCTCGCCTTCACCGTCGGCGCGCTGCTCCCGCTGCTCGCGATCGTGCTGCCGCCGCACGGTCTGCGGCTCCCGGTCACCGTCGTCGCCGTGCTCGCCGCCCTCGCCCTGTGCGGCTGGACCAGCGCCCGCCTCGGCGGCGCCCCCGCCGCCCGCGCCATCCTCCGGAACGCCGGGGGCGGCGCCCTCGCCATGGCCGTGACGTACGTCGCGGGATCGGCGCTGGGCGCCAGCGGGGTGTAGGGCGGGACGCGTTCGGGCTTCCGTACGTAGGTGATGCTCAGTCCGGGGCGTGGGGCGCCCGGCCCTGGAGCGCGTGGGGCGCACGCCGTCGGGCCGGTGGTGTCCCGGCCGGTGCGCGCCGCCGGGCCCGCCGGGGCTCGGCCTCCTCGGTGAGCGACGTGCCCGCCGGGCGGAGGCGAGGCGGCGGGCTGCGGCCCGCCGGGACGGCGCCGCGCTCGCGGTCTCCCGCCGTGCCGCCGCCGCACGGGGCGTGCCCGGTACCCGGGCCGACGACGGACACGCCCGGCACCGGGCCCTACGGCGATCGCACGCCGGGCCCGTGCCGTGTGCCGGGCCGGTGCCGTGGGCCTTACGGCTGCCCCGGGGGCGCCCCGCCCGAGAGGCCCGGGGCCCCGCCCGCGTCCGTGTCCGCGTCCGTCCTGCCGTACAACTCGGTGTACGAGGGGAAGAGGCCGCCGGGGCCGTCGACGGAGGTGGCGGTCAGGAGCGCGTCGGTGACGGCGCGGGTCAGGACGTCGGCGCCGGCGGCGAGCACGTCGTTGAGCGCCCCGGTTGCGGCGTGCACCGCGAAGGCCGGGTCCGCGTTCTCCGCAGTGAGCGGCCGGGCGCAGGTGGAGAGGGCGAAGACGGTGTCGCCGTCGGACATCAGATGGACCGGGCGCACCGCGCGGGCCAGCCCGTCGTGGGCGGTTCCGGCCAGCTTGTGGGCCTGGGCGCGGGTGAGCACGGCGTCGGTCGCGACGACGGCGAGGGTGGTGTTGAGCGGCGGCCGGGCGGCGGCCGCCGCCCGCTGCCGGGATGTCTCGCGCGCCGCGTCCAGCGCGCGGGCCGCCGCCGCGTGCCGCTCCGGCGCGGGCGGCGCACCGGGCGCCCCGTCCGGCCCGAGGAGGTGCCCGTAGAGCACACCGGTACGGGGATCGACGGGCGACCCGACGGCGTTGACGGCGGCGAGCGCGGCGACGGTCACCCCGGAGGGCAGCAGCACGCTCGCCGTCCCGATGCCGCCCTTGAGCCCGCCGGCCACCGCGCCCGTACCGGCGCCGACGTTGCCGCGTTCGACGGGGCCGCCGGCGGGGGAGCGGTGCGCGGCGTGGACCGCGGCCCGGCCCAGCGCGGCGTCCGGCCGGGCCCGCCAGTCGCCGCCGCGCCCGAGGTCGAAGAGGGCGGCGGCCGGGACGACCGGTACCACCTGCGAGGGGTCCGGGCCGACGCGGAAGCCGCGGCCGTGCTCCTCCAGCCAGGTGGCGACACCGGACGCGGCGTCCAGCCCGAAGGCGCTGCCGCCGGTCAGGACGACGGCGTCGACGCGCTGGACGAGATTGCGGGGATCGAGGGCGTCGGTCTCGCGGGTGCCGGGCCCGCCGCCGCGCACATCGACCGCGGCGACTGCGCCGCCCTCGGGCGCGAGGACGACGGTGGTCCCGGTCAGATGGCCGGATCCGATGCGCTGGGCGTGCCCCACCCGAAGGCCGGTCACATCGGTCAGGGCGTCGTGGCGGTGCGCTGCGTCAGCCATGCCCCATGCGTACCACGGCGCACGCGGGGCGGGGCGAGGCCGGGCGGGAGGGGGCGCGGACGCGGCCCGCGGAAGGCGCGGAGCGGCCGGGCGCGCGGGCTCGGCCACGTCCGGGAACGGCCCGGGGCGTCGCGGGCGGGCCGGAGGCGGGGGCCCGGCGCTCGGACTCCGGCGTCGGCCGGGCCGGTCCGGCCCGCGGGCCTGTTGGGGCACGGGCCCCCGAGGCCGGGCCGGCCGGGCGCGTGGCCCGGCCGGCGGGCCGTCAGCTGTCGCCCGGACCCATCACGATGACGGGGTGCTGTGCGGGATCCAGGGTCCGCAGCAGTTCCCGCATCACCTCGGGCTTGAGGCTCACACAGCCCTGGGTGGGGCCGTCGTGGTCGACGTGCAGCCACACGCCGCCGCCCTTCTCGTCACCGTCCGGGCGCTCCGGGTCCAGGGGCGAGGTCCCGGCCACCCGGTTGTAGTTGATGGCGATGACGTAGTCGAACGCGCCCGCCAGGGGCTCGCCCTCCACGCCGGTGCCGTTGGCGACGAAGCTGTCGTTGTGGTCGTACGGGAGCTTGGTGCCCTTGGGCGCGGGCAGCAGGCCACCGGCGTCGGTCAGGGTGAAGACCCCTTCCGGGGAGCGCAGGTCGCCGTAGTGGTGGTCGTCGGTCCAGCCGTGCGCGGCGTTGTGGGCCGCCCACCGCGCACCGGGACGCCAGTCGTCCGACCCCTTGGCGCGGGTGTACAGGACCACCTGCGAGTCGAACGAGTCCTTGTCCTCGCCCCGCACGACGAGGACCTGGCGGGAGTCGGCCGGTATCCGCTTCCGCTCCGCGTCGCTCAGACCCGGGATGGTACGGGTGGCCTTCGCGACGGTCTTGGCACCGGACGGTTTCTCCGGACCGGACACCGACGCGGGGGTGCCGTTCTTGGCCTCCTGCTGCGCGTCGTGGTCATCGCCGGATGCGGGCCAGGCCCACAGGGCGGTTCCCATCAACGTGGTCAGCGCGAGACCGCTCACGGCCTTCCCGCGGCGGGACATACTTCTGCGCGCGCGGGGCTGAGCGTGGCGGGCGGCCATGGCTGGCGTCTCCTCAGATACGGATCAGATACGGACGATCGGGTACGGCGGTCGGGTGGTGCGGTTCGGTCTCCTGCGGGCGGTACGGCCGGTCAGATGCCGGCGGGCGCACGGCCCGTAGGTATAAAAAGGGCAATATGCACCCTACCGCGAGCAGGTCGTGCCGCCGCCCCGGCCCGGGTCCCGCCGCTCGGTCCGCAGGGTCCGAACGCCCGGAATGTACGCCCGAAAGGGGCAGGTGTGGCGCGGTTCGGGCTCCTGTACGGGGCGCCGGTGACGGCCCGTCCGAAGCCCCGGAACATGGCTGAAAATTCACCGCAAAATCCCCTACCTGTCCATGAGTTGTCCTCCAATGCCGAGGAGGCCCAGGTCACGGCGTACGCCGGAGGGGGGAGCGGTCCGCTGGAGCGCCCCGCGGAACGGTGCGCGAGCGGCCCGGCGACGCCGTACGCCGGGGGCGGCCGCCGCTCACGCGTCCGGGGGAACCGCTCCGATTCCCGAAATCGGACGCCGTAATTCCGCCGGTCGGGCCGGGGCGCGCGCTCTGTTCACCGGGGTGGCGGAGGAGCGGGGGCGCACGGACGCCGGCGGGACGGGCGCGAGGGCGCGGGAGCCGGTTCCCGGCGGGAGCCGCGTGGGACTTGCCGGGACCGGGCCTTCGGGGCGGACGTGCGGTGCCGGTCCGCCGGGGCCCGGCGGCGTGCCGGGGCGGGAGCGCCGGCCGCGGCTCACGCGCTCAGCGCCGCACCCTGGCGGGACGTCAGGGTCACACCGGCGGTGACCGCCGCCGCACACACCAGCCCGGACGCGAGCACCGCGTACGTCCCGGCGAAGGTGCAGCCCAGCACGGCGACCGCGGCGAGCGGCAGCACCAGCTGCTGGGCCCAGCCGCGCTTTTGATGGCGTGAGTGCAGCAGCCAGACGCTGAACAGGAACAGCGCGGCCGGCACCGTCACACAGGCGGACGCGGCCAGGACCGACAGGTGCGAGGCGCCGACCGACTGCTCCACCGCGACCTCGATCCCCGCGCCGATCGCCGCCGCCGAGCCGAAGACGACGTAATGGCCATAGCCCCAGACGAACGCCTGACGGCTGGAGCGCAGATGCAGATGGATGGGGACGGCGAAGTAGATCCAGTACGCGGCGAAGACCAGCAGCAGACCGCCGCCGGCGATCGGCAGCAGCGCCCCCAGCTCGTCGTGCTCGTCCAGCGCGGACTGCACCGCGACGGTCGCCGCCGAGATCGTCTCGCCCAGCACGATGATGGTGAACAGTCCGTACCGCTCCGCGATGTGGTGCGGATGCCACGCCGTCGCCCGGCGCCGCTCCGCGAACGCCGGTACGCACATCTCCGCCACCGCCATCACCAGGAACACCCACGGGCGGCCGTGTTCCGGCAGGAACAGCAGACCGAGCCAGCCGACCTGGCACAGGGTCACCCCGCCCGCGTAGCGCAGCGCGGTGCGGCGCTCCTCGCCCTCGCAACCGTGCGCGGCGCGCAGCCACTGGGCGACCATCGCCAGCCGCATCACCAGATAGCCGAACCAGACGACCGCGAACTGACTCTGCTCGAAGGCCCGCGGCACACCGGCGGCCAGGATGAGCACACCGGCGATCTGCACCAGCGTCGTGACCCGGTAGAGCGTGTCATCGGTGTCGTAGGCGGAGGCGAACCAGCTGAAGTTCATCCACGCCCACCAGATGGCGAAGAAGAGCATGAGGTAGCCGCTGATCCCGTGGCCGGCATGCCCCTCGGCGAGGGCGTGTACGAGCTGGCGCCCAGCCTGGGCGATGCCCACGACGAAACACAGATCGAAGAAGAGCTCCAGCGGGGTGGAGGCGCGGTGGGCCTCATCGGTACGGCGGGCTCGCATACGGACCGGCACGGCGGCGTTCCTCCTGGGCGACCGGTGATCCCTCTCGGCGTGATCACGTAGGCCACGACGGTACGCGCGCACCCTTGCCTCCCGGGGGAGCCGCCGCCTCGCGAGGGGCTGTGGCCGGCGCGGGGCGCCGGATGTCCGGCCGCGGGACCGGGCGTCCGGGCGCCCGCCGGCCGTGATGGGGCGCCGCCGGGTGGATGCGGCCGGGGCGCCCGGAGCCGGTCGCGCGCCGCCGGGCCGCCCCGCTTCGTACCCGGGACGCGCAGTGAGCGGCCGTCGCACGGTGGGCGTGCCCCGGCCGGACGCGCGGGGCCCCGGCCGGCCCCGGGCCGCGGGCGAGGGCGCCGCCCGGACCCGGCGTACGGGCCGCCCGCCCGTCAGGTCATTCGGCGACCGCCTCCACCACGGACGGGGGCGCGCCGGTCGGCAGGACGCGGGTGAGCCGGAAGCCGCCGGACGACAGCAGCGCCGCGAACTCCTCCGAATCGCGCTCCCGCCCGTCGACGACCGCCATCATCGCGACGTCCATCGTCTTGCCGAAGTGCGGGGCGTTGCCCGGTGGCAGCACCGACTCGACGATCAATATCCGGCTGCCGGGCGCCATCGCGGCGCGGCAGGTCCGCAGGATGTCCCGGCACCGCTCGTCGGGCCAGTCGTGCAGCACATGCTTGAGGACGTAGACGTCGCCGCCGTCCGGGACCGCCGTGAAGAAGTCGGCCTCCTCGGTGCGCCAGCGGCCCTTCAGCTCGTCGTCGTCCAGCAGATGCCGGGCGAGGGGCGGTGCCTGGTCGACGAGGATGCCGGTCAGTGCCGGGCGGCGGCGCAGGACCGCGCGGAGCAGTCCGCCCCGCCCGCCGCCGACATCGACGACGGTGCCGGTCTCCGGGAAGGGGTAGGCCGCCGCGATCGCCTCGTCCGCCGCGGACGTCAGGGAGGTCATCCCGTCGTCCAGGAGGGTGCGGGCCCGCTCGTCGCCCTGGAGGTAGGTGAAGAGGGGCTGCCCGAAGAGCCGCTCGAAGGGCGCGGCGCCGTCCCGGACGGTCTCCTCCAGCTGCGCCGATGTCTGCAGGAACAGCGAGTCCGTCAGCATCAGCACCGCGGTGTGCAGCGAATCGGGGACGTCGGTACGCAGCAGACGGGCGGCGGGCGTGAGTTGGTAGGTGCCGGAGGCGTCCTCGTGGAAGATGCCGCGGCTGGCGAGAAGGCGCAGCACCCGGCGCAGATGCGGGGCGTGTGTACCGGTGACCTCCGCCAGCTGCTCGGGGGTGCGGGGGCCGCGGGCCAGGTGGTCGGCGAGGCGGTAGTGGGCCGCGGTGCGCAGCGCGGCCGAAAAGAGGTGCCCCAGCGCCTGGTCCGTCAGGTGCGTGACGAGATCGGTGGGCTCGCCGGTCGGTCGGGGGGATGAAGTGGCCAACGTCCGCCTCCGGTCATCGACGTGAAGGTGCTGGTCCACGGTGGCAGCGTCCGGCCCGCGTGTCACCAGAGCGCCGGGCCGCACCCGCGAAGTCCGGCCAGCCGGGCGCCGGGTTCGCGCCGTACGGAGGTGGCCGGTAGGGATGCCTGGACAGCTGACCCGTGGTCGAATGCGTGTATGGGCCACCGTGATGACGATCGTGAGAACAGGACCGCTGCCACCGCCGGAAGCGAAGGCGGGAGGGAGCCTGCCGGCGCGGACGCCGCGGACCGGGACGCCGTACTCGCACCGCTCGACGCCCGCCTGGACGATCTGGTGGCGCTCTACGAGGACCTGCACCGCCACCCCGAACTCTCCTTCCAGGAGACCCGCACGGCTGCCGAGGCCGCCCGGCGCCTGACGTCCTGGGGATACGACGTCACCACCGGCATAGCCGGGACCGGTGTCACCGGGGTGCTGCGCAACGGGTCGGGTCCGGTGGTCCTGCTCCGCGCCGATATGGACGCGCTGCCGGTCGCCGAGGAGACGGGTCTGCCGTACGCGTCGACCGTGCCCGGGGTCATGCACGCCTGCGGGCACGATGTGCACGTCAGCTGTCTGCTGGGCGCCGCCGACCTGCTGGCGGCGGGGCGGTCGCGCTGGTCGGGGACACTGGTCGTGCTCTTCCAGCCCGCCGAGGAGAACGGCGGCGGCGCCCGCGCGATGCTGGACGCCGGGCTCTACACCGAGGGGATCGTGCCGACGCCGGACGTGGTGCTGGCCCAGCACGTGGCCCCCTTCGGCGCGGGGCTGATCGCGTACTGCCCCGGGGCGTGCATGGCCGCGGCCGACAGCCTGGAGATCACCTTCCACGGCACCGGCGGCCACGGCTCCCGGCCGGAGACCACCATCGACCCGATCGTGATGGCGGCGTCGTTCGTCCAGCGGGTGCAGTCCGTGGTGGCGCGCGAGGTGGCGCCCGGCGAACGGGCGGTGGTCACCGTCGGCTCGTTCCGGGCCGGTGACAGCGCCAACGTCATCCCCGACCGCGCCCAGGTCAAGCTCAGTGTCCGCACCTTCGACGAGGCCGTACGGTCCCGGGTGCTGGACGCCATCGACCGGATCGCGCGGGCGGAGGCGGAGGCGTCGGGGGCGAAGCGGCCGCCGGAGACCGCGGTCCTGGACGCCTTCCCGGTGACCTTCAACGACGCACGCACACTGCGGCAGGTCAACTCGGCCCTCACCGGGCTCTTCGGCGAACAGCGGCTGTTCGCGTACGACCCGGCGTCGGGCAGCGAGGACGCGGGACTGCTGGCCACGGCCGCCGGGGCGCCGCTCTACTACTGGTGGCTGGGCGGCTGGGATCCGGAGGCGTTCCACACGGCGTTCGCCGCCGGGCGGCTGGCGCAGGACATCCCCTCCAACCACTCGGCGCGCTTCGCGCCCGTCCCCCGCCCGACCCTGACCATGGGCGTCCAGGCCCTCACGACAGCGGCTCTGAGCAGGCTCGAAGCGGCGTAGCGGAGGCCGCCCGGTACGTAGGTCCTGACGCAGTCCGGGCCGCCGCGCGGGCGCCGGGGCACACCGCGCCGCCCGAGTGACGCGGCTCCGGGCGGTGCCGGGAGGCGGTGCGGGCGCGTGTCCCGGAGCCGGTGCCGGGCGGTGGTCCGGGCGCGTGGCGAGGGGGACCGGGGCCGCCCCTTCCCCGGGGCCGGCCGTCGCCCGTTCCGGCCCCGGCGCCGGGCGCCCCGGCAGCCCCGGTGACGGACGGGATTGACCTTGCCCTTGGGGGAAACCGCAGCATCGGTGGAGCCGGGCGACGGACCCGGCACGAGGAGGACGGCCGGGCGCCCCACGGCTCCCGGGCGGAGCGGGAAGGGGCGGACGGTGACGGGGTACGGAGAGCGCGCGGAACCAGGGGCGGCGCTGCTGACGATCGGGGCGTTCGCCCGAGCCTGCCGGCTCTCGCCCAAGGCGCTGAGGCTCTACGACGACCTCGGCCTGCTGGTCCCGGCGCACGTCGACCCGTTGAACGGCTACCGGCGTTACGCGCCGGCGCAGCTGGAACGGGCGCGGCTCGTCGCCTGGCTGCGGCGGCTCGGGATGCCGCTGGCCCGTATCCGGGAGGTGTGCGCCCTGCCCCCGGACGGGGCGGCCACCGCGGTCGCCGGGTACTGGGAACAGGTCGAGGCCGACACCGCCGACCGCCGCGACCTGGCCTTCTTCCTCGTCGACCAACTGACCCGGAAGGACTCCACCATGACGACCACTTCCTCTCCTGTGACGCTGCGGGCCGCGGCCCTGACCGACGGCGGGCTCGTCCGTACCGCCAACCAGGACGCGGTGTACGCGGGGCGACGGCTGCTGGCCGTCGCCGACGGATACGGCGCGGACGGCGGCCGGGCGGCGGTTACGGCGCTCGCCGAACTGTCGGCCCTGAAGGAGCGTGATCTCGCGCCCGCGGATCTCCTCGGCGCGCTGGAGGAGGCAGCGCACCGCGCCAACCGCGCGGTCCAGCGGCCGGCCGCAACGGGCGCGGCGGAGGCGGGCTGCACCTTGACGGCGCTGCTGCGCGCCGGGGCCCGGTTGGCGCTGCTGCACATCGGGGACTCGCGCGGCTACGTGCTGCGGGACACCGGGCTGGTGCGGCTGACCCATGACCACAGCCTCGTGCAGTCCCTCATCGACGAAGGGCGGCTCACCCCGGAGGAGGCGCCCGGCCATCCGCAGCACGGGCTGCTGACCCGTGCCCTCGACGGCGGTGAGGCGTTCGCCCCCGAACTGCAGTCGCTTCACGCGCGCCCCGGCGAGCGGTACCTGCTCTGCACCGACGGGCTCCACACCGTCCTGCCGGCCGCCACCCTCCAGGAGGTGCTGACCGCCGCACCCGGCCCCGAAGAGGCCGTACGCGAACTGGTCGCACGGGCGCGGGAGGCCGGCGCCCCGGACAACGTCGGCTGCGTGGTCGCCGACACCACGGCGGCGCCCGCCTGACCCCGCGGAGCGCGGTGGACGCGGCAGCCACCCCGCCCACCGCCCGGCCCGGCGCCGACCGCCACCCCACTCACGCCACCTGCGCCGGGCGCCCATGGGCCGTCCGATGGCGGGACGGGCACCTCCGCGTCCACTTGGACCACGCCGGACCGCACCACGTCCGCGGACACCGCGCCGACCACTGCCGCGCCCACCCGCGCCGAGCCGCTCAGCCCAGCGACCACTCGTCAACTTCCGCATGCCGAACCCCCGTTGAATCACCGTGCGTCACCTTCCGCGTGATGTCGCTGACTCAGCGTACGGCCGCCGAGGCGCGCCGCGCCGAGCCTGTGGATAACTTCGCGACGGGGTGCGTGACGCATGCTGCACGGGCCCGAGCGGCGGTCATTCCGTGTCGCTTCTTCCGCCCCTGCGCGTCGTTCGGCGGAGGAGCCGGAGGACGGTCGGGGCCATCAGGACGACCGCCGTCGTCAGGCAAGCCCCGCCGAGGAAAGCGGGGCGAGGGCCCTCGTCAGGGAGCGGCAGGGCGAGGCCCAGTCCCGCGGTGACGGTCAGAACCGCCTTGGTCACCCCGGCGGCGGTGCCCGCCCCGTCGGCCGCCGCCAGGGCCTGCGTGCCGGTGAGGGCCAGGGCACCCGCCGTCCCCAGAGCGGCCGTCGCGACCGTGGCCGCCACCAGGACCGGCAGCGGACTTGCGCCGCACCGGGACAGCGCCCCCGACGCGACGGCCGCCACTGCCAGACAGCCCGCCATCACCGCGGGCCCGGTCGCCGCTCGCACCCGTCCGGCGACCGGACCGCCTGCCGCCAGCGCCCCGGCCGGTAGCAGGAACGCCAGACCGGCGGCGGCCGGTGACAGCCCGGCAGCTCGTTCCAGCAAGTGCGGCACGGTGAAGAGCAGGGCCACCGTCGCCGCGTTGGCCACCGCCCCCGAGGCCGTCAGCCGCAGATACCGCCCGTCGCGGAGCAGCGCCGGGTCCAGGAGCGGCGCCGTCCGGCGCGCCCGGTGGACGCAGCCGGCGCCCAGTGCCACCGCGGCGCCCAACCAGGCCCACCACCAGGGGCCGCCCCCCAGGGCGAGCACCAGAGCGGCGCATCCGCCCGTGGCGCTCGCCGCGCCCACCACGTCCGGACGGGGACGGGCCGCGTCCCGCACGGCCGTCCCCGGGGCGTGCGGTGCGGCGGGGCGCCGGGCGACCACCGCGGCGGCCAGCGCCGGGAGCGCGGTCAGCCAGAAGACGGCCCGCCAGGAGCCGTACTGTGTGACCGCGCCGCCCACGAACGGGCCGCAGGCGGTGGCGAGCCCGGCCAGCCCCAGCGCGCGGCCGGTCATCCGCCGCCCCCGGGGCCCGGGGAAGAGCCGGGTCAGCAGCGCCAGCCCGTTGGGCATGATCAACGCGGCGCCCGCCCCTTGGAGCACCCGGGCCGCCACCAGGAGCGGCAGCGTCGGCGCGAGGCCGCAGGCGACGGCCGCCGCGGCGAACAGCAGCAGCCCGGCGCGGAACATCCGGCGCCCGCCGCATGTATCGCCGAGCCGCCCGGCAAGGGGCATCAGCGCCCCGGCCGCCAGGAGATAACCCCCGCTCACCGCCCGCCCGAGGGCCGCCGGCCCCGGCAGGTCGTCCCGGATGACGGGGAGTGCGACATGCAGCGCGAACGCGTCCAGCTGAACGCAGAACGCACCCGACGCGACCGCGGTCGGCGCCCGCCACCCGCCCCGCCCGGGGCCGTGCGCGGACGGAGACGGCGGGACGTACGGGGGTGTGGGCATACGGTGCGGCCTTTCGTACGGGCGCGCGTGCGGGGCGCGCGGCATGGATGGATGCGCCGGGGCGCGAGGGCGCGCACCCGGGGCGGGCGGAATGCGGGGCGACCTCTGTCGCGGGGAGGGGAACGGGTGCCCGGAGCGAGGCGTGGAGCGGCGGCGAGCCGAGGTGAGGCGGGATTCCGCCGGGGACCGGACACGGCGCGGTCGGGAACCCGAGGTCAGACGCGGTGCCGGGAGACGCGGTGCCGGGAGGCGCGGGAGCGGGGTGCCGGGATCCGGCCCGGGGAAGCGGCGGGGCGGGCCCGGCGCGGGGCGATCGGCGGCGGACGGAAGCGGTCTTCGCCGGGCGATGCCTTTCGGTAGCGTAGCGGCCCGCGCCGTACCGGGTGCGCCGGTGGGGCACAGGCCGCTCGGGCGAAGGCGGTGACCGCCCCGCCGCACCGGTGGCCGCGCGTACAACGGACGTTCAGCGATCGTTGATCGGCGATCTTCACACTGATCCGTATGTTGCGCCGTGTGACCTCAGAGCATGCAGATGGCCCCAGCGAGCCGCGGGACGGCCGCCGGTCGGGCGGCTCGCGGCCCGCGCTGACCTGGTCCGGGGAGCCGGGCCGGCTGGAGGAGCTGACCCACGGCATGCTCCTCGACCGGGCGGAGCGCGCCGCGAGCGCCCTGCGCCGCCTCGGCGCCG
The DNA here is from genome assembly GCF_055567035.1 of Streptomyces sp. NPDC027185. Classification (NCBI taxonomy): domain Bacteria; kingdom Bacillati; phylum Actinomycetota; class Actinomycetes; order Kitasatosporales; family Streptomycetaceae; genus Streptomyces; species Streptomyces sp. NPDC027185. The sequence goes on along the minus strand of NZ_JBVHRF010000006.1, from coordinate 195,330 downwards.
GCGCCGGCGGCCGGGTCGCCGTCCATCTGCCGCTGGTCCCGGAATCGGTGATCGTCACACTCGCCTGCGGGCAGTTGGACGCCGTCCGTGTCACGCTCCCGGTGCAGCTCACCGCCCCGCAACTCGCCTCCCGCATACGGGAAGCGCGCGCCCAGGTGCTGATCACCGCGGACGCGGCGTTCTGGGAGGGGGCCGTCCACCCCGTGAAGCCGGTCCTGGACCGGGCCCTGAACCATGCCGACTGCCGGGACACGACGACCCCCGCCGCGCCCGTCCTCGTCGTCAGCCGCTGCGCCCGCCCGGTGGGCTGGAACCCCGGCCGCGACCACTGGTGGCACGAGGAGCTGGCACGGGACTGAGCCCCCGGCCCGCCCCCTCACCCCGCCGGCGCTGCGGCGTGCCCCGGACGGTCCTCCGGAGCACGCGGCCGCACCCCCGGTCGCCGACCGGCTGCGGTCCTTCGAGGAGCACGGCCCCGGTCGCCGACCGGCTGCGGTCCTTCGAGGAGCACGGCGCCGTCCGCCTGCGTAACGCCGCATGGCTCGTCACCGCCACCACCGCCGGCCCGCCCTGACCCGTCGGCCGCCCGAGCCCGCCCGGGGGCACGTAATGGGCCGGGCCCGCGCCTCACCCCGACCGGCCCCGGGCCGCACCGGGACCGGCCGTACCCTGAGAGGGTGAGCACCACCCCCGCACCCGATCCGGCGGACTCCCAGGACCCGACGCCCGCGCCCGTACCGCCGGGCCCCGCCCCGGAGCCGGGCACGCCCGCCGCCCCGCCCGCCACCGGAACCGGTGAACCGGCCGAGGACCGGACGTCCCACGGCTCCGCCGACGGCCGGCCGGACCGGGACGCCGACGAGGAGCGGGCGGCCGCCGCCCGCCGCCGCGCCCGCGCCGCGCTGATCTTCGACGATCCGCTCTCCCGCCGCTCGGACGACGACTCCGACCGTGGCTGGGGCGAGCGTCCCACGGGTGACGCCGCCGACAGCGCCGCCGACCTCCGGCGCTTCCTCGACGAAAAACCGCCCCACCACCTCTGAACGAGGCGGTGGAGCGGTCCTGGTCGGCCGCGGGTTCCCGCTACGACTGCGTCTTCTGCGTGATGACCGTCCCGACGGCTTCCGACGCCGACGAGGACGAGGACGAGGAGGAACCGTTGCGCTGCGCGATCAGGGCGTCGCGGATCTCCGACAGCAGCTCGACCTCGGTCGGCTCCGCCGGGGTGTCGTCCACCGGCTTGCGGGCGTCCATCCGCTCCTTCCACTTGTTCATCGGAAGGATCATGAGGAAGTAGACGACACCGGCGGTGATCAGGAACGTCAGCACCGCGCTGAGGACCGAGCCCCACAGGATGTAGATCCCGTCGGTGAACTCGCCCGTCTTCTTGTCGACGACACACGTGGTGAGGCAGGTCTTGTAGTTGTCGAGGTTCTGCGAGCCGAAGGCGCCGACGATCGGGTTGATCACGCCCTTGACCACCGCGTTCACGATGTTGGTGAAGGCCGCACCGACGACCACCGCCACCGCGAGTTCGATGACGTTGCCCCGCATCAGGAAGTCCTTGAATCCCTGCAGGACGCTCTTGCTCTCGCTCAACGGTCGGCCTTTCTCCATGTGCTTTACGGACGGTGCACCAACGAACAGCACCGCAACTTACGTCAGGGCGGGGCAGTGGTGTCCAGCCGCTCCACACGAACCAGTGAGCGACCAGAGCGTCAGTGCGGATCACATCCGGGGCGCCGGGGAAATAACGGGCGCGCTCCGGGCGGCATGCGGCAGCGACCCCGCCGCCGGCAAAAGTTTCGCGCGGCCGGGAAACGGACGCCACTCGATCTTGCCCCATGGACTACCGCCCCTCCGGCGCCGCCGAAGAGGCACAACCGGCACCGGCCGGAGTCCGGTCCGCGTCCGATAACTCCCCGAATGCCCATGTCGCGGCCGTGATCGCGAGCCCCGCCGCGGTCAGCCGCCACCAGGCGGCCCGGCGCCACGGATGCCGTACGCCGCCGAGCCGCAGCGGCGGGAAGTGGGGCACCTCACACGGCGCGGGGGTGGGCAGCACCACCGGAGGCGGGGCCGGGCGCACGGCGTGCGGAGCGGACGGGAGGAACGGGGCATGAGGCACGGGAGCACCGCCTGCGATGAGGGAACGGGACCGACGCCCCCACCGTGCCCGCTCTCCCCGCCCCGCGCGTGGGCCTGTGGACGGCCTCGGCGGCTGGGGAAAACTCCGCCACCCACCCGAGGGATCCGCCCCGAAGGCCGCAACGGACCGGCCACGAAGCCGCGCCCGTACCCGTCGGCCACCTCCGTACCGGGGGAAACCCGCACCCGGAAGTCCGGGCTGTCGCCGCAAGGTCCTACCGGCTCCCGCCCCGCAAGCCCCGGCTCGTGCCCGTATCCCCAGGTCACGCCCGCTCCGGAGGGCCCGCCCCGGGGCCCGCTCGCAAGCCTCGTCCGAGGCGCGCGGCCTCCGTCCGGGGCCCGCCCGCAAGCCTCGTCCGGGGCGCACGGCCCCGACCGGGGCCCTACGGCAGCTCGATTCCCAGCTCCCACCCGTCGTGCACGGCCGCGCATCCACAGGTGCGGTCGCCGGTGGCCGGGAGGGCGCCGACCGCGTCGAAGAGGACCTCGCGCAGCCGGCCGACGTTCTTCCCGAAGACTTCGAGGACGTCGTGGTGGGAGACCCCCTCGCCCGCCTCGGCGCCCGCGTCCAGGTCGGTGACCAGCGTCAACGAGGCGTAGCAGAGGCCCAGTTCGCGGGCGAGCGCGGCCTCGGGGTGGCCCGTCATGCCGACCACCGACCAGCCCTGGGCGGCGTGCCACCGCGACTCGGCGCGGCTGGAGAAACGCGGCCCCTCGATCACCACGAGCGTGCCGCCGTCCACCGCGTCCCACTGACGGCCACGCGCCGCCGTCAGCGCGGCGGTCCGGGCGCCGGGGCAGTACGGATCGGCGAACGGCAGGTGGAAGACGCGCGGAATGCTGCCGTCGGGGAGCGGGACGCCGTCGAAGTACGTCTGGGCGCGCGTCTTGGTGCGGTCCACGACCTGGTCCGGGACGAGCAGCGTGCCCGGTCCGTACTCGGGGCGCAGCCCGCCCACCGCGCACGGGCCGAGGACCTGCCGGACGCCGACGGAGCGCAGCGCCCACAGGTTGGCGCGGTAGTTGATGCGGTGCGGCGGGAGGTGGTGGCCGCGCCCGTGCCGGGGCAGGAACGCGACCTGCCGCCCGGCGACCTCGCCGAGGAACAGGGAGTCGCTGGGGCTCCCGTAGGGGGTGTCCACCGTGATCTCGGTCACGTCGTCGAGGAAGGAGTAGAAACCCGATCCGCCGATGACGCCAATCTCCGCGTCAGCCATGCCGGTCAGCCTACGGGGTGCCCCGCACGCACCGGACCCCCGCCGTCGGTGCGACGGCGGGGGTCCGGGGAAGCGGGATCAGGCGGCGGAGCTGCTGCTCGCCGAGGACGAGGTGCTGCTCGCCGACGAGGACGAGGAGCCGGTCGACGACGCGGTGGACGACGACTTCGTGTCCGAGCCGGAGCCGGACGAGCCGGAGTCGGACGTGCTCGCCGAGGAGGAGGACTTCGCCGGGCTGCTGCTGGACGACGCGCCGCGGCTGTCGTTGCGGTAGAAGCCGGAGCCCTTGAAGACGATGCCGACCGCGGAGAACACCTTCTTGAGGCGTCCCTGGCAGCTGGGGCACTCGGTGAGCGCGTCGTCGGTGAACTTCTGCACCGCCTCGTGGCCCTGGCCGCACTCGGTGCACTGGTACTGGTAGGTCGGCACTGTGACTTCCTCCTGGCACTCTCACTCGATGAGTGCTAACGACGATCCATAGTGCAGTATTCCGGCGCGTCAGTCCACTGTGGCCGCCGTACGGTGACCGACCCCACGCTCCGCCGCGTCACCGTCCGCCTCGCCCGAGGGCGCCCCGGACGACGTCACCAGCCGGTTCGCACCCCGGGGCAGCAGCCGTGAGCGCAGCGTCAGCAGCACCGCCAGCGCCAGCGCGGTACCGGCCAGCGGTACGAGGAAACCGCTGCTCGGCGCGTACGCGTCGGCCAGCCGGCCCGCCGAGGTCGCGGCCGCCGCCTGGCCCAGCGCCACCGCGCCGGTCAGCCAGGTGAACGCCTCCGTACGGGCGCCCGCCGGGACCAGAGACTCCACCAGCGTGTAGCCGGTGATCAGCGCCGGGGCGATGCACAACCCGATGACCAGGCCGTTCGCCGCCAGCAGCGGCACCGCCGTGATCGCCCACAGCGGGACGGTGGCCAGCGCCAGCAGCCCGTACGCGACGAGCAGCCGGCGGCGCGGGCCGGTCTTCCAGGCGATGGCGCCGCAGGCCACACCGGCCAGCATGTTGCCCGCCGCGAAGATCCCGTAGAGGACGCCGTTGATGCCGGGACGGCCGATGTCCTGGGTGAACGCGGTCAGCGTGACCTGCATGCCGCCGAAGACGGCGCCGATGCCGAGGAACGCCACGACCAGCACCCGCACCCCGGGGACCGACAGCGCCGAGACGTGCGGCGCGTCCCCCCGGCGGTCGCGGTGGACCGGCGGCTGGCTGCGCCGCTGCGCCGCGAAGAGGAGTCCGCCGGCCAGCGTCAGCGCCGCCTCGGCGATCAGTCCGGCCGCCGGGTGGACGCCGGTGCACAACGCCGTGGCCAGCACCGGACCGACGACGAAGGTGAACTCGTCGGTGACCGATTCGAACGCCGCGGCCGTCGGCATCAGCGGACTGCCGCCCAGCCGCGCCGCCCACCGGGCCCGCACCATCGGGCCGACCTGCGGCGTCGAGGCGCCCGTGGGCACCGCGACGGCGAGCAGCGCCCACAGGGGCGCGTGCGAGAGGGCCAGCGTGATCAGCGCGGCGATGCCCGCGACGTGCACCAGCACGCCGGGCAGCAGCACCGCGCGCTGCCCGAACCGGTCGGCGAGCTTGCCGCTCTGCGGGGCGAACAGCGCCATCGCGACGCCCGTGGTCGCCGAGACCGTACCGGCGGTGCCGTAGGAGCCGGTGGTGTGCTCCACCAGCAGGACGATGGAGATCGTCAGCATGGCGAAGGGCTGCCGGGCCAGGAAGCCGGGCAGGAGGAAGGTCCACGCACCGGGGGTGCGCAGCAGTTGTCCGTATCCAGGACGGGAGTCCTTGACCGCGGATGCCACGGCCGGGCCTTTCTGCCGCCTGGTAGCGCACGACCGCGAGTGTTCACGGGTGGTGCGCCGAGAGCTGTCCTCTCGCGCAGGACCGAGTGATACCGCGTGGCCCGCACCGGGCCGCGGCCGCCGAGCGGTCGCGCCAGCTCTGCATCAGGCAGAGTGGTGTGGTGATGTGCTGAGGGGATTGTACAGGCCGGTACGGGCACGGCCCTGGGATCGGCCGGGGCCGGACGGGGTTCTCCTTCGGATCGGTGGTGCGCCGCCGCACGCCGGGGCGGCGCACCGATCCGTCAGTCGTGGTGCGGGCGGCGCCGGTCCGCACCGTGCCCGGCGGTGGCGGGTGTCTTCTTCCGCCACCCGTGGCGGCGTACCGCCTCGACCGGCGCCTCCACCGCGGTGCCCAGCCAGCCGGCCAGCTTGCCGCCGGCGGAGACGGCCTGGAGCCGCTTCTCCGCCGCGTCGCGTACCTGGTCGGTGGCGACGACCAGCAGTTCGTCGCCGCGCCGCAGCACCGTCGTCGGCGTCGGGACGAAGCTCTCGCCGTCGCGGACGACGAGGGTGACGGCGGCGCCGGACGGCATCCGCAGCTCCCCGACCTCCACGCCGTGCATCCGGGAGGTGGCGCTGATCGAGGTGGACAGCAGGTGGCCGCGGAGCCGCTCCAGCGGCGCCGACTCGATGCCGAGGTCGGCCGCCTCCTCCTCGCCGAGCCGCAGCCGCCGGGCCAGCCACGGCAGCGTCGGGCCCTGGACGAGGGTGTAGACCACGACGAGGACGAAGACGATGTTGAAGACGCGTTCGCTGCCGGGCACCCGGCCCACCATCGGGATGGTGGCCAGGACGATGGGCACCGCGCCGCGCAGTCCGGCCCAGGACAGCAGCGCCTCCTCCCGCCACGGCACCCGGAACGGCAACAGTCCGAGGAAGACCGACAGCGGCCGGGCCACGACCGTCAAGATCAGGCCGATCAGCAGCGCGGGCACGATGTCGTCGAGGAGGTTGTGCGGCGTCACCAGCAGGCCCAGCAGGACGAACATGCCGATCTGGCCTATCCAGCCGAGCCCTTCGGCGAAGCCGCGGGTCGCCGCGGAGTGCGGCAGTTTGGCGTTGCCGAGGATCACCGCGGCCAGATAGACGGCGAGGAAGCCCGAGCCGTGCGCCAGCGCGCCCGCCGCGTACGCCGAGATCGCGATGGCCATGACGGCGATCGGGTACAGGCCCGAGGCGGGCAGTGCCACATGCCGCATCCCGTACGCGCCGAGCCAGCCGACGGCCAGGCCGATGGCCGCGCCGATCGCCAGCTCCAGGGCGATCTCGCCGATCAGGACGTACCAGTGCTCCACCGGTCCGGCGGTGGAGAAGGCGACGACGAGGATGACCACCGGGGCGTCGTTGAAGCCGGACTCGGCCTCCAGTACGCCGGTCAGGCGGGACGGCAGCGGTACCGAGCGCAGGACGGAGAAGACCGCGGCGGCGTCCGTCGACGACACCACCGCGCCCACCAGCAGCGCCTGACGCCATTCCAGACCGGCGAGGTAGTGCGCCCCCGCCGCGGTGACCCCCACGCTCACCGCGACGCCGAGCGTGGAGAGCAGCGCCGCCCGGGGCAGGGCGGGCCGGATCTCCTTCCACTTCGTCCCGAGGCCGCCCTCGGCCAGGATCACGACCAGGGCGGCGTAGCCGAGCAGTTGTGTCAGCTCGGCGTCGGAGAAGTCCACGCCGCCCAGTCCGTCCTGCCCCAGGGCGATGCCTATCCCGAGGTAGATGAGCAGGCTGGGCAGCCCGCTGCGCGACGAGATGCGTACCGCGGCCACCGCGACGAGCAGTACGAGCGAGCAGATCAGCAGGAGTTGGTTGAGATGGTCGACAGTCAGGAGCTGGTCCTTCCGCGCGCGGTCCGGAGGCGGGTCCGGTGCCTTTCCTGGCTTAATCCTTACCGTATCTAGTTACTGAGGCTAACAATTTACCATCGCTTGAACCTCGGATGCGCTGGTCATGACTCCGCGTAGGGGCCGCGCGACCCGTGCGCCTATGGTTGCTCCAGCACTCCCACCCTGCCCCTCGAAGGACAGAGATGCCCGCCAACAAGACCGGCCCAGCCCCCAAAAAGAAGAAGGGGCGGCGCGGCCGCCTCGTCGCCGTCGCGGTCGTGCTGCTGCTCGTGGCGGGCATCGCCTTCGGCGCCTTCTGGGGGGTGAACACCGTGCGGGCGTCGTTCCCGCAGACCACCGGGTCGCTCAAGCTCGCGGGGCTGACCGCTCCCGTCGACGTCCGCCGCGACGCGCACGGCATACCCCAGATCTACGCCGACACCGATGAGGACCTCTTCCGCGCCCAGGGCTACGTCCAGGCGCAGGACCGCTTCTGGGAGATGGACGTCCGCCGCCACATGACGGCCGGCCGCCTCTCCGAGATGTTCGGCAAGGACCAGGTCGACACCGACGCCTTCCTGCGGACGCTGGGCTGGCACCGCGTCGCACAGCAGGAGTACGACACCAAGCTGTCGCCGGCCACCAAGAAGTACCTCCAGGCGTACTCCGCCGGCGTCAACGCCTACCTCAAGGACCACGAGGGCTCCGCGCTCTCCCTGGAGTACGCGGCGCTCGACCTCCAGAACGACTACGAGCCCGAGCAGTGGACGCCCGTCGACTCGGTCGCCTGGCTCAAGGCCATGGCCTGGGACCTGCGCGGCAACATGCAGGACGAGATCGACCGCTCCCTGATGACGAGCCGGCTCGACGCGCGGCAGATCGCCGACCTGTACCCGGCCTACCCGTACAAGCGGAACAAGCCGATCGTCGAGGGCGGCGCGGTCAACCCCGTCACCAAGGAGTTCGACCCCAAGGGCCACGGCACCGGCACCACCGCGAACGGCACCCCCGGCGGCGCCGCCCAGGGCCTCCAGCACCAGCTCTCCGCGCTCTCCTCCTCGCTCGACAAGATCCCGGCGCTGCTCGGCCCGAACGGCAACGGCATCGGCTCCAACTCCTGGGTCGTCGCCGGCTCCCACACCACCACCGGCAAGCCGCTGCTCGCCAACGACCCGCACCTCGCCCCGCAGATGCCCTCGCTCTGGTACCAGATGGGCCTGCACTGCCGCACCACCGGCCCGAAGTGCGGCTACGACGTGGCGGGCTACACCTTCTCCGGTATGCCCGGCGTGATCATCGGCCACAACCAGGACGTCTCCTGGGGTATGACCAACCTCGGCGCCGACGTCACCGACCTGTACCTGGAGAAGATCACCACCGACGGCTACCTCTACGACGGCCGCCGCCGGCCCTTCACCACCCGCAAGGAGACCATCAAGGTCGCCGGCGGACCGAGCCGCGAGATCACCGTCCGCTCCACCGGCAACGGCCCCCTCGTCTCCGACCGCGACGACGAGCTGGCCACCGTCGGCAAGCGGGCCCCCGTCGGCAACGCCGCCCCCGACCGCGGCGACGGCTACGCGATCTCGCTGCGCTGGACCGCGCTCGACCCCGGCAGGTCCATGGACGCCGTCTTCGAGCTGAACCGCGCCAAGGACTTCACGAGCTTCCGCAAGGCCGCCGCCGACTTCGAGGTCCCCTCGCAGAACCTCATCTACGCCGACACCAAGGGCAACATCGGCTACCAGGCCCCCGGCCGTATCCCCGTCCGCGCCAAGGGCGACGGCTCCCTCCCGGCGCCCGGCTGGGACCCCGCCTACCGCTGGTCCGGCACCATCCCGCAGTCCGCGCTGCCCTGGGAGTACAACCCGGCCCGCGGCTACATCGTCACCGCCAACCAGGCCGTCGTCGACGAGAAGAAGTACCCCTACCTCCTCACCAAGGACTGGGGCTACGGCGCCCGCAGCCAGCGGATCAACGACCTCATCGAGTCGAAGATCAAGGACGGCGGCAAGGTCTCCACGGACGACATGCAGAGCTTCCAGCAGGACAACAGCAGCCAGATCGCCCGGATCCTGACGCCGTACCTCACCAAGGTCAACATCTCCGACCCGTACGTGCGGGAGGCGCAGCAGCTCCTCGACGGCTGGGACTTCACCCAGGAGCCGGACTCCGCGGCCGCCGCCTACTTCAACGGCGTCTGGCGCAACCTCCTCAAGCTCGCCTTCGGCCACAAGATGCCCAAGGAACTGCGGGTCAAGGGCGAGTGCCTGACCGTCCGCCCGGCCGCCGGCAGCGGCCCCGTCGACGACCTCGCCAAGTTCGTCCGCGAATGCGGTGAGCGCGCCCCCGACATGGCCCAGCCCGACGGCGGCGACCGCTGGTACGAGGTGGTCCGCTCGATCCTCGACGATCCGGACAACGCCTGGTGGAAGACGGCGGATCTGCCCGGCCACCCCGGTGACAACAACCGCGACCAGCTCCTCGCCCACGCCATGAAGGACGCCCGCTACGAGCTGACCTCCAAGCTGGGCAAGAACATCGACAACTGGACCTGGGGCCGTCTGCACCAGCTGTTCCTGAAGAACCAGACCCTCGGCACCGCGGGCCCCGGCTTCCTCCAGGGCCTCTTCAACCGCGGCCCGTGGAATGTCGGCGGTGGCGAGGCGGCGGTCAACGCCACCGGCTGGAACGCCTCCGGCGGCTACGGCGTCACCTGGGTCCCGTCGATGCGGATGGTCGTCAACCTCGCCGACCTCGACAAGTCCCGCTGGATCAACCTCACCGGCGCCTCCGGCCACGCCTACGACGCCCACTACTACGACCAGACCGACAAGTGGGCCAAGGGCGAACTCCTCCCCTGGGCCTTCGGCCAGGACGCCGTCAAGAAGGCCACCAAGGAGACCTTGACCCTCACCCCCTGACGGCCTCCGGCCCGTGCACGAACGGCCCCGGCCCCCGACCGCGCGACGCGGCCGGGGGCCGGGGCCGTTGTGACGCGGCCGGGGCCGGCGCCGTTCCGGCCGCTCCGCCGGGCTGTTCCGGCCAACCGGGTCGGGGCCGATACGGGCGGACCCGGGGGCCGGGGCGGATCCGGTGGCCCGGGGCGACCCGGCAGAGGCGGCTTCCGCACGGTGGCCCCGGCCCCGCACGGCTGACCGGCCCCGCACGGCGGCCCTGCGGCGTAGGGCGGTCCTGCTTGTGCGGGGCGTGGCCCGGTCTCGTACGACGGCCCGGCCCCCGGCGGCCCGGTCCCGTACGAGGGCCTGGACGTACGACCACCTCGCTCCGTCCGGCGGGCCCGGTCCGAAGCGGCTTCCACACCCGAAGCGGCTTCCGCACGGCCCGCCCGGTCTCGTTCCGCACGGCCCGTCCCCGCCCCTCCCGGCCTCCCTTTCCGGCCAACACGCAACGGCTGAGAAGCGCTACCCGAAGTCCGCCCCTACGCCGCGAACCGCCACACCTGGGACGGGGTCACCGCCGCGTCCACCGGCCGGTCGTGCGCCTGTGCCGGCACCTCGTCCAGCACCTCGCCGTCGTGCAGCAGCACCACCGTCGCCGGGTGCGCCCCGGCCCGCTCCAGACGCGTCAGCACCCGGTCGTACGAGCCGCCGCCACGCCCCAGCCGCGTGCCGTTCCGGTCCACCGCGAGCCCCGGCAGCAGCACCGTGTCCACCGCCGTCACCGCCTCGGGGCCCAGCCGCGGACCGGCCGGCTCCAGCAGCCCGCGACCCGCCTCGACCAGCCGTTCCGCACCCTCGTACGCCGCCCAGTCCAGATCGTTGTCGGCCAGCAGCACCGGCAGCAGCACCCGCGTCCCCGCGCCGCGCAGCCGCTCCAGCAGCGCACGGGTGGACGGCTCACGCCCCACCGACACGTACGCCGCCACCGTCCGGGCGTCCGCCAGCTCCGCCAGCTCCAGCGCCCGGCGCGCCAGCCGGTCCCCGGAAACCGCCGCGACATCGGGCGGCAACGCTCTCCTCACCTCCAGGAGATGCCGCCGCAACCTCTGTTTCCTACTGTGATCCGTGCTCACCGTGTGGCCCTGTTCCTGCTCTCCGAGAGTGTTAACCAGACGCTCATCATCGTTCGGATCGGTCCGGTTATGGTGCTCCGCATGACCCCATCGCACCCCCGGATCAGCAAGGCCGTCATCCCGGCGGCCGGCCTCGGCACCCGCTTTCTCCCCGCCACGAAGGCCACGCCCAAGGAGATGCTGCCGGTCGTCGACAAGCCCGCCATCCAGTACGTGGTGGAGGAGGCGGCCGCCGCCGGACTCTCCGACGTCCTCATGGTGACCGGCCGCAACAAGCGGCCCCTGGAGGACCACTTCGACCGCAACTACGAGCTGGAAGAGGCGCTGCACCGCAAGGGCGACGAATCCCGCCTCGCCAAGGTCCAGGAGTCCAGCGACCTGGCGACCATGCACTACGTCCGCCAGGGCAACCCCAAGGGCCTCGGCCACGCCATCCTCTGCGCCGCCCCGCACGTCGGCGACCAGCCCTTCGCCGTCCTCCTCGGCGACGACCTCATCGACCCGCGCGACCCGCTGCTGCAGCGCATGATCGACATACAGGAGCGGCACGGCGGCTCCGTCATCGCCCTCATGGAGGTCGACCCGGCCCAGATCCACCTCTACGGCTGCGCCGCCGCCACCCCCACGGGCGACGACGACGTCGTGGTGGTCTCGGACCTGGTCGAGAAGCCCGAGGCGGCGCACGCCCCCTCCAACCTCGCCATCATCGGCCGCTACGTCCTCGACCCGGCCGTCTTCGACGTGCTGCGCGAGACCGCGCCCGGCCGCGGCGGCGAGATCCAGCTCACCGACGCCCTCCAGACGCTCGCCGCCGACCCGTCCCTGGGCGGCCCGGTGCACGGCGTCGTCTTCAAGGGCCGCCGCTATGACACCGGCGACCGCGGCGATTACCTCCGTGCCATTGTCAGACTGGCATGCGAACGTGAGGACCTGGGCCCGGAGTTCCGGACCTGGCTGCGCAGTTACGTCACCGAGGAGTTGTAGGGCCTTGAGCGGTACCACCGACCCGACCCGCCGTCCGCACCGCGTCTGGTCGGTGGCCGGCCATCTCGACGACGTCCTCGCCAAGATCCGCCCCCTCGACCCGATCGAGCTGCAACTGCTCGACGCCCAGGGGTGCGTCCTGGTCGAGGACGTCACCGTTCCGGCCGCGCTCCCGCCGTTCGACAACAGCTCCATGGACGGCTACGCGGTCCGCGTCGCCGATGTCGACGGCGCCACCGAGGAGTTCCCCGCCACCCTCACCGTCATCGGCGATGTCGCGGCGGGCAGCGGTGAGCTGCCCGTCGTCGGCCCCGGGCAGGCCGCCCGCATCATGACCGGCGCGCCCGTTCCGCCCGGCGCCGAGGCCGTCGTCCCCGTCGAGTGGACCGACGGCGGCAGCGGCGGCGGCCCCGCCGACTCCATGGCGGCCCGCGGCGCGTCCCCCGCGGGCGCCTCCGGCGAGGTCCGGGTGCACCGCCCGGCCGCCGCCCGCGCCCACATCCGTGCCGCGGGCAGCGACGTCACCGCGGGCGAGCGCGCCCTGCGCGCCGGTACGGTCCTCGGCCCGCCGCAGATCGGTCTGCTCGCCGCGATCGGCCGCGGCACGGTCCGGGTCCGGCCCCGCCCCCGCGTCGTCGTCCTGTCCACCGGCAGCGAACTGGTCCAGCCCGGCGAGAGCCTGGGCCCCGGGCAGATTCACGACTCCAACAGCTTCCAGCTCACCGCCGCCGCCCGGGACGCCGGTGCCATCGCCTACCGCGTCGGCGCCGTCGCCGACGACCCCGACACCCTCCGCGCCACCCTGGAGGACCAGTTCATCCGGGCCGACCTGCTGGTCACCAGCGGCGGCGTCAGCGTCGGCGCGTACGACGTGGTCAAGGAGACGCTCACGGACCTCTCCGCCGAGGAGGGCACCGTCGAGTTCCGCCGCCTCGCCATGCAGCCCGGCAAACCCCAGGGCTTCGGCCTCCTCGGCCCCGACCGCATCCCGCTGCTCGCCCTCCCCGGCAACCCGGTCAGTGCGTACGTCTCCTTCGAACTCTTCGTCCGCCCCGCCATCCGCACCCTCATGGGCCTGCCCGACGTGCACCGCACCACCGTCCCCGCCGCGTGCACGGAAGCGATCACCGGCTCCCCGGAGGGCCGCCGCCAGTTCCTGCGCGGCTCCTACGACGCGGATGCCGGGACGGTCACCCCGGTCGGCGGCGCCGGCTCCCACCTCATCGGGGCGCTCGCCCAGTCCAACGCCCTGATCGTCGTCCCCGAGGACACCACCGGGGTCGACGCGGGCGGGAGCGTCGACGTCGTCCTGCTCGGGTAGCCGCCGCGCCCCAGGGGTACGGTGTCGTCCCACAGGCGGCAGCGCGGACCAGGAGAACAATGAGCAGCGGCCAGCAACACCTCACCCATCTCGACGCGGCGGGCGCCGCCCGGATGGTCGACGTCACGGCCAAGGACGTCACCGCCCGCACCGCCCGCGCCACCGGCCGCGTCCTGGTGTCGCCGCAGGTCGTCGCGTTGCTCCGGGGCGAGGGCCTGCCCAAGGGCGACGCGTTGGCCACCGCCCGGATCGCCGGGATCATGGGCGCCAAGCGCACCCCGGAGCTGATCCCGCTCTGCCACCCCCTCGCCGTCTCGGGCGTCACCGTGGACCTCACCGTCGCCGACGACGCCGTCGAGATCGCCGCCACGGTCCGCACCACCGACCGCACCGGCGTCGAGATGGAGGCCCTGACCGCGGTGTCCGTCGCCGCGCTCACCGTCGTCGACATGGTCAAGGCGGTCGACAAGGCGGCCGTGATCACCGACGTACGGGTCGAGACGAAGACCGGCGGCAAGTCCGGCGACTGGAGCCGGGGATGACCGCCCCGCGCGCCCTCGTCGTCACCGCCTCCAACCGCGCGGCCGCCGGCGTCTACCCCGACAAGGGCGGCCCGCTGCTCGCCGAGGGGCTGACGGCCATGGGCTTCACGGTCGACGGGCCGCGCGTCGTCCCGGACGGCGCACCCGTCGAGCAGGCCCTGCGCGAGGCGGTCGCCGCCGGGTACGACGCCGTCGTCACCACCGGCGGCACCGGCCTCTCGCCCACCGACCGCACCCCCGAAGCCACCCGCGCCGTCCTCGACCGGGAGATCCCCGGCATCCCGGAGGCGCTGCGCGCCGCGGGCCGCGAGGCGGTGCCCACCGCGGCCCTCTCCCGCGGACTGGCCGGCATCGCCGGCACCACCTTGATCGTCAACCTGCCCGGCTCGTCCGGCGGCGTCCGCGACGGCCTCACCGTCCTCGCCGCTCTCCTGCCGCACGCCGTCGACCAGATCCGCGGCGGCGACCACCCCAGGCCCCCGCGGAGCACCCGCTGAACGCGCCCTGGCCGGTCGTCCTCACGGACAACGACGTCACCCTCCGGCCGATAAAACTGCGCGACCAGCGCGCCTGGCGCGAGGTCAACGTCCGCAACCGCGACTGGCTGCGCCCCTGGGAGGCGACGGTCCCGCCGCCCCCGCCCGGCATCCCCGTACCGCACCGCCCGACCTACCGTCAGATGGTCCGCCATCTGCGGGCCGAGGCGTACGCGGGCCGGATGCTGCCGTTCGTCGTCGAATACCGGGGCCGGCTGGCCGGTCAGCTGACCGTCGCCGGAATCACCTGGGGCTCGATGTGCTCGGGCCATATCGGCTACTGGGTGGACCGCGACGTGGCCGGCCGCGGCGTCATTCCGACCGCCGTCGCACTCGCCGTCGACCACTGCTTCCGGAGTGTGGGACTGCACCGCATCGAGGTGTGCATTCGCCCCGAGAACGCGCCCAGCCGCCGGGTGGTGGAGAAACTCGGATTCCGCGAGGAGGGACTGCGCCCGCGCTATCTGCACATCGACGGCGCCTGGCGTGACCACGTGGTATTCGCGCTGACCGCGGATGAGGTCCCCGAAGGAATGCTGAACCGCTGGCGACGGCAGAAGCCTGGCACGCCCCACAAATGAAATGCCTGTTCGAATTGCTCCATCGAATGGCCACATCCGAAGAGTGCTGATCTCAACAATCACAAAAAAAGTTCGAGATATCAGCCAGATCGTGCGACACACCGGCCCAATTGGCGGATGGCCCCCCGCAAACCCCTCTACCGTGTGAGTCGTGAGAAGCAGCGGCCTCATCTACGCAGTCATCGTCGGGGCCTGGGCTGCCTACTTGGTGCCGATGTGGCTCCGTAGGCAGGACGAGCTGAACGAAGCGCGTCCCACGGAGCGCTTCAGTACGGCGATCCGGCTCCTCTCCGGCCGAGCGGCCATGCAGCGCCGCTACGACAAGGAGCAGGACGATCTCGCCGACGATGCCGCCGACGAGCAGGAACCGGACCACCGGCCCGACGAGGCCGACGTCCGGCCCCCCGGCGACCCCGCGACCGACCCCCGCACCCGGGTCGCCGCCCACCCGCCACGCCCCTCGCTCGGCGAACGCGCCAAGCGGGCCAAGGTCCTCGCCCGCCGCCGGCGCACCATCACGGTGCTCTTCCTCACCTTCACCGTCGGCGCGATCGTCGCCGCGGTCGGCGGCACCGCCTTCCTCTGGGCCCCCGCCGCCCCCGCCCTCCTGCTGAGCGCGTACATCGTCTACCTCCGCACCCAGGAGCGGCGCCGCTTCACCTTCACCATGGACCAGCGCAAGGCGGAGGCGGCGGCGCAACGGCTGCGGGAGGGGCGCCCCCGCCCTCCGCGGGCGGCCGACCAGCCGCCCGCCGCCGACCACCCGGCCGACCCCGCCGCTGACGCCCCGGCCGAGCCCCACCCGGAGCCGCGCCCCGAGCCCGCCCAGGCCGCCGGCCGCCGCGCTCTCGTCGAGGAGACCGACCACGCCGAGTGGGTCGACCAGCAGCGCGAGCGGGAGCGCCCGCACCCGGGATCCGGCACATGGGAACCGGTCCCCGTACCGCTCCCCACCTACGTCACCGCCCCGGTCGCCCCCCGCGCCACCAGCCACGTCGACCTCGACACCGACGACGCCTGGAGCTCCGCCCGCTCCAGCGCCGCCGCCGAGCACCCCGAGCCCCCGCAGCGCCAGGACCGCCCCGCCGCTCCCCGCCGCTCCCGGGGCCGCACCCCGCTGTTCGACCAGTACGCCTCCCCGGCGCCCCACGACACCGCCGACCCGGACGACTACGACCGCCCCCGCGCCGCGAACGAGTAGCCCGCCGCTGACCAGCACGGGAAGCGATTTCCGAGCACCGCCTGGGAGGTGCTAGAGTTTCACTCGTCGCAAGGGCCTGTGGCGCAGCTGGTAGCGCACCTCGTTCGCAACGAGGGGGTCAGGGGTTCGAATCCCCTCAGGTCCACCGGCGGACTCTCCCGGAGAGTTCTTGAAATCCCGCCCGATCTTCTGATCGGGCGGGATTTCTGCGTTGTGGGGGTTGTTGTGCGGGCGCGTGCCGGTCGTTCCTCCGGCGTGCCGGGACCGGCGGGGCCTGGGGATCGAGGAGACGAGCGGGTTGTGCGGCGCCGCGCAGCGGCTGGCGCGGGCCGCTGCCGGAGACCGGCCGCCGACCCGGGGTGGAGGCACCGGCAGGCAGGCTGTTCCGTGCGGGGCCGAGGGTGCCGGGTGGCCCGACCGGTGCCCTCGGCTCGGTCGGGGCCGGTCGGTCAGCGGTAGGTGACCCCGTGTTGGAGGCCGGTCGTGCCGGGGCTCGCGGCTTCGGGAGGGGGGCCGCCGGCGGTGATCACGTAGGCGCAGACCTGGTACCTCTCGCCGGGTACGAGGTTCTGGCGGACCTCGATCTCCCGCCACTGCGGGGCGTCGTCGCGGGGGGTGGGGTAGGCGGGCATGGTGTGGAAGCCGATGCCGTTGCGCTTGTCGGGGCCGGGGTAGACGACCTTCTTGGCGGAGTCCTCCAGCCAGAGATAGACGTCCACGAGGGCGTGGCCGGACGTGGTGCGCCACTCGCCGACCATGTAGAGGCGGTCCCCGTCGCGGCGGGCGCAGGAGCGGACCTGGACTCCGGGCGCCTGGGAACTCGTCGTCCAGGAGCGGCAGTTGCCCGCCGCCGGGTTGGGGACGGGGCCGGAGTCGGCGGTGTCCGCGGAGGCGGCAGGGGCGGCGGGCCGTTCGGTGGGCGTCGCGGGGGGTGTGGTCGGGGTGTCCGTGGGGTGGTCGGGGGACGGGCTCTGCCGCGGGGTGGGTGTGGGGGATGCCGGGGCGGGGGTGGTGGCCGGGCCGGTGGCGGTGACCGGGCCGGTGGCCGGGGTTTTGTGCCGCTCCCACAGGACCACGCCGGTGACGGCGCCGAGCGCCAGGATCACCGCGGTGACCAGCGACCAGGTCACACCGGCCGGGACGGGGCGGTTCGGCCGGGCGGGGGCGGGCGGCGCCGGGTAGTGGTGGTGCTCGTTGACGTCGCGGCCGGCTTGGTAGGTCCGTGCCTGGTCGGTGGCGTGCGCGGTGAACGAGGTCGTGGACGTGGGCGGTTGGCCGGTAGGGGGCTGCGGGGGCTCCGAAGGGGCGGGCCGGGGCTGTTCGGTCATCGCGGGGCGCCGTTCGGGAGTCCGGTGGAGGGGTGGGGGCGGCCGGTCGGTGCCGCTGTCCCGGGGGTTGAGGCGCGTGCCACCGTCTCGGCGTCCACAACGCTCCTTCTGGTGTTCAGGAGAGTCCAGTAGGGGGCGTTATTTTAGAGCATCAAGTGGGGCGCGATGGGCGCCAGTTGGTGCCTTGGGCCGGGCCCCTGCGGGGCGGGGCCGTTGCTGACGGGGGTGTCCGTGGGCGGCGGTGAGGGTGCGTCACGGAGGCGGGGGCCGCCTCATGCGCGCAGGGCGGGCGGGGGCGCTGCGTACGGCGAATTCCCCGGGGTGCCGGGCGGTCGTGCATCCGGGGGAACGAGCGTCCGGATGCAGTGGTACCGGACGCTCCTAAAATGGAAATATCTGTGCGCGGGGCACGCGATGGGGCGCTCGCCGAGACTCGCATTCTCGTGGGCTGGGTCGAACGGCCGAGCGGCCGGACCGGGGGCGCTTGCCCCGGAAGGCATATGAGAGGTCGCCATGACCATACATATCCCACCGGCTTTGATTGCTCTGGCGAAACTTCTGGCGGACCAGAGGCGGTCGCGTGAAGAGCTCTACGGAGCGAGGCTCGAACGGGACATCAGTAGCTACTTGGTGAAATACAGCGTGCCAGGGATTTCGATCGCCATCATGCGGGACGGAAGACTTGAATATGCTGACGCTTTCGGCTCGGCCAGGAGGCCGTTCGGAGCCTCGGAAGCACTCACCGAAAGCGATGTTTTCCGCATTGCGAGCATATCGAAAATGGTGACGGCCGCGTGCGTCATGAGGCTGTCCCAGGAAGGCAAAATCACCCTGGACCGAACGGTGTTCGGAGCCAATGGAATTCTCGGTACCGCCTACGGGTCGAAGCCGTACAGCGGCTTCACGACGATGCTCACGGTGCGCCACCTCTTGAAGCACACAAGTGGGTGGACGGACCTGGACGCGGTGGGCGCCCCTCTGGATCCGATGTTCACGAGTCCGGGCAGGACCCACGCTCAGATCATTGGTCACATGCTGGACGAGCGTCCTCCGATGCGGGCGCCGGGGCTGCTCCACGAATACAGCAACTTCGGGTACTGCCTGCTCGGGAGGGTCATCGAGAAGGTCACCGGGAAAACCTACGAGCAGTACGCCAAGGACGCCGTTCTCAGTAAGTGCGGAATCAGCCGTATGCATATCGGGTCCGAGTCGCCCGCCACCGCGAACTCCGGCGAAGTCGAATACTTCGGTGAGGGACTGCGGAATCCCTACAAGCTCAGAGTAGGTCTGTTCGACTCGCACGGCGGTTGGGTGGCCAATCCGATAGATCTGCTGCGGATGGCGAAAGAGATAGGTGTGTTCAGTATGAAGGAGGGGGTGCTGACGCGGGGCACCAAAACGCAGATGATCGTTGGCTCCGATGATGCGCCCGGATACGGATTGGGGCTGGAGCTCTTCCATGGCCCTCCCGTTTATGTGCCTCCCGTCACCCCCTCGTCTCCCCCGGTGAAAATTCCCGGGCGGGTGGTGTCGGCCGGGCACGGCGGCTGGATGGTCGGGACGATGGGGTTCTTGATCTCGCGTGACGACGGCTACTCGTTCGCTTTCCTGGCCAACAAACAGCCCGAGCGTCTGAGGGGGGAGTCTGCTTATGACAGCTCCCTTCTGTATGTCGCCGACCGGATCATCTGGCCTGCCATTGATTTCGTTTCCACGAGTGGGTACAAGCCGTACGACCTGTTCCCCCTGTACGGGTAGCGGGCTCCTGCGCGGCGGGGTCCGGTGGCCGTGAGGGGGTGGCGGTCGCCGGGCCCGGGGCGGTGCGCCGGGCCACGCTCCGCTTCACTCCCCTCCCGGGAAAGTATTTTCCAGAGTGGAAAGTGTGTGGCAGGGTGGGGTGGACGATGTGCGGTGCCCGGCCGGGTGCCGGGAGGGGTGGTGGACGTGATGGCGGTGCAGGGGAGTACGCCGGACGCGGTGGGTTGCGGGGCCGAGGTTCTGGCGCCGGACGCGGTGAGCGGGCTGCGGGAGGCGGAGGCGGCTCGGGCGCGGGCCGAGGTCCAGGCGCGGATCTTCCCCTCGTGGTGCGGCCCGGTGTTCGCGCTCATCGTGGTGGCGGTCGGGGCCACGCAGAGCTGGAGCGCGGGCCGGGACGGCTTCCCGGTCCTGGTGGCGCTGGTGGTCGCACTCGCCGGGGTTCTGGCGGTCCGTCTCGTACGGTGGTTCGCCACGCGCGGTACGGGTGTGGTGCGGTACGTGCCGCTGTCGGCGCGGCTGCGGCGGGGCCGCTACGGGTTGTTGATCACGGCGGTGGTGTGCGCGGTGACCTGGGGCGCGGCGCAGCTGCTCGGGACCGGCGCGTTCGCGGCGCGGCTCGCGGTGTACGTGGTCGCGGGCCTTTGCGTATGGGGCAACTTCATGTGGCGCAACGCCGCCGCCCGGCGGGAGCTGGCGCGGCTGCGGGACGAGCCGGGGGCGGCGTGAGCGGGACCGGACCCGGCGCGCCCGGGGAGCCGCGGTGGGACGCGGCGATCCACCACCCGACCCGGCTGGCGGTGATGGCGTTCCTCTCCGCCTGCGACGAGGCGGAGTTCGCGGCCGTACGGGACGGCTGCCAGGTGTCCGACTCGGTTCTCAGCAAGGCCGCGTCGGCGTTGGAGGCGGCCGGTTACGTCGCGATCCGCAAGGGGTACGCGGGCAAGCGGCCCCGTACCTGGCTCGCCCTCACCGACGCGGGAGAGTCGGCGTTGACCGGTCATCTGGCCGCGCTCCAGGGCATCGCGGACACGGCCCGCAGCGCGGGAGCGCGGGCGCGCCCGGAGGCGGGGGAGTAGCGGGGGAGTGCCGCGCCTGCTCGGGGCCCGGTGCGGGCGAAGGTGCCGGGCCGCTGCGGGCGGGGCGGTGGCAGTCCCTCCGGAAGTGCCATGTGCGCACCAGCGGTGGCGGCGGGTCGCTGCGGGGTCAGTCCGCCAGGCGGGCCACGGCGGAGACGACGGCGGCGATGCCGTCCTCCGTCTCCATCCGGCGGGCCGCGTCGGCGGCGCGGGCCCGGTGGGAGGGGTCGGTGGTGGCCCGGGTGAGTGCCGCGGCCAGCCGGTCGGCGGCGTCGTCGGCGGTGAGTGCGGCGTACGGGATCGGGGGTACGGCCGCCTCCAGTGCGGCCAGTCGCCCGGCCCAGAACGGCTGATCGGCGGTGACGGGTACGGGCACGCTCGGGACGCCCGCGCGGAGCGCGGCGGCCGAGGTCCCGGCGCCCGCGTGGTGCACCACGGCCGCGGTGCGGGGGAAGAGCAGGGCGTGCGGCACCTCCCCGATGGTCAGGACATCGCCCGAGGCGTGCGCGAGGGGGGTGGCGGTGGTGCACGGAGCCGCGGCGGCGCCTTCGGGGGAGGGGGCATCCGTACGGGCACCCGTAGGGGAATCGCCGGGGGTGGCGGAGCGGGGGCCGGTGCCGGCGGGTCCGGGGGCGTCCGGGGCCGTGGCCTCGGCCCGACGGAGCGGGAGGGGCGCCGGTCCGGGGTGGGCGGTGGCGGGGGCGGTCAGGCCCGCGGTGCCTGATTGGAGGATGCCGCGGAGTCCGGCGCGGCGCAGTGCCCGTACGGCGAGGTCGCCGAGGCGTGCGCCCTCGCCGGCGGCCATGCTGCCGAAGCCGACGAAGACCGGGGGCGGGCCGTCGTCGAGGAACGCCCGTACTTCGTGCGGGAGTTGGGCGTCGGGGGCGTGCCAGGGCCACCAGTTGCCGACGACGTCGAGGCCGGGGCGCCAGTCGGCGGGCCGGGGCAGCAGGGCCTCGCTGAAACCGTGCAGCACCCGCGGCCAGGCCGCCTCGGCGCGGCGGCGGACGGCGCCCGGGGTGGCGGGCGGCAGGCCGAGGCGGGCGCGGAGGGCGCGGGCCGCGTCGGCGTACAGCCGGTCGACGACGCGCGGGGCGAGGTGGCCCGCGAGGCGGTTGCCCCAGCCGCCCAGGTGCCGCCCACCGGCCACCACGGGTGCGAACTCCCTGGTGGGGGCGGTGGGATGGAGGGGGAGGCCGAGCGCGGGAATGCCGTACGCCTCGCGGAGGTGCCGGCCGAGCGGGGCGGTGGTGGCGGAGAGCAGCAGCAGGTCCGTATCCGGGGTGACGGCGTCGGCCATGCCCGCCCCCAGCTCACCGGCGAACGCGGCGGCGGCGCGCATCAGGGCCCGCCCGCCGTGCCCGGCGCCGCCCGTCCGTCCCGGATCGGCGGGCAGCCGCCGGAATTCGGGCCCGGCGGCCCGGACGAGCGGGGCGAAGCCGTCGTGCGTGGCGATCGCCACGTCGTGCCCCGCGGCGAGGAGAGCGGCGCCGATCCCGGTGTACGGGGCGACGTCACCGTACGAACCGGCGGCGGTGAGGAGGATCTTCATGGCGTGGGCCTTCCGTGGGCGCGCGGTCCGCAGCCGGTGCGGCGGGACGGGCGCGGTGGCCGGGGAGCGGGCGTGGTGCGGGCCCCTAGGGGGCGAGTGGTCCGTGCGGAAGGTCTCGGGCACGGCGTGCCGGGAGCTTCGGGCCCCGCGCAGCCGGGGCCCCGGGGCTCGCCGACCCGGACGTCATCGGTCGCGCCGGGAGCCTTCGGGCGGGGCGTCCTGGGGGCTTTCGGTCCCGGTGTGCCGGAGGCCCCTGGGCCTGCCGGTCCGGAGGTCACCGGTCGCGCCGGTCCTGGCCCGGCGGGTCTTCTGGCCCGGCGCATCGGAAGGCTTCGGCCGCCCCGCCGGGCTCCCCGGGCTCCGCCTCCAGGGGCTCATCCGCCGTCCCCGTCCCCGTCCCCGGGTCGCGTACCGCGTTGGCGTGGATGGCGGTGTGCAGGTAGGAGGCGAGACCGGGGCGTTGTTCGGACGGGGGGACGAGGAGGGCGAAGGCGCGGGGGTCGGTGAGGAAGTCGTCGGCGATACGGGCGTGCATATCGGTGGGGCAGGGGGTGAACCAGCGGCTGATGTGGGCGCGGTGTTCCTCCGCGAGCCCCATCGCCACCGGGCCGTCCGGGGGCTCCTCGGCGTCGTACGCGGTGAGCAGACGGGCGCGCCAGTCCGTCGCCTGGGCCATCAGACGGGTCCAGTCCTCTTTGGTGTGGGTGTCGGCACGGGCCATCGCACGCCGGTGACCTGCGCTGTCGCGCCACTTGTGCTGGGCGTCGGTGGCGTAGCTGAGGTCGAAGGCGATCTCGCCGAAGACCTCGAACCGTTCGTCGGGCGTCAGCCGTACGCCGGTCCGCTGGACCTCCATGGCGCGTTCGGCGACCTCCACCAGACGGCCGAGCCGGGCGATCTCCTCGGTGAGCCGGCGGTGGCGGGCGCGCAGCCGGTCGAGGAGGTCGGCGTCGGGCGCCTGGAGGAGCGTGGCGATCTCGCCGAGCGGGAAGCCCAGCTCGCGGTAGAAGAGGATCCGCTGGAGCCGGGCGAGGTCGGCGTCGGTGTAGCGGCGGTATCCGGCCGGGCTGCGGTCGCCGGGGCTGAGCAGTCCGGCCTTGTCGTAGTGGTGCAGCGTCCGCACCGTGATGCCCGCGAAGCGGGACACCTGGCCGACCGTGTAGCTCATCGCGGCGCCCTTTCGTCCTGGTCCGTCCTGCGGTTCCTCGCGGCGGAGCCCCGGCCCGCCCGTAGGGGGCCGGGGCGAGCCGCCCCCGTCGCCTCTCAGGGTGCGCCCTGACGCGACGTGAGGGTCAAGCGGGCCCGGCCGTGGGAGCAGGCCCCGGGAAGGCGAACGTCCCCGGGAGCGGCGCGGGCTCCCGGGGGCGGTACGGCGGCGGACGGGCCCGGCGGCGGGGGTCCGCCGCCGGGCCGGGGCTCAGCCGCCGTCCTGGTAGGTGTCCTGGAGGACGGAGTTGAGGAGGGCCTGGGTGTCCTCACGGGTGAGACCGGCGGTACGGGCCCGGGTCATCCAGGCGCGCAGCTCCTCGCGGAGCTGGGTGTCGGCGGCCGACTCCGGGCGGGCCAGGGTGCGGCTGACGAAGGTGCCGAGGCCGGGGCGCGGCTCGACCAGTCCCTCGCGTTCCAGCTCGCGGTAGGCCTTCAGCGTGGTGTTCGGATTGACCTTGGTGGTGGCCGCGACCTGCGCCGCCGTGGGCAGGCGGTCCCCTTCGACCAGGGTGCCGAGCCGCAGTGCCTGCTGCACCTGCTGGACGATCTGGAGGTAGGTGGCCACGCCACTGCGCCGGTCGATCCGGAACTCGACCACGCTCACCACCTCTCCGGCTCTTCCCTTTGCCGCGGCCGTCCGCCGGTCCCGTACGGGCCCGGCCGCCCCGATCGCCGTGCGCCGCGTGTGCCGGACTCCGTACGGCCCGACCGATTGATGATGGTGCGACCGCTACCGGGTGTCAAAGCGCGGCACGGCAGGTGACCGGGGGCGGCGGGCCGGCCGGCGCTCAGAGCGGCCGCCTGCGGGCGCGCCAGATGACGAAGCCGAGGATCAACGCGCTCGCCGCCAGCATCAGGAGCGAACCCCGCCACTGCATGCCGGCCATCTGGTCGAAGCCGAAGTAGTCGGTGACGCTCTGCGTGATGCCCAGCTTCTTCTCGCAGGCGGTGGTGGCCGACTCGGTCGTCTCCGCGCAGGTGCCGAAGCCGTAGAGCTTGCCGTCGGCGGTGGCCACCCAGTTGTCCATGTAGATGGCGTCCACCGGGATCGGCGGGGTGTCGGCGAGCGGGGCGAACATCCGCCGCAGGGTGGCGAGGTGGGCGGGGATACGCTCCCAGACGAGGCTGAACGCCCCCATGAAGACGACGGTGGCGACCATCGCGGTGAGGACCCGCTTGAGGACCACGCCGAGCGCGATACCGCAGACCGCGAAGAGGAGCGCCTTGGCGGGCAGCATCGGGCCGGTGACGTCGAACGGTCCGCTGTTCAGCCAGTCGCTGTGGAACGCGAGGACGTGGACCGGGGCCCACATCCACCGGAACGCCATCGACAGCGCCGTGGTGCAGACCACGACGAGGGCCAGCGGCAGCGCCAGCGTCGCGGCGATCCACCGGCCGCGGCTGACGGACTGCGTGGTGACCAGCCGGACCGTGCCGTGCTCCTGCTCACCGGAGATCAGCGGGGCGCCGAGGAAGAGCCCGATGAGCGCAGGCAGGCCGCTCAGCAGTACCACCCCGCCGTTGAAGGCGGTACCGAACCGCTTGACGAACGCCGGTGTCGTCCTCTCGCCGGGCTCGGCGCCGTACTCCCGGACGAAGTCGAGGACGGCGAAGTGCTGGTACACGAAGTACGCGGTGAGCAGCACGGTGACGGCGAGGCCGATGGTCAGTGCCGCGCGGTGGCGGCGCCAGACCAGCCAGGGCAGACCGCGCAGCAGCCTGCCCGGGGAGCGGCCGGCGGTGGTGTCGCTCATGGCGGGGGTGTTCCCCTCCTGCCGGGGGCGGTGTTCCGCCCGGATGTCGGTGGTCATGCGGCACGTCCGGGGGTGGCGGCGTCGAGGCGGGCCTCGTCCGCGATCATCGTGGGCGCCTGCGGTGAGCGCAGGTACGCCAGCAGGACCTCCTCCAGGCCGGGCGCCTGCTGCTCCCAGCTGTCGGAGAGCGGGCCGCCGGGGCGGATCAGCGCGGTGAACTGCCGCCCGGTGACCCGGGATTCGACGACGGTGTGCTGCCGGGTCAGGTCGTCGGGCAGGCCGTTGCCGACGGCCAGGCCCGTCACCAGGGTGTGCGCGGGGACCAGCTCGTCGGTGGGGCCGCCCATCCGCAGCCGTCCTTCGGAGAGGACGAGGAGGAAGTCACACATGTCCTCCATCTCGGAGAGCATGTGGGACGACATCAGGACGGTCGTGCCGTGCTCGGCGGCCTCGGCCATCAGCAGCCCGGCCATCTCGTGGCGGGCCAGCGGGTCCAGGTCGGCCATCGGCTCGTCGAGAAGCAGCAGGTCGGGCCGCTTGCCGAAGGCCAGCGCGAAGGCGACGCGGGTGCGCTGACCGCCGGAGAGCGTGCCGACCTTGGCGGTGAACGGGACGTTGCCCGCCTTCACGATCCGCTCGGCCAGGGCCTGGTCCCAGCCGGGGTTCAGCTCGCGGCCCAGCCGCAGTGTCTCGGCGACGGTGAAGCGCGGGTAGAGCGGCTTGTCCTGGGCGAGGAAGGCGATCCGCTGGAGGACGGCCGGGTCGGAGACCGGCACACCGAACAGCCGCAGCGAGCCGGCGGACGGCTGCACGAGCCGCGTCGCGGTCCCCAGGAAGGTGCTCTTGCCGGCGCCGTTGGGCCCGACCAGCGCGCAGATACGCCCTGCGGGGAGCCGGAACGAGCAGTCCTGCAGCGCCCAGCCGCGGCGGTACTTCTTCCCCAGACCGTCGGCCTCGATCGCCCATGGGCTCTGGTCACTCACCCGGCTCACCCCTTTAGCTAGTTGATTAGTGGAATGAGTATGGAGAGCGGGACGGAGCCATGTCAAACAGGGGACGGAGCGCCCGGCGGCACGTACGGAAAACGCCGCCCCCGGGCGAGAAGCCAGGGGCGGCGGACGGGGAAAGGCGGCGGAAAGCGGGCCTACACCAGCGCCTTCCGCATGCACCGGCTGTCCTCGTACGTCCGGAACTCCCCGAACTTCTCCGCCGCGGGGACCATCAGATACCCGCACGACGCGTACAGGGCCAGCGCCTCCGGCTGCTCGGTGCCGGTCTCCAGCACCATCCGGGCACGGCCCGCCGCCCGCGCGTCGGCCTCCAGGGCGGCCAGGATGCGCCGGGCCAGCCCGCGCCCCCGCGCCTCCTCGATCACGAACATCCGCTTGATCTCGGCGTCCCCGGCGGCGTACCCCTCGGCGGGGTCCTCCTCGGTCCGCCAGCCGCCGGTGGCCACCGGCCGGCCGCCGTCGTACGCGAGCAGATACCGGCCGCGCGGCGGGTCGAACATCGCGGCGTCGAGCGGTGTGAAGTCCGTCTCGCCGTAGCGGCGGGCGTACTCCCGCCGCACCAGCGCGTCGAGGACCACCGCGTCGGGGTGGTCGTAGCGGACCGCACGTATCTCCACACCGTTATCCATTCCGGACAGCGTACGGCGCGCCCGCCGGGCCCGGCGAGCGGCTTTGGAGACAGGCCGGGAGGGCTGGGTATCGTGCCGGGATGCTCACCGTGACGGGGAACGCGTGGGACCGCCGTCGCCTGCGAATCTGAGGAGCCCGCCTTGCTCACCGTGACCACCGTGAACGTCAACGGCATCCGTGCCGCCGCCAAGAAGGGCTTCGTGCCCTGGCTGGCGGAGACCGCCGCCGACGTCCTCTGCCTCCAGGAGGTCCGCGCGGAGCCCGCCCAGATCCCGGCCGAGGTCCGCGAGCCCGAGGGCTGGCACACCGTGCACGCCCCGGCGGCGGCGAAGGGCCGCGCGGGCGTCTCGCTCTACACCCGCCGCGAGCCGGACGCCGTCCGCGTCGGCTTCGGCTCGGCGGAGTTCGCCGCCAGCGGCCGCTACGTGGAGGCCGACCTCCCGGGCGTGACGGTCGCCTCGCTCTACCTCCCGTCCGGCGAGGTCGGCACCGACCGCCAGGACGAGAAGGAACGCTTCCTGAAGGAATTCCTCCCGTACCTCACCGACCTGCGCACCCGCGCTGCCGCCGACGGCCGCGAGGTCCTGGTCTGCGGCGACTGGAACATCGCCCACCAGGAGGCCGACCTGAAGAACTGGAAGGCCAACGGCAGGAAGTCCGGCTTCCTCCCCGAGGAACGCGCCTGGCTCACCGACGTCCTCTCCGAAACCTCCGGCGGCTACGTCGACGTCGTCCGCGCCCTCCACCCCGACACCACCGGCCCGTACTCCTGGTGGTCCTACCGGGGCCGCGCCTTCGACACGGACGCCGGCTGGCGCATCGACTACCACATGGCCACGCCCGGCCTCGCCCGCCGCGCGACCAAGGCGTTCGTCGAGCGCGCGGAGAGCTACGACACCCGGTGGAGCGATCATGCGCCGGTGACGGTGGTGTACGGGGACTGAGTGGCGCGGGGCGCCGGGCCGGACGCCCTCGCGGCCGCCTGGGCATCGGCTTGTTCGCCGGCGCGGAGGCGTTTTCGTGGGGGCGGGGTCAGGGGCCGGAGCGGTCGGCCTTGAACGCGGTGACGGAGGTCGGCCAGACGCCGTGACGGCCCTCTTCGACGTGTGGCCGGCCGGCCGCCGGGGGCAGCCTGTCTTCGCAGGTCGGATGGGCTGCCCCGCTCCCCTCAGACCTGGATCCCCGACAGCTTCGAGAGCCGCAGGAGCTCCGGGTTGCTCCTGCGGTGCAGGGATGACAGCACGCGGAACGCCTCCCGCGCCATGGGGTGGATGCGGGCCATCTGGGGTGCCGCCGCCCACGCGGCGGACAGGCTCTCCAGAGCCCCGTCACGGTCCCCGACATCGAGCCGGGCCCTGGCCAGATTCAGGTGCGAGGGAGCCACACGGGTGGCGGGCAGGCCCTCCAGAGCCGCATCCAGATCCTCCGCCACCCGCAGCGCCTCACGGGGCCGCCCCAGATCCAGCCGGGTGGCCAGAACGTGGGTGATCGTGTTCCGGGGCCCGAAGATCATGCTGTGCCGGTTCCGGTCCTGGTCGAACCATTCAGCGGCCTCCCAGGCCGACCTGATGTGCCGCTCCGCCTCCCTCTTGCCTTCCTTCTTGTCCTTGAGGCGTCCGGCGAGAGTCATCCCGCGCAGGTTGAGGAGTCCCACGGCGAAGGCCCTCTCCTGGCCCGACAGGGCGGCCTGAGCCCGGCCGATCGCCCGGTCCACGACCATGAGGCCGCCCTCGAAGTCCCCGCCGTTCAAGTACGCCCCTGCCCGGTCCCTGGCCGCGATCGCCACGCCCAGCGGGTTCGTCCTCTGCTCGACGGCCCACCTCTGGCGAGTCACGGCGAGCTCCGCCATGTCCATCCACCGGTGCCGGGCGGCCAGCCAGTAGACGCTGCTGTAAACCTCGGCCAGAGCCATCCAGCTCTCCACGGTGTTGGCCGTGTGCGCGTGCGTCGTGGCGTCCCTCAGCAGGTCAGGGAGTACGGCCAGGAGCCGGTCCACCTCCGCCGCGTCCCTGTGCCGCCCGGCGGCGCCCACGGACGCCGTGAGAGCGTCCTCCTGGACCTTCCGGCGTGCCGGCAGGTCGTAGTCCCGAACGGCCGATCGCAGGTCCGACAGGCGGCCTTCCTCGTTCCTGGCCACCGAGGCTCTGCCCAGGACCTCGGCCATGCTCAAGCCCATCGGCCTGCCCACCGCGGCGGCGATCGCGGGCGTGAGAGTGCGGTCGCCTACCTCGATCTTGGACAGCAGGGAGACGCTGACACCGGCCAGCCGCGCCAGCCGGTTCTGCGTGAGCCCCCGTTCCTTCCGGAGTGCGGCCAGGTTCGCGCCCGGTGGCAGTTCGGTGGCCTTGCTCATGTGATCAGCCCTACCCGTGGAGACAACCGCTGGAGCCATCCTCGCAAGCCCGGCACATACCCGTATCGGGTTCCAGCACGCCTGGAGCTGCCGTGTGCAAGGGGTGTGCAAGTTCCCTGTTCTCCAGGGCCGTTCACTGGATACAGACACCGGCGAGCACGACCGAGTGAAAGGTCCGTGATGGCTACAGCAGTAGAGGTCCGTAACCCCCGGAACTGTGTCTCCTCCCAGGTCTGGGAGCGGGAAGTCCGGCTCATCATGCGGGATCACGCCATGGAGCGTGACCTCGCGGAACGCATCTTCGGCCAGGCCGTCGCCTACCTGGTGACCTCCGCCGAACGCCCCGAGCTCCGCATGGGGCCGGCTCAGACCGTGGACCTGGGTGTCCACACGTTCGTGCTCGACACGGCCACCTACATGGCGTTCTGTGTCCAGCACGCGGGACGCTACATTCACCACATCCCGCACCTCCCGGAAGAGGGGGAGGAGCAGCCGCACGTCCTGAAGGGCACCGTCCAGGCCATCCGGGACTCCGGCTTCGCCATCGATCAGGAGTTGTGGGCCTCCCAGGGAGCCGACTGCTCCCAGTGCCACGCCGGGTGCCACGACAGTCCTAACAGCGGCAAGGTGTGAGAACGCGTGAATCATGGCAACTCCCCTGAGTTTAAGGGGAGTTGCCCCTACGGAAGGGAGCCGCATGGAGGTCGTGGAAGCCTGGGAGCGGTACGCGCGGGGGCGAACCCCACGGCGTGAGGTCAACGCCGTCGGCGCCCGCACGTGGTTGAACTGGACTCAGTACCCGGACCACGGCCCTGATGAATCGGTCCTTGGAGATCTCCAGGGCCGTACCGTTCTGGAACTGGGCTGCGGTACCGGCTGCAATCTGGCTCACCTGTCCACCCTCGGGGCCACCTGCAGCGGGGTCGATATCGCACCGAGTCAGTACAGGAAGGCTGTAGCTCGATGGGGGCACCTCCCCGGGCTCACCTTCCACACGGCTGAGGTGACGGACTACCTGACCCGCACGGAAGGCCCTTTCGACGTGGTTCTGTCGATCTTCGGGCCCGTCTGGTTCACGGACCCCGAACACCTCCTCCCTCTGATCCGTAAAAGGATGCCGTCCGGCGGTGTGCTGGCCTTCTCCCACAAGCCTTCTGTCGAGGGTATGAAGCCGGTGGGTCCGCTGAGGGAGGCCAAGGCGGTAATCAGGTGGGACCACTCGGCAGATGAATGGACGGCCCTCCTGGCGGCTGCCGGATTCTCGGGCATCCAAGCCGGGATCATTCCTCCCCCGGAAGGGCGAAGTGAGGGAACCCTCCTGGTCGTGGCCTGCGCGTAACGCGTACCGCTGGGACTTTCGCCGCTCACCCGCGAAACGCCCCTTCGTCGCCCCCCTTTGACCTGCGGCTTCCCGGGCTATCCGGCTGTGCCGTCCGCCGGTGTCCTCCCGTCGCCGGGCTCGTCGGTGTCCGGGCGTTCGCCCCGTAGCCAGCTGTCCAGTTCGGTGCGGACGCGGCGGTCCATGGCCATGGTGATCTCGGCGTCGATGACGGCCTGGAAGACGGGGCGGAGGGATTCGATGGTGTGGGTGAGGTGGTTGATGTCGCAGGCGTCGGGGGGTGTGCCGGTGGGCGGGTCGGTGAGGTGGGTGCGGATCAGGGTCGTCGCGATGGCGGCTATGGCGTCGGCGTGGGTGCGGACGGCGCGGCCCGCCTGGAGGACGGCGGCGAGGGGGATGCCGTGGGAGACGAGGGTGGTGGAGGCGTCCAGCAGGCGGCGGCTGGTGTGGACGAACTCGTCGCCGTCGACGGCGAGATAGCCGATGTCGAGGGAGGCGGCGAGGTTCTCGGCGGTGACGTCGCCGCTGAAGTGGTCGGCCAGTTCCTCGGGGGTGAGGCGGACGGGGGTCTCGTCCGACCAGGGGGCGACGAAGGTGCCCTCCATGCCGAGGAGTTCGCCGACGTCGCGGCCGTTCTCGAAGGCGGCGAGGAGTTCGGTGATGCCGCCGAGGGTGTGGCCGCGGTCCAGCAGGGCGGTGATGGAGCGGAGCCGGGCGAGGTGGTGCTCGTCGTACCAGGCGATGCGGCCCTCGCGGCGTGGCGGCGGGAGGAGTCTGCGCTCGCGGTAGAAGCGCAGGGTGCGGACGGTGATACCGGCTTCGGCGGCCAGTTCCGCCGTCCGGAACTCGCGCTTTTCGTGCTGGTGGTTGGGGTTCTCGTTCGCGGCCACCCGGTCACCCTATGTGCGGTGCGGGCGGCGGCCGCAGGTGCAACCGGCGGTAACTTCCCGGCGCGCGACCCCTACCGAACAGTACGGAGCTGCCTTACGCTCTCGATTGTGCCAGTGATTGCTGGCGCGATTGATGAAGTGTGATCGACGGAGTCTGCAGCCTGGGGAGGCGGTGGCATGTCCGAGCGGGAACATGTGCGGGTGGCGGTGATCGGATCGGGGTTCGGCGGTCTGGGCGCGGCCGTACGACTGCGCCGGGAGGGGATCACCGACTTCGTGGTCCTGGAGCGCGCCGGAGCGGTGGGCGGCACCTGGCGGGACAACACGTATCCGGGGTGCGCGTGCGATGTGCCGTCGCACCTCTACTCGTTCTCCTTCGCGCCCAACCCCCGGTGGCCGCGGAACTTCTCCGGGCAGCCGCACATCCGCGCCTACCTGGAACACGTCGCGGACACCTACGGCATCCGTCCCCACCTGCGCTTCCACGCCGAGGTGGAACACGCCAGGTGGGACGGTGACGCGCTGCGCTGGGAGATCACCACGGCCCGCGGACCGCTCACCGCCGACGTCCTCGTCTCGGCGACCGGGCCGCTCTCCGACCCGAAGATCCCCGACATCCCGGGGCTGGACACCTTCCCCGGCAAGGTGTTCCACTCCGCCCGCTGGGACCACGGCTACGACCTGCGCGGCAAGCGCGTCGCCATGATCGGCACCGGCGCCTCCGCCATCCAGATCGTCCCGGCGATCCAGCCCGAGGTCGGCCGCCTCAGCCTCTTCCAGCGCACCCCCGCCTGGGTGCTGCCGCGCGCCGACCGCCCGATCACCGGACTGGAGCGCTGGCTGCACGCCAAGGTGCCCGCCACCCGCGCCGCACGCCGCGGGCTCCTCTGGGGCATCCGGGAGCTCCAGGTCAGCGCCTTCACCAAGCGGACGGGCGAACTCGGTCTGGTCGAGACCGTCGGCCGGGCGCACCTGCGGCGGGCGGTCAAGGACCCGGCACTGCGCGCCAAACTCACGCCCGGCTACCGCATCGGCTGCAAACGCATCCTGCTGTCCAACAGCTACTACCCGGCGCTGGCCCGCCCGAATGTCGACGTGATCGCCGCCGGACTGCGGGAGATCGACGGCTCCACCCTCATCGGCTCCGACGGCAGCCGCACCGAGGCCGACGCGATCATCTTCGGCACCGGCTTCCACGTCACCGACATGCCGATCGCCGAGCGCGTCACCGGCGCCGACGGCGTCACCCTCGCCGAACGGTGGAAGGACGGTATGGCGTCGCTCCGGGGCACCAGCGCCGACGGGTTCCCCAACTTCCTCACCCTGATCGGCCCCAACACCGGCCTCGGCAACAGCTCGATGATCCTCATGATCGAGTCCCAGCTGAACTACCTCGCCGACTACCTGCGCCAACTCGACGTCCTCGGCGGCCGGATCGCGCTCGACGCCCGCCCCGAGGCGGTCGCCGCCTGGAGCGACCACATGCAGCGGCGGATGGAACGCACCGTGTGGACCACCGGCGGCTGCGACAGCTGGTACCTCGACGCCAACGGCCGCAACACCACCGCCTGGCCCGGCACCACCGCCGAATTCCGGCGCGAGACCCGCCAGGTCGACCTCGCCGAGTACGCCCTGCTGCGGCCGCGGGCCGCCCGCCGCCGCACCCCCGCCACCGCCGAGGAGGTCGCCGTATGAAGCGCCCCGGACACGTCATCAGCGGACCGTACGCCCCGCCGGCGCCCCGCCGGGCGCGGTACGTCGCCTCCGGCGGCTCCCGGCTGTACACCGAGATCCACGGGCCCGAGGGCGCCCCGGCGGTCGTCCTCGCCCACGGCTGGACCTGCTCCACCGCCTTCTGGGCGCCGATCGTCCGCGACCTCGCCGCCGACCACCGCGTCATCGTCTACGACCAGCGCGGACACGGCCGCAGCCCGGCCCCCGGGCCCGGCGGCTACAGCACCGCCGCCCTCGCCGACGACCTGACCGCCGTCCTGGAGGCGACGCTGGCACCCGGGGAGCGGGCCGTCATCGGCGGCCACTCCATGGGCGGCATGACGATCATGGCGGCGGCGGACCGGCCCGTCCTGCGCGAGCGGGCCGCCGCCGTCCTGCTGTGCAGCACCGGCGCGGCCGACCTGCCCGCCGAAGCGCGGGTCCTTCCGCTGCGCACCCCGCGCGGTCGGCGCCGGGCGCACCGGCTGATGCTCCACTCCCGCGCCCCGCTCGGCCCGGTCGGACCCGTCTCGAAGGCGGCCCTGAAGTACGCCACGATGGGCGCCGCCTCCGCCGCCGAACAGGTCGAGGCGTGCGCCCGTATCGTCCACGCCTGCCCGACCGGCGTCCGCGGCGGCTGGGGCCGGGTGCTGTACGGGCTCGAACTCACCGGCGGCGCCGCGCGGTTGGACGTCCCGTCGGAGGTGCTCGTCGGCACCGCGGACCGGCTCACCCCGGCGGTGCTCGCCCGGCGGCTGGCTTCGGTCCTGCCCGACTGCCGCCGGCTGACACAGCTGCCGGGGCTGGGCCACATGACGCCGCTGGAGGACCCGGGCGCGGTGACGTCCCGGCTGCGCGCGCTGGTCACCGCGCATCTGGCGGAAGAGGAGGCGGCCGGTGCGCCGTCCGGGAAGAAGGACGGCGCCGCGCGGCGCAAGGACGGCAAGGCGAAGGGGGAAGCGGCATGAGCGGACGTAAGGGGCTCCAGGGCCAGGTCGTGGTGGTGACCGGGGCGGCGCGCGGGGTCGGTGAGCTGCTGGCCCGCAAACTCTCCGCGCGCGGCGCCACCCTCGCGCTGGTCGGACTGGAGCCGGACGCGCTGCGCGAGGTCGCGGTGTCGCTGCGCGGACCGGCGCACCACTGGTACGCCGATGTCACCGACCATCTCGCGATGGCGCGGGTCGCCGCCGAGGTGAAGGAGCGCTTCGGGAAGGTGGACGCGGTCGTCGCCAACGCCGGGGTCGCGACCGGCGGCCCGTTCGCCGGCTCCGATCCGGACGCGTGGCGGCGGGTCATCGAGGTCAACCTCATCGGCGGCGCGGTCACCGCCCGCGCCTTCCTGCCCGTCCTCATGGAGTCGCGCGGCTACTTCCTCCAGATCGCCTCGCTCGCCGCGCTCACCCCGGCGCCGATGATGACGGCGTACTGCGCCTCCAAATCGGGCGTCGAGGCGTTCGCGCACAGTCTGCGCGGCGAGGTCGGCCACAAGGGCGTACGGGTCGGCGTGGGCTATCTGAGCTGGACCGATACGGACATGGTGCGCGGCGCCGACAGGGACGACCTGATGCGGGAGCTGCGCTCGCGGCTGCCCTGGCCGTCGAACAAGACGTATCCGCTGGGGCCCGCCGTCGACCGGATCGCGGACGGTGTCGAGCGGCGCTCCGCGCACGTCTACGGCCAGTGGTGGCTGCGCGGGATGCAGTCGGTCCGCGGCTACCTCCCGGCGCTCATCGGGACGGTCGGTCAGCGGGAGATGCGGCGGTTCGGCGACCGGCTCGACGGGATGCGCCTCGGTCTGGTCGGCGCCGGCGGCGAGGCGGACGAGAAGGCGCGCGTGGAGCGGTGAGGGGGCGGCGCCGGGGCGGGCGGTGAGCGGGGCGGCGGGTCCCGGGACGCCGGGTGCCTGGGCCCGTGGCCGGGGCGCCGGTCGGCGTGGTGCCCGCCGTGGCCGTCCGCGCTCCGGCCCGGTGGCCAACCGGCAACCCCCGCCGCCCTGTTGATCACCGGTCCGCCCGGTCCGCCGCCCCGGGGTGATCGAAATGCGGCCGGACGGAGCACATGCCAGGCTGGTCGCGTCCGGCACCCGACGTCCGACGGGAGGAACCGCATGGGGCTCAGGGAGCAGTTCCAGGCCAAGGCCGAACAACTGGCACAGCGGGCACGCGCGGAGGCCGACGCGGAAGCGGCCCGCCGCGGCGCACCGCCCGCCGACGGGACGGGCGAGAGCGCCCGCGACCCCGGCACGGAGGAGCCCGCCGGGTACTGACCCCGGCGGCCCGCCCGCACACCGAAGGCGCACCCGGACCACCGGTCCGGGTGCGCCTTCCGCGCTCCGGCCCGCACGGACGGAGACGTGACGGGCGGAGACGTGACGGACGGAGACGTACGGGGGCCGGGGCCCGTATCGCTGCTTCTGGGCGCTCCTGGTCGCTCCTGGGTGGCATCGCCCCTGGTCGGCGCGGTGCCGGTGCCAGGCGCCGGCACCGCGCGGATTACCCCTCCGCCCCCCGTGGCGGCAGCTCCGGTCGCCGCAGATCGGGGACGTCCGACAGGTCCGGCGGGACGGCCGCCGGGTGACGGTCGAGGAGTTCCAGGGCGGTGCGGACGGCGACGCCGAGTTGGGGGTGGCGGTTCTCGGCCCAGTCCAGGGGGGAGCGCAGGGCCTCGATGTCGGGTTCGACGCCGTGGTTCTCCACGCCCCAGCCGTAGACCTTGAACCACGCCGCGTTCATCGGCACCGTGATCGCCGTGCCGTCGCCGAGCCGGTGGCGGCCGGTCATCCCGACCACTCCGCCCCAGGTGCGCAGGCCCACCACCGGCCCGATGCCCTGGAGTTTGAACGCCGCGGTGATCATGTCGCCGTCGGACGAGGTCATCTCGTCGGCGACCGCGACGACCGGCCCGCGCGGCGCGTTCTGCGTGTACGACACGGGCTGCGCGTCGCGCGTCAGATCCCAGCCCATGATGGTGCGGGTCAGCTTCTCGATGACCAGCTCGGAGATGTTGCCGCCGGCGTTGCCGCGGACGTCGACGATGAGCGCCGGGCGGGACACCTCCATCCGCAGATCGCGGTTGAACTGCGCCCAGCCGGAGCCGCCCATGTCGGGGATGTGCAGATAGCCGCACCGGCCGCCGCTCAGCTCCCGGACCACCGCCCGCCGCCGCTGCACCCAGTCCTGGTAGCGCAGCGGCCGCTCGTCGACCAGCGGCACCACCGCCACCCGGCGCGGCGGCCCGGACCCCTCCGCCGGGGCGAACGTCAGCTCCACCGTCGTGCCGCCCGCCGCCGACAGCAGCGGGTAGGGCCCCGCGACCGGATCGACCCGGCGGCCGTCCACATGCGTCAGCGCCGCGCCCTCCCGGATGCCGGTACCGGCCAGCGGCGAGCGGGCCTTGGGGTCCGACGACTCGCCCGGCAGGATCCGCTTGAGCACCCAACGCCCCTCGCGGGGAACGAAGTTGGCGCCGAGCAGCCCCATCGCCCGCTGGTAGTGCGGCGGCCCCTCGTTGCGCCGCGCCCCGGCGACGTACGCGTGCGAGGTGCCCAGCTCGCCCAGGACCTCCCGCAGCAGATCGGCGAACTCGTCGGGGGTGGCGACCCGGTCCAGCAGCGGACGGTACTGCGCGAGCACCCCGTCCCAGTCGATACCGGACATCCCCGGGTCCCAGAAGTACGCCCGCACGATCCGGCCCGCCTCCTCGTACGCCTGCCGCCACTCCGCCTCCGGGTGCACCTCGTGCAGGATGCGCCGCAGATCGAGGTGGACGGTGGAGTCGCTGTCGGCCTGCTCGGTGGCGGGGACGGCCCGCAGGTCGCCCTCGTCATTGACGACGAGCCGGGTGCCGTCGCCGCTGAGCGCGAACCGGTCGAGCGCGGAGGTCAGTTCGGTACGCCGCGCCTTGACCAGGTCGAAGTGTTCGAGGGTGGGCTGGCCCGAGGTGTTGTCCGGGCTGGCGAACGTCTCGCCGAGCGCCCCGGAGATCGGCCACCGCAGCCACACCAGACCGCCGCCCGCGACCGGTTGCAGCGACGAGTACTTGGACGCGGCCACGGGGAACGGCGTGACCCGGTCCGCCAGCCCCTCCACCTCGACCAGCACCGGGCCCTCGGCCACCGGCGGGTTCTCGTCCGGGTCGAGCCCGCCGGCGGCCGGGCGGCCCTCCGGCGACAGGGCGAACGGTGACGGCGTCGCGGACGACAGCGGGACCAGATGCGGGCGGCAGCCCAGCGGGAACGACAGATCGCCGGTGTGCACGTCGTAGACCGGGTCGAAGCCGCGCCAGGACAAAAACGCCAGATAGCGGCCGTCGCGGGTGAAGACCGGCTGCTCGTCCTCGAACCGGCCGTTGGTGACGTCCACGATCATCCGGTCGGTGAGCCGGGCCATCTTGATCTGCCGCAGCGACCGGCCGATCCCCGGATGCGACCAGGTCAGCCACCGCGAGTCCGGTGAGAACGCCAGATCCCGCACCGGACCGTTGGCCGACCGGATCAACTCCGCGACTTCGTCCGGGAGTTGGGGATCTCCTGGCTCCTCGTCGCCCTCCACCGCGGGCGCCTCCTCGGCCGCCCGTTCCTCGGGCCGCCGTACGTCGACCAGCAGCAGCCGGCCGTCGTGGGCGGCCACCGCCAGCCGGGTGCCGTCCGGCGACGCCACCACCTCCTGGACCCGGCCCAGCCGCCCCGCCGCCAGCCGCCGCGGCGCGCCCACCCCGCTGGCCCGCGGCAGCCCGGCGATCTCGACGGCGTCCTCGCCCTCCGCGTCGGTGATGTACGCGATCCGCCCGGTGTCGCCGAGCATCTCCGGCAGCCGCACCCGGACGCCCGGTACGTCGTGCAGGGCGCGGGCCGGGCCGTCGCGGTGGGTGAGCCAGTACAGACTGCCGCGCACCCCGACCGCGCTGGCCCGCCCGGTGGTGTCCACCGCCAGCGAGGTCACGTTCGAGGCGGTCGGCACCTGGTACGTGCGGCGCCCGGTGCGCGGCCCGCCCAGCCGGACGGCCAGCTTCCGGGGCCGGGCCGTGGGGGAGAGGTCGTCGACCAGCCAGAGGTCACCGGCGCACTGGTAGACGATGCGGGAGCCGTCGGTCGAGGCGTGCCGGGCGTAGAAGTCACCGTGATCGGTGTGACGGCGCAGGTCGGAGCCGTCCGGCAGACAGGAGTAGACGTTGCCCACGCCCTCGTGGTCGGAGAGGAACGCGATCCGCCCGGCGGTGAACATCACCGCGTCCAGATGGCCCCGCAGCTTCGGCAGCAGCCGCGTGCCGTGCAGCCACATCCGGCCCATCGCGCCGCCCCGGTACCGCTTCCACGACGCCGGCTCGTGCGGCGGCTTCCCGCTGAGCAGCAGCGTGCGCCGCTCCCCGGCCACCTCGGCGACGGCGATGTCCGACACCGGCCCCCAGGGCAGCCGCAGTCCGGGCCCGCCCTCGGCGGACAGCCGGTACGCCCACGAGTAGTACGAGAACGGCTGGCCGTGCGAGGCGACCGCCAGGATGTGGCTGGCGCCGTCCTGGTCCGGCGGCGTCCAGCCGCAGACCCGGGCGTCCGTACTGCCCCAGTACGTCAGCCGTCGTGCGGGCCCGCCCTCGACCGGTACGAGATGCACCTCCGGGTCGAGCGACCGCCAGGAGGTGAACGCCAGATGGCGGCCGTCGGGGGAGAAGCGGGGATGGCCCACCCGGGTGCGGTCGGCGGTCAGCCGCCAGGCCCGTTCCGGCTCGTCGCCCTCGGGTACGAGGGGCGCGACCCACAGGTCGTCCTCGGCGGTGAAGCAGACCAGATCGCCGCTCAGATGCGGATACCGCAGGTAGGACGCGGGTGGCGGGCCCGGCGGCACCGGCATCCGGCGCAGCCTTCCGGGCGGTGCGGCGGGATCCGGTTCCGGGTGCGGCCCGACGGCCTCGCGTGCGTCGCTCACCCGTCTCATCGTTCCGCCGCCCGCCGGGGGCGGCAACTCGGCCGGGGCGCACGGCGGGGCCGCGGCGCGGGCCCGGCGGCTGGGGCACACGGGGCGCCGGGCGGTCCACAGGAGAACCGGCCGGTGCGGGGCGCGGTGCCCGTGACCGGACCGGACGCTCCGGGCCGGGCGCTCCGGGCCCGCGCCGGGCCGCCGTCCGCTCGCGCCGAGCCGTCCGGCCGCCGCGCCCCGCCGCCCGGCCGCCCGGCGGGGGAAGTGGGGCCCCGCGCCGCGTCATCCGGTCCGCGCACGTCCATCGCCCCGTACCGGGGCGCCGGTTCGGCCCGCCGCCGGTCACCAGGGGTGCCCGGCACGCCCGCTGACGTGGCCCCGGGCGGCTGTGACGAAGGCCACGCCGCCCGGCTCCGGTCATGAGCACCACTTCGCGCGAGGCACCATTGATGGGTCACCAAAGCGACGGAACAGTGGGAAGCGGGAAACAGTGGTGGACGTCCAGGGCAGGGTCGAGGACGGCTTCGAGCCGGTCCGGGACGCTTTCACGGCCAACTTCACCCGCCGCGGCGAGCGCGGCGCCGCCGTCGCCGTCTACCGCGACGGCCGCAAGGTCGTCGACCTCTGGGCCGGTACGAAGCACGGCGACGGCGGCGACGACCTCGGCCCCGCCGCCGACGGCCGCCCCGACGCCCCCTGGGAGCAGGGCACCGCCCAGGTCGTCCGCTCCGCCACCAAGGGCGTCGCCGCCGTCGTCCCGCTCCTGCTCCACCAGCGCGGACTCCTCGACCTGGACGCACCGGTCGGTACGTACTGGCCGGAGTTCAAGGCCGCGGGCAAGGACCGCGTCCTCGTCCGCCATCTGCTCTCGCACCGCGCCGGGGTGCCCGTCCTCGACACCCCGCTCACCCCCGGACAGGCCGTCGACGGCGTCAGCGGCCCCGCCGCCCTCGCCGCCCAGGCCCCTGTCTGGACGCCCGGTACCGACCACGGCTACCACGCCCAGACCTACAGCTGGCTCCTGGCGGAGCTGGTCCTGCGGGTCACCGGCCGCACCATCGGCGCCTGGATCGCCGACGAGATCGCCGGGCCTCTCGGCCTCGACCTCTGGCTCGGCCTGCCGCCCGGTCAGCAGGCCCGCGCCGGACGCCTCGCCGAGGTCAGGCCGCCCGAGACGGACCCGGCGGGCGGCCTGCGGGTGCGCCCCAAGCGCGCGGTCGCCGAGGCGTACCGCGACCCGGCGTCCCTCACCAGCCGCGCCTTCGCCGCCATCACCCCGGCGCCCGACGAGAACGCCCCGGCCTACCGCGCCGCCCAGCTGCCGGCTTCCGCCGGTATCGCCACCGCCCGCTCGCTGGCCCGCTGTTACGCCGCGCTCATCGGCCCGGTCGACGCCGACGGCACCGGCGCGGGACACCCGCGTCTCTTCGCGCCCGCCACGCTGACCCTGGCCCGTACCGAGGAGTCCGCCGGACCGGACCGCACCCTCGTCGTCACCACCCGCTTCGGCCTCGGCTTCATGCTGCACAGCGGCGCCTCCCCGCTGCTGGCGCCCGGCTCGTTCGGCCACCCCGGGCGCGGCGGCGCGCTCGCCTTCGCCGACCCCGAGTCGGGCCTCGCGCTGGGCTACGTCACCAACGGCATGCAGCGCGGCGTCACCGC
Organism: Streptomyces sp. NPDC027185; assembly: GCF_055567035.1. NCBI lineage: Bacteria > Bacillati > Actinomycetota > Actinomycetes > Kitasatosporales > Streptomycetaceae > Streptomyces > Streptomyces sp. NPDC027185. Next base: position 154,904 of record NZ_JBVHRF010000006.1, on the reverse strand, counting down.
CGACCCCCGCGCCCAGGCCCTCGTCCGGGCGCTGGCCACAGTCGGCTGAACGCCGCGGGGGCCCCGGCGCGGTACCGGAGCCCCCGTTCGTACGGCTGGTCAGCTGTGCAGCATCAGCCCGATGCCGACCACCATCAGCCCGGCGGCCGCGATCCGCGGCGCACCGAAACGCTCCTTGAAGAACACCGCGCCGATCGCCGCTCCGACGATGATCGACGACTCCCGCAGCGCCGCGATCGGCGCCAGCTCCCCTTGCGTCTGCGCCCACAGCACCAGCCCGTACGCGAAGACCGACAGCACCCCGCCGGCCATCCCGCGCCACGCGAACGGCCGGAGCTGGCCCAGGAGTTGACGCCGCCGCACCGAAAGTGCCCAGAGCGGGATGGCGATGCCCTCCAGCAGCATCAGCCAGGCGATGTAGCCGAGCGGGGTGCCCGACGCGCGGACCCCGAGCCCGTCGACGGTGGTGTACGAGGCGATGGCCAGGCCGGTGGCGAGGGCGGCGAGCAGCGCCGGCCACTGCGGGCGGGCCCCGGAACCGCGCAGCCCCCACAGGGCGACGCCGAGCAGTCCCGCGGAGGCCAGCGCCACCCCGGCGAGCGCCCAGGCACCCGGCACCTCACCGACGAAGAGCGCCGCGAGGACGGTGACGACCAGCGGCGCGGTACCGCGGGCGATCGGATACATCTGCCCGAACTCGCCCAGCCGGAACGACTGCATCAGCAGCATCTGGTAGACGACGTGCAGGACGGCGGAGCCGAGGAGATACGGCCAGGCACCGGCGGCGGGGAGCGGGGCGAACGGGAGGATGGCGAGGCCGCACACGGCGCCCGCCCCGCCGACCAGGGTGAAGGCGAGGAGCTGGTCGCGGATGCCGTGGGCGATGGCGTTCCAACTGGCGTGGGTGACCGCGGCGATGAGCACGGCCACGACGACGAGCGGCGTCATGCGGTGGGCTCGGCGGAGTTCGCCGCGGGGGCGGCGGCACGGCGCCGGCGGATGAGGGCGGCCCGCCGGGCACGCGCCCGATCGGCCGCCGGGACGGGGAGGTTGCGCGGGAAGACGCTCATGCCCCGCACGCTAGCGAAGGGTGTACGGGCCACGCGATGAAAAGGTGAGCAGTCTCTCACTGGAAGATCGGACGGTGGATTCCTGCCGGTCACTCCGTGTTCACCTGCGGGGTCTCACAACACCGCCCCGCCCCGCCGGGAAGGCGGGACGGGGCGGTGTGACGCGGACGCGGGGCGCTCAGCCCGCCGAGAGCAGGGCGCGGACCACCGGCCCGGCGTTGTCACCGCCGTGACCACTGGCCGGCACGAGCGCCGCGGCGGCCATGTCGTTGCGGTACGCGGTGAACCAGGCGTTCGGCTTCTTCTGGTTGTCGACCTCGGCGGAGCCGGTCTTGGCACCGATGTCACCGCTGAGCCCGGCCATCGGCTTGACCGCCGTACCGGCCACAGCGGTGGTGTGCATCATCGACTTCAGCCCGGCGGCGGTCTCCGGCTTCATCCGGCGCGCCGCGGTGGCCAGCTTCCGGTGGTCGAGGTCGGGGGAGACGAGGTAGGGCTGGCGGAAGACGCCCGCCTGCGCGGTCGCGGCGAGCGACGCGACGTTCAGCGGGTTCATCCGCACCCCGCCCTGGCCGATCAGGGACGCGCCCATCTGCGCGCCGTCCTGCACCGGCACCGTGCCGTCGAAGGTCGGGATGCCGGTCTTCCAGTCGAGCCCGATGCCGAAGACGTCCCGCGCCTCCACCGTCAGATCGTCGTTGTTGAGGTTCTTCGCCTGGCCGATGAAGGCGTTGTTGCAGGACGCGGCGAAGCTCTGCGCGAAGGTGCCGTCCGGGATCTCGCTCATCTGGTCGTTGTGGAACTTCCAGCCGGCGACCGTCGTGTACTTCGGGCACGGGTGCTGCTTGCCGGGCGAGGTCAGGCCCTTGTCCATGAGCAGCGCGGCGGTGACGATCTTCATCGTGGAGCCGGGGGCGAGGGAGCCGCCGGTGGCGACGTTGAAGCCGGTCGCGGGGGAGTGCGCGAGCGCGAGTATCTCGCCGGTGCTGGGCTTGATGGCGACGGCGGAGGCGTTCTTCCGGGCGTCGACCTGCTTCTGCGCGAGGGTCTGGAGCGAGGCGTCCAGCGTCGTCTTCAAAGTGCCGGGCGTGCCCTTGCCCAGGACCTTCAGCGTCGTGTCGTGCTTCAGGTCGTCCTTGCCGTCCGCGGTGTGGTGGATGGCGAGCGCCACCGCGGGGGTGCCGCCCGCCTTGTCGCCGTACTTGTCGCGCAGCCCCGTCAGGACGGTCCCCAGCTCGGGGTGGTCCTTGGCGGTCAGCTCCTTGCCGTGGCGGTCCACCGCCTTGATCGGCGCGGGGCCGGAGGGGCCGGTGCGCAGCGAGTCACCCTCGCCGAGGGAGGGGTGGAGCACCGCGAGGTTCCAGTCGACGCGGGGCTTGCCGGTGGCGCCGTCGCGCCGCACGTGCAGCGCGGAGGTGTAGGAGTACGGCGCCTGGTGGCCCTGGTAGGAGATCTGCGCGGTGACGGTGTAGGGCACCTTGTCGCCGTTGGGGGTGCCGGGTTTGACGGTGACGCGGCTGAAATGGGCCTCTTTGGCGAAGGAGGCGAGCGCGGTCTTCGCGGGACCGGGCTTGTCGGTCAGCTCCGCCGCCTTCGCGGCGTCGGCCGACTGCCAGGCGGCCAGGAAGTCCCGGGAGGTGGTGGCGATCTCCTGCGCGGTGGCCGGTCCGCTGCGGGGGGCGCCGCCGTTCTTGCCGTCGGCGGACGTCACGCCCGGCGCCGCCGGGTCGTTCGAACCGCCGCCGAACAGCGCGAACCCGGCCACCCCGGCGACCAACACCGCGGATCCGCCGATCAGCCCGTACTTCACCTCACGGCGCATACGACCGTTCCCCTCCCAATGCCTCACCCCGCGTCGCCGGGGCCTGATGGGCACTCTATGGGACGGCGGAAACCCGGAGAGTGCCGGTCCGTCTCGATCGGGGCACGGTCGCATGAACGGTCCGGTGCGCGGCGGGCCCCTTGTTGTAAAGGGGCAGGCCGGGGGCGCTCCGCGGCGGGGCGGGCCCCGCCGCGGAGCCGCGTTCACCGCCGCCCGGGGCCCGCGAACAGTGCGGGCGCGGGCGTGCCCAGACCGGTGATGTGGTCGTAGCCGGGGCCCGCGGTCAGCCCGGGATCCTGCCCGAAGGTGTGCACCAGGAGCTTCCCGGGGGTGTCCGCGGTGTACGACACGACGCCGCTGCGGACGCCCGGACCCTGCGGGGCGCCGGTGATGTCGTGCAGCGCGGGGCCGCCGCGCAGGGCGTAGAGGTACGGGTTGGCGAAGCCGACGGGCCGCCCGTCGCGCTCGCCGAGGACGGCGAGCATCCCGGCGAGCAGCGGCGCCGACGCGCTGGTGCCGCCGGCCACATCGGTCTCGTAACGGCCCGGTGCGTCGGAGGTGTTGAGGTAGCCGATGGCCGGCCCGGTCTGCGGGTCGCCGTCGACGGCGAGGTCGGGGACCGAGCGGGCGCCGCCGGGCGCGGCGCCGTCCTGGTAGGACGGGCGGCTGAACAGCGCGCTGACGCCGCCGCCCGAGCCGCCGGAGAGGACGCCGGGCAGCGGTGTGCTCCAGGTGCCCTTCTTCAGGTCGTACCAGCTGCTCGCCTCGCCCCAGCCGGTCTCGTAGCGGCGCCGGCCGTCCCGGTCGAGGACCAGGCTGGTGCCGCCGACGGCGGTCACCAGCGGGTCGGACGCCGGGTACTCGACGGCCGGCCGGTCGTGCGGGATGTCGCCGCGCGGGATGACCGAGTCGCCCGCGTCACCGGAGGCGAAGGTGAAACCGACGCCCTGGACGGCGCCGAGCGCGAAGAGCCGGTGCATGCTCGCGGTCACATCGCCGGACATCTGCTCCTCGACGCCGAGGAACCAGGAGTTGGAGACGACATCGGCGAGGTGCCGGTCGACGACCTTCGCCACCGCGTCGAACATCGGCGCCGGTGCGGGCGACGCCTTCGCCGCGGCGACGTACACGAGGTCCGCGCCGGGCGCCATGGCGCGGACGGACTCCAGGTCGAGTATCTGCTCGTGCTCGCCGTCCGGGGTCTCCCGCGGCGGCACCTCCGGCAGGTACTCCCGGTACTGGCCCGGCCGCAGCGCGGGGATGCCCTGCTTTTCGGCCCAGGCGTCCAGGTCCGCGGCCATGTTCTTCCGCGCCCCGGGCAGCACCACCGCGACGGTCCTCCCCTCGCCGGTGGCGCCGGCGCGGTCCACGCCGTACGCCCGCCGCAGCTGCCGCGGCGTGTAGCCCTCGCACAGCTGCCACGGGAAGGTCCGCCCGTACGGCCGGACGCCCTGCGCCGCACGCTCGCCGAACCAGCGGGAGCAGTGCGCGCCGTCCCCGGCGGCACGGGACGTGGCCGGGGCGGTGCGGGAACCGGACGGTGCACGGGACCCGCCGGGGGCACCGGTCCGGTCCGGGACGGCGGCCCGGCCCCGGTCCCGGGCGCTGCGGAACCCGGCCGCGCCCGTGCCCGCGCCCGGATCGTCCTCGAACGCGTCGCCCTGGAAGGCGCTGGGCGCGAGCCCGCCGACGGCCAGCACCGACGGCGCGACCCGCGCGGGAACGGTCACCGGCGTGACGGCGGTCGGGACGTGCACCGGCCTCTCCCGCCCGTTGGTGACGTCCTTGAGCGTGGTGCCGAGCGCCTTCTCCACCTGCCGCGCCGTCCCGGTCACCGGCACGTAGTACGAGGTCGGCGTGCCCGTCCGCAGCCCCGCCCGGCGCAGCCACCGGGTCACCGACGCCACCTGCTCCTCGCCCGGACCGAAACGCGCCCGTGCCTGATCGGCCGTCAGATACCGGCCGTGGTGGGCGGCGTCCCCCGGATCGGACACCTGGCGCGCGTACCGCTCCAGCCCCGCCTCGTCCCGCCCCTTGAGGTACACACGGAACGGCACCTGCCGCGTGGCCGGTACCCGCCCGCCGACCCGCGCCGCCCCGAAGGCATGGGCGATGTCCGCCTCCGGGAACCCGCCCGGCACCTTCCGTACGCCCGTACCGCCACCCCCCGGTGTCCGCGCGAGGACCGGCGCGCTCCCGGAGAACACCAGACCCACGGACAGCAACGGCACCAGGACCGCCCCCACCCGTCGCCGGCTGTGCCTACTCGCCATGACCAAGCTCCTTACGGACGGATCCTTACGGACAGACCCTTACGGGCAGCGCCGCGCCCGTCCCCGGACGCGGCGGGTGATACCTGGTCAACCAGCCGCAGGGCGAAGGGGGTTGCCCGGCGGACGGAAATCCGCGCGGGCGCGGCCGGGGCGGCCGGGGCCCGAGGCGGCGCGCACCGCGGTGGCCCGGCGCCGCCCGCGGACCGCCCGCCACCGGCGAAGACCCGATGCGTTCCGCCCCGGCCGGCCTTCGTTTCCCAGCCCGCCGGCGGGCGGCGGCCCTCCCCGCCCGGCCCGTGCGGAGCGGGCGGGGCAGGGGGACGCCTTTGTGCCTTCGATCTCAAAGCGGACGCTCAGCCCTGATCGGCATATGTGCACCGACGGAATTACCTGGTCAGAAAGGTGTGACATGGGTCTCTCCGGGCGAAGTTTGAGGTTCGCTTGAGGGAAGAGGCGACACGGGATGTCAGGTGCCTTCGATTGCAAGGTCACCAGGTCAGAGCGGTTCGGTAAGAGAGGTATGCCGGACGGGATGTCAGCCCCCAGGCACCCGGTGCCAGTTGGTCCGCCGGTGGTGTTCCGCGGTACGGACTGGCACGTCTGTGCGGCGCGCTACTCTACTGAGCTACCAACCCGCCTCTTCGACCGGAAGGCATTCGTGGCCGCCTATAGGGCCCACGACTGCTGGGTCCGGAGAGGAAGGTCGCCCTCATGTCTGCGAAGAAGGCACGGAAGGGCTACCGCCGCAGGTGGCGCCGGATCCGGTCCGGCGCCCGATGGCTGGGTCCGCTGTACGCGGTGTTCCGCATCGCGCGCGAGATCTGGTCCCACCTGTAGAAGGGGTGATCCCGGCCTCGTCGGAGACCGGGATCACCGGGCGCGGTAGGTAGAGGGCCTCACTCCGAACAGCTCTGGCCGGCCACAGGAGTTGGGGCCCTCGCGCGTTCGCGCGTATTGCGGGTCGGGGGAACAGCGTCGACCGGGGGGCCGCTGCGTGACTTCCGCCACTCGCTGCGCCTGACGCCGCCCCATCTTGCCGCTTCGCATGGCTGTTTGGCGAGTGGGAAACGGCGGGCGATGCCGGGGAACTGCTCACATCTCCACGACATAGGCCCAGGTCGGAGGGTTCACTCCGGCTCGGCGTGACGGGAATCACGGCTCCCGTAGGTGTGCACTCCGCATGCGGAAGGGGGAACGGCTGTCAGTGCCGGCCACTAAGATGCGCGCCCCCCTGCGGACCGCCGCCGGGGGAAGGGCGGCGCCGTACGCCTCCGGTCGCCGCCCGCCCGCGCCTCACACCCACGTGTCGAACCACATCCGCTTGTGCCAGTCCGACTTCGGGATCGGCAGGCCGCTGTAGATCGGATAGAAGTAGATGAAGTTCCAGACGATGAGCAGGACGAGGACGCCCGCGCCGACCGCGCCGATGGTGCGGCGGCGCTCCGAGGAGCCCGGCGGGCCGACGATCGCGCCGATCATCATCGCCAGCGCCAGGCAGAGGAACGGCACGAACACCACGGCGTAGAAGAGGAAGATCGTCCGTTCCTGGTAGAGGAACCACGGCAGATAGCCGGCGGCCACCCCGCAGAGGACGGCGCCCGCGCGCCAGTCGCGTCGGAAGGCCCAGCGATAGAGGACGTACGCGAGGGCGAAGCACGCCGCCCACCACAGCAGCGGCGTGCCGATCGCCAGCACCTCGCGGGCGCAGCCCTCCGCCGCCGTACAGCCGTCCTGCCCGGCCTTCGGGTCCTCGTAGAAGTACGACACCGGGCGGCCCAGGACCAGCCAGCTCCAGGGGTTGGACTGGTAGGTGTGCGGCGTGGTCAGGCCGGTGTGGAAGGAGTAGACCTCGGTCTGGTAGTGCCACAGGCTGCGCAGCCAGTCGGGCAGCCAGGTCCAGGAGCCGGTGTGGCCGTCCGGGGTCGCCGCCCACTGGCGGTAGTAGCCGCCCTTGGTGGCGAACCAGCCCGACCAGGACGCCAGGTACGTCGCCACGGCCACCACGACCGTCGCGCCGAACGCGGGCGCCACATCGCGCCGCAGCACCGACCGCAGCGGGTGGCGCGCCCCGGCGGTGCGGCGCGCCCCGATGTCCCAGAGGACCGACATCAGCGCGAACGCGGCGAGGAAGTACAGGCCGTTCCACTTGGTCGCCGAGGCCAGGCCCAGGCAGATCCCGGCGGTGATCCGCCAGGGCCGCCAGCCCAGTTTCAGCCGGTCGCCGACCGTGCCGTCCGGATGCGCCTGGCCCTCCGCGTCGACCGGCAGCGCCGCCGCCAGCCGGGCCCGGGTGCGGTCCCGGTCCAGCAGCAGCGCCCCGAACGCGGCGAGTACCCAGAACATCACGATGAGGTCCAGCAGCGCGGTCCGGCTCATCACGAAGTGCAGCCCGTCGACGGCGAGCAGGACGCCCGCCAGACAGCCCAGCGCCGTCGACCGCAGCAGCCGCCGTCCGATCCGGCAGACCAGCAGCACCGACAGCGTGCCGAGCAGCGCCACCGTGAACCGCCAGCCGAACGGGTTCATCCCGAACGCCCACTCACCGACGGCGATCAGCCACTTCCCCATCGGGGGATGGACCACGTACGACGGGTCGGAGTTCAGCAGGATCCGCGCGGGATGGCCGACCAGCGCGTCGTTGGCGTTCTTGTCCCAGGTGCCCTCGTAGCCGAACTGCAGCAGCGACCAGGCGTCCTTCGGGTAGTACGTCTCGTCGAATATCACCTTGTCCGGGCTGCCGAGGTGCCAGAACCGCAGCACCCCGGCGAGCAGGGTCACCAGCAGCGGCCAGAGCCAGCCCGACGCGCGGGCCAGCCGCGCGGCGAACGCCGGACGCACCCCGCACAGCTCCCACAGCCGGGTGCCGGGCTGCGGGAAGGGGGGCACCAGCCGCGTGCGGACGTCGGGCCGGGGGCCGCCGGCGTGGCCGAAGCGGCGCAGCCTGCGCTGCCACGCGGGCGGCCGCCGGTCGGGACGGTCGGCGCTGCGGGCTACGGCGTCGGTCGCGGTGTCACTGGTCACCCGGCCCATCGTAGGGAAGCGGCCTGTGGAGAGCCGGGTACGCCGCAGGCGGGGTGACGAGGGCGCCGGCCGCGGGCTGGGAGGATGGGGGCGTGACTGGAACGCTGGTACTTGCAGGGACGCCCATCGGCGACATCGAGGACGCCCCGCCGCGCCTCGCCGCCGAGCTGGCCGCCGCCGATGTGATCGCCGCCGAGGACACCCGGCGGCTGCGCCGCCTCACCCAGGGTCTCGGCGTGACGCCCGGTGGCCGGATCGTGTCGTACTTCGAGGGCAACGAGGCGGCCCGGACACCGGAGCTGGCCGACGCGCTGGCCGGCGGCGCCCGGGTGCTGCTGGTCACCGACGCCGGGATGCCGTCGGTCTCCGACCCCGGCTACCGCCTCGTCGCCGCCGCCGTCGAGCGGGACGTGAAGGTCACCGCGGTCCCCGGGCCGAGCGCCGTGCTGACCGCGCTCGCGGTGTCCGGGCTGCCCGTCGACCGCTTCTGCTTCGAGGGCTTCCTCCCCCGGAAGCAGGGCGAGCGCCTGAGCAAACTGCGGGAGGTCGCGGACGAGCGCCGCACCCTCGTCTACTTCGAGGCGCCGCACCGCCTGGACGACACCCTCGCCGCGATGGCCGAGGTCTTCGGCGCCGACCGCCGCGCCGCCGTCTGCCGCGAGCTGACCAAGACGTACGAGGAGGTCAAGCGCGGCGGGCTCGGTGAGCTGGCGGCGTGGGCGGCGGAGGGCGTGCGCGGGGAGATCACCGTCGTCGTGGAGGGCGCCCCCGAGGCCGGTCCGCAGGAGCTGGGGCCCGAGGAGCTGGTGCGCCGGGTGCGGGTCCGTGAGGAGGCGGGGGAGCGCCGCAAGGAGGCCATCGCCGCGGTCGCCGCGGACGCGGGGCTGCCCAAGCGGGAGGTGTTCGACGCGGTGGTGGCCGCGAAGAACGCCGAGAAGGCGGAGGAGAAAGCGGAAGGGAAAGCCGCGGGGAAGGCCGAAGGGAAGGGCGCGGGGGCCTGACCCCGGGGCCGGACCGGCGCCGTCCGCTGTCCGAAAGCCGCTGTCGGAAGGTAAACGGTCTGCCTCGAAGGGTAAAGGGAGCTTCCGGACGGCCGGGACTTTGGCCTGGAGTCGGCTAAATCTGGGCCAACAGGTAAGAACATCCGCCGCACCTCGCCCGGGACAGGAGTCCACTGGGATCCGGGACGCACGGTTCCCCGGAGACCTTGTCCTGCGGACAAGAGGAGCGGCACATGAGTGAGATCGCGGACACCCGCACCACCTACCCCGACACCCACCACACCACCGACGCACCCGTCCACGAGGCGTACGCCTTCGCCTGCATGCACTGCGGCCACGGCTGGGAGCAGGCGTACGAGATACAGCACCACGCGGACGTCAAGGGCGTCACGCACGCCGTCTACTTCGCGGACGGTGAGCGGGTGCCGTCCCCGCTGACCAGCCCGTCCTGCCTCAGCTGCGGCTCCACCGTGGTGCGGATCATGCGCGCCGGCGAGGTCTCGAAGGTGTCCCACGCGATCGCCGGGCTGCACCAGCGCGGCAGCGGTACGGCGAAGAAGTCCGCCGACCGGTCCGAGAACGCCGGCAGCTCCGCCGACGGCGCACCGCACCGCCACCACTGGCACCTCTCCGACCTCCTCCACCCCTTCCAGCACCACCGCCGCTGACCGGCGGGCCGGGCCCGGACGCCCGGTGACGCGAGGTGAGGCCGTGGCCGCGGCTTCGTAGAATCGCGGCCATGGCCCCGCACGACACCGGCTCCGCGCCCACCCCGCCCGCCTCCGCCCCGAGCGGCACCGCGCCGAAGGCGCGGGCCCCGAAGGGCGGGAAGGCCGCGAAGGACGCCCCGCCGCCGCTGCCCGCACCGCTGCGGGTGCCGGTCGCCGACTCCCACACCCACCTCGACATGCAGCAGGGCACCGTGGACGAGGCCCTGGCCAAGGCGGCGTCGGTCGGCGTCACCACCGTCGTGCAGGTCGGCTGTGACGTCGCCGGATCCCGGTGGGCGGCCGAGACCGCCGCCGCGTACGACGCGGTGCACGCGGCCGTCGCTCTGCATCCGAACGAGGCGCCGCGGATCGTGCACGGCGACCCCGACGGCTGGTCGAGGCAGAGTGCCCGGGAGCCCGGCGGTGACGCGGCCCTCGACGAGGCGCTGGCCGCCATCGACGCACTGGCCGCCCTCCCGCACGTCCGGGGCGTCGGCGAGACCGGTCTCGACTACTTCCGTACCGGCGCCGAGGGCATGGCCGCGCAGGAGCGTTCGTTCCGGGCGCACATCGAGATCGCCAAGCGGCACGGGAAGGCGCTGGTCATCCACGACCGGGAGGCCCACGCCGATGTGCTGCGGATCCTGCGCGAGGAGGGCGCCCCGGAGCGCACCGTCTTCCACTGCTACTCCGGCGACGCCGCGATGGCGCAGGAGTGCGCGGCGGCCGGGTACTTCCTCTCCTTCGCCGGGAACGTCACGTTCAAGAACGCGCAGCCGCTGCGCGACGCGCTCGCGGTGGCCCCCGCCGAACTGCTGCTGGTCGAGACCGACGCGCCGTTCCTCACGCCCGCGCCGTTCCGCGGCCGGCCCAACGCGCCGTACCTCATCCCCGTCACGCTGCGGGCGATGGCCGAGGTCAAGGGCGTGACCGAGGACGCGCTCGCCACCGCCGTCGCGGCGAACACGGCACGCGCCTTCGGCTACTGACCGCGGGCGGTCCCGTCCCTCTCCGGCCCGTAAGCTGCACCGGTGAACCAGCGCAGCGAGCGAACAACGGAAAGGCGCGTCCCGGCGGCGCGCGGCGAGGCTTCGGTATGAGTGAGAGCACCACCGGCGACGAGTCCGGCCCCCTGCTGGGCCCCGCCGACATCCGCGAACTGGCCGCCGCGCTGGGCGTACGCCCCACCAAGCAGCGCGGCCAGAACTTCGTCATCGACGCCAACACCGTCCGCCGCATCGTGCGGACCGCGGACGTACGGCCCGACGACACCGTCGTCGAGGTCGGGCCGGGCCTCGGCTCGCTGACCCTGGCGCTGCTGGAGGCGGCAGACGCGGTCACCGCCGTGGAGATCGACGACGTGCTGGCCGCGGCGCTCCCGGCGACCGTCGCGGCGCGGCTGCCGCACCGCGCCGACCGCTTCGCGCTGGTCCACAGCGACGCGATGCACGTCACCGAGTTGCCGGGGAACGCGCCGACCGCGCTCGTCGCCAATCTGCCGTACAACGTCGCGGTGCCGGTGCTGCTGCACATGCTGGCGACGTTCCCGACGCTGGAGCGCACCCTGGTGATGGTGCAGGCGGAGGTCGCCGACCGCCTCGCGGCCCGCCCCGGCAACAAGGTCTACGGTGTGCCGTCGGTCAAGGCCAACTGGTACGCCGAGGTCAAGCGCGCCGGTTCGATCGGCCGGAACGTCTTCTGGCCCGCGCCGAACGTCGACTCCGGTCTGGTGTCGCTTCTCCGCCGGCAGCCGCCGGAGACCACCGCGAGCCGCGAAGAGGTCTTCGCCGTCGTGGACGCCGCGTTCGCGCAGCGCCGCAAGACGCTGCGGGCGGCGCTGGCGGGCTGGGCGGGTTCGGCCGCAGCCGCCGAGGAAGCGCTGGTCGGCGCCGGTATTTCCCCGAAGGCGCGGGGCGAGGCGCTGACCGTCGAGGAGTTCGCCCGCATCGCGGAGCACGGGCCGCGCCGCGGACCGGGAAGCACGACGAGCCGGCAGGAACAGCAGGAGCAGCGGGAGCAGGGAGGCACGCGGTGAGCGCGGCGGTGACGGTACGGGTCCCGGCGAAGGTCAACGTCCAGCTGGCGGTCGGCGCCGCCCGCCCGGACGGCTTCCACGACCTGGCCAACGTCTTCCTCGCCGTCGGTCTGTACGACGAGGTCACCGCCGCCCCCGCCGACGGGCTGCGGATCACCGCCGAGGGAGAGGGCGTGGCGGACATCCCGCTCGACGCCACCAACCTCGCCGCCCGCGCCGCGACCCTCCTCGCGGCCCGCCACGGCCGCACCCCCGACGTCCATCTGCATCTGACGAAGGACATCCCCGTCGCGGGAGGTATGGCGGGCGGCAGCGCGGACGCCGCCGGTGCCCTGCTGGCCTGCGACACCCTCTGGGGCACCGGCGCCTCCCGCGCCGAACTCCTGGAGATCTGCGCCGAGTTGGGCAGCGATGTACCGTTCAGTCTGGTCGGCGGCGCGGCCCTGGGCACCGGCCGCGGCGAGGTCCTGACCCCGCTGCCCGTCGGCGGCACCTTCCACTGGGTCTTCGCCGTCGCCGACGGCGGTCTGTCCACCCCTGCCGTCTACGGCGAGTTCGATCGCCTCACGGCCGGAACCGACGTACCGGAACCGGCCGCCTCGCCCGCGCTCCTCGCCGCCCTCGCGGCGGGCGACGCGACGGCGCTGGCGGGCGAGCTGGCCAACGACCTCCAGCCCGCCGCGCTCTCCCTGCGCCCGTCGCTGGCCGCGACTCTCGACGCGGGCGCCGCCGCGGGCGCGCTGGCCACGCTGGTCTCCGGCTCCGGCCCGACGACGGCGTTCCTCGCCGCCGACCCGGAGGGCGCGGAGAAGGTCGCCGCGGCGCTGACGGCGTCGGGGACGTGCCGTGCGGTACGGATCGCGGTCGCGCCGGCACCGGGGGCGACGGTTCTCTAGCCCCGTGGCGGGCGGCGTCCGCCCCGGAGCGAGGTCCCGTCGGAGCGGTGCCGCAGCAAGATCGTGGCGGGGGTTTCGGGCCAAGTCCTGGACCTGTACCGTGGATCGCATTCGTTTACCAGAAGGTTTGTCGCATGCATGCACAGGATTCAGGTAAGGCTCCGAAAAGGGCGAAATCCCGGATACCCGCTTCGCGTACACCGGCGGGCGTGGCGAATACGGCGGCGCTTTCCCAAGGGGCCGCTCTCACACCGGACGCCGTGACGGCGCTCCAGCGGAGCGCGGGAAATGCGGCCGTCTCCCACGCTCTGCAACGTCAAGCACGTGGTGCGGGTCAGGGGAAATCCGCGCCCGTGCAGCGCGCCCCGGAGGCGCAGGGGCACTCCCGGGAGTACACCCACGTCGCTGTCGACAAGCAGGGCGCGGGCCTCGACCAGCTCCGCCTCTCCCTCAACGCGAACGGCCTGAAGACGGCCGAGAGTCTTGAGATAAAACTCTCCGCAGGCAGCGAGAAGATGGGGCACCACCAGCATGTTTTCATGTGGGACGCCACCGTCAAGGGGATCAAGGGCGCTGCGGGAATCGCCAAGGGCGTTGGGCCGGACAGCGCCGTCAACGTGAAAATCCGCAAGCTGGATATGAGCGAACCCGGAATGTTCTCGCAAGGCACCTTGAAGGGCGACCAGCCCAAGGGGCTGGGCGGCGCCTCGACGAATGGCGCGTGGGCGCACCCGGGCGACATCCCCCGCAAGTACCTCTTCATCGAGGGCCTCGACCAGCCCAATCTCCCCGGCTTCAAGGACTGGCTCGCCGGCAAGGGCTGGCCCGACGGCCACGCCGAACAGTTCCCGCGCGCAGCCGCGTGACCGAGCCGGCCCTCAGCTGACGAAATGGTCGAACTCGCCGTTCTTCACTCCGAGGATGAAGGCGGCGAGTTTTTCTTGCGTGGTGGTGACGATGACGGTGGGGTCGTCGCTTTCGCGCAGCAGGATTTCACCGTTGGCTATGGCGGTTTCGAGGCACTGCGCCCCGCTCCCGGAGAAGCTTGACTTCTGCCACTTGATTTCACTGTTCATGCTCGGACTCTCACAGTTCCTTTGTGATCTGGTGGATGAAGCTCTGCGAATTTTTGGGCGTGAGTGCCGCCTGCTCGGCGCGGTCGAGCAGTGTGCGGTATCGGACGAGGTCAGCGGCTGAGTCCAGAAAACGGCCGCCGAACGGGGTGTCGATGTGGACGGTGTCGAGCTGCGGAACGACACCGCTCGCGTACATCACCGTTTGCGTCACATCGATGAAGTCCTCGCTCGTGAAGGGGATGACCCGGATGCTCAAGCCAGGGCGCTTGGACATGGACAAGAGGTGTTCGAGCTGCCCACGCGCAACCTCTCGTCCACCTACGCGCATACGCAGCGCCGCTTCATGAATGATGGCCTGGATTTTCGGCGGGGTGTCTCGCTCCAGGACGCTCTGCCGCTTCATACGGTGTTCGACGCGGGCCTTCAGTTCCTCGTGGGGGAGTTGCGGAATCGCGCCGGCAAACAGGGTGTGTGCGTGGTCCTCGGTCTGGAGGACACCGGGGAACGTGGTGGGCTGTAGGTATCGCAGCTCTGTGGCGTGGTGCTCATGCTCGGCGACGTCGAGGAATGCGGGCGCAAGTACGCCGCGATAGTCGTCCCACCAGTACTGTCCGCGATGTTCGTGCGTTATGGCGCACAACGCCTCGACCAGGGCCTCGTCGTCGCAGGCATAGAAGACGGCGAGCCGACGGATGCGGTCCTCGCTGACTCCGACGCGGCCCGCCTCGATGTGGCTCATCTTGGATTGGGTGGTCGAAATCATCCCGGCCGCTTCACGGGCGGTCTTGCCTGCGCGCTCGCGCAACTTACGTAGCTCGCCGCCGAGTCGAGCCTGGCGGGCCGTTGGGTTGTCCCTCGGTGGCATGTCACCTTCCCCTTTTTGCGCACAGTCTCGCGCGTGACGGAGCGGACGGTCCACCTGGCTTCCACCCGACTCAGCTAACCCACGCCGAGAAACTTGCCCCGGGGTTCGTATGCCCCTACGGTCCAAGTAGTGCGGTGCAGCACGCGGGGACCTCCCAAGTGCCTTCTTCCGCATGCCCGTTGGGATCACCCGGGCCTACGTCAGCACGCCCCATTCCGCGCACAAGGAAGGTGCCTCCGCATGCCCACTCACCCCATCGCCCCCGACGACGTACACGACCTCGTCGAGAAGCTCCGTACCGCCCTCAAGGACCACGGCATCACGCTGCCGTCACTCGGCGTCGACCTGCCCAGCTTCGCGGGCAGCTACGGTGTCCCGCTCGTCGCGCTCGGCAACTGCAACGCGGCCACCGCGCACCAGCTCACCGAGGTACTGCGCAAGGCGGCCGACCGGTGAGCGGCGTGGCCGGGCTTGTCCGTACGCTCCTCGGGGCGCTGCTGGGCCGGTTACTTCCGGGGCGGGGTGATCATCGCGCGGCCCGTGGTACGGGCGCCCTCGCCGCGACGGCCCGGCCGCCGACCGTTCCTCCGCGGCGACGCCTCGTATACGCCCTCCGAGTGCCGCCCGGCCTGCTCCACCTGGGGGACGAGGGTGCCCGCCTCGTCCGGCCGTACGTACTCGCCGCGCAGGAGAGGCAACGCCTGGCGAAGCAGCGGGCCAGGCGGCGGGAGCTGGAGGAGGCCGTGCGGGCGCTCAACGCGTGGTCGTCCGGTGGCGGCGGGCGGGGCTGAGGCCGACCGGGACGGCGCGCGCCCAGGGCCCGGCTGCTGCCGGCTCGGGCCGGGCCGCCTGATCTCAGTTGGGCGCCATGTCGGCGAGTGCAGGCGCTGCGGCAGGTCCCTCGAAGTTGCGGGGTGTCTGGGTGCGGTAGGAGTGGCCGAGTTCCGGTCCGAGTCCGAAGTAGTGGCGGAAGTTGTAAATGAGGGGGCTCCAGGCGGCGGGGTCGATGTGGTCGGTGCCCGGAACGACGATGCGGGAGTCGGCGTGCACCTTGCACACGACGGCCTCGACGATGACGAAGTCCCCGGAGATATCCGGCTGCACCCGTTCGGCACGGGCCTCCAACTGGATCGGGCATCCGGCGACGCGAGGCGGCCGGACCAGACGGGAGGGCTCGCTGGTCATGCCTGCTGCGGCGAACTTGTCCGGCTCGAAGCGGCAGCCCTTGGGCTTGCCGGCGGGCACCGGATTCCGGCCGGTCAGCGGCGCCAGCCGCTCCACGGCCGGCCACTGGGCAGGGGCCGGCAGGCTGATGACCAGGTCGGGGCGGCTGCCGAGGTTGTACGCGGTCTGCCCCTCGCGGCCCAGTCCGATCACCACCGTCCGCCCGAGGGCCCATGCGGATGATATCGGGGCAAGATTGAACGAGCCGTCGTGATTCTCTGTCGACAGGAGCACCACCGGCGTTCCGAAGTACAGGACGCTCGGCTCGATCTCCAGGTGGGTGGCGACGGTCTGTGCGGGCAGGGCGCTGGGAGGTGCCGTGTTCATGGCGGGCAGCCTAGGGACCGGTTGTTTCGGCCGAGGCCGAAGTGTCACAGGGGACAATGGACCGCATGGACATGCAGCGTGCGCAGGTAGCCGGTCCTGACCTGGCTACCGTGGCGAAGCTTCTGGCCGATGGCACGCGGGCAGGTTTCTGTCTGGCTCTGCTCGACGGCCGGGCTTGGACAGCGACGGAATTGGCACGTCATGCGGGGGTGGCGCCCTCGACCGCGACTGAGCACTTGCACGCGCTCGTCCGTGGAAACCTGCTGGCCGAGGAACGGCAGGGCCGCCACCGCTACGTGCGGCTGGCCGGTCCGCACGTAGCCGAGCTGATCGAGAGCCTCGCCTCCATGGCACCTGAGCGCACCCCGGCACCCCGTTCCCTGTCGGCGGCCGGCCGCAGGCAAGCCCTCGCCCACGCCCGCACCTGCTACGACCACCTCGCCGGGACCGTCGGGGTCGCCATCACCGATGCGATGCTCGACCGCAGCCTGCTGGATCTGGAGCATGGACTCAGCCTCACCGGTGCCGGAGCGACCTGGCTCGAAGAGCTCGGCATCACGGTTCCGGCCGGCACGCGCCGGCCGTCGGTACGGTCGTGCCTGGACTGGACCGAACGCCGCCCCCACCTCGCCGGCGCCGTCGGTGCCGCCCTGTGCCGTCACGCGTTCGACGCGGACTGGATCACTCCCGTCGGCACCACGCGCGCCGTCGCAGTCACACCCCGCGGTCGGCAAGCGCTCCGCCGCCATCTCGGCTTGTCCGGTGAACTCCTTTCGCGGAAATGAGCAGCTCTGAGAGAGCGCGGACCCGCTGCGGCGCCCTCAACCGGGACCCGGCCCGCGCCCCCTTGCGGGCGAGGGCACCCGCCCCCGGGGCAGCGCCCCGGCCCCCGCGCGTGCCATGGGATCCTGGAAGGGCCCAGGGAGCGTGCGCCGTACCGGAGCCGCGCGGGCCGTCAGCAGGGAGAGCAATGGCCAGCAACCTCGTCAATCTGGAAGCCGTCGGCAAGGTCTACGGGACGCGTGCCCTGCTCGACGGTGTCTCGCTCGGCGTCAACGAGGGGGACCGGATCGGCGTCGTCGGGCGGAACGGTGACGGCAAGACCACCTTGATCCGGATCCTCGCCAAGCTGGAGGGCGCCGACGACGGGCGCGTCACCCACGCCGGTGACCTGCGGCTCGGCGTGCTCACCCAGCACGATTCGCTGGACCCGGAAGCCACGATCCGGCACGAGGTCATCGGCGATCTCGCGGACCACGAATGGGCGGGCAACGCCAAGATCCGCGACGTGCTGACCGGCCTCTTCGGCGGCCTGGACCTGCCCGGTTTCGGACAGGGCCTGGACACCGTCATCGGCCCGCTCTCCGGTGGTGAGCGCCGCCGGATCGCGCTCGCCAAGCTGCTCATCGCCGAACAGGACCTCATCGTCCTCGACGAGCCCACCAACCACCTCGACGTCGAGGGCATCTCCTGGCTCGCCCGCCACCTGCGCGCCCGCCGCTCCGCGCTGGTCTGCGTCACCCACGACCGCTGGTTCCTCGACCAGGTCTGCACCCGCATGTGGGACGTACAGCGCGGCGACGTCCACGAGTACGAGGGCGGCTACAGCGACTACGTCTTCGCGCGGGCCGAGCGGGAGCGCATCGCGGCGTCGGAGGAGGCCAAGCGGCAGAACCTGATGCGCAAGGAGCTGGCCTGGCTGCGGCGCGGCGCCCCGGCGCGCACCAGCAAGCCGCGGTTCCGCATCGAGGCGGCCAACGAGCTGATCGCGGACGTACCGCCGCCCCGCGACAGCGCCGAGCTGATGAAGTTCGCCAGCTCCCGGCTGGGCAAGACCGTCTTCGACCTGGAGGACGTGACCGTCCAGGCCGGGCCGAAGGTGCTGCTCAAGCACCTGACCTGGCAGCTCGGGCCCGGCGACCGGATCGGCCTGGTCGGCGTCAACGGCGCGGGCAAGACCTCGCTGCTGCGGGCGCTCGCCGAGGCGGCGCGCAGCCAGGGCGAGCGGCAGCCCGTCGGCGGGAAGATCGTGGTCGGCAAGACGGTGAAGCTGGCGTACCTCTCGCAGGAGGTCGCCGAGCTGAACCCGGCGTGGCGGGTCCTGGAGGCGGTGCAGGCGGTCCGTGAGCGGGTCGATCTCGGCAAGGGCCGGGAGATGACCGCGGGCCAGCTCTGCGAGAAGTTCGGCTTCACCAAGGAGAAGCAGTGGACGCCGGTCGGCGACCTCTCCGGCGGTGAGCGGCGGCGACTTCAGATCCTGCGGCTGCTGATGGACGAGCCCAACGTCCTCTTCCTCGACGAGCCCACCAACGACCTCGACATCGAGACGTTGACGCAGCTGGAGGACCTGCTCGACGGCTGGCCCGGCTCGATGATCGTCATCAGCCACGACCGGTACTTCGTCGAGCGCACCACCGACCGGGTCTTCGCCCTGCTGGGCGACGCCCGGCTGCGGATGCTGCCGCGCGGTCTGGACGAGTACATCGAGCGGCGCCAGCAGCTCGCGGAGAGCGCCGCCCCGGCGGCCGCACCGGCCGAGGCGCCGAAGAAGCCGGCCGCCGTCAACCGCGCGGCGCAGAAGGAACTCCAGCGCATCGAGCGGCAGTTGGACAAGATCGGCGACCAGGAGGCGAAGCTGCACGCGCAGATCGCCAAGCACGCCACCGACTTCGAGAAGGTCGCCGGCCTCGACGCCGAACTGCGCGAACTGGTCGGCCGCCGCGAGGAGTTGGAGCTGCGCTGGCTGGAGTTGGCCGAGGACGCCTGACGGGTACGGGGGCGGGGCCGGGCGCCCCGGCGTCCGGGAGCCCGCCCCGGCCCCCGGCATTCCGGCCGAGTTCCGGCCGGACGGGGCGCGTCCGGTGCGGTGAGCGTGTACCTTCCCGTGCACGGCGGGCCCGGCCAGGGCCCCGTGCGCCGGGAGGAGGCCCGCGGGATGGGCGTACGGCTCATGGTGGTCGACGATCACCGGCTGCTGGCCGAGGCGCTGGCCTCGGCCCTGAAACTGCGCGGGCACCGGGTGCTGGCGGCGGCCGCGCCGTGCGCCGGGGCCGCGGATCTGGTGGTGAGCCGGGCGCCGGAGGTCTGCCTGCTGGGCACGGCGGTGCCCGCCGAGCCCGGGGTGTTCGACCCGGTGGTGCGGATCAAGCGGGAGCGGCCCGGTATCGCGGTGGTGGTGCTGGGCCCCGTACCGTCCCCGCGCGGGATCGCCGCCGCGTTCGCCGCGGGCGCCTCCGGCTACGTCCGCCACGACGAGCGGATCGAGGGCGTCGAGCGGGCGATGCTCAAGGCGCGGGCGGGCGAGGTGGCCGTCGCGCCGCTCCTGCTCCAGCAGGCGTGCGAGGAGTTGCTGCACCCGGCGGCGGAGCCGGACGACGAGGGCGCGCGGCTGCTGGCGCTGCTCACCCCGCGTGAGGTCGAGGTGCTGATGCGGGTCGCCGACGGCGAGGGAACCCGCCAGATCGCGGCGGGTATGGGCACCGCCCCGTCCACCGCCCGCACCCACGTCCAGCGGGTCCTGATGAAACTGGAGGTCGGCTCCCGGCTGGAGGCGGCGGCGCTGGCCGCCCGCACCGGATTGCTGGACCGGGCCGCTCAGGCGGCGGCTCCGGATCCGGACCCGCGGGGGTAGCCCGGCCGGCCCTCGCGGGACGTGGCGCGGGCCCGGACCCGCGGCCGTGGCGCGGGCCCGGACCTGCCGGATCAGCTCACCGGGGCGTCGTCCCCCGGCGTCTGACCGGCCAGTTCCTCGGCCGTCGGCGGCACGGTGGGCCGCAGCTTCAGCCAGACCAGGAAGAAGACGCCGAGGGCGAGCATGCCCAGGCCGGTCCAGAGGTTGATGTTGATGCCCTGGGCCTTCTTCAGGTCGGCGTCCGAGGCGGTGAGGCCGGCGATCGTGACGATCACGCCGTAGACGGCGAAGAGCGCGCCGATGACACGCCGGACGTCGAAGAGCCGGGCGGCGGTCGCCGATTCCCGTTCGAGGGCGGCGACGTCGTGCTGGTGGTCGGACATGGCGGGCTCCCGGGCTCAGAAGGAGAAGGGGACGTAGCAGAGGGCGGCGAGGACGACCGCGCCCCAGCCCAGCAGGGCGGGCTTGCGGTACCACGCGTCGTCACCGTCGGCGGGCAGCTCCGCCATACCGGGCGAGCGCGTGCCGTAGACGAGTCCGGCGAGCGAGGCGGCCGGTCGGGGTTTGGTGACGAGGGTGACGAGGACCATCACCACCGCGCCGACGACGAACGCGACGATCGACGAGACGAAGTTGGCGCCCTGCTCGGACGGGATGGCGATGACGCCCTGCTTGTAGAGCCCGAAGTAGTTGACCATCGCGGCGACCGTGCCGGACAGCAGACCCCAGAACCCAGCGGCGGCGCTGGTCCGCTTCCAGAACATCCCGATGATGAAGACGACGAACAGCGGCACGTTGAAGAAGGAGAACAGCGTCTGGAGGTAGTTCATGATGTTGCTGAAGGACGAGGCGATGAACGCCGTCCCCATCCCGATCAGCACACCGACCGCGGTGACCACCCGCCCGGTCCGCAGGTAGTAGCCGTCCTCCCGGCCCTTCCTCAGATACGCGGCCCAGATGTCGTTGGTGAAGACCGTGTTGAACGACGAGACGTTCGCCGCCATACCGGCCATGAACGCGGCGAGCAGTCCGGTCACCGCGATGCCGAGGACACCGTTGGGCAGCAGATCCCGCATCAGCACCGGAATCGCGTCGTTGTACTGGAGCCCGCCCTTCGTCTTCCCGAGCGTCGGCTCCATGACCAGGGCTATCAGCCCGGGGACGACCACGACCAGCGGAATGAAGATCTTCGGGAACGCGGCGATCAGCGGGGTGCGCTTCGCGGCGGAGAGGTTCTTCGCGGACAGTGCGCGCTGCACCTCGGCGAAGTTGGTCGTCCAGTAGCCGAAGCTCATCACGAAGCCGAGCCCGAGAACGAGGGTGAGCCAGTTGGCGCCCAGCGGGTTGGCCTCGCCGATGCCGGTGCCCTGCCACGCGGTGAGGAACGCGTCCCCGTGCGAGGAGGTCAGCGAGGACGTCAGCCCGTCCCAGCCGCCGACCCGCTTGAGCCCGACGATCGTCAGGGGTATCAGCGCGGCGAGGATGACGAAGAACTGCAGCACCTCGTTGTAGATCGCCGAGGAGAGCCCGCCGATCGTGATGTACGCCAGGACGAAGAACCCGGCGACGACGATCGCCACCCACTGCGGCCACCCCAGCAGCGCCTGGAGCACGATCGCCATCGCGTAGAGGTTGACGCCCGCGATCAGCACCGACGACACGGCGAAGATCACCGACGACAGCAGGTGCGAGGACTTCCCGAAGCGGTGCAGCAGGAATTCCGGCACCGAGCGGACCTTGGAGCCGTAGTAGAACGGCATCATCACCAGGCCCAGGAAGACCATCGCGGGGATGGCGCCGATCCAGTACCAGTGGACGGTGTAGGCGCCGTACTGCGCGCCGTTGGCGGCCATCCCGAGGATCTCGGTGGCGCCGAGGTTGGCGGCGACGAACGCGAGACCGGTGACCCAGGCGGGCAGCGACCGGCCGGAGAGGAAGAAGTCCAGGCTCGTACGGACGCTGCGCCGGGCGGCGATGCCGATGCCGAGGACGACGGCGAAGTAGAGGGCCAGGATCGCGTAGTCGAGCGCGTTGGTGGGGAGCCTGAGCCCTTCGGCCAAGGTGATCATGGGGCACTCATTTCCGGGGCTGGGGGAGACCCCCAGGAGGACACATCGTTGTGCTCAGGTGGAACGCACAAAAACGTACGCGCGAGGTTCCGGAAACTGAACACTTGTGTTCGTTTCAGTTTGGACAAGGGGAGAAGGGTGGGGGTTTTGTCGGTTGAATCCCTGCGTGAGGCGCGTACGTCGCGCCACTCCCGGCCTTCGGTCCCGTGTTGACTGCCCTGTTCGCTTGTGATTCATTGTGTTTGTTTTTGTGTTCGGTCGAGGCTGTGGCGCCGACCGAGTGGCAGGCGGAGGAGCCCCCGTGAAGAAGACGACGACCCGGCTTGCCGACGGCCGGCAGCTCATCTACTACGACTCCCGCGACGACGCCGACCGCACCGCCCCCGACCGCCGCCCCCTCCCGCCGGTCGCCACCGCCTCCGAGATCCGCCACGATCCGCTGCTCGGCGACCACGTCGCCATCGCCTCACACCGCCAGGACCGCACCTACCTGCCGCCCGCCGACGCCTGCCCGCTCTGCCCCACCCGCGAGGGTCACCCCTCCGAGATCCCCGCCGACGGTTACGACGTCGCCGTCTTCGAGAACCGCTTCCCCTCCCTCGCCGGCGACTCCGGGCGCTGCGAGGTCGTCTGCTTCACCCCCGACCACGACGCGTCCTTCGCCGACCTCACCGAGGAACGGGCCGCACTCGTCCTCGCCGCGTGGACCGACCGCACCGCCGCCCTCCACCAACTCCCCGAGGTCGCCCAGGTCTTCTGTTTCGAAAACCGCGGCGCCGAGATCGGCGTCACCCTCGGCCACCCGCACGGCCAGATCTACGCGTACCCCTTCACCACCCCGCGCACCGCCCGCATGCTCGACGCGCTCGCCGCCCACCGCGCGGCCACCGGTGCCAACCTCTTCGACGCGACCGTCGCCCGCGAACGCGCCGACGGCATCCGTGTCGTCCTGGAGACCGCCCACTGGACCGCCTTCGTCCCGTACGCCGCCCACTGGCCGTACGAGGTGCACCTCTACCCGCGCCGCCGGGTCCCCGACCTGACCGCGCTCGACGACGCGGCGCGCACAGAGTTCCCACAGGTCTACCTGGAACTGTTGCGCCGGTTCGACCGGATCTTCGGCGCGGGCGACGGACAGGGGCCGGACGCGGACGCCACGGCCCGGACGCCGTACATCGCCGCCTGGCACCAGGCGCCGGTACGCGCCGACGACCGCGGTGAGTTCGCGCTCCATCTGGAGCTCTTCACCATTCGCCGTACCGCCGGAAAGCTGAAGTTTCTCGCGGGTTCCGAATCCGGCATGAACGTGTTCATCAACGATGTGCCGCCGGAAGCCGCGGCCCAGCGACTGCGAGAGGTAGCGACCAAGTGAGTGTGAGCGTGCCGCCCCAAAAGCCGACCACCCGAGCGAAGTGCCTGGTCACCGGGGGTGCCGGCTATGTCGGCAGCGTCGTCGCCGCCCATCTGATCGAAGCCGGGCACTCGGTCACCGTCCTCGACGACCTCTCCACCGGGCACCGCGAGGGCGTCCCGGCGGGCGCCCGCTTCATCGAGGGCCGCGTCCAGGACGCCGCCCGCCACCTCGACGCCTCGTACGACGCCGTCCTGCACTTCGCCGCGTTCTCCCAGGTCGGCGAGTCCGTCACGGACCCCGCCAGGTACTGGCGCAACAACGTCGGCGGCACCATGGACCTCCTCGACGCGATGCGCGGCGCCGGCGTGCGCGCCCTCGTCTTCTCCTCCACCGCCGCCACCTACGGCGAACCGGACACCACCCCGATCACCGAAGCCGCCGCCACCGCGCCCACCAGCCCGTACGGCGCCTCCAAACTCGCCGTCGACCACCTCATCAGCGGCACGGCGACCGCCCACGGGCTGGCCGCCGTCTCCCTGCGATACTTCAACGTCGCCGGGGCGTACGGCGACTGCGGTGAGCGCCACGACCCCGAATCGCACCTCATCCCGCTCGTCCTCCAGGTCGCCCAGGGCCGCCGCGAGGCGATCTCCGTCTACGGCGACGACTACCCGACCCCGGACGGCACCTGCGTCCGCGACTACATCCACGTCGCCGACCTCGCCGAGGCCCACCTCCTCGCGCTTCACGCGGCGCTCGCCGCGCACCGCCCGGCGCCGGAGGCCGGCGGACCCCGCCTCACCCCCGGCGAACACCTCATCTGCAACCTCGGCAACGGCAACGGCTTCTCCGTCCGCGAGGTCATCGACACCGCCCGCAAGGTCACCGGCCACCCGATCCCGGAACTCCGCGCCGACCGCCGCGCCGGCGACCCGGCCGTCCTCGTCGCCTCCGCACGGACCGCCGTCGACCGCCTCGGCTGGCGCCCCACCCGCGCCGACCTCGCCGGCATCATCGCCGACGCCTGGGAGTTCGCCCGCCGCACCACCCGGACGAAGGAGTCCTGATGCCCGCGCACGAGGCCGCCGGCCCGCCGCACGGCCCGGCCCGCACCGGCGCGGCCTTCCGCGCCGTGTACGGGGCCCGGCCCGCCGGTGTCTGGGCGGCGCCCGGCCGGGTCAACCTGATCGGTGAACACACCGACTACAACGACGGCTTCGTGCTGCCCCTCGCGCTGCCCCACACCACCCTCGCCGCCGCCGCACCCCGCACCGACGGGGCGCTGCGGCTGCACTCCGGCGACGCCCCCGGCGGCGTGGTCGAGGTCCCGTACGGCGCCCTGACGCCCGGCCGGGACCTCGGCTGGGCCGCGTACCCGGCGGGCGTGGTCTGGGCGATGCGCGCGGCGGGGCTGCCCGTCGGCGGCCTCGACCTGCACCTGGACTCCACCGTCCCCACCGGCGCCGGACTCTCCTCCTCCGCCGCCCTGGAGGTCGCCACCGCCCTCGCCCTCGACGGGCTGTACGGACTCGGGCTCGACCGTCAGGAACTGGCCCGGCTGGCGCAGCGCGCCGAGAACGCCTTCGTCGGCGTGCCCTGCGGGATCATGGACCAGACGGCCGCCGCGCGCTGCACCACCGGCCACGCCCTCCTCCTCGACACCCGCGACCTCACCGTCCGCCAGGTCCCCCTCGACCTGACCGGCCACGGACTGCGGCTCCTCGTCATCGACACCCGCGTCCGCCACGCCCTGGCCGACGGCGCGTACGCCGAACGCCGCGCGGGCTGCGAACGCGCCGCCCGCCACCTCGGCATCCCCGCCCTGCGCGATATCACCCCCGGCCAACTGCCGGACGCGCTCGATGAGTTGGCGCCGATCTCCGATGTGCGGCCACTGGTGCGGCACATCGTCACCGAGAACCACCGGGTCCAGGAGGTCATCGCCCGGCTCGACGCGGGCGACCCGCGCGCCGTCGGCCGGTCGCTCACCGCCGGACACGCCTCGCTCCGCGACGACTTCGCCGTCTCCTGCGCCGAACTCGACCTCGCCGTGGACACCGCGCTCACCGCCGGTGCGCTCGGCGCCCGGATGACCGGCGGCGGCTTCGGCGGCTCCGCCGTCGCCCTCGTCGAGGACGCGGCCCAGGGGGAGGTCACCGCGGCCGTCCACACGGCGTTCGCCGCCGCCGGACACGCCGCCCCGCGCGTCTTCACCGTCCGCCCCGGACCCGGCGCGCACCGCGTCGCCTGACGCCCCGTCCGTCCCGCGCCGCGCGGGGCGCGTCAACGCGGCGCACCTCCCCGCCGGTACGCACCGGCGCGGACCGGGGAGCGCGCCACGGGCGCGTGCGCCGGGACTTTCGGCAAAGGGGGCGCTGCCCGCCGGGCCCGTCCGTACCCTGAGACGAGCGCCGGTGGGGGCCGGTGCGTTCATCCGGGGGAGCGGCGCCGCACCACGCGCGCCGGGCGGCGGGTACCGGCCACGGCACGGTTCGTCCACAGACGGCGATCTTCACCCCGGGCCGCCTGCCCGCTAGGGTCCGTTCCCCACGACAGGGGGTCCACGTGCAACGTATCCGGGTTCTGGTGGCCGACGGTCACCGCATCTTCGCCGAGTCGCTGGCCGCGGCGCTCGCCGCCGAGGCGGACGTCTGTGTGGCGACGGCGGGCAGCGCCCACGCCGCGCTGCGCGCCCTCGAACGCGCCGCCGCCGAGGGCCGCCCCGTCGACGTCCTGCTGGCCGACGCCGACCTCACCGCCGTCCCGGCGGCGTCCCGCACCGTCCCCGCCCAGCCGGTGCGAGGGGGCGGGGCGGGCGGCGCGGCGCGGCCGCCCCGCGACGGCATCGCGCTGGCCGCGGCGGTCCGCGCCGCCCACCCGGAGCTGCGCACCGTCGTCCTCGCCGAACGTGACGACCCGCGCCGCGCCGCCGCCGCCCTCCAGGCGGGCGCCCAGGGGTGGGTGGCGAAGGACTGCTCGCTCTCCCGGCTGCTGGCCGTGATCCGCGGCGTGCTGCGCGAGGAAACGCATCTGCCGCCCGCCCTGCTCACCGGCGTCCTGCGCGAGCTGACCGCCGCCCGCAGGCACCGTACGGAGAGCGAACGGCTCGTCGAGACCCTGACGCCGCGCGAGCGCGAGGTGCTGCGCTGCATGGTGGCGGGTCTGGGCCGCAAGGCCGTCGCCGAACGCCTCTTCCTCTCCCCGCACACCGTCCGCACCCACATGCAGAACGTCCTCGGCAAGCTCGACGTCCACTCCACCCTCGCCGCCGTGGCCCTGGCCCGCCGCGCCGGCATCGGCCCCGCGGAGTCCCCGGACCCTCCGGTACCGGCCCGAGCGGGCGCCTCCCCGGCACTTCCGGCGGGCTGACCGGGGCTCGCCCGGCCGGGCCCCGACGCCGACGGGACCGGGCCCGCCGGATCCGGACAGCCGCCTGGCTTGCCGGTCCACGGGTGCTCCGCCCTTCAGCGGGCCGCCCGTCCCGCCGGCCCCGGGCACACGCGCCGGGCGCCGCCCGCCCCGCGGCTCAGCCGGGGATGTTGTCGAACGGTCCGGTCAACCGCCGTAGCAGACCGGCGAGTTCCCGGCGCTGCTCCCGGGACAGCTCGGCGAGAATCGCGCGCTCCTGGGTGAGCAGACCGGCCAGTGAGGCATCGGCCTTGTCCCGGCCCGCGGGCGTCAGCCGCACGAGGACGCCGCGCCGGTCGTTGGGGTCGGGCAACCGCTCGACGAGGTCCTTCTTGGCGAGCCGGTCGATACGGTTGGTCATCGTGCCGGACGTGACGAGCGTCTGGGTGAGCAGCGCGCCGGGGGAGAGCTGGTAGGGCGCTCCGGCGCGGCGCAGCGCGGTGAGGACGTCGAACTCCCAGGGCTCCAGACCCACCTCGGAGAAGGCCAGGCGGCGGGCCCGGTCGAGGTGCCTGGCCAGCCTGCTGACGCGGCTGAGGACCTCCAGTGGTTCCACGTCGAGGTCCGGGCGCTCGCGGCGCCATGCTGCGACCAGACGGTCGACCTCGTCCTCCATGGCGATCAGTGTAAGGGGTCTGTCGACATGAAGTCTCTTGACGTGATGCTTCTCGATGTCAATCATCTTGATGTCGAGATATAATTTTCGGTGCCAGTGGGCAGGTCGGCCTGAACCCGTCGTTCCGGCACCTTGGCCTGAACACGGTCCCCACCCACCCGGAACCGGCCGTACCAGCAGAGGGGTTACCTCCCATGCCTGACGCACCCACCTGGGACCCGCAGCAGTACCTCCGCCACGCCGCGCACCGCACCCGCCCCTTCCACGACCTCCTCGCCCGCATACCGGAACTGCCCGCCCGCGGCCGCCCCGCCCGCATCGCCGACCTCGGCTGCGGCCCCGGCAACGTCACCGCGCTGCTCGCCGACCGCTGGCCCGACGCCCGTATCACCGGCCTCGACAGCTCCCCGCAGATGCTCGCCGAGGCCGCCGCCCACGCCGGCCCCACCCCCGGCGGCGGCCACCTCGACTTCGCCCCCGCCGACGCCGCCGACTGGGCCCCCGCCGAGCGCTACGACCTGATCGTCTCCAACGCCGCCCTCCAGTGGGTCCCCAACCACCCCGAGTCCTTCGGCCGCTGGCTCGACGCCCTCACTCCCGGCGGCACCTTCGCCTTCCAGGTCCCCGGCAACTTCACCGCCCCCAGCCACGCCCTGCTGGGCGAACTGTGCGAGGCCCCCCAGTGGCGCGACCGCCTCGCCGGACACGGCCACCGCTACGTCCACATCCTCCAGCCCGCCGACTACCTCGACCTCCTCACCGGCCTGGGCTGCACCACCGACGTCTGGGAAACCACCTACGTCCAGCTGCTCCAGGGCGAGGACCCGGTCCTCGACTGGGTCAAGGGCACCGCCCTGCGCCCCGTCCTCACCGCCCTCGCCGACGACCCGCCCGCCCGCGACGAATTCCTCGCCCAGTACCGCGACCTGCTCCGCAAGGCGTACCCCGTGGGCCGCCACGGCACGGCCTTCCCCTTCCGCCGCATCTTCGCGGTGGCCCGCCGGGGGTAGCCGCCGGTGCCCAGGAGGGCGGCCGGTGACACCCCGCGGCCCGCACCGGGAATCCCCGGTGCGGGCCGCGGAACGCCGGAGTGCCGCTTCAGTTCTTGCGGTGGCCCACCAGGCGGGGCCTGGCCTCCAGACCGTCCAGGCCGTGCCAGGCGAGGTTCACCAGATGGGCGGCGACCTCCGCCTTCTTCGGCTTGCGGACGTCGAGCCACCACTGGCCGGTCAGCGCGACCATGCCGACCAGGGCCTGCGCGTACAGCGGCGCCAGCTTCGGATCGAAACCGCGGGCCTTGAACTCCAGGCCCAGGATGTCCTCGACCTGAGTGGCGATATCGCTGATCAGCGAGGCGAACGTGCCCGTCGACTGGGCGACGGGGGAGTCCCGCACCAGGATGCGGAAACCGTCCGTGAACGTCTCGATGTAGTCGAGCAGCGCGAACGCCGCCTGTTCCAGGAGTTCACGCGGGTGACCGGCGGTGAGCGCGCCCGTCACCATGTCCAGGAGCTGGCGCATCTCGCGGTCCACGACCACCGCGTACAGCCCCTCCTTGCCGCCGAAGTGCTCGTACACCACCGGTTTGGAGACGCCCGCCTTCGCGGCGATCTCCTCCACCGACGTGCCCTCGAAGCCCCGCTCGGCGAAGAGGGTCCGGCCGATGTCCAGCAGTTGCTCCCGGCGCTCCGCGCCCGTCATCCGGACCCGGCGGGGCCGCCTCGCACCCCCGCCGGCGGGAGAGGACTTGCCCTTGTTGCCGTTGCTCACGCTGCTGCCGTCGATCGCCACCCGACAATCATGCCGCCTGGGCGGCCTTCCCCTTGCGGCGGGCGTCGATGCGGGACGTCTGCGGCCACCGCACGTCGTACGCCCAGCCCGCCTTCTCGAACCAGCGGATCAGCCGCGCACTCGAATCCAGCTGCCCGCGCAGCACCCCGTGCCGCGCGCACGTCGGATCCGCGTGGTGCAGGTTGTGCCACGACTCGCCGCACGACAGGATCGCCAGCCACCACACGTTCCCCGACCTGTCCCGGGAGCGGAACGGGCGCTTGCCCACCGCGTGGCAGATCGAGTTGATCGACCACGTCACGTGGTGCAGCAGCGCCACCCGTACCAGCGAACCCCAGAAGAACGCCGACAGCGCACCCGTCCACGACAGGGTGGCCAGACCGCCCACCAGCGGCGGGATCAGCAGCGACACCGCCGTCCACAGCACGAACTGCCGGGAGACCGCCCGCAGCGCCGGGTCCTTGACCAGATCCGGCGCGTACTTGTGCTGCGGCGTCTGCTCCTCGTCGAACATCCAGCCGATGTGCGCCCACCACAGGCCCTTCAGCAGCGCCGGGACCGTCTCGCCGTACCGCCACGGCGAGTGCGGGTCGCCCTCCGCGTCGGAGAACCTGTGGTGCCGGCGGTGGTCCGCCACCCACCGCACCAGCGGGCCCTCCACGGCCAGCGACCCCATGATCGCCAGCGCGATCCGCAGCGGCCGCTTCGCCTTGAACGCGCCGTGCGTGAAGTACCGGTGGAAGCCGATCGTGATGCCGTGGCAGCCGACGTAATACATCACCACCAGCAGTCCCAGATCGAGCCAGCTCACCCCCCACCCCCACGCCAGCGGCACCGCCGCGGCCAGCGCCAGGAACGGCACGGTGATGAACAGCAGCAGCGTGATCTGCTCGACGGAACCCTTGCTGTCACCCCCCAGCGTCGCCGACGGCAGCGGCTCACCGGCGGGCCTGGGTGACTCTTCGACGGTCTGCGGACCAGCGGTCATGTGGTGTCCCTCGTCGGGGGCTCGGGGGCACGGCTACGGAACCGTAACCTACGGTTTCGTAAGTATGGCAGCGCGTGAGCTCCGGACAAGCCGGTGACAGGCCCGTACCCGCCAAGCGGGGGTGCTCCCGTACCGCACCGCCGCACCCCGCGCCCGCGCCCCCGCCCGGCCCTGACCTGCGCCCACCGCCCGGACGGCGCGTTCCCAGCCGGTGGACGGTGTGACCACCCTCCGAACGGGAGACCTATCCTGGTGGGCGTCGGACAGCGCGGTCCGCAACCCGCCCACCCGCCCGGACGTGCACCCCGTCGCCCGCGCCCATCCGCACGAAGGAGCCGCGAGGCGACGCACCTCCCGGGCCGTCGCGCCCGCCGCCGCGCCCCGGGCCCGCACCGGGCCCCGGCCGGCACGGCACGACGCCCCGCCCAGATCGCCGCAAGGAGCCGCACCTGTGAGCAGTGCCGACAAGACCTCCGCCGCCGAGATCAGCGCCCCCGGAAACAGCGGGCCCGACACGCCGGACACCACCGGCGACAACGGCGACCACACCGCCCTGCGCGCCGACATCCGCCGCCTGGGCGATCTCCTCGGCGAAACGCTCGTCCGCCAGGAAGGCCCCGAACTCCTCGACCTCGTCGAGCAGGTCCGCGCCCTGACCCGCTCCGACGGCGAGGCCGCGGCCCGGCTCCTCGGCGACACCGACCTCGCCACCGCCGCCAAGCTGGTCCGCGCCTTCTCCACCTACTTCCACCTCGCCAACGTCACCGAGCAGGTCCACCGCGGCCGCGAACTGCGCGCCCGCCGCGCCGCGGAAGGCGGCATCCTCAGCCGCACCGCCGACATGCTCAAGGACGCCGACCCCGAGCACCTGCGCGAGACCGCC
Source organism: Streptomyces sp. NPDC027185 (assembly GCF_055567035.1). NCBI lineage: Bacteria > Bacillati > Actinomycetota > Actinomycetes > Kitasatosporales > Streptomycetaceae > Streptomyces > Streptomyces sp. NPDC027185. The sequence continues at coordinate 123,844 of NZ_JBVHRF010000006.1, read as the reverse complement.
GCCCACCTCGGCGTCCGCCCGGTCTTCACCGCGCACCCCACCGAGGCCGCGCGCCGCTCCGTCCTGACCAAGCTCCGCCGCATCGCCGAACTGCTGGAACACACCGACGCCACCGAGCGCCGCCGCACCGACCTCCGCCTCGCCGAGAGCATCGACCTCATCTGGCAGACCGACGAACTCCGCGTCGCCCGCCCCGAGCCGACCGACGAGGCCCGCAACGCCATCTACTACCTCGACGAACTCGGCCGCGGCGCCGTCGGCGACGTCCTCGAAGACCTCGCCGCCGAACTCGAACGCGCCGGCGCCCCGCTGCCCGCCGGCACCCGCCCCCTCACCTTCGGCACCTGGATCGGCGGCGACCGCGACGGCAACCCCAACGTCACCCCGCAGGTCACCTGGGACGTCCTGATCCTCCAGCACGAGCACGGCATCACCGACGCGCTGGAACACATCGACGAACTGCGCGGCGCCCTCTCCAACTCCATCCGCAACAGCGGCGCCACCGAGGAACTGCTCACCTCCCTCGGCAACGACCTCGAACTCCTCCCCGAGATCAGCCCCCGCTACAAGCGCCTCAACGCCGAGGAGCCCTACCGCCTCAAGGCGACCTGCATCCGCCAGAAGCTCCTCAACACCCGCGACCGCCTCGCCGCCGACACCCCCCACGTCCCCGGCCGCGACTACCTCGGCACCGCCGAACTCCTCGACGACCTCACCCTCATCCAGACGTCGCTCCGCGCCCACCGCGGCTCCCTCGTCGCCGACGGCCGCCTGGAGCGCACCCTGCGCACCCTCGCCGCCTTCGGCCTCCAGCTCGCCACCATGGACGTCCGCGAACACGCCGACGCCCACCACCACGCCCTCGGCCAGCTCTTCGACCGCCTCGGCGAGGAATCCTGGCGCTACGTCGACATGCCGCGCGAGTACCGCCGCAAGCTGCTCGCCAAGGAACTGCGCTCCCGCCGCCCCCTCGCGCCCAGCCCCGCCCCCCTCGACGAGGCCGGCGCCAAGACCCTCGGCGTCTTCCGCACCATCCTCAAGGCGAAGAAGACCTTCGGCCCCGAGGTCATCGAGTCGTACATCATCTCCATGTGCGCCGGCTCCGACGACGTCTTCGCCGCCACCGTCCTCGCCCGCGAGGCCGGCCTCATCGACCTGCACGCCGGCTGGGCCAAGATCGGCATCGTCCCGCTGCTGGAGACCACCGACGAGCTGAAGATCGCCGACCAGCTCCTCGACGAGATGCTCTCCGACCCCTCCTACCGCCGCCTCGTCGCCCTCCGCGGCGACGTCCAGGAGGTCATGCTCGGCTACTCCGACTCCTCCAAGTTCGGCGGCATCACCACCAGCCAGTGGGAGATCCACCGCGCCCAGCGCCTGCTGCGCGACGTCGCCCGCCGCCACGGCGTACGGCTGCGCCTCTTCCACGGCCGCGGCGGCACCGTCGGCCGCGGCGGCGGCCCCTCCCACGACGCGATCCTCGCCCAGCCCTACGGCACCCTCGAAGGCGAGATCAAGGTCACCGAGCAGGGCGAGGTCATCTCCGACAAGTACCTCGTGCCGTCCCTGGCCCGCGAGAACCTGGAGCTGACCGTCGCGGCCACCCTCCAGGCGTCCGCCCTGCACACCGAACCCCGCCAGTCCGACGAGGCGCTCTCCCGCTGGGACGCGGCCATGGAGACCGTCTCCGAGGCCGCCCACGGCGCCTACCGCCGCCTCGTCGAGGACCCCGACCTGCCCTCGTACTTCTTCGCCGCCACCCCCGTCGACCAGCTCGCCGAACTCCACCTCGGCTCCCGCCCCTCCCGGCGGCCCGACTCCGGCGCCGGACTCGACGGCCTCCGCGCCATCCCGTGGGTCTTCGGCTGGACCCAGTCCCGCCAGATCGTCCCCGGCTGGTACGGCGTCGGCACCGGCCTCAAGGCCGCCCGCGAGGCCGGCCTGGACACCGTCCTCGACGAGATGCACACCCACTGGCACTTCTTCCGCAACTTCCTGTCCAACGTCGAGATGACCCTGGCCAAGACCGACCTGCGGATCGCCCAGCACTACGTCGACACCCTCGTCCCCGACGAGCTCAAGCACGTCTTCGAGACCATCAAGGCCGAACACGCCCTGACCGTCCAGGAAGTCCTCCGCATCACCGGCGAGAGCGAACTCCTCGACTCCAACCCGGTCCTGCGCCAGACCTTCCACATCCGCGACGCCTACCTCGACCCGATCAGCTACCTCCAGGTCTCCCTGCTGGCCCGCCAGCGCGAGGCCGCCGCCCGCGGCGAAGAGCCCGACCCGGTCCTCGCCCGCGCCCTGCTCCTCACCGTCAACGGCGTCGCCGCCGGCCTCCGCAACACCGGCTGACCCACCCCGCTCACACGGACGGCCCGTCCCCGGCCCCGGGGGCGGGCCGCCGCCGTTTCCCCTGCTCCGCGGCTTGCTCCACCACTGCCGCGGCGCGTACGGGCACGCCGTACGCAGGCCGTCACGGCAAGCTCGGGCAGGCCCGCTCGCGCCTCCGGATCCAGGCCCGTACACCGCACCAACGACGAGGCGGCGGCTGTTCCACGTGAAACAGCCGCCACTCGTACGCCTCGTACGTCCCGTACGGACGCCTCGTATCTCCGGCGGACCTACAGCGCCACCCACGCCCCCACCAGCAGCACCGCCCCGGCGAGACCCATGCCCCACGCCGTACGCCGCCATCGCAGCCCGCCGGCCACCACCAACGACGCCAGCAGCAGCGCCCCCGCGAACGGCACCCACGCGTACAGCACGCCCGCCGGACCCGTACGCACCGCCCGGTCGCCCTCCGGCCGCAACGCCACCGTGACCCGCTCACCCGCATCCGGCGACGCCGCCTCCGTCAGCGACACCTGATCGCGCGGACGCCCCGAGCCCTCCGGTGTGAACGGCCCCGTACACCGCTCCTCGTCACACGACGCGATCTTCACCGTGCCGTGCTCCCGCCCCGACACCCCCATCGCGTACCGGGCCGAACCCCACGACGTCCACCCGCCCGCCACCAGCAACACCAACGCCACCAGCGCCAGCAGCCCGTTCCGGACGAGCAGCATCACCCCGAAAGCACTCTCACCCGCCCGCCGCGTACGACTGCGCCTGACCGGTCTGGACCCCGCACTGCCTCTGGACATGCCCGGGATCCTTGGCCATCGCCCTACGTACGGTCAACCTCCGGCGGTCTCCTCGGCCCGCATCCGCAAGTGCCCCATACTGAAGACAGGAGGAACGATGACATCGACCAAGCAGACGATCTACCGGCAACTGCGTGACCTGCGCGATCACTTCACCCCGCAGCCAGGATTCACCTGGCCCGAGATCAGCGACGGCAAACTCCTCATGATGATGAGCCCGCGGCCCCGCCACCAGCTCACCGCATCCGATGTACGGGACCAACTCGTGCGACAGGACCTCGGGGGCATGGGCGTATTCGAGGCCACCGATATCGATGACGGAAACCTCGGCAAACTCCGTATCCCCGACCTCATCGTCTGCCCCCGCACAGCCATGGACACCGACGCCCCCCTCGACCCCCACGACATCGCCCTCGCCGTCGAGATCGTCTCCCCCTCCAACCCCGACAACGACTACGAGGACAAAACGCGCGACTACCCCGCCATGGGCATCCCGCACTACCTCATCGTCGACCCCCGCGACGGCACCACCACCTACCAGTGGAGCATCGGCCACGCAGAAGGACGCCCCGCCTACGAGAACCGGCTCCACCAGCCGTACGGCACCCCCCTCACCCTCACCACCGACCTCGGCACCTGGACGCTCGACACCACCGACCTGCCCCGCTACAGCGCCAAGGACCTGGGCCGCACAGCGGAATGAGTCACGAGTTGTACGAACTCTGCGCCCGCTCCAACCCCTCCAGCACCAGCGCCTCGACCGCGTCCGCCGCGCGGTCCACGAAATAGTCCAGCTCCTTGCGCTCCGCCGCACCGAAATCCTTCAGCACGAAATCCGCCACCGGCATCCGCCCCGGCGGCCGCCCGATCCCGAACCGCACCCGGTGATACTCCGCACCCGACGACTTCGTGATCGACTTCAGCCCGTTGTGCCCGTTGTCGCCACCCCCCAGCTTCAACCGCAGCGCACCGTAATCGATGTCCAACTCGTCATGGACCGCCACGATCCGCTCCACCGGCACCTTGTAGAAGTCCCGCAGCGCCGCCACCGGACCACCCGACAGATTCATGAACGACATCGGCTTGGCCACCACCACCCGGCGACCCCCCGGACCCGGCGGACCCACCCGGCCCTCCACCACCTGCGCCCGCGCCTTGTGCGACTTGAACTTCCCCCGCATCCGCTCCGCCAGCAGATCCGCCACCATGAAACCCACATTGTGACGATTGCCCGCATACTCCGGACCCGGATTACCCAGCCCCACCACGAGCCACGGCTCGGTGTCCGCCATCTCCACCACTCCCGCATCCACCCGGCACCGCACCGGGCACCCGACCGGCCCGCCACACCGCGCGACGAGCCACCAAACAACCCAACCGCCGCCCCGCACCCGAAGGCGCGCGGCGGCGGTTGGAAAAACACCCCGCCGAGCGGCGGGACGACGGATCAGCCCTCGGCCGACGCGTCCTCACCCTCGGCCGACTCCGCAGCGGCCTCGGCCTGCGCCGCGACGACCTGCAGCACGACCGCGTCCTCCTCGACGGCCAGCGACGAACCGGCCGGCAGCACGACATCCTTCGCCAGCACCGAGTCACCCGCGTTCAGACCCGCGATCGACACCGTGACCGACTCCGGCAGGTGCGTGGCCTCGGCCTCGACCGGCAGCGTGTTCAGCAGGTGCTCCAGCAGGTTCGCACCCGGGGCCAGGTCGCCCTCGGTCACGATCGGCACCTCGACGGTGACCTTCTCGCCCTTCTTGACGGCCAGGAAGTCCACGTGCACCAGGAAGCCACGGATGGCCTCACGCTGCACGGCCTTCGGGATGACCAGCTCGTCCTTGCCGTCCACGTCCAGGCGGATCAGCACGTTCGGGGTCTTCAGCGCCATCATCAGCGCGTGGTTGTGGATCGCCACGTGCTTCGGCTCCGCGCCGTGACCGTAGACAACCGCGGGAACCAGGTCCGCACGGCGGGCACGACGCGCCGCACCCTTACCGAAATCGGTACGCACCTGGGCGGAAAGCTTGACCTCAGCCATAACTGCACTCCTCGTATCTCAGGAAACCGCTGACCGTCACCCGGCCCACGACAGACCTGCTACGAAGAGCGCGTCGATTACGGACCCACCGCACACACAGGTGCGGCCTCCCTCGCCGAGCAACTCCGTGAGTCTACCCGGCCCAGGAGGCCGCCCCAAAGTCGATCAGCACACCGCTGATCAGCAGTCCTACTGCTCGTCGAACAGGCTCGTCACCGAACCGTCCTCGAACACCTCACGGATCGCCCGCGCCACCGTCGGCGCCATCGACAACACCGTGATCTTGTCCAGCTCCAGCTCCGAAGGCGTCGGCAGCGTGTTCGTGAACACGAACTCGCTCACCTTCGAGTTCTTCAGCCGGTCCGCCGCCGGACCCGACAGCACACCGTGCGTCGCCGTCACGATGACGTCCGCCGCACCGTTCGCGAACAGCGCGTCCGCCGCGGCGCAGATCGTGCCACCCGTGTCGATCATGTCGTCGACCAGGACACACACACGGCCCTTCACATCACCCACGACCTCGTGGACCGTGACCTGGTTCGCCACGTCCTTGTCACGCCGCTTGTGCACGATCGCCAGCGGCGCGCCCAGCCGGTCACACCAGCGGTCCGCCACCCGCACACGGCCCGCGTCCGGCGACACGACCGTCAGCTTGTCCCGGTCGACCTTCGCACCCACGTAGTCCGCCAGCACCGGCAACGCGAACAGATGGTCCACCGGACCGTCGAAGAAGCCCATGATCTGGTCCGTGTGCAGATCAACGGTGACGATACGGTCCGCACCCGCCGTCTTCATCAGATCCGCGATCAGCCGCGCCGAGATCGGCTCACGGCCACGGTGCTTCTTGTCCTGACGCGCATAACCGTAGAACGGCACGACCACGGTGATGCTCCGGGCCGAAGCCCGCTTCAACGCATCAATCATGATCAGCTGTTCCATGATCCACTTATTGATCGGAGCCGTGTGGCTCTGAATCAAAAAGCAGTCCGCACCACGCGCCGACTCCTGATAACGGACGTAGATCTCACCGTTGGCGAAGTCGAACGCCTTCGTCGGGACCAGGCCGACACCCAGCTGGTGCGCGACCTCCTCGGCCAGCTCGGGGTGGGCGCGGCCGGAGAAGAGCATCAGCTTCTTCTCGCCGGTCGTCTTGATCCCGGTCACAGCAAATCTCCTCGAATTCCTGTTTGCGTGCGCTCAACACGGTACGCCCCGCACGGCGCACCACAGCACGGTCAGCGCTCGCCCTCGGACTCCTGGCGAGCGGACGAAGCGGCCTGCGCGGCGGCGCTCCCGGGCCGCTTACGCGCGACCCAACCCTCGATATTCCGCTGCTGGCCACGCGCGACCGCCAACGAACCCGGGGGCACATCCTTGGTGATGACCGAACCCGCCGCGGTGTACGCGCCGTCCCCGATCGTGACAGGAGCCACAAACATGTTGTCCGACCCCGTCTTGCAATGCGAACCGACAGTCGTGTGATGCTTCGCCTCACCGTCGTAATTCACAAAGACACTCGCCGCGCCGATATTGGTGTACTCACCGATCGTCGCATCCCCCACATACGACAGATGAGGCACCTTCGTCCCCTCACCGATCGTCGCGTTCTTCATTTCCACGTACGTACCGGCCTTGGCCTTCGCCCCCAGCACCGTCCCCGGACGCAGATACGCGTACGGACCCACCGACGCCCCCGCGCCGATCTCGGCACCCTCGGCCACCGTGAACGACGCCACCGCGCCCGCACCCACGACCGTATCCGTCAACCGCGTATGCGGACCCACCTCGGCACCCGACGCGACCCGCGTCGCACCCAGCAACTGCGTCCCCGGATGCACCACCGCGTCCGCCTCGAACCCGACCGTCACATCCACCCACGTCGACGCCGGATCCACCACCGTCACGCCCGCGAGCATCGCCCGCTCCAGCAGCCGCTCGTTCAGCAGCCGCCGCGCCTGCGCCAGCTGCACACGGTTGTTGATCCCCAGGATCTCCCGGTGATCCGCGGCCACCGCCGCACCCACCCGGTGCCCGGCCTCCCGCAGGATCCCCAGCACATCGGTCAGGTACTCCTCGCCCTGGCTGTTGTCCGTCCGCACCTTGCCCAGCGCCTCGGCCAGCAGCCGCGCGTCGAACGCGAACACCCCCGAGTTGATCTCCCGGATCGCCCGCTGCGCCGGAGTCGCGTCCTTGTGCTCGACGATCTCCGTCACCGCGCCGCCCGCGCCGTCCCGCACGATCCGGCCGTACCCGGTCGCGTCCGGCACCTCGGCGGAGAGCACCGTCACGGCGTTCCCGTCCGCGGCGTGCGTCTCGCTCAGCCGGCGCAGCGTCTCACCCGTCAGCAGCGGCGTGTCCCCGCACACCACGACGACGGTGCCGTCCAGCGCCGCACCGCCGGAGGTCAGCTCCTCCAGCCCCATCCGCACGGCGTGCCCGGTGCCGTTCTGCTCGTGCTGCACGGCGGTACGGACCGCCGGGTCGATCTCGCTCAGATGGGCCCGGACCTGGTCACGGGCGTGGCCCACGACGACGACGAGGTGCTCGGGGGCCAGCTCACGGGAGGCGGCGACGACGTGCCCGACGAGGGAGCGTCCGCAGATCGCGTGGAGGACCTTGGGGGTCGTCGACTTCATGCGGGTTCCCTCACCCGCGGCGAGGACGACGACGGCCGCCAGTGGGGTCTCCCCCGTCCGAGCGGAGCCGAGAACGGGAGGAAGGTTGGCGCTCACGGAGGTGCCCTTCGGCTTCTTGGCTACTTCGGGTGGTGGACATCCGAAGGATACCGGGGCGTATTCCTGGCGAAACGCAGGCGGGTCCCGACCGACAGGTCGGGACCCGAACTTTGCTCTGCTCCCCCGAGAGGACTCGAACCCCTAATGATCGGACCAAAACCGATAGTGTTGCCCATTACACCACGGGGGATGGTAAAGCGCGTCAAATCGGACAGTTCATCAGGCTGTCCGCTTGACGTGCTCCACTATGCCGTACCACCAGCCCTCGATGCGACGGTACAGCGCGGCGCCTTGCAGTACGCGGACGGTCAGACAGCCGTGGTACTCCTCTCCCACGTTCTTCCGTACCGTCTTCGGGTTGTGTTTTTTCAGCGTCGTCTTGCCCAGGGCGGATGCCTCGATGCCGACCAGATCGGCCCAGTAGCGCTCGGCGCCGGCGACATCGGCGGACTCGTGGATCGTCACGGTGAATCGGAGATACGTGTCCTCCACGCCGAGCAGCCTCAGCCAGGCGAGATAGACCCGGATCATGTCGGGGTCGCTGTTGATGAAGATGACGCGCTCGCTTCTGCGGTACGGCTTGCTCTTCGACCCCTCGGCCCAGTACAGCCCCACGCCGAGGAGGAACAGCTCCCGGTCCGTGAGTGTGCCGATCTCCTGCGTCGCCGCCGCTTTGGTCTCCGCGGTCCGCCGGTCGCGTTCCTCGCGGTAGGGCGCCCAGCGGGCCTCCCGCATGCGGTGCATCTCCTCCGGTGACTTCGTGGGTTTGGGCAGGTCGCGGACCCAGAGGGAGACCGAGCTCTTGGAGACGCCCAGCTCCGCGACGATCTCGTCGTAGGTCCGGCCCGCGCGGCGCAGGTCGCGGGCGGCTGCGCGCAGGTCGTCCTTGGCGTTGGGGCGCTTGGTCCACTCGGGGGGCGGTTCGCCTTCGAGGAGGTCGGTGAGGGTGCCGTCGGCGAGCGGGCCGAGCCGGTCGCGGATCTGGCGGCGGCTGAGGCCCGCGCGGCGGAGGGCGACGGCTTCGGCGCGTAACGCTGCGTGGTCGGGGTGGGTGCTGTTGTGTGTCATGGGAACAGGTTGGCGGGGGCGTGTGTGCGGGTGGGCGAATATGTGGACGATTCAGTAGTTCGAGGGATAACCATGGGTAAGGGCGCGTAACGGGTCGGGAACGTGCAGGTGTGCGTTTCGGGGGGGCCGGGGCGGGCGCCCGTACGCTGGTCGGTATGAGCGCGACGGGGGCAGAGGGAGAGGCCGGAGCGCGGGTGCGTGGGGTGCCCGCGCGGGGGCCGTGGTGGTGGGGGCGGCGGCGCAGTGCCGTGCTGGACGTGGTGCTGGCGTTGTTGTCGACGCTGGAGTGCGTGGTGGAGGGCGCGTCGTTCTCGGACGATGCGGGGTTGCCGGGTGCGGCGGGGGTGGTGCTGGGGCTGGTGGCCGGGCCGGTGTTGTTGGTGCGCCGTCGGTGGCCGGTGGCCGTGGTGCTGGTGTCGATCGCGGTGACGCCCGCGGACATGGGTGTGCTGCTGGGGGTGGTGGGCCTTTACACGCTGGCGGTGTCGGACACGCCGCGGCGGACGACGGCGCTGCTGGCGGGCATGACGGTGGCCGGGACGTTGGTGACGACGTTCTTGAACCTGCGGCAGGAGGTGGCCGCGGATCCGGATTTCCAGCCGCCGTTGTGGTTCGTGCCGGTGGTGTCGGTGGCGATGGGGCTGGTGGTGACGGCCCCGCCGGTGCTGTGGGGGCTGTACGTGGGGGCCCGGCGGCGGTTGGTGGAGAGCCTGCGGGAGCGGGCGGACGGTCTGGAGCGTGAGTTGTCGCTGCTGGCGGACCGCGCGGAGGAGCGGGCGGAGTGGGCCCGTAACGAGGAGCGGACGCGGATCGCGCGGGAGATGCACGACGTGGTGGCGCACCGGGTGTCGTTGATGGTGGTGCATGCCGCGGCGTTGCAGGCGGTGGCGTTGAAGGACCCGGAGAAGGCGTCGCGGAACGCGGGGCTGGTGGGGGACATGGGGCGTCAGGCGTTGACGGAGCTGCGGGAGATGCTGGGGGTGCTGCGGACGGCGGAGACGTCCGGTGGGCGTTCGGCGTCGGGGGCGTCGGACGAGCCGGAGCGGTTGGCGGCGGTGGCGTCGAAGGCGGCGGCGCAGGCGGGGGTGAAGGCGCCGGTGCCGGGTGTGGCCGGGGTGGCCGTGGCGGGTGCGGTGGCGCCGGGCGGTGAGGGCGAGGGGCCGTCGTTGGCGGAGCTGGCGGAGTTGGTGGGGCAGTCGCGGGCGGCGGGGATGGCCGTGGTGCTGTCGGTGGACGGTGCGGAGGGTGCCGGTGGTCCGGGGCGGTATGCGGCGGGGGTGGAGCAGACCGTGTACCGGGTGGTGCAGGAGGCGTTGACGAACGTGCACAAGCATGCGCCGGGGGCGCGGGCCCGGGTGCGGTTGGCGCATCGGGCGGCGGAGGTCGCGGTGCAGGTGGAGAACGGTCCGTCGGACGGTGCGGCGCCGCCGGCGGGGTTGCCCAGTGGGGGGAACGGCCTGGTGGGGATGGAGGAGCGGGTGTTGGCGCTGGGTGGTGTGTTCGTGGCCGGTCCGACGGAGGCGGGGGGTTTCCGGGTGTCGGCGGTGGTGCCGGCGGGCGGTGCGGGTACGGCGCCGGGCGCGGGTGTGGAGTCGGCTTCCGGCGGGGCGGTCGCCGGGGGGTGAGGTCCGGGGTGTCGGGTCTCGCCCGGTGGCTGTCCCTCCTTGTGGGGGCGCCGGTGGGCGGGTGAGTGCTTCGGGGCGGGGGTTCTCCGGCCGGGGAGCGTCGGGTCAGGTGCCTTCCGGGCGGGAGAGGCGGGTGGGGCGGGTGCCGAGGATGAGGGTGTTGAGGGCGTGGTCGATGGTGGGGCCGAGGTACCAGTCGCCGGTGTGGTCGAGGCTGTAGACGCGGCCTTCGGTGTCGATGGCGAGGAGGGCCTGGGGGTGGCCGGCGGTGTGGGTGCCGCTGAGTTCCTCGCGGCCGAGGGGGGCGACGTCGGTGGCGAGGGCGCGGCCGAGGTCGCCGAGGGTGCGGGCGAGGTGGAGGCCGTGGAGGGGGTCGATGGTGAAGGGGGTGGGGGCGATGTGGCGGCCGGGGCCGGTGCCGGTGAGGTGGAGGCCGCCGAATTCGGCCCATGCCTCGACGGCGGCGGGGAAGACGGTGTGGCGGTGGCCGGCGGGGGAGGTGTGGTCGCGGAGGGTGTCGGCCCAGTGTTCGGCGTGTTTGATGTCCCAGCGGCCGGGGGTCCAGCCGGCGTGCTGGAGGGCGACGTCGACGGCTGGTGGGAAGCGGGTGGAGCCGGCGCGGTCGCGGGGGTCGTGGGTGTCGGTGGCGGGCATGGTGGTCAGCTCCCTGCGGGGGTGATGCCGATGGGCATCACGCCGAAGTGGGCGAGGAGCGCGTCGCAGGAGCGGCAGGGGGGTGCGTAGCTGCCGTGCAGGGGGTCGCCGTCCTCGCGGATGTGACGGGCGGTGATCTTGGAGTGTTTCAGGGAGCGGCGGGCCTCGCCGTTGGTGAGGGGTTTGCGGGAGGCACGTTTGCCGCGGTTGTTCTCGACGGCGGTGAGGTGGCGGGAGAGCAGGACGGCTTCGGGGCAGCGGCCGGTGAACCGTTCGCGCTGGGCGGTGGCGAGGGTGTCGAGGAAGTCCTGGACGAGGGGGTGCAGGGCGGGGGGCTGTTCGGCCTTGCTCGCGGTGCAGGTGAGGGTGGCGCCGCGGACGGAGAGGGCGGCGCCGACGGTGGGGAGGATGCCGTCGCGGCGGTGGTGGAGTGTGGGGGTGTGCCCGTCGTCGGCGGTCTCGCTCCAGCCGATGCGGGGGTCGCCGGTGGCGGCGGTGTGGTGTGCCGTGGTGCTCATGCGGTGCTTCCCTCCCTGCAAACCCCCCGGTTGCGGGGGTCAGCCTGCCAAATGTCCCGGGTGTTCCGGTAGTCGGGCATGCCGTGGAGGGCGTCACGGGCGGGTGACAGTGTGTTGCGGATGTGGCAACGGAGCTGGTTGGGGCGGGTGTGGCGGGTGGGGTGAGGTGGTGGGGGTGGCGGCGTTTGTAGGGGTTCGGTGGGTGGTGCGGAGGGCGTCCGGTACCTGCGGTACGGCCTTGCGGTACGGCATAGGCTGTGCGCAGTAGCCAGATTCAGCCAGGGGGCACCGCGATGACGACAGGTCGGCTCGGGCAGCATGCCGCGCCACCGAACACCGCTTATGCCGGGCAGCTCGTGCGTTTCCCGGATCCGGTCCGTGCCGCCCGGCACCCCGCGGGTGTGCGGATGGACGGGCGGGGTTTCCCGTCGTTCTCGCCGTACGCGCGGGCGGCCGTGGAGATCGCCGAGCCGCCGGAGGGTTTCGGCGTCGATGAGCTGCGGTTGACGGACTACGTGTCGGCGAACGCGGCGATGCACGCGCAGCGGCACGAGTTGTGGGCGGACGGTCCGGCGGTGGCGACGCCGCACGGCTGGACGTGGCATCACGTCGCGGGCACGCGGCGGCTGGAGCTGGTGCCGGTCGAGGTGAAGGCGTTGCTGCGGCATCACGGCGGGTTGGCGACGGCGGCGGTGGCGCACGACAAGCGGGGCACCCGGCCGTTGCAGGAGACCCGTCCGGTGCATTTCGGGTTGGCGCACCGGGGGATCTCGGTGGGTGAGGAGCAGGTGGCGCAGGCGGAGGAGGCGCTGGGCTACCGGCTGCCGGGCGCGTACCGGTCGTTCCTGAAGGCGGCGGGGGGCTGTGCGCCGGTGGGTGTGGGGCTGGACGCGGAGCTGGGGTTGCTGGTGGACCAGCCGTTCTTCACGGTGCGTGATGACGCGGCGGTGAACGATCTGGTCTACATCAACAAGTGTCTGCGTGATCATCTGACCAAGGACTACCTGGGTGTGGCGTTCGTGCAGGGCGGTCTGCTGGCGGTGCGGGTGCGGGGCGCCGACGTCGGTTCGGTGTGGTTCTGTCCGTACGACGACGCGCGTGATCGTGACGGGTGGACGGTGCAGGAGCGGGTGGAGCGGCTGCTGTTGCCGTGCGGGGCGGATTTCGACGCGTTCCTGGAGCGGCTCGCGGGGAACCCGCCGGAGTTGGAGACGGTGGCGAATCTGATGGTGGACGGTGGCTTCGCGCAGGTCGTCCCGGTGGAGGGGTGAGCGCGGTGGTGACGTTCGCGCAGGCGCAGGAGCGCGCGGAGCTGTGGGTCAACGGTGAGGTGGCGGCGGAGCTCCAGCGTGAGGTGCGGGTGCGGGAGTTCGACCTCGGGTTCGTCGCGTGGGCGGAGGACCGGGAGGACGGAGCGGGGCCGGGCGGGGGCCGCAGCCGGCTGGTGATCGCGCGGGACAGCGGGGAGACGACGCTGTGGCCGGGGTTGCCGGTGGGTGAGGTGATCCGGCGGTACGAGGAGGAGTACGGCGCGGCGGCGGCGCGGACGCCGTCGGCGGTGGCGCCGCGGATCGATCTGGAGGCGACGTCGTTCCTGCTGACGCCGCCGGAGTGGTTGCAGGAGGCGGCGGACGCGCGGGCGGCCGAGGAGTCCGGTACGGGTGGCGGGGCGTCCGGTGGGGCGGCGGTGGCCGCGACGCCCGCTTCGGCGACGCCCGCGCCCGCGGCTCCCGTCGGTGGGGACGGTGCGGCCGACGCCTGGGCCGGGGTGAACGTGACGGCCGGTGGCGGGCCGGGCGCGGCGGCGGACGACGACCGTTCCGTGGCGCCGCCGCGGACGGTGTTCGCGCCGCCGTTGAGCGGGCTCGACGAGGTCGGCGAGGAGGACGGTACGGACACGTCCGCGCCGCGCAGCAGCCCCGAGGCGAAGACCCAACTGCTTCAGGGCGGCAGCCAGTTGCCGCCGACGCGGGAGGCTCCGGCGCTGCGGCGGCCGGGGGACGACGCGCCGGGTGACGGGGCGTCCGGTGCGGGGACGCCCGGTGGCGTGGGTGCGGCGTCCGGTGGGCGGTCGGTGCCGCCGATGCCGTCGGCGCCGCCCGCGGCTCCGGGGCTGGCGGATCTGCCGCCGCCGTCCGGTGCGCCGGTCGCCGATGTGCCGCCGCCGCAGGGCGCGGTGTCCGGCGCGTCCGTGCCGCCTGCGCCGCCGGTGGCCGGTGGCACGGACGGCGGGGTGCACGCGGCGGCGACGATGCTGGCCGCCGGTGCCGCGGTGCCCGCCGACGCGGCCGGTCCGCCGCCGCCCCCGGGGGTGCCCGGTGCGCAGAAGGCGGCGTCCGGCGGCGCGGGTGCGCCTGCCGGGGGGTACGTACGGACGCAGTTGGTGTCGCAGCTCGACGGTGACGGGCTGGATCTGAGCGCGGTGGACGGCGCCGGTTCCGGGGCGCCGGGTGGCGCCGAAGGTGGTGGTGGGGGCGGGGTGCACGCGGCGGCGACGATGCTGGCGTCCGGCGCCGCGCTGCCCGGTCCGGCGGCCGGTGGTCCCGGCGCGGGCGGTCCCGGTGTGCCGCCGCCGCCCGGTCCGCCGGGTGCGCCGAAGCCGCCGGGGGCGCCCGGTGTGCCGGGTGCGCCGAAGCCTCCCGGCCCGCCCGGCGCTCCCAAGTCCGGTGCTGCGGGCGGGAGTTCGGGTGCGGGGCCGGACGGTCCGCCGCCGCCTCCGCCGGTGCCCGCGGCCGGTGGCGGCGGGGGCGGGGTGCACGCGGCGGCGACGATGCTGGCGTCCGGCGCGGCGGTGCCCGGTCCGGCGGCGCCCGGTCCGGTCGGCGGTCCGCAGGGCGCGGGTCCGGCGGGCCCGCCCGCGCCGCCGCAGGGTCCCGGTCCGGTGGCGCAGCCCGCGCCGCCGCAGGCTGCGGCTCCCGCCGCGCCGCCGCAGGGCGCCCCCGGTGCGTACGGCTATCCGCAGCCCGCGGGCGGGGTGCCGACGGTCGGGCCCGGCTACATGGCGGTGCTCAGCTACCGCGCGCCGGACGGGTCCGAGCAGAAGATCGTGCGCAGGTCCGCGCCCGGTACGCCGCACCCGGAGTGGCAGCTGCTGCACGAGCTGCGGGGGATGAACATCCCGCCGCAGCAGGTGCTGGAGCTCCACACCGAGCTGGAGTGCTGCGAGGTGCCCGGCGGTTACTGCGCCCGGCTGGTGCGGGAGACCTGGCCGCAGGTGCGGATCAGCCACACCGCCGCGTACGGCCGCGATCACGCCTCGCGGCAGCAGGGCGTGCGTCATCTCGTCGAGCACCAGGGTGAGTTGCACCAGGTGGCGGACGGTCCGGCGCGGCCGGCTCCGGTGCGGGCGCCGTTGCCGCACCCCTCGCAGGTGCAGCCGGTGCCGCCGGCGCCGCCGCAGGTCATCGGCCAGGAGCTGGAGCAGGCGTTCGGTCCGCAGGCGCTGTTCCGTTTCGATCAGCGGGCGGTCTCCCGGCAGGGCGTGCCGGAGGTCGTCGCGCAGATGCTGGTCTGGGCGGGGCTGCCGGTCGACTTCGGGCCGTTCTTCTGGGCGCAGGCGCAGCCGGGCCGTCCGGTGCCGACGCTGGCGGAGCTGGCGGCCGAGCGCGGGGTGCAGCCGTCCGCGGACGCCGGTTCGTACCTGGTGATGGGCAATGATTTCGGGCGGCAGCTGTGTGTGCAGTACGGCACGGCGCACATCGTGGCGGTGCCGCTGGAGGGGGCGCCGGGCGGGCGGCCCGCGCCGGCGCAGTTCGTCAACAGCGGGCTGCCGGAGTTCACGCGCTGCCTGGCGATGCTGGGCCGGATGTGGCGGCTGCGGTACGGGCTGACCCCGGAGCAGGCGGGCCGCTGGACGGTCGACTTCCAGGCGCAGCTGGTGGCGCTCGACCCGCCGGCGCTCGGTTCGCCGGAGACGTGGTGGTCGGTGCTGCTGGAGCAGATGTGGGACGGGCTGCTGTAGCGCCCGTCCGCAAGTTGTGGCCGCGAGCGCGCCGCTGACCTCGGGTTTTCCGGGGTCGGCGGCGCTTCGTCGTACCGGCTCGGGCTGCGGGGACGGCGTGGCGCGCGGACCATACCGGTATGGAGCAGCTCGGGCAGGAGCCGCCACCGCCGGCCGCGGCGACGTACCGCGCCGGACGGCGGGGCGGGCGCGGGACCGGGCGCCGTCGCCGCCGGTGGCTGCGCCGGACGCTGCTGGCACTGCTGGTCGTGGTGGTGCTGCTGGTCGCCGGAGGTGTGACGGCGTACGTATGGGCCGGCGGGCAGGTGCGGCACGTCGCGGCGATCGGTACGTACCCGGGGCGCCCGTCGGCGGGCGCGGGCACCAACTGGCTGCTGGTCGGCTCCGACAGCCGCGCCGGGCTCACCCCCGAGCAGCGCGAGGAGCTGCACGTCGGCAACGACGGCGGGCGGAACACCGACACCGTGATGGTGCTGCACACCGGCGCCCACGGCCCGTATCTGGTGAGCCTGCCGCGCGACAGTTACGTACCGGTGCCGGGGCACGGCCGCCGGAAGATCAACGAGGCGTACGCGGACGGCGGGCCGCGGCTGCTGACCCGCACCGTGGAGCAGGCGACGGGGCTGCGCATCGACCGGTACGCGGAGGTGAACTTCCTCGGTCTGGTGCAGGTCGTCGACGCGCTCGGCGGCGTCCGGATCTGCCCGGCGAAGCCGCTGAAGGACGCGCGGTCGGGCGCGGACTTCCGGGCCGGGTGCCAGCAGGTCGACGGGCGGCGGGGGCTGGCGTACGCGCGGGCCCGCTACAGCGACCCGGAGGGGGATCTCGGACGGGTGAAGCGGCAGCGGGAGCTGATGGCGGCGGTCGCGGACCGGATGCTCGGCACGGACATGCTCCGGCACCCGTCCCGTCCCGTGCCGGTCGCGCGCACCACGCTCGCCGCGATCCGGGTGGACGAGGGCGCGGGCATCCGGCAGCTGTGGGATCTGGGCTGGTCGATGCGGAAGATCACCGGCGGCAGCGGGCGGGCGGTGACGGTGCCGGTGGCGCGGCCCGGGGTGAGCGTCAGCGGCGCGGGCGACGTCCTGCTGTGGGACGAGGCGAAGGCCCGGCAGCTGTTCCAGGCGCTCCGCAAGGGTGATCCAATTCCGACTTCTGCCACCAATTGACGCATCCTGGTGGGTGGAGCGGGCCACCGTCGGGTGACGGGCGGCCCGTCCGCCGAGTCGGGTGCGGGACGGCGCACCGGCCGGACGGTGCGGTCCGGGCGGCGGGCCGTCGCGAAGGGCGTGACATGCGCGCGCCGGAGAGGGGCTTGAGAATGAGTGCGTCGGTTTCGCCGCACGGTTTCATGACCGTACGCGGACGCGGCTACCGCCCGGACGAGGTGGACCGCCGCGTCGCGGGCCTCACCGTCGACCGGGACTCGTGCTGGGAGCGGGCCGCGCAGCTCACCGAGACCGCCGAGGAGCTGGCGGCACAGCTGTCGGAGCTGCGCGCGTACGTCGCCACGATGCCGCCGCAGACGTACGAGTCCCTGGGTGAACAGGCGCGGCTGATCCTCACCACCGCCGAGTCCGAGGCGGCCCGGCTGCGCGCCGACGCGGAGCGCGCCGCCGAGGAGCTGCGGGACGCGACGGTGGCGTACGCGCGCGACACGGGGGAGGCGGCCGACGAGGTCGCGCACGCCCGCCGCAAGGACGCCGAGGAGCGCGGGCAGCGGACCGTCGACGCGGCGCGGGCGGACGCGGCGGCGCGGGTGAAGGCGGCGGAGAAGGACGCCGCCGAGTGGCGCGCGGAGGCCGCCGAGGCGCTCGCGGAGATGCGGCGCAACACGGCGGCGATGCTGGCCGAGGCCGAGCAGCGGCGGGCCGAGGCGTGGGAGGAGTGCGGCCGGGAGATCGCCGCGCGGGAGGCGGAGACGGCCCGCCGGATCGCGGAGCTGGAGGAGCGGGGCCGCGAGGTGGTGGCGCTGGCGGAGCGGCGGCACGCCGAGACCGAGGAGGCCGCCCGGCACCGGCAGGAGGACGCCGAGGCCCGCGCCGCCGAGCTGCTGGCCCAGGCGGGTGTCGAGGTCGAGCGCATCGAGCGGGCCACCGCCCGCATCCTGCGCGAGCACCAGGAGGAGCGCGACGAACTGCGCTCCCACATGACCCACGTCCGCAACAGCCTCGCCGCCCTGACCGGCAAGGACCCGGGCGATCTGCCGGGCCCGGACGGGGACGGGCCCGCGGGGGCGGCCGACGGCCCGGTCGACGGCCCGGCCCCCGAACCGGCCTCCGCCGGGGACGCCGCCCAGGAGCCCGGGGCCGGCCGCGACGGTGGTGACCCGCGCACCCCCGTCAACCCGGACGACGAGGACACCATCGAGACGGAGCTGCCGCGCACGGGGTGAGGGGGCGGGGGAGGGGTGAGAACCCGCTCCGGCCGGCCCCTCGCAGGCCCCCGGGGCCACGCCCGGCGCCGGCCCGCGGTCCGGGTACGGGCCCGGTGCGGGCCGCTCGCCGCCGCCGTCCGGCCGGTGGTCGGGGCGTCCCGTTCGCGCGGCGGGTTGTCGGTGGTCGGGCGTAAGGTGGGCAACCCCGGCCCGTTCGACATGGGGACCGCTCCGGCCCAGATCGACGCGTCGGGCTGTTCGCGTTGTTCACCTCGCTGGGACGGAACCCCTCATGAGCCTTGCTGGTCTGCTCGACGCCGTCGTCAAGGATCCGGCGCTCGCCGAAGCGGTGCAGGCCGCCACCGACGGCCACCGCCCGCATGTGGACCTCGTCGGCCCGCCCGCCGCCCGTCCCTTCGCGGTGGCGGCGCTCGCCCGGGACGCCGGGCGGCCGGTGCTCGCGGTCACCGCCACCGGCCGGGAGGCCGAGGACCTCGCCGCCGCGCTGCGCACCCTCGTGCCGGCCGGCCAGGAGCACACCGTCGTGGAGTTCCCCTCCTGGGAGACGCTGCCCCACGAGCGGCTCTCGCCCCGCTCGGACACCGTCGGCCGCCGCCTCGCGGTGCTGCGCCGCCTCGCCCACCCCAGCCCCGACGACCCGGCGACCGGCCCGGTCTCCGTCGTCGTCGCGCCGATCCGTTCCGTGCTCCAGCCGCAGGTCAAGGGGCTCGGCGATCTCGTGCCCGTCAGTCTGCGGACGGGGCAGAGCGCCGATCTCGGCGAGGTCGTCGACGGGCTCGCGGCCGCCGCGTACACCCGGGTCGAACTGGTCGAGAAGCGCGGTGAGTTCGCCGTCCGCGGCGGCATCCTCGACGTCTTCCCGCCCACCGAGGAGCACCCGCTCCGCATCGAGTTCTGGGGCGACGACGTCGAGGAGATCCGGTACTTCAAGGTCGCCGACCAGCGGTCCCTGGAGGTCGCCGAGCACGGACTGTGGGCGCCGCCGTGCCGCGAGCTGCTGCTCACCGACGCCGTCCGGGAGCGCGCCGCGGAGCTGGCCGAGGCCCACCCCGAGCTGGGCGAACTCCTCGGCAAGATCGCCGAGGGGATCGCCGTCGAGGGCATGGAGTCCCTCGCGCCGGTCCTCGTCGACGAGATGGAACTGCTGCTCGACGTGCTGCCCGCCGGGAGCATGGCCGTGGTCTGCGACCCGGAGCGGGTCCGCACCCGCGCCGCTGACCTCGTCGCCACCAGCCAGGAATTCCTCCAGGCGTCCTGGGCGGCGAGCGCCGGTGGGGGCGAGGCGCCGATCGATGTGGGCGCGGCGTCGCTGTGGGGTATCGCCGACGTCCGGGCCCACGCCCGGGAGCTGGGGATGATGTGGTGGTCGGTGAGCCAGTTCGCCGCCGACGAGGACACCGCGCCCGACTCCGGCGACACCCTCACCCTCGGGATGCGCGCCCCCGACACCTACCGCGGTGACACCGCCCGCGCCCTCGCCGACACCAAGGGCTGGCTCGCCGACGGCTGGCGCACCGTCTACGTCACCGAGGGCCACGGCCCGGCCGCCCGTACCGTCGAGGTGCTGGGCGGGGAGGGCATCGCCGCCCGCCTCGACGCCGAGCTGACCTCGCTCGCCCCGTCCGTCGTCCATGTGGCCTGCGGCTCCCTCGACAACGGCTTCGTCGACGCGGCGCTGCAACTCGCCGTCCTCACTGAGACCGACCTGTCCGGGCAGAAGGCGGCGGCCAAGGAGCTGGGCCGGATGCCGGCCCGCCGCCGCAAGACCATCGACCCGCTGACGCTGAAGGCGGGCGACTTCATCGTCCACGAGCAGCACGGCGTGGGCCGCTACATCGAGATGGTGCAGCGCACCGTCCAGGGCGCCACCCGCGAGTACCTCCTCGTCGAGTACGCGCCCGCCAAGCGCGGTCAGCCCGGCGACCGGCTGTACATCCCCACCGACCAGCTGGAGCAGGTCACCAAGTACGTCGGCGGTGAGGCACCGACGCTGCACCGCCTCGGCGGCGCCGACTGGACGAAGACGAAGGCGCGGGCGAAGAAGGCGGTCAAGGAGATCGCCGCGGACCTCATCAAGCTGTACTCCGCGCGGATGGCGGCGCCCGGCCACACCTTCGGCCCGGACACCCCCTGGCAGCGCGAGCTGGAGGACGCCTTCCCGTACGCGGAGACGCCCGATCAGCTCACCACCATCGCCGAGGTCAAGGAGGACATGGAGAAGTCCGTCCCGATGGACCGGCTGATCTGCGGCGATGTCGGCTACGGCAAAACTGAGATCGCAGTGAGAGCCGCCTTCAAGGCGGTGCAGGACGGCAAGCAGGTCGCCGTCCTCGTCCCGACGACCCTCCTCGTCCAGCAGCACTACGGCACCTTCACCGAGCGGTACGGACAGTTCCCCGTCAACGTCCGCGCGCTCTCCCGCTTCCAGACGGAGGCGGAGTCGAAGGCGACCCTCGAAGGGCTCAAGGACGGCTCCGTCGACATCGTCATCGGCACCCACCGCCTCTTCTCCTCCGAGACGAAGTTCAAGGACCTCGGTCTCGTCATCGTCGACGAGGAGCAGCGGTTCGGCGTCGAGCACAAGGAGCAGCTGAAGAAGCTCCGCGCCAACGTCGATGTGCTGACGATGTCCGCGACGCCCATCCCCCGCACCCTGGAGATGGCCGTCACCGGCATCCGCGAGATGTCGACGATCACCACCCCGCCCGAGGAGCGCCACCCGGTCCTCACCTTCGTCGGGCCGTACGAGGAGAAGCAGATCGGCGCGGCCATCCGGCGGGAGCTGCTCCGCGAGGGCCAGGTCTTCTACATCCACAACCGCGTCGAGTCGATCGACCGGGCGGCGGCGCGGCTGCGCGAGATCGTCCCCGAGGCGCGGATCGCGACGGCCCACGGCCAGATGTCCGAACAGGCGCTGGAGCAGGTCGTCGTGGACTTCTGGGAGAAGAAGTTCGACGTGCTGGTCTCCACCACGATCGTCGAGTCCGGTATCGACATCTCCAACGCCAACACCCTCATCGTCGAGCGCGGCGACAACTTCGGCCTCTCCCAGCTGCACCAGCTGCGCGGCCGGGTGGGCCGGGGCCGCGACCGCGGCTACGCCTACTTCCTCTACCCGCCGGAGAAGCCGCTGACCGAGACCGCCCACGAGCGGCTGGCGACGATCGCGCAGCACACCGAGATGGGCGCCGGTATGTACGTCGCCATGAAGGACCTGGAGATCCGCGGCGCGGGCAACCTGCTGGGCGGCGAGCAGTCCGGCCACATCGCGGGCGTCGGCTTCGACCTGTACGTCCGGATGGTCGGCGAGGCGGTCGCCGACTACCGCGCGTCGCTGGAGGGCGGGGCGGAGGAGGAGCCGCCGCTGGAGGTCAAGATCGAGCTGCCGGTCGACGCGCACGTCCCGCACGACTACGCGCCCGGTGAGCAGCTGCGCCTCCAGGCGTACCGCGCCATCGCGGCGGCGTCGAGCGAGGAGGACATCAAGGCGGTCCGCGAGGAGCTGACCGACCGCTACGGCAAGCTGCCCGAGCCGGTGGAGAACCTGCTGCTGGTCGCCGGACTGCGGATGCTGGCGCGGGCCTGCGGCGTCAGCGACATCACCCTCCAGGGCGTAAACATCCGCTTCGGCCCGGTGGAGCTGCGCGAGTCCCAGGAGCTGCGCCTCAAGCGCCTGCACCCGCGCGCCGTCCTCAAACCCGCCACCCACCAGGTCCTGATCCCCCGCCCCACCACCGGCAGGATCGGCGGCAAGCCGCTGGTCGGCCGGGAACTCCTGGCCTGGGTCGGCGAGTTCCTGACGACGATCCTGGGGGCGTGAGGCGGCGGCAGGCGTACGGGCCGGAGGCGGCGGATCGCCCCGCCGGCCCGTACGCGGCAGGCGGGGCGGCTCACCCCACCCGCGCCGCCACCTCCCGCGCGCACTCGCGCGCCGTGCGGCGGCCGGTGTCGACCTCGATGTCGTACGTCATCCCGCGGTGGACGAGGGACGCCTGGGCGGCGGCCATGCCGGGGACGCGGTCGGGGCGGGTGCGTTCGCGGGCGGTGGCGGTGGCCGCGTCGCAGCGGACGCCGACCCACAAGGCGGGCAGGTCGCCCAGGACACGCTCCCAGGCGCGGCGCCCCTCGACGCCGCCGAGGAACACCTCGTCGAGGATGACCGGCGCCCCGGCGCGGACGACCGCCGCGACGCCGTGCCGCCAGCTGTCCTGGAGCGCCTGGAAGGCGGCGCCCGGCGTGACCGAGCCGTCCGCGCCGAGGACCAGCCCGTCCGGGTCGTCCATCAGTCCGGGCGGCAGCGCCTCGATCAGACTGTCCACGCCGAACGTCAGCCACGGGCGCGGCAGGACTTCCTGGAGGGCGCGGGCCAGCGACGACGTACCGGAGCTGGAACCACCGTTGAGAACGATCACCTGGATGGACATCGCGCCACCGTAACCAGCGGCGGCCGCCACCGCCCCCGGTTTTTCCGCCCGGTGCCGGGGCCCGCCCGGAGTCAGGGCCCGGACGTCCGCCGCAGGACCACGAGGTCGGCGGTGGTACCGGAGACCGCGTAGCCGGTGTGCGGATGCCGCTGCTCCGCCTCGGCGACGGCCTGCTGCGGCGTGCGGCCGTCGGCCAGCTGCACGGCGACGTAGTCGGGGGCGATCCCGCGGGTGTCACCGATCCAGAACACCCGGGTGCGGGAGACCAGCCGGGACAGCGGGCGGATGTCCGCCTCGACGCTCGCGCCGTCCGGGACGGTCGCCAGCAGCCGGTTCACGGCGACGGTCTGCGGCGGAACGCGGTAGGTGGCCGCCTCGGTGAGCCGGGACAGCGGCAGGGTGCAGGTCAGCGCGAGCGCCGCGGCCAGGCACGCGGCCGGCAGCTGGCCCGCCAGTGACCGCAGCCACGGCCGCGGTGAGCGCCCCGACCGCTCCAGCGCGTCGACGAGGGCGAGGAAGACCACCGGCATCAGCACCGCGTTGTAGTGCCAGTCGATGCCCCAGTAGTGCGGCTCGTGGGAGACGAACCGCCAGCCGAGCGTCGGGACGGCGGCCAGCAGCAGCGGTGAGCGCAGCGCCAGCAGCGCACTGGTCGGCAGCAGCACCCACAGCAGTGTGTGCAGCGCCTCGCCCGCCCCGATCCCCGGCCCCGCCGCGCCCGCACCGCCGAGCTTCGTCCAGTAGTCGTACGAGCCGGTGCCGTTGAACCCGGGGATGATCACGCCGAGGGTGACGGCGGTGGCGGCGAGCCCGAAACCGACGAGCGCCACGGCGAGCGGCACCGCCCGCCGGGCCCGCACCAGCACCACCACACCGATGGCGGCGGCGGTGACGCCCAGATCCTCCTTGACCAGCACCAGCGGCGCGGCCCAGCACACCGCCGCCGTCCACCGCCCGCGCACCACCGCCTCCAGCGCGAACGCCAGCAGCGGCAGTGCGAACGCGATCTCATGGAAGTCGAAGTCGACGGCCTTCTGCAGGCCCCACGACAACCCGTAGGCGACACCGACCGCCAGCCCCCGGGCGCGCCCCAGGAAGCGTGCGGCGGTGCGGGTGACCGGCACCGACGACAGCGCGAACAGCGCCGCCTGCGCCGTCAGCAGCGTCATCGGCGACGGCAGCAGCCGGTAGAGGGGCGCGAGCAGGACCAGCACCGGGCTGAAGTGGTCGCCCAGGATGTTGGTGCCCGGCCCCTTGAGGTCCACGATCGGCGCCCCGAGACGGGCGTAGCCGCGCACCGCCTGCTCGAAGATGCCCAGATCCCACGAGGCGCTGCCCGCCGTGAGGTTCCGCAGCAGCGACAGCGTGGCGTACGCGGCGAAGAGCAGCAGCGCCGTCCAGTACGGATCGAGACGCGGGGCGCCCAGCGCCGCGAGGCGGCGGGGGCGGCGCGCACCGGGGCGGTCGGCCGACGGGGAGCCGGGCGGGGCGGTCCGTTGTCCGGGCGGCATTCCGGTCGCCGGGCCGGTCACGCCGGGGCCGGCGCCCGCCGCCGTCGCTGCGGCCGTATCCATGCGCGTCCTCCGTCTCGGCTCCCGAAAAGATACTCGAAACCGCCGAACCGGACGGTGACGACGGCACGGGCGGCGGGTTCGCCGGGGCGTTTTCCCGCCGGGCCGTCAGACATGCCCGCCCCGCGCCGCGTACGCTCCTTCGCCGGACCGGCCACCGGGCGCCCCGGCGGCCCAGCTCTTGAGGAGGGGACCCCGACGTGAACCGCATACGGACCGTGCTGCCCGCCGCAGCCGTCGCCGCTCTGCTCGCCCTGACCGGCTGCTCGCCCGCCGACGGGACGGACGGCAAGGACGCCAAGGACGGCGCGTCGGCGTCCGGCGCACCCGGCGCGGCCCTGTCGGCGCTGGCCGAGCTGCCCGTCAAGAAGCGCGGCTCGCAGGACGGTTACGCCCGCGCCCGCTTCGGCAGCGGCTGGGCCGACACCGACGGCAACGGCTGCGGCACCCGCGACGACATCCTCGAACGCGACCTGGAGAACGCCAAGCACCGCGGCAGGACCTGCGCGGTCGTCTCCGGGACGCTCACCCACGACCCGTACACCGGCGGCACCATCCGCTACCGGCGCGGCAGCAGCAAGGTCGACATCGACCATGTCGTGGCCCTCTCCGACGCCTGGCAGAAGGGTGCCGCCCGCTGGGCGCCCCGCAAGCGGATCGCGCTCGCCAACGATCCGCTGAACCTCATCGCCGTGGAGGCGTCCGCCAACCGCAGCAAGAGCGACGGCGACGCGGCCGCCTGGCTCCCGGAGAACCAGGGATACCGCTGCGCCTACGTCGCCCGGCAGGTGGCGGTGAAGAAGAAGTACGGCCTGTGGGTCACCCGCGACGAGAAGACCGCGATGACGAAGGTCCTCAACGGCTGCCCGAGCGAGAAGCTCCCCTCCGGCGGCAACCCGACCGAGGCGCCGGAGCGGTTCACGGCGAAGTAAGGAGTAAGGGGAGAGCGGGGCGGCGGCCGGGGCGCGGTGCGTCCGGGGGCGCCGCGCACCGGCCGGGCTTCCGTCCGGTGACGGGCCGGACGCGCACCCTGGGCGCCCCGGCGCCGCGGGGCGTACGGCGGATGACGGGCCGGCCCCGGCCACCCCGTGTGCCGCGGGTGCGCGGGGCGTCCGGCGGCCCTGTCCCGCGTACCCAAAAACCTGGGGAATCGTTGGCCAACCGGTGGCCCGGGGCATCCGGACTCCCTACTATCGATCAACGCCAGATCGATGAGATGCCCGCTCCCGGCACCCGCCGGGAGCGCCCCGCCCACCGCCGCCGCACGGCGTTCGCGCCGCGCCGTCTCGTTCACGATCTCTGCCGGGAGGCCCCGTGCTCCGCCGTAGGACAGTGCTCTCCGTATCCCTCTCCGCCGCCCTGCTGGCCGCGACCCCGCTGCTCACCGCCTGCGGCAGCGACGCGCACCCCGGTGCCGCCGCGATCGTCGACGGCGAGCGGATCACCGTCGCCCAGCTCCAGGCGAAGGTGAAGGACGTACGCCAGGCGCAGAGCAGGTCCCCGCAGGGCGGCCAACTCATCTCCAACACCGGCCAGTTGAGCCTGGCCACCCTCAACGGCATGATCTTCCAGCGGGTCCTGGAGCGCAGCGCCGACCGCGCCGGGGTCACCGTCACCCGCGCCGATGTGCAGCGGTGGCGCACCACCGCCGAGAAGGAACTGGGCGGCCCGGAGCGGCTGAAGGCCGTCTGGCTCCAGCAGCAGTCCGTCGCCCCCGACGAGGTCGACGCGACCGTCCGCAACCAACTCCTCCTGGACGGCCTGGCCAAGAAGATCGGCGCCGACCGCACCAGCCCCGGAGGCCAGCGCCGCCTCGTCGACAACCTCGCCCGCACCTCCCGCGCCATGGGCGTCGACGTCAACCCGCGCTTCGGCTCCTGGAACGACCGCCGCGTCATCCTCGGCGCGACCAAGGACCCCTGGCTCACCCCCGCGACGAGCGCCCGGCAGGAGGCGTAGCCGGTCCGTACGCGTACGGGGCGCGGCCCCGGCGCCCGGCCCACCGCTACGGCGGGCCGGGGCCGGGGCCGGGGCCGCTGCCGTGCGTTGCCGGGGCGCCGCCGGATCCGGGGCGGCCCGGTCCGGCGCGTGCCCCGTCGCCGGGGCCGCTGCCCGTGTGCGGCACGGGGCCGGTCCGGGGCGAGAGGCCGTCGGCAGGGGCCGGTCCGGGCCGAGGCCGTCGGCAGGGGCCGGTCCGGGCCGAGGCCGTCGGCGCCGGGCCGGGGCGGCTCCGTCCCGCGGCCGCGCGGCGCTGTCAGTGGGGTGCGTTACGTTCGAGGGGTGAACGCTGACGTGCCCTTCGCCGACTCCGGAGCCGCCGGCCGCCCCGAGGGCGGCACCGGACGCCTGATCCTGCTCACCACCAGCCACCGCGTCGCCCCCGGGCTGCTGTCCTGGCCCGCCTGGCAGGCGCTGCGCACCGCCGACCGCGTGTTCTGCGCCGACCCCGCCCACCCGCAGCTGCCCTATCTGCGCGAGGCCCGGATCACGGTGGAGCCCGCCGTCCCCACCGCCCGCGAGCTGGTCGACGACTGCGTCGCCGGGGACCGCACGGCCGTCGTCCTCACCTCCGCCGACGGCGAGAGCGCGCTCACCGACGGTCTGGCCCGCCTCGCCGGCTCCGGCCGCGAGACCATGCCCGACCTGGAGCTGCTGCCCGGCGCGTACGACCTGCCGGGCGCCCGGCTGCTCGACCTCGTCCAGGTCATGGACCGCATCCGCGCCGCCTGCCCGTGGACGGGCGTCCGCACCCACGAAGACCTCGCCAAGTACGCCCTGGAGGAGGCGTACGAGCTGGTCGAGGCCATCGAGAGCGGGGACCGCGAGGAGCTGCGGGAGGAGCTGGGCGACGTCCTGCTCCAGGTCGTCCTGCACGCCCGCATCGCCGAGGACGACCCCGACGCGCCGTTCTCCGTCGACGATGTCGCCGGGGCGCTGGTGGAGAAGCTGATCCACCGCCATCCGCACGTCTTCGGGGACGAGTCCGCCGAGACGCCCGAGGAGGTCCGGGCGCACTGGCTGCGCACCAAGGCCACCGAGAAGCGGCGCGCCTCGGTCACCGACGGCGTCCCGCTCACCCAGCCCGCGCTGGCCCTCGCCGCGAAGCTCGCCTCCCGCGCCCGCACCGCCGGCCTCGACGTCCGCCCGTCGGCCCCCGGCATCGGCTACGAACTCCTGGCCCTGGCCGCCCGCGCCGAGGCCGAGGGTACCGACCCCGAAACCGCCCTCCGCGCCGCCGCCCGCACCTACCGCACCGCGATCCGCGCGGCGGAGGGCCTGCCCCCGTCGGAGGAGCCGGCGCCGGAGGAGATACCGGAGTAGAGGGAAGCCCTTCCCGGCGGGGCGCGGGACGGTCCCTCCCTCGGCGGTCCGCCCTCACCCACAGGGGGAGGCCCGTTCTTACGGGGAGGCAAAGGCCCGCTCTTACGGGAGGCAAAGGCCCGCTCTTACGGGGCGGACGCCGGGGCACCTGCCCGTACGGGGCGGGCGCCGGGCCGCGCAGTCCGTGCCTCCCCGGGCAGCGGTTACCGTCGAAAGGTGCACCACACGCCCGACACCACCCCTGACGCGCCCCGCACCGCCCCGGGCCCCGCCGCCCGCCTCGCCGGACCGCCCGCCCCGGACCGCCCGTCCGCCACCGGGCCCGGCGCGACACCCGCGCCTCCGGAAGCCGCCACGGACCGCGTCCCCTCGGCCCCGGGCTGCCCCATGCACCCCACCTCCACCGGCGCCGGCGTATCCCCGGCGGCGTCCGCGCATCCCGGGACCGCCGGGCCCGAGGCGATCCCCGCATCCGGAGAGGCCGCTACGGACCGCGCCCCCTCGGCCTCCGGGTGCCCTGCGCATCCCACCACCGCCGGCATCGGCACATCCCCCGCGACGCCGGCGCACCCCACCTCCACCGGCGTCGGCGTATCCCTGGCGGCGTCCGCGCATCCCGGGACCGCCGGGCCCGAGGCGATCCCCGCGCCCCTGGAAGCCGCGCCGGACGGGGCCGCCGCCCCTGCCCTCTTCACCTGGGAGTTCGGTGCCGATCCGTATCCGGCGTACGCCTGGCTGCGGGAGCACGCGCCGGTGCGCCGGACCGCGTTGCCCAGTGGTGTCGAGGCGTGGCTGGTGACGCGGTACGCGGACGCGCGGCAGGCGCTCGCCGACTCCCGGCTGTCGAAGAATCCGGTGCACCACAGTGAGGGCGCCCACGGCAAGGGCAAGGTCGGCATCCCGGGCGAGCGCAGCGCCAACCTCATGACGCACCTGCTCAACATCGACCCGCCGGACCACACCCGGCTGCGCCGGCTGGTCTCCAAGGCGTTCACCCCGCGCCGCGTCGCCGCCTTCGCGCCGCGCGTCCAGGAGCTGACCGATACGCTCATCGACTCCTTCGCCGCCCGCGGTGAGGCCGACCTCATCCACGAGTTCGCCTTCCCGCTGCCGATCTACGCCATCTGCGATCTGCTCGGCGTCCCGCGCGAGGACCAGGACGACTTCCGGGACTGGGCCGGGATGATGCTCCGCCACACCAAACCGGGCGGCACCGGCGGCGGTCCGCGCGGCGGCGTCGCCAAGGCGGTCAAGAAGATCCGCGGCTACCTCGCCGAACTGATCCACCGCAAGCGCGCCGCCCTGCCGCCCGAGCCCGAGCCCGGCGAGGACCTGATCTCCGGCCTGATCCGTGCCTGGGACCACGGCGAACACCTCACCGAGAACGAGGTCGCCGCGATGGCGTTCATCCTGCTCTTCGCCGGTTTCGAGACCACCGTCAACCTCATCGGCAACGGGATCTACGCCCTGCTGCGCGCCCCCGACCAGCGTGAACTCCTCCAGAAGTCGCTGGCCTGCGGCGACGCGGACGTCCTCGCCACCGGTATCGAGGAGCTGCTGCGCTACGACGGGCCGGTCGAACTGGCCACCTGGCGGTTCGCGACCGAGGAGCTGACGATCGGCGGCGAGCGGATAGCCGAGGGCGATCCGGTGCTGGTGGTGCTGGCCGCCGCCGACCGTGACCCCGCACGCTTCGACGCCCCGGACACCCTCGACCTGCGCCGCACCGACAACCCGCACCTCGGCTACGGCCACGGCATCCACTACTGCCTCGGCGCGCCACTGGCCCGCCTCGAAGGACAGACCGCCCTCGCCACCCTCCTGACCCGCCTGCCGGACATCCGTCTTGCGGCGGAACCGGACGATTTGCGGTGGCGGGGCGGGCTCATCATGCGCGGTCTGCGGACCCTCCCCGTGACGTTCACCCCGGCCCCCTGACGACACGCCGCCCGGCCGCGCGGACGGCCTTCCGAGGCCCATGAGTTGACGCCTCGTCAGCCACGTGACCTGCACGTGATCTCCGCTACACCGGCTTGTGACGCCCCGTGAGCCCGGTTACCTTGCCACCGAACAAGCGCCCCGCCGCTCGGTGGTGGCCGCACCGGACCCCGGGCGGCCGTGCCGGGACGCCCGGGGCGGACAACTCAACCGCCGCTCGAAAGGCAATCGCATGCGCACCGGCAACGGCAGACACCGTCGCCCCCGCCAGGCACCGGCCCTCTTTGTCACGGCGGGAGTGACCGGCGCGGGCCTCGCCCTGCCCCTCCTCGGCGCGGGCGCCGCCCACGCCGCCGATGCCACCACCTGGGACCGGGTCGCCCAGTGCGAGTCCGGCGGCATCTGGTCCAGCGCCCCCGGCAACGGCTTCTACGGCGGGCTCCAGCTCACCCTCGACATGTGGCGCGACCACGGCGGTCTGGAGTACGCGGCCCGGCCCGACCTGGCCAGCCGCTCCCAGCAGATAGCCGTGGCCCAGGCGATCCTCGCCGAGCGCGGTCCGGACGCCTGGCCGCGCTGCGCCGCCGGCGCCGGGCTCACCGAGGACGGCGGCACCCCCGACGTCGACCCCGGCGGCACACCCCCCGCCGACACCGACGGCAGGCTCCCCGACACCGGCACCGACCCCGGCACGGACTCCGGTACGGACGCCGGCACCGACCCGGGCACGGACACCGGCCAGGACGGGACCCACGCCCCCAGCACGCCGGATCCGGACGCCACCGGCCCGTCCACCCCCGAGGACGCCCCGGACCCGTCCACCACGCCCGACCCCACCGACTCCCCGAAGCCCCCCGGTGAGCCGGACCGGCCCGGCGGCGCCGACCCCTCCGCCGACCCGTCCGGCCACGCCACCGGCCCCGCCGAGCCCTCGCACCCGTCCCGTACGACGCCCCCGGCGGACGACGAGGGCTCCCGCGGCGACGGCTCCGGGCGCCACCGCGGCGGCGGCGATGCCGAGGAGGACGGCGACCACACCCCGGGGCGGCGCGCCTCGCGGGGTGGCGAGCGGACGGAGCCGGGCGACGGCACGTACGCCGTGCGCCCCGGTGACAACCTGTCAGCGATCGCCGAGGCGCGGGAGCTGCCGGGCGGCTGGCCCGCGCTGTACGAGCGCAACGAGGACGTCATCGGCGACGACCCGGACCTCATCCACCCCGGTCAACTCCTCGATCTGGGCCGCTGATCGAGGCGATAGGCGGCTTTTGCCCGTTTTGGCGAAAGTGAGATATGGCTCTCGTCGCGCTCCGTGGTGTCCGACCCGTCCGGGGAAATCCGCACCACGCCCCACCTGCGGAAATGTGACCCCTCTGTGATCATTGGCGGTCAACTGGGCGCAGAAAGCGGGGTTTGAACGAAACGGAGGGTTCTGCTTACGGTCAGCACCGCTCGCCAAAGCGGGCCCTTCGTTCACACGCCGAATCCTGCCGGTGGGCGAAGGTGGTCGACGCGCAAGCGCCGAAGGCAGGAGCGGGGGACCCAAGGTAAGCGCCGGCCCCACCCGTGAAAGCGGGTCAACCGGCTTGGGGTGAAGCCGTGCACAAGCACGGCCGGGCAATCCACGCCGCCCGAACCCGACAGCTCACCTCGCAGGCGTCGGTGAGGAAAACGAACCATGCTGAGCAACAAGGCCAAGCACCGCCGTCCCTCCAAGGCCGTCCGCGTCGCGACCCTCGCCGGTGTCGCCGGCGCCGCCGTGGCCGTCCCGCTGATGGGCGCCACCAACGCCTCCGCCGCCTCCGTCGCCACCTGGGACGCCGTCGCCCAGTGCGAGTCCGGCGGCAACTGGTCGATCAACACCGGCAACGGCTACTACGGCGGCCTGCAGTTCTCCGCCTCCAGCTGGGCGGCCGCCGGCGGCACGCAGTTCGCGCCCCGCGCCGACCTGGCCACCAAGGCCCAGCAGATCCAGGCCGCCGAGAAGCTCCTCGCCATCCAGGGTCCGGGCGCCTGGTCCTGCGCCGGCGCCGGCAACCTCACCGCCGGTGGCCCGTCCCCCGACCTGAACACCGGCGCCACCAAGGCCGCCCCCAAGCAGCAGGCGCCCAAGCAGGCCCAGCCCAAGGCGGCCCCGAAGCAGCAGGCCCCGCGGACCGAGGCCGCCCCGAAGCGCGCCCCGCAGCACCACGTCATGGGCCACGGCAACTACACCGTGAAGTCC
Organism: Streptomyces sp. NPDC027185; assembly: GCF_055567035.1. NCBI lineage: Bacteria > Bacillati > Actinomycetota > Actinomycetes > Kitasatosporales > Streptomycetaceae > Streptomyces > Streptomyces sp. NPDC027185. Next base: position 92,223 of record NZ_JBVHRF010000006.1, on the reverse strand, counting down.
GGCGACACCCTGGCCAAGATCGCCAAGGCGCACGGCAAGAACTGGAAGTCGGTCTACGCGGACAACAAGTCCACCATCGGCTCCAACCCGAACCTCATCTTCCCGGGCCAGAAGCTCCACGTCTGATCCCCGCGGCCCGATCCCCGCGCGGGGCACCGCTCACCGCCCCGCCCTCCGGGCACCGGCCCGCCGTCCCCGTCCCCACCGCCGCGAGGCGCGCCGGGACGTGACGGCCCGCCCCTCCCGCTCCGCTTCCGTACGTACGGCGGTACGTACGGCGCGCCGGAGCGGGGGGCGGCACCGGCGCCCGGACCTCGCGGGCCGCGGCCCCGGCACCGTCCGGGTCCCGCGCCCGCCGCACCACCCTCCCCACGCGACGCCCCGTCCGGCGCGCACGTCCCCGGGGCGGCACCTGCTTCGCAGCCGGTGCCGCCCGCCGTGCGCCGAGGCGGGGTTTCGCCGTTCCGTACTCTGGTGCCGGACACACCGTCGTGGCCTGCCCTTTATCCGCCCGCTTTTCCGTTCCGCGGCCTTCGCTGCCGAAAGGCCGGAACCCGGCGTCCGAGGCACCTTTCGTCCCGTACTGCGGGCCGCGAGGCGGTCGAGGACCCGGGGGCCGTTAGGCTCGTGCCGCAGAACTCCAGACACCCATGAAGGAGACAACGTGCCGTCCATCGACGTCGTCGTAGCCCGGGAAATTCTCGACTCGCGAGGTAACCCCACGGTCGAGGTCGAGGTCGGCCTCGACGACGGCTCCACCGGCCGGGCCGCCGTTCCGTCCGGCGCCTCCACCGGCGCCTTCGAGGCCATCGAGCTGCGCGACGGGGACCCCAACCGCTACCAGGGCAAGGGCGTCGAGAAGGCCGTCCTCGCCGTCATCGAGCAGATCGGCCCGGAGCTGGTCGGCTACGACGCCACCGAGCAGCGCCTCATCGACCAGGCCATGTTCGACCTGGACGCCACCGACAACAAGGGCTCGCTGGGCGCCAACGCCATCCTCGGCGTCTCCCTCGCCGTCGCGCACGCCGCCTCCGAGGCGTCCGACCTGCCGCTCTTCCGCTACCTCGGCGGCCCGAACGCGCACCTGCTGCCCGTCCCGATGATGAACATCCTCAACGGTGGGTCGCACGCCGACTCCAACGTCGACATCCAGGAGTTCATGATCGCCCCGATCGGCGCGGAGTCCTTCTCCGAGGCGCTGCGCTGGGGCGCCGAGGTCTACCACACCCTCAAGAAGGTCCTGAAGAGCAAGGGCCTGGCCACCGGCCTCGGCGACGAGGGCGGCTTCGCCCCCGACCTCGGCTCCAACCGCGAGGCCCTCGACCTCATCCTGGAGGCCATCAAGGAGGCCGGTTACGCCCCCGGCCAGGACATCGCGCTCGCCCTGGACGTCGCCGCCTCCGAGTTCTACAAGGACGGCAAGTACCAGTTCGAGGGCAAGGAGCGCTCCGCCGCCGAGATGACGGAGTACTACGAGGAGCTGGTGGACGCGTACCCGCTGGTCTCCATCGAGGACCCGCTGTTCGAGGACGACTGGGCCGGCTGGAAGGTCATCACCGACAAGCTCGGCGCCAAGGTCCAGCTCGTCGGCGACGACCTCTTCGTCACCAACCCCGAGCGGCTGGCCCGCGGCATCGAGGAGGGCTCCGCCAACGCCCTCCTGGTCAAGGTCAACCAGATCGGTTCGCTCACCGAGACCCTGGACGCCGTCGAGCTGGCCCAGCGCAACGGCTTCAAGTGCATGATGTCGCACCGCTCCGGCGAGACCGAGGACGTCACCATCGCCGACCTGGCCGTCGCCACCAACTGCGGCCAGATCAAGACCGGCGCCCCGGCCCGCTCCGAGCGCGTCGCCAAGTACAACCAGCTGCTGCGCATCGAGGAGATCCTGGACGACGCGGCGGTCTACGCCGGCCGCTCCGCGTTCCCCCGGTTCCGCTCCGCGAACCAGTAGGCACAGCGCTCCGCGCACCGGTGAGCGCAGCGTTCGCGCGCACCGGTGAGCCAGCGAGGGCTGACGCCCCGGCGCGGTGCGCCCCGCCCCACCCGACCGAGGGCGGGCCACCCGCCGTTCACGGCCTGCGTTCGTCCCCGGCGACGGTCCCGTACCGTTGCCGGGGACGGCTGCGCTTCCGACCGGCCCCGCCCGGCCGGAAGCGCGGGAACTCCATCACGGTCGGCCCAAGGGGAGGCGACGTGTCCGCGGACCGGTTCTCGACCGCGACCCGGCTCAAGGCGCTCGGCGAACAGGCGGCGGCCCGCGTGCAGCGCGTCCGGCGCCCCCGCCGCAACCGCCTCACCGGCCGGGCCGCCCTGCTGGCCCTCGTCATGTGCTCCCTCGTCGTGGCCCTGGCCTACCCGATACGGCAGTACGTCTCGCAGCGCTCCGACATCGCCGACCAGCGCCGCAAGGCCCAGGAGGCGGCCCGGACGCTGGACCGGCTGCGCGATGAGAAGTCCCGCTGGCGCGACCCCGCCTACGTCGAGCAGCAGGCCCGCCTGCATCTGCACTTCGTCCGCCCCGGCGAGACGGGCTATATCGTCCAGGACGGCTCGCGCGCCGACGGCGGCGCTCCGCACGAGGACGCGGCAGCGGCCTCCACCCCCTGGTACGAGACCCTCTGGACCGACGTCGACACCGCCGACCGGTGACGCGCCGCGCTCCGGAACCACCCGCCCCGCACCGCTCCCGTCGCCCGCCCGCGGCCGTGAGCCCACCGAAGACCTCACCGAAGATCCCACCGAAAGCGCACATGGACACGCCTCCGCCCCAGACCGAGCCCACCGAGCCCACCGCCGCGGACATCGCCGCCTTCAAGGAGCAGCTGGGCCGCCCGCCGCGCGGCCTGCGGGCCATCGCCCACCGCTGCCCCTGCGGTCAGCCGGACGTCGTCGAGACGGCCCCGCGCCTGGAGGACGGCACACCGTTCCCGACGCTGTACTACCTGACGTGCCCGCGCGCGGCCTCCGCCATCGGCACGCTGGAGGCCAACGGCGTGATGAAGGAGATGACGGAGCGGCTGGCGACCGACCCCGAGCTGGCCGCCGCCTACCGCGCCGCCCACGAGGACTACATCCGCCGCCGCGACGCCATCGAGGTGCTGGCGGGCTTCCCCAGCGCCGGCGGGATGCCGGACCGGGTCAAGTGCCTGCACGTCCTCGTCGGCCACTCCCTCGCGGCCGGCCCCGGCGTCAACCCGCTGGGCGACGAGGCGCTCGCGATGCTGCCCGAGTGGTGGCGCAAGGGCCCGTGCGTGAGCCCCTGCCAGGACACCGCCGCCGAAGGAGGTGCCGAATGACCCGGGTCGCCGCCGTCGACTGCGGTACCAACTCCATCCGGCTGCTCGTCGCCGACGTCGATCCGGCCACCGGTGAGCTGACCGAGCTGGACCGCCGGATGCAGATCGTCCGCCTGGGCCAGGGCGTGGACCGCACCGGACGGTTCGCCCCCGAGGCGCTGGAGCGGACCTTCGCCGCCTGCCGCGAGTACGCCGCGGTGATCGAGGAGCTGGGCGCCGGACGCACCCTGTTCGTGGCCACGTCCGCCTCCCGCGACGTGGCCAACCGCGACGACTTCGTCCGCGGTGTGCGGGACATCCTCGGCGTCGAGCCCGAGGTCATCACCGGTGACCAGGAGGCGAAGTTCTCCTTCACCGGCGCCACCCGCGAACTGGCCGCCACCGACCTGCCCCGCCCCTTCCTGGTCGTGGACATCGGCGGCGGCTCCACCGAGTTCGTCCTCGGCGACGGCACGGTCCGCGCCGCCCGCTCCGTCGACATGGGCTGCGTGCGGATGACCGAGCGCCACCTGGTGCGCGACGGCAAGATCAGCGACCCGCCGGCCCCCGACCGGATCGCCGCGATCAAGGCCGATGTGGCCGCCGCGCTCGACGAGGCGGCCGCCGCCGTCCCGCTCGGCGAGGCCGCCACCCTCGTCGGTCTGGCCGGTTCGGTCACCACCGTCGCCGCCATCGCCCTCGGCCTCGACCGTTACGACTCGGACGCCGTCCACCACGCGCGCATCTCCCGCGCCCGCGTCGCCGAGATCACCGAGCGCCTGGTCACCTCCACCCACTCCCAGCGCGCCGCGATCCCGGTCATCCACCCCGGCCGCGTCGACGTCATCGCCGCCGGCGCCCTCGTCCTCCTCGCGATCATGGACCGCACGGGCGCCGAAGAGGTCGTCGTCAGCGAACACGACATCCTGGACGGCATCGCGATCAAGGCGGCCGAGGAGGGCGCGTAGTACGGGCGATACGCCCCCCGGACGACGCCCGCCGGTCCCGGCGGGCAGTTCCCGGAACCTTCGGCCCCCGTGTCCTCCAGGGCACGGGGGCCGCGTGCAATGCACCCCGCCCACCCCCGTTCTCACGCCAGGTCAGCCCCTTCCGGGGCCGCCGCGCCCCGGTCCGCCGGGAAAGTTCGTGAAACTCTTCACATGAAAAAAGTGGCCGATGGTCGAAGAAAGGGGTCCTACGGGCCTCAATCGAAGGTCCTAGGACCTCTTGAACCGGTGAAAGCGCGGTGAGGCGGAAGTGGCGTCGGCGCTCACCCGGTGTGTGGTTCGGTCGCCCGTGTGTTCACAAGCCCTGATCACAAGGGGTCTCAACGGGTCGCGGCGCCGGGTGGTTCCCTCAAGGCGGTATGGCGTCCGTCACGGGGGCGGCGCAGTGTAGCAGACCCCCCTGCGGTTCTTGTGAAGGGGCTCACGAGCAGCCCCCCAAGGGGAGGTGGATACTCGATTGCATGAGCACCACGGAGCGTCCCAGGATCCTCGTTGTAGGCGGTGGGTACGTAGGCCTGTACGCGGCACGCCGCATCCTCAAGAAGATGCGGTACGGCGAGGCGACCGTCACGGTCGTCGACCCGCGCTCGTACATGACGTACCAGCCCTTCCTCCCTGAAGCTGCGGCCGGCAGCATCTCCCCGCGCCACGTCGTGGTTCCGCTGCGGCGTGTGCTGCCCAAGGCGGAGGTTCTCACCGGCCGGGTGACCACCATCGATCAGGACCGCAAGGTCGCCACCGTCGCGCCGCTGGTCGGCGAGGCGTACGAGCTGCCCTTCGACTACCTGGTCATCGCGATGGGCGCGGTCTCCCGTACCTTCCCGATCCCCGGCCTCGCCGAGAACGGCATCGGCATGAAGGGCGTCGAGGAGGCCATCGGCCTGCGCAACCACGTGCTGGAGCAGCTCGACAAGGCCGACTCCACCACCGACGAGGAGGTCCGCCGCAAGGCGCTGACCTTCGTCTTCATCGGCGGCGGCTTCGCCGGTGCGGAGACCGTCGGCGAGGTCGAGGACATGGCCCGCGACGCCGCGAAGTACTACAACAACGTCAAGCGCGAAGACATGCGCTTCCTGCTGGTCGACGTCGCGGACAAGATCCTTCCCGAGGTCGGTCCGAAGCTCGGCGCGTACGGCAAGGCCCACCTTGAGGGCCGTGGCGTCGAGGTCTACCTCAAGACCGGTATGGACTCCTGCGTCGACGGTCACGTCGTGCTCAACAACGGCCTTGAGGTCGACTCGGACACCATCGTGTGGACCGCGGGCGTCAAGCCGAACCCGGCGCTCTCCCGCTTCGGTCTGCCGCTGGGCCCGCGCGGTCACGTCGACACCGCCGCCACCCTCCAGGTGCAGGGCACCGACTACATCTGGGCCGCGGGCGACAACGCCCAGGTGCCGGACATGGTCGGCCGCAAGGCCGGCAACGAGAACGCCTGGTGCCCGCCGAACGCCCAGCACGCGCTGCGGCAGGCGAAGGTCCTCGGCGACAACGTGGTCTCCGGTATGCGGGGCTTCCCGCAGAAGGAGTACAGCCACGCGAACAAGGGCGCCGTCGCGGGTCTCGGCCTGCACAAGGGCGTCGCGATGATCGTCATGGGCAAGATGAAGATCAAGCTCAAGGGCCGTCTCGCCTGGTACATGCACCGCGCGTACCACGGCATGGCGATGCCGACGTTCAACCGCAAGATCCGGGTCTTCGCCGACTGGACGCTCGCGATGTTCCTCAAGCGTGAGGTCGTCTCGCTCAGCGCCATGCAGAACCCCCGCGAGGAGTTCTACGAGGCGGCGAAGCCGGCGCCGAAGCCCGCCGCCGAGGCCGACAAGCCGAAGGCCAAGGCTTCTTGATCTCCAGGCCGGTGTAGTCCGGTCGGCCCGAAGGGCGTCCGCCATCCGTGGGGCGGACGCCCTTCGGCATGTCCGCCGTCGGAGCCGTTGCGCGCTTTGCCGTCCCCTTACGCGGGAACGGGATTATCCGGGCGCCTGTACGGCGTTTACGTGGTCGGTGAAACTGTTTCGCCGACTCGTCAAGACGGAGGTGTGCGACATGGCCGACGCCGCTGGACGGCTCACCAAGCTCGCCGAGGAGGTGCTGGGGGCGAGGCTCCCGGTCCGTATCCGCGCGTGGGACCGCAGCGAGTTCGGCCCTCCGGGCACCCCGGTCCTCGTCTTCCGCAATCGCCGCGCACTGCGCCGCCTGCTCTTCAAACCCGGCGAACTGGGCCTGGCCCGCGCCTGGGTCGCCGGTGACCTCGACATCGAGGGCGATCTCTACGAGGCGCTCGATCTGCTGGCCGGCCTCATCTGGGAGCGCGGCACCGCCGCCCCCGCCCCGCAGCGCGCACCCGTTCTGCGCGCCCTGGCCCGGCCCGAGGTCCGCGCCGCCGCCAAGGAGTTGCTGGCCCTCGCGGGCGCGCCGCTGCCGCCGTCGCCGCCCGCCGAGGAGGCCCGCCACCGCCGCGGTCCGCTCCACACCCTGCTGCGCGACAAGGACGCCATCAGCCACCACTACGACGTCGGCAACGACTTCTACGCGCTGGTCCTCGGCCCGTCGATGGTCTACTCGTGCGCCTACTGGCCGGACCCCGACGCGACGCTGGAGGAGGCGCAGCGCGACAAGCTCGATCTGATCTGCCGCAAGCTCGGCCTGACGGAGGGTCAGCGGCTGCTGGACGTGGGGTGCGGCTGGGGTTCGATGGTGCTGCACGCCGCCCGCGAGTACGGCGTCCGGGCGGTCGGCATCACCCTCTCCGAGGAGCAGGCGGCGTACGCCCGTAAGCGGGTCGCGGAGGAGGGCCTGGCCGACCGGATCGAGATCCGGGTGCAGGACTACCGCGAGATCCATGACGAGCCGTTCGACGCGATCTCCTCGATCGGGATGGCCGAGCACGTCGGGCGGGCCCGCTACGCCGAGTACGCGAGCGCGCTGTACGCCCTGCTCAAGCCGGGCGGGCGGCTGCTCAACCACCAGATCGCGCGGCGGCCGCTGGAGGACGAGGACGCCTACCACGTCGACGAGTTCATCGACCGGTACGTCTTCCCCGACGGGGAGCTGTCGCCCGTCGGGCGGACCGCGGGGGCGCTGGAGGACGCCGGGTTCGAGGTGCGGGACGTCGAGGTGCTGCGGGAGCACTACGCGCTGACGCTGCGGCGGTGGGTCGCCAACCTGGAGGCGGGCTGGGAGGAGGCGGTGCGGCTGACGTCACCGGGCCGGGCCCGGGTGTGGCGGCTGTACATGGCCGCGTCCGCGCTGTCCTTCGAGCGCAACCGTATAGGGGTCAACCAGGTGCTCGCGGTGCGAACGCCGGAGTCCGGGGCGTCCGGGCTGCCGCTGCGGCCACGCGCCTGGCAGGGCTGAGGCACCGTACGGCGCAGGGCCCCGGACCGGGTGCGGTCCGGGGCCCTGCCGGGTGTCAGGGCGGCTACTCCGCCTTGAGGGCGGTGAGCATGTTGAGCTTCGCCGCGCGGCGAGCCGGCCACAGGGCCGCGACCACGCCGACCACCGCGGCCATGGCGAGGAAGATGCCCATCCGGCCCCAGGGCAGCACCAGTTCGTAGGTGTCGAGCGAGCCGGAGACGAGTTGACCTGCGGCCCAGCCGAAGAAGACGCCGAGGCCGATGCCGAGGATCCCGCCGAAGAGCGAGATGACCAGGGACTCCAGGCGGACCATCCGCTTGACGCCGGTGCGGTCCAGGCCGATGGCGCGGAGCATGCCGATCTCCTGGGAGCGTTCGAAGACCGACATGGCCAGGGTGTTGACGACGCCGAGGACGGCGACGATCACGGCCATGGCGAGCAGGGCGTAGACCATGTTCAGCAGCAGGTTGATGGTCTGGGAGATGCCGTCGGAGACGTCCTTCTTGTCCTGGACGCTGAGGGCCGGGTTCTTGCCGAGCGCGTCGATCAGGTGCTGCTTGGCGGTGTCGGTGGCGCCGCCCGTGGTCTTCAGCATCACCTGCGTGTCGGTGGCGTGCTTCTGGTGGGGGCCGGCGACGCCGTTGTCGACGACGAGCTGGTGGATCATGTCGTTGGCGCGGTAGACGCCGGAGACGGTCAGGGTCTTCTCCGTACCGTCCTCGAACGTCACCGGGACGCGGCTGCCGGGCCGCCAGCCCTTCTCGCGGGCGGTGTCCTCGTCGGCGAGCAGGCCGCCGGAGGTCAGGCCGGAGAGCGAGCCGGAGGTGAGGTCGAGGCGGGTCAGCTCGCCGAAGTCCTTGCCGTTGACGCCGGTCAGGGAGGTGGCGGTGCCGCCGATGGTCGCCTCGGAGCTGCGCAGCGGGCTGACGGCGGTGACCTCGTCCAAGGTGGCGAGCTTCTGCGCCACCTCGGGGGAGAGCGGCGTCATGGAGGCCATCGACACGACGTAGTCGGCCTTGAGGGAGTCGGCGGCCATCTTGTCGACGCCCTTCTGGACGCTGGTCGCGATCACCGTCAGACCGGTGATGAGCGTCAGGCCCACCATCAGCGCGGAGGCGGTGGCGGCCGTGCGGCGCGGGTTGCGGACCGCGTTCTGCCGGGCGAGCTTGCCGGCGACGCCGAACGTCCGCAGCAGCGGCGTGGCCAGGGCGATCAGCGGCCGGGACAGCAGCGGCGTCAGGACGAACACGCCGATCAGCAGCAGGACCGCGCCGAGCCCCATGACGAGCTTGCCGTCGTTCATACCGGTGGCGGCGAGGACCGCGGCGGTGCCGGCGCCCGCGAGGAGCGCGCCGAAGGTGTTGCGGACCACGAGGGTCTTGGTGGTGGCGGTGGCGTGGACGCTGTTCATCGCGGCGACCGGCGGGATCTTCGCGGCGCGGCGGCCCGGCAGCCAGGCGGCGAGGACGGTGACGCCGACGCCGACCACCAGCGCGGTGACGACGGTGGAGGCGCCGATGACCAGCGGGCCGTCGGGCACGGTGGCGCCGGCCCCGTTCATCAGGGCGCGCATCCCGGCGCCGATGCCGATACCGGCGGCCAGACCCGTGAGGGCGGCGACCGCGCCGACGACGGCGGCTTCGATCAGCACCGAGCGGGTGACCTGGCGGCGGCTGGCGCCGACCGCGCGCAGCAGCGCCAGTTCCTTGGTGCGCTGGGAGACCAGCATGGTGAAGGTGTTGGCGATGAGGAAGATGCCGACGAACAGCGCGATACCGGCGAAGCCCAGCAGCGCGGTCTGCATGTTCTGCATGCTCCTGGCGATCATCTCGGCCTCGTCGTCGGCGAGCTGACGGCCGGTGGTGGCCTCGGCGCCCTTGGCGGGCAGCACCTCGCGGATCTGCTTCTCCAGGGCCTGCTGCGAGGTGCCCGGCGCGGCCTTGACGTGGATCTCGCTGTACGTACCGGGGGTGAGCAGCAGCTTCTGGGCGCTGGCGTTGTCGAACAGCGCGAGGCTGCCGCCGGCCGAGACGGCACCGTCGGTGGTGGTGAAGATGCCGGTCAGCCGGGCCGTGTGGACCGGTCCGTCGAAAGAGACGCGGACGGTGTCGCCGACCTTGTACCCGGCCTCGTCGGCGGTCCGGGCGTCGAGGGCGAGCTGGCCGGTGCCGTGCGGGGCGGCGCCGTCCCGCATCGGGTAGCGGGCGTCCTTGCCGTCGGCGCCGGGGTAGTAGTTGCCGCCGCGGGTGGCGAAACCGCTGCCGACCAGCTTGCCGTGCTTGTCGGCGATGGCGGTGAAGCCGGTGACGGTGCCGGTGGCCGAGGCGGCGCCGGGTACGTGGGCGGCCGCATCGAGCAGCTTCTGGTCGAGGGCGGGGCGGCGGCCGGGGGCGGAGTCGTCGCCGCGCGGCTGGATGGCCACGTCGACGTCGGCGTAGCCCTCCTGGGCGCTGGTGCGCAGGGCGCCGGAGATGGTCGAGGTGAAGACCAGGGTGCCGGAGACGAAGGCGACGCCGAGCATGACGGCGAGGACGGTCATCAGCAGCCGGGCCTTGTGCGCGAGGACGTTGCGCAGTGCGGTGCGGAGCATGGGTCAGTAGTCCTGGGGGAGAGGTCCGAAGTGCGGTCGGCGGGGCGTCAGCTGGTGCGGCCCTTGGCGTCGAACCCCTTCATCCGCTCCAGTACGCGGTCGGCGGTGGGGTCGGCCATGTCGTCGACGATGCGGCCGTCGGCGAGGAAGACGACGCGGTCGGCGTAGGCGGCGGCGACCGGGTCGTGGGTGACCATCACGACGGTCTGGCCCAGTTCGCGGACGGAGTTGCGGAGGAAGCCGAGGACCTCGGCGCCGGAGCGGGAGTCGAGGTTGCCGGTCGGCTCGTCCGCGAAGATGATCTCCGGCCGGGAGGCGAGGGCGCGGGCGACGGCGACGCGCTGCTGCTGGCCGCCGGAGAGCTGGCCGGGCCGGTGCTTGAGACGGCCGCTGAGGCCGACGGTCGTCACGACGCGGTCGAGCCAGGCGCGGTCGGGCTTACGGCCCGCGATGTCCATCGGGAGGGTGATGTTCTCCAGCGCCGTCAGGGTCGGCAGCAGGTTGAACGCCTGGAAGATGAAGCCGATCTTGTCGCGGCGCAGCTGGGTGAGCTTCTTGTCCTTCAGGCCGGTCAGCTCGGTCTCCCCGATGCGGGCGCTGCCGCCGGAGATCGCGTCGAGCCCCGCCATGCAGTGCATCAGCGTCGACTTGCCGGACCCGGAGGGGCCCATGATCGCGGTGAACTGCGCCTGGTGGAACGTGACGGAGACGGCGTCGAGGGCGACCACCCGGGTTTCGCCCGCTCCGTAGACCTTGGTGAGATCCGTCGCGCGGGCGGCCGCCGCGGTGGCGCGGGTGGCGGTGGGGACGCCGGAGGGGATGGTGGTCACGGAAACGTGCTCCTGTCGGGACGGGGTGGCGCTCGGCCGGGGTCTGGGGACCCTTCCATCGTCGGCCGGGCGCAGGGCCCGGGAGGTCAGCCCGGATGACCGTCCTGGGCCAGCCCTGCGGCGTAGCGGGGTGGGCGGTCGTCATCCCTGGGGATGAGGGGCGCCCCTGAGGCGCGCGGGTGGTCCGGGGGCGGACGGCGGGTGTCCGGCGCGGTGGGATTCGTGCCGGAGTGTCGGGGGAGCACATATCGGGGTGCGACGGCGATGAGGTACGGCGACTTTCCGTCATTCCGGGTCCCGAACGTGTTTCAGGGCGTTACGCCGGAGGTGCACCGTGGGCATGCGGCATCGGACCGAAGCAGGGACTGACGCACCCTCAGTTGCCAATAAAATAAGACAACCTCGGGATGAGCGGCCGGGCCTCCGGTGGCCTGCGGGCTACGCTCGTGCTGCCTCTGTGTGGGGCATGGGGGAGTCCACGCCCGGATGGTGGAATGCAGACACGGCGAGCTTAAACCTCGCTGGCCTTCGGGCCGTGCCGGTTCAAGTCCGGCTCCGGGCACTTCCGGCAATCGGCCGCCCGTTCCGAAGAGTTTTCCCGCCCTCCGCCCCGCACCGCACACCCTCCTGACGAATCCCGTCCGCCCGGCGCCCCGGAGCGGGCTGCCCGCTGCCGCCGTTCACCGCGTTCTCCCTGTCCGGACGGGGGATGCGCGGGTCCGGGGCGGTCCGCCCGCCGGGGCGCCGCCACCGCGCGACCGGACCGGCCGGGCGGGCCCCGGGGGAATTGCGGCGGGCGTTTGCCGGGCCCTGCTCCTTCGTACGGGCCTTTCCGTAACCCTCCGATTCCGTCGGGTCACGCTGTGGTGCGAGTGTTTTGTCTCCGTATCACGATGCGGACGCCCGGAATACCGGAAGGCGGGCGCGGGCGGGCGATTTCCCGGGCCTCTTCCGCGGTATTCCGCATTCGCTCGTTCCGGGGAATTCGCCGCCCCGCCGACCGGATTTCACCGCCTGGCGGAGAGTCCGCCCTTGCCGGGCGGCGCCGCCGGCCACCATCGCCGTGGCCCGTGCGGCGGACCGGCGAATTCCGGGCGAAGGACCATTGCGGGCGCACCCCGGGGCGCCGGTCGCCGGGTCCCGGATGCCGCACCCCTTCCCCGTAGGGTCGCTTTGTTCCCCTTCAGGCGTTATGAGGACGGTGGCTCACGGCATGGAACTCTCCTTCCTGCGTCCCCTCTACACGGAGGGCGCCCCGGTCGCCTCGGTGTACCTCGACACCACCCGCGCGGTGCCGGACGCGGACGAGCGGATCGCCACGCGCTGGCGGGACGCCCGGCGCACGCTGGCCGAGCGGGGCGCGGACGACGCGACGCTCGAAGCGCTGGACGCCACGGTCGGCGGCGTACCCGATCTGCCGGGCCCGCAGGGCGAGGCGCTGTTCGCCGCCGGCGGCCGGCTCCTCGGCGCCTTCACCCTGACCGAGCCGCCCGCCTCGGACCTGGCGCTCTGGTCGGCGGTGCCGGACCCGCTGCTCCTCGCCTTCGACCGGGGCCACCAGGTGCCCCATGTGATCGTCGCGGTGGACCGGGAGGGCGCCGACGTCGAGGGCTGTCCGGCCGCCGCGCACGAACCGGCCTTCCGGCGCACCTTCCACGGCAGCACCCTGCACATCACCCGCGTACGCGGCGGGGCCGAGGCCCAGGCGTCGTTCCACCGCCGCTCCCGCAACCTCTGGGCCGAGAACGCCGAGCAGGCGGCGCAGGACGTCCGCGCCGCCGTCGACGCGGTCGGCGCCGAGGCGGTCCTGGTCGCCGGGGACCCGAAGGCGTTCGGGCTGCTCCGGGACCATCTGGCGGGCCTGTCCGTGCCGTTGGTGAAGGTGGGCGGCGGCCGGACCGATGCCCCGGCCCGCGCGGCGCTGCGGGAGGCGGCCGATACCGCGCTCCGCGAGATTTCGGCCGAGTCCCACCGTGCCGCCTTGCGGGAACTGGAGCAGGCGCTCGCCGGCGGGCGGGCCCTCCAGGGCATCCCGGCGGTGAAGGAACCGCTCGCCGAGGGCCGGGTGGAGACCCTCTACATGGCGCCGCCCGCGGACACCTCGGGCGTCCGGCTGTTCGCGTCGGAGCGCGACCCCCGCGCCCTGGCCACCGACCGGGCGGGCCTCGGCGACGACCCGACGGTGTTCGAGGCGCCCGCCCCGCTCCTGCTGCTGCGCGCCGCCGTCCTCGGCGACGCCTCCTTCACCGAACTCCTGCCGCCGGCCGACTGCACCGACGGCGTCGCCGCCCTGCCGCGCTACTGAGCGGGCGGGGCCGGTCCGGGAACCGCCCGGCGCCGGGCACGATCGCGGCGCCCCGTTCGTACTCCCCGTGGTGTAGGTGAGCCCCCGGATGGCGGGGGAAGATCGTGCTCAGGAAGTAGCCCCGCGTCTTTGCCAAGCCATTACCCTTGTGGCGAGGTCGCGCAGGGCGGCCATGGAGGAGTGAGGATGAGGAGCAGCAACCCGGTCTTCTCGCGACGGGGGTTCAGCCGCGACACCGGCTACGCGGGCTTCAACGCGCCGCCGCAGGCCGGGGGCGTCGGAACCAACCCGTACGCCGGGGCCAACCCGTACGCGCAGACCGCCACCCAGACACCGCAGTACACGCCGCAGACCCGCCCGATGACGATGGACGACGTCGTCATCCGCACGGCGTTCACCCTCGGCACGGTCATCGTCGGCGCCGTCGTCGGCTGGCTGTACCTGTCGGACAAGCTCGGCTTCGCGATCGGCGCGGGCATCGCCGCGATGGTGCTGGGCTTCGTCCAGTCCTTCAAGAGCAAGCCGTCGCCCGCGCTGATCCTGGCGTACGCGGCGCTGGAGGGCCTCTTCCTCGGCGCGCTCAGCGGGAACCTCAACAGCATCCCGAAGATGAGCGGCGCGCCGATGCAGGCGGTGCTGGGCACGATGGCGGTCTTCGTCACGATGCTCATCGCCTACAAGACGCGCATCGTGCGGGTCACCGCCCGCTTCACCCGCTTCCTGATGATCGCGACGATGGGCTTCGTGCTGCTGTCGCTGGTCAACGTCCTGTTCATGGTGTTCGGCGGCGGTGACGGCCTCGGCTTCCGCAGCGGCGGCCTCGGCATCGTCTTCGGTCTGGTCGGCGTCGTCCTCGGCGCGCTGTTCCTGGCGCTGGACTTCAAGCAGGTCGAGGACGGCATCGCGTACGGCGCTCCGCGCGAGGAATCCTGGCTGGCCGCCTTCGGCCTGACGGTGACGCTGGTGTGGGTCTACATGGAGATGCTGCGGCTGATCTCGATCCTGCGCGACTGACGGACCGTCACCCCGTTGCCCGGCCGGCACGCCGAACCGCGCCACCGCGAAGCCCCGCGGGCCACCCGCCCGCGGGGCTTCGCGCGTTCCCGGGGGCGGGCCGCGGCGCCCGCACGGCCACCTGCCCGGCGCCCCCGGGCAGTACGCGCCGACCACGGGCCGTCGCATAGGCTCGCGCCGTGCCTGACGTAACGCCGCTGCTCCACGCCGTGGACGCCTTCGCCGACCGCCTCCGTTCGCTGCCGCAGAGCGCCCTGCGCCGGGGCGCCGCCGCCGACGGGCTCGCCCTGGCGCGGGAGCTGACCGCCCGCGCCCAGCGCCTGGAGCGCCCGGACCAGGAGCCGTACGAACTGCCCGACGCGGGGCTGTTCGCCGCCGGTGACCAGCTCTCCGTCGCCGGACACGACCTCGCCGAAGCTTTGCGGCACGCGGCAACGGCCTCCGCCGAGGAGGTGGCGGAGGCCGTGGCGCTGATCGGGGAGACGGCGCGGCGCTGGTAGCGCGGGCCCGGACGGCGGCCGGGGCGTGCCGCCCGCGGGTCAGAGCGAGGCGATGACGCGGTCGGCCAGGATGTAGACACTCTCCTGCCGGGCCTCGCCCCACGCGAACGTCAGGGCGTACGCCCCGGCGATGGCGGAACCGCCCAGCAGCACCGGGGCGTGCCCGTCCCGCAGCGCCTCGGCGACGCTCTCGGACGTCTCGCGGTGGCCCGGCGTCAGACAGAGCGTGGTGCCGTCGGTGAAGACGTACACGTCGAGGGTGCCCAGCGGTCCCGGGCGGACGTCGGCCAGCGGCACGCTCCGCTCGGCCAGCTCCTCCAGGCAGGCCACCGTCCGCTCGTGGTCGGTGACGGCGGCGACCGGTGTGAAGTCCGGGTGCGAGGGGTGGCGGCGGCGGGCGGCGGCCAGCTCCGCCGACTCGCCCTCCTCGGCGGCCTCCCACTCGGCGGCGCGCAGCGCCTCCGACGCCTCCAGCGCGGGCTCCACCACGGTGAACGGTTCCGGCACGGTGAACGGCTCCAGCGCGTCCGGGCCGAGCACCGGCTCCAGACCGGCCAGGTCCGCCTGGCGCGGCAGGAACGGCCGCGCGTCGAACCGGTCGTCCAAGAGGTCGCGGGGGTCCAGCGGGCTCTCGTCGCCGACGCCGGTCACCCCGCCCAGCAGCGACGGGGCGTCCGCGGCGTCCCGGGCCTCCTGCGCGGCCCAGAACGCCCGCGCCTCGGCCAGCTCCCGCTCCCGCTCCTCGGCGAGGGCGTCGGCGACCGCCGCGCGTATGTCGGCCAGCGGCGTCGCGTCGGCCTCGGTCCGCCGGGCGGCCGGGATCGCGCAGAGCGCGTCGGCACGGGCGGAGAGGGTCTCGCGGGTGGTCACCAGCTCGGTACGCATCTCGGTGAGCTGGCGGCGCAGCCCCCGGACGGTGTGCAGCGCCGCGGCGCCGACCGCGACGGCGCCGGCCGCGGCCACGAGGAGGACGAGGTTCATGACGCTCATGCGCCCTCCCCGTGTCGCTCCGTGGCACGGGGCGCGCGCCGGTCGACGGCCCACTCCCGGCCGACGACCGCAAAGGCGGCCTTGCTGGGTTCGCTGCGCTCGCTCACTGGTGTACTCCCCATAGCAGAAGGTCTTTCGACTTCTACCTCAGCCTGCCGGTCGTCGGCGACCGTTCCCAGAGCGCTTTGTCCCGAAATAGTGGGGGCTTGGGGCCTCGTATGAACGAGTGACCCTCAACTGACCTGCAAAAACCCTGCTCCGACGGGGCGTTGGTCACAATCCTGACGGCGATTGGGTCGCGATCTTGTCACCGGGTGACCCATCTCACGCGGTCTTGCCGAGCGTGCCCGTACGGCGACGAAGGGTGCGCGGGAAAAGGTCAGTTGACCTCTCGCTTTCCCACGCACCCTCAACGGCGCCCCGGACCGACGGCGTACGCCGACAGGCGGCCGAGACCCGACCACGCGCCGTTCCCGGTCGCGTTCCGCTGCGGCTCAGCTCAGCCGCGCGTGCTCGTGGTCGCGCTGAGCTTCGCCTCCGCTGCGGGCGGGTGCCCTCCTCCGCTGCGGCTCAGCTCAGCCGCGCGTGTTTGTGGTCGCGTTCCGCTTCGCCTCCGCTGCGGGCAGGTGCCGCCCTCCTTCGTCGGGCGACCCCTACCCTCCGCTGCGGCTCAGCTCAGCCGCGCGTGCTCGTGGTCGCGCTGAGCTTCGCCTCCGCTGCGGGCAGGTGCCGCCCTCCTTCGTCGGGCGACCCCTACCCTCCGCTGCGGCTCAGCTCAGCCGCTCGATGACCATCGCCATGCCCTGGCCGCCGCCCACGCACATCGTCTCCAGGCCGAACTGCTTGTCGTGCCACTGGAGGGAGTTGATCAGGGTGGTGGTGATGCGGGCGCCGGTCATGCCGAAGGGATGGCCGACGGCGATGGCGCCGCCGTTGACGTTCAGCTTGTCCAGCGGGATGTCGAGGTCCCGGTAGCTCGGGATGACCTGCGCGGCGAACGCCTCGTTGATCTCGACCAGGTCGATGTCGGACATGGTCAGACCGGCCCGGCGCAGCGCCTGCTTGCTGGCCTCGACGGGGCCGTAGCCCATGATCTCGGGGGAGAGGCCGGAGACGCCGGTGGAGACGATCCGGGCCAGCGGGGTCAGACCCAGCTCGCGCGCCTTGGTGTCGGACATGATCACCAGTGCGGCGGCGCCGTCGTTCAGCGGGCAGCAGTTGCCCGCGGTGACCAGCCCGTCCGGGCGGAACACCGGCTTCAGGCCCTGGACGCCCACCAGCGTGACGCCCGCCCGCGGACCGTCGTCCTGCGAGACGACCGTGCCGTCCGGCAGCGTGACCGGGGTGATCTCCCGCTCCCAGAAACCGGCCGCGATGGCCTTCTCGGCGAGGTTCTGCGAGCGGACGCCGAACTCGTCCATGTCCTGGCGGGTGACGCCCTTGAGCCGGGCGAGGTTCTCCGCCGTCTGCCCCATCGCGATGTACGCGTCCGGGGCCAGGCCGTCCTCGCGCGGGTCGTGCCAGCCCGCGCCCGCCTGCTCCGCGCGGGCCGCGGTGCGCGCCTCCGCGTCGGCGAAGAGCGGGTTGTGGGTGCCGGGCATCCCGTCCGAGCTGCCGTTCACCGACCGCGAGACGGTCTCGACGCCCGCCGAGATGAAGACGTCGCCCTCGCCCGCCTTGATCGCGTGCAGCGCCATCCGGGAGGTCTGGAGCGACGAGGAGCAGTAGCGGGTGATGGTGCAGCCCGGCAGGTGGTCCATGCCGAGCTGGACGGCGACGATCCGGCCGAGGTTGTGGCCCTGCTCGCCGCCGGGCAGACCGCAGCCGAGCATCAGGTCGTCGATGTCCTTCGGGTCCAGCTCGGGCACCTTCGCCAGCGCCGCCTCGACGATCTTCGCGGTCAGGTCGTCCGGCCGCAGCTCCTTGAGCGAGCCCTTGAAGGCGCGGCCGATCGGGGAGCGGGCGGCTGAGACGATGACGGCTTCGGGCATCACGGCTCCAAGGGGTCGTAACTGCGGCGACGCGAGACCCTGGGGCCTCGTCGGGCGCGGGCGGGCTGGACTCTCAGGGAAGTTACCGGTACGTACCGCCAAGGTCACGGGGTGCGCGCTGTGATGCGGGACTCTTTTCTAAGCGGACGCTTATGTGTGCCCCGCCGGGGAGCCGGCCCGGCGCGGCCGGGGCCGGCCCCGGGGCCTGTGTCCGCGACGGCGCGGGGCGCCGGACGGCTCCCGCCCGGCGCCCCGCGTCCGCTCCGTCCCTCACCGCGCCACCGGCGGCCGGTCCGACTTCTCGGGGACGGGGATACGGCGCCGCCTGCGGTGCTTGAGCAGGGCCCAGGGGGCGCGGGCCGAGGTGACCTCCGTACCGGCCTCGGACGCCGCCTCCGCCGCCGCCTGCTCGACCGGGAGCACGCCCTCGTACCGGGCGGGCTCGGGGTGCTCGCCCTCCGGCCACAGGCCGAGGGACGCGCAGAGCGTCGGCAGCACCGCCATCGCGGCGGTGGCGTATCCCTCCGCCGACGGGTGGTAGTTGTCCGGGCCGAACAGCTCCCGCGGCCGGGCCTCGAACTCCGGGCCCAGCAGATCGCCGAGCGAGACCGTCCGGCCGCCGTTCTCCACCACGCCGATGGTCTGCGCCGCCGCCAGCTGCCGCGACAGCCGCCGGGCCACCCAGCGCAGCGGCTGGTAGACCGGCTCGATGGTGCCCATGTCCGGGCAGGTGCCGACGACGACCTCGCTGCCGGCCGCCCGCAGCCGGCGGACCGCGTCCGACAGCAGCCGGACGGAGCGGGCCGGCGGCATCCGGTGGGTGACGTCGTTCGCGCCGATCATGATCACGCAGACGTCCGGGGCGGGCGCGCCGTCCGCCAGCAACAGGCCGACCTGCCGCTCCAGGTCGTCGGACTGCGCCCCGGGCAGCGCGACGTTGCGGAAGTCGACCGGCCGCTCCGACAGCGCGGCGAGGCCGGAGGCGAGCAGGGCGCCCGGGGTCTCGCGGGCCCGGCGGACGCCCTGGCCCGCCGCGGTGGAGTCGCCGAGGAAGCCGAGCCGCAGCGGCGGCCGGTCGGTGCCGTGGCCGAACGCGGCGCCGTAGCGGCCGTCGGCGCACGGCGGGATGTCGCCGGAGCCGCCGACCGTGCGGCGCGCCAGCTGGACCTCGGTCAGCAGCACCCCGGCGGCGGCCACCCCGAGCAGGCCGATCCCGCCGCCGCCGTACGCCGCGGCGGCGGCGATCCGCCGGGCCACCCTCGCCCTGGACAACGTCATCGGCATAGGCCGGGCACCTCCCCGTGCAGTGCGTCGGCGCGCCCCGTACCGGAGGTCGGCGCGCGCCGGGAACTCGTACAACAGGTTGTTGCCCCGTAGGGCACCGAACGCAACGCGGCGGTCCCCGGGACGGCCGGGCAATAGGCTGAAGTGATGGGCGCAGGACAGCGTGCCCCCGACCGCGGAGACCACCGTGCAGTTTTACGAATCGATGATTGAGCTTGTCGGCAACACCCCGCTGGTGCGGCTCAACAACGTCACCCAAGGCATCCAGGCGACCGTGCTGGCCAAGGTCGAGTACTTCAACCCCGGCGGCTCGGTCAAGGACCGGATCGCGGTGCGGATGATCGAGGCGGCCGAGGAGTCGGGCGCGTTGCAGCCGGGCGGCACCATCGTCGAGCCGACGTCCGGCAACACCGGCGTGGGCCTGGCGATCGTGGCCCAGCAGAAGGGCTACAAGTGCATCTTCGTCTGCCCCGACAAGGTCTCGACGGACAAGATCAATGTGCTGCGGGCCTACGGCGCCGAGGTCGTGGTCTGCCCGACCGCCGTCGACCCCGAGCACCCCGACTCGTACTACAACGTCTCCGACCGGCTGGTCCGTGAGACGCCGGGCGCCTGGAAGCCCGACCAGTACAGCAACCCGAACAACCCGCGCTCGCACTACGAGTCGACCGGCCCGGAGCTGTGGGAGCAGACCGACGGGAAGATCACCCACTTCGTGGCGGGCGTCGGCACCGGCGGCACGATCAGCGGCACCGGTCGCTATCTGAAGGACGCCAGTGACGGCCGCGTGAAGGTCGTCGGCGCCGACCCGGAGGGCTCCGTCTACAGCGGCGGCTCCGGGCGGCCTTACCTGATCGAGGGCGTCGGCGAGGACTTCTGGCCGACCGCGTACGACCGGACCGTCGCCGACGAGATCGTCGCGGTGTCGGACAAGGACGCCTTCCAGATGACCCGGCGGCTGGCCAAGGAGGAGGGGCTGCTGGTCGGCGGCTCCTGCGGGATGGCCGTGGTGGCCGCCCTGGAGGTCGCCTCCGGGCTCGGGCCGGACGACGTGGTGGTCGTCCTGCTGCCGGACAGCGGCCGCGGCTACCTCTCGAAGATCTTCAACGACGAGTGGATGGCCGACTACGGCTTCCTGGAGGAGGGCGGCACCACCGCCGTCGGCGAGGTGCTGGCCCACAAGGAGGGCGCGCTGCCGTCGCTGGTGCACATGCACCCGGAGGAGACCGTCGGCGAGGCGATCGAGGTGCTGCGCGAGTACGGCGTCTCCCAGATGCCGATCGTCAAGCCGGGCGCCGGGCACCCGGACGTGATGGCCGCCGAGGTCGTCGGCTCCGTCGTCGAGCGGGAACTCCTCGACGCGCTCTTCGCCCAGCGCGCCTCGCTGTCGGACCCGCTGGAGAAGCACATGTCGGCGCCGCTGCCGCAGGTCGGCTCCGGTGAGCCGGTCGCCGACCTGATGGCCGTCCTGGAGGGCGCGGACGCCGCCATCGTCCTCGTGGAGGGCAAGCCGAAGGGCGTCGTCAGCCGCCAGGACCTGCTGGCGTACCTGGCGCGCGAGGCCGGGAAGTAGGGAACGGGGCACGGCCGGTGGCCGGGCTGCCGGTACGGGGGCGCGGCGCCGGACCGCCGGTGGCCGGGCTTCGGGCGCGGGCGCGGGGCCGTGCCCGGGGCCGGTGGCGGGCCCCGTACCGGGCGGCGGGGCCGGCGGGCGGCCGGTCCGCCGTCCGGCACACCGCCGGTCCGCCGCGCAAGATGTACGGATGCGTCATGTGTACGCAGCACGGACTTAACACGGCTCCGGCAGATTACTGAGCACGGCGATCGGAACTCCGGAGCGGCTCCCGGACCTCCAGCTTCGCCGGGACGCCTTCCGGACCTGGCCCGGAAGGTCTCCCTCACGGGGACCGCCGTCGTCCCGACTCCGGCTGCGGCCGGGGTGCGGCGGTCCCCGTCCCCTCTTTCCGGCGTCTTCCGGCGGGCGCCCCGCTCAGCGGGGCATGGCCGGTTCCGGCCCCTCGGCGGGGGCCGCGTCCGGCTCCGGCGGCACCATCCGTCCCGTGTCGCGCCGGGCGAGGACCCCGTACAGCGCGGCGGGCACCAGCAGGCCGACGAGCCAGGAGAGGTCGGCGCCGCCGAGCGGGGCGACCAGCGGGCCGGTGTAGAACGCGGTGGCCAGGAACGGCAGCTGGGCCAGGACGCCGAGGGCGTAGACCGAGAGCGCCGTGCCGTTCCACGCGCCGTAGCGGCCCTGCGGATCGGTCAGCGCCGGGATGTCGTACCGCTCCTTGGAGATCAGGTAGTAGTCGACGAGGTTGATCGCCGACCACGGCGTGAAGAACGTCAGCAGGAACAGCAGGAAGTCCTTGAACGCGGTGAGGAACGAATCCTTGCCCAGCAGCGCCACGACGGTCCCCGCCACCATGATCGCGGCGATGTACGCGGCACGGGCGCGCGGCGACAGGGTGCGCTGCCCGCGGAAGCCGCTGACGCCGGTCACCAGCGACATGAAGCCGCCGTACGTGTTGAGGATGTTGATCGTGAGCTTGCCGAGCGCGATGACGAAGTAGAGCAGCGACGCGATCAGCCCGGCGCCGCCGAGCCCCACGATGTACGTCACCTCGTGCCCGACGAACGCGGCGGGCGCCGCGGCCGCCGCCAGCGCGCCGAACGTCATCGACCACTGCGCGCCGAGCACCGAACCGGACAGCGTCCACCAGAACGTGGCACGGGCCGACGTACGGCGCGGCAGATAGCGCGAGTAGTCGGCGACGTACGGCCCGAACGCCAGCTGCCAGGAGGCGGAGAGCGAGACGGCCAGCAGGAAGACGGGCAGCCCGAACCCGCGCGGGTGCAGCAGCGCACCGAGGTCGGCGTGGTCGAGGAGGCGGACGCCGAGGTAGACGAAGGCGAGCGCGCACACCAGCCCGGCGACCTTGCCGAGCAGATGGATCAAGCGGTACCCGACGGTCGCGGCGACGCCTGTGACCAGCGCGAACACGATGATCCCGGTGGTGTCGCCGAGATGCGTCAGCTCCCCGACGGCCTGCCCGGCCAGCACCGTGCCGCTGGCGAAGAAGCCGATGTACATCACGATGACCAGCGCCAGCGGAACGACGGCGCCGCGCACCCCGAACTGCGCCCGGGACGTGATCATCTGCGGCAGTCCGAGCCGCGGGCCCTGCGCGGAGTGCAGCGCCATCACGGTGCCGCCGAGCAGATTGCCGACGAGCAGACCGGCCAGCGCCCACAGGGGCGTCGCGCCGAAGACGACGGCCAGGGCGCCGGTGACCACCGCGGTGATCTGCAGATTGGCGCCCAGCCAGAGCGTGAACTGGCTGAACGCACTGCCGTGCCGCTCCTCGTCCGGAACGACATCGATCGAGCGTCTCTCCACCACACCGGCCATGGACACCACCTCCCTGTATGAAGTCATTCAGGTTTAAGGGGGAATGAATGGGAGGTCAATAGGTCGGGGGGAGTGGGATGGGGGGACGGGGGAGCGGATGGGGGAACGGGTGGTGGTGGCTTGAGCGGGGGGAGTGGAGTCGGGGCGCGCGGTCGCGGTGGCGTGGCGGATGTCGTCGGTCGGAGTTTCCGTAGAGTCGGGCGGTAGGCGAGAGGCCCCCGACCGGGCCAGGAGGTTAGAGGCGATGCGCGGGGATGGGGACAGCGGTACGGGGGCTGACGGCGAGGCCGAGGGGGCGGGCGGAGCTGGGGCGGCCGAGGGGCCTGGTGAGGGCGAGGGCTGGGTGCCTGCGGTGAGTGGTGAGGCTGGGGAAGTGCGTGAGGCTAAGGCGTCCCGTGGGGCCGAGGCGTCGCACAGGGCCGGATCCTTCGGTGAGGCCGAGGCGGCGGGTAGGTCTGGGGCATCCGGTGAGGCCGAGGCGTTGCGTGAGCCTGGGGTAGCTCGGGTGGGCGGTGAGGTCAGGGCGCTCGGTGAGGGCGAAGTGGCCGGTGAGGCGGAGATCTCGGCCGGTGCCGTCGGGGCGTCGGGTGCGGCTGGAACTTCGCGTGGGGCCGGTATGGCCGGTATGGCCGGTGAGGCCCGGGGAGATGGTGGGGGTCGAGTGTCTGAGGTGGCCAGTGGGTGGCGAGTGTCGGGTGGAGGTGGCGTGTCCGGTGAGGCTGAAGCTTCGGATGGGGTTGAAGCTTCGAGTGGGGACGGCGTGTCCGGTGAGGCCGAGGCGGATGGTGGGAGTCCGATGTCCGAGGGAGGCGTTGAGAGCCGGGCGTCGGCTGGAACCGGAGCTTCGCACGGGCCCGGAGTGCCTGGAGCGCTCGGACCGCCCGGACTGCCCGGGACGTCTGGGGCGCCCGGAGCGTCCGGCGACGCCAGAGCTGTGGCCGGGGCTTCGGCGGAGGGAGCGCTTCCGGGGGGTGGTGGTGCGGCGGGCGCGCGGTTGCAGCGGCTCTTCGAGGGGCGGCGGCTGACGCCCACCCAGCGGCGTATCGCGCACTGCATGGTGCGCCGGGCCGCCGACGCGCCGTTCCTCTCCAGCGTCGAACTCGCCGAACTCGCCGGGGTCAGCCAGCCCTCCGTCACCCGCTTCGCGGTCGCCCTCGGCTTCGACGGCTACCCGGCGCTCCGCCGCCACCTGCGCGACACCGCCCCGGCCGGGCCGGACGCCACGGCCGTGGCCAACGAGTACCAGCAGGCGGTCCAGGCGGAGATCGACAACCTCCGCCACCTCGCGGCCGTCCTCGCCGACCCGGAGCCGGTCGCTCGGGCGGGCCGGCTCTTCGCCGCCTCCCGGCCGCTGCCCGTCCTCGGCCTTCGCGCGGCCACCGCCCAGGCCGCCGGCTTCGTCTACTTCGCCCGCAAGGTGCACCCGGACGTCCGTCTCCTCGACGAGGGCGGCTCCCTCCTCGCCGACCGCATCGACGCCGCCGTACGCGCCGGGGCGACCACCCTCCTCTGCTTCGCGCTGCCCCGCCACCCGCGCGAGGTGGTCGAGGCCCTGGAGTACGCCCGCGCCGCCGGGCTGACCGTCGTCACCGTCGCCGACAGCGCTTTCGCCCCCGTCGCCCACCACACCGACCTGCTCCTCCCCGCCCCCGTCGGCACCGGCCTGGCCTTCGACACGGTGTGCGCCCCGATGCTCCTCGGCCGCGTCCTCCTGGAAGCGATGTGCGACGCCCTCCCCGACGCCCAGGCCCGCCTGGAGGAATTCGACGCAAGAGCCGCGGCCCGGGGACTGTTCGTGGAGTGAGGACAGACCCGGACGGCGCGGGCGGCGGCTGCGCGGAACCTGCATGGTGGGGGCGCGGTGCCGGACGGGGCTGTGCGGGGTGGTTTTCGGGTGCCGCGCTAGGGCCTCCCGGACGGTGCCGGGCCGGGCGGGACTGTGCCGGTCGGGGCGCGGCTGTGGC
This sequence comes from Streptomyces sp. NPDC027185, assembly GCF_055567035.1. NCBI lineage: Bacteria > Bacillati > Actinomycetota > Actinomycetes > Kitasatosporales > Streptomycetaceae > Streptomyces > Streptomyces sp. NPDC027185. Next base: position 67,707 of record NZ_JBVHRF010000006.1, on the reverse strand, counting down.
CCGGTGTGGGGTCAGCCCCCGCTCCGGGGCCCGGCCTCTCCCTTTCGGGCGGACGCTGATGGGCGTCAGGCGTGGGAGCCGCAGGTGCAGATGGAGGAGCCGGCGCGCGGTCGGTCCGGTCCGTACGGAGCGGGGCGGTGCGGGCGTGAGCCGGGGCCCGTTCCGGGCCGTACGGGGAGGCAGGCCGTACGGGGCGGGCAGCCGGGGGCGTTCGGGTGGCCGCGGCCTCGGGGCGTGGGCGCGCCGGGTGCGGTGTTCTCGTGTGGCGGGCGGCCGGAGCGCCGCCGGTTGCCGGGCCCCGTCGCTCATCTCAGGGAATCCTCATCCGGGCTTACTACGCTCCGCGTCCGGTACGGGGGTGTCGGTACAGGTGTGGCGGTACGGACGTGCCGGAACGCGTACCGGCACGTCCGTACCGTGATCGAGGTGAGGAGGTCCCGGCGTGGGGCGTGGGGCTTACGGGCTGGCGCGGGTGGCGGTGATCGTCCGGGCGCCGGCCGGGTGGCTGTGGTGGTCCGGACTGTTCGCGGCCGGAATCGGTGCGCTGCCGACGGGGCTGACGGGGCGGCGGATCGGGGTGCTCGCCGGGCTCGCGCTCGGCGTGATCGCGGCGTTCGCCGTGTACGCCGCGCGCCATCGCCGCTGGAAGACGCTGGTGGGCGCGGCGGAACGGGCCGGCCGGGCCGTCGTCCTCCAAGACCGTGCGGTCACCCTCCGCACCTGGCGCCGGGCCCACCGCTGGTGGCTGTTGCTCACCTTTCTGGCCGCCGTCGCCTCGTCGTCCGTCCTGCCCGCGGCGGGTGGCCTGCTGATGGCCGGTGCCGCGCTCGGGCTGTGGGCCAAGGCGCTGCGGCTCGGCCGCTGGGAGCGGGAGCACGAGGCCCTGCTCTGGGTCCGCACCGAAGCGGCGGTACGCGGCGGTGCCGCCGGCCGCACCGTCCCCGGTCACCGGACCACCGGCCTGGCCGCAGGCGACGCGTCCCCTGGCGGCGCCCGCGCCCGCACCCGTACCCCGCGCCGCCCGTCCTGACCGGGCGTGGGCGGCGTCCGGCAGGGCGTCCTGCTTCGGGGCGGTCCGGCCGGAGCGGTCTGTTCGCGACGGTTCGTTCGGGTGGGTCCGTCCGGGCCGGTTCGCGCGGAGCGGTTGGCTTGAGCTGATCTGCCTGAGCCGGTGGGACCGGGGGCTTGGGAGGTGGTCCGGGTTGGTGCGCCCAGCTCGGCTCCCTCCTCCCCGCCCGGTTCGTCTGAGCGGGGCTGTCTGTCGCGGACCGCTCCGGTGGGGCTGCCCGTGAGCGTTCGCCCTGGTCGGAGCGCTCTTTCATCTGTCCGGCCGGTTTCCGGCCGGCCCGGCCGGGTCACGTGTTTCCGTTCGCCTCGGCCGGGCGCCCGGTGGTTCCGAGTCCGGGCGTGGTGCTTCCCTCGCGGGGCGGGGGACGTGTCGCGGGTGCGGCCTCCCGGCGGCGGTGCGGCCCGCGCCGGCCGGCCGGCCGAGGGCCGGGATGCCACCGGGCGGACACACCAGCTGCTCCACCGTCCTACCGCTCACCGCAACGTGCGCAGCTCCTCCCCGTGCGCCGCGCCGCTCTCCGCCGTCAGCTCCTCCAGGGTCTGCGGCGCGCGGACGGTCGCGAAGCGGACCTCGCCCGACGGGGCCGCCGTATAGCCGTAAACCCCGGGGCGGGGCAGGGAGTTGTAGGCGAAGTGGGTGGAGAAGTAGTACGCGCCGGTGTCCAGCAGGGCGGCGTGGTCGCCGGACTCCAAAAGGGGCAGGGAGCGGTTCCGGGCGACCAGGTCGCCCGCGAAACAGCACGGCCCGGCGACATCCTGGGCGACCGGCGGCCCCTCCTTACGGAGCCCCCGCGCGTCGTAGGCGGCGACCCGGATCGGCCAGGCGTCCGGGGCGAACACCGTCCGGGTGGCGACCTGAGCCCCCGCGTGGGTGACCGCGATCGGCCGCCCGCCCGCCGACTTCGCGTACTCCACCCGCGCCAGGACCGTGCCGTGCTTGGCCAGCAGGGACCGGCCGAACTCCGTCACCAGCCCGTACCGCCCCCGGAACAGCCCCGGCGCCCGCTCCCGCAGTACCTCCACATACTCCCGGTAGGTGGGCGTGACCCGGTCCGACGAGAAGTTCACCGGCAGTCCGCCACCGATGTCGAGGGTGGTGACCTGTGTCCGGCCCGCCCGCGCGTTGATCTCCTCGGCGAGGTCGTACAGGGCCCGGACGCCGTCGGCCATCACCGGCAACGCCATGCCCTGCGACCCGACGTGGCCGTGCAGCCGGGTCAGCCAGGGGCGGTCCAGGTAGGCCCGCACCACCCAGGCGCGGGCACCCTCGTCACGCAGGGCCACCCCGAACTTCGAGGTGTCCGTGGCGGTGCTCATCGCGCCGATGCTGCCGCCGCCGAGCTGCGGATTGACCCGCAGCCCCAACGGCGCGGCGGTCGGCGCCGACGCCACCAGCGCGTCGACCCGGGCCAACTCCTGCGGGTTGTCGATATTGACCGCGATGCCCAGCGCCAAAGCCTCCCGCAGTTCGGCCGGGGTCTTGGCGGGCGAGTCCAGCACCGTGCGCCGGACCGGGACCCGCGCCGCGCGGGCCAGCGCCAGCTCCCCGGGGCTGGCCACCTCGCAGCCGAGCCCTTCGTCGACGAGCAGCCGCAACACCGGCACCAGCGACGCCGCCTTGACCGCGAACGCGTGCAGCACGGGCACCCCGGCATCGCTGAACTCGGCGAACGCGGCACGGAGCTCGGCCGCCGAACGCCGCACGCCCGCGACATCCAGCAACCCGGCGACGGGTGCGGCGGGGCCCACGAGCCCCTGCTCGACGGCTGCCCGTACGGCATGGTCCCGGTCCGTGAGGCCCGGAACGGTCGGAGAACCAGAGGTGAGGCCAGTCATACCGTCACTCCATCATCGCCGCGGCGCAGGGCGCCACAGGTGTCCGGGGAGCGGTCACCGAGCTGTTACACCACTCCGGCGCCGCTCAGCTCCGCCTTCCGCCGCCGCGCGGACAACCGCGACCCCGACTCCCGCCGGGTGGCCCGCCGCAACAGCGGTACGGCCAGCAGGAACCCGAGGACCGCCCACGCCGCCGGCACCAGCGCGACCCACGGCAGATCCCAGGACCCGGCGGGCTCCGCCACCCGCGCCGCGTCCGGCAGCAGCGCCGACCGTATGCCCTGCGCCATCCACCGCAGCGGGAAGCAGGAGGCCACCCGCTGGACCACCTCGGGCAGCGCGGTCAGCGGGAACACCGCCCCCGAGGTCACCAGTAGTGCCATCACCGGAAGCATCAGCAGCGCCAGCGCTTCCCGCGGGTTGGGGAGCACGGCTCCGATGGCGGCGCCCAGCGGTATGACGGCGAGCAGGCCCAGCACGGTCACCCACAGCAGCGTCAGCCAGCCGCCCACTCCGTGCGGCAGCGGCCCGTCCACCAGCAGCGCGCCCGCCACCAGCAACACCACCAGCGTGCCCACGGCCATCGCCGTCATCAGCAGTGCCTTGGCCAGCAGATAGGCCGGTATGCCACCCGGTGTGACCCGCAGCCGCAGCAGCGTGCCCTCCTCCCGCTCGGTCACCATCATCTGCGGCAGGTTCATCAGCCCCACCTGGAAGAGCAGATATGCGGCGAAACCGGCGAGGGCGAGATGGCCCAGCGGGATTCGGGTGCCGGGCACGGTGCCGCTCAGCGTCCCCGCGATCAACAGCGCGATCACGACGTTGAACAGCTGCCCGCTCATCTCCTTACGGTTGCGCAGCAGATGCCGTACCTCGATGACCCCCCGCGCCCACCCGGCCCGCCAGATCCGCCCTCGCGCACCGGCGTTCCGCGTGTCGGCGTTCCGCTCCCGCACCGGAGCCCGGCCGGGTACCCCCTCCGCGGCTGTCTCCGTACCTGTGCCTACCTCTGCGCCTGTACCTGTCATGGCGTCATTCCCCCTTGTGGTTCTCGTCGTTCACGCTCGTGCGGGGCCTCCAGCCGGGAGGTCCACCGGCCCAGGCCCGGACCGGGCCGCGTCCCGCCTCGGCGCGGCTCCGCCCCGCGTTCTCCGCAGCCGTGGGCCCGGTCCATCGGTGCCCGGGGGCGCGGATCTCCTGCAGCCCGCGCCCGCGCGCGGTCAGGCCGCTCGTCTCCCGTGGCCTGCGGTGTCCTGCGCACGGCCGGCTGACGGGGCGGCCGTGGTGTCCTTCCCGTGCAGCATGTGGAGGTAGGTGTCCTCCAGTGTCGGGCGGCGTACCTCCAGGTCAGGGAGGGGGCCGTCGGTCGAGCGGTGCAGTTGCCAGACCAGTTGGGAGGGGTCGGCGGTCCGCTCCCGGCGCGGCGTACCGTCCGGGTCCGTCCAGCGGACCTCCGCCTGCGCGGCGGCTCGCCGGGCCAGTTCGTGCGGTGTGCCGCAGGCGCGTATCCGGCCGCTGACCAGCATCGCCATGCGGTCGGCGAGCCGTTCGGCCTCGGCGAGGTCGTGCGTGGTGAGCAGGACCGTCACCCCCTCGTCCCGGGCGAGGCGTTCGACCAGGTCGTGGAAGTCGCGGCGGGCCTCGGGGTCGAAACCGGTGGTCGGCTCGTCCAGGAAGAGGAGTTCGGGGCGGCCGATGATGCCGAGCGCCACGTCGAGGCGGCGCCGCTGGCCGCCCGAGAGCCGGGCCGCCTGCCGGCCGGCGTGGTCGGTGAGTCCGACGAGCCGCAGCAGCGCTTCCGGGTCACGCGGCTCGCGGTAGTAGCGCGCGAAGTGGGCCAGGAGTTCGCCGACCCGCCAGCGTCCGTGATCCCGCCAGGTCTGGAGGACCAGGCCGAGGCGGGCGCGCCATGCCTCGTCGCCGTGGGCCGGATCGGTGCCCAGTACCTCGACCTCGCCCGCCGAACGCCGCCGGAAGCCCTCCAGGATCTCCACGGTGGTGGTCTTGCCCGCGCCGTTCGGCCCGAGCAGGGCGAGGATCTCGCCGCGGTGCACCTCCAGGTCCACACCGCACAGCACCTCCCTGCCGCCGTACGTCATCCGCAGCTCGCGCGCCCGGATCACCGGGGCGCCGCCGGGACGCGCGGACACCGTGGGCGCCGTCATCGGGTCGCCTCGGCGGCGGTGGCGGGCACCGGAGTGGCGTCCTCGGCGGGCGGGGTGGCCGGCGGGATGGCGGTCGGGGCGTTCTCCACGATGGCCCGGAGCGCCGCCACATGGCCCTCGAACGCGGTCCTGCCGCGGCCGGTGAGCCGGACCTTGGTGCGGCGCCGGCGGCCGCCACCCTCCTTGCGGATCTCCAGGTATCCGGCCTCCTCCAGGGTGTGCAGCTGCTTGGAGAGCGCCGAGTCGCTGAGCGAGAGGCTGTCGCGGATGAACGGGAAGTCGGCCCATTCGGCGGTCGCGAGCAGGGCCACCACGGAGAGCCGGGTCGCCGGATGGATCAGTTCGTCGAAACCTGTCGGGGTGCTCATCGGGTGTTCCTCTCCTCGCCGAGGGGGCGGATCATCGGGCGGCCGGTGCGGCGGGGGCCTCGCCCGGGGCGGGCCCGGCGCCGTGCCCGCGCAGCGCGGTCAGCGTCCAGCGGTTCATCGGGCCCGCGCAGAGTATGAAGACGCCCGCGGAGACGGTGGCCTGGATCACGGTGGGCAGCGGCAGCCGCAGGGTCTCGGCGGCGTACCCCGAGAGCAGGATCGTGGTGAGCGTCACCGCGGCGCCCAGCAGGGCGGAGACGCCTGAGCGCCAGGTGTACCGGGAGCGGTGCAGCCGGACCCGCGCGCGGCGGGCACGGAGGCCGATCAGGGTGCCGAGCAGGGCGACGTAGGCGACGGTCAGCAGCAGGAAGGCCCAGCGCGGCAGGGTCAGGCCCCAACTGGCGACGAAGAGCCACATGAGTGCGGCCGTGGTGTAGGTGGTGGCCGCGTCGCCGGACGCGCAGCGCTCCATCTCGTCGTAGACCCGCTCCTGCGGCACCCGGATGCGCTGGAGGTCCTGCCAGGCGCGCTCCGCATCGACCGGTGTGGTCATGGTCGTCCCCTCCCCGTGACGTTACTTTCCCAGTAGGAAAGCTAACACCGGCTTTCCTGGTGGGCAAGTCGAAAACGGGGTGAATCCTCGCGTGGGTCCGGTCCGGTTGCTCTGCCCTGCCCCTTACTGATCCTGTTGACTAGCCATATTCAACGAAGCCAATATGTGAATATCCCGATCCAATCCATGCCGGGAGGCACCCGTGCCAGGACCTCGTCCCGTTCCGCGTGAAGGCGCCGCCGACCCCACGACGGGAGCGCGCGCATGACCGGCCGGCCCGCGTCGTTCCACACCATGTGGCGGGAGCTGCGACCCCTCGGCCGTAACGCCTCCTCCGGCGGCTACCGCCGCCACGCCTGGACCGCCGCCGACGCCGACTGCCGCGCGTGGTTCCGCGCCCAGGCCGAGTCCCGCGGGCTCACCTGCGAGACGGACCGCAACGGCAACCAGTGGGCCTGGCTCGGCGTCCGCTCGTACACCGAGGTCGCCCCCGGCGCCGCCGTCGTCACCGGCTCCCACCTGGACTCCGTACCCGACGGCGGCGCCTTCGACGGCCCGCTCGGCGTCGTCTCCGCCTTCGCCGCTCTCGACGAACTCCGCCGCAGGGGAGTGGAGTTCGGCGCGCCGCTGGCCATCGTCAACTTCGGGGACGAGGAGGGCGCCCGCTTCGGGCTGGCCTGTGTCGGCTCCCGGCTCAGCGCCGGTGCCCTCACCCCCGAGGACGCCCGCGAACTGCGCGACGCCGACGGTGTCAGCCTGCCGCAGGCGATGGAACGCGCCGGGTACGACCCCGACGCGATCGGCCCCGACCGCGACCGGCTGGCGCGGATCGGCGCGTTCGTGGAACTCCACATCGAGCAGGGCCGCGCCCTCGACCTGACCGGCGACCCCGTCGGCATCGCCTCCGCCATCTGGCCGCACGGCCGCTGGCGCTTCGACTTCCACGGCGAGGCCAACCACGCGGGCACCACCCGCCTGGAGGACCGCCACGACCCCATGCTCAGCTACGCCCGGACCGTCCTCGCCGCCCGCGAGGCCGCCCGGACCGCGGGCGCCCTGGCGACCTTCGGGAAGATCAGCGTCGAGCCGAACGGCGTCAACGCGATCCCCTCGCTCGTCCGGGGCTGGCTCGACTCGCGCGCCGCCGACCAGGACATCCTGGACACCGTCGTCAAGGAGATCGAACGCGCCGCCGCGGAGAGCGCCGCCCGGGACGGCGTCGACCTCCGCGTCGTCCGCGAATCCTTCACCCCCGTCGTCGAATTCGGGCACGCCCTCCGCGACGAGCTGGGCACTCTGCTGGCCCGCGCCGGCGGCGGGCGGCCCGTGCCCGTCCTGGGCACCGGCGCCGGACACGACGCGGGCATCCTCTCCGCGAGCGTCCCGACCGCCATGCTGTTCGTACGCAACCCGACCGGCGTCTCGCACTCGCCCGCCGAAACCGCGGCCGAGGACGACTGCGTCGCCGGGGTCACCGCACTCGCCGACGTACTGGAAGGTCTCGCGTGCCCATGACGCCGCAGGACGCCACGCCGCAGGACCCGGCCCCCGCACCGCAGGGCGCGGCGGTCTACTGGCTCGAACACGCCTGGCTCGGCACCCACACCGAGCCCGGTGTGACCGTCGAGACCGCGCAGGGGCGGATCACGGCCGTCCGCACCGGCACCGCCGCCCCGCCGCCCGACGCCACCGTCCTGCGCGGACTGACGCTGCCCGGTCTCGCCAACGCCCACTCGCACGCCTTCCACCGGGCGCTGCGCTCCACCGTGCAGGTGGGCTCCGGCACCTTCTGGACCTGGCGCGAGGTCATGTACGACACCGCCGCCCGCCTCGACCCGGACAGCTACCACGCCCTCGCGCGGGCCGTCTACGCCGAGATGGCGCTCGCCGGCATCACCTGCGTCGGCGAGTTCCACTACCTCCACCACCGGCCCGGCGGCGGCGCCTACGCCGACCCCAACGCCATGGGTGAGGCGCTGATCGCCGCCGCCGGCGAGGCCGGTATCCGCATCACCCTCCTCGACACCGCCTACCTCTCCGCCGGCTTCGGCACCCCGCCCGCCCCGCACCAGCAGCGGTTCTCCGACGGGACCGCCGACGCCTGGGCCGAACGCGCCGCGGCCCTCAAGAGCGGCGGGCACGCCCGTATCGGCGCGGCGATCCACTCCGTACGCGCCGTGCCCGCGGCCCAGCTGGGCACCGTCGCCGACTGGGCCCGCGAGCGCGGTGCCCCGCTGCACGTCCACCTCTCCGAGCAGACCGCGGAGAACGACGCCTGCCACGAGGCGCACGGCTGCACGCCCACCCGACTCCTCGCCGACCACGGCGTCCTCGGCCGCCGCACCACCGCCGTGCACGCCACCCACCTCACCCCGGAGGACATCGGGCTGCTCGGCGGCGCCGGCACCGGCGTGTGCATGTGCCCGACCACCGAACGCGACCTCGCCGACGGCATCGGCCCCGCCGCCCGCCTCCAGCACAGCGGCAGCCCGCTCTCCCTGGGCAGCGACAGCCACGCCGTCATCGACCTGCTCGAAGAGGCCCGCGCCATGGAGCTGAACGAGCGGCTGCGCAGCCGCGCCCGCGGCCACTGGACCGCCGCGGCGCTGCTGCGCGCCGCCACCACCGACGGGCACGCCGCCCTCGGCTGGGACGACGCGGGCACCCTGACCCCCGGCGCCCTCGCGGATCTCACCACGATCGCGCTGGACTCCGTACGCACCGCGGGCCCGCTGCCCCGCCTCGCCGCGGAGACCGCGGTATTCGCGGCGACGGCGGCCGATGTGCGGCACACCGTCGTCGGCGGTCGCCAGATCGTCCGGGACGGTGTGCACACGCTCGTGCCGGACGTGCCCACCGAACTCGCCTCGGCCATCGCCGCCGTGCGCACGAGCAACTGACGCGCCCCCAGCGGACGAAGGAGAACACCCCCGCGATGAGCACCACCGCCCTGACCCACCTCACCCAGCTCGTCACCAACGACCCCTCCCTCGGCGAAGGCCCCCTCGGTCTGATCCAGGACGCGGCCGTCGTCATCGACGGCGACCGCATCGCCTGGGTCGGTCCGTCCAGCAAAGCACCCGCCACTGACAACGCCGTCGACGCGGACGGCCGCTCCGCGCTGCCCGGCTTCGTCGACTCCCACTCCCACCTGGTGTTCGGCGGCGACCGCACCGAGGAGTTCAACGCCCGGATGTCCGGCCGCCCCTACGAGGCCGGCGGCATCCGCACCACCGTCGCCGCCACCCGCGCGGCCACCGACGCCCAGCTCTCCGCCAACGTCGCCCGCTACATGGCCGAGGCGCTGCGCCAGGGCACCACCACCTTCGAGACCAAGTCCGGCTACGGCCTGACCGTCGAGGACGAGGCCCGCGCGCTGCGCATCGCCGCCGAACACACCGACGAGGTCACCTACCTCGGCGCGCACATCGTCCCGCCCGACCACGCCGACGACCCGGCCGGCTACGTCGGCCTCGTCACCGGCCCGATGCTGGACGCCTGCGCCCCGCACGCCCGGTGGATCGACGTCTTCTGCGAGAAGGGCGCCTTCGACGGCGACCAGGCCCGCGCCATCCTCACCGCGGGCAAGGAGCGCGGTCTGCTCCCCCGTATCCACGCCAACCAGCTGTCCTACGGGCCCGGTGTGCAGCTCGGCGTGGAGCTGGACGCGGCCTCCGCCGACCACTGCACCCACCTCACCGACGCCGATGTCGACGCGCTGGCGAACTCCGCCACCGTCGCGACGCTGCTGCCCGGCGCGGAGTTCTCCACCCGCGCCACCTGGCCCGACGCGCGCCGCCTCCTGGACGCCGGGGCGAGTGTCGCGCTCTCCACGGACTGCAACCCCGGCTCGTCCTTCACCTCGTCGATGCCGTTCTGCATCGCCCTGGCCGTACGGGACATGGGGATGACGCCGGACGAGGCGGTCTGGGCCGCGACGGCGGGCGGCGCGCGGGCGCTGCGCCGCACCGACGTCGGCCGGATCGCCCCCGGCGCGCGCGCCGACCTCACGCTGCTGGACGCGCCCTCACACGTCCACCTCGCCTACCGGCCCGGCGTCCCGCTGGTGTCCGGTGTCTGGCACAAGGGCGTCCGGGTGGTCTGAGCGGCGTCACAGGGGCCCCTGGCGGCCCCGGACACGGAGGAGGGCCCGCCCCGAGTCGCCCGGGGCAGGCCCTCCTTCGCGCGGGCGGGCACCGGCCGGTGGACCGGTGGCGACCGCGGGTGTCTCACTCGTCGATCATCAGGCCCTTGCGCAGCCGCACCAGGGTGCGCGAGAGCAGCCGGGAGACGTGCATCTGGGAGATGCCCAACTCCTCGCCGATCTCGGACTGGGTCATGTTGGCGACGAAGCGGAGCGAGAGGATCTTCCGGTCGCGCGGCGGGAGTTCGGCGATCAGCGGCTTGAGGGATTCGACGTACTCGATGCCTTCGAGTCCGTGGTCCTCGTAGCCGATCCGGTCCGCCAGCGCGCCTTCGCTGTCGTCCTCCTCGGGCTGGGCGTCGAGCGAACTCGCGGTGTACGCGTTGCTCGCCGCCATGCCTTCCACGACCTCCTCCCGGGAGATGCCGAGGCGTTCGGCCAGTTCGCCGACGGTGGGCGCGCGGTCCAGCTTCTGCGCCAGTTCGTCGCCGGCCTTCGCGAGGTCGAGGCGGAGTTCCTGCAACCGCCGCGGTACGCGCACCGACCAGCTGGTGTCACGGAAGAAACGCTTGATCTCGCCGACGATCGTCGGCATCGCGAACGTCGGGAACTCGACGCCGCGGCTGAGTTCGAAACGGTCGATCGCCTTGATCAGACCGATCGTGCCGACCTGGACGATGTCCTCCATCGGTTCACTGCGGGAACGGAACCGGGAGGCCGCGAACTTGACCAGGGCGAGGTTGAGTTCGACCAGGGTGTTACGGACGTAGGCGTATTCGTGGGTGCCTTCTTCGAGCGATTCGAGCCGCTCGAAGAGGGTTTTGGACAAGGCCCTCGCGTCGACCGGGCCCACCTCGTCGAACGGCGGGATCTCGGGCAGTCCGTCGATCTCGGGCACCGCGGTCAATTCGGGTTCGGCGGTGGCCGGCTGGGAAGGGATCTGCCCGGACGGGTCGGACGGGGGTGTCGACGAGGTGTGCTGCCGGGTGTCGTCGGTGCGCATTTCGTCGAGCCGGGGTGACATGGTCTCCTCCATCGTTCTCGGCATATGGCTGCCGATGCCTCTACGTGAAGCTGCGGTGTGCGGCGCCTCCGAAGCCGGCCGTGGTGAATGTGTCTGCATCTACGCCTACCTGGCTTTGCGGGAAGATGGCAAGTACGCGATGTCCGTATTTGGTGTTATATGAGGATTGTTCGGCTACCCCTGTGTGAAGCGAAGGCGTAGGGTTCGAATGAGCGCAGTCATAGGCAAACGACGTCGAGACAGCAAGAGGGGTGCGCGCGCATGGACCGCGGGACGGTCGGCAGTGCGAGCCGGGGCCGGCTTCACGTCGCGATCCGGCATCACGGCGCCAGCGCGGTCGTGACGCCGGCGGGTGAGCTGGATCACCACACCGCCGATCTGTTGCGCGACGCGCTGGAGGGGTGTGTGGAAGAGGGGTACGCCCGCCTCGTGGTCGACTGCGAACCCCTGGAATTCATGGACTCCACCGGGCTCAACGTCCTGCTCGGGGCCCGCCTGACGGCGGAGGCCGCGGGCGGCGGGGTCCATCTCGTCGCGATGCAGCCCGTGGTGGCCCGCGTATTCGAGATCACCGGCGCGGAGGCGGTTTTCACGGTGCACGACTCACTCGATGCGGCGCTGGCCGACCAAGGGTGACGAGGGCGGCCCGGAGGATGGCATTCCGGGCACGTAGTCCGCGTCACAACTTCCGTATCAAAGAAGTGGGTGTTCTCACGGTCCGGTCGGGCAGGAGACATCTGAATCCGTTGAATCTGTCAGTTATCCGTTTTCCGTGAAAAGGCGAATCGGTGAGGTGAAGCGCTGATGAGCACCACCCGGCCGTACCCGCCGGGCGACCTCGGCCCGGAGCCGGGCGGCGCCGGTGCTTCCGCCGTCGCGCCGGCCGCCGCCCCGGTCGGCCAGGTCCGCAGGCTGCGCCTGAGCGGCGCCCGGGGGGCCGTCGCGCGCGCCCGGGACTTCGCCCGCGAGGCCCTTCAGGACTGGGGCTGGCTGCCGGCCGCCACCGCCGACCAGCGCGCGGCCGCCGAGGACGTCCTGCTGGTCGTCTCCGAGCTGGTCACCAACGCCTGCCTGCACGCCGAGGGGCCCGAGGAGCTGCGGCTGCGCTGCACCGCCAAGGTGCTGCGCCTGGAGGTCAGCGACCTCGGCGCCGGATCGCCCGCGCCGCGCACCCCGCACCGCGCGGGGCGTCCGGGCGGGCACGGCATGTTCATCGTGCAGCGGCTCTGCCTGGACTGGGGCGTGGTCCGTAACGCCGACGGTGCCGGGAAGACAGTCTGGGCCGAACTGGCCGCCCCGTCCTGAGCGGTGACGGACGGCGCGGTCGTCCGCCGGCGGGAGGTGAGGGCGTGGACCGAGGGTCCGCGCCCTCCGTGCGTTCCGCCCCGATCCGCCCCGCGCTGTGCCTTCCCCCTTCGCGGTCCCCGGCGTACCTTGAGCCACCCATCTGATGCGCCGTCAGTAGAACGGGGCGGCGCCCAGGGGCGGTGCGGGGCCCGCCGCCGGGCCCGTGGCCCGCACGGCCCCGCCGCGCCCCTGGACCCGGGAGAAGGGAACGAGAGGTGGCCCGCTTCCACGTACCGCACATCCGGCGCCCCGGCCGCGCGGCCCGGCCCGCCGTCGCCGCGGCGCTGACCGGGGCGACGGTGCTGCTCTCCGCGCCGGCCGCGCACGCCGAGGTCGTCGACGTCAACTACCAGTGCAGGACACCGATCGGGAACAAGGGCGCGGTCTCGCCCATCGACATCAAGGGCACCCCGAGCGGGGGCGGGTACCAGCTCGTGATGTCCTTCCAGAAGGGCGTCTCGTCCAGCCCCGTCGAGTTGGGCAAGGGGGCCATGAAGCCGTCCGCCGTCATCGAGCTGGGCGGTGCGGACAGCGGGACGGTGCCGGTGACCGGTCCGCCCAACGACCAAGCCATCCCGGCCAACACCCCCATCAAGATCAGCGATTTGAGCGGGACGTACACGCCCAAGGCGAGCGGCAAGGTGACGTTCACGGCGGGCAAGCTGACGATCAAGGCCCTCGGGACCACGACCACCTGTACCCCGGACAACAGCCCGAAGCCGTCGCTCAGCCTGGACGTCAAGGGCGGTTCGGGCTCCTCCGGCGGCGCGTCGGGCTCGGGCGCGTCGGGCGGCGCGTCCGGTGGCGGGCAGTTGCCGCAGACCGGGCCCGCTGACTCCGCCGTCGCCCTCGGGACCTTCGGCGGCACCGTCCTGCTCGCCGGGGCGGCCGGGGCGCTCTGGCTCGGCCGCCGCCGCGCCGCCTGATCCGGGGCGCGGTGCCGCCCGGCTTCCGGACGGCGCCCGCCCGGCCCCGGGGCGCGCCCGGACCGCGCCGCCCCTCCTGTTCGCGCACGAGCACCGGGAGCAGCCGATGCCGTTGGGTACCCGAGGCGCGTTGGTGGCGCTGGCGACGCTCGCCGCGGCGGCGTGGGGGCCGCCGGGCGCCGCCGCGGCCGATGCCCGGCCCGGCTGGACGGCCGCACCCGCGCCCGGCGCCGGGAGCCGTCCGGCGGGGGACGGGCGGACGTTCTGCTATCTGGAGGGCGCGCCCGGCGCCGTCCTCGGTGACCGGATCGCGGTGACCAACCCCTCCGGGCGCCCCGTCACCGTCCGGCTGCGCGCCGCCGCGGGCGGGGACGCCGCCGGATGGCTCGCGCCCGCCGAGGACCGGGTGCGGATTCCGGCGCGGACCCGGGCGGCGGTGCCGTTCACCGTCACCGTGCCCCGGGGCGCCGCGCCCGGGGAGCGCACTGCCGCGCTCCGCGCCGACGGGCCCGGGGGCGGGCGCACCGTCCCCGTCCGGCTGCGGGTGACCGGGCCCGCCCTCGCCGCGCTGACCGTCGAGGAGGTCGCCGTCGTCCGGCGCGGCGGCGGCGCGGAGATCCGGTACACGCTGGTCAACCGCGGTACGACGGTGCTCAGGCCGCGGCTCGCGGTACGGGCCGACGGCGCTTTCGGGACCGCGCTGCGGCGTGAGGCCCGCGCGCTGCCGCTCGCGCTCGCCCCCGGGCAGCGGGTCCGGCGCACCGAGCCCTGGGCCGATCCGCCCGCGCTGGACTCCGTGGACGTCACCCTCACCGCCACCGCCGCCGGGGGCGCGTACGCCTCGGCGCGCGCCGGGTACGCGCCCGTGTCCCGGAGCGTGCTCGGCGTGGGTGCGCTCGCCGTCGCCGCGGGTGCGGGCGGCGCGCTGTGGCGTCGGCGGCGCCGTACCGGACGTACCGCAACCGAGGATCAACCCACCGATGGCACAAGGGAGTTGACGCGCGTGGGAGACCGACCGTGACCGGGGGAGCGGTGCGCCGCGCCGCCGCGCGGGGGTGGCCGCTGCGGGTGGCCGCCGCCGTTCTCGTCCTGGGTGCGGGGCTGCTGCCCGGCGCGTCGCCCGCGGTGGCGGCACCGTCCACTGGGGCGCCCACCGCCGAGGTCTCCACCGGGCAGGCCGGGGCCGGCGGCACGGTGACCGTCTCCGGGCGCGGCTGGCGGCCGAAAACGCTGCTCACCCTGTTGATCTGCGGCCAGAACATGATCGGCGGCACCAACTCCTGCGCCAACGGCGACGGGCGGACGGTCACCACCGACGCCCGGGGGACGTTCCGCAGGACGCTGCCGGTGGCGGAGCCGCCCAAGCCCTGCCCCTGTGTGGTGCATGTGGCGGCCGTGACCGGGGCGGCGGCCGCCGACGATGTGCCGTTCGCGGTGGCCGGGCACCCCGTCGCCCCGCTGCCGGAACAGGAGACCGGCGCCCGTCTCGCGGTGGTCTCCGGGCCTGAGCTGGCCGGCGGCGACACCCTGCTGACCTGGTTCGGCGCGCCGCCGCGGCGCCGGTTGACCTTCACGGTCGGCAACACCGGAGCGGGACCGGCGACGGACCCGGTCTTCAAGGTGGGCACCGCGCACGGCGTGTTCGCGCCCGAGTGGGAGGACCGGCAGTGGCGCGGCACCGTGCCCGCCGGGAAGAAGGCCCGCGTCGCCCTGGACGTGGAGTTGGCGGCCGGCGCCCACGGCGACTACCGCATCTCCGCGACGTACGGCGGGAAGCTGCTGGTCGAGCAGGCGTGGGACGTCGGACGGCCGTGGGGGGTGACGCTCTTTCGGGTGCTGCTCTGCCTGGTGGCGGCGACCGTCGTCTTCCGCGCCGGGATGGCCGTCGTCGACCGGGTACGGCCGCGGACCGCGGCGGCGCCGCGTACCACCGGGCCCGCCCACGGAGGCGGCTGGCCCCGCGCGCCGGGCCGGCTCCGCGCCCGTCCGCGCCCCCTGCGTGGCGGCCGGGACGGGGGGACCGCACCGGCGGACCGCCCGGCCGCGCTGCCCTGGTACACCCCGGACACCGCACCGTCCGCGTCCACATCCACCGCACCACCGACAGCGGAAGGGGCATCGTGATGAGGCAACCAAGGAGAGCGGGGGTGGCCGCCGGGGCCGCACTGCTGCTCGCGGGCGCGGGGCTGGTGGCCACGGCGCCGCTCGCGCGGGCGGCGGACGCCGCGTACCGCACGGAGTGCACCCCGCCACCGATCTCGGGGCTGCCGCCGGTCGAGGGCACCACCGAGGTGGCGCTGAGCGCACCGGCCACCGCGAAGGTCGGCGAGGAGATCGAGGTGGTGTGGAAGACGGTCGCCGCCGCCTCGAAGAACCCCGACGTCCTCGACCTGGGCAAGGACACCGTGCAGCCGTCCGGTGTGGTGCGGCTGGCCGGGGCGCAGGTCGGTGAGCTGGCGATGAAGGGGCCGCGGAGCAATCCGCCGATCCCGAAGAACAGCCCGATGGTGCTGCCGGACATGAAGGGCACGCTGAAGCTCACGAAGCCGGGCGAGGTGACGCTGACGCCCGGCGCGTACACCATCAACGTCAACAAGCCGATCTCCACGGACACCGAGTGCGTCCCGAAGGAGGAGGTGGCACCGGCCGTCACGGTCAAGGTGACGGACGGCTCGGGCGGTTCCGGCGGCGCCTCGACCGGCGGCTCCGGGGGAACAGCCGCGGGCGGCGCCTCGTCCGGTGGCACGTCGGGTGGCACAACGAGTGGTACATCCACGGGCGGTACGGACGGCGGCACCGGCACCGGAGGCTCTGATTCCGGCGGCGGGAGCGGCGGTGGCTCCTCCGGTGGCTCCGGCGGTGAGCCCGACGGCACCGCGCACCAGGGGAAGCAGGTGCAGGTGCCGTACGCCTGCAAGACGCCGATCGGCGACAAGAAGGCCACCTCGCCGGTGCGGATCGACGCGGTGGCGAAGGGCGGCGGCTACGACCTGACGGTGAAGTTCGCCAAGTCCGTGATGGACAGCCCGGCGGACATCCCCGAGGGCTCGGTGAAACCGTCGATGGCGGTGGCGCTGGGCGGTGCGGACAAGGGCACCGTCAAGGTCGAGGGCCCGGCCAACGCCGCGCCCATCAAGTCCGGACAGCCCATCGAGATCCCCGACCTCAAGGGCGTCTACACCCCGGGCGCCACCGGCCGTACGACCCTGACCCCCGGCGTGCTGACCGTCAACGCCCTGGGGACGACCACCACCTGCACCCCGGAGAAGGACCCCGGCGCGTCCCTGACGCTGGACACCGCGGCCCGGCCCGGCGGCGCCTCCGGCGGCTCGGCCGGAGCGGCGTCCGGGGCGTCCGGCTCCACCGGCGGCGCGGCCACGGCGGGCGGTGCCCCCGGCGGCCTCGCCGACACCGGTGCGAGCGACCACGGCGCTCTGACCGCCCTCGGCCTCTTCGCCGGCACCGTGCTGCTGCTCGGCGGCGCCCTGCTGCTCGCCGCCCCGCGGCGCCGGGCCCGCCGCTGACCGGCCGGTACCGGGAAAACCCGCCGCATACCGCGGACCCGCCCGCGTACGACCGGACCACGGCCGTACGCGGGCACCGTCCGGGCACCGCACGCGCGAGGGCCCGGCACACCGAACGTGGTGTGCCGGGCCCTCGGGGCGTACGGGGAACGCCTCAGCGCGTGCGGGGACGGGTCAGCGCACGTCGCCCATGAGCGCCATGATCTTCTTGCGGTTCAGCCAGATCGCGATACCCGCCAGGACCGCCAGCCCGGCCTCCGCGGCGAGGACGCCCACACCGCTCAGGTCGGCACCGGCCGTGGAGAGCAGGCTGACGATGCAGTCGCCCGCGGTGACGGCGAGGAACCAGACACCCAGCATCTGGCTGGCGTACTTCTCCGGCGCCAGCTTGGTGGTGACCGACAGGCCGACGGGGGAGAGGCACAGCTCACCCATGGTCTGGATCATGTAGACCATGAGCAGCCACATCGGGCTGACCTTCGTGCCGTCGGACGACATCCCCATCGGGACGATGAAGACGAAGTACGAGATGCCGATCATCACCATGGCTATGGCGAACTTGATCGTGGTGCTCGGCTCCTTGAGGCGCTTGGCCAGCGCCAGCCACATCCAGGCGAAGACCGGGGCCAGCGCCATCACCCAGAGCGGGTTGACGGACTGGAACCACGTCGACGGGAAGTGCAGACCGAAGATCGAGTCGGCGGTGTTCTTCTCGGCGAAGCCGCTCAGCGTGGAGCCGGCCTGGTCGAAGATCATCCAGAAGACGGCGGCGGCGACGAAGAACCAGATGTAGCCGCTGACCTTCGTCTGCTCCTCGGAGGTCAGGTCCTTGTCGCGCTTGATCCGCGCCAGCACGGAGATCGGGATGATCAGGCCGAGCAGCGCGATCGGGATGAGCGCCCAGTTCAGGGTGAAGGTGCCGGTGCCGATGACGATGCCGTAGAAAACGGCGGCGACGGCCAGCCAGATCAGGCCCTTGCGCAGCCAGGAGTTGCGCTCCTGGACGGAGAGCGGGGTCGGCACGGTGGAGCTGGTCGGCGAGAGGTGCCGGGTGCCGATGATGAACTGGATCAGGCCCAGACCCATACCGACAGCGGCGGTCGCGAAGCCGAGGTGCCAGTTGATGCTCTGGCCGATGGTGCCGACGACCAGCGGGGCGAGGAAGCCACCGAGGTTGATGCCGATGTAGAAGATCGTGAAGCCACCGTCACGGCGCGGGTCCTGCGGACCGTCGTAGAGGTGGCCGACCATCGTCGAGATGTTGGCCTTCAGCAGGCCGGAGCCGAGTGCCACCAGTGCCATACCGGCGAAGAACATCGCCGTGCCGGGCACCGCCAGCGTCAGGTGGCCGAGGATCACGACGCAGCCGCCGATGATCACCGTCTTGCGCGGGCCCCAGACGCGGTCGGCGAACCAGCCGCCGGGCATCGCGAGCAGGTAGACCATCGCGAGGTAGACCGCGTAGATGGCCGATGCCGTGGCCATCGTCATGGCCAGACCGCCGCCCTGGGCCCCGGGCTTGGCGTCCGTGCCGCCGGAGATCAGGTACAGCACGAGAAGGGCCCGCATGCCGTAGAAGCTGAAACGCTCCCACATCTCGGTCATGAAGAGAGTGGCCAGTCCGCGGGGGTGGCCGAAGAAGGTCTTACCGCCCGATGCAGGGTTCCCCTGCGGGGCGGCGTCCTTCGTCAGGCTGGACGCCATGGGTGCTTCCTTGGTCTGCTCGGGACGCGAGGGTCGAACGTCACGCGCCCGGTGGGGGTGGTGACCGGCACCGGCGTAGACCTTGCCCGCACCCCACGTCCGAGGGGATCGACGCCACCCGGGGCGGCGTCGGCGGGACGGTCGTACACCGCCTTCCACGCCCCCCGTACTTCTGGCGCGGCGGACCCGGTCGACAGGTCAATCGCTGTGTGCCGGACGCGGTGTACCGCGACCCCGCACACAACTTGGGGACCGAAGGCACCCGTGAGGTGCCGAGGGCCCCGGCGGTTGTGCGATGGACGTCGGCCCACCATACGTCCCGTTCGACCGGCGTTGGGAGGGGTGAGACAACGCTCACATTCGTCTCGGGGAACCATTCCGGCGGGTCGGGAAACCCCTACGGTCCCCTGTCGCACATGTCGTCCCGTCCGCCCCGCTCTCCCCCTGGCCACAGCGCATCGGACTACCATCGGGCCATGACCCGTGTACTGCTCGCCGAGGATGACGCGTCCATCTCGGAGCCGCTCGCCCGCGCACTGCGCCGCGAGGGTTACGAAGTCGAGGTGCGCGAGGACGGACCCACGGCGCTCGACGCCGGTCTCCAGGACCACATCGATCTGGTCGTGCTCGACCTGGGACTGCCCGGCATGGACGGCCTGGAGGTCGCCCGCCGGCTGCGCAACGAAGGTCATTCCTTCCCCATCCTGGTGCTGACCGCCCGCGCCGACGAGGTGGACACCGTCGTCGGTCTGGACGCCGGTGCCGACGACTACGTCACCAAGCCCTTCCGCCTCGCCGAGCTGCTGGCCCGCGTCCGGGCGCTGCTGCGGCGCGGCTCCACCGCCGAACCGCAGCAGCCGCCCGCCACCCACGGCGTCCGTATCGACGTCGAATCGCACCGCGCGTGGATGGGCGACGAGGAACTCCAGCTCACCGCCAAGGAATTCGACCTGCTGCGGGTGCTGGTGCGCGACGCCGGCCGGGTCGTCACCCGCGATCAGCTGATGCGGGAGGTCTGGGACACCACCTGGTGGTCGTCGACGAAGACCCTCGACATGCACATCTCCTGGCTCCGCAAGAAGCTCGGCGACGACGCCGCCAACCCGCGCTACATCGCCACCGTCCGGGGCGTCGGCTTCCGCTTCGAGAAGAGCTGACGCACCCGGACGGGACGAGCTGACGTGCTCGGGCCCGGACAGGCCCTCGCCGGGCGGGACGCCGAGACAGACCACCGCAACCCCGCCCGGAGGGCACCGTGCGCCGCCGCCTGATCAACTCCACCCTCGCGGTGGTGCTCGTCGTGATCGCCGTCTTCGGCCTCTCGCTCGTCGTCGTCGAGACCCGCACCATCCAGGCGGGCGCCCAGGAGAGCGTGGCGTCCGAGGCGGTACGGCTGGTCGGCATCGTCGAGAGCCGGATCGGCAGCGGCGAGAAGATCACCCCGGACGCGCTCTCCGAGCAGATCACCGTCCACCGCTACGCCCGGATCAAGGTGCCCGGCAAGCCGCCGATCGAGATCGGCACCCGGCCCGCCGGTGACGTCATCCAGTCGCAGATGACGGGCGACCGCGGAGAGCAGGTCACCGTCCAGGAGTCCCGCGCCACCGTCAACGAGGAGATCGGCCGCACCCTGCTGGTCATCCTGGCGGTGGCGCTGCTGGCGATCGTCGCCGCGGTGGGTCTCGCCATCCGCCAGGCCCACCGGCTCACCGCCCCGCTCACCGACCTCGCCGAGACCGCCGAGCGCCTCGGCTCCGGCGACCCGCGCCCCCGCCACCGCCGCTACGGCGTCCAGGAGCTGGACCGGGTCGCCGATGTGCTGGACGCCAGCGCCGAGCGGATCGCCCGGATGCTCACCGCCGAACGGCGACTGGCCGCCGACGCCTCCCACCAGCTGCGCACCCCGCTGACCGCGCTCTCGATGAGGCTGGAGGAGATCACGCTCACCGACGACCCGGAGACGGTGAAGGAGGAGGCGACCATCGCGCTGACCCAGGTCGAGCGGTTGACCGACGTGGTCCAGCGGTTGCTCACCAACTCCCGGGACCCGCGCTCCGGCTCCGCCGTCGCCTTCGACCTCGACGAGATCGTCAAACAGCAGGTCGAGGAGTGGCGGCCCGCCTACCGCAGCGCCGCCCGCTCCATCGTCCGCTCCGGCAAGAAGGGCCTGCGGGCCGTCGGCACCCCGGGCGCGGTGGCGCAGGTGCTCGCCACCCTGATCGAGAACTCCCTGATGCACGGCGACGGGACCGTCGCGCTGCGCACCCGCGTCACCGGCAATCAGGCGGTGGTGGAGGTCACCGACGCGGGCCCCGGCGTCTCCGCCGACCTCGGCTCACGGGTCTTCGAACGGACCGTCTCCGGCCGCAACTCCACAGGTCTGGGCCTCGCGGTCGCCCGCGACCTCGCGGAGGCCGACGGCGGACGGCTCGAACTGCTCCAGCAGCACCCGCCGGTCTTCGCCCTCTTCCTGGCCCGGGAGGCCGAGCAGACGGAGGGCTGAGCGGACGGAGGGCGGAGCGGGGCGCCGTTCCCGGGAAGCGGTCCGGCGGCCCTACCCGCGCGGGGCGCCGTACGCCTGCGGCTGCCGTTCGCGGTCGTGACGCCGGCGGGCGCCGGCGTCCGCGGTGTCCGGCAGCTCCCCGGCGTCCCCGGTCGCCGTGGTGCCCGGCGTGCGGAAGACCCAGGTGCGGTACGACCAGAAGCGGAAGAGGGTGGCGACGCCGATGCCGAGGAACTTGAAGACGTTGCTCTGCAACGGGGTGTCCCAGCCGAAGCCGTACGTCGCCGCGTAGAGCATGCCGTTCTCGATGATCAGGCCGGCGACGCTGAACAGCAGGAAGAGCGAGAGTTCGCGGGTGCGGCCCTGCTTGTCGCGGTCGCGGTAGGTGAAGTAGCGGTAGCCGAGGTAGTTGGTGCCGGTGGCCACGACCGTCGCGACGACGCTGGCCCGGACGACGGGCAGCTCGGTCAGGTGCCGGACGAGGTTGAAGACCGCGAAGTTCACGATCACACCGGCGCCGCCGACGGCACCGAACTTGGCGACCTCCCGCAGGAGCGCCTCCAGCCGCGACCGCAGCGCGCTCCGTTCACTCATGGTGATCGTCTTGCTCCCTGTCGGTGGCGGCCGGCCCGGCCGGTCTTCCCCGGACCGCCCCTCATGCTAACCAGCGTTTCCGGGGCTCCGCCCGGCGCGCACGCGTGCGACGACGCACACCCCGCAGCGCTACGGAGGATCACGCTCCGCACATCGCCGCCGGTGGAAGGCGGGAGCGGCACCCGTCCTCGGATGATCCTCCAAATCCCCGCCGTCGGGGTGGCACGTCCGTACGGATACGCTGGGGGCGTGACGTTCCCGGTAGTCGGCATGGTCGGTGGCGGTCAGCTCGCCCGTATGACCCACGAGGCGGGCATCCCCCTCGGCATCAAGTTCAAGCTCCTCAGCGACACCCCGCAGGATTCGGCGGCCCAGGTGGTCAGCGATGTCGTCATCGGCGACTACCGCGACCTGGACACGCTGCGCTCCTTCGCCCGTGGCTGCGATGTGATCACCTTCGATCATGAGCACGTACCCACCGAGCACCTGAAGGCGCTGGAGGCGGACGGCATCCCCGTACGCCCCGGCCCCGACGCGCTCGTGCACGCCCAGGACAAGGGGGTGATGAGGGCGAGACTGGACGCGCTGGGCGTGCCCTGCCCGCGGCACCGCATCGTCGCCGATCCGGCGGATGTGGAGGCGTTCGCGGCGGAGGGTGACGGTTTTCCCGTGATCCTCAAGACCGTCCGCGGCGGCTACGACGGCAAGGGCGTCTGGGTCGTACGTTCCTCCAAGGAGGCGGCCGAACCGTTCCGCGCCGGAGTGCCGGTGCTGGCGGAGGAGAAGGTCCCCTTCACCCGCGAACTGGCCGCCAACGTGGTCCGCTCGCCGCACGGCCAGGCCGTCGCGTACCCGGTCGTGGAGTCCATCCAGGTCGACGGGGTCTGCGACACGGTCATCGCCCCGGCGCCCGGTCTGGACGCCGACCTCGCGGCGCGCGCCCAGGAGATGGCGCTGCGGATCGCGGCGGAGCTGGGCGTCGTCGGCCACCTCGCGGTCGAGCTGTTCGAGGTCGCGGGTCCCGACGGTGAGCCGCGGGTGCTCGTCAACGAGCTGGCGATGCGCCCGCACAACTCCGGGCACTGGACCCAGGACGGCGCGATCACCTCGCAGTTCGCCAACCACGTCCGCGCCGTCCTCGACCTCCCGCTCGGCGACCCGCGCCCGCGCGCCCCGTGGACGGTCATGGCCAACGTCCTCGGCGGCGACTACCCGGACATGTACTCCGCGTACCTCCATTGCCTGGCACGCGATCCGCAGTTGAAGATCCACATGTACGGAAAGGACGTGAAGCCCGGCCGGAAGGTCGGCCACGTCAACACCTACGGCGACGATCTGGCCGACGTGCGTGAGCGCGCCGCGCACGCCGCCGGCTATCTGCGAGGAACGATCACCGAATGAGCTCCCACTCCCCCGGCAGTCCCGTCGTCGGCATCGTCATGGGTTCGGACTCCGACTGGCCCGTCATGGAAGCCGCCGCCAAGGCGCTCGACGAGTTCGAGATCCCCTACGAGGTCGATGTCGTCTCCGCGCACCGGATGCCGCACGAGATGATCGCGTACGGCGAGGAGGCCGCCGGGCGCGGCCTCAAGGCGATCATCGCGGGCGCCGGGGGAGCCGCCCACCTGCCGGGCATGCTCGCCTCCGTCACGCCGCTGCCGGTCATCGGCGTGCCGGTGCCGCTGAAGTACCTCGACGGCATGGACTCGCTGCTCTCCATCGTGCAGATGCCCGCCGGGGTGCCGGTCGCGACGGTCTCCGTCGGCGGCGCGCGCAACGCCGGGCTGCTCGCCGCGCGGATGCTCGCCGCCCACGACGAGGAGCTGCTCGGCCGGATGCGGGAGTTCCAGCAGGAGCTGAACGACCAGGCCACCGAGAAGGGCAAGCGGCTGCGGAACAAGGTCGCCTCCCCGGCCGGCTTCGGCTTCGGGAGCAAGTGATGGCCGCCGCGCGGGATCCGCGGATCGCCGCGCTGCTCGCCGAGCACCCCGTCGTCGACGGCCACAACGACCTGCCCTGGGCGCTGCGCACCCAGGCCGGGTACGACCTGGACCGCCGCGACATCGCCGGTGACCAGTCGGAGTTCTTGCACACCGACATCCCGCGGCTGCGGGCCGGCGGCGTCGGCGCGCAGTTCTGGTCGGTGTACGTCCGCGCCGACTTCGCGGGCGACACGGCGGTCAGCGCCACCCTCGAACAGATCGACGTGGTGCGGCGGATGGCCGCGCGCTACCCCGAGGCGCTGCGGCTCGCCTTCACCGCCGACGACATGGAGGCGGCGCGCGCCGACGGCGTCATCGCCTCCCTGATGGGCGCCGAGGGCGGCCACTCCATCAACAATTCGCCGGCCACGCTGCGGGCGCTGTACCGGCTGGGCGTCCGCTATATGACGCTCACCCACAACGACAGTCTGGCCTGGGCGGACTCCGCGACGGACGAGCCCCGCGCGGGCGGGCTCAGCGCCTTCGGCGAGGAGGTCGTGCGGGAGATGAACCGCCTCGGCATGCTCGTCGACCTCTCGCACGTCGCGGCCACGACGATGCGGGACGCGTTGCGGGTCTCCACCGCGCCGGTGATCTTCTCGCACTCCTCGTCCCGCGCCGTCTGCGACCACCCGCGGAACATCCCCGACGACGTCCTGGAGCGGCTGCCCGCCAACGGCGGCACCGCGATGGCGACGTTCGTCCCGAAGTTCGTCCACCCCGAGGTCGCCCCCTGGGTGCTGCGGGCCGACGAGAACATGCGGGCCCACGGCTTCCACCACCTCGACACCACCCCCGAGGCGATGGCGGTGCAGCGGGCGTTCCAGGCGGCGCACCCGATGCCGGAGGCGACCGCGGCGACCGTCGCCGACCACCTCGACCACATGCGGGAGGTCGCCGGCGTGGACCACATCGGGCTGGGCGGCGACTACGACGGCACCGCCTTCACCCCGTCCGACCTGACGGACGTGGCGAGCTACCCGAACCTCCTTACGGAACTGCTGGACCGCAAGTGGTCCACCGCCGACCTGGCCAAGCTGACCTGGCGCAACGCGGTCCGCACCCTGCGGGACGCCGAGGACGTCGCCCGCGCGGAGCAGGCCCGCCGCCCGGAGTCGATCGCCACGATCGAGCAACTGGACGGCTGAGCGGCGGTCCGCGACCGCCCGGAGCACCGGGAACGCCCCGGCGGGCCCCGTCATGGACGGCGGCCCGCCGGGGCGTTCTTCCGTGTCCGGCGGTGCGGGCAGGCGGTGCCCGGTGGCCCGGCGCGGTGCCGGGCCACCGGCCGTCTCCCGTCCCGGCCGGTCGGGGAGCGGCGCTCAGTCCCGGAAGCAGAAGCAGAACGGGTGCCCGGCCGGGTCCAGGTAGACCCGCCAGTTCTGCCGGGCGTCGTCCTGCTGGACCAGCTTCGCGCCGAGTGCGAGCGCCTTCTCCTGGGCCGCCTCGGCGTCCGCCCGCCGTACGTCGAAGTCGAGGTGGAGCTGCTGCGGATGCTCCTGGCCCGGCCACTGCGGCGGCCGGTACCCCGCCACCTGCTGGAACGCGAGTGTCCTGCCCTGCGGCCCGGCGACCTCGACCCAGTCACCGTCCTCGTCCGCCACCTGCCAGCCGAGCAGCTCGGCGTAGAAGGCGGCGAGCGCCCGGGAGTCGGGGCAGTCCAGTGCGACGACGCCCAGCTCGATCAGGGCCATGGCGTTACCTCCTCGGTGACGTCAACGGATATCTGCGTCACTGCATGATGGCGGCTCGCGCCGGGCACGTCCGGCGATTCCCGCGTTCCGCCACCGGCGCGCCGCCCGGAGCACGTCCGCCCGGCCGGAAGCGGGCCCGGCCGGGCGGCACGACGGGGGGAGGGCTACGCCTGCGGCCGGCCCAGCGCCCGGTAGGTCCAGCCGGCCTTGCGCCACAGCTCCGGGTCGAGGGCGTTGCGGCCGTCGAGGACGCGGCGGGCGGTGACCGCCTCGCCCAGCACCGCCGGGTCCAGCTCCCGGAACTCCCGCCACTCCGTCAGGTGCAGCACCGCGTCCGCGCCGCGCACCGCCTCCAGCGCGCTGTCGGCGTAGCCCAGCGTCGGGAACAGCCGCCGGGCGTTCTCCATGCCCTTCGGGTCGTACACGGTGACCTGCCCGCCCTGGAGGTGGATCTGGCCGGCGACGTTGAGGGCGGGGGAGTCGCGGACGTCGTCGGAGTCCGGCTTGAAAGTGGCGCCGAGGACCGCGACGCGCTTGCCGAGGAAGGAGCCGCCGACCGCGTCCCGGGTCAGCTCGACCATGTGGCCGCGGCGCCGCATGTTGATCGAGTCGACCTCGCGCAGGAACGTCAGCGCCTGGTCCGCGCCCAGTTCACCGGCGCGGGCCATGAACGCCCGGATGTCCTTGGGCAGGCAGCCGCCGCCGAAGCCGACCCCGGCGCGCAGGAACTTCTTGCCGATCCGCTCGTCGTGCCCGATCGCCTCGGCCAGCTTCACCACATCGCCGTCGGCCGCCTCGCAGACCTCCGCCATGGCGTTGATGAACGAGATCTTCGTCGCCAGGAAGGAGTTGGCCGCGGTCTTCACCAGCTCGGCCGTCGGATAGTCCATGACGACGAAGGGCGAGCCCTCGGCGACCGGCTTCGCGTAGATCTCCCGCAGGACCGCCTCGGCCCGCTCGCTCGCCACACCGACGACGATCCGGTCCGGGTGGAGGGTGTCGTCGACGGCGAACCCCTCACGCAGGAACTCCGGGTTCCACGCCAGCTCCGCCGCCTCGCCCGCCGGCGCCTCGCGCGCCAGCAGCCGCGCCAGCCGCGCCGCGCTGCCCACCGGCACCGTCGACTTGCCGACGACCAGCGCCGGACGGTCCAGATACGGCGCGAGCGAGGCGAAGGCGCTCTCGACGTACGACATGTCGCAGGCGTACTCACCGTGCTTCTGCGGGGTGTTCACGCAGACGAAGTGGACATCGCCGAAGGCCCCGGCCTCCTCGTAGGAGGTGGTGAAGCGGAGCCGGCCGGTGGAGCCCTCGATACCGGCGATGTGGCGGCGCAGCAGTTCCTCCAGTCCCGGCTCGTACATCGGGACCTCGCCGCGCCGCAGCATCTCGATCTTCTCGGGGACGACGTCCAGGCCCAGCACCTCGAAGCCGAGTTCGGCCATGGCGGCGGCGTGGGTGGCGCCGAGGTAACCGGTGCCGATCACGGTGATCTTGAGGGCCATGGGTGCTCCAAACCAGGTTTCGGCGCGGCGCGCCGGGATGTCGGGGTGCGGGTCGGTGACGGACGGGTGAAAAGGCGCTGACCGAGCATAGTCGGGCCGCTCCGGGCGACCGGCGGCCACCGGCCATGGCGAGAATCCGCTCCCTGTCGTAAACCTCACGCCCCGCTGCCGGTGCGGGACCCATAGAATCCGGAGAAGATAAGGGTTACTTAACGGTAGTTAGCTCAGCTCTCAGGGGAGTGAGAAACCTTGGCGGGAACCGCTGATTTCGATCTGTACCGGCCGTCGGAGGAGCACGACATGCTCCGGGAGTCGGTGCGCGCCCTCGCCGAGGCGAAGATCGCACCGTTCGCCGCCGCCGTGGACGAGGAGGCCCGCTTCCCGCAGGAGGCGCGTGACGCGCTCACCGCGAACGACCTGCACGCCGTCCACGTCCCCGAGGCGTACGGCGGCGCCGGCGCCGACGCGCTCGCCACCGTCATCGTCATCGAGGAGGTCGCCCGGGTCTGCGCCTCGTCCTCGCTGATCCCGGCGGTCAACAAGCTCGGCTCGCTCCCGGTGATCCTCTCCGGCTCCGAGGCGCTGAAGGCGAAGTACCTCGGCCCGCTGGCCAAGGGCGACGCGATGTTCTCGTACTGCCTGAGCGAGCCGGACGCCGGCTCGGACGCGGCGGGCATGAAGACCAAGGCCGTACGCGACGGCGACTTCTGGGTCCTCAACGGCGTGAAGCGCTGGATCACCAACGCCGGCGTCTCCGAGTACTACACGGTCATGGCCGTCACCGACCCGGAGAAGCGCTCCAAGGGCATCTCCGCCTTCGTCGTCGAGAAGGACGACGAGGGCGTCTCCTTCGGCGCCCCCGAGAAGAAGCTCGGCATCAAGGGCTCGCCGACCCGCGAGGTCTACCTCGACAACGTCCGCATCCCCGCCGACCGCATGATCGGCGCCGAGGGCACCGGCTTCGCCACCGCGATGAAGACCCTCGACCACACCCGCATCACCATCGCCGCACAGGCGCTCGGCATCGCCCAGGGCGCGCTGGACTACGCCAAGGGCTACGTCCGTGAGCGCAAGCAGTTCGGCAAGCCGATCGGCGACTTCCAGGGCGTGCAGTTCATGCTCGCCGACATGGCGATGAAGGTCGAGGCCGCCCGCCAGCTGACCTACGCCGCCGCCGCGAAGTCCGAGCGCATCGCCGCCGGCGGCAAGGACGAGGACCTCACCTTCTTCGGCGCCGCCGCCAAGTGCTACGCCTCCGACGCCGCCATGGAGATCACCACCGACGCCGTCCAGCTCCTCGGCGGCTACGGCTACACCCGCGACTACCCGGTCGAGCGCATGATGCGCGACGCCAAGATCACGCAGATTTACGAGGGCACGAATCAGGTGCAGCGGATCGTGATGGCGCGGAACCTGCCGTAGACAAGGTCCGAGCCCGGATCGAACTGCACGGAGGACGGGCCACTTCCTCCGGTGCTCCCGTACGTCGGGGCGACGGCCGCTGAGGTCAAGGAACTTCCGGGAATCGCGGTGACCGTCGAACGGTCGGGGAAGACCGGCCGACCGGCCACCGTTTTCACGCTCCGCGGTGACGATTCCGAACACGCAGAGCTGGGGAAAACTGTCACGGAGCCGATGCCGGCCGAACCGGAGCGTCATGTGAAGCGGGCCACGGTCGTGCAGATGGCCGCCTACCGCCCGGCCCCGGTGCCCGAACCGGTGAAGCGGTCGGCTGCTCCCGTTCCCGCTCTGGCCGACAACCCGTTCCGCGCTCTGCTCTGATCGCTCGAATCAAACCGAGAACGCCCCCACCATTCGGTGGGGGCGTTCTTTTGCTTGGGACCTACACGAGGCTGATCCCGGCCTGAGCCTTGATGGTGTTCACCGCGTCTTCGGTGAGCCAGCGCAGGGGGACCACGGTCCACTTGTCGCGCTTGCGCATGACCACGGCCTTACCGTCCCTGGTGCGTCCGACGTGAATGAAGCCGTGATCACGTCGCAGGTCTTTCGCCAGGTTCTCGCCGTGGATCACGGGCCTTACTTCCCTTCGCGGTCCTCGTCGTCGGCCATGCTGCTGTGCACGTCCCCGTTTTGAGAGACACGGGTGTCAGGGTCGGTCGCCTGGCCCTGGTTGGCGTACGGGTCCCACTCGTCCTCGTTCTGCTTACCCATTCTGGCCTGCTCCCTAGATCGATGGCTGAGGCGAAACGGGGAATCGGTCCCCGCGTCGTCGTGCAACCCGTCCCGGCCGCCAGGCTGTCCGGTAACTGAGCGATCGGGCGGGGGCTTGCACCGCCCCTGCCGGGATTCTCGAATGGGTACAGGGGGAGCCCAATTCGGTGTCGTCCGGCAGGGACGGAGTCTGTGGGCGCTTCGGCTTCCCTGAGTCCGAAGCGGTTGCCCTCACTGCTCAGGGCAGCACCCCAGTGAAGGGGTGGATCGGGGCGAGAGCCTGGGCCCGTCAGCTCAGGCCGGGCACGTCTGCCCGTACTCGACGGCTTGTCCGATCGGGGGACTCTCCGGCTGTCTGCCACGGGGTAGCAGGACGCCGGAATTCTCAGGTCCGGGATACGGAGGCGGGCGGCGCCATCCATTCCTTGCCACCGCGTTCGGGCCAGATGAAAGCGGTCGGCTGCTTGCGGCGCTTCTGGGGCAGCTCGGCCGGGTCCTCCCAATCAGGGATCACATCCCGCAGGATGCCGACTCTTCCCGAGCCGTCCTCGCCCCGCTCACCGATGTCGTCAACCGTCACCATCAGTGGCCCTCCGGGTGACGCCGCAGGAAGACGTTGCAGTCCGACACCGTGGTCCAGTCGCGGCCCGCCCGCGCCCGGTCCCGTACGTTCGCCAGCTCCACACACCCCGCGCAGCCCTCCACGGGGACCGGCTCCAGGTCCAGCCGCAACGGCAGCTCCACCAGTTCACTCGGGTACGTCTTCGGCTGGCTCATGCTGTCCCTCCGCGTCGTCCGTGTGATGACCACGCTAGGGACGTCAGCGAATCAACCCCCAGGAAGTTGCACGCGGTTGCACAGATTCATCCAAGGGAGTCGATGGCCCTTGTGATGCAGGCGCGAGCTTCTGGGCCTCGTACAGCAATCTTCGACAGTTCGCCGAAGGCTTTCAGATACGTTCGGATCTCGCCGGGGGCCGTCAGATTGATCTCTGCCGTCAGCGTCTCCACCGCCACCTGGGCATCGTCGAAGGCGTAGAACGCTTCCAGCGGCCAGGCCGCACGCCGGGCGTCGAGCGGGATCACACCCAATGAGACGTTGGGCTGAGCCATGACCGACAGCAGGTAGCCGAGTTGGCCCGCCAGCGCCGCGTCGTCGCTGACGCGGTAATAGAGGACAGCTTCCTCCAGGAGCAGCGCAAAGCGATGGTCCCCTTCCCGCACGACGCGGGAGCGGTTCAGCCGAGCCTGTACGGCGTCTGAGACGTCGTCCGGCGTTCCCTGAAAGTGCGTGATGGACCGTAGAAGGCCAGTGGCGTACTCGGCCGTCTGGAGCATCCCCGGTACGACATTGGATGCGTAGACGCGGAAAGTGCGGGTCCGTTGGTAGAGGGGCACCGTCTGTTCGTGAATCCGGCGCATCCCGTCCCGGTGGATCTGCCGCCACTCCACATACATGGACTCAGCGTTGCGTGAGGCTGCGATCAAGTCGGCGACCTGATCGTCAGCATCACAGGCCGTGCACCAGGCCCGGATATCCGCGTCTGAGGGCGGAGTCTTGCCACGGGCGATCCGCGAGGACTTGGACTTGTGCCAGCCGCACCGGGCGGCCAGTTCATTCCCCGTGAGCCCGGCGTCCTTCATGATGCTTTGCAACCGGGTTGCTACAGCGGCGCGCGCCGCTTGGGCGCTGGAGAGCGGGGACGAGGACATGAACCGGCCGGCCTGAGTTAGACGCTGTACTTCTCGTGTGGGATGGCGCGCTCCCACACAGCCTCGAACGCCGAGGCGCAGAGCTGAGCAACGGCAGGGTCTTCGGTCTGGTCGGTGTGGACCCACTGCCCGGACCCATCAAAGATATTGAACTGAACCAACCGCCCGTCGAACAGCCAGAAGTCATTTCCGGGCAGGGCCAGATCTGATGCGTGGCGCCGAGGCAGCCAGCGGATCTGCTCCCCGGCAGCGACGTTCGTGAACGTTCCCGAGTGCTCAAAGCGGATGTAGTCGCTCAGCGGTTCGGAGACGATTCGGGCGCGGCGCATCACCACTCCCTTGTTCGTGACCTCCTGCACGAGGTCGAGCCACGGCCGCCACCACGAGTCGCGGTCGTCGGGGTTGAGGCGGTGCCCCTCCCTCCACGCCGCGAACCCTTCGATCTCGTTCTCTGCGCCGTAGGCGTCGCGCATCTCCAGATGGACGGCTGACCTTTCAGCCGCACGGAGCAGGTCAGCAAAGCTAGTCAAGCTCTGCGACATCAAGTGCCTCCCTGAGAAGCGGGAGCATCCGCCTCGGTACCCGGATCACTGCTTCGTGGTCGAGGATCGGAACATCCACCGAGCTTTCCCGCGTGGTCTGCTCGTCCGCCTTCCATCCCTGGAAGAGGAGATCCCTCGTGCCCTCATCGACCCACACGGCCGGAGAGCCGTGATCCCCGGACTCTGGATCTTTACCGACGAACCGTAGCGCCATGCCGACCTCCGCTGTCGAGTGCGTTGCAGTCTGTTGCACGACCCTCACGCCCCGAGGTGGCTGTGGTCAAGAGGGCGGGTTCCTTCTGGTCAACGTGAGCGTCCCTGGGGTGTCCAGCGGCGATGACATCCACGTACGAGTGATCATGGGGAAATGCTGGGGAGGCACCCCCTGAAGGGGGCGTTCGCGCAGGTCAGAGCGGTAATTTCCGTAAAGCACCCAGATTTACGAGGGCACCAACCAGGTCCAGCGGATCGTGATGGCGAGGAACCTGCCGTAGGGAGTCGCCGCACGTGAACGGCCCCCGGCGTGTTCGCCGGGGGCCGTCGTTGTCGTGCGGGTTGCGCGGGTCACTGACCGTCGGTGACGGTGACCTTCTCGTCGTTGTTGAGCTGCTGGACGAGCTGCTGGACCTTGGCGGTGTCCCACATGACGAAGCCGTTGGTGATACCGGACATCGGCATGTTCAGCGAGGTGCCCTCGCCGCTGTTGACACTCTTCATCGCGAAGAACATGTTGCCCAGGTCCCACAGGCTCATGTCCTTGTCGACGATGACGGTGTCCAGGCCCGCGCCGAGCGTCGGGTAGAGCTGGAAGGGGTTGAGCAGTGTGCCCGGCGCCGCAGCCTGGCTGGCGAGCGCGGCGAGGAACTTCTGCTGGTTCTTGGTGCGCGCCAGGTCCTCCTGCGCGAAGGCGTGGCGGGCGCGGACGAAGGCGAGCGCCTGACTGCCGTTGAGGGTCTGCTTGCCCGCCTGGAAGTCGGAGCCGGAGTTCTTGTCCTTGAACGCCTTGGGGATGTCCAGCTCCACCCCGCCGATCGCGTCCACGATGTTCGCGAAGCCGGCGAAGCCGATCTCGACGTAGTGGTCGATGTGCAGCTTGGTGTTGTACTCGATCGTCCGCACCAGCAGCGCGGCGCCGTCCATGGCGTACGCCGCGTTCAGCTTGGTGCGGCGGCCGGTGGCCGGGTACTTCTTACCGGACTCGGAGCCGATGAAGGACGGTATCTCCACGCCGGAGTCGCGCGGCAGCGAGATCAGCGTGGGGCCGTTGCTGCCGTCGTGCAGGATCATCATCGAGTCGGTGCGCTTGCCCTCGGCCGACCCGGTGTGGAGCTTCTTCTTGTCGTCCGCGGTCATGCCCTCGCGGCTGTCCGAGCCCACGATCAGGTAGTTGGTGCCGTCGCCCTCCGCGGGCCGGTCGATGACCTTGCTCAGGTCCACCTCGCGGCGCAGCTTGCCGTCGGCCCAGAAGTACGTGGCGACGGAGGCGACCGCGAAGACCACGACGACGGTGAGCACCGTCCACTTGATGCGGCGGCCCCAGTTCGGGCGCGGCCGGGCGTCGTGGCCGCCCTGCTGCGGGCCGCGGGGGCCGCCACCGCCGTAGACCTGGCCGGTGTTGTACCCGTCGCGGTCGTCGTAGCCCTGCGACTGCTGCGGGGGGACGGTGCCGCGGCGCGGACTCATGTCCGGGGGCAGCGGCGGCTCGGCACGGCCGTAGCCGGGGCCGGCGTCCCGCCGTACCTGCGGCATGGCGCGCGCGCCTTCCGGCTGGGCGCTGCCGCTGCCGTGCCCGTACCCGCGCCGGTCGCGGGAGGATCCGTTCCCGTGCCACTCATTCATAGGAAGGAGTGTGCCTGGCGCGGTGCGGGGTCTTACAGGGCGGGGGCGGGTTCGCAGCGGGGCTGTTGCAGAGCTGATGCAAAGCGCGTGGGCATACCGCAAGCGGATGTGACCATTCCGACGTGGCGCGGGAAAACCGCATTACGGGCGACCGCGCGGGCCCGGAACGGCCTCCGCGGACCCGTCCTCCCGGTCGGTCACCGGCCGTCACCGCTTAGGGTGGACGCATGACCGAACTCGTCACCGACGGCGAGGAGGGCGCCCCCGCGGGCAAGCCCACCTCCGTCTCCCGCACCACCCTGTCGCACATCATGACCGCCGCGGACACCAATCTCCTCGGCACGGTGCACGGTGGCGTGATCATGAAACTGGTCGACGACGCGGCGGGCGCGGTCGCGGGACGGCACTCCGGCGGCCCCGCCGTCACCGCCTCCATGGACGAGATGGCCTTCCTGGAACCGGTCCGCGTCGGCGACCTCGTCCATGTGAAGGCCCAGATCAACTGGACCGGCCGCTCCTCCATGGAGGTCGGCGTCCGGGTCCTCGCCGAGCGGTGGAACGAATCCACCCCGGCCACCCAGGTCGGCTCCGCCTACCTCGTCTTCGCCGCCGTCGACGCTGAGGGCAAGCCCCGTACGGTGCCGCCGGTGATCGTCGAGACCGAGCGTGACCGGCGCCGCTACCAGGAGGCGCAGATCCGCCGGACGCACCGCCTCGCCCGGCGCCGCGCGATCATGGAGCTGCGCGCACGGCACGCCGCCGAGGGCCTGAACGACGCGTGACCGCCGCGGCCCACCGGGCCAGCGCCGCCGCCCCCAGGCCGAGGCCCGCCCCGGCCGCGCCGCACAGCACGTCGTTGACGTCCGGGACCCGGCCCGCCCGCATCACCGCCTGCGCCGCCTCGACCGCCACGCACACCCCCACAGCCGTCCAGAACGACCAGGACGCCGGCCACCGCACCGCCGCGAACCGCAGCAGCAGCGGCACCGGCAGGTAGAGCGCCGCCCCGGCAAGGTGCTCGCGCACCAGCACCGGCAGTTCGTCCGGCGGCAGCGGCGCCCCCGGATCGAACAGTCCCGCGCCGGGCAGCCACCACACCGTCGCATCGCCCGAACCGATCGGCTGGACCGGCGCCACCGTCACCACCAGCAGCAACACCAGCCAAGCGGCCAGCAGCACCCCGGCGGTCCGGCGCGGCCGCGGGTCCGCCGGGGCGCGGCCCTCCCACAGCGCGAGACCGGTGCCCAGGGCGAGCGCCCCCGGCAGGCAGAGCACCACCGCCACGGGCGGGACGTCCCGGACCAGCTGCTGCCACATGCGAACCTCCGGATCCTGCCGCCGCCGGGCCCCGGGCGGGCCGTCCCGCCCCCGCCCGCGGCTCCGGGTGGCGGCAGGGGGACGGCCCGCCCCGGGTCAGCCGCAGCTCCACCTGGTGACGTAGACCCGCTCCCCGTGTTCCATCACCCCGCGGACGCACTCCCCGGGCGTCATCCCCACCCGGCCGCGCAGTACCGCCGCGCCGCCGGACGTCCGTACGGTGCCGAACCACCCGGGGAACGCGGTGATCCGGGAGTCCTTGCGCTGGTAGCCCAGGCGCACGGTGATCTCGCCGGGGCCCGGGGCGCGCCGGTAGCGCGCGGTGTAGACGCCCGGGTGGCCCACCGGACCGGCCAGGCACAGCAGCCCGCCCGAGGGCCCGCCGCAGCCGGACGGCGCCGCCGGGGCCGGCGGGGCGGCCGCCGCCACCGTCGCGACCAGGCACAGCGCGGCCGCCAGGCCCGCCCGCCGGGCGTAGCCGCGGCGGTCCGCGGGGCCGGCCGGCCCGCTCACGGGCACGCGGCCTCGTCGCCGGTGACGGCCGAGATGCCCGGGGTGCCGGGCGCCGGTTCCTCGGCCCGTACCGGATGTACCCCGGTGTAGTCCGCTCCGGCCGTGACCCGCAGCACCGGGCCCAGGCCCGCGACCTGCCGCAGTTCGGCGCCGGGCAGCGCGGCGGCCACGGTCCGCGCCGAACGGTCCCAGCGCGGGTCGTAGGAGATGACCGTCTTCGTGTGCGGTCCGTCGGGGGCGTCCCCGGGGACGCCCGACGGGACGAAACCGGCCGCGGCCAGCGCCTTGGTGACGGTGTTGGCCAGCCCGCGCCGCTCGGTGCCGTTGTCGACATGGACGCGGATCTGCTCCGGCGGGACGTCCACGACCGTCGGCCGGGGTGCGTGCGGCGCCGCCTTCTTCGGGCGGACGGCGAGCGGTTCGTCGTCCCGCAGCGCCTGGAAGACCTGCCCGGCGGCGACCGGGTCCCAGCGCACCGTCGTCCCGCCGCCCGGCAGCCGTACGCCCTCCCGGGCCAGCGGCACCGACAGGAACTCCGACGACGCCGGGGTGAAGCCGCGCATCGCCTGCCCCAGATCGACCAGGTCGTCGGCGGTGAAGCCGGAGTCGGCCCGGACCGACGTCAGCATCGCGTCCGCGACCTGCCGGAACCGCACCGGGTTCATCAGCACCCCCGACGACGTCACCTTGTGGATCAGCGACGCCAGGAACCGCTGCTGGCGCTGCATCCGGCCCAGGTCCGCGGAGCCGTCGATATGCCGCGAGCGCACGTACTGGAGGGCCTGCCCGCCGTTGAGAGTCGCCTTCCCGGCGGGCAGATCGAGCCCGGTGTAGCTGTCCTTCAGCGGCCGTACGGTGCAGACGTCCACCCCGCCGACCGCGTCCACGCTCCGCATGAAGCTGGTGAAGTCGACCTCCAGGTAGTGGTCGATGTGCACACCCGTCATGTGCTCGACGGTGCGGACGGTCAGCCCCGGCCCGCCCTCGGCGTACGCCGCGTTCAGCTTCACGGCGTGCTTGCGCCGCTCCCGCCCGGCCGCGTCCTTGTGGGCGGGCACCTCGGCGTAGGAGTCGCGCGGCAGGCTGACGACGCTGGCGCGGTCCCGTCCGGCGGAGAGGTGCACCAGCATCAGGGTGTCCGTGCAGTGGCAGGGCGCGCCGCCCAGGTGGTACTTGCGCTTCTCGGCGGGCGTGATCCTGTCCCGGCCGTCGGTGCCGACGACGAGGAAGTTCAGCCCGTCGCCGCCGGTGGGCCGGTCCTGCTCCCGCATCCCCTGGAACGGCTGGACCCGCCCGATGCCGTCCTCCACCCCGGTGACCATGGCGTGCCCGACACCGCTCGCGGACAGCAGCAGCACCGAGACGGCGGCGGCGAGCCGCAGCCCCCAGCGCCGGCGCGGTGCGCGCCCGCGTTCCCGGGCGGTGCGGCGCGCCGCGGTGCGGGCGGGGCGGGGCGGGACGGTCAACGGGGGACACCTCCGCGGCGGGACGGGTGGGCGCGGCGCGCCCCGCCGTGGTGGGCGGGGCGGTCCGGCGGCAACAGCGGGAACACAGTAAGTCGATACGATCTACTGCAAAGTGCCACACGCCGGGCCCCGCCCGCCCCACCACCCGCCTGCCGTCCGGCGGTGTCCCCCGTAAGCGGTAACGTGAGCGGCGATTTCGCACTCACCCGGCGAGCGCTGCCGTCCGCGAGGGCGGCTCCGCCACGGGCCATCCCCCCGAGGAACCATGCCCCAGCAGCAGCCCCCGGCCGTCTCCGTGATCATGCCGGTGCTCAACGAGGAACGTCACCTGCGTAACGCGGTCCGGCACATCCTGGAGCAGGAGTACGCCGGCGAGATGGAGGTGGTGATCGCCGTCGGCCCGTCCGCGGACCGTACGGAGGAGATCGCCGCCGAGCTCGCCGCCGAGGACCCGCGGGTGCGCACCGTCGCCAACCCCACGGGCCGCACCCCCGCCGCGCTGAACGCCGCGATCAAGGCGTCCAGCCACCCGGTCGTGGTCCGCGTCGACGGCCACGGCATGCTCTCCCCGAACTACATCGCCACCGCCGTCCGGCTCCTGGAGGAGACCGGCGCGCAGAACGTCGGCGGCATCATGCACGCCGAGGGCGAGAACGCCTGGGAGGAAGCGGTCGCCGCCGCGATGACCTCGAAGATCGGGGTCGGCAACGCCGCCTTCCACACCGGCGGCCAGGCCGGCCCCGCCGAGACCGTCTACCTCGGCGTCTTCCGCCGCGAGGCGCTGGAGCAGCAGGGCGGCTACAACGAGGAGTTCATCCGCGCCCAGGACTGGGAGCTGAACTACCGCATCCGCGAGGCCGGCGGCGGGGTGTGGTTCTCGCCCGAGCTGAAGGTGAGCTACCGCCCCCGGCCCAGCGTCAGGGCGCTGGCCAAGCAGTACAAGGACTACGGCAAGTGGCGCCACGTCGTCGCGCGCTACCACTCCGGCTCGATCAACCTGCGCTACCTCGCCCCGCCGACCGCGGTGTGCGCCATCGCCGCCGGTGTCGTCGTCGGCGTCGCCGTCACCCCCTGGGGCTTCGTCGTCCCGGCCGGGTATCTGGCGGCGATCACCGCGGGCTCCGTCCCGGCGGGCAAGGGCCTGTCGCTGAAGGCCCGCGCGCAGATCCCCCTCGCGCTCGCCACCATGCACATGGCGTGGGGCGCCGGCTTCCTCACCAGCCCCCGCTCACTGGCGCGCAAGGTCATCGCCAGCCGCCGCCCGGCGGTGAAGGCGGCGGCGACGCCGTAGCGGTACGGATCCGGCGTACGGGAGAGGGGCGGGCCACGCGGCCCGCCCCTCTCCCGTGTGCGCCCGGCGGCGTCAGAAGGTGTAAGCCGGGTTGACGTGCATGCACGCCTTGTCGTTCTCACCGTTGAGCGCGGAGTCGTTCTTCGGCGCCTTGCCGGAGGTGTCGCCCGCGGGCTTCGGGTAGTCGGCGCCGGTACGCCAGTCGTTGCCGACGACCATGCGCAGCCCCTCGGCCGAACCGCTCTCCCGTACGGCGCTCGCCGGCAGCCCCAGCTCCTTCGCCAGTGCCAGCGCGTCGCCGCGCAGCTTCTTGTCGTGGTACTCGATGGTGGTGTCCGCCTGGCTGGTGAGCGTGGAGTCGGTGCCCGCCGCGGTGTAGCCGAGCTGCGCCAGACGCTGCTGGACGACGCCGGCGCGGCCGGGGACCGGGCCGTAGACGGTGCTCTGGGTGCCGTTCTGGACGGTGACCGGCAGCTGCCCCTTGGGCATCGACGGCTTCGGGTCCGGCGCCTTCTTCTTCTTGCCGGTGTCCTTGCCGTCCAGCGAGGTGTCGTTGCGCAGCAGCGCGAAGGTCTGCTCCGCCTCGCCCGGCTTGGGGAGCACGTACTTCTCACCGGGGCCGTACATCCACGGCATGGTGATCATCGTGATCCGCTTGGTGGGCACCCGGCGCAGGTCGCCCGCGAGGTCGTAGAGCTTCATGGGGGAGCCCAGCTCGTTGTCGACGG
This sequence comes from Streptomyces sp. NPDC027185, assembly GCF_055567035.1. NCBI lineage: Bacteria > Bacillati > Actinomycetota > Actinomycetes > Kitasatosporales > Streptomycetaceae > Streptomyces > Streptomyces sp. NPDC027185. The sequence goes on along the minus strand of NZ_JBVHRF010000006.1, from coordinate 29,190 downwards.
TGAGCGCGTTGACGGCGGCTTCGGCGAGGTCGCGCAGTTTGCCCGGGTCGGTGAGCTTGGTGCCCGCCTTGAGCTGGCGGACCATCGAGTTCATGTACATGTGCTGGGCCTTGGCCCGGCCGATGTCGGTGTTGTCCTCGAAGCCGTAGCGGGTCCGCAGCCACTGCAGCGCCTGGACGCCCTTGACGGAGTGGGTGCCCTTGGTGAGCTTCAGTCCGCTGCCGTGGCCGTCGCTGCGGTTGTGCGAGTAGATGTTGTTGTCGACGCAGACCGGGACGCCGCCGATGGCGTCGGCCATGTCCACCACACCGGCGAAGTCGACCATCATGAAGTGGTCGATGTAGACGCCGGTCAGCTCTTTCCAGGTGGCGACGGTGCAGCCCGGACCGCCGTGCTGGAGCGACTGGTTGATGGCCGCGGTGGTCTGCGGGTAGACCGTGCCGTCGTCCGGGTCGGTGCACTTGGGGATCGTGACGCGGGTGTCGCGGGGGATCGACATCACCGACATGTTGCTGCGGTCCGCCGAGACGTGCAGCAGCATCTGGACGTCGCCCAGCGGCTTGCGGTCGCGGTCCTCGCCGGCGCCGCCCAGCTTGATGTTCTTCGCGCTGTCCCGGCCGTCGGAGCCGATCAGCAGGATGTTCAGCGGGGTCTGGCCGAACGCGTTCGGCTCCGGCTTGCGCAGTCCGCCCTCGCCGAGGTCCAGCTCGTCCTTGCGGAGGCTGTCGCTGAGGTGCTGGTAGTAGAGGTAGCCCGCGGTACCGGCGCCGGCCACCAGCACGAAGACCACGCCCAGCGAGGTCCACAGGATGGTGCGGCGCTTGCGGCGCCGCCGCCGTCCGCCGCGCGCGGAGCCGTCGCCGCCTTTGCTCTTGCGCCGGCCGGCCCGGCCGCCGCCCGCTGCTCCTTCGGCGTTCCCGGTGGCCTTGTCGCCGTCCTTGCCGCCGTCCGTGTCACCGGCCGGGGCGCCGGGGCCGTCGGCCCGGTGGCCGCTCGTGCCGTCGCCGGCGCCGTCCGCGGACACGGCGTCGGCGCCGGGTATCCAGCCGGGGGCGTCCGGCGGCGGGCCGGAGTTCTTGTACAGGCTGTCGTCCCAGCCCAACTGCTGGGCGTCCGGCTGTTGTTCCGGCGTTCCGGACCGGCGTCGGCGCGGCCGGTCGCCGCGCACACTGTTCTGCCGCATCGGGCTCTCTCCCCGGGTCGGTAAATGGTGCGCTCGGCGCCTGTGCGGGGCGGCCGCGGCTCGTTCAGGTCACTTGGCGCAGATGTTCTTGTCATCTGCATTGACGTTCTGGACACCGTCCGGGGTTTCGGTCGGCGCCTCAATAGGGGTTCCGGGGGCGGTGAAGTCCTTGCCGAGGGTCAGCTTCATGGGCACCCGGTCCCCCGCGTTCGTGGCGGACTTCTTGAGCGCGCTCTTGGGCAGACCCATCCAGTCCGCCAGCGTGGCGGCCTGATCGGCCTGGTTGGGGGCGTACTCGAGCTGGGTGGTGGCCAGCTTCGCCGGGGCGTTGCCCGCGTTGGTGGAGAGCTTGGCGGCCTTGATGTTCTGCAGCCAGTCCACGGTCTCCTGCGCCGCGCCCAGCGGTCCGCCGCCGTTGGTGACGTCGACCCGGACCAGCTCCGGCGGCGCTTTCTTCACCGGTGCCTTCTTCCCCTTCCCCTTGCCCTTCTTGGCGAGCATGTGGTCGGCCTGAACCATCTTGAACAGGGGTTCGGCCTTGCTCTTGTCGAGTATGACGGTCGCATCGTCCTGAGGGTTGTCCAGAACGGGCACCGTGGCGAAGGTGATTTTGCCGATGTCGACGCGCTTGAGGTCGTTGGCGAGCGCGATGAGCTTGGTCGCACTGCCGATACCGGTGTCGACCGTCATCGACCTGGTGGCCACCTTGCTGATGTCGAGCAGCTTCGACGGGCTGCTGAACGCGTCCGACTTGATCTTGCGGATCATCGAGCTGAGGAACTGCTGCTGCAACTCGATGCGGCTGAGGTCGCTGCCGAAGCCGACGGTGTGCCGGGTACGGACGAACGCCAGCGCCTGCTCGCCCTTGACGACGTGCCGGCCGGCCTTCAACTTCAGGTGGGACTTGGGGTCGTTGATGTCCTTCGCGGCGCAGACCTCCACGCCGTCGACCGCCTCGGACAGCTCCTTGACGGCGTTGAAGTCGACCATCATGAAGTGGTTGACCTTCAGTCCGGTCAGCTTCTCGACGGTCCGCCAGGTGCAGCCGGGGTCCCGGCCCTCCTGCCCGAGGCTGGTGTTGAACCGCACGCCGCTCTCACCGGGGATGACCTTCTTCGACCCGTCCGCCTGCTTCGTGGGGCAGGGCGGAATGTCGGTGATCATGTCGCGCGGGATGCTCAACGCGGTCGCGTTCGTACGGTCCTTGGAGACGTGCATCAGGACGGTGGTGTCCGCGTGCCCCACGCTGCCGTTGTCGCCGTAGCCCTCGTTGCCCTTACCGGAGCGGGCGTCGGTGCCGATGATGAGGATGTTGACCGGGCCGTCGGAGACCGCGTCGTTCTCGATGCCGACATCGACCTTGGGGATGTCGTTGAGCTGCCCGACGACGTAGTACGCCACGCCGCCGCCGGCCACCAGCACGAAGCCGAGGACGCCGGACGTCCACAGCAGCGCCTTCTTCCTGCCGGACTTCTTCGGCTTGGGCCGGCGCCGGCTCGACGTCGCGGCGGCGGCACCGCCGGAGCGGGCGGCCTTACGGGCGGCGGCCCGGCCTCCGGGGCGGGGTGCCCCGTCGGGGGCGGCGGCAGCGGAGCGGCGGTCGCGCTGGGCCGGCAGTTCGCGGGTCTCGGTGTCGCGTTCCGGCGCGCGCCGGGAGCGTCGGGGTACCGGATCCGGCGCGGCCGGTTCGGGTGCGGCGTCGAGCCGCAACTCGTACTTACCGGTGCTGGGGTTGAGTACCCACTGGTCGGCGGGGTCGATGTTGTCGTCCCCCGCCCGCCCACGGCCTTGCGCGTCCACGGTGCCCTGCATCCTCCGTCGGTGCCACGCGGCGCCTCCCCTCGGGCGCACGGTCGGACCTGTGTTTCACGTTCGTTCGTCCGGCTGGTCTGCGGACCGGATCACTCACACTATCCGTCCAGTTCAGCGTGGAACGCCGCCCGTGACAAATTCCACTTCCCTACAACTGGGCAATCCGCCCAATCCATTCGAGCTGTTGGTGCGACCTTTGCGGCATTTTTATTCGCAGATCCCGCGTTCTGTGGTGGTTGCGGGAATGGGCGGTCGCGAAGGCGTCGGCGGCGTCGGGGAACTGGCCGTCTTCTCGTCGGAGGATGCCGTATCCGAAGCGTTCGGTGAAGAGGCGTGACCGGAGTTGCCGGGGCCGTGCGCGGGCGCGGCGGGCACCGGAAGGTCCCGGGCCAGCCGGTGGAAGAGCTGGTCAGCGGCGGGTTGTGCCAACTCGTCGCGATTGGCGTCGTAGCGGTACCCGGTACGTGGCACGGTCATGAACTGCACGCGTCCGGCAGGAATGGCGCGCATGCTGCGGACCAATTCGTAGAGACCGGTGAGGGAAGCCAGTGCCTTGTCGGTGGTGAGCGAACTCGTCGCGGCATCCAGCAGCGGATAGAGCCGGGCCGGATTGAGCAGCACACCATTGCTCTGCACTTTCTTCACGAGAGCGTCAAGGAACTGCTGTTGGCGTTCCATACGCTGCGTATCGCTTCCGTTACCCAGACTCTTGCGGGCGCGGACAAAACCGAGGGCTTCTTCGCCGTGCAGGGTCTGCCGCCCCGCCGGGAGATCGATCCGTGCCTGTGGATCGTGGAGCGGCCGCGGCAGACACATCGTGACGCCGCCGACCGCGTCCACCATCCGCTTGAATCCGACGAAATCGACGATGACGTGGTGCCCGACGCGGATGCCGGTCAGCTTCTCGACGGTACGGATGGCGCAGGCGGCGCCCCCGGTCTGGAACGCCGCGTTGAACGGGGTGACACCCGCCGGTGTCCGCCGCCCGTCCGCGCCGGTGCACGCGGGGACGGAGACCATCAGATCGCGCGGGATGCTCACCGCGGTGGCGCTGCGCCGGTCGGCGGCGAGGTGCACCAGGAGGGTGGTGTCGGCGCGCCGGGTGCCGTCGTCGGCGCCGTACGCGCCGTTGCCGCCGCCTCGGGTGTCGGAGCCGATCAGCAGGATGTTCTCGGCGTCCGGCGGGCCGCTCGGGGGCCGCTCGGCCTCGTATTTCTCCAGCTCGTTCTGGGTGGCGCTGTCGGCGTGGAGGTTGCCGCTGAGCCGGGCGTGGAGCGCGTAGCCGGTGCCGGCGAGCCCCAGCAGCGCGGCGGCGGTGCCCACCGCGACCCACCGCGGCCACCGCCGCCGGGGCGCGCGGTCCGCCGAAGCGGTGCCGGGGGCTTCGCCGGGCTTCCCGCCGGGATCGCCGGGCGGGAGGTGGGGGTCGCCGGGCGGGAGGTGGGGGTCGTCTGCCACCTGCGCATCCCTCCCTGGCCTCTCGGCGGTGCCGCGTGCGCGGCCCGGTGGCGGGGTGTGGCGGTGCAGCCACCCCGCGCCGGGCGGGCGCGTATTCCAGGATCATGGCCCCGCGGCGCCGAAGAGGCCCGCTCCGGCGGAGGTACGGTCCGCCGGACGGGGGAGTTCCGGGGCGTACGCCGGGTGTGCGGCCGTGGTGTTCCGGGGCGTGCGCGGGCGCGCGGGAGGCCGGGCGGCGGGAGGAGGGGACGGCGCCATGGCGAAAGGGCGGGACGTAGTGGTGCGCGCGAAGGGCGGCCGCCCGTGGGGCCGCGATGGAACGGCCGGCCGCGCGGGCCGGAGCCCGGCGGCCGGAAGCGCGGGTCAGAGCGTGGCGGACGGGGCCTGGAAGGTGACCTGTTCGCTGCGGGCACGGGTCGCGGCGGCGGTCTCGTCGAGCCGCTCCGGGTGGCGGCAGAGCACTACCGAGCCGCCGGTGGCGAGGGGCGCGTACAGCCCGTAGGACAGGCCGGGCCAGCCGTCGTAGGCGAGGCCCGACAGCACGCGGGGGGTGGGCGGCATCCCGGCGGCGCGGGCGTCGGCCAGTGCGCGGTCGACGACCTCGGCGCCGGTCAGCTCCTCACCGTCCACGCGGAGCGCCGGGTCGTCCCCGGTCACCGGGGCGAACGGGGCGAAGCGGTCGCCCTGCGACGGGACCTCCACCGCGTAGTCGGCGAACCCGGCCGGGGCCTGGGGGAACCGGCCGCCCAGCGGCCGCAGGGCCAGCGCCACCCGCTCACCGGTGCAGGCGCGGGCGGTCTCCAGCCGGTCCGGGCCGCTGACCACCACATCGGCGGCGGCCGGGTCCCCGTCGACATCGGCCAGCACCCCGACGGACGAGGCGGCCACCAGCCACACCGCGGTCTGCCAGTGGGCGGGCAGCAGCAGCGCGAGACGGTCGCCGGGACCGGCGGCCAGATCGCCCTGGAGGTAGTTGGCGGTCTTCGCCACCCAGTTGGCGAAGGTCGCGACGGACAGCTCCACGCGCTCACCGGTGGCGTCGTCGTAGAAGGTCACGAGGGGGCGGGCGGGATCCGCGGCGAGCGCGGAACGCAGCAGGCCGGCGGGGGTGCGTTCGGTGGCGTTCACGGTCGCAGGGTACGGGACCCGGCCCGCCCGGTGACGGCGGATGAGCGGGCACCGGGCGCGGACCCGTACGGGGGCGCGCACTTCCCCGCAGGGCGGGCGCGGCTCCCGTAGGGGACACCCCCGTGGCCCGTAAGGGAGAGGAACCGGCCCGTACGGGACGACCGTCACCCCGTACGGGCTCTGATGTGGCGTCAGCACCTGTACGGGTGCGGCAGGGGGACGCGCTGCCCGCCGGGCGGGTGGCGGACCGGGGGCGCGGGCCCGAAGCGCGCCCCCGCCGGGCCCCGTACGGTGCCGGTGCGCCCGGCAACGTCGCACGTCACCGGGGACGCCGCCCCCGGACCGGGCCGCCGGACCGTCTGCCTACACTGGTCGGCCGATCGGCCGACCCCAGCAGGAAGCAGAGACGACAAGGTGACTGAAGCGATCCTCCTGGTCGGCGGCAAGGGCACGAGGTTGCGCCCGCTGACGGTGCATACGCCCAAACCGATGGTGCCCGCGGCCGGTGTGCCGTTCCTGACCCACCAGTTGGCGCGGGCCCGCGCCGCGGGCGTCGAGCACATCGTCCTCGCCACGTCCTACCTCGCCGAGGTCTTCGAACCGCACTTCGGCGACGGCTCCGACCTGGGCCTGCACCTGGAGTACGTGACCGAGGAGGAACCGCTGGGCACCGGCGGCGCGATCCGCAACGTCGCCTCCCGGCTGCACTCCGCCCCGGGCGACCCGGTCCTCATCTTCAACGGCGACATCCTCACCGGGCTCGACATCCCGGCGCTCGTCGGCACCCACCGCACCAGCGGCGCCGACGTCTCACTGCACCTGTCCCGGGTCGAGGACCCGCGCGCCTACGGGCTGGTCCCCACCGACGCCTCCGGCCGCGTCACCGCCTTCCTGGAGAAGCCGCAGACGCCGGAGGAGATCGTCACCGACCAGATCAACGCCGGGGCGTACGTCTTCAACCGCTCGGTCATCGACACCATCCCGGCCGGCCGCCCGGTCTCCGTCGAGCGCGAGACCTTCCCCGGACTGCTCGCCGACGGCGCCCACCTCCAGGGCATGGTCGACTCCACCTACTGGCTCGACCTCGGCACCCCGCAGGCGTTCGTCCGCGGCTCCGCCGACCTGGTCCTGGGCCGCGCCCCGTCCCCGGCGGTGCCCGGCCGGTGCGGGGAACACCTGATCCTGGACACCGCGCGGGTCGCGCCGGACGCCAAGCTGACCGCCGGCACCGTCGCCGGCCCCGGCAGCCGGATCGGCGCCGGCGCCCGGGTCGAGGGCTCCACGGTGCTGGCGGACGCGGTGATCGAGGAGGGCGCGGTCGTCCGCGACTCCCTGATCGGCGCGGGCGCCCGGATCGGCGCCCGCACGGTCCTGGACGGCGCGGTCATCGGCGACGGCGCGGTCATCGGCGCCGACAACGAACTCCGCGACGGCATCCGCGTCTGGTGCGACGCCCGCCTCCCCGACGGCGCGGTGCGGTTCTCGTCGGACCAGTAGGACCAGTAAGGGAGGAACGGCGCCCTTCGGGGGCCGGGGCGTTCCCCGTACGGGGTGTGTCCCCGTAGGGCTCCGGGCCTCGCCCCCCGTAAGGCGCCGGTTCCGTTTCCGTAGGGGCCGGGGCCGGGCCCGTACGGGCTTGTGCGTCCCCGTAGGGCTCCGGGCGGGCCCCGTAAGAGCTCCGGCCCTTCCCGTAAGGGTTCCCGCCCGGTCCCGCAGGGCCTCCGGACCGCTCCCGGCCCGCTGTCACCCCCATCGCCTACGCTGGCGAGATGCCCGTCCGTACCTGGGAGCCGCCCGGCCCCTACGACCTGCACCGCACGCTCGGCGTGCTGGGGCGGGGGCCGGGCGATCCCGCCTTCCAGATGCGCGGCGGCGAGATCTGGCGGGCCAGCCGCACCCCGCAGGGGCCCGGCACCCTCCGGCTGGCGGCCCGGCCCGCCGAGGGCGCTGTCGCGGCCGAGGCGTGGGGGCCCGGCGCCGACTGGCTGCTGGAGCGGCTGCCCGCACTCCTCGGCGCCGACGACGACCCGGGGGCGTTCACCCCGCGCCACCGCCTCGTCCACGCCGCGCACCGCCGCCACCGCGGCGTCCGGCTCGCCCGTACGGGGCTGGTCCTGGAGTCGCTGATCCCCTCCGTCCTGGAGCAGAAGGTCACCAGCGACGAGGCGTACCGCGCCTGGCGGCTGCTGCTCCAGCGGCACGGCGAGCCCGCCCCCGGCCCCTGGGAGCGGCTGCGGGTCATGCCCGATCCGCGTGGCTGGGCGATGATCCCGTCCTGGGAGTGGCACCGCGCGGGCGTCGACGCCAAACGCTCCGACACGATCGTGCGCGCGGTACGGGCCGCCCGGCGGGTCGAGGAGGCCGCCGCGATGGATCTCGCCGCCGCCACCCGCAGGCTCTGCGCCCTCCCCGGCGTCGGCCCGTGGACCGCCGCCGAAACACTGCAACGCGTCCTCGGAGCCCCGGACGCGCTGACCCTCGGCGACCTCCATCTGCCGAAGATCATCGGCTACGCCCTCACCGGCCGCCGGGGCGCCACCGACGCGCAGATGCTCGACCTGCTCGCCCCGTACGACGGCCAGCGCCACCGCGCGGCCCGGCTGATCCTGCTCTCCGGCACGGTCCCGCCCCGCCGCGCCCCGCGCTTCCCCGTAGGCGACATCGCCCGCCTGTGACCTGCGCACACGGCCACCGCCACGCTGCCCGGGAGACACCAGGGGCACGTCATCCGGCCCTGCGCCGCCCACCCGTACGGGGCCGCGCCCGTTCCCCTCACGGGCTCGCGCCGGACCCCTGAGGGGCGGCCGTTCGACCCGCACGGGGCCGCGCCCGGCACCCAGGACCGCCCCTCGACCCGTAAGGGCTCGCGCCGCTCCCCGTACGGGCTGACGCCGCACCCGTAAGGGCCCGTGCCCGCCCCCGCACGGGCCCGTCACCCACACCGCCCTCAAGGGCTGAAGCCCGCCGGGCCGATGCAGGCATCCCGGCGGGCTCCGGCCCTTCTCCTCTTTCTCCTTCTACGGGCTCATGAGCGGGGGCGGGCCCGGCCGCTCACCGGACCTCGATGAAGTCCGCGCCGTCCCGCGCGGGGCGGTCCTTCGGCGGGGCGGCGGGGCGGCCGATCGCGACGGCGCCCATCGGGTCCCAGTCGGCGGGCAGCTCCAGGACCTCGCGGACCACATCGCGGCAGAACATCGTCGACGACACCCAGGCCGAGCCGAGGCGCTCACCGGCGAGGGCGACCAGGAAGTTCTGGATGCCGGCGCCGTTCGCGACGACGAACATCTCCCGCTCGGCGGCCGCCCGGCGCGCGTCCGGATAGCTGTGCGCGCCGTCCGTCACCAGGCACGGCACCGCGAGGTACGGCGCGTTCCGCAGCACCTCACCGCGGCGCAGCCGGCGGGCGACCGCCTCCTCGGAGAACCCGTCGGCCCGCAGGTCCGCGGCCCACGCGTCCCGCATCGCGTCCAGCAGCCGGGTCCGGCTCGCCTCCGACTCCAGCAGGACGAACCGCCACGGCGTGGTGTGGTGCGGCGCCGGGGCGGTCAGCGCCGCCGCGACCGCCCGGCGCACCGCGCCGCCGTCCACCGGATCCTCGGTGAACTCCCGCACCGTGCGCCGCAGCGTCACCGCCTCACGGATCGCCTCGGACGTACCGAGCCGGAACATGTCACCGTCACCGCTGCGCACCAGCGCCGACGCACCCGGGTCGACCGCGTCGTCCGCCCCGTCCGCGCTGTCCGCCGTCACGACATGCGGCAGCCCCCGGACCACCGCGACCGGCAGCGCCGCCGCCTTGCCCTTCACCAGATCGCCCGCGGCGGCGAGCTCATCGGCGGTGGCCACCACCGTCGCACTGAGCGCATTGCCGTACGCGTCGGTGCCGCCCCGCAGATCGTCCAGGACCCGGACGCCCGCGGCGCCGATCGCCACATCCGTCAGCCCCGACCGCCACGGCCGCCCGAAGGTGTCGCTGATGACGACACCGACGTTCACACCGAGCGCCTCCCGCAGCCCGGCGCGGATCGCGCGCGCCGACGCGTCCGGGTCCTCGGGCAGCAGCAGGATCGTGCCGTACGGGGTGTTGGAGGCATCGACCCCGGCGGCGGCCATGATCAGCCCCTGCCGGTTCTGCACGATGCGCAGGGTGCCGCGGCGCGCCACCACCCGGACGGTCTCCCGGTCGATGGCCGCCTCGCGGTCGGTCGCCTCGACGATCCGGCCCTCGGCCTTGCTGACGATCTTGGAGGTGACGAGCAGGACGTCGCCGTCGGCGAGGCCGGGCAGCCCGCCGGCGGTGGCGGCGGCCGCGATCAGCTTCACCAGATCGTCGCCGGCACGCACCTCGGGGATGCCGGGCAGCGCCCAGACGCGGTACGCGGGGACGGCCGCCCCGGTGGAGTCGCTCATGCCCGTACCTCCCCGGCGAGCGTCAGCGCCGCCCGCGCCATCGCGGCCGTCGCGTCGAGATCGGTCATCATCAGCGGCACCGCCCGGCAGCGGATCCCCGCCGCCTCGACCTCGGCGACGGCCGCCGCGTCCACCTCGTCGACCAGCCAGCCGTCCAGCAGCCCGGCCGGCACACCGTCCGCCGCCGCGCGCCCCTTCGGCCCGTAGTGCCGGGCGACCGCCGCGGCCGTCGCCTCGACGCCGACGGCGGCCAGCACCTTGTCGGCCATCCCGCGCACCGGCGCGCCCCCGACGAGGGGGGAGAGGCCGACCACCGGGGCGTCCGCCGCCGCGACGGCCTCCCGGATCCCGGGCACCGCGAGGATCGTCCCGACGCTCACCACCGGGTTGGACGGCGGGAGGACGATGACGTCCGCGGCGGCGATCGCCTCCAGCACACCGGGCGCCGGAACGGCGTCCTCGGCACCGACCGGCACCACCGCGAGCGCGTCCACCGAGGCCCGCATCCGCACCCAGTACTCCTGGAAGTGGACCGCCCGCCGCTCCCCGCCCTCCTCGACGGCGACGTGCGTCTCGACGCGGTCGTCGGTCATCGGCAGCAGCCGCACGCCGGGCTTCCAGCGGTCGCAGAGCGCTTCGGTGACCGCGCTGAGCGGATACCCGGCGCCCAGCATCTGGGTCCGTACGAGGTGGGTGGCGACGTCCCGGTCGCCGAGGCCGAACCAGTCGGGCCCCACGCCGTACGCCGCCAACTCCTCCTTCACCCGGAAGGATTCGTCGTCGCGGCCCCAGCCCTTCGTCTCGTCGATGCCGCCACCGAGCGTGTACATCACGGTGTCGAGGTCGGGACAGACCTTGAGCCCGAAGAGATGGATGTCGTCGCCGGTGTTCCCGATGACGGTGATCTCCGCCCCCGGCTGAGCTGCCTTCAGTCCCCGCAGGAAGCGGGCGCCGCCGATACCGCCGGCCAGAACAACAATGCGCATGCCCTCAGTCTGGCAGCCGCCCGCCACCGGCCGGCGGCCACCGTCGACGGACCGTCAGCGCGCGGCGGCCCCGGCCGCCTCGGCGGCGACGGCGTGCTGCGAGGGGTGCATCTCCATCTCCGTCAGCCCGGGGAAGTACAGGTGCAGGCTGACCGCGGGCGTCAGCGCGTCATTGACGACCTCGTGGACGTAGCCCGGCGCGAAGACCCGCTGCGCACCGGGGCGCAGCGTGCGGTGCGTATCCCGCCCGCCGGACGTCGCGCGTTCGGTCAACTCCCCTTCCAGCACGGTCAGTACGCCGGACGAGCGCCCGTGGTCGTGGCGGCCGCTGCCCTGTCCGGGCAGCCAGCTCAGCAGCCACACCTCGTACCCGGCGGACGGGACCGAGCGCAGCCGGTGATACCAGCGGGTGGTGGCGTCGTAGCGGACCAGCGGTGCCCAGGAGGCGCGGTCGGCGGCGAGGGAGCGGGCCAGACCGGCGAAGCCGGCGACGGTGGAGGGGTGCGCGGGGACGGGCGGCAGGAGGTGGGCGACGGAGAGCGGGTCGCCGGCGATCTGGACATCGCTGTTCATGTGCTTCGGGTTCCTCGGCGGACGAGCAGAGACGGGGGATGACGCGGAAGGGCTGCGGCGGCGCGCGGTGGTCTCCCGGTGGGGGCACCGAAGGCGCGCGCGTTCAGCGGAGCGCTGCGGGGGTGGTGCGGCGAAGGGGGCTGGAGCTCGGTGGCTTCAACAGCTGGAACAGCGACAGTGAGCGTGCGCGGCGCGCAGCGACCCGTGGAAACGGGTCGTACGGGGCGCGGAGGTCGCTGGCATGGCACCAAGGAGACCGGTTTGCGTCCGCGATGTCAACCGGAGGCCTTCCGGGACGGCGGGGCTTCACCCCATCCGGTCGGACCGGGCGGCGAAAGGTTTGTGCCCGGGTGCCGGGGAGCAAGGGCCCGGCAGCCGCGCCCGCGTGCGCCGTTGCGGTCCTGTGACCCCGCTGTGATCTTGTCCGCTCCGGGGCGCGGGGTGCAACGCGCGTGCGGTCGGTCACGTCCCTGTGGGTAAGGGCACGTGCCTCCGGCGCGCACCCCAGGGAAGTGTCCTGGTTTTTCACGATTTGAACACTTTCCGCGTACGTTTGGTTCCGCAGAGTGAATAAGGAGCGCAATAGCAGATCTTGGCTTGACTGGCCCGGATCCCCGCACTTGTAATTTCACTCGTGTCGTTCGGCCGTTGTCGATCACGGTCGCATCACGGGGACGTCAAGACAGACGAGGGGCGCACATGACCGAGCTGTTCGAAGAATTGCTGGTCGAAGAGGCGGAGGAAGAGCTCGGCTGGCAGGAGCGCGCACTGTGCGCGCAGACCGACCCCGAATCCTTCTTCCCGGAGAAAGGCGGCTCCACCCGCGAGGCCAAGAAGGTCTGCCTCGCCTGTGAGGTCCGCTCCGAGTGTCTGGAATACGCCCTCGCCAACGACGAACGCTTCGGAATCTGGGGCGGTCTGTCGGAGCGCGAGCGGCGCCGGCTGAAGAAGGCCGCCGTCTGAAGGCGGCACGGAAGTCCGCCGGGCGGACGGTGCCGGGCCCCGCGGGCCCCGCGGCCGTCCCACGCCAACTCCCCATATCCCCCTATAGCGAACCCACCGCCTCCAGCGCACGTGACGCCGGGGGCGGTCCGCTGTGTGAGGAGCCGGTGGGCGCGGGCGGGTGAACCATTAGTGTGGGGCTCCGTCCGAGACGTGCCACCGCCCCCGAGTGGGCGCGCGCGTCCCTAGGGGGTGTCGTCAACGTCCCGTCCGGCTCGCGGCGCCCGGCGTGACGCTTCCCCTGGTAGTCCGTCGCAGTGTCTTCCGGGGGCGCCGGTCCGCGCGGCTTCGCCGCCGGCCCCGAACTCCCGGGTCCGGAGGGCCCGTACCTCGATGTCCGTGCACAGCCAGTCGGCGGCCCAGACCGCCACAGATCCCGCAGGCACCCCTCAGTTCCCACGGCATGTCGTCACCGCCGTGATCGTCTCCCACGACGGTGCCCGCTGGCTGCCCGACGCGCTCGCCGGGCTGCAGGGCCAGGAACGCCCGGTACAGAACGTCATCGGCGCCGACACCGGCAGCGCGGACGACTCCGCCCAACTCCTCGGCGCCGCCCTCGGCGACGAGCGGGTCCTGCACCTCGCCCGCCGCTCCGGCTTCGGCACCGCCGTCGACGAGGCGGTCCGCACCGCCCCCGTCCTCACCCCCGACGACCTGCCGTACCTGCGGCGCCCCAGCGGCTGGGACCCCGTCAGCCGCACCTGGCGCGACGACGCGTACGACATGCCGGAGCTGCCGCACGGCGAACCGGTCCAGTGGCTGTGGCTGCTGCACGACGACTGCGCGCCCGAGCCGACCACCCTCGCCGAACTGCTGCGCGTCGCCGACGCCAGCCCCTCCGCCGCCGTCATCGGCCCCAAGCTGCGCAGCTGGTACGACCGCCGGCAGCTGCTGGAGGTCGGTGTCTCCATCGCCCGCAGCGGCCGCCGCTGGACCGGTCTGGACCGCCGCGAGCAGGACCAGGGCCAGCACGACCAGATCCGCCCGGTCCTCTCCGTCTCCAGCGCCGGCATGCTCATCCGCCGCGACGTCTACGAGGAGCTGGGCGGCTTCGACCGGCGGCTGCCGCTGATGCGCGACGACGTCGACCTGTGCTGGCGCGCCCAGTCGGCGGGCCATCAGGTCCTCGTCGCCCCCGACGCCGTGCTCCGGCACGCCGAGGCCGCCGCCCGCGAACGCCGCACCGTCGACTGCGTCGGCCGCCACGTCGCGAGCCCGCACCGCGTCGACAAGGCCGGCGCCGTCTACACCCTGCTCGCCAACACCCGCGGCGCGCTCCTGCCGTACGTACTGATCCGGCTGGTCCTCGGCACCGTGCTGCGGGTCCTGGCCTATCTGGTCGGGAAGGTGCCGGGGCAGGCGCTCGACGAACTCGCCGGCCTCTTCGGCACGCTGCTGCGGCCGGGCCGCATCCTCGCCGCCCGCAAACGCCGGGGCCGCCCGGCCACCGAGGCGGGCGAACTGCGGCCGCTCTTCCCGCCCCCGGGCGCGACCGTCCGCGTCACCGTCGAGCAGATCGCGGGCAACCTCACCGGACGGGCCGCGCCCGATGTCGCGTCGGCCGGCCGGCACGGCGCGGTGGAGTCCGGGCCGGGCGGGGACGACGCCGACTTCCTCGACGTCGAGCAGTTCGCCCGGCTCAAGCGGATCGCCCGCCGCCCGGCGCCGGTGCTCTTCGCCGTTCTGCTGCTGGTCTCGCTCATCGCCTGCCGCGGACTGCTCGGCTCCGGCGCGCTCTCCGGCGGCGCGCTGCTGCCCGCGCCCGCGCACGTGACCGAACTGTGGTCGTCCTACCTCGACAGCTGGCACCAGGTCGGCACCGGCTCCACCGCCGCGGCGCCGCCCTACCTCGCCGTCCTCGCGCTGCTCTCCACCCTCTTCCTGGGCAGTACCGGCTTCACCCTCACCCTGCTGCTGGTCTGCTCGGTCCCGCTGGCCGGTCTCTCCGCGTACTTCGCCTCCCGTCCGCTGGTCGCCTCCCGGCTGCTGCGCGCCTGGGGCAGCGTCGTCTACGCGTTCCTGCCCGCGGCGACCGGCGCGCTGGCCGGCGGCCGGCTCGGCACCGCGGTGCTGGCGATCACGCTGCCGGCGATGGCCCGCGCGGCCGTCGCGGCGGGCGGTCTGCGCCTGGCGCCGGGCACCCGCCCGAGCTGGCGCGCCACCTGGGCGCTGGCGCTGCTGACCACCTTCACCATGGCGTTCACGCCCGTCGTCTGGCCGCTGGTGGTGGCGCTGAACCTCGCGCTGCTGGTGCTGCGCGCCCTGGACGGCAACCGCGCGCTGCTCACCGGGTACGCGCTGCGGTTCGCGGCCGTGGCGCTGGCACCGCTGCTCGTCCTCGCGCCCTGGTCGCTGTCGCTCTTCGCGCACCCCGCCGACTTCTTCCGCGAGGCCGGTCTGGAGTACGGCGCGGGCTCCGCGTCCGCGTTCGACCTGCTCTCGGCCGACCCCGGCGGCCCGAAGACCGCGGGCGGCCTGCTGCTGCTCGGCATCGTCCTGGCCGCGCTCGGCGCCGCGCTGCGCGACGCCCGGCAGAAGACGATCCGGACCGCCTGGGCGGTCGCGTTCGCCGCGCTGCTGCTGGCCGCGCTCGGCAACGGTCAGGGCTGGACCGGCCCGTTGATGCTGGTCTACGGCCTGGCGCTGCTGACCGCAGCGGCCGTCGGCGCGGAGGGCGTCCGCACCCGCATGATCGCCCTCGGCTTCGGCTGGAAGCAGCCGGTCGCCGTGCTGATCGCGCTCGCCTCGGCGCTCGCGCCGCTCTACGCCGCCGTCAGCTGGATGATCACCGGCGCCGCCGGGCCGCTGGAGCGGCGCGATCCGGTGCAGGTCCCGGCGTTCGTCGCCGAGGAGTCGTCCACCGCCGACCGGGCCCGCACCCTGGTGCTCGACGGCGGCGACGGTCACGTCGGCTACAGCCTGGTCCGCGGCTCCGGCGCCCGCCTCGGCGACGCCGACCTGGCCCGCGAGGCCGGTGACGACCGGCGGCTCGGCACCATCGTCGCCAACCTCGTCGCCGGCTCCGGCGCCGACCAGACCAGCCAGCTCGGCGGTTACGCCGTCCGCTACGTCCTGGTCCGCGACGGCGCCCCCCGCGAGATGGGCCGCGTCCTGGACGCCACGCCCGGCCTGACCCGGCTCAGCCAGGACGACGGCAGCGCCCTGTGGCGCGTCGACCGGCGCGTCTCCCGGGTGACGATCGTCGCGGGCGACGCCGCCGACGGCACTCGCGCCGGGGACGCCGCCGCGCCCGTCGCGGTCGCCGCCGGGCCGGTCGAGGCCCACACCCGGGTGCCCGCCGGGCCCGAGGGCCGGGTCCTGCGCATCGCGGACGCCGCCGACGCGGGCTGGCAGGCCACGCTCGACGGCACCCCGCTCAAGCCGGTCACCGTCGACGGCTGGGCCCAGGGCTTCGCCCTCCCGGCCGGTGCCGGCCGCCTCGACCTCACCCACGAGAACCCGCTCGGCCACACCCTCTGGCTGGCCGCCCAGGGCCTGCTCGCCGTCGTCCTGGTGGTCCTCGCGCTGCCGGGCCGCCGCCGGGAGATCGACGACGACCTGCCGGAGGAGGCCGCCCCCGCCGAGGCGCAGGCCCTGGCCGCCACCGGCGACGGCCGCCGCGCCCGCCGGCTGCGCGCGGCCGCCCAGGCCGCCGAGGCCCCCGCCCCGGACGCCGACGTCGCCCCGGCGCCCGGCGACGCGCCCTCCGCCGCCCCGGCCCCCGGCCAGGACCCGGACCCGTACGCCCCGGCCTCACACGACCCGTACGCGGTGGCACCGCAGAGCCCGTACGACCCGTGGGGCGGCACCCCGCAGCCCGGCGACCCGTCGGCCGCCCCGCACCCCGGCGGCCCGGCCCCCGTCCCGCAGCAGTTCGGCCATGACACCGGCGACGCTCACCAGGCGCCGTACGGTGACGCGGCCCCCGCCCCGTACGGCGACGGCACCCCCGCCCCGTACGGCGACGCCGCCCAGGTCCCGTACGGGTACGGGCAGGCCGACCCCTATCAGCAGCAGCCCGGCGGCCACCCGGCCGACCCGTACGGGACCGGCGCCCCGCAGCCCGGCGGCTACGACCCGTACGCCTACGGGCAGCAGCCCTACCCGGGGCAGCAGTCCTACGACGGGCAGCAGATCCCGGCCCAGCAGCCCTACGACGACGGCACGACGTACCCCGGCCCGGCCGCCGGACCGCGCCGTGACGGGAGCGAGCAGCAGTGAAGCCCACGATGATGACCCTGACCGCCGCGGCGGTCGCGCTCGCCGCGGCGACCGGTGTCGCCGCCGTCGCGGCCCCCGGCGGTGCCCCCGCCGAGGCGGCGCACGGCGCGGCCCGCAAGCCGGTCGAACGCTCCGCA
The DNA here is from genome assembly GCF_055567035.1 of Streptomyces sp. NPDC027185. Classification (NCBI taxonomy): domain Bacteria; kingdom Bacillati; phylum Actinomycetota; class Actinomycetes; order Kitasatosporales; family Streptomycetaceae; genus Streptomyces; species Streptomyces sp. NPDC027185. Next base: position 12,280 of record NZ_JBVHRF010000006.1, on the reverse strand, counting down.
CTCCTCTGCCCGACCCCGACCTCCTCGGACGTCGGCGAGACCACGTACACCGCGTTCTCGCCCAAGGGCGCCGCCGGAAAGGGCACCGCCGAACTCCACGCCGCCGGAACGGTCCAGGAGACCACCGGCGGCAAGGGAAAGGGCAAGGACGGCAAGGACGGCAAGGACGGCAAGGACGGCAAGGGGGGCAAGGACGGCGCGGACGGCGGTGCTCCGGAGGCCGGGCAGCAGGCCGTGCCGCCGCACGACAGGAAGCCGGTCGCCCCGCTGAAGAGCGCGGGCACCCCCGTCACCGCCACCACCAACCGTTCCGACGCGCCCGCGCTGACCGGCGAGGCCGACGGCGCGCTGGCGCCCGGCTGGACCGTCCAGCAGACCACCTCGGTCGCCGCGGGCTCCGGCCGCGGCCTGCTCGGGCTGAGCTGCGCCGCGCCCGACACCACGTTCTGGTTCCCGGGCGTCAGCACCGGCAAGGACCGCCAGGACTACGTCCACCTCACCAACCCCGACGCCACCCAGGCCGTCGTCGACCTCGAACTGCGCGGCAAGGACGGCGCGCTCAGCGGCGAGGCGGGCGAGAACATCGCCGTCCCGCCGCACACCACCGTCCCGGTGCTGCTCTCCACCCTCACCACCTCCCCGCAGCCCGACGCGGCACTGCACGTCACCGCCCGCGAGGGCCGGATCGGCGCCTCCGTGCAGGCGTCCGACACCCACCTGGGCGGCGACTGGCTCCCGGCCGCCGCCGACCCGGCGCCCGGCGCGGTGCTCCCCGGCATCCCCGCCGACGCCACCTCCGTCCGGCTGATCGTCCTGGCGCCCGGCGACACCGACGCCGACCTGAAGGTGCAACTGGCCACCCCGACCGGCTCGATCACTCCGGCCGGACTGGAGTCGCTGCACGTCAAGAGCGGGATGACGACGGCGGTCGACCTCAAGAACCAGGGCGAGGCGGGCTCACTGGTGCTGACGCCCGCCGACGGCGGCTCCCGCGCCCCGATCGTCGCGGCGCTTCAGGTGACCCGCGGCAAGGGCGACAACCAGGAGATGGCGTTCATCCCCGCGACCCGGCCCGTCGAGGCCCGTGCCACCGCCGCCGACAACCGTGCCAAGGGCTCCACGCTCTCCCTGGTCGCCCCGGAGAAGGGCAAGGACGCCAAGGTCACCGTCACCGCCTCGGCGGGCAGCGGCGGCGGCACCCCGGTCAGCAAGACGTACACGGTCAAGGGCGGCACCACCCTCGCCGTCGAACCGCCGCGCCCCCAGGGCCTCAAGGGCGGCTACGCCCTGACGCTGACACCGGCCCCCGGCAGCGGCCCGGTCCACGCGGCCCGCACCCTCGCCCAGCCGCAGGGCTCCGTCCCCGCCTTCACCGTGCAGACCCTGCCGGACGACCGGGGAACGGTGGTCGTCCCGACCGCGGGCCAGGACCTCTCCCTGCTGACGGACTGACCGGCCGACGGACCCCGGGCCGGGCGGCCCGGGGGAGCGGTGGACGCGCGGCGGCCGGATCAGTCCTGGCCGTAGCGCGGATCCACCGACTCCGGGGCCAGCCCGAGGAGTTCGGCGACCTGCTCCACGACGATCTCGTGGACCAGCAGCGCCCGCTCGTCCCGGCTCTTGGTACGGATCTCGACCGGGCGGCGGTAGACGATGACGCGGTCACGGTGCGGCCCGGCGGCCGGGACCGCCCGCCCCAGCGGCACCGTCCCGTCGTCCGGCTCCGCCCCGTCCTCCGGACCGAACAGCGGCACCTCCTGCACGAAGAAGTCGACGCCGGACAGCTGCGGCCAGCGCCGCTCCAGCCGGTCACGCGCGTCGTGGACGAGGTCCTCGAAGGCGTCGGCGCGGCTGACCGAGAGCGGGACCTGCGGCGGGGCGATGGGGCCGCGCATGCCACGGCCGTGGCGGTCACGGCGGCGCGGGCGCGGCTCCGTCGGGCGGGGCGGTTCGGACGTGTCCATCGCCTCCGAGCGTAGCCGCCGCGGCCCTTCCGGGGAGGCGGAGCGAGGCATCCGGGAACACGGGGGCGGATGACCGGTCCGATAACGATTGTGTTCATTTGACGCGACCCCGTCCCCGCCCCGCCGCCCGCCCCGGGCTCATGGCCCTCCCCGGCCTCTCCTTCCGGAGATTTGCCCCTTTTCTCCCCATCTCCCGCCGGGGAATCCCCGCGTGCCGCCCCGGAGCGGCACGCGTTCCGCCGCCGGACGGCCCTTTCCGTGCCGTCCGGCGCAGGCCGCCGCGAGCGGGTGCAGGTCAGACGCACCGGACGAAGTGGGACGACACGGTCGGCCGAGCGGGAGGTGAGTCGTCGCGGCCCGGTCAAGAGTGCGGTACCGTCCAACGTCGTGAGCCCTGTACGTCGCTGTTCGCGCACTGCGTGCGGCCGCCCCGCCGTCGCAACGCTGACGTACGTCTATGCGGATTCGACCGCCGTGCTCGGGCCGCTCGCCACCTACGCGGAACCCCACTGCTACGACCTGTGCGCCGAGCACTCCGAGCGCCTGACCGCGCCCCGTGGCTGGGAAGTCGTCCGCCTCGCCGTCGATCCCGGTCCGGCCCGCCCCGGCGGTGACGACCTCGAAGCCCTCGCCAACGCGGTCCGCGAGGCCGCCCGTCCCCCGGAGCGCCCCGCCGCCCCGGAGCGGCCCGAGCCCCGCGACCCTCAGCCGGGTGCCCCGCGCCGCGGTCACCTCCGGGTCCTGCGCTCGCCGGATTCCTGACGCCAGGTCAGCTCCGCGTGCCGGCCTGGTTCCTGACGCCCGGTCCGCCCCTCGCGCGGCCCGGTTCCCGCCGCCGTCCACCTTCCGGTGAAGGCCCGTTTCCCTTCCGGCGTGCGGCCCGTCACGGGCCGCACGCCGTCCGCGTACCGCCTGGCGCGTACCCGATGTCCGTTCGGGCCGCTGTCAGTACCTCCGGGTAGGTTGGGACTCCCGTACCGATCTCGCGTACCGATTCCAGGAGGAGTGGCCGTGGCTGATCTGTCGCAGCTCGTGAAGGCGTACGACGTGCGCGGTGTCGTGCCCGATCAGTGGGACGCCTCGCTCGCCGAGCTGTTCGGCGCCGCCTTCGCCGAGGTCACCGCCGCCGACGCGATCGTCATCGGACACGACATGCGGCCCTCCTCGCCGGAGCTGGCCCAGGCGTTCGCCCGCGGCGCCGCGGCGCGCGGCGCGGACGTCACCCACATCGGCCTCTGCTCCACCGACGAGCTGTACTTCGCCAGCGGCGCCCTCGGTCTGCCCGGCGCGATGTTCACCGCCTCGCACAACCCCGCGCAGTACAACGGCATCAAGATGTGCCGCGCCGGCGCCGCCCCCGTCGGCCAGGACACCGGTCTCGCCGACATCCGCGCCCTGGTGGAGCGCTGGGCGGACGAGGGCGCCCCGGAGCCCACCGCCGTCCCCGGCACCGTCGGCGAACGCGACGTCCTGGCGGAGTACGCCGCCCACCTGCGCTCCCTCGTCGACCTGTCGGGCATCCGCCCCCTGAAGGTGGTCGTCGACGCGGGCAACGGCATGGGCGGCCACACCGTCCCGACCGTCCTCGCCGGGCTCCCTCTCGAAGTGGACGCGCTCTACTTCGAGTTGGACGGCTCGTTCCCCAACCACGAGGCCAACCCCCTCGACCCGAAGAACATCACCGACCTCCAGGAGCGCGTCCGCGCCACCGGCGCCGACCTCGGCCTCGCCTTCGACGGCGACGCCGACCGCTGCTTCGTCGTCGACGAGCACGGCGACCCGGTCTCCCCGTCCGCGATCACCGCGCTGGTCGCCGCCCGCGAGCTGGCCAAGCACCCCGGCGGCACGGTCATCCACAACTGCATCACCTCCTGGTCCGTCCCCGAGGTGGTGAAGGAGCACGGCGGCACCGCCGTCCGCACCCGCGTCGGCCACTCCTTCATCAAGGAGCAGATGGCGAAGACCGGCGCGATCTTCGGCGGCGAGCACTCCGCCCACTACTACTTCCGCGACTTCTGGAACGCCGACACCGGCATGCTCGCCGCCCTCCACGTCCTCGCGGCCCTCGGCGGCCAGGACCGCCCGCTCTCCCGGCTCGTCGCGGAGTACGACCGCTACGCCGCCTCCGGCGAGATCAACAGCACCGTCGCCCACCAGGCCGGCCGCCTCGCCGCCGTCAGGACCGCCTACGGGCACCGCGACGACACCACCCTCGACGAACTCGACGGCCTGACCGTCACCGCCGCCGACTGGTGGTTCAACCTCCGCGCCTCCAACACCGAGCCCCTCCTCCGCCTGAACGTCGAGGCCCGCGACGCCGCCACCGTCGCCCGGGTACGCGACGAGGTCCTGGGGATCGTCCGCGCGTAAGGCGGGGGCGGAGCCTTGCCGGGCCGGGTACGCCTGCCGACGGGGCCGGTCCGAGGCCGGGGCTGAGGGCGCGGACCTGTGCCGGAGCGTGGCCCGCGGGCCCGGCGCGGCCGCCGGCGGGCGTCGTGGACCAGCAGGGCGGCCTGCCCCCGGTTGTTGAGGCCGAGGCAGGTCAGGGTGCGTGAGGCGGAGGACTTCCCGGCCGCGGGCCGCGCCGACCACGGGATTCCGCCGCCCGCCGGGGGCCGTCCCGGTCTGCCGCTCCCCGTCCGGAACCGCCCGGCCCCGCCCGCGGCCTTCGCCCCGCCCGCACGCAGCTCCCGCCCCTCCGCCGCGACGGCCCGGCGGCCGGGGCACGCCCGCCACGGCCTGCCGTGCCCCCGACGCCTCCCGCACCCCCGACGACAGGCCCCCGCCCCCCACCCGGCGGTAGGCTGGCGGGGCCGCAACCATCGAAGGAGCAAGCCCCCATGCCGGTCGACGCCAGCCTCATCGAGATCCTCGCCTGTCCCGCGTGCCACGCGCCGCTGGCGGACCGGACGGCGGCCGACCCCGCCGAGCTGACCTGCACCTCCACCGATTGCGGCCTCGCCTACCCCGTGCGGGACGGCATCCCCGTACTCCTCGTCGACGAGGCCCGCCGCCCCGCCTGACCGGACGCCGCCGGGGCCCGGCCCCGGCACCGCCCGGCGTGTCCCGCCCGCACCGGCGAACGGAGGCCGCGCCCACCATGCTCGACGAGTCACTCCTCGACAATCCCGAGGCGCTGGCCCGCGCCGACCGCTACGGCCTGCTGCGCGGCGTCGCCGAATCCGGCGCCCGGGTCCGTACCGCCGCCCGCGGCGCCGCCGAGGGCGGGATCGCCGACCTCGTCCCGGACGGGCGGCCCCGCGCCGTCCTCGTCGCCGGGCCCGGCCCCGTCGCCCCCTGCGTCGCCGACCTCTTCGGCGCGCTCGGCGGCGGCAGCTGCCCCGTCACCCACATCCCGCCCACCGGCGTCGACGCCCGCCCCGGCGCCCTGCGCTGGACGCTGCCCGGCTGGTGCGGCCCCCTCGACCTGGTCCTCATCGCCGGACCCGACGGTTCCGACCCCGGTCTCGCCGAGCTGGTCGAGGGCGCCTACCGCCGCGGCTGCTCCGTCGTCGCCGTGACTCCGGCGGGCTCCCCGCTCGCCGAGGCCGTCCGCCAGGCCCGCGGTCTCGCCGTCCCGCTGGCGACCACCGCGTACGACGCCGAGTTCGATGTCGAGGGCGCCCCGCCCGCCGCCCCGGGCACCCTCTGGTCGCTGCTCACCCCGATCCTCGCGCTCGCCGACCGGATCGGGCTGGTCAGCGCCCCGCCCGACGCGCTCACCCGCCTCGCCGACCGCCTCGACCAGCTGGCCGGGGACTGCGGCCCGGCCGCCGCCACGTACACCAACCCGGCCAAGACCCTGGCCGCCGAGGTCGCCGACGCCCTGCCGCTGATCTGGACCGAAGGGCGGGTGGCCGGCGCCGTCGGCCGCCACTTCACCGCCGAACTCGCGAGCCTCGCCGGACGCCCCGCCCTCGCCGCCGAACTCCCCGAGGCGCTCGTCGCACACCGCACCTTGCTCTCCGGAGCGCTCGCCGCCGGCGCCGACCCGGACGACTTCTTCCGCGACCGCGTCGAACAGCCCGCCGCCCTCCACGCCCGGGTCATCCTGCTGCGCGAACACGCCCCCGGCCCGCTCTCCGCGACCCGCGCCGCCCACGCCCTCGCCGAGGATCGCGGCACCGCCGTCAGCGCGCTGGAACCGTCCGAGGGCACGGATCTGGAGATCGCCGCCGAACTACTCGCCATCGCGGATTTCGCCGCCGTTTACCTCGCGCTCGCCGACACCGAGTGATCTGTGAGGGCGGCCCCGCGACCACCCCGCGGGGCCGCCGCCCGTACGCCCCACGGAAACCTCCTCCCGTACGTCACGCAGGAAGCAGCAGCCCCATGGACCGCCTCGACAACACCGTGCGCCCCTACGCCTGGGGCTCCGTCACCGCTCTGCCGGAGCTGCTCGGCACCGAGCCCACCGGCGAACCCCAGGCCGAGATGTGGATGGGTGCCCACCCCGGCGCCCCCTCGCGCGTCGACCGCGGCGCCGGCCCCGTCTCCCTCGCCGACGTCATCGCCGCCGACCCCGGGGCGGAACTGGGCGAGCCCACCGTCCGTGCCTTCGGCCCGCGCCTGCCCTTCCTCCTCAAACTCCTCGCCGCGGGCTCCCCGCTCTCCCTCCAGGTCCACCCCGACCGCGCCCAGGCCGAGGCGGGCTACGCCGACGAGGAGCGGCGCGGCGTCCCCCGCGACGCCCCGCACCGCAACTACAAGGACCCGCACCACAAGCCCGAGCTGCTCTGCGCCCTCACCCCCTTCGAGGGCCTCTGCGGCTTCCGGCACCCCGCGGAGGCCGCCGACCTGCTGGCGGGCCTCGACGTCGACGCGCTCAAGCCGTACGTCGACATCCTGCGCGCCGAACCCGAGGCCGACGCGCTCCGCGAGGTCCTGACCGCCCTCCTCGGCACCGACCGCGCCGCCCTCGCCGACTCCGTCGACCACGCCGCCGCGGCCGCCGCCCGGCGGGGCGCGGAAGGCGGCCCGCACGCCTCCGCCTACGCCGCCTACGCCGCCCTCGGCCACCACTACCCGGGCGACCCCGGCGTCCTCGCCGCGATGCTGCTCCACCACGTGACGCTCCAGCCCGGCGAAGCACTCTTTCTCGGCGCCGGCGTCCCGCACGCCTACCTCAACGGCCTCGGCGTCGAGCTGATGGCCAACTCCGACAACGTCCTGCGCTGCGGCCTGACCCCCAAACACATCGACGTCCCCGAACTGCTGCGCATCGTCCGCTTCACCCCCGGCGACCCCGGCATCCTCCGCCCCGAGGAGACCGGCGGCGAGGAGGTCTACGACACCCCCGCCGACGAGTTCCGGCTCTCCCGCCACGTCCTCGCCCCCGGCGCCGCCCCCCGCACCCTGGACGCCCGCACCCCGCAGGTCCTCCTCTGCACGTCCGGTACGGTCGTGGCCCGCACCGAACTCCCTAAGGAAGAGCCCGAGTTGAGTCTCTCCCCGGGAGAATCCGCCTTCGTCCCGGCCGGGGAACGGATCACCCTCTCCGGCGAGGGCACGCTCTTCCGCGCCACGGTCGTCGCCTAGCCGGCCCGGGACGTCCGGGCCCGAACCCGCTGGTCTGCCGCGAATCGGCGGACTCCCGGCCGCCTGCCTGCGCACGGCCTATGACCTGACCGGTGCCGAGGGCATGCTTTTCCGGGACGCCGGGACGCCGGGACGCCGGGACGCCGGGACGCCGGGACGCCGGGACGCCGGGACGCCGGGACGCCGGGACGCCGGGACGCCGGGACGCCCGCCCCGTACCGACCGCCGACGGCGTACCCGACGACGCGCCCCCTTGGGAAGTCCCCGCGAGCCGCCCCACTCCGCGTCCCGCGATCTCCGGTGCCACCGCCACCCGGCCCCTGACCTGCCACGACCGCCCCGGGCACCGTCCACTCGCCGGGCACCTCGCACCGCCCCGGGGCCGTGCTGCGACAATGACCGCCCCACAGCCTTAAAGAGGCAGTAAAGCCGGTCGACGGAAGGGACATAAGGCACTCATGAGTGCATCAGGCGGAACCAAGGCGATCGTCGCGGCGCTGGGCGCCAACCTGGCGATCGCCGCAGCGAAGTTCGTGGCGTTCGCCTTCAGCGGCTCGTCGTCCATGCTCGCCGAGGGGGTGCACTCGGTCGCCGACTCCGGCAACCAGTGCCTGCTCCTGCTCGGCGGCAAGAAGGCCAAGCGCGCCGCCACCGAGGAACACCCCTTCGGCTACGGCCGCGAGCGCTACATCTACGGCTTCCTCGTCTCCATCGTCCTCTTCACCATCGGCGGCGTCTTCGCGCTCTACGAGGGCTACGAGAAGATCCACGAGCCGCACGCCCTCGACAACTGGTACTGGCCGGTCGCCGTCCTCGTCTTCGCCGTCATCGCCGAGGGCTTCTCCTTCCGTACGGCACTCAAGGAGTCCAACGAGCTGCGCGGCAAGCAGAGCTGGGCGCAGTTCATCCGCCGTGCCAAGGCCCCCGAGCTGCCCGTCGTCCTGCTGGAGGACTTCGGCGCGCTCATCGGTCTCGTCCTCGCCCTGTGCGGCGTCGGCCTCACCCTCGCCACCGGCAACGGCGTCTGGGACGGCATCGGCACCATGTGCATCGGCGCGCTCCTCGTCCTGATCGCGCTGGTCCTCGCCGCGGAGACCAAGTCACTGCTGCTCGGCGAGGCAGCGGGCGCCGACCAGGTCGCCAAGATCCGCGCGGCGGTCGTCGACGGTGACACCGTCACCCGCGTCATCCACATGCGCACCCTCCACCTCGGCCCCGAGGAACTGCTCGTCGCCGCCAAGATCGCGGTACAGCACGACGACACCGCCCGCGAGGTCGCCGACGCCATCAACGCCGCCGAGGAACGCATCCGCGCCGCCGTCCCCATCGCCCGGGTCATCTACCTGGAGCCGGACATCTACGACGAGGCCGCCGCAGCCGCCGGCGCCGACCCCGAGAAGTCCCCCGGCGGCCGCTGACCCCTCCGCGGAAAGCCACCGCCGGGACGGACGCACCGCCCCGGGCCCCGCTTCCCGCCGCGATCCGCCAGGCCCCGCACCGCCCGCCGGTGCGGGGCCTTTCGCACACCCGCACCCCACCACCCGCTCCGCACCCGGACACCAAGGACAGGAACGAAGCCCGGCACCAACGCCCCCGGCGGGCCACGCCCCCACCGACCGGGCGCCCCCACACCCCCTCGCCGGACGGACCGCCCCTGCGAACCCCGCACCACCGGACTCCGCCCCACACCCCACGGACCACGCGACCACCACACGATCTCGGCCCCGATCGACCCCCGCACCACAGCACGGCGGCCACCCCCGCCCGAGGCCCCGACCCGCGCGGCCACCCGGCTCACCCCTTCCTCACGCCCCCGTACGGAGCACCCGCCAGGGCCCGGAGCGCCGCACCCGCAGCGCACAGAATGAGCCGAGGCGGGCTGGGGCCGCCGAGCCGGTCGGTGTAGATTCGTCCCCAGTGCCAGACGTCGCTGCTGATGGCGGTCGGGCGGCCCGCACCGCGGACCGGCCGAGGGAGAGAGGGCCTCCGACGGACTGCGCTGCGGCCAGGGGAGAGGTGCGTCCGCTTCCGCGTGCGCTCCCGCCTGCCCGCGCCGCAGACTGCCCAGCCCGACATCCACCTCGCCGTACGAGGAGCAGCCCGTATGACCACCGCAGCCACCGGCCAGGACTTCAAGGTCGCCGACCTCTCCCTCGCCGCATTCGGCCGCAAGGAGATCACCCTCGCCGAGCACGAGATGCCCGGCCTGATGGCGATCCGCAAGGAATACGCCGCGGCCCAGCCCCTGGCGGGCGCCCGCGTCACCGGCTCCCTGCACATGACCGTGCAGACCGCCGTCCTCATCGAGACCCTGGTCGCCCTGGGCGCCGAGGTCCGCTGGGCGTCCTGCAACATCTTCTCCACCCAGGACCACGCCGCCGCGGCCATCGCCGTCGGTCCCGACGGCACCCCGGACGACCCCCGGGGCGTCCCGGTCTTCGCCTGGAAGGGCGAGTCCCTGGAGGAGTACTGGTGGTGCACGGAGCAGGCCCTGACCTGGCCGAACTCGCCCACCGGCGGCCCGAACATGATCCTCGACGACGGCGGCGACGCCACCCTCCTCGTCCACAAGGGCGTCGAGTACGAGAAGGCCGGCAAGGTCCCCTCCGTCGACACCGCCGAGAGCGATGAGCACCGCGCCATCCTGGAGCTGCTCACCCGCACCGTCGCCGAGACCCCGCAGAAGTGGACCCGCCTCGCCTCGGAGATCCGCGGCGTGACGGAGGAGACGACCACTGGCGTGCACCGTCTCTACGAGATGCACCGCGACGGCGAACTCCTCTTCCCGGCGATCAACGTCAACGACGCCGTCACCAAGTCGAAGTTCGACAACAAGTACGGCTGCCGCCACTCCCTCGTCGACGGCATCAACCGCGCCACCGACGTCCTCATCGGTGGCAAGACCGCCGTGGTCTGCGGCTACGGCGATGTCGGCAAGGGCTGCGCGGAGTCGCTCCGCGGCCAGGGCGCCCGCGTGATCATCACCGAGGTCGACCCGATCTGCGCACTCCAGGCGGCGATGGACGGCTACCAGGTCACCACCCTGGACGAGGTCGTCGAGACCGCCGACATCTTCATCACCACGACGGGCAACAAGGACATCATCATGGCCTCCGACATGGCCCGGATGAAGCACCAGGCCATCGTCGGCAACATCGGCCACTTCGACAACGAGATCGACATGGCGGGCCTCGCCAAGCTCGACGGCATCGTCAAGGACGAGGTCAAGCCGCAGGTCCACACCTGGACCCACCCCGACGGCAAGGTCCTGATCGTCCTCTCCGAGGGCCGCCTGCTGAACCTCGGCAACGCGACCGGTCACCCCTCCTTCGTGATGTCCAACTCCTTCGCGGACCAGACCCTGGCCCAGATCGAGCTCTTCACCAAGCCGGAGGAGTACCCGACCGACGTCTACGTCCTGCCCAAGCACCTGGACGAGAAGGTCGCCCGCCTCCACCTGGACGCGCTGGGCGTCAAGCTCACCACGCTCCGCCCGGAGCAGGCCGCCTACATCGGCGTCAAGGTCGAGGGCCCGTACAAGCCCGACCACTACCGCTACTGAGCGGACGCGTAACACCCGCAGCAGCCGGTGAAGCCAGGCCCTCGCCCCACCGGGCGAGGGCCTGGCCCGTACCACCCCACGGACAGGGGCACCGCCGCGCACCGGCACCCCCCACACCCCGGCCCGCATCGAGCGGTCACCCCTCACCGAACAGCCCGTCCCGGCCCGGAGCCCGCAACCCCGCCCCCGCCCGCCCGAAGGACCCCCATGCCCCGCGGCCACTACTCCCTGCACGATCCGCACGACCACACCCCCCTCGGCGAAGAACACTTCCACTGCGCCACCGGCCCCTCCGGCTGGCGCTACGTCTCCCAGATCACCTCCCCCTCCGGCGCCCACGCCGGCTCCGTCGACCTCACCCTCGACGAACGGGGCCGCCCCCTCCGCCTCGAACTCCACGCCGGCGCCTGGCAGGTACGCGGCGCCGCACTCGACGGCGTCACCTGGGTGCGCACCGACCCCACCGGCAGCCACGCAACAGAGGGCAACGTCCCCGCCCACGCCTTCACCGGCGCGTCCCCCGCTTTCCTCATCGCCACCGCGAGGCTCCTGCGCCCCGCCCTCGAAGCCGGAGCCATTCGCGCCCGGCTCGTGGCCTTCACACCCCCCGTCCTCGCACCCCGCACACTCGACCAGTCCTGGGCCCTGGTCTCCAGCACAGCACACGCCACTGACAACGCCCCGCTGATCGACGACGAGTACCAGGTCAACGACCTGGAGACCGGCGAACAGCACACCGTCCACCTCGCCGGCGACGTCGTCCTCTCCGCCCCCGGCATCGAGCTCGAATCCCTTGACTCCCCGCCGTCGGTCTTCCCGTAGCGACACCCCGCCCCCGATGTGCGTCGCACCCCGCTGGGCTGGTATTGTTTGTAGCTCCCCAGGAAACCCGTTGACACGGGAGTCTCGGGGAGGTAGATTCGAACGGTTGCGGGAGCTGGACAGGTTCCATCGCGACGGTTAGTCTCATATCTCGCTCCGATCGGAATTCAACCCGACGGAGCCACCCGAATCACTTAGCAGAAACTCTCCCGGTTCTCTCGGGCGAAATGCTTTCTGATAATGTTCGGGTCAGCCGAAAGGCAAAACCCCTCCGACGGGTAATCGGAAACGAATTCGGGCCGGAAACGGCGAGAATCGGATCTGCTAGAGTCGGAAAGGCCGGAAAGCGAAAGCCGAAGGCCACCCCGCCTCCCACCGGGGACCGGAAACGCCC